>NZ_KV878783.1:1944694-3144694 GCF_001890765.1 Spirulina major PCC 6313 | reverse complement strand
GCTTGAACATCCTCCATTAAATGCTGATCTCGAACCATGGCGGTCATCACCGCATTAAGCATATTCAGGGTATTAAACTGCTCTTGCTCAATCAGATTATCAACTCGTTCCTGGGTATCCTGCTCTAGACTTTTGAGACGCTGCTGTTGTTGATTGAAGAAGGTGTAGATAAAAATTCCTTGGAGCAGAAGAATGACCCCAATCAAGGGAGGAAGCACCCGGTTGCGGACGCGATCGGAGTCAGAGAGTTGGACGGGATTAAGCTGATTCATGAGGTACGAAATAGCGGGGTTGTAGCAGTTAAACCGAGATGCAGTCCGTCAAGCTAAGGATTCCCTGTCAATCTGGTGGTTGATCTACACCATTTTGTAGGGTGAATCAGGAATCGTTGTGGCTGCATCCACCCCGGAGGTGGTGGGGTTGATGGGAATGGTGATGCAGAACTCTGTGCCGACCTCCGGTTGAGAGGTACAGTCGAGGCGACCCTGATGGGTGTCCCGAATCACCTGCTGACTGATGGCCATGCCGAGTCCCGTGCCTTTGCCCACCCCTTTGGTGGTAAAGAATGGCTCGTAGATGTGATCGATTACGTCCGGGGGCATGCCGCTGCCGTTGTCTTTAATCCAGATGGAGACTTGGTTTTCGCCTACTGCACGGGTGCGAATCTGGATTTGTGGCTGGGTTTGAACGGCATCGAGGGCATCGATCGCGTTACTGAGGATGTTCATGAAGACTTGATTAAGCTGACCGGGATAACACAATACGATGGGCAACTCACCGTAGTCTTTGATCACCTCAATCTCCGGGCGATGATCGCCAATTTTGAGACGATGGCGCAGAATCATTAGGGTGCTATCGAGTCCTTCGTGAAGATCGGCGGCTTGGGTTTGCCGGCTGTCAATCCGCGAGAAATTCCGCAGTGATAAGACAATTTCTTTAATCCGTCTCACTCCTTCCTGCATCGATCTCGCAATTTCGACTAATTCTGACTGCACCAGTTCAATCTCAATCTCCTCTGCTTTGGCGAGAATGTCAGGATGGGCATCGGGGTAATGCTGCTGGTAGAGTGCGAGGAGTTCCAGTAGATCGTGGCTATCCCGCTGGAGCAACTCTAGGTTGCCACTGATGAAACCGACTGGATTATTGATTTCATGAGCAACACCCGCAATGGTATGGCCGAGACTGGACATTTTTTCACTCTGTACCAGCTTGGCTTGGGTCTGCTTGAGGTCTTGGAGGGCTTGCTGGACTGTTTGGGCTTGGGCTTGGGCCTGTTGGGCGGCGGTTTGACTCTGTTGATAGAGGAGGGCTTTTTCGATCGCGATCGCCACTTGACTGGCAAAAATTTCCAGGGTCTTGAGGTGCTCGGTGGTGTAGGTTTCGGGGACGGTACTTCCCAGGGCAATGAAGCCCAGCACGCGGTCTTTACCATTGAGCGGCACATGGATCAGAGCATGAAACGCATTGCCACAGATGCCCCCTGGTAGTGCTTGTTGAGCATCATTGATGATCTTGCCGTGATGGAGTTGCGCCAACTGGGTGATGAAATCTTGCCCCGGATAGAGATAGTCCTGGGGAGAACAAGGGGAACCAAAATTGGCCAATTGTTCTAGCGATCGCCGATCAGATCCCACTAGAAAAACCGCGCCACTGGTGGCCGGAATCAAGGTTTTGAGTTCAGCGATCGCTAATTCAGCAATAGCAGTGATGTCTAGACTGGCGGTAATTTGAGTGGAGAGATCATAAAATAAATCTAGCTCTTGGTAGCGTTCAAGGAGTTCTTTGGCGAGAGACTTTTTTTGAAGTTCCTGTTGCACAATGCAACCGATTAACGGCACTAAACTGGCCACAGAGTCAGCCCCGGCCACCCAACCCCAGGTTTGCTGATCGACAATAATTGGAAATTTGGGGGAGGGATTCTCAGTGGGCATCCCCAAGATGACACAGTTTTGCAGATCAAGGATACAAATATCTGGATCAAGGGCAGCGATCGCAGCTTCAAGAGCAGCCTTGATCTGTTTTTTCGTAACAATTTTTTTTAACTTCACTGCTTTGGTAGCGGTTCTCTCACCAGTGTTAGGCATCAGATTTCTGAGATTGTGATGGTTAGACTCATGAAAGTTAGAACTGTCACTAGTGTATTGATAAATATGGGTCTTCGGGATTAAGGTATAGGTAAGGATTCAGGTAGCAGGGATGAGGGAAGGCATGGAGACTTGCTCAGGAGAAGCCGTCGCCATCAAAGCTTGTTTCAAGAAACTCAACACCGAACGCCCTTGAGTCCGACAAGTCTGAATCACACTCAGTAACCTTGCCGTCTGGGCAAAACCTGCCATCGAACGCGAGCCACCACAAACCTTACGCTTGGTTACAGCCAACCGCAACGAGCGTTCCGCACGATTATTATCCGGGGGAATTTCTGGATGGGACAGGAAATACCACCACTGATTTGCCTTATCGCGTAGAGAGCGCAATAACAAGCCCGCCTCATGCCCAGCCAGGGGGAGCCAATGCTCCACAGCCGCCTTCACCTCATAGATAAAGCCCGCCGCCCATTGATGATAGGCAGCCCCATCCTCGGTTTCACGCCACTGACGATGCTGCTCAAAGGCTGTGTCAATCAAATCCAGGAATGCCTTCGCCAACTCTGGATTTTTTCCATGCCTGAGCTTGCAGACTTTCTTGAAGTGCCGCCTTAGATGAGCCAAGCACTTCTGCTGGGGCTTTCACCTCATAACCGTTGTACACACTGAAGTCATCAGAGACGAGTACACCATCAAAGCTTCGACCTAATAGGGTCTCTAATTCCGCCCTTGAACGAGTATCAGCGGCGTGGAAGAGGCAAAAACCCACCCCACACACTACCCACATCCACTCTTTCACTCCCTTGACTAGCCATGGTGTTTCATCCACTTGGGCGTAGTCTTGGTGTTTCACCCAGTTTCCCAGTTCCTCTACTGTCGGCTTAACGCTTTGGGATGCCCTTTCGTTGGTCGCTTGTAATGTCCCTACTCCCACGGTGATATTCCCCAGTTCCTCTAGGAATTCCTGCTGCTTTTCATAGCTCATGTGAGCGTAGTTCCCCAACCACACCAACAGGGATTGCAGCCCGACTCCTAAGCTTTGACCTCCCAGCACTGGCGGCGGTAACTCTCCCCATGTTTCCTGTCCACATCGGCTACAACAGCAGCACTGCTGCTCATACTCCACTACTTCTATGGCGGGTTGGATTAACTCGGCTACTTCATGGCGGCGCGTTTTTCGGGGGACTAGGCTCAACTCTTGGCTCCCACAGTACCCACACACTTGTGCTCGCACCATTTCGTAGCGGTCTATTCTGCCAAACCCTTTGCGAGTTTTTCCCTGATGACCGGGTTGCCCACCGGGTTTACGTTTTCCTTGGCTTGGTGGCTCTTTTTCTGGGGGTTGGTGTTCTGAGCGTTTGTGGATGTCGCTTGATGGGGGTTTCGATGAACTCTCGCTATCGCTGTTGGCGTTGTTCTTGAGCCGCTCTATTTCCCAGACTAGTTGCTGAATAATCTCTTGTTGCCGCAACACCAGTTCCACCAGCACCTCTGATGATGCTTGTCTCAGTTGCTCTCGTTCGACGGCTGGGGGAATCTCGATGGGCTTCATTGTGCTAACTTAGCTGTTTTTTCTGATTTGTCAACCCCCCCCCACCTGAATCCTTACAGGTATAGAATGTTTAATATAATACAAAAAACAGGATTCTGATCGCTGAAATTGCTGAAATCTCGTTGGCTTATTTTGTCTTTCACCCTAAATTTGGAAGACCCATGAATATGGTGTTTAGCATAGGATAAAGCTGTGACGAAAAATGCAGAGAAAGCGTTTGATAAGCATGACTATAATCTGAATCAAACCTTCATCCAAAAGATCAACAAAATTCGCAATCTCAATCAAGCCCTTCTCTAAACGGTCAACAAAATTTACAATCTCAATCAAACTCTTCTCCAAAAGGTTAACAAAATTCGCACGCAACGGCGACCCCACTAGAGAGGGTCTAGGTCTGGGGCGAGACTGCCATGGATCAAGCTATTCATGAGGGATATGCTGTCTGGGAAAAGAGAATAATAAAAGCCTCAAGCCGCAAAAAAATGGGTGCATCCCATTGCAGGTAACTGTCCCCATCAAATTCATAGGGTTGCAGTGATCGAAAACTCATGATTTGACCATTGAAATCGTTGAGACGACCAAAATTCGTTAAATACCAGGGACGGTTACCCTTGCAGAAACAGACGACTGCTATGGCACGGGGAAGATCAGTAACCAGAGCGGTAGGGTGAGGAGTAAGGCGAGGGAACCGAGGGCGATCGCAGTGACGGCCAATTCTCGATCCAGATCGTAGGCTTCCGACACCACCAACGTGGCGAAGGCGGGCGGCATTGCAATCTGCAACACGAGCGCCAACAGTAACGCCCCCTGAAACCCCAGCGATCGCAAGCCCACCCCCAACCCCAAGGGAACCAACAGCATTTTGATCGCCACACTCACCCCCACGGAGCGTGAATGCTGCCAGGAGGTGAGTTGACTGAGGCGCATCCCGATCAACACCAACGAGGCACTGATCACCGCCCAGCCCACGGTGTGCAATCCCTGCTCAATGGGTAGGGGGAAGGTGAGCGATCGCAGCCCCAACCCCAACCCAAAGCACCACCAAATCGGATTGCGCAGGGCCGTGAGCACCGCGATTCGGGGCGATTGTTGGGGCATTTCTGGATTAAACCAAGAGGCGAAGAGGCTGCCGAACCCGTAGGCTCCGATAGTCGTACCGAAGAGATCGTAAAAAATGACCCAGCCAAAATATTCTTCGCCCAAGAGGGTCAAGATGATCGGGTAGCCGAGATAGCCGGTATTGCCGAACATGGAGGCGAGCATAAACGTGCCGGTGGATCGGCTGTGGGGAAAGGGTTGATAGCGTGACCAGAGCCAAGCGAGACCCGCACCGAGGGCGATCGCCGCCCACGCCACCACCGGAGCCACCCAGATCGCCCCGGACAAGTCCGCCCGCCGTAAAAAAATCATCACCCCCAAGGGAACCCCAATCCAAAACAAAAACACCCCCAACTGATGGGCAACGCTGCGGGGTAAATACTGCCCCAAAATCCAGCCAACCAAGACGGTTGCGCCTAGTTTTCCGTAGAGTTCTGTGAGAGCAAGCCAAAAGGTCATGGGTTCAACGATTGCACTGTTGCCCATGATGCCAGCAAATTTTAGGGTTGATGGCTGAGAATGCGATCGCGCTGGCTGAGTTTTGCCGCCCATGATTTGATGTTCAGAGCTTCAATGTGTGATAACAATTGAAGTCCATCGAGCAATCTGCATTGATTGATCCGAGTATTTTAGTGATGGGGTGACAACTTGGCTCTCTGGATTTTCACGAGCCACGATCATAATAGATCCTGAAGCTCTCAACAGTCGCAAACGTTTGAATAGGTTAATTAGATGTCATGAGTGTGAGTTCCGTCGCGATCGCCTTGGGCAGCAATCTAGGGAATTCAACCATGATTCTCAACCAAGCCATTGATTTGTTGTCCGTCACGCCAGGACTTTATCTAACGGCAGTATCACCCTGGTATAAGACGGCTCCCGTCGGCCCGCCCCAGCCGGACTATGTGAATGGTTGTGCGATTTTTGATGTGGATCAATCCCCTGCGGATCTACTTCAGGTGTTGTTAAGCACCGAGCAGCATTTTGGACGAATTCGTCGGGTGCGGTGGGGGCCGCGATCGCTGGATTTAGATTTACTCTTCTACGGCGATCGCATTTTGCAATTGCCGAACCTCACCGTTCCCCATCCCCGGATGCGCGATCGTGCCTTTGTCCTTGCCCCCCTCGCCCACATTGCCCCCCACTGGCGCGATCCCGTCACCCAAACCACCGTCGCCGAACTCCTCGCCCAGGTGGACTGTAGCGGGATTACACGCCTCGCCCCCGTCTAACCTCATTCCCAAACGCCACCCCCGCCCCTGATAATTAACCCGATACTCAAGAGCGATCCGCCCAGCCATGCAACCCCAACACCAAGCCCCCGAACTTCTCCAACAACGCCTCTACTACCACGGCCGCAAATTTGCCTTTGATGTCAATCGGTTACGCCTGCCCAACGGGGTCGAAGGCGATTGGGAATGCATTCGCCATCCCGGCGGTGCTCTAGCGGTTCCGGTCACCCCAGAGGGTCAGCTTGTGATGGTCTATCAATATCGGTTTGCCGTGTCGGGTCGCCTTTTGGAATTTCCCGCCGGCACGATCGAACCCGGCGAAAACCCCGCGATCACCATCGAGCGCGAAATCCAAGAAGAAACCGGCTACCAAGCCAGCCAATGGCGCGATCTGGGTAAATTTCCCCTCGCCCCCGGCTATTCCGATGAATATATCTATGCGTTCCTCGCCCAAGGTTTAACAAAACTCGCCACGCCCCCCAGCCAAGATGATGATGAAGAAATTGAAGTGGTCTTACTCACCCCGGATGAATTTGAAACCCAAGTTCGCCAAAATCCCACCGCCTTTGATGCCAAATCCGTGATGAGTTATTTTCTCGCCAAGCCGTATTTTTAACTGTGCCTGGATTGTGAAATTCACACCATTTTTTATCTCTCACTATGTTTTTGGCATTAGTTACAGAATTCTGAGAGGCCGTTTAAAAAGTGTTATTAGTGGAAGGGCAAGGGGCTTAAGCCCCTTTTTTTCATTGAGCAAATCTTGTTTTTGGATCTGAATTTTGACTTCTTAAATAGCCTCTGAGTTTGATTCATGAATCAAACCATTTTTTCAGTTATTCTACATCGTCTATTAAACTTTCCAGCAATTCTTTTCTTTCTACATCTGGTAGATAACCATAAATTTTTTCTACTAACTCTGGACTAGCATTGTTCTTAAACCAGTCATTACTGGGAGATTCACTGATGTTGAGAAAAAACTGTAATCGTCTGTTGATTTCATTTTTGTCTTTCCGATCTAATTGTCCTATTCGATCTAACCAACTCCCGGCAGTTCCCTTGAAGCAATTTCCATCCACTGTACAGATTTGATGCACGAGTGCATAGGACTTTTTTTGTAGGCCATTTCTGGATGTATGCATGATTGGATAGGTTGTTGATAAACCTGTTCAAGTCGTTTGGGAAGTTAGTGGAATTACTGTAAACGTTTGGTAAGCATTCAGGTCATGAGGATTTGGCTGTAAGCACTGCTCAGTATGGGTTTCAGCTATTTTGAGCTATTTTATTATTCTCAATAAACAAGGCTGTAACCCCTAGTCTTGCGTAATTATTGAGAATGAACTGTTAGTTTAGAACTCACCTCGATTTTGAAAGCCTTGCTGTGACTGCGTTTCAAGTACCTGAATCCTTACAACGTTTGGATATAGCCTGACTCATCTTGGAATTGATCACTTGTCCAAATTATGTGTGGGTGAGTGCCACGAAACACTCGACTGGAGTTGATTTTTTCCGAACAAGAGGGTGTTTGGCACTCAATTTCCCCTGGTTCATGTAAGTTATAAATGTGAACATGATTACGCCTACATCGCAGCGATACTTGATAGGGACTGATCATGTAAATCCAACCCTGACGAGGGCGTTGGTTCCTCTTTTCAGCCAACTTCTATCTCCCTAATTCTGTCAACATTTTTTTTGTGTTCTAATTGGAGATCGAGCGATGCTTTGTCTTCCGGTTTATGCTTTTTTTGTGCTTCTATCATTGGAGCCGTTGCATAGACAAATTTCATTAGCTCTCGAAACTTTTCAGGACCTGATCCCGCCCACTCTCTCCTGATATTATCTAGCATTAGTTGCAGACCGATTGGGAAATCAAAATCAGGCGAAAACGATTCATCTCTCACTTTAATCAACGATGCTTCACCCTCTTTTTGCACTGATAAAACGTAAGGATTCAGGTAGCAGGGATGAGGGAAGGCATGGAGACTTGCTCAGGAGAAGCCGTCGCCATCAAAGCTTGTTTCAAGAAACTCAACACCGAACGCCCTTGAGTCCGACAAGTCTGAATCACACTCAGTAACCTTGCCGTCTGGGCAAAACCTGCCATCGAACGCGAGCCACCACAAACCTTACGCTTGGTTACAGCCAACCGCAACGAGCGTTCCGCACGATTATTATCCGGGGGAATTTCTGGATGGGACAGGAAATACCACCACTGATTTGCCTTATCGCGTAGAGAGCGCAATAACAAGCCCGCCTCATGCCCAGCCAGGGGGAGCCAATGCTCCACAGCCGCCTTCACCTCATAGATAAAGCCCGCCGCCCATTGATGATAGGCAGCCCCATCCTCGGTTTCACGCCACTGACGATGCTGCTCAAAGGCTGTGTCAATCAAATCCAGGAATGCCTTCGCCAACTCTGGATTTTTTCCATGCCTGAGCTTGCAGACTTTCTTGAAGTGCCGCCTTAGATGAGCCAAGCACTTCTGCTGGGCTTTCACCTCATAACCGTTGTACACACTGAAGTCATCAGAGACGAGTACACCATCAAAGCTTCGACCTAATAGGGTCTCTAATTCCGCCCTTGAACGAGTATCAGCGGCGTGGAAGAGGCAAAAACCCACCCCGCACACTACCCACATCCACTCTTTCACTCCCTTGACTAGCCATGGTGTTTCATCCACTTGGGCATAGTCTTGGTGTTTCACCCAGTTTCCCAGTTCCTCTACTGTCGGCTTAACGCTTTGGGATGCCCTTTCATTGGTCGCTTGTAATGTCCCTACTCCCACGGTGATATTCCCCAGTTCCTCTAGGAATTCCTGCTGCTTTTCATAGCTCATGTGAGCGTAGTTCCCCAACCACACCAACAGGGATTGCAGTCCGGCTCCTAAGCTTTGACCTCCCAGCACTGGCGGCGGTAACTCTCCCCATGTTTCCTGTCCACATCGGCTACAACAGCAGCACTGCTGCTCATACTCCACTACTTCTATGGCGGGTTGGATTAACTCGGCTACTTCATGGCGGCGCGTTTTTCGGGGGACTAGGCTCAACTCTTGGCTCCCACAGTACCCACACACTTGCGCTCGCACCATTTCGTAGCGGTCTATTCTGCCAAACCCTTTGCGAGTTTTTCCCTGATGACCGGGTTGCCCACCGGGTTTACGCTTTCCTTGGCTTGGTGGCTCTTTTTTTGGGGGTTGGTGTTCTGAGCGTTTGTGGATGTCGCTTGATGGGGGTTTCGATGAACTCTCGCTATCGCTGTTGGCGTTGTTCTTGAGCCGCTCTATTTCCCAGACTAGTTGCTGAATAATCTCTTGTTGCCGCAACACCAGTTCCACCAGCACCTCTGATGATGCTTGTCTCAGTTGCTCTCGTTCGACGGCTGGGGGAATCTCGATGGGCTTCATTGTGCTAACCTAGCTGTTTTTTCTGATTTGTCAACCCCCCCCCCACCTGAATCCTTACGATAAAACATTTAGCTTTTCCAGGGTGGTGTCAATCTCTTGATTCCAAGGGCCACGCAAATAGTAGCACCAATCAAGATCAGTAAGCTGTTTTTTCGTCCATTTCACAGAATACAAATCAGCCAGGTACAGAAACTTTACTAATTGAGTCTTGGTAATGTACCCTTTGGTTTTACAAACAAAGTAGAGGATTAATTGTTCTAGCATGTTTCTACCCTCAATAAGCTAGAAGTAGTCTTATCCCTTGTTGGTATTTAGGGAGTTTGCTAGCGTTCTAACACTATATCAGTTTTCAAGAGGGTAGCCGATTATTCAGGTGCGATCGCCCATGAACACAAACGCGCCCCAGTTGAACGGATCGGGGTATTGTTCCATGGTGGTGAGCATCGCTTGGCGGAGGGCGGCGGCCTTATCCGGATTGCTGCGGAGATTGCGATAAAACTCCGTCATCAGCATCGCCGTCGGAATATCCGGAATCGCCCAGAGCGACACCACCACACTTTCCGCCCCCGCCGCCAAAAACGATCGCGACAACCCCACAACCCCATCCCCCGTAATCCTTCCCTGTCCGGTATCACAGGCACTCAACACCACCAAATCCGCCGTTAAATCCAAGGCCACAATTTCCCGACTGGTTAAAAAGCCATCCTTAAGATCACTCGTGGCAAACTCATCATCAGCGGTGAGAACGAGAGCACCCGGCAAATCCACGCGCACCACTTTTTCGCGGGCGAGGGCCGTTTCCGCCGCCTCCCCACCCACAAACACATTGCCCCCCACAATCACCGCGCCGGGATTGACAAACACATTATTTTCACGGGCCGTGCTGGCAGGTGGCGCGATCGCATTACCGTACCAATCCAGTTGGGAGTCAGGACAGCGCAACTCGTAGCGCAGGGTTTCGTTGGGGTCGATTTGGGTGTCCACGCAGGAGAGCAGGCCGTGGGTGGCGAAGTGGAGTACGGAGGCGGTGGCGAGGTGGGGCTGAATCTGGGTGAAGCTGGCCTGTGATCCTAGAAAGGGGGTGGTGTTGAGGAGGTTCGCCACGGCGATCGCTTCTTGTTCCGCGCCGGGTAAGGCACTGAGGGGGCGATCCTGTTGGGGCAGGGTGGGCATGGTGGGGTTGCCAACGATCACGGCGGTTCCTTGGGAGGAACGTTCTGGGGTGGTGGCGGCGATCGCTAAGGTCTGCACATTGGGCGCAACTTGCAGCGTGTGGGATTCAATTAGATAATTTCCGGCAGGATTGCGCAGCGTGGCAAAGGGGACGAGGAACAGGGCATCTTGGGGCAGAATTGTCACCGAAGCAGCGGGATCGCGGGGCAGATGGGCCGCGATTGGCGCGATCAAGAGTTGATAGAGATAGTCCGCCGCGCCGTCACCGGGGAGCGTTGTGGTCACTCGTCCTCGGCCAAAGCGATCGATGAGTTGGGTGCGGGTTTGGCGGACAAAGGTACGCAGTGACTCAATGCCCGCCGCTTCAAGATCGAGGGTGTGAAAAGCGATCGCACCCTGGGGCGACACCACCCAACTGTAGAGCGTCGTCGGTTCATTGGCTTCTGTGCCCAAAACCCGCACCTCATCCCCCACCAAGGCATAAATCACCAGGGTTGTCTTTTCCGTTCTAGCCGCTGTGCGGATCGCTTCAAGATCTAGCGGCGGCGCGGCCGTGGGGCGATGCTTGCGCACCAACTGTTCCACCAAGGATTGCGCCCGACTCGCTTCGGCAACCACCAGCGCCGCATCGGTGTTTCCCTGGGCCACCAAGGTTTTTTGCAAGAGGCGATAGGTGTGAGCTTGTTGTTCAAAGAGGGTCACTTGGTCGAGATCCGCCAAATTCGCCCGCAGGCTATCCCACGCGGTCACCGCCTCCCGCAGGGCTGTTTCCGCCCCTCGATAGTGTCCCGCCCCAAACTGCGCCAGGGCCAAATTTGTTAACGCCAGGGGTAAGCCGCTGTGGTTGGGGGTCTGGCGTTCATGGGTGACAATCTGCTCCCACTGCGGGATTGCCTCGCTGTACCGTTGGGCGAGGAGGGTGGCTTTGGCCTGGCCAAGGCGAGCCTCATCACGGGCGCGATCGCTCCCCTCCCGTTCCGCCTGGTCTAACAACTGTCGATAGGTACGCAACGCCGCTTCAAATTGGCCAGACTCTAGCTGCTGTAGGCCCTGCTGGGTTAACTCCACAAGGGGATTGGTTTCGGCAGCGATCGCCGCCGGGAGCCGCTGGATCAGACTCGGCAGTCCCCACAGGGTGGCGATTAAGGATAAAGAGATCAGGGGCGATCGCACCATGGCAACACTGAGGAAGTAAAGAACAAGCCAATCAAAGCAGACAAGGCGGCTTCAGCCCCTTGCCTCCCAAGCTTAACCGCTTATATCCCAGTTTTAAAACCCTGCAACTTAGGGATAAATTGAGGTGGCATCGGCGGGCGGTTCTTCTTGGAGCAGGGTATTTAACAGCAACGTGGGCGGCTGTTTATGGGGCCAGGCAAAGGCATGACGAAACGCCGCATCTTGGCAGGCTTGGAGTTGCCGAAAATTAATAATATCGTGGGTCAATAAATTCTCATATTCAAAGGGCAAGCGCACATTATGCAGCCCCGCATTATCGGTACAAATCGCCACATCCACCCCCGCATCAAAACAGCGTTGAAACACGGTTTTTAATTGCGATAAATCCTCTAACGCGCCGGTTTGAAAATAGGTGGTGGGGCACACCTCTAAACATTGACCATTGGCGGCCACTTCCCGCAGCAGTTCCGGATGTTGGAGGGGGATTTGAATCCCGTGGCCGATGCGTTGTAAATAGGGCAGCAATTGGGGATGGCAACCGTCGGCGGTTTCGTAGAGGTGGCCGGTGGTCTTCACACCGTGCGATCGCGCATAGTCAAACAACGTCACCAACTCCTCGATGCGATCGCCATAATGGTTATCGCCCCCCGCCAAATCCACCCCACAAACGAGATCGGGATTGGCGATCGCTAAATCCACGATCGCCCGATTCACCGCATAGGGAAGCCGCACATGCATACATAAAATTTGCGGCGTAATGATCGGATGTTCCACCCCCTGCATCGCTTTGCCCACCACTTCCACAATGCGCTGCATTTGGTCAATGCGTTCGGCTTCAGAGCGATCGTGATCGGTGCGGTAATAGGGGGTATAACGCAGTTCTAAATAGGCGAGATTTTCAAAGACATAGGCCCCCCGTAACAGGCGATAGATGAAATAGGGCAAGGTGTTTTCTGTTTGCACACTTTCCACTAAGGTATGCAGCTCTAAATATTCATCCAACGTCTCGCGGGGGCGGGTGTAGAAATCTTCAAAGGGGTCATAGTCTGGAAACCGTTGGGACAAATCCGGCTCATAGCGTTGAAAATATCGCCAAAGAATGCGGGGAACCACGGAACCACCTAAATGACGATGGAGTTCTGCATAAAGAGCCATAACGGTTGTATTCAGCGAGAGGTATCTTCAGTGTGCGATATTTTTTCCGCTGGCACAAGTTAACCAAGATGTTGGGTGAATCGTGCGGGAAACTCCGGGAACGTGAGACGAAAGTTACACCACGAAACCCCGAATTCCTATCGAGAATCCGGGGTTATCATGCAGTGCAGGTTCAGCACCCAGTGGAGAACTAGGCTACGCCTTGGGGCACTTTTTCCGCGTCGGCTTGGAGGGTTTTAAAGATCTTGAGGATGCGATCGCCCCAATATTTCACATCGTAGGTGGTGACGGTGGCGTACATTTTCGCCAACCGTTCCCGCTGTTCCGCTTCGGGCATCGCCAGGGCCAACTCGATCGACTCATCCATTTTCTCTTGAGAATAGGGGTTCGTCAGCAACGCTTCCGGCAGTTCCACCGCTGCGCCGACAAATTCCGACAGGAGCAGCACCCCAGTATCCTCCTTATGAGCCACCACATATTCCTTCGCCACCAAATTTAAACCATCGCGGAGGGGCGTTGTCCAACAAACATCGGCGAGTTTGTAGTAACACATCAGGTCAATGGCGTTGAGGGGTTCGGTGAACAGCAGCACCGGAGTCCAGCCCAGTTCTGAAAATCGCCCGTTAATCCGTCCTACCAGTTGCTCAATTTCGTGCTGGGTGGTTTCGTAGATCCGCATCCCGGCGGCAGGGGTGACACAGGTAACGAGGAAATTCAGCGTGCCGTGGAGATCCGGACGACGTTCGAGGAGACGTTCAAAGGCGAGGAGCATTTCCTTATTACCTTTGACATAGTCCACACGACCGGCAGCGATCAGGAGTTTGCGATCGCCAAACTCTTCGCGCATTGCCGCTAAGCGTTGCTTAGCTTCGGGCCGCGCCAACACCCCTAGGATATGCTCCGGGTTCGTCCCCACCGGGAACGCATCGATATTGACGACTCGACCGTTATACCCCAGTTGAGAAATCATTTCCGGTTCAGCCAAAGCCGTCCCGGTTTTAGTCATGTGGGCTGGGGGATCTTCGCGCTTGAGCACTTCGACGGGGCGCAAACTCCGCGCCACATTGACAAAGTTTTCCGAGTAGCGAGGAATATGGAAGCCCACCACATCACAGCAGAGCAAACTATCCACAATTTGCTCCCGCCAGGGCAGGATGTTGAAGATATCCACCGAGGGGAAGGGAGTGTGATGGAAAAAGGCAATTTTCGCGTCGGGTTTTAGTTGGCGAATGTAGTGCGGAGCCAACCAGAGATTATAGTCATGCACCCAAATCAGAGCATCTTCGGCGGCTTCTTCACAGGCAGCTTCAGCGAAGAGGCGATTAATGGTTTTAAAGTTTTCCCAGTCTGACGATTCATCGGTGAACTGCCAGGGGAAAGAGTGCAAAATGGGCCAAAAGGCTTCTTTTGAGGTGATGTGGTAAAAGTGTTTGACCTGATCCGCTAAGAGGGGAATCCGGAGCACGCTGTAATTATTATTTTCTTCTTCGACGGTGATGCGATTTTCAAAGGTGGATTTTTGTTCTTCTGTCACCTGTTTCCAAGCGACCCAAGTACCTCGATTAACGTGACCAAAAAAGCTTTTGAGGGTGGGCATAATCCCATTGGGACTTTTCTTTGGGCGATAGCGAACAACCCCGTTTTCGATAATTTCGTCGTAGGGTTCACGGTGGTAAAGAATGACCAAAGAGGATTTCATGGTGCGGATATTAGGGGATAAATGAGTAACGTGTGATCTCAATAATTTGACGGGACTGACGCAGACAGACTTAGGGGATTTGCAATTCCGCTACCGGTTGAGTTCTGAAAATGCGAGCTTTGTAAAGCAGCGTCAGGCGTGTTGACAAGAGATTCGGTTAATTGTCTTAAACCTAAGTATGGCAAAACGGTTTGAGAATCTGAATCTTTCCCAAGACTCAGATCAGTAATGCTAATATCTCTCACTAGGCAGAGGACTCGGAGCGCGATGCTGTGGATGGGTGGTGCTTCGTGCTATTCTGGCTAGGCAAAATTCGCGATCGCTCATGGTTGATGCAGACTGGTTAGAAATTGGCACTATCGTTTCGGCCCAAGGGTTACAGGGCGAAGTGCGGGTGTTGTCTCTGTCGGATTTTCCGGAGCGATTTACCCAACCGGGGCAGCGTTGGTTACGACGCGCACCGGGGGCAGAGCCGGAGGTGGTGGAGTTGGTGCGGGGTCGGCCCGTGCCGGGGAAAAACCTTTATATCGTGCGGTTGGCGGAGGTGAGCGATCGCACCCAAGCCGAAGCCCTACGCGGCGCGACGCTCTTGGTCAGTGATGCGGAATTGCCGGAACTTGAAGAGGGTGAATTTCATGTGGCGGAACTGATCGGGCTGACGGTGATTGATCAAGCCAGCGGCGAGGTGGTCGGTGAGGTGATCGATCTGCGATCGGCGGGGAATGATTTGCTCGAAGTGCGCCGTGCCGATGACCCGACCAAAACGGTGTTAATCCCGTTTGTGAAAGCGATCGTGCCCGTGGTGGATCTAGAGGGCGATCGCCTCGAAATCACCCCACCGCCGGGCCTGATTTAGCCCCGCATCACCCGATAGCGCAAAAACACTTCCGACGCGATCGCCTCACAGGCCAACAACTCCAACCCCACCCCCGCCGGTAACTGCTCCGCCAGCCACGGCACACCCTCCCCCAAAATCAGGGGGCAAAGGGTTAAACACAGTTCATCCACCCACCCGCCACGCAGTAGCGATCCGACGATTTGCCCCCCACCCAACACCGCCACCCGCTCGATCCCCTGATCCCCCAGGATTGAGCACACCTGACCCCAGTCAATCGCCTCTCCTGTGGTGATGATCGCGTTAAATTCTGGCCGTCCCTGCCAATGAGTCGCGCCCCTAGTGGTGGTGATTAAGCCCCGTGGGGTGGGTTGTTGAAAAAATCGCCAGCGGGGATCAAGGTCAGCCTGCCGGGAACAGACGTAATGGATCGGTTGGGGCGTTTGGCCGCGCTTGTGGCGTTGGGTGCAGAGGGTGCGATCGCGCACCGTCACCGTCGTTTGATAGGCCCGTAATGTGCCGGCCCCAAACAGCACCGCATCCGCTTGGGCCACCTGAGCTTCTAAGTGGGCCAAATCCGTCGCTGATCCAAAGCGAGCTGGGCTCAGGGGAGCATCGCTCAGTTTGCCATCGGCGGTAATTGCTAAAACTACGGTGCAGTAAGGATGAACCATCGGCCCCTGTCCTCCCGATTAAATTTATTTGTGGATTCGGTGGAATCTCAACGGAGAGAGAATCCCTCCCCTATGATGATGGGTAAGGATCTATATGACCCTTGACGGCGATCGCGTCTTCCTTTGGTGACTCTTTTTTTGCGCATGTTGCGGTATGCTACAGCCCTCTCCCTCTTCCTTTCGCCGTCTGCTCCTGATCCGACTGCTGTTTTTGACGGTTCCCGCCTTTGTGATTGGTGTCATGATTACCTATGGCATGACCTACCGCCAAGCACGCATGGCCATGCGGCAATCCGTGGGAAATCATTTAACCGCCAGTGCTGATCGCTACAGCTACGATATTGAGTACGAAATCACCCAAGTTAACCGCGAACTCACCCTAGTCCGGCAGAGTTTCGCGGCCCTGAGTTCCACCTCATCGGACGTACAAGCCTCCCTCACCACGATTAGCCAATCCCTCCATCCGGCGCTGGATTGTTTACAACTCCAAGATCTCCAAACCCGCACCGTCCTCGCGAGCACCTGTCACCAGGAGCGCATTGCACCCCCCGCCTCCCCGTCTTGGCCCGTGTTTGCCACACCGTCCCCGGAGCACCCTGATCCCATCATGGCTCCCCTTCCCCCATCGCCCAATCGCGAACCTAGGTTTAGCGTGGCGTTGGCGCTGCCGATGGAGGCGATCGCAGCCAATCCCACAGCGAGTAATCTCGCCTTAGTGGCCCGCGCCACCTTTACCCATTCGTTGGCTGACCGCGCCAACGCCTTCGCGGGCTATCCGGTCATCATCGACGACACCGGTACAATAGTGCTACATCGGTCATCGGGTCAAAGCAGCCGATCCATTGCCCAATGGTCTGATGACGATCGCGAAACAATCCAAGAGATTTTAGATCAATCCCTCGTGGGTGAGATGGGGGTGATGGAGTTGGTGGATTTTGAAAACAATGGGGCGCGATCGATCGCCGGTTACAAGGTCATTGCCAACCCCCTAATCGGTAACACCAGGGAACGCTGGGTCGTGTTCGCGATCGCCCCCCTCGCCAACACCCTCAAGCCCATCCGCCAGATCCACCACACCCTCCTCACCGGGCTGATTCTCTTAACCGTAACCATGATGGGCCTCACCGTGGGAGCCATCCTCCTCATCGCCCGCGACATGGCGCGACCCGTAGAACAATTACGCGACTATGTTCTCCAAGAAGAACAACTTTACATCAACGAACGCATTCCCAAAAACTTTCAGATTGAGGAATTCAATCAGTTAGCCGGGGCGATTAATAACATGATTCGCCGCTTAATTAGCTGGGCAGAAGAACTCGAAGGCGCTTGGAAAGAAGCGCAGTTAGCCAATCAACTCAAAAGTGAATTTTTATCCACCGTTTCCCACAACCTCCGTACCCCGTTAAACGGCATTATTGGCTCGTTGCAAATCCTACAAGATGGTTATTGTGACACCCATGCCGAGGAACAAGAATTCTTAGAAAAAGCTCGGCAGTCCACGCTCACTCTCAAGGGCATCATTGACGATATTTTGGATTTATCCCAGTTGGAAAAGGGTCAGTTAGATGTGGAGATTGAGCGCGTTCCCTTAATGACGGTGCTCGAAGATGCGATCGCCTTAGAAACCATGTCCCTAGCGGAGAAGGGGCTACTGTTGGACATCCAAGCCTGGCCCGATGATATTCTCATCTATGCTGATCCGGTGAAATTGCGCCAGGTTTTCTTGAGTATTTTAGACAATGCGATTAAATTCACCCCCGCTGGCCACATTTCGATCAAGACAGCGATCGCGATGCATTCAGGAGTACAAGGGTCTAATGTGTCGTTGCCGCCGCTGCTACAAAATCTCCACAGTTCTAGCGGGCAATGGGCGGTGGTGTCGATTCAAGATACTGGGGTGGGGATTGCGCCCGAACAGCAGAAAAAACTGTTTCGCCCCTTTGTCTTGATGAATCCTCAGGTGAATGGGGCGGGGTTGGGGTTAGCGATCGCCCGGAATTTGCTCGAACTCATGGGCGGGGCGATCGAGTTAACCAGTGCCGGTGTCAATCAAGGCACGACGGTGACGCTTTATCTGCCCACCGCCCAGCGCCAACGCTAGGCCCCTAGCCGGGTTAGTTTCGTGCCGTGTCAATGCCAAGAATCAGGATACTCGTAGGGTGCTGAAGCGCGAAGCGTAACGCACCGTTATATTGAGTTTGGGCGATTCAATAAGATTCTAAAACTACTCCTTGACACGGCACTAGGACTGGCCAGAATCCGGCGGGGGGGATTGCTCGGCCTCGGCGGTTTTGAAAAATTGATAGCCGGCGTAAACGGCGATCGCAATCACCCCCACCACCACCAACGCACTCAAAATGCGCAGCACGGTATTGAGGATCGAGAGCACCACAAAGGTTCCCAATAGCACAATGAACAACTTGCCCAACGGCGGCAAACCGTCAAACCACCGCTGGGCTTGGTTCAGGATGAAGTTAATCCGAAAGGTTCCCATGGGCATCGCCTTGGGCGTTGGCTCTGTTTTAGTCTCAACGCGGCGTTTTTGGTGTTGGAAGTCGGGTGAATTCATAGCGCAAGGACGGCATTTTTCTTCATTTTAGCTAATCGGTGGGAAGTCCCGCGCTGTACCGACAAGGTCAGCGTCGGGATGAGAGCCGCGTGACTGAGGCCCTGTTGCCGTGTCTGTTACGCCAGGCGAGGGGAGAACAGACGCATCTGATTCGGTGTCATCATTTGATCGGGATAGGATCGATCCTGGCCATTGCTCGGTCTCAGAATTGGGCGTTGGCACGTACACTAGGAGCAAGGTGTATCCTGCACGTATTTTTCGCATGAGGAGTGACCAGAATGAACTCAACCGTATTAACCGCGATCGCAATTAGTTCCGGTGTGATTGCTTCCATCGTGTTTCCTTCCATGGCCCAGGCCGAACCGCTCCCGTTCCCGGAAGGGCCGATGACCGCTGAGGCGGTCGCGACCCCGCTCCCCTTTCCGGAAAGTGGCCTGACGGAGCCACTCCCCACCGTGATCCCTGTGCCTGAAGCGATGCCCACTTCAGCGATCGCGCCTCCCACCCGCACCGCCATTCCCACCCACCACCAAGCCCCCGCCAAAAACGACGCAAAGGTCGAATTTCTCAGTCTGGCGGATCTGGCCACCGACAAAACCTCAGCGATCGCGCTGACCAGTTACAGCACCAACACGATGCCCACCACTCCCACCACGGCCACGACAGCCCCCCCAGAAGTCGCCCAGGTGAATCGTAATCTCTTTGTGAATCGACCCTGGAGCTATGTGGGAGCGGGGATCAATTTAGGGCTAGAGGGTGATACTGATATTGGCGATACCTCTTTTGCGATCATTTCCAAAATTGCGATCGGGGATAATCTGTCGCTCCGTCCCGGGGCTATTATTGGGGAAAATGTGGCGATCCTCGTGCCGGTCACCTACGACTTTACCGTGCCCAATGTAGACCCCTTTGAAGCTGCTTTACTCCGTCCCTACGTGGGGGGTGGCGTGGTGTTCACCACCAATGACACGGCAGCGGATGCTGGGGTGGACAATAACGTGGGCCCGATGATTACCGGCGGCCTGGATGTGCGATTTAACGATAAGTGGGTCGCCAATGCCGGGTTGAATGTGGGTTTTTTGGGCGATGATGCGGAGTTTGGCCTGGTGATTGGGGTGGGTTATATTTTCTCCAATCGCTAGGGGTTGTTTTGGTTAAACGCTGGGGGCGATCGCCATGAGTCGCACCTATACCGCCACGGGCATTGTCTTGAAGGGGATGGCCATGGGCGAAAGCGATCGCCTCGTCACGATCCTTTCGCCCGATCGCGGTTTACTGCGGGCCGTAGTGCCGGGAGCGCGAAAACCGAAGTCGTCCCTGCGGGGGCGGCTAGAGTTGTTTGTGGTCAATGATTTGCTGGTGGTGCAGGGGCGATCGCTCGATCGGGTGATCCAAGCGGAAACGCGGGAATCCTTCGCGCCCCTCAGTCGAGACCTGGCCAAATTAGCGATCGCGCAATATTGGGCCGAACTCGTTCTCACCCTCGCCCAGAGCGACCACAGCCCCGCCGACCTCTATCACCTCCTGCTCCAACACCTCACCCTCCTCACCCACCTCAACCCCACCGCCTCCCTCGATACCCGCGTCGCCCAACTCACCCAAGGCGTGATCCATCTGCTGCACTGGGGCGGGATTGCGCCGCAATGGGATCTCTGTTGCGTGACGGGGGCAGCGATCGCGCCTCCCCTCGATAACCCCCGCTGGCGGGTGGGGCTGGACTTCGACCAAGGCGGCCTCGTTCTCCTGCCCGCCCCCGCCGCGATCCGCTGCCACGCCTACCTCACCAACCTCGAAACCTACCTCCTCCAACAACTCAGCCAAACCCACCCCGACTTAATCGCCTCCCCCCAGCTTGGCAGCACCCTCGCTTGGCGCGGCATCGAACGCATCCTCCGGCAATATACGCAATATCACTTCGGCAATGTCATTCGTTCGGCTGCATTACTTGATACCTTATTCATAGAAGAGTTTTAAAAACGTTTAAGCTCTTGCCGTATCAAGACCAAGTTTGAGAATCATATTGAATCGCCAAAACTCAATAGGACGGTGCGTTACGCTTCGCGCTTCAGCACCCTACAAAAACCCAAATCGTTTATCTTGACGCGGCACTCTGTTGTTTCAATCAGTCTTATGCGCACCCTCGACGACACCGATGCAATGGAATTGCCCATGGCATCCCCTGACCGTGATTCTGAAACAGATCCAACCCCCGACCATGGCCCCGGCTTTGGCCCCATCCTCCGCAATCGTCGCTTCCTTGTCCTGTGGAGTGGGCAAATCTTTTCGCAATTAGCCGACAAGGTGTATCTAGTCTTGATGATCGCCTTGATCAGTAGCCATTTCCACGCCAACGAGGACTTTATTAGTAATTGGGTATCAGCGGTGATGATTGCCTTTACGATTCCGGCGGTGTTGTTTGGGTCATTGGCGGGGGTCTATGTGGATCGTTGGGTGAAGCGGGATGTGTTGGTGTGGACGAATCTGTGGCGCGGTGGTTTGGTGCTGTTGATTCCTGGTTTGCTGTGGGCAACGCAGGATTGGGGCAAGGTGTGGACGGTTCCCATCGGCTTTGTGGGCTTGTTGGTGATTACGTTTTTGGTCTCTACCCTGACGCAGTTTTTTGCCCCGGCAGAACAGACGGCGATTCCGTTGATTGTGCCGCGATCGCAACTCCTCCCCGCCAACTCCCTCTACACCACCACAATGATGGTGCTGCTGATCGTCGGTTTTGCCGTCGGTGAACCCCTCCTCGCCCTCGTGCAAAGCAGCATCCAAAGCCTGAATCCTCACTGGACATTTGGGCGGGAATTGCTCGTCGGCGGAGCCTATGCGATCGCCGGTCTCCTGCTCCTCTGCCTCAAAACCGGCGAAACCGCCGACAGCTTAGATATTGAACGGCCCCACGTCCTCCAAGACATTCGAGACGGCGTGCAATACCTCCAAGACCATCACCATGTCCGCAACGCCATGGTGCAGTTAATCATCCTGTTTAGCGTCTTTGCCGCCCTCGCTGTCCTTGCCGTCCCCCTCACCGCCGATATTCCCGGCCTCAAACCGGAGCAATTCGGGTTTCTCCTCGCCTCTGGGGGCGTGGGCATGGCGATCGGGGCGTTCATTTTGGGCCATTGGGGTCAACGCTTCCCCCATCTCTCCCTCACCCTCCTCGGCAGCTTAGGCATGGCTCTCTCGTTATTCGCCCTGTCCTGGTGGAGTACCCAATTGGTGGGCGCACTCCTGGCCACCGCTGCCCTGGGCTTCTGTGGCGCGTTCGTGGGCGTGCCGATGCAAACCACGATTCAATCGGAAACGCCAGAGGCCATGCGCGGCAAAGTCTTTGGGTTGCAAAACAACGCCGTGAATATTGCCCTCTCCCTTCCCCTCGCCTTAGCCGGGGTAGCGGCGGCAATTTGGGGATTACAGCCGGTTTTAAACGCTTTAGCTCTCCTTGTCTTGCTCGGAGGCTTGCTGAGTTGGTCTATTTCCCGTAGCGGCGTGGTACCATCAACATCAACAAATGTTACGGAAAGTTAGGGCAAATGTTGCGTTCCTTAACGAACAGTCTGCGCCCACTCCTCTGAATGCATGCACATTGCTTGGTTGGGAAAAAAAACGCCGTTTTGTGGCAATGTCACCTATGGCCGAGAGGTTACCAATGCACTTTTAGACCGTGGGCATCCGGTCAGTTTTCTCCATTTTGCCCAACCGGATTCGGCTCACGCTCCGGTGGCCTCGTCCTGTGCGGAAATCGCCCTGCCCTTTCTCTACAAATCCCAGGTTTACACGATTCCGACCCTAAAATCGAGTCGGGTTTTGATGCGATCGCTCCAACACCTCAAGCCCGATCTCGTCCATGCCTCTCTCACCCTTTCTACCCTCGATTTCCGCCTGCCAGACATTTGCACCACGTTGAATATTCCCCTCGTGGCCACCTTCCACCCCCCCTTTGACAGCAAAATCCGCAACCTCAAATCCAGCACCCAATACCTCACCTATCAGTTTTACGCCCCCTTTCTGGCTAATTACGATCGCGTCATCGTCTTTTCCAACATCCAAAAAGACCTCCTCGTCCGTTTAGGTGTACCCGATCGCCGCGTCACGATCATCCCCAACGGCGTGGATATTCAAAAATACTTCCCCGGTTCCTCCCCCCTCAAAACCCGCCTCAATGCCGAACGTCTCTACGTCTACATGGGACGGATCGCAACGGAAAAAAATGTGGAAGCGATGTTAAAAGCCTGGAAACAGACCCCCATGGGCCCCCGAACGAAACTCCTGATCGTGGGTGATGGCCCCCTAGCAGCTTCGTTGAAACAGTTCTACGGCCCCCAAGATGGAATCATCTGGTACGGCTACGAGGCGGACGAGCAGCGACGAATTGAGATTTTGCGGGCGGCGGATGTGTTTATCTTGCCGTCGTTGGTGGAAGGGCTATCGTTGGCACTTCTAGAGGCGATGGCCTGCGGGGTGGCCTGCATTGCCACCGATGCCGGAGCGGATGGGGAAGTGATTGACCAGGGGGCGGGGATGGTGATGGATACCCATGATGTGACGGGCCAGTTAAAAACCCTGTTGCCGATTTGCCGCGATCATCCGGAATTAGTGAAATTGCTGGGCCAAAAGGCACGAGAACGAGTGCTCGATCGCTACACGCTCCATTACAACATCACCCGCCTTGAACACCTCTACAGTGAGGTGGTGGAAGTGCCGTTGGTGGAATACAACTACAGTCAATGGGGTTCTCCCTAGGGAAAATGGAAAATAGAAATATCATCTAAAGCCAAGCGTAATGCCTTATTTTTAACGATTTTTATTTATTGTGGTTACTCAAGTAAGTAAGTGAATATTGCTATATTGGAATAGCAGTTAATGAATTGAGAATAATCAAGCAAAGAATAAGGATGATCTGAGTACAGGACAAAAGTTGAAATGTACGGCGGCATCTTGATTTTGATGGGGTGGGAGCATCCTGCTCCCTATTTTGTCTGATCCCAGCGGGCAAGCTGCTCGCACTACAACAGACTATGGATTTTTAGGGAGCGTGTTGAGTTTTGCTATTGTTCCACCCAACTACGAAATCATCAGGGTTTCAGCCAAAGCCTGATTTTTTGTCCTGTACTCAGAAGGATGATAGATGAAATACAATCGGAGCATTCAAGAATTAGAGAATCATGCTATCTTCTGGTGGCCTGATCATTTAAATCAACAAAATGCATCAATTAGTATTGTTCCTGAATTACTCAAAACCCAAGATGATTTTTTGAAGATCATTTCTTTATCAAAAAAAATCCCCCTTTCAAGTATTTGATAGGCAAGGAACTTGATGAAGTTTATAGATTTATTTGCAGGAACAGGTGGAATACGATTAGCGTTTGAGCAGGCTTGCAATGAACTTTGTATTAATTATGAGTGTGTGTATAGTTCTGAGATCAATAAAGATTCTTGCTTGTCTTATGAGATCAATTTTGGTGTCAATCCTCATTCTGACATAACTAAAGTTACGGAGTTTCCAGATTTTGATTTTCTGCTAGCTGGTTTTCCTTGTCAGCCCTTTTCTTATGGGGGTAATCAGCAAGGGTTTGCTGATACAAGAGGAACTTTGTTTTTTGATATAGAAAGGATATTGCTGCAAAAAAGGCCATTGTACTTTTTGTTAGAAAATGTCGAAGGATTGATGACACATGATCATGGCAGAACTTTTGAGACTATCCTTAATAGATTAAGAAAACTAAATTATTCTGTTGAATATCGACTGCTTAATTCTAGCAATCATGGTGTGCCTCAAAACAGAGTCAGAGTTTACATTTTAGGTGCTTTCAAGCAAGCAGTTAGATTAACAATCAATAGTAATAAAGGAGCATCTGACACACATAAATTCAAAAGACATAAAGAATGGTATCAAATGTCTCTATTTGACGATAAAGAAGCACAATTTTTAACGGTGAGAGATATATTGGAAGATAGTCCTAATCCAAAATATTCTTGTTCTGAGGATTTTATTGAAAAACTGCGAAAGGTAATAGGCAATAACTTTAATGAGCTTCATGGCTATAGACTCATAGACTACAGAGGAGGAAAGTCATTACACTCTTGGCAGCTAGGATTAAAAGGTGAATGTACTTCGCAAGAAATCAATTTCATGAATTTGCTTATTGAGAATCGCAGGAAAAAAAAATTCGGAAAAAATCAAGATGGCAAAAAATTAACTAAAGATCAAATCTTGACTTTTTATCATGATGAAAACTTTGAAGAAGTAACCAGGTCATTGATAAAAAAAGGATATTTAGGTTGTCATGAAGGTAAATATGACCCGGTCTCTGGAAATATGTCATTTGAGATCTTTAAGTTTCT
The DNA here is from genome assembly GCF_001890765.1 of Spirulina major PCC 6313. Classification (NCBI taxonomy): domain Bacteria; kingdom Bacillati; phylum Cyanobacteriota; class Cyanophyceae; order Spirulinales; family Spirulinaceae; genus Spirulina; species Spirulina major. The sequence continues at coordinate 3,119,702 of NZ_KV878783.1, read as the reverse complement.
TGATCCTGATGGTATTTCTATCACTCTTACTGCTTCCGACTCGAACAGATTGGGTATCGTGCAAAATAATATTCCTAGACGTATAACGCCAAGAGAATGCGCCAGGTTACAAGGCTATCCCGACAGCTATAAGCTACTAGATAATGATGATGCTGTTTATAAACAAATGGGAAATGGTGTATCTGTTCCTGTTGTAAAAGCAGTATTAAAAGATTTTATCAAGCACAACATAATAGACTGATAAAAACAGCCAAAAAAAGTAACAAGGGCAGATTTCTTGCTGGGATTAGATGGGCATGGTCTGCTGAGGCTGCATTGATCATGATTTCCGGATTGTCAAGATCAGATCCTCGGCATAATGGCTGATCTTGTCGGTGGGGCGATCGCACCATTAACGTTAAGATGTACCGTTGGTCTTGTGCATCCTGAACTATGGCTCACTTAACACTCCTCCACCTCTGTGCAACTCAACCGTCGATTGGCCCCCATGGGCGCGATCGCACCCCCTTGATTACTCTCCAAGCCCACTTTAAACCTCGCGAACTCCGCCACAATTGTGATTATGGTATTCACGGTGTGCTCTATCCCGCGATGATGTCGCCTCAACAGTCAAATCGCTGTTGTGTGGTGATGGTGCATTTGAATCCCCAGGAATGCCGCTACGGGTGGGGTCGTTGGTTTCCCTGTGGCTGGGTGCGCCCCCAGGATCACACCATTACTCAGGTTCAACTCCCTCCGGCCATCCGTCTCACGGCCAAAGCGGCAACTATTCCCGCGCAATTGGTGCTGATGGCTTCGCAAACATCCCCGGTGTTTAACGGATTGACCGCGATCGCTTCATAACGACCGCTGCCCGGTTAGGCCGTTTTCGAGAGGCGATCGGCGCGGCGGGTGGTTTCGGGGAGGCGGTATTTGGGGGTGCAGCGCAGCACATAGTCGATCGCGGTGGGAAGGCTGAGGCGATGGCCGATGGAAATGTAGAGGGGTTTGGTGTGGGAGCGCGATCGCACCACGGCCCCAATCGTTTCATCCCCATCCATCAATGGAACCCAATCCCCTTTTTCTGGCCCCGGTTCCCCATGGGTGCCGATAAACCGCGACTTCGCCACCCCAATCGTCGGACAGTCCAACAATACCCCCAAATGACAGGCCAACCCAAAGCGGCGTGGATGGGCGTAGCCTTGGCCATCACAGAGCAGCAGATCCGGGGTGAGGGTGAGTTTCTCTAAGGCGGCTAACAGGGCGGGCACTTCCCGAAAGGAGAGATAGCCCGGCACATAGGGGAAGGTGGTGGGAATCTCGGCGATCGCTTCTTCTAGCACCTCCAACGCGGGAAAACTCAACACCACCACCGCCGCACGGGTGATGCCTGCGACGTGATCAAACCCGGCATCCAGACCCGCCACCCGTTCCACGGTATTGAGGCGATCGCAGGTGATCACCTGCGATCGCAACTCCGTTTGCATTGCTTTCGCCTCGGCAACGGTGGGCGACAACGGATGATCCAATTTGGCTTTCATGGTTATGCGTTCTCCTCGGCTTGCAGTTTCTGTTGGGCAAGGCGTTCGGCCAGTTGGCGGCGAATGTCATCATGAACACTGCGGGTGATGGGGTAGAAATACACCAAGATCAACCCCAAGAGGAGGACAACGATGGGAAACGGGCCGACCACGAGGCGAATGGCGGTGAGGGCACTGTCGGGTTGCACGGGTAATGGTTCACCGGGGGCGCGTTCGACGAATCCGGCATAGTCAAGACCCTGACCGACGAGGAAAAGAGCGAGGGCGAGGCCGAATTTTTGCAACAGCACCATAAACCCGTAGAAAACGCCTTCGCGGCGTTGGCCGGTGTTGAGTTCATCCCATTCAATGATGTCGGGAACCATTGACCAGGGGATCAGATAGGCGACGGAGACCCCACAACCGGCCAGGGATGCGAGGAGATAGAGGGCGGTAACTTGGCCCGGTTGGAGGAAAAATAGGCCGCCTTGGGCGATGATCCAGATGCTAGTGCCGAGGGCGTAGACGATTTTTTTGCCGACGCGATCGCTCACTTGTTTCCAGACAAAGAGCATCACGAGGGCTGTGCCTTGAACTGCGATCGCCACCCCCGGAAAGGCCTCTTCCGGGAGGTTCATCCAACTCACCACAAAGTAAATCAAAATCGACGCGGTTAACTGCACCGCCAACCAAGAACAGAGGTAAATCCCGATCACAAACAGAAACGGCTTGGTTTTTAACACCACGTTCAATTGGGTGAGGATCGGCACATTGGGAGCAGCGGCGGCGAGCGATCGCGCCTTCTGAGCCACCTCACCCACCAAATGAGCCTCCGGCGTGGAAAACACCAGGGTGATCCCAAAGGCAACCCCCAACACCCCCAGCAACACCGCCGCAATCATCCCCCAACGACTCGCCCCACCCACAATCCAACTCACCCCCAAAAACACCCCTAACCCTCCGGCCCCGATCAACCCATAGCCCAACCCCTGCCGGATTGATGCCGGAATGATCGGATCAGCCCCCCGTTCGCGGATGCGCAGCGCACACCACAGAATCGCCACCACGGAAATCAAAGAGCACAACAGCCCCAGGGCCCAATATTGCATCAAGGGATCACCGGGATACAGCCCAAAGAGAATCTGCGCCAAAATCAAGGACAAAATACTACCGCTAATGGAAAACGCCATCCGAAAACTATTCAGGCCGGTGCGTTCGTTGTAGTCCTGGGTGAGTTCGGGGGTGAGGGCGGTGTAGGGCAGGTTAACGGCGGTATAGGCCAGGTTGAAGAGGATCGCGACGATTACATAATAGGCAAATAAACCCCATTGATTGACGGCGGGATCGGGGCTAAATTCCGGCACGAGCCATTGCAGAAAAAACAAGACACTGAAGGGAATCGCGCCACCCACCATCCAGGGCAACCGCCGACCCCACCGGGTACGGGTGCGATCGCTCAAAATCCCCGTAATCGGATCATTAATCGCATCGGAAATTTTCCCAATCGCCAAGACCGAACTGGCCAACCCTGCCGAGAGACCCGCCACATTCGTAAAAAAGTAGAGCAGGAAAAAGACTAAAACATTAGCCGTGATCGCTGGCCCTAAATCGCCAGCACCATAGGCTAATTTTGTCGTGAAGTTGAGGCGCTCCACCACATGATCCGGACTAGCAGCGAGGGGAGAATCCGACGAAGGGGATGAGGTCATAGCACAGGGTTCACTATCAACAGTATGGCAACACAATCTTTGTTAAAGAGTTTGTCATACTCTATTGGAATTGTTGTTCCTTATCACTATACGCAGGACTATGTCAGATCTTTATGTGTCTTGGTCAGATTACCACCAAAAAATTGAGCAATTGGCCGCGCAACTCTACCGGTCTGACTGGCAATTTAACCAGATCGTTTGCATTGCCAAGGGTGGCTTACGGGTGGGGGATGTGTTGTGCCGCTTGTATCACTATCCCTTAGCGGTGATGTCCGCCTCGTCTTACCAGGGGGAAGGCAACCGCCAACGGGGTCAAATTCGGTTCTCGGATCATCTCTCGATGACGACAGAGACCCTGGGCGATCGCGTCCTCGTGGTGGATGACTTAGCTGATTCTGGCGTGAGTCTCCGCGAGTCGAAACAGTGGTTACTAGATCACTACGGCGACACAATCCGCGACATTCGCACAGCAGTGCTCTGGTATAAGTCCTGTTCAGTCTTCAAGCCGGATTACTATGTGGACTACCTCAGTGATAATCCTTGGATTCATCAACCCTTTGAATACTACGAAGCAACTCCGATCGCCGAGATAGCCGCAAAGTATGAGGGAGCAATCTCCACCAACTAGTGCAACGGCACAGCTAAAATAGTGCTTTATCGTAGGGTGGGTTAGGCGGCTAAAACGTAGGTCATAACTGCAATTCAGCAATTCGCCGTAACCCACCGATCCAAGCGTATCGTCACAGCATTAGCCCAGGAACAGCGAGCTAGAAGCCCCCACGACAGCGGGTTTCAAGGAGTGTGAGCCTCTGGCTCACTGAGACTTGCTCCCGACTAGCAGCGAGCTAGAAGCCCCCACGACAGCGGGTTTCAAGGAGTGTGAGCCTCTGGCTCACTGAGACTTGCTCCCGACTAGCAGCGAGCTAGAAGCCCCCACGACAGCGGGTTTCAAGGAGTGTGAGCCTCTGGCTCACTGAGACTAGATGAGTCTGTTTATCCCAGCGCATTAGCCACGATGTTCTCACGATGGCGCGGCACGCTGTAGGTTAAAAAGTCCTTGGCTAACAGGGTTTGGGGAAAAATCGCCTGGGCTTCAGCCAACAAGTCCCCCAGTTGGATCGGATTGCCCGGTGCATAGCGGGGGCTAAAGTGGGTCATGATTAACTGGTTCACCTGGGCCAACAGTGCCACTTGGGCCGCCATGGTCGAGGTGGAATGGAGCCGATCAAAGGCCATCTGGGCATCGTGGTGGGCAAAGGTCGCCTCGTGAATCAACAGATCCGCTCCCTGAGCTAAATCCACCGCCGCATCACAAAACACCGTATCTGTGCAGTAAATCACGGTTCGCCCTGTCTCCGGGGGGTCGCAGAGATCCGCACCGTGGATCGTGCGTCCATCGTCTAGGGTGACGGTCTTGCCTTGTTTGAGCGCACCATAGATGGGCCCGGCGGGAATCTGGAGGGCTTGGGCCTGTTCGATGCGAAACCGGCCGGGGCGGTCTTTTTCGGCGATGCGATAGCCGTGGGCGGGGATGCGGTGATTGAGCTTGGCGCAGTGGACGCTAAACTCGGCATCTTCGTAGACTAAGCCGGGTTGAATGCGATGTACTGTCACCCGTTTGCTGATGTCCATGTAGGAGTAGCGGCTACAGGCGGCGATGTAGTCGGCGAGGCCTGCGGGGCCGTAGATGTCGATGGGTTGGCCCGAACCGGCGAGGCCACAACTGGCGATTAAGCCCATCAGGCCGTAGATGTGATCGCCGTGCATGTGGGTGATGAAGATGCGGCGAATTTGGGAGGGTTTGATGTCGCTGCGGAGGAGTTGGTGCTGAGTGCCTTCGCCGCAGTCAAAGAGCCAAATTTCAGCTCGCTGGGGGAGTCTTAGGGCGACGCTGGAGACATTGCGCGATCGCGTTGGCACACCAGAGCTAGTTCCGAGAAAGGTCACGTCCACAGGTTTGATCCGCTGAAAGGAATGCAGTTTTGATCATGCCAGACTTTTGGGATTCTGGCTTGCTTTGGGGGGGAGCGATCGCAAATTCGCCCCTCAAAATCGTTGCGGCATCCCTCAAGGCTTACGCTATGATCATGGCCCAGAGTCCCCATCGCTTCGGGTCAGGGTCATCAACGGCTTCCGATCTCCTTGAAACTACTGAGTTATAATGTGTCTATTGTGACAAAAATATAACTGAGAAGATCAACAGATACGCGGTCTTTTATTTTGTGAGCACGTTTTAAAATAGAGATAGGGTCTTATCGGCGAAGGCGTTTAGACGCATTCCGATGCAAACCAATGCAGTTTCATCGTCCAGTATCTTCCTCCGGTCGAATCGGATACTGAGCCAACGCCATCCACCGATTGTGATTGAATCTTGAAATGACAATTCAGTCTTGAACGAACGATGTCCCAATACGCACTGAGCATAAACCCCCTCTTTCGTCCCACGCAAGTCCTCAATCAATTGCGGAGTGGGCAAGTGTTCTACGTCAAAGCGCGACGGGGCAACGGCATGATTATTTGCCATCCTCATTTCGCCGAAGTGGTGGGGCCGGGGGCAATTGTGGGCGGTGTGGTGGATCTAGACTGTGCGCGGTTGATTCCCATTGGCCGGGCGGCGTTGACCTATCCGGAAACCTTTGAGCGCAAGTATCGGGCCTTTCATGTGCGCCGCCAATGGATCGAAGCGACCCAGAAGGCTGTTGATTGTGAGGTTCCCCTGAAGCGGGCGCGGCGGATTGTGGTGATGATGCGGCAATATTTTGGCCGACGGGCGATCGCTGAAATCCCCGATGATGTGCTGGGGAATCTCGTAGGTGTCTTTCCCCAGACGATTGAACTGGCTCGTTACAGTTTACGGAAGCGTCCAGGTGCGATCGCTCCCCCGCCTCACCCTTCCCCCCAAACCCTAGTCCGAAACTAACGCCACAATCCCCAAAATCATCACAATCCCATTAAGCAAAAATACTCAGTTTCATTCCAGACAAATACCTCAAATTCCCGACAACAGGTATCATTTTCCCATGTCTCAGATGCACCCATTCCCCCTATAATGGGAACTTGGCGATACAGTCATTCAGACTTCTTGATAAGTCTGGAGAAAACGCAATGGGCAAGAACCTGGTCAATATGACCCTTTTATTCGTGCAAGACGATATTGAACATATCCTTGCAACACAATCCGAATGTATTCAACACTACTTCCAGCAGCATGATCTGATTCCTGAGCTTTTAGCCTATGTCCTCAGTCGAATCCCAAACGTTTATGCTGTATTTGATGAAGGGCAAAATCCCCCGCATTTGTCCCATATCAATTATGAATCTGCCGAGCGTCAACTGCAACGAGAAAATGTGATTATGCGGGGAATTCATGCCGTCTTTGAAAAAAGAAGCCATGCCATGCTTGCGAAGGCTGAAAAATTACAGAATCATATCTCACAATCACACCTCAAGTTCCAATTCCAAGAGAATAATCCCCCCCGTTCTTGAGCGATCGCTAACCAGAATGTGAGCCAATGATCCTGAGGGTCAACCACGGCTCACTCATACCCCCTCCAGATTTGTAACTTGGGTTATGGATAATCTGAGTACAGGACAAACGTTGAAATGTACGGCGGCATCTTGATTTTGATGGGGTGGGAGCACCCTGCTCCCTATTTTGTCTGATCCCAGCGGGCAAGATGCCCGCACTACAGACTATTTGCTCCCTATTTTGTCTGATCCCAGCGGGCAAGATGCCCGCACTACAGACTATGGATTTTGATGGAGCGTGTTGAGTTTTGCTTATTGTTCCACCCAACCTACGAAATCATCAGGGTTTCAGTCAAAGCCTGATTTTTTGTCCTGTACTCAAATGGATAATCGCCCCGTGGGAGAGGGTTCGGTGAGGGCTTGAGTCTAAAAAGCTCGAATCCTACGCTCTAGAAATAAAGATCGTTACAGATGCAGTAGGTGGGAGAAGCCAGAAGCGTATACTTGTATCGCTGTCTGGAGTATGTCACGCTAAATGCTCCCAATTTTCTACAAAAAAAAGGAGGAATAGCCTCCTTTTCAGTTAGGTATGTCTTACAGACTAAACGGTTGAATGGAACTGAACAATATTGCCACCCTATCCGGCGGATGGGGCTGCTTTTTGGCTCAGCGATCGCGGATTGTCCAAAGATAGCTGATTGGTAGTTTGTTCTTCCTCAAGAGGAACAAACTCAATATGATTCAACAATGTGGTCACAAAGGCAAAAACCAAGAACGGCAAAGAGAGCACGAGGATGATCCCAATTGTTAAGAAGGCGTAAGCTTGGCGAGTACTACTCCAGAGGGCTAACGTTGTGGCTAGGGAGATAAAAATGACAATTAACCAGATAATGATCTGACCATAAATATCACCAAAGGTAAGGGTGCATTTCATGCAATACTTTTGCGGTTCGTTATCCATAAGGCTCCTCAATCAGGGTTTACGGGGCAATGGCCTTGCTTATCTTGTAGACGATATTTCTCAATTCGTTAGCGACTTTTAAGATGATTTTACATTCAGCGTCGGGATATGCGAATTATTTGTGCATATTTACCTATGCAACCTGTTATCTATTGCACGACAATGCACCATTCATGGAGTTCATACTGGACGCATTGATTTTGAATCAGGGGATCATTTTGCACGATCGCCTCCGCTGCCGTGCGAGAGTCTGCCCAAAACAACAGCATCCCGCCGCCATAGTCGCCCCAGTAGCCTGTTTTCGCTTGGTGACCGTTGGCGATTAATTGCTGCACATAGTCACGATGGGCGGGAACATGGCGATCAAAGATTGATTTTTCGACGATCCCTTTTTCAAGTTTGACAAACCAAGGCATGGAAAACACTCAACAATAGTTGCGACCTTCATGATAGCGATGGATCGGGAGGGAGAATGTGAAGACTCTTTGATCGGGTTGAGCGGGGGGCGATCGCGCCTCATAGCCAACTGCCAATCAGAATGAAGGGAGCCCAGAAAAACGGGTGGTGAAAGTCGTCGGACTGCAAGAGGCTGAGTTGGGCGCGGCGGAGCACTTCGGCGCGTTTCAGGGTGTCTTGTTCGGGGGAGTGAAGCAAGATTTGATAGAGTTCTTGCATCATGAGGCCGGTGGATTCGTCGCTCACTGACCAGAGACTGGCGATCGTGCTCCGCGCACCGGAGCGGACGGCGAGACCGGCGAGACCGAGGGCGGCGCGATCGTCCCCTAGGGCGGTTTGGCAGGCACTCAGGATCAACAGTTCGATGGGGGGGCTGTTTTGTTGGAGGTCGCGGGATTGAAGGACTTGGGAAAATTCGTTGGCATTGATTTTGTTGTCCCAGGTGAGCAGGAAGGTGTCGGTGGGGGTGGCGTTGAATTCGCCGTGGGTGGCGAGGTGAACGATGGGGAAGGGGTTGGTTTGAATCGCGTCAAGGAGGTTGGCGGTGGTGAAGCTTTCATTGAACAGGAGTTTGCTGTTGGGGAAACTGTCGCGAATGTGTTTGACTTCATCGACGACGGCGGGAATGGCTTCAAACCCGTGGCGGGCTTCGCTGAGACCGGCGACGAGGGGGGAAAGTTCGACGGACTGGAGCGATCGCGGCGGCACGAGTTGCAACCCCGGCGTAATGGCGAGGTTGTATTTTTCGATCAGATATTGCTCACCATCAAACAAGACGGCCATGGGCAACCGCCGTAAGGGGCCATCAAGGACAAAGGTGAGGGTTTCGATCTGGTGGGCTTGTAAGTCCGCCTCAAAGGGGGCGATCAGCCATTCATAGAGGGTTTGAGCGGGGCCATACACACGACTTTCGGGCAGATTCCCCGCCAGGGTGCGGCGCAGTTGGTCAACGGTGCGGCTAATCGTAGCGGGATTGGCTCCGGCGATGTTGTAGCGCAGCAGGGCATCGCCTTGGGGATTATCACCGGGTAGGGAGAGGATGACGGTGAGGCGATCGTCGAGCAGAATCGGGTACAACACGGCGGTGCTGCGATCGCCTTGGTTAATAATTTGGTCGATTTCGGTGGTGCGGGCGGAAATGCAGGGGGTCCGGAAAAAGTCATTCAATTCCGCCACTTGCAGGTTTTCGATCACTTGGCGAGCGCGGCGCAGGTTCCCTTGGCTAATCATGCCGTTGTTGCCGTTGGCCTGGGTCTGATTTTTCGTGTGGCGGGTGTCGGGGGTGAGCAGTAAGGAGACTAAATTACGATAGATCGGCTCGACGGATTCCCGGAAGGAAAATTGACTGTCCCGGTTCGAGGAAACGAGGTCATTTTCTAAGGTTTCCAAGGTGTCAACGGCTCGCTCATTGGCTGCGATCGCACCGTCTAGATCCCCCTGAATTTCCAGCAATTGGGTGAGTTGCCATTCCCACGGATAGATTAATTCTGGGCTTTGGAGGGGACGCGCTAGGGCCAAGGCATCGCGGGTTAACTGAATGGCGGTGTCGGTTTGGTGGGTCTGGGCATAGGCAGAACCGAGAATCCCTAGGCCGTAGGCTTCTGCTGCGCGATCGCCCCGTTGACGAGCGGCTTGGATACCGTCGGCGACGAGGTGGGCCAGGGTGGCGCGATCCACTGGGGGGGAGGGGTTCGGTACGTCAAGCCAGTGCTGAGCGAAAACCAGCCGTGCGATCAGGGTGCGATGGTTGAGGGGTTCAGTTTGGAGGCGGCTGAGGATGGCCGGGGCGAGGGCGCGGGCGGCGGGAACTTGCTTCGTGGTGAGCAGGAGACGGGTGTGGTTGATCTGGGCATCGAGCCAGAGCGACGAGGCAGAGAGCGGGGTGGCAAGCTCGGCGGCGGTTTTGTATTGGGCGATCGCCTCGTCCGGTTGCTCTAAACTGCGATGAATATTGCCAAGCACGAGATGCGCCATGGCGGCGGCTTGGGGCTGTTGTTGGGGGTCGAGGGTGCTGAGGCTGAGGTCGAGGAGTTGGCGCGATCGCTCTAAACGCCCCGTGTATTGCAAGGTGGCGGCCAATCGGGTGAGGAGTTGCGCCGCGAGGGGGTGGTGCAGTTGGGTGGCGAAGCGATCGCGCAACACCACAAACTCGGCATCGGTCAAGGCGGCGATTTGATCACATTGGGTCAGCCCATCCCCCACCTCAAATTGAGCGATCGCTAACCCACAGGCCCGCCGCACATTCCCCATCGCTGCCAAGGCGCTGATCTGGTTCAAGCGAGTACCCTGCACCCCTTCGCGATCGCCCCCTTCGTTATAGAGACGCACCGCCTGTTCCCAATAGCCTTGGGCCGCACTGTAGGCCCCGCGATCGCGCTCTAAACTGGCCTGAATCGTCAAGGCTTGAGCATAAAGACGCGGCTGTTTTAACGCCGGAAACAGGGCTAAACTTTGGGCGATCGCGTCTTGGGCTTGGCGGAAGTTACCCGCCTGACGATGGGCTTGGGCCAGATGATTAAGGGTTTGGGCTTGGACGACGCGATCCCCCTGGGCGATCGCAGCGGCTAATTGACGTTCGAGGTGATCAAGGGAGGCGATCGGTGCGATCGCCTGCGGTGGAGCTTGGGCCAGGAGGGATGAGACCGTGGGTAAAGAGGGGAGCGATCGCGCCTGCATCGGCCCCTGAATCCCCAACACCAGAATCAGACCCACCACAGCGAACACCAGCCAACGCCCCACCCGATGATAAACATGCCGACTGTAGCGCGGGAAATGGTGCATCATTGACACCTTTGAGCCGTGGGGAGAACGAGTGCGGTAAGCCATGATATGGGTTTGGGTTGAGGGAGAGTTTGAGCGTTTAATGGTTCAAGGTTGAGGGGGGTAGATGCCAGGGCGGTGAGCCTACGACTATCTTGCCATTCCCCAGCGCCGCTGCCCAACATCGGCTGGAGGGTTTCGCTCAGTCCGCCTCGCCCTGTGATCGTAAAGTGGCTGTTCCCTGCACTGGAACAAGCATCCCCGATTTGGTTGGTGCGATCGCTAAAATCCATGGTCTGCATCACCAATCGATTCGCGGTCAAATTCAGGAATGCTGCGTCACCGGCTCCATCGGACTGCGTGCCCACCGACTGAGCGGCATGGTACAATGCAGAGTCTCTATGAGCGAGCATTAAGAATTTAAACGTTGACCCTGTTTTTAGCTGTCAGTACATCCACCGATCCATTGCCGCCGTCTAGTCCACCCTAGCGCGGACATTTGTAGCCATGACGGCACGATCTCAACAGATCGGATTCAAAATCTCTGTACTGCACAACGAAAAAGACCTTGAATCTTAAAACTCTGAAGCGAGACTGGTTCTCGAACGTTCGGGCTGACCTCCTAGCTGGAGCAGTGGTCGGACTGGCATTGATTCCGGAGGCGATCGCATTTTCAATCATTGCCGGTGTTGATCCCAAAGTGGGGCTATATGCTTCATTTATCATCGCGGTGATGACTGCGATTTTTGGCGGTCGTCCCGGCTCCATCTCCGCCGCAACTGGGGCCATGGCCCTATTGATGATTGACTTAGTCAAGCTGCACGGGCTGCAATATCTATTCGCAACCACCCTCCTAACGGGCATGATTCAAGTGCTGTTTGGGGTGTTGAAGCTCGGCCGTCAGATGCGGTATGTGCCCAGGGCCGTGATGATTGGCTACATCAATGCCTTGGCCGTCCTCATTTTTCTCGCCCAGTTACCCCAATTAATCGGCAAAGATCCCATTGTCTATCTTTTAACCGCCCTGTCCCTCGGCATCATCTACATTCTGCCCCGCTTTACACAGGTCATCCCTTCGCCCTTGGTCACCTTGGCCGTCATGACGATCGGCACGATCGCCCTCAAAATCGACGTGCCCACCGTAGGCGACATGGGAGCATTACCCACCACATTGCCGACCTTTGCCCTGCCTCAAGTTCCCTTGACCTGGACAACATTAACCATCATTTTGCCCTATGCCTTAACCTTGGCCCTAGTCGGTTTACTGGCCTCCTTCCTCACGGCGGCCCTCGTCGATGAATTGACCGATACACCCAGCGACAAAAATCAAGAAGCCAAAGGTCAAGGCCTTGCCAACATTGTCACGGCATTTTTCGGGGGCATGGCGGGCTGTGGCATGATCGGCCAATCCGTTATTAATGTGCAGTCCGGCGGCCGCACGAGGCTTTCGACCTTAGCGGCGGGCGTTTTGCTGCTGTTTGCGATTTTGGGCTTGCAGGATTGGGTGCGCCAAATGCCGATGGCGGCCCTGGTGGCGATCATGTTTATGGTGGCGATCGGGACATTCCGTTGGTCGTCTTTTTGGCAAATCCGGCGGGTTCCCGTCAGCGAAACAATTGTCATGGTTGCCACGATGCTAGTGACGGTGTTCACCCGTAACTTTGCGCTGGGGGTGGCGACGGGCATTGTCTTAAGCACGGTCTTTTTTACGAGCAAGATCGCGCAATTGGTCACGGTACATTGTCAGGTCGAGGATCAGGGCAGCCATCAGATTTACCGGGTATCGGGACAACTCTTTTTCCTGTCCAAAGAGGAATTTTTTCATGCCTTTGACTTTACGGTTTTTGTCGATCGCGTCACTTTGGATCTCAGCCAAGCCCATCTGTGGGATCAAGGCGCGGTGGAAATGGTCGATCGCGTCATGACCAAGTTTCGCCGTCTGGGGGCAGAGGTGGAGCTAGTCGGACTGAATGCGGCCAGTGAAACCCTCGTGGCCAAAATCGGGTTGCCCTCTCAACGCCAAGCGGTACAACAGGCTACATCTGAATAACCATTAAGGAGACTGGGGTGACATGAAACGAATTCTACTCTGTACGGACGGTTCTGGGTTTGCCTCTGGTGTGTATCAGTATGGTGCTTGGTTTGCCCAACGCCTCGGTGCGGCAATCGCAGTGCTGCATGTGACCGATGTGCGGGGACAAGCCCGCGCTGAGGCGGCAAACTTGAGCGGCAGCATCGGGATTGATGCCTCGGATCACCTCTTGCAAGCCTTGGTGGATCTCGAACATCAAAAAGCGAAATTGAGCCATCAACAGGCCAAGGTTATCCTGCGATCGGCCACCACCACCCTCCAGGAATTGGGGGTCACATCGATCCAAACCATGCATAAAACGGGAGTTTTGGTGGATTTCCTCCCTGAACTCGAAACAACGACGGACTTGGTGATTCTCGGCAGACGCGGCGCGGCGGAGGATTTCGCCACAACGCATTTGGGGGCGAATTTAGATCGCATGATTCGGGCCAGTCGTCGGCCGTGCTTGGTCACATCACGCCAGTTTCAGCCCATTGCCCGGATTCTCTTGGCCTATGATGGCAGTGCGATCGGGCAAAAAGCACTGCAATTTGTGCTCACTTCCCCCGCCTTTCAAGGCTTGCCGCTGCACATCATCACCGTGGCCAAGTCTAGATCGGACACCACCGCCCAAGCTCGCCTCCATACTGCTCAACAACAAGCGGAAAACGCGGGCGTTGAGGCCGTCGGTGTTGTGGAAGTGGGACATCCAGAAGCTGCGATCGCTGCATACATCGACCAAGCCGCGATCGACCTACTGGTGATGGGAACCTACGGCCATCGTCGGATTCGCCATTTAGTCATCGGCAGCACCACCGCGCAAATTTTGCGCAGTAGCCCCATTCCGGTACTCGTATTTCGTTAACCCCCCTCACAATTGGGGCAGAGTTGCCCCCGTGTCTAATTTCCCTCTGTAGTCAAGGCATAAAGCCTGACTTCCACGTTTCTTTGAGGTATTGGGTTGCCCCCGTGTCTAATCTCCCTCTGTAGTCAAGGCAGCGAGCTAGAAGCTCGCACTACAGAGGATTCCAGGCAGGGTAGTGTGAGCCTCTGGCTCACTCATCCCCCGCCCAGATTCGTAACTTGGGTTATGGATTCAGCAGTAGCATCATGGGGGCAGAGTTGCCCCCGCCTCAACGGATGGAAATTCCCGGTTTAGCGGGCTAAGGCGATGGGACGGGTTGATTAGGGGCTGAAGATGGAGTCGGCACTGTCGCCAATTTCCCGGAAGAAGAGGAGAAAACCCAAAATATCCCGGAAGGGGCGGGTGAAGACGCTGAGGGCGTTGCTGACTTTGGCGATCAGCGATCGCCCAATCACGATTACGTCATCATCTTGCAGCGGCACATCCTGAGACAGATCCCCTAATAACGCCTGCCGACCGTTGAGCATTTGGGACACGGGCCGCCCCTGTTCGGGGTCGAAACGAACGAGGGCGATCGCGCTTAGATTGGCATCCGTGGCATTGGGGGAAATTTGCGTCAGGGCATCAAGGAAGGTGCTGCCGTTAGGCAGTTGCAGCGAGCCGAGGCCCTGACCAGCATAGTTGAGGATGCGCACAGTGATCGCGGCTTGGGCGAGGTTAGACCGGGCAGCGAGGCGGCGATCGTAGGTTTGCTCCGCGCCCACATCCAAGCGTGCAACCACGATCGCATCCCCATCGAGCAAAAACATATTCGGCAAGGGCTGGCCCCCTTGGAGTGGCGTAAGCAGATCCATAGTTTGCTCAATCACGGTGCCGTCGATCAGCGTCCGGCGAACAATCACCGATCGCAAATCCGCCTGGGTCGTACTGCCCCCCGCCCGAAACAGGGCATCAAACGGATTCGACCCCGGCGACAGTTCATAAAACCCCGGTTCCACCACTTCCCCGGTCACCGTCACCAAGGCCGGGCGAGGGAAATTCAGAGCGAGAATCACCTCTGGAGACTGCCGGAGGTAGCGATTCCCCAGTTCATAACTCAAGAGGGCTTGGGCTTCTTCAATCGTCAAGCCCCGCAGAGAAATCACCCCCAAAATCGGGATTAAGACCTGACCCTCCAGGTTCACCTCCACCTGGGTATTAAATTCGGGAAACCCGGTCACCGTGACCGCCAACACATCCCCGATCCCAATCCGGTAGCGGTTGAATTCGTTGCTGGGCACATCGCGGTAGGGGGGGGGATCGTAGCCGGTGGGGGGGATGTCCGCATCGGGGCCAAAGGTGGCGGGTGGGGCGGGCGCGAGGGGTGCGGGCAGGGGAGCAGGGTCGTTAATGGTTGGATCGGGGTCGTTAAAAGCAGGATCGGAGGTGGGGAACGTTGGAGCGGGGTCGTTAACGGTCGGAGCAGGGGGAGTAAACACAGGATCAGGGGCGTTGAGGGGGATGGGTGTGGGCCGATCTTGTGGGTTGGGGTTGAGGATATCGGGCCAATTGTCCGACTCGATGGGAGAGAGGGGCGGGGGTAACACGGGAATCTCCACGGCGTTGGGGTCGGATTCCACTTTGGGGGCTTTGGTGGGGGTGGCAGGATCGGCTTGGGCCCAGAGGGGCGGGGTGAACAGCATCGACCCGGTGGCGGCGGTGAAGAGGCTGGCCACAAGGGTGGGGGTGATGGGATGGGTGAAGAGCCGGTGCATTGCCATGGTGACGTTGATCACAAATGAGCGGGAATTAGGGCCATTGTAGGCTTCGGGTTTGGCGATCGCCCATGGATGCACAACAGGAACCGACTCTGCGTCCGCCTGGGAAGGAATAACGTTAAAAATCTTCTCTAGGGCTGCTGCTTATACATAGCGTTCCAATGTTGGACTAAGTTGCGATCGATCCCCCTAAATCCCCCTTTTTTAAGGGGGACTTTGATCGAGTTCCCACCCTTGAAAAGGGGGGTTAGGGGGGGGTGAAGGGGGTTAGCCTGCGAGTTGGGCGCGGATCGCTTCGACCCGTTGGCGATTGACCCCAAGGTCAGATTTACCCAGGCGGGAGGCGGAACGGACCTGGATCACGTTGGCGGCGCGATCGCAGAAAAATTCCACATCATCCACAAAGCCCATTAACTTACTCTGAAACTCAGCGTAGAGATAATCCTCCGTGGCTTCCACGATGGTGGTGCGTTCCATCCCTTCGATGACGGCGCGGAGATCAGCGATCGCCACCCACGGCAACGGATCGATTGTTTCCCCTGGCTTCTCGCTTTGGCTACAGACACAATTGGGCGTACCAGGGCAGGGGGTTAATTTCCCATCGCGCACCCCTAAATTTTTCGGACGTTGACCGGCAAACATAAAGTCTCCTCACATTGAATTCCTAATCATTGTAGAAGCGGAGATTGCTCGATATACTGCGAAAACAGTCAGGAGTGCATCATGTAGAGAATTCCCACGAGGGCGATCCTCCATGAATGGTCATTTCAGGTTCTTGCCCCAAGGGGATTTCAGCCCCTTGCCTGTTGCTCAATCATGCCGGATTGCTCGATTCACACCCCCTAGCCCCTTCGTTGTAAGTTCATGACCAACGCCACTGCTCTTTTTGATCACTCTGCCACGACCACCGAAATCAACTTGCACTATCAAGTTGCCATGCCCAAACCCACCACCCATCTTTTTGAGGTGACGTTAACGGTTTCCCAGTGGGCAGAATCCTCGTTACTTTGGACGATGCCCGTCTGGACACCGGGATCATACTTGGTGCGAGAATATGCGCGGCATGTGCAAGCGGTGACGGTGACGGATGCGCGATCGCAGGCCCTGCCGTGGCGCAAGGTCAGCAAAAATCAGTGGCAGATTGATTGTGGCGACAGCACCGAAATCACGATGCGCTACCAGGTCTACGCCAATGAACTCACCGTGCGTACCAACCATCTCGACGCAACCCACGGCTATTTCAACGGGGCGGCGATCTTTTGCTACATTCCTGGCCATGAAGACTGTGCGATCGCCGTCACAATCGACCCCCCCGCGCCCGATTGGACAGTGATCACCGCTCTCCCCAGCACAGGACAGAACACCTTCCAGGCGGCGGATTTTGACACCCTTGTTGATAGTCCCTTTGAGATCGGCCCCGCAACCATCTACGCCTTTGAAGCGGAAGGCAAGCCCCATCAATGGGTGATCTGGGGGGATGGCAATTACGATCGCGCCGCTCTGATTAAAGATACCGAAGCGATCATCCGCACCGAAGCGAAAATTTTCGGCGGCTTACCCTACGATCGCTACACGTTCCTATTGCATTTGACGGCGAATAGTTTTGGCGGCTTGGAGCATAAGGACTGTTGTTCGTTGATTTATTCGCGCTTTGGGCTGCGCGATCGCGAAAAATATTACCGCTTCATCCAACTCGTCGCCCACGAATTTTTCCACCTCTGGAACGTCAAACGTATCCGTCCCCACGCCCTCGAAACCTTCGACTACAGCCAAGAAAACTACACCCCATCCCTCTGGTTCTGCGAAGGAGTCACCAGCTATTACGATCTGCTGATTCCCCACTGGGCGGGCATTTACGGAATGGATACCTACCTCGAAAGCATGAGCCGGGATGTGACCCGCTACTTCCTCACCCCAGGCCGCAATGTGCAACCCTTGAGCGCATCGAGTTTTGATGCCTGGATTAAGCTCTATCGCCGCGATGCCAATAGTGATAATTCGCAAATGTCCTATTACCTCAAAGGGCAATTGGTGTCGATGCTGCTGGATTTGCAGATTCGGGCCAAGTTTGAGAATCAGCGATCGCTCAATGATGTGCTGCGGCAATTGTGGGAGCAGTTCGGGCAGCCGGAGCGGGGCTATACCCCGGCGCAACTGTTGGCGGTGTTGGAGTCCGTGGCGGATTGTGACTTAAGTGAATTTTGCGATCGCTACCTCCACGGCCTCGATGACCTCAACGCCCCCCTCACCGCCGCCCTCGACCCCTTCGGCCTGACCCTCAAACCCGTTCCCGGCAAAACCCCCAATCTCGGCATCAAGGTCAAAACCGAAGCCGGAACCACTCAAATCGCCTTTGTCGCCGCCGATGGCCCCGCTGGGGAAACGAATCTAGATGCGGGCGATGAACTCCTCGCCCTCGACGGTTGGCGCATCACCGCCGACCAATTCGAGACCCGCTTACAGGACTATCAAGCCGGCGATCGCGTCACCCTCAGCGTCTTCCACCAAGACCAACTCTGTCACGTCCCGATCACCCTCGGCGACCCCCTCCCCACCGCCTACCGCATCACCCAAACCAAAGCCCCCACCCCCGCCCAAAAAGCCCTCCTCTCCGGCTGGCTCACTCTCTGATGGGGTCGCTGCACGGTGCAATTGGGTGAGCGCGATCGCTACGCTTTGGAATTGTGTTTACGAGTTTTCCAGAGCAGAACTCCCACAGAAAGCAAGCCGAACATCATACTCGGCTCAGGAACCGGCTTTGCGTATTCTTCAAAGTCAACATCTGTGATAATGCCCGTCACTTGATGACGGTCGTCAAACCAATTGTATTGTTCAACTAGGGGGGCGAGAGCTTGCTGGTTCCACCCTTCACCGTCATGTGTGACTCCAGGGCTAGCCGAAATCTGAGGCGAAGTCCGTCCTTGCAGTTGAGACAAGTATGAACTCGCTCCCCGTATCCAGTTCGTCCAGGATGACACTCGAACGGATGCGGAATAGTCTTGATAATCCCCATTGGTTTGACCATCAAAGGAGCTAATGAATGAATGGACACCCGCTAGACGACCATCAATAAACATACCGCCACCACTATCGCCTGGCGCGAGTTGGTATTCCAAGCTATGAGATTGACTTAAAGGGTGAGACCAAGCCGTACGGGGATCGTCAAAATCAGACACCAGGAGGCGATCGCTATAGTTTAGGCGAGATCCCACACCCATCGTATTTTGTCCTGCCCGTTTAATACCAGAGTTCAGGTAATATCCGGTATCCCCCGTTCCCGTCATTCCATAGCCGACGTAGGTTCCCTTTTTGAGATCTTCATCACGACTGGAATACAGTTTTGCAGAACTGGCATTTGTGGCCTGACTCACCAAACTTAAAACGGCTAAATCCACACCTGCGCTCAAACTGCGACCCGTACTAAACCAATCACGATGAGCACCAATCCAATTGACACTGTGCGCTTGGTCACCTAACCAAAATGTGCCTTGGTTCATCCAGCCCCCATTTTCAACACAGTGAGCCGCCGTGAGTACATAACGTTGGTCAATCAATGTGCCTGAACATCCCCAGGCCCCGTTTGAGTTACGCGCACTCAAATATCCCACACTGGAAAATCCGTGGGCAAGATTGCGATAGGCTGCGTCGCTGGTATCGTGGCGAATCGTTCCAGCATGCACTGATGATCCCATCAACAGGAAACCGAGCAATGTCGTCAATTGAAGGACTGGAGACGACAATTGACTTGAAAGTCGTAGGATAGAGCGTTTTATAAACATGATATTGAGGAATAAGGCTTTCTCTATAGAGATATCTAGAGGAGCCTGCTGGTTTTATGCACCGTTTGCCTCTCATCTGAAAACCACAACATTCCATCAATTAATCGCTTCCGCAGGGCTTAGTCGTGAAGGTTTGAAGCTCAACGCGACGGTGCGTTACGCTTCGCGCTTCAGCACCCTACTGCCACGACGCAGCTAAAAAGGTAGTTTGAGGGCTGAGCGGAGTCGAAGCCCGGACGCTTACGAGCGTGATGCGTAAAGCCCCCTGAATTTTATTCGGGGGATATAAGCGAATAACCGAATTGATTCGGTGGTGATACAGTAAAAGCGTTCGCTAGCGCGACGTAAAATTCCGGGGTGAGCACCTTATGGGCAGGGCGTTGTCCATCGGGCGAGGCAAGATAAGACGGGCTACGCCTGCAATTGCTGTCTGAACCCAGAATCCCCCGTCATTTATGCGGGGGAGTACGTCAAGTTTGCCGGTATTTCCTCCCGTGGGGGGCATGATGATTAGTTCTTCGGTGACGGTTTGTTCGAGGCGTAGGTCTCCATTGGCGATCGCAATCTGGGTGAACTGTTCCGGAGTGACTTGCAGATGTTCGGGGATAATCACAGTCTGGGTCATGGGTTTGCGGAGGTAGACTCATCTCTCAATGTAATCCCAATGCTCGAAAATCAAGCGACAGATTGCCCACTGTTTAACCTCCCTCTCCTGCGCTGGAAGAGGGATTGAGGGTGAGGGTAAGAGCGGTTACGTGAAGGGAAACAGGACTTCGGCGGTTTGTTGGCCGGTGCGGGCCCAACTGAATTCGCTGGCGCGGAGGAGACCGAGTTGGATCAGATTGTCGCGGAGGTTGAGATCCGTGGCGATCGCACCCATCGCCGCCGTCAACTCCGGCACATTGTAGGGATCAATCAAAATTGCCGCATCCCCCGTCACCTCCGGCAACGCCGACACATTGGAGGTGATCACCGGCGTACCGCAGGCCATCGCTTCAAGCACGGGCAGGCCGAACCCTTCCCAGAGGGTGGGGAAGACGAGGGCGATCGCTTGATTCAACAGGGCCGGTAATTTTTCATAGGGCACATATTCCATAAACTTCACCGAATCCCGAATCCCCAATTCCCGCGTCAGATGCTCACATTGGGGGGTATAGCGTTGATCCGTCGGCCCCGCCAGCCACAGTTCATACTCATCACGATTGGGCAGGGCCGCAAACGCATAGATCAAACTTTGGACATTTTTGTAGGGGTCTTGGCGGCCAAGGTAGAGGAAATAGGGGCGTTCGGTGCGGGTGGGCAAGTCCAACAGATGGAAATGGTTGTGATCGTAGGCGAGGGGAATCGGGGTGACGCGGTGGGCGGGGACGCGGAAAAACTCCACCACATCGTTGGCGGTGGATTGGGAATTACAAATAATGTGGCGGGCTTGGCGGATGACTTGGGGGAGGATGAAACGGTGGTAATAGCTGAGGCGCGATCGCGGATTCGGAAACCGCAGCGGAATCAGGTCATGCACCATCACCACATAGCGACAATGGCTGTAGATCGGGGCTTCGGGAATCGGGGAAAACAGCAGCCGGGTACGCAGTTTACGGTATAAGCTGGGGACACGAAACTGAGTCCACAGCAGGCGCAATCCGTGGCCGAGCATGCCGTGATCCGGACTCATCCGACCGGATACGGGGTAACATCGATAGTCCGGTTCCGGTTCTGGGGTGAGGAGAATCGGGTCTAGGGTTTTGAGGTAGGGGTATAGGTTGCGGGCATAGGTGGAAATACCCGTCGGTTTCTTCGATAAAAACGAGAGATTAACCAGAACCAATGCACAATCCCCCAGATAACAAACACACCCAAGGATATCAGGGGAATGGAAGATCCGTTGTATCTTCCCCCAATTTTGTGACCCTGGGGAGCAAGATAGTGGGATGCAGCGAGCAGAGGAGGATTGATCGTGCGGTGATTTTTTGGGTTGATGTGATGGGGGCCTGAGAGTGGGGGATGTTGCTTTGCCGATCGGGTCTAAATCTCGTTACCCTGAACGATTGAGAGTCTTAAAAATCACCGTGAAGCAAGGATACCTGAGAACACGATCGCACTTGAGACCCTGGATCATGGGAGTGATCGGGCTGTGGATTTTGATCTTTGGATTGCAGGGATGTCCACAGCCGGAGACGACGACGCTGCTAGTGGGGGCGGCATCGAGTTTGACGGATGTGTTAGAAGCGATCGCGCCTGCCTTTCAAACCACCTATCCCACCATTGCTGTTAACTATAATTTCGCCGCCTCCGGTAAACTGACTCAACAGATTCAACAGGGCGCACCGCTGGATCTATTCATCTCAGCCACCCCCCAATATATGGATCGGTTAGAGCGCACGAATCAGATTCACTCCGATAGCCGCCGCACGATTACCCAAAATCGATTGGTGTTGATTGTGCCGAGCGATCGCCCCATCCTCACCCAATTACCAGACCTCACCCAACCGGAGATTCAACGGATTGCCGTGGGAGATTTTCGCACGGTTCCCGCCGGTCAATATGCCCAAGCGATGCTCACCTCAACGCAACTATTACCGAAAATTCAAGAGAAGCTTGTGTTTGGCCAAAATTCCCGCCAAGTGTTGGCGTTTGTGGCGGCGGGAAATGTGGATGCGGGGATTGTCTATCGCAGCGATGTCCAAGCGTCCGATGCGGTGCAGATTGCCTTTACCCTTGATCCTGCAACCTATCCAGAGATTCTCTACCCCGCTGCCATCTTGACCACGACCCGCGATCGCGCCGCCGCCCAAACCTACCTTGATTTTTTGCTCCAACCCGATACCCAACGAACATTTCAGAGCTATGGGTTTATGCCGCTACCGGGGAGCGATCGCCCATCATGAGCCTGGCCTCCCCCCTGTGGATTTCCCTCAAAATCGCGGGGGTGGCAACGGTGCTGACGGTGATTTTGGGGGTGATGGTGGCCTATGGACTTTATCGGCATCCGGGTAAACATCAAGGGCTGATCGATGGGATTTTAATCGCGCCGTTGATCGTGCCGCCGACGGTGGTGGGGTTTTTACTGTTGCAACTGTTGGGGCGGCGCAGTTGGCTGGGGCAAGGGTTACATTGGCTGAAGTTGGATCTCATTTTTACCTGGCAGGCGGGCGCGATCGCCGCCATCATCATCACCTTTCCCCTGATGTATCGCACCGCCCTCGCCGCCTTCGAGCAACTCGATCCCCATTGGATCGCCTCAGCCCGTGTTTTGGGCGCATCGGAATGGCGGATTTTTCGTGCGATCGTGCTTCCCCTTGCCGGTCGGGGCATCCTCGCCGGGGCCTTGCTCTCCTTCGCCCGTGGTCTGGGGGAATTTGGCGCAACCCTGATGGTGGCCGGCAACATTCCCGGCCAAACCGAAACCATCCCCCTCGCCCTCTACACCGCCGTCGAAACCGGCGACACCGCCACCGCCTGGCTCTGGTCGGGCGTGATTCTTTCCCTGGCGCTCTCGGTGATTACCCTCCTCAACCTCTGGAGCCAACCCCACCAACGCCCCGCGATCGCCCCACCACCCAACAGGCCCAGCCCGATCGCCCCCCTACTTCCCCCCCCATCCCACGCCGATCTCACCCTCACCCTCCACCAACAGTACGGCAGCTTCTGCCTTAAGGTCAGCGTGGCCGCTCAACGGGGGAAACCCGTGGGTATTTTGGGCGCATCGGGGGCGGGCAAAAGTGCGCTGTTACGGTGTCTGGCGGGGTTAGAAACGCCGGTTTCAGGACAGATTCGCGTCGGGGATCAGGTGTGGTTTGATGGGGCACGTCGGATTAATCTGCCCAGTGCAGCGCGGCGGGTGGGGGTGGTGTTTCAAAACTACGCTCTTTTTCCTCATCTCACGGTGGCGGCCAATATTGCCTTTGGGATTCCTGCCGCACCATCGACCCCGAACCGTTCGGATCGCATTGCTCAGATGCTCGCCACAGTGCATCTAGAGGGGTTTGAGTCCCGCTATCCCCATCAGCTTTCGGGGGGACAACGGCAGCGGGTCGCCCTCGCCCGTGCCCTGGCGAGCGAGCCGGAGGTGCTGCTGTTGGATGAACCGTTTTCGGCGTTGGATACCCATTTGCGCGATCGCCTCGCCCAGGAACTGCACGACCTCCTCGCCCACTACGGCGGCATCACCCTCCTCGTCACCCATAACCCCACCGAAGCCTATCGCCTTTGTCCCCACTGGGTTATTTTGGATCACGGTCAGATGATCGCCGCTGGGCCACGGGAGCAGATTTTGCACCATCCCCAATCGGTGCGGGTGGCACGGTTGATCGGGTGTGAAAATATCGCGCCGGTGGAGGTTGTCCCCGATGGCCTGGAGATTCCGGCTTGGAACATTACCCTCCCCAGGGCGATCGCTGACCGTCCCCAAGCGATCGGGATTACGGCCTATCATCTGGGTCTTGCCCTCCGACCTACTGGCCCCGGCATTCCCTGCTGGATTGCCCATCACCACACCACCCCCTACCAAATCACCGCCTTTCTCACCCTCCATCACCCGCCGCGATCGCCCACGGACATCCACCTCCAAAGCACCCTCAGCCTCGACCAATGGCACCAACTCCAGACCGCCCCGCCGCCCTTTTCTCTCCAAATTTCCCCCCACCATTGGCAACCCTTGACCCAACCGTGACCCCAATGAGAAGAAGCCGAAGCGCGATCGCACCGCCGCCGACCCCGTTAGCGCACACCAGGGTCTCAGCTGGGGTCGGGTACATCCCAGTTAGGCAATCCCTCACCCTAGCCCCTGATTGACGGACAAAAGATTCAGTCAGGGGAGTAAGAAAAAGAGCAAAACTGGAATTCAAGGCGATAAGAGCGTTGCCGATGCTGAGGACGAGAAGCCATAGCCGGTTCAGGGTCAGAATTAGAAAAGAAAGCAACAAGCCGAATCAAGCGCCAGCCCTCAAGGAGAGCAGTACGAATCCACTCAAGACCGATACGAAAATAGCTATTGCCGCGAAACCAATGGGGGTCAACCCAGCGACGCTTGCCCGATTGGACAACCTCAAGACCCTGAGCTGAGACATAGAGAGTCGCCAGAGCCAGAATGAAGCAGAGACGGGAAAGAACACAAACTGAGCGAAGTTGGGAAGATTGGAGGTGCCAACCCCCAGACTGGTCATCGAGAAACGCCTCCTCGATATCAAACCGGAGACCATACTCAGCAAAAGTCTGGAGGTGGGTCGGTTCATCACTGACAACCGCCCAAAACTCGCCATTGACATTGTTGCGACCGAAAATGACATGAACCGGACCATACCATTCACCTTTGTGAAGTTTGACGTTGTGCCAGCAGAGGGCTTCACCGGGTTTGAGATGAAACGCTTTTGGTTGGCTCCAGCCCTTGGCAGAGTGCCAAAGCCAGGTATTGCTTTTGATGCGGATGCGATAATGCCAGCCGAAGGTGCGCACCAGCGTCATAGTCTCCGTCTGCACAAAGCCACGGTCAGCCAGCAGCACCACCTTCACCCCTTGCGGTAGGAGTCGAGCGACATCTTGGAGCAGTTCTCGGTAGGTGTTGGCGGCAACCGAGGCACTGGGATGAGCCAACACACGCCAGCCTAGGGGTAAAGCACGACCGCGATGCACCACAGCCACCCGAATCAGACAATACTCATCCCAAAATAGTGAGGTGTCTAAGCTCAGGTACATCACCTCATCCTGCCAATCGGCTAAGGCGGCTTTGATGATGGGTTTGTAGAGTCGATGAATATTGATGCGGCTATTGCCCAGCCAGCGTCGGACTCGCCGCTGTTTACTTTGGGCAAACAATCCTCGACAGGGCAGATACGGCAGCCATTTCGTGAGGTTGACTGCTCCGGTTTGGATGACGGCGATGACCATCCAGATGCAGGTAGTCAGGTGGCTCAGATGCGCCCAGGGGATGTCTTGACCCAACCAGGTTTTCAGGGCATTGTAAATTTGGGAGTTTTTTTCACAGTTCTCCAGAGTTTTGTTGTGGTAACTCAATTCTAGAGGACTGACTCCCATTTCTTAATTCTCTGTATTTCAGTCAGGGCAACCTCTTTAGCTATCCCTACCACTTCTTTTGTCAGTCAATCAGCCCTAGCCCTCTGGGAGAGGGAACTGGAAAAATGACTCGGCTCCCCTCGCCCTTTGGGAAAGAGGTTGGGGGTGAGGGCGATCAAGTCAGTCAACCACCCGCTGGGGTCTGGGATAAATATTCTTTGTTTAGCAAAAAAAGATAATGATAGAGTCATGCAAGAGAGCTATTATTGTCAACATTGTTTCGGGCGAAACATTCTGAAAACTCCATGATTGAATCTGATTCTGCTGTCCCCACCGCTGATATTCTCGTTGTTGATGATACTCCGGACAATATTCGATTTCTGTCTTCAATGCTGACAGAATCGGGTTATGCCGTCCGCCCTGCCATTAGTGGCAAAATTGCGTTACGGGCTGCCCAGAGTATTACCCCGGATTTAATTTTGCTGGATATTAATATGCCAGAAATGGATGGTTATCAAGTCTGTCAAGCCTTAAAGGCAGACCCCAAAACGCAAATGGTTCCGATTATTTTCCTCAGTGCCTTGAGTGATGTTAAGGACAAGGTGAAAGCATTTCAGGTGGGCGGATCGGACTACATTAGTAAGCCATTTCAGATGGATGAAGTGCTCGCCCGTATTTCTAATCAGTTAACGATTCGACAGTTGCAGAAAGAAGTTGAATCACGGAATCATCAACTGGAAGTGGCGTTAAATGATCTACAATCTGCCCAATTAAAATTAGTTCAAAATGAAAAGATGACCGCCCTGGGGCAATTGGTGGCGGGAATTGCCCATGAAATTAATAATCCGGTCAGTTTCATCTATGGCAACCTCACCCCTGCGATGGATTATGTGCAGGATTTAGTGGATTTATTGTCTCGCTATCAAGAGGCCTATCCGCAGCCGGTTCCGGCGATCGCTGAACAGCTTGAGGAGTTAGATATTGAGTTTTTAACCGAAGATCTCTCGAAGATTATGACTTCGATGCGGACGGGGGCGAATCGGATTCGGAAAATTGTGGTGGGGCTGCGGAGTTTTTCGCGATTGGATGAGGCGGGGTGTAAGGTGGCGGATGTGGTGGAGGGGCTAGAAAGTACGTTGGAAATGGTGCGATCGCGCCTTGAACCTGACGATCAACCCGCGATTACAGTGGTGAAACAGTATGACCCGATCTCCTCGATTGCCTGCTATCCGGCGCAACTGAATCAAGTCTTTTTTCATCTGTTGGTGAATGCGATCGACGCGATCCGCAGTCGTCTGGAGCAGGAGCCGGCGATCGCGCCCCAAATCACCCTCACGGCTCGTCAATTCGATCCCGACACCCTCGAAATTGCGATCGCCGATAACGGTATCGGCATCAATGAACAGGCCCAAGCCCACCTCTTTAACCCCTTCTTTTCCAATAAACCCATCGGCCAGGGAACCGGCCTCGGTCTGTCGATCTGCTACCAAATCATTCACGATACCCACCAGGGCGAGATTACCGTCACCTCCCAACCGGGTCAGGGCGCAGCCTTTACAATCCACTTGCCCACCACCTTGCCCCTCGGCGAGGCGTGAAGAACCGGGGTAGGATAGCGGTTAATCGACTCCGTGGGAGTCTTTGGACGAGGGCATGGATCTCAATCAAATTTTGGTGTGGATGGTGTGTTTTTCCTGTGTCACCTTTTTGCTCCGAGCCTGGCGATCGCATTCTAACCGGGGCTGGGCGATCGTCGCGGGGCTGATTCTAGGCATCATGAGCCTGTTGAGTCTCCTGGCTCCCCCGTGGGCGGGGTTCATCGGCGGGGGACTGTGGGGGAGCTTGATCCTGTTGCCGGTCTTCGGTTTAGCCCAGGTTCATCATCGGATCAGCCAAGCCCAGTACCGCATCGCCCGGCGGATCATGACCGTGATTCGCTGGCTCCATCCCCTCGATGGTTGGTGGGAGCAGCCTGTGATTCTGCGGGCGTTAGAAGTGGGGCAACAGGGACAAATCACCCAGGCAATCCGGATGCTAAACACCCAGAGCCGCCCCGATCATCCCTTCAATCGCCATGCCAGCGCCCTGCTGCTGTTGATGGAAGCCCGCTGGCATGACCTGCTGCACTGGATACAAGTCCATGTGCCGGAACGGGAGTTAATCCGCAACCCCCAGTTGATCCTGTGCTTTCTACGGGCCTTGGGGGAAACGGGGGATCTCAATGGCTTGGTGTGGAGTGTGACGCGCTACGAACCCTATTTAAAACAGGGCAACCACTGCGCACCGTTGCAGATGGCGCGGTTGATGGCGTTGGCCTTTGGGGGGCAGACGGCGGGGGTCAATCAATTGTTGGATCAAGGGTTGGTCGCGGGGCGGGCAGAAATGAAACAGTTTTGGCGGTGGACGGCGTTGGGGGTGACGGGGGAACCGGTGGCGCTGAAGTTGTCGGCGTGGCGCGATCGCACCTCTGACCCGACGCTAAAGGCTGCGATCGCCTGGCGATTACACCATCCCCCCGCTGCCCTCGCCCCCAGCCTCACCCCGGCCTCCTGGCAAACCCTGCGCCGCATCGAAACCCAGATCAGCGAGGAACTACGCTACGGGCGCGGCTTAATCAGCCATTTACACTATCCCGCCTACGGAACATATACCCTCTTGGTGATCAATCTGGTCTTTTTTGGCCTCGAACTCACCCACGGCGGCAGCCAAAACACCGCCGCCCTCGATCGTCTGGGGGCTTTGATTCCCGCCCTGGTGCGCGAGGGGGAATGGTGGCGTTTAATCACGGCGAATTTTCTCCATTATGGGGCGGTGCATTTGGTGACCAATATGCTGGGGTTGGTGGTTCTCGGCCCGTTTGTGGAGCTTAAATTGGGGTTGGGGCGATATTTGTGGGCCTATTTGGGGTCGGGGGTGGGGGCGATGATGGTGTATACGGCGATCGCGCTTCAGCAGGGCACCGAGTGGCAGCGGTTGGTGGGGGCTTCGGCGGCGATTATGGGACTATTGGGGGTGATTGTGGCGATTTTGGTGCGGGGCTGGTGGCAGGAGGGCAGCGCGATCGCTCGCCAACGCTTACGGTTATTTTTAGGAATCATTGCCGTGCAAATGGTCGTCGATGGACTCATTCCAGAGGTGAGCGGTTTGGCCCACGCCTTAGGGCTGATTTGGGGGCTGGCCTTGGGAATCATGTTAAGCGTCGGATCACAGGACAGGAGGTAACGATGGCACAGCGACAATACAGCGGTTTGGCATTAGCGGGATGGGTGATGATCCTGGGGTTAGGGATCGCGCCGGGAGCGATCGCGCCCACTTGGGCCCAGAGTGATGATCCGGCCATCGAAGCAGAGCAGGACGAGGAAGCCGAATTAATCCATCCCCTCCAACGACCGATCACTGCTGATCCCCTGCTGCCGGAACGGATTCGCGCGGCGATCCAAACCGAAGCCCGCAAAAAGAAACGCGATCGCGACCCCAATTTTACCCCGCCCCCCTTGAATGCAGCGGAAGCGATCGCCCTCGAAACCGCCTTAGATGACCTGGCCCAAGCGGGTCAGGTGGCCCTCGATAACGATGCCCCGGAAACCGCCTACGAGCTATGGTTTCAGGAATTGCGGCTGCGGCGATTTTTGGGGCCGTTGGCGGAAATTGAGGCCCTAACGCGGGTGGGTCGCCTCGCTTGGGAACAGAGCCGCAACGGGGATGTGGCGGCGATTACCGAACGTCTGAGCACGATTCAAACCGAGGCGAATCTTGACCCCATCGATCCCGATGCCGAACGCGATCGCGATGAGCCGCCCCCCACACCGCCGGATCTCACTTCGCCCCTGATCCAACCCCTGGCCGAGGCCTACGAGGCGGTGCGATCGTACCCCCAGGCGGTGTTGATGTATCGCTATCAGTTGGCAACGTTGGGGGCGGATTTTGACGAGCGGCAGCCGGTGTTGGAAAATGTGGCGCGGTTGCATCGGGATTGGTTTAAGTTCTCCGAGGCGATCGCCATCTATCAAGACCTGCTCACCGGGGCGCGATCGCAGGCGGATCTGGCCAATGAACAGGTGTACCTCGAAGAATTGGCCCGCCTCTATGATGAAACCGACCAATGGACAGAGGCGATCGCCACCAAAGAAGACCTCTTTACGGCCTATCTCGCCAAACCCCTCTTCGTCCAAAAACTCGCCCCCCTGCGCCTGTCCATTGCTCGAAACTACGCCGCCCTAGGTGACGGGGAACAGGCGAGCGAATTCTATCAACAGGCCTTCACCCTCGCTTGGGCGGCACAGCAATACGCCTACGCCAGCGAAGCCCTGGAAACCCTAGCAGCCCTCTACACCGACTACGGCCAACTCAATGAAGCGATCGCCCTCTACCGCGAACAACTCAAGGCCGCCCAATACGCCTATGATCAATACACCATGATGCAAACCTATGACCGGATGGCCCAGTTATACCGAGAACTGAAAAACTACCCCCAGGCCTTGAGTGCGCTCCAAGCCGGGCTAGAGATTGCCAACCGCCTCGGTCATCGCGAAGCATATTTTGAGGAACAATTGGAGATAGTGGCCGGTGAAAGCTTTTAGGGGACGGCGATGAATTATCCTGTGCTGACTCAGATTCGTCATGTGACGGTCTATCCAGACTGTGCCCAAGTGACGCGCCAAGGGGCGATCGCCTTAACGGGCACTGAACGAATTTTGATCGTTCCCAATCTCCCCACTCGCCTTGATCCAGACTCAATCACCGTGACAGGTCACGGCAGTGCCGAGGTATTGCTCTTGGGGGTCGAACTGCATCGGATCACCCCCGCGCTACCCGATTCCGATGCCGCCGCAGCCCTCACCGCCCAAATCCAAGCCCTCGAAGCCCAAAAGCGCCAACACCAAGCCGAACGCGAAGCCCTACAACTGCAACGGCGATTCCTCCAAAACCTCAGTGAACAGAGCGCGGGAACCTTTGCCCAGGAGTTGGCCCAAGAGAATGTCAGCCTGGTGAAAACGGAACGGGTGCTGACGTTTTTTCGGGAGCAGTATTTAGCGGGACAGATGGAATTGACGGAGTTGGACGAGGGCGATCGCACCCTAGACGAGCAACTCCACGACCTCCGCCAGCGTCTCCAACAGCACCAAATCGCCCCCCCGCCGGAATCTTTGCAACTGTGGCTCACTGTCGATCCCTTCGGCAGTGGGGACTATCACCTTGAGGTGAGCTATCGCATTGATCAAGTGTCGTGGCAGCCCTGCTATGACCTGCGCTGGGATAGCCAAAACCCCCATCTCAACCTCAGTTATCTCGCCAAAGTGCAACAAAATACCGGCGAACCCTGGCCCGATGTGGCCCTGACCCTCTCCACGGCCCACCCCTACCCCGATTCTCAATTACCCAGTCTGGAGCCGTGGTATGTGGATTTACCCTTGAATCCTTTTGTGAATTTGCGATCGGGGCGATCGCGCTACCAAGCCGCCACCCAAGAACTCAAGCCCAGACCCCCCACCGATGGCCCCGCTCATTTACCAGAATTAGAAGAGGTCGAGGGCATCACAAAGGTCACCCTAGGGATTCAGGGCACAGCCACCATCCCCAGCACCGGCCTTGCGGAAACCGTCACCATCCTCAATGCGGATCTCGATGTCACCTGGCATTTAATCGCCCTGCCCCCCCTCAGTGATCAGGTCTATATCGCCCTGACGGCGATCAATCCGCCCGACCATGTGCCCCTGTTGGCCGGTAATGGGAATTTATTTCGAGATGCGATGTTTATCGGGACGGCGGCGATCGCAGCAGTTGCCCCAGGGGAAACCTTGCCGTTACAGTTTGGCGTTGATCCCACCGTGGAGATTCAGCGGACATTGAGCGATCGCAAAGTAGACAAAAACCTGATCGGCAACCGTCGCCGCATCACCTACACCTACACCCTCACCCTCACCAACACCGCCCCCCACCCCCAACAGATTCACCTCACCGACCAACTCCCCGTCAGCCGCAACGACAAACTCAAAGTCCAACTCAACCGCGTCAAACCCAAAGTAGACCCCGATGAAACAGGCTTTCTCACCTGGGAATTGGAACTTCTTCCCACCACCTCCCAAGAAATTACCTATCAGTTTTCCGTGGAATATCCTCCCGACCTGACGATCACGGGCCTGGAATCGTAACCCCCAGCAATCCCCACGGGGTGGAGGGCTGAGGGTCGTCGAAGCCCGGCCGCTTACCCTAATCCCTAACGGGAGGTTTCACCAACGACGACCCTCAGGGTGCGCTGTATGGATAGCAGTAACCAAGTTAGGGTTAGCTGTGGCACTGTTGATGCCACCGCCAAGCGTGACGGACGATGGTTTCAAGGTCGCCGTACTGGGGTTGCCATTGCAGGGTTTGTTGGGCTTTGGCGCAACTGCCCACGAGGGAGGGGGGATCTCCGGGGCGGCGTTCCTGTTCAATCACGGCAAACTCGCGCCCGGTCACCTCCTTAACGGTTTGGATCACCTCGCGCACGGAAAAACCGCTACCATTGCCGAGGTTGAACACATTGGTTTTGCCGCCGTTGAGGAGGTATTCCAAGCCGAGGACATGGGCGGTGGCGAGGTCGGTGACGTGGATGTAGTCCCGGATGCAGGTGCCGTCGGGGGTGGGGTAGTCGGTGCCGAAAATAGAGATCGCGTCACGACGACCGAGGGCTGCATCAAGGGTGAGGGGGATCAGGTGGGTTTCGGGGTCGTGGTCTTCACCGAGGCGGCCCTCAGGGTCGGCTCCGGCGGCGTTGAAGTAGCGGAACCGCACAGAACGAAATTCATAGGCGCGATCGTAGTCATCGAGGATCGCTTCGACCATTAATTTTGTTTGGCCGTAGGGGTTGATCGGGTGTTGGGGGTGGGTTTCGGGGATGGGGAGAATTTCGGGAATGCCGTAGGTGGCGCAGGTGGAGGAGAAAACGAAGGTTTTGATTCCTGCGGCCCGCATCGCATCAAGGAGGGTGAGGGTTCCAAAAACATTGTTTTGGTAGTATTTGGCGGGGTCGGTGACGGATTCGCCCACGTAGGCATAGGCGGCGAAGTGGATGACGGCGGCGATCGCATGGTCTTGAAATAACCGATCCAACAGGGCGCGATCGCAAGTGTCCCCCACAATCAATTCACCACCGAGGGTCTCTTCAACAATCTCCCGATGACCATAGACGAGATTATCGAGAACGACAACCCCATACCCCGCCTGCTGCAAGGCGAGCACTGCATGGGAGCCAATGTAGCCAGCGCCACCAGTGACAAGAATGGTCGGTTTTGTTTGTGCCATCGTCTTCTTTGGGATTGAGGGGAAATCTGTTCCCAATCTACCGGATTCTGCTCCAGAGATCGGCATTCACAGGTTGGCGGTCTGGACTACGATGGGGCAAGGATTGGAGCTATGGGGGGTTTCGTTTAAGAATGTCGTGATAAATCCGGGTTTTGTAGCGATCGCCCAACTCTTCAACTGCGGTGATTAAAACGTCATAACAGCCTGTGCCACCGATATAGTCCCAAAATTCCGACCCCATCAAAATCACCGGATCATGAGACATATCAAACCAGCGTTTGGGCATTGACCAAGCATAATTTTCTCTCGTCCCGTAGGGATTATAGGGTAAAGCAAAAAAGGCGGACGTAATCGGCGTTTGATCAATCCCATAGAGCTTAAAAAGTTTCTCCTTAGTGACTTTGGTTTGGTCACTGTTGGGCAGTGGTGCTTTTAACTCAAACGTGACAATGTCTTGCCCCCGCCTAAGCCAGAGATCACAAGTCACCTGAATCGGGATCATTTTACCCCGACCCTTCAAAATGAACTGAAGTTCTTGTTGCCAGTACGGATTTCGTGCCACATTTTGCAACACTCCTTCCATCATGTGTGTAATCACACCTTGAGTACAGGACAAAAAAATCTGGTTTGGGCTGAAACCCTGATGATTTTGTAGCAAAATAGGGAGCAGAATGCTCCCACTCCATCAAAATCGATATTCCTTCAACTTTTGTCCTGTACTGAGAATCACACCTTGAATCTTGACTTTGAGAGGATTGGAGTTTTTTATGGATACAAACACTGAAGGATTGTCCTAGCGACTTGATAGACGACCGGCACAGAAACCGCGTTACCAAACTGTTTTTCTGCGATCGCAGGATTTGGATGCATTTGAAACGTTTCTGGAAACCCTTGACAGAGTAAATAATCATGGGGCGTGAGGCTCCGAAAGTGGCGATCGCGATAAATATGGTCAATAAAATTCTGCTTAAATTGTGGCGGCTCACACTCTGGGAGGATCTGAGTCGCGACAAAATCCTTAGAGCCACGGGCTGTTAATGTACCGATCGCTTGGGCACGGGGCAGAAAAATTCGTGCAACGCCATCAATTCCGGTGGAGATGCGCGAATTCACAAAATCAAACCGATCTTGAACGGGGCGGAGAATTTTCTTGGTGACTAATTGTTCTAAATCTTGTGAGTTGATATCAGAGATTAAAGATTGAAAATGCTCCAGGGCAAGAGGATTCCCATCTTTAGCACCATATTTCTTTTTGCGGCGATTTTGGAGCAATGCCAAACAGATCATTTTTTCCTTGGCTGTGGTTTCGATTAAATCCCAAGAGTGAATTGTTGTATGGCCATCTCGTACATCGCTAAACAGGAAAAAGTCATTGAGCTGATCGGGAAACTGGAACCGCCCACGGGCAGCCGGAATGGTATGACCAAATAAAACATGAGGATCAAATTTACGTTTAGGGGCAATGTCGTGGGGCAAGTCCGGTAAAACTTCGCACAATCGTTGACTGGGTGCGCCTAAGTTTTGAAAACTAAAGGTTTTAGCTTGGGCTTGATCCTGACGAATCCCCACTAAAAATAAGCGATCGCGATCCTGCGGTAACCCAAAATCATAACTATTCAAGACTGTCCAGTAGACCACATAGCCACTGTTTTGTAAGGTGTAGACAATGTAATCTAAGCTGTGACGATGCCTGGGTTCTGTGAGTCCTTTCACATTTTCAAAGAGGAAACTCCGGGGCTGACTCTGGGCCACTAACCGACAGACATCAAACCACAATCGACCCCGTGGATCATCAAACCCCAAGGTTCGCCCCGCAATTGACCAGGCTTGACAGGGGACACCGCCCACCAATAGATCAATGTCAGACGGTAGGACGTGAAGTTGGGTAATATCGCCCAGTGGAATGTCGTGATCATCGGCGAAGTTTGCGGTGTAGGTTGCGATCGCGTCTTTATCAATTTCGGCATAGCCCCGGCACGTTCCCCCCAACGCTTCGAGCGGAATCCGAAAGCCACCAATCCCTGCAAATAAGTCAATAAACTGAAAATCAAAGTGCGTCCGAGTTGATGGCGGTGACGTTGCAATGGGCGCAAACAAGTCTAGGGTCATTTGTCTGACCATTGGCCATACAAGAATACATTGATACTCATGGCGGTATTATACCGAGGATTTTCGGGTTATATCGCCTCTAACGATCGCACTATCTCCGCTTCGACTAACTCCCGCCCGATGATCACCAGGCGCGTCTGGTGGGGTTCGCCCTCGTGCCAGCGGCGATCGTAAAAGGAGTCGAAACGGTTGCCCACGCCCTGCACCACGAGGCGCATCGGTTTGTTAGGAACCGC
The DNA here is from genome assembly GCF_001890765.1 of Spirulina major PCC 6313. Classification (NCBI taxonomy): domain Bacteria; kingdom Bacillati; phylum Cyanobacteriota; class Cyanophyceae; order Spirulinales; family Spirulinaceae; genus Spirulina; species Spirulina major. The sequence goes on along the minus strand of NZ_KV878783.1, from coordinate 3,084,739 downwards.
CACAAAGCCTTTGATTCGGTAGATTTCGTGCTGTTGAACAAGGGTTTGGAGATGGTCGAGCAGGGCGACGGGGTCGAGGGGGCGATCGCACACCCACTGCACCGCATTAATCTCATCATCATGATCATGTTCTCCCTCGTGATCGTGGTGACTCGGACGCTGATCTAGTTGATCTTCCACCGCCGCATTAAAGCCTAACAATACATTGGCATCAATTTGACCATGGCCACAGGGGACAATCTTCACCCCGGCTGGGATTTGAGACTGGAGCCAGGTTTGGGTTTTGGCCGCCGTTGCCGCATCAACGCTGTCGGTTTTCGTCAGCAGTACCATGTCAGCACAGGCGAGTTGATCCTCAAAGAGTTCTTCGATGGGGGTTTCGTGGTCAAGGTTGGGGTCGGCTTGGCGTTGGGCTTCGAGGGCATCAAGATCCCCCACCAAGGTCCCCGCTGCGAGGGCATCACAATCCACCACAGTAATCACGCCATCCACCGTGGCGGCGTTGCGGATGTCGTCCCAGCGGAAGGCTTGGATCAGGGGTTTGGGGAGGGCGAGGCCGGAGGTTTCGATGAGAATGCAGTCGAGGCGATCGCGCCGCTTCAACAATTCCTGCATGGTGGGATAAAACTCCTCTTGCACCGTGCAGCAGAGGCAACCATTCGTGAGTTCGACAATATTGGTATGCGGATCATCCTCGTCATCGCACACCTGACACGATCGCAGCAAATCCCCATCAATCCCCACCTCACCAAATTCATTCACCAACACCGCAATGCGGCGGCCTTCGTTGTTTTGGAGCAGATGGCGCACGAGGGTTGTCTTGCCCGCACCGAGAAAACCAGTAATCACCGTCACAGGAATTTTATGCATCGTTTCGTTGAGGGGTAAAGGATAGGTTGGCTGGATTATGCCGCGCAATCGAGACACAAAAGGACATGATCTGCTCATGCCCTTTTGAGGATTAACGTGCGTTGAAGGAAATTAACCGAGCACAGCCGACGAGAGGAAGGCTAACCCCACACCCGCCAAGGTAAAGCCGGCGAAGCGGAGGGGGAGGGCTTTGGTAGTATCAAGATTCTGCCAAAGTTGTTGGGCGGTGAGGGCGACACTGAGGGCGATCGCGCCTTGAATCGTCGCAAATCCGGACAGATAAGCCACCAAGGGGGTCATTTCTGCCCCGACGATCGCTTCACCATAGGCATAGCCGTGGAAAATACCGGCCAGGGCAGCGATCGCCGCCACCGCCAACCATTGCAACCGTTGGGGAATCGCCAAGAGAACGCCAACACTCAGCACCGATACTGCGATCGCAGTTTCCGCAAAGGGTAAATCCATCGCCTGTAAATGCAGCCCCGTTCCGAGCATCGTCGTGATAATAAACGCCAAAGGAATCACCAAACCGCGCCGACCATAGAGGGCGGCTAGCAGACCCGTTGCAACCACAACGGCAAAATGATCCACACCAATTACCGGATGACCCAACCCGGATAAAAAGCCTGTGAATGCCGTCGTGGGAGTTGTGCCCCCAAAGGGATGGTGGGCGTAGGCGGCTTGGCTCTTGAAGAGGAGGGCGATCGCGCCACAAAGACCCAAAATCCGCATTCGTTGCTGCATCTGACTCATCTAAATCATCTCCGACTGTTTCGCGCAGTCCTTAAACCACATTGAACTCTCAAAATACCAGACCCTTTCCTCACATCGGCGGGCATCCTGACTAAGGGCCTAAAACCCATCACAGTTGCGCGACAGTGCTAGTTTTTCACTAGGCTTTCCCCTTCTCATCCGATCGCTGATCCCGACCAGAGCCGATTGAGTGCCATCACTGTAGCATAATTGACCAATTTATTAACTCTTTTAGTGATTTTGCGCGAATCCCCCCGGTCTATCCGTAAGCTTGAAGAGGTGAATGACGAGTGTGTTTTGAGTGACGGACGGCTTTAAGTGACGGACGACATAATCCGGTGCAACGTTAGGACAGCGACCATAACACCATGATGAATGATGCAGTCGGAACGATTTTTGGCTTTTTGGGAGGCACAATTGTCTCTTGTGAGAACGGCTATCGCGTGTTAGAGCATCCTAATCCAAAGCGGGTGTACTGCCGACTATCCGAGGCGAAATGGTTTTTGGCCTTGCGATGGTGTGAGCAATTGGATCGGCCCGCTGGCATTCTCAACTACGAAGGACAACTCGCCTTTTATAATGCGGCCTCGTTACGTGTGGGGGAAGATAAATTTTTACCCCAATACTATCGGCATCAGTTATTTCGAGAATGCCTTGATCTACCCCTAGGGCAATCCGTTTTGCACTCCCTCTCTCAGGGCGATCAATCCCAACTTTTGCAAGTGATTAGTATCGAGATTGATCCGCGTTTTGGTCGGGTGGCGTTGGTGCGAGCGGCTTAAGGTTGGCTGGATTAACGTCAAGACTCAAACCCTGCCCTCATCCCCCAACCCCTGCCCCCAGGTTGGGAGCAGGGGAACCTGCGGGGTAGTCCCTCTCCCAAGTTGGGAGAGGGATTTAGGGTGAGGGGGAGAATTGGGTGGCGAGCCAATCGAGGATCAAGGGATTGACGCGATCGGGGGCTTCGTCGTGGGGACAGTGGCCCGCGTTGGGGATGGGGTGAAAGGTAATGGTGGGTTGATCTTGATAGAGTTTGGAACCGCTGATCGGGGTCCAGGGGTCGGCTTCGCCCCAGAGGACGAGGAGGGGTTGCTGGATTTGGGGCAGGAGTTCGGCGGGACTGGGGCCGGGGGGTGCGGTGAGAACGGAGGCGAAGACCTGTTGCGCCCCGCGATCGCAGGCGGGTTGATAGAGCAGGTCAACGAGGTCATCGGTGACGGCGGCGCGATCGCAATACACCTGATACAGCGTATTTTTAATCCGTCCCTTTTGGCGGACTTGATTAAACAAAAACGGCCCCGTCAGTGGTGAACTGACGAATTTCGTAAATAACCCCATCACTACCCGCAGCGGTAAATTTAACTCATCGGGGCGATGGTTCAAGCCCCCGGCACAGTTGAGCAAAATCCCCCCTTGGGTCAGTTCAGGAGAGTCCGCCATCACCATCAAACTCAACAGCCCGCCGATGGAATTGCCCACCATCACCATCGGACGCTGAATTTTGGCCGCCCAAAAGTCTTTAATCTGCTCCACCCAAAGCTCAACGGTGTAGTCCAGGGCGGGCTTATCCGAACCGCCAAAGCCCAATAAATCCAAGGCATAGACTTGATACCCCGCCGCCGCCAACACCGGGATATTGTGCCGCCAATGGCCGATCGATGCGCCGAAGCCGTGGATCAGCAGCAGTGGTTGCCCCGTCCCGGCGACGGTGTAGCAAATGGTGTGATCCTGCCATTGCCAGGTTTGGGGGTTCAGCACAGGGGGTGGCGGTGTTGTTACCATTTTAAGTAAAGTTTTTTAAAGTTCTGTAACGTTCCCCCTATTTTACCGACGATCGCCATGTTAATGCCGGAACAACGCACCAAACTCGACCCCACCGACGATGCCCTATTTTATGATGTCCCCCGGTTTGTCACCCATGTGGATGATCCATTCATCGCTCGGTTAACGGCACTGTATCGCGATCGCCTCACCCCCCACAGCCGCATCCTTGACCTAATGAGCAGTTGGGTATCCCATTTGCCGGAGGATCTCCCCTTTGCCCATGTGGAAGGCCATGGCCTCAATGCGGCAGAATTGGCGAAAAATCCGCGCCTGGATCATTATATTGTTCAAAATCTCAACGAAAACCCGGCGCTACCCTACGAAGATGGGGAATTTGCTGCTGTTTTAAATTGTGTCTCGGTGCAATATCTGCAATATCCCGATCGCATCTTTGCGGAACTAGCGCGGGTTTTGCAGCCCGGTGGTGTTGCAATTATCAGTTTTTCCAATCGGATGTTTTATCAAAAAGCGATCGCTGCTTGGCGCGACGGCAGCGAATCGAGCCGAGTCCAACTCGTGCAGCGCTATATCCGCGCCATCCCCGACTTCACCGAACCCGAACTGATCACCCACATCGCCCCCGTCCCCGCCCTGCTGCAACTGATCGGCATGGGCGGCCATGATCCCTTTTATGCCGTTGTGGCCACGAAGCGATCGCCCTAAATCCGCCCAGGGTGAGAGCATCGGACGGACAAAAACCACTATTTTGATAGATGCGCCGATCCCCACACGGGCCGTAAAACAGGAAAGACTGACTCCACACCAGGGCAGTGAATCCGAGTCACACCGTCCCCTGGGCCGTCCATGGCTCCGCATCTGATGGGATGATGATGCCATCGCCCCGCTCGCCGAGTCTCCGTTTCCTTTTTTATTTATCTATTGATCCCTCCCTATGGATGCCACTGCTCCCACTGAACTGACGATTCCCACGGCACTGCTGACCAAAGTTTTGATTGGGATCGGTGCGAGTTTGGGGGTTGTGTTGTTGATTTTGTTGGTGCGATCGCTCATTAACCAACTCCTCCAACGCCTCCCCCGTCAAACCACCGTCATTTATCAACAACTCATCGCCCCCGACTTGCTCCTCGTTCTGCTCATTACCCTGTTGGGCGTGGGAGATGTCACCTTGGTGTATATTCCCCTTAACTATTGGTGGTGGCTCGGTGAAACCGCCTTGGGGTTTATTTTTGGCACATTATTAATTATTTTTGGATTTCGCTTTTTTCGTCGTCTGTTTGATGAATATCTCCTCGATAATGCGATCCAAAGTCAGCGCAAAGTGAATAGTGAAGTGCTGAATGTGACGAAAGCGATCGCGAATCTCTTGCTCGTCGTCATTGTCGTGATTATCTTCGCCCAAGTGCATCGAGTAAACATCGTCGGACTGCTGGCCAGTTTAGGCGTTGGGGGGTTAGCGATCGCCTTCGCCGCCCAAAAAACCCTAGAGCAAATCCTCGGCGGCATCGTCCTCTATTTAGACCGCCCCTTTGTCGTCGATGACTACATTGGTTTGCCCGATGGTACGTTTGGCCGCGTCGAATCCGTCGGCCTGCGATCCACCAAAATCCGCACCTCCGGTAAAGGTACGCTTGTCATCGTCCCCAACAGTTCCCTCGCCTCCGCCAACATCGAAAACTTTACCGGCGCGAAAAAAGTAATTTCTCTCTTTTATCTCACCGTTAACCGTCAGATTGAAGATTCAGAAAAAGCCTTCGTCCGTCAGATCATTCTCAACAGTACCCAAGACATTCTGGGCATCGATCCGCGCAGCACCGAAGTCTCTTTTCGGAACTTAATAGAGCCAGGTGTTTCCATCAAAACCCAAGCGCAAATCAACTTTTTCATCCTGGGGTCTGGGGATGTTTCCATGGATTTACGCCGCCAAGTGTTAGATATGGCCAAGCAAAATGTGACGCGGCAACTCACTGACTACGGTATTGAATTTTCCTTGGAAGAACGGACGCTGAATGTTGATTCCCCTATCACGATTTAATCTATGGACTTCGCGCAATTTTCCCCCGTTGTCAGCCAAATCATCCAATGGCTAGATCAGCATCAATTACTTAATGCCATTGTCTTTCTCAGCTTCTTCATCACCGCAATTATTATCGGTCGCTACACTCCTACCGTCGTCCGGCTGATTACCTATCGATTCGCTCCCAAACAGGGACGGGATATTTACGATCGCTGGATCGACCCAATCCGCCACGAAATCCGCGTCACCGGCACATTACTCTTAATTAATATTTCCCTCAGTTGGTTGATCGCCTACGGGGGCGTGTATGACTTTGTTCGCCCCATTATGGAACTCGCCGTCACCATTAGCCTCGCCTGGCTGATTTCACGTTTGATTCACCTCTTTTTGCAGGTCTATGGTATCGCCTTTGTCCAAAAAATGGGCCTTGATCCCGATGAATTGATTCTCCCCTTTGAATCGGTGATTAACGTGATGATTGGTTTGATTGCTGCGATCGCCTACGCCCAAAGCCAAGACATTAACCTCATCGGTCTCGTCGCCAGTTTGGGGGTTGCCGCCACCGCCGTCGGTTTCGCCGCCCAAAGTGCCCTCTCCCAAATCATCGGAACCATCGTTCTCTACCTCGATCGCCCCTACGTCAAAGGCGAATATATCCGCCTCCCCAATGGTCTGTTTGGCCGCGTCGAATCCATCGGTTTACGATCCACCAAAATCCGCACCCCGGCTAAAAATACCCTCGTGATCGTCCCCAATTCATCCATGGCCGACGCAGAAATCGAAAACATCACACGGGGCAAAAAAGTGATGGTGTTGCTTTATCTCAACTTTTTAAACAGCTTACAAGTGCAAGAAAAAGCCTTAGTGGAGCAAGTCATTAAAGAAAGCACCGATGCCCTCGTTGGTATTGATCCCGGTAGCACTCGGATTCAACTCACGGACACCGACGAACAGGATAATAGTCGGGCGCGAGTCACATTTTTTATTCTCGGATCAAGTGAAAACTCCATTCAACTTCGTAAACGCTTACTCGAACTCGCCAACGAAACCATCTCAAGACGGTTAGCTGAATATGGTCTCGACTTCACCACCCCCGACCCCACCATCTACGTTGATTCTCCGGTGACGTTGTAAGGCTGTATCTCCTAGCTGAGGGGTTTTCATTCCCACTCCTCAAAAGAATACACTGATGCCACTGATGCCACCTAGGCTAGGGCTTGGCGCGTTCACTGTAGCGATCGGTGAGATACTCCACTTTGTCCCGCAATAACAGCGTGAATTTGTGAAGTTCTTCCATCACATCAATGAGGCGATCGCGGAAGGGAGAATCTTTCATCTGGCCCTCCTCATCAAATTCCTGATAGGCCTTAGCCACCGAAGATTGATTCGGAATCGTGAACATCCGCATCCAGCGGCCCAGAATCCGCAAACTATTCACCGCATTAAATGACTGCGACCCCCCAGAAACCTGCATCACCGCTAATGTTTTCCCTTGGGTGGGCCGAATCGAGCCAATTTCTAAAGGAATCCAATCAATTTGGGTTTTAATCAACCCAGAAATATTGCCGTGCATTTCCGGGCTTGACCACACCTGTCCCTCGGACCAAGCCACCAACTCCCGCAATTCCTGAACTTTAGGATGGGTAGCGGGTTCAGCCCCATGGAGAGGCAGGCCACGGGGATCAAAAAAGCGGGTTTCTGCCCCCAAATCGCCAATAATCCGGGCGGCTTCTTCCGCCAGGAGGCGGCTATAGGAACGCTCCCGCAGGGAGCCATAGAGAAAGAGAATGCGGGGAGGATGGTCGAAACTCATAGCACCAAAAAAAACATCAAAAAAATTGTTGCATCTCTTGCGCCAGTTGTTCAATCTGACTGGTGCTATCACGATTCTTGATCAATTGTAAATCTATGATCCTCACCCACAAAGGGTTTCAGCCCCTTGTGGGGTATGAATCAACTAGGATTGCTCTGAGTACAGGACAAAAAATCAGGCTTGGGCTGAAACCCTGATGATTTTCTAGGTTGGGTGGAACAATCGCAAAACTCAACACGCTCCCTCAAAATCCATAGTCTGTCGTGCGGGCATCTTGCCCGCTGGGATCAGACAAAATAGGGAGCAGGGTGCTCCCACCCCATCAAAATCAAGATGCCGCCGTACATTTCAACGTTTGTCCTGTACTCAGAGGATTGCTATATATTTTCAGTTGATTGATTGCAAAGCTGTGCCACGGCAGGCTGTATCTCCTCGGTGAAAACCCTCACCCAAGGGAGGGCTTTTTGTTCCCGCTCATCAAAATAATAAATTAACTCCCCCAACGATCGCCCAATTATCCACTTCTTCCTGTTCGGCACGGGCAAAGGTGGCCGTTGCGCCAAACTTGCGCGACCAATTAACCCCCACGTAGGGCGCAAACCGGCGCGTAAATTCATAACGCAGACGCAGCCCAACAGTCACATCATTTAACCCCGAACCAACGCCGAATTTTTCGACGGTTTGGGCGGCTAAATTGATTTCAAGATCAGGTTGGAGGATGAGACGTTGGGAGAGTAACAGCGATCGCTCTGCGGTGAGGCGGGCGGATAAATCCCCAGATTCGCTGATAAAGAGGGCTGCATCGGTTTCGATGAAATAGGGTGCTAATCCATGCAGTCCGATGACTCCGAACAGGCGATCGCGCTCTGGTTGTGTTCCAAATTCGCGATCGTAACGGAGTCCCGCTTGCACCTCAAAAAATGGCGAAATCAGCCGAGAATGCAACAATTGCACCTCAAATTCTCCCCCTTCATCGGGATCAAGATTGACCTCGCCCTCCGCTTTCAACCACAGGCGCGTATAGTCTCCCCCGATCCAACCTTTTAGATCCCAATTCAAGGAATCATCGCCTTCATTGACGCGATATTCCAACTGTTCCACCCGCAAAAACCAATAGGTGCGATCGCCGTGGGGATGGATATCGGGGAGGGGCGGCAGTTCCGGGGTGACTTGGTCAGGTTCAGGGGTCGAGAGGTGCAAATGTGCGGCCTCGGTGGAGGGGGCTGGATCTAGGTAGAACGTGGGGTCTGATGAAGGGAGGGGGGAGGCGATCGCGGGGCATCCCCACAACCCCGCCCCCAAAATCACACCGCTTAAGCATCTATAACGTCGGCTCATGCTGCACCTCCGGCAGGGCGATCGACCACCATTACCGTCCGCATCATGCCCGCTTCCATGTGGTAGAGCAAATGACAATGAAACGCCCAGTTACCCGTTGCATCCACCGTCACCAAGACCGAACATTTTTCCGCTGGCTTCACATTCAACACATGTTTACGCGGCCGGTAGGCTCCCGCCCCATTTTCCACCTCCATCCACATCCCATGGAGATGGATCGGATGCTCCATCATCGTGTCATTCACAAAGGTTAGCCGCAGCCGCTCCCCATAATAAAACGTCAAAATCGGCGATTCTGAATATTTCTGGCCATCAAATGACCACATATATCGCTCCATGTTGCCCGTGAGATGTAGCTCTAGTTCCCGTTCGGGTGCGCGGGTGTCATAACCCGGCTCCAAGCTCCGCAGGTCGGTATACACCAAAACGCGATGATTCGGCGTATTCTCCAAGCCAATGCCCGGTTCATGGAGACGATTACTCACCAGCATCGGTACACCCGCATTGCCGGGGCCGTGGCTGTCGGGGCCGTGGGGTTCGGGGCCATTCAGGGCGGCTCCGGTGTTGCGATCGCTGGGTTCACTCGTACCGTGACCGGAGTGATCCATCGTTCCCATATCGTGACCAGAGTGATCATCATGACCGGAATGATCGGCGGGGTGGGATGGGGCGGGCATTTCGTAGCCAGAGTGATCATCATGGCCAGAATGATCCATCGTTCCCATGTCGTGACCAGAATGATCATCGTGACCGGAGTGATCATCGTGACCGGAATGATCGGCGGGTTGGGGCTTGGTGGGCATTTCGTGGCCGGAATGGTCGCTGTGTTGTTTGGGGGCGCGTTGTTTATGGCCGTCATGTCCTGCGCCGTGTTCACCGTGGCCCATGTCGGCCATGGTGCGGAGGGGGCGATCGCGCCGCGCAGGTAGGGCGGCCGTCATCCCCAATTGAGGGGCCAGCGTGCCACGGGCATAGCCGCTGCGATCCATGGTTTCGGCAAAGATGGTGTAGGCGTGATTGTGGTCGGGTTCAACGATGACATCGTAGGTTTCAGCCACGGCGATCCGGAATTCATCGACGGTGACGGGTTGGACGTTTTGGCCGTCGGCTTGGATGACGGTCATTTTCAGGCCGGGGATTTTGATATCAAAAAAGGTCATGGCCGAGGCGTTGATGAAGCGTAGCCGGATTTTTTCCCCTGGCTGAAAGAGGGCCGTCCAGTTGGTTTCGGGGGGCTGACCATTGATCAAGTAGCGGTAGGTTGCGCCGGTGACATCGGCGATGTCAGTGGCATCCATGCGCATTTGTCCCCAGGCGAGGTCTGCGGTGAAGTGAGCGATCGTGCGGCGTTGGTAGTTGTAGTAGGTGCTGACTTTTTTGAGGTTGTTAAGGATTTGCCGGGGGTTGGTGTCCGTCCAGTCGGAGAGCATGACAACGTAGTCGCGATCGCACTCCATCGGCTCCGGAGTAGCGGGGTCAATAATCAACGCGCCGAAATGGCCCTGCTGTTCCTGGAGGCCGCTGTGGCTGTGATACCAGTAGGTTCCGTTTTGATTGAGGGGGAATTGATAGGTGTAGGTTTGACCGGGTTTGATGCCGTGGAAACTGACCCCCGGCACGCCATCCATTTGGGCGGGGAGAATCAGGCCGTGCCAATGGATTGAGGTGTCGGTATCCAGTTGATTGGTGACGTTGAGGGTGATGGTTTGGCCCTCTTTGAAGCGGAGGATGGGGCCGGGCATTGTGCCGTTAACGGTGATCGCGTTGCTGGGGCGATCGCCAATCCTCACCGCATGATCCAACACTTGAAGATCGACGCGATCGGGATAGCGATCGAGGGGGGTTAACTCCCCTAAAACCGTGGCACGGGAACGAGCCGGGGCAGGCAGTAACGAATGAACGCCGACGGTCAGACCCAAGCCCGCCGCAATGCGGAGTAAGTTTCGGCGTGTGAGAGAGGGAACAGTCATAGCAATATCTCAGACGCGCCTCCGAGACTGTGGTGATACTTAATCATTGGGATAGGGTAGGGGGATAGAACGTGGGCACGTCTACAGGATCAGGGCTTGATCACGAGATGCACCGGGACTAAACTGAAAACCCTCGTGGGTTGATTGCCTGCCGAGACAAGGGCAGGCAACGAGGCGCGTCTAGCGGGAACCGCGTCGGGGCTTGGGTTTGTGGTCGCTGTGGTCGCCGTGGTCGCCACAGCTATTTTGTAGGTCTGAGGTGAAGCGATCGCTACTGTTGTTCAGGTCGGATGCTTGGGCAGGATTGCCGAGAGGAACAAGGGTTAGGGTTACGCCTAATACGGAAGTTAGAGCAACGCTGGCTAAGATTGATTTCATCATGGATTGAACCTCGAAGTGGTGTGAATACTCTCACTGTGTCAGCTTGGGATGAAATCAACATGAAATCCATGGGAAATCCTGAAACCATGCATGAAATTGGGGTGAAATTGAGCGGTTTGGGGGACAATCGGACGCAGGTTAACCCAACGGAACGATGCGAATTTTGCTCCTGGAAGATGAACCGGATTTGGGTCACGCGATTAAACAGGCCTTAAGCCAAGAGCGGTATGTGGTGGATTGGGTGCTGGATGGTTCCATGGCGTGGAACTATCTGACTCGTTCAGATTTGGTGTATACGATCGCGGTGCTGGATTGGTTAGTGCCGAAATTGTCGGGTTTGGCTGTGATTCAGCAATTGCGCGATCGCGGCAGCGCCCTGCCGGTGTTGATGTTGACGGCGCGGGATGGCATGGCTGACAAAATTCAGGGCCTCGATGCCGGAGCGGATGACTATCTGGTCAAGCCGTTTCAGATGGTGGAACTCTTGGCACGGGTGCGGGCGTTGCAGCGGCGATCGCCCCAACTCGAACCCCAAATTTTGCAAGTGGGACAACTCGCGCTCAACTGTGCCACCCGTCAAGCCATCTACCACCACACCAACGGCACTTCCTCCAGCGTGGAACTCACCAACAAAGAATTTCAACTCCTAGAATATTTCCTCCGCCATCCCCATCAAATTCTCACCACGGAGCAAGTGCGGAACCAACTGTGGGAACTGGACACCGAAACCCTCAGTAATGTGGTGGCCGCCCAGGTGCGACTGCTGCGGCGCAAACTCGCCACCCTGGGCATCGCTGCACCCATTGAAACCTTGCATGGGGTGGGCTATCGCTTTGGGGAATGCCCATGAATCGTCAACGCCTCTTTGCGCGATCGCGCCGTCAACTCGCTTCGGCCTACAGTGGCGTGATGGGGGTGATTCTGGCCGGTTTGGGGTTTGGGGTCTATCAGGCGATCGCCCATGCCCACCAAATCACCGCTGATCGAGAACTCAAATCGGTCGCCGGAACCCTCCATGACAGTTTGCAATGGAAACTCCAAGATCCGGGGCGCATTGACCCGATCTTGACGGGACTGCTCCCCAACCTCTGTCAACCTCAAAAACCCTGCTCTAACCGCCTTCCACCCCAAACCCCCCATCACCTCAGCGCCCTGCACCAAGGCAACTACTATGTGCGCCTCTGGAATACAACGGGCCAACTGGTGGCCACCGCCGGCCAGGTTCCCGCCAGCATTGTGCAGCCGTTCAACCCCCAAGCCTGGCAAACGGTGCGCGACCCCTCCACCCAACAGGCCTATCATCAGCTCTCGATCGCCCTCCATACCCGCGATCGCCAAGACTGGGGCACATTGCAGGTGGGGCGATCGCTCCAAGACACGGAACTCTATCTCTCGAATGTGCGCTGGGCGTTAATCCTCGGTATCCCCGTCGCCATGCTGATTGTCATGATCGCCAGTAGTCGCCTGGCGGGGTTAGCGATGCGACCCATTGACCAGGCCTATCAGCAAATCCAGCAGTTTACCGCCGATGCCGCCCACGAACTCCGCACCCCGATCGCAGCGATCCTCGCCACCGTCGAAACGGCTCAACTGGCAGAATCGCCCGATCATGGCCGGGCCGATATCCTCAAAATTGTCCAGCGTCAAAGCCTCCGCCTCAGTCAGCTGGTCGCCGATTTGCTGCTGCTGTCCCGCCTCGAACAACAACCCAACCTCACGCAGCAACAGCCCTGTTGCCTCACGGAAATCATCGAGGACTTAATCGAAGAAATGGCCGCCCTAGCGATCGCTGCCCAACTCACCCTACACACCCAAGGCACAGCCCAGCCGCTCTGGGTACAGGGCCACAGCGATGCTCTCTATCGCCTCATCAGCAACCTCATCATGAACGCCATTCAATACACCCCCGCCGGTGGGAAAATCCTAATCACCCTCACCGCCAAGCAACACCACGCTGAAATCCAAGTCCAAGACAATGGCTGCGGTATTCCCCCCTCTGACCAAAGCAAAATTTTTGATCGGTTCTATCGGGTAGATCAAGATCGCTCACGCACCCACGGCGGGGCAGGGTTGGGGTTAGCGATCGCTCAAGCGATCGCCCATCACCACCATGGAACCCTCACCGTTCAAAGCCAACTCAACCAGGGTAGTTGCTTTCTCCTCCGTCTCCCCCTCGCTCGTAACCCTAGCGAGTGTCCACATCAACATCATCCTTAAACAGCAAGGGAGCGAGACGCTAAACAGCAAGGGAGCGAGACGCTCCCACTCCGATCAGCTCACAGGATTGCAGGAGTGTGGGCATCTTGCCCGCTAGTGAGCCGCCTCAGGGGGGCAAGGGAGCGAGACGCTAAACAGCAAGGGAGCGAGACGCTCCCACTCCGATCGGCTCACAGGTCAGATTTCCGATGATAGGATGCTTAACGGCTTTGGAAAATGTTTTGCACCATGACTTGATCGAGTTGGGCGGCAGCGGCATCAAGGGCGGCAACTTCGCCGCTGTGGAGTCGCCAGCCCATGGCTCCAGCGTTTTGTTGCACTTGGGCGAGGGTTTTCGCGCCGGGGATGGGCATCGTGCCGTTGCAGATGCACCAGTTGAGGGCGACTTGGGCGGGGGTTTTATCGCGTTCGGTGGCGATTTTTGCGAGGGCGTGTGTGAGGGGAGCCATGCCGGGGAGGATTTTGCGGCAGAGATAGCCGCGTAAGCCTTTCGGGAAGGGGCCAGCGGGGCTATATTTCCCGGTGAGGAGGCCGAGGGTGAGGGGGCTGTAGGCGATCAGTTGGATGTGGTTGCGATCGCACAATTCCTTTAACCCCGACCCCTGCACAGGTTCCGTGGCCAGGAGGGAATATTGCACCTGAAGGGACGCGATCGGGATGTGGCGGGCTTGGAAACGTGGCAGCACCCATTGCAAGCGTTGCGGGCCAAAATTGGACAGGCCCACCCCCTTCACCAAGCCCCGCTCATAGAGATCCATCAACCCATCCAGTAACGGCCGCTCCTGCCAGGGAAAATAATTCGCCGTTGACCAATGAAGTTGCACCAGATCAATCGGTCGCCCCAACCGTGCCGCCGAAGCTGATGCCGCCTTGAGCATCGCCGATTGCGTCAAGCGCCAGGGATAGGGCGCGAGTTTCGTGGCGAGGCAAATTTTCTCTGCATTCGCGCCGCGATACTCTCGCGCAAACCGCCCCAAAAGTTTCTCGCTCTGGCCTTTCAACTTCCCCGTCCCGTAGGAATCCCCCGTATCAAAAAACGTCATTCCCCGCCCGACGGCATAGTTAAACACGGCTTGCAATTGGTCATCCATGGCGGGGGTGTAGTCCCAGAGAATTTGATTGCCCCAGGCCCATGTGCCGCAGCCGATTTCGGGGAAATGAATCACAGGGGTCGAAGCGGTAGGGGCATGGGTCATGGTGAGAAAGACGGGCAACAGTTAAGATTTTTCTACGATGCGTTATTGTTTGCAACATTGGGCGGGGTGAGAAGGATGTTAAACGTGAGAATTGAAGTAAATCGGGGCTATTGGTAACTGAATATGAATAAACATTGTGTTTTATTGTGATTAACCTGATTTGCCTCGTTTGCGTTGCAGAACAGCGAGCATCCGATCGCGCGATCGCACCGATTAAGCACGATAGAATGGGTGCGATCGCACCTCATGGACTCAACTCGGATGCACTCCACCTCCATTCCGCCCCTGGCCACAATGCAAACCACCCTCCTCAATGATGATCCCCTCTGGTTTAAAGATGCCGTAATCTATGAAGTGCCGGTCAAATCCTTCGCCGACAGCAACGGCGACGGCATCGGCGACTTTCGTGGTCTGACGGAAAAACTCGACTATTTGCAAGATCTCGGCGTGACCGCCATTTGGACGCTGCCCTTTTTCCCCTCCCCCCTCCGCGACGACGGCTACGACATCGCCGATTATCTCTCCATTAACCCGATCTACGGCAGCCTCGAAGACTTCCAAGAACTCCTCAACGAAAGCCATGCGCGGGGCATTCGGGTGATTATTGAATTGATCGTCAATCACACCTCTGATCAACACCCTTGGTTCCAGCGGGCCCGCCACGCCCCGGCGGGCAGTCCTGAACGCGACTTTTATGTGTGGAGCGATACCCCGGAACGCTTCCCCGATGTGCGGATTATTTTCCAAGATTTTGAAACCTCAAACTGGGCTTGGGACCCGGTGGCGAAGGCCTACTATTGGCATCGGTTCTATTCCCATCAACCGGACATTAACTATCGCAATCCGGCGGTGCAGCAGGCGGTGCTCGATGTGGTGGATTTTTGGTTGGCGATGGGAGTCGATGGCCTGCGGATGGATGCGGTGCCGTATCTGTATGAGCAGGACGATACCAACTGCGAAAACCTCCCCGAAACCCACGACTTTTTAAAGAAACTGCGCCAGCATGTGGATGATAATTTCTCGAATATTTTGCTGCTGGCGGAGGCGAATCAATGGCCCGAAGACGCGGCGACCTATTACGGGAAGGGGGATGAATGCCACATGAATTTTCATTTCCCCCTGATGCCGCGCTTGTTTATGGGGTTGCGGATGGAGGATAGTTTTCCGATCGCAGATATTCTCAAGCAAACGCCATCGATTCCCAATAACTGCCAATGGGCGTTGTTTCTGCGCAACCATGACGAGTTAACCCTGGAAATGGTCAGCGATGAAGACCGCGATTATATGTATCGCACCTATGCCCAAGATCCCCAGGCGCGGATTAATTTGGGGATTCGTCGCCGTCTTGCGCCCTTGTTGGGGAACGATCGCCGCCAAATTGAGTTAATGAATGGTTTGTTGATGTCCCTGCCGGGTACGCCGGTGCTCTATTACGGCGATGAGTTGGGGATGGGGGACAATATTTATTTGGGCGATCGCGACGGGGTGCGCACGCCGATGCAGTGGAGCGCCGATCGCAATGCCGGATTCAGTCGCGCCAACCCCCACCGCCTCTATCTCCCGGTCGTCCTCGATTCGGAATATCACTACGAAGCGATCAACGTCGAAGCCCAGCGGGCCAATACCTCCTCCCTGTGGTGGTGGATGAAACGGCTCTTGGCAGTGCGGGCGCGGTTCCAGGCCTTTGGGCGCGGCACGTTCGAGCTACTTTATCCGGAAAATCGCAAGGTGTTGGCGTTCACGCGCACCTATGGCGGCGAGCATATCCTTGTCGTGGCGAACCTGTCGCGGTTTGTCCAGTCGGTGGAGTTGGATTTAACGCCGTTCCATGGCATGGTGCCGGTGGAAATTTTCGGGCGCAACCCGTTCCCAGCGATCGCGAAAGCGCCCTATTTCCTCAGCATTGCGCCCCATGCTTTCTATTGGTTCCTGTTGCAGCCGGTGGACGTGGTGCAGGGGTCACCGCAAGCGGTGCATGAACCGCCCAGCCTCGAAATTCAAGGAGCTTGGCAAACGCTCCTAACCCAGCCAGAGTTTAAGCCGGTCCTGAATACGGTGTTGAGTAGTTATTTGCGCACCTGTCCTTGGTTCCGGGGCAAAGGGCGCACGGTGCAAGGGGTGACGGTGCAGGACACGATCGCGCTCAACAGTGCCCGCTGTGAGGTGGAGTTGGTGATTTTGGAGGTGGAATATACCGAAGGGCTGCCGGAACTCTATAGTATGCCGTTGACCTTTGGGGCATTGGCTACGCCGGACGGTGCGATCGCTCAACTCCAACTCACCCCCGCCCCGGCCAAGGGACGCAGCAAAACCGCCGCAAAATCGGCTGATGTCACCACCGGCTGGCTATTTGATGCGCTCCTAGATGAGCAATTTTTGCCGGTCTTGTTGGAGGCGATCGCTAAAAAACGCCGCTACAAAGGCAGCCATGGCCAACTCGTCGCCAGCACCACCAACGCCTTCAAAACCCTAGACTTAGGCGCGTCCCCCCTCGACCCCCATCCCTACCGTGGCGAACAGGACAACAGTTCCATCGTCTACGGCGATCAACTGATCCTTAAACTCTACCGCAGCCTCGAAGACACGATTAACCCCGACCTCGAAGTGAGCCAACTCCTCACCGAACAACAATCGAGCCTCACCGCGCCCGTCTTCGGCGCGTTGGAATACCGTCGCCCCAATCAACCCGCCATGTCCATCGGCATCCTGCGCGGCTATGTGCCCGATACCACATCAGCGTGGAATTTCACCCTCGACCGATTGCGGGGCTATTTTGAGCAGGTGTTGGTGTCGCAGATTCCCATCGCAGACCTCACCTTCCCCCTGGTGTCGATCGCCTCTGCCCAAGAATTGGAGATCCCCGAAGTGGTGTATGACCATATCGGCTCTTACCTCGGCGCGGTGGAACTCCTCGGCCAGCGCACGGCGGAATTGCATCTCGCCCTGGCCTCAGAACCCCGCGAGGCGGCGTTTGCCCCGGAACCCTTCACCTCGTTCTATCAGCGATCGGTGTATCAATACAGCCGGAATTTGGCGGGTCAGGTGATGCTCACTCTGAAAAAACGCCTCAACCAATTTTCCGAGCCGGATCAAACCCTGGTGCAAACGGTGCTGAATCGCCAAGATCAAATTCTCGATCGCTTCCAACGGGTCTTGAACCAAAAAATCACGGCGATGCGATCGCGCTGTCACGGTGACTATCACCTCGGTCAAGTGCTCTACACCGGGAAAGATTTCGTGATCATCGACTTCAAAGGGGAGAGCAACCGCCCGATGAGCGAACGACGGATGAAGCGATCGCCCCTGCGGGATGTGGCCGGCATGGTGCAATCGTTCTATTACGCCGTCAGCATCGGCCTGCGCCAAGAACTCGACAGCGGCCTAATTCGCCCGGAACAACAGGGCTACATGGAGCAATGGGCGGACTATTGGTATCGCTGGGTGAGCGTTGTGTTTCTGAAGCATTACCTGGCGATCGCGCAACCGGGTCAATTTCTCCCCACCACCGAACAGGAATGCCAAATCATCCTCGATGCCTACCTCTTAGAAAAAGTCCTCCAAGAACTCAGCGACGACCTCGAACAACACCCCGACTGGATTGAAATCACCCTGCAACGCATTCTGCAATTACTCGAAGGTTAAAACCCAAGAGCTGTGAAGATGAGTTTGCCAAGCCCCGCTCCGCCAAGAACTGAAGTTCTTGGCTCATAGCGAAAGTGGGCTGAAGCCCACTCCCGCACCCGTGTGAACGGGTTTTCGCTCTAAGGCGGGGATTTCAATCCCCCACTGGGGGGAACTGCTTGGGTTCTGGATCAACAGAAGATTAATTTTTACAGAGAATGCTCATTCTCTTGAGGGATTCTCTGTAGAATTACGAAGGTGAAGCGTAAAGCCCCCGTTTTCTAAACGGGGGATATAAGCGAAGGGCTGAATTTATTCAGCCGTGATGAGGGTCATTGATATACTGCAAAACCTTCTGGGTACTCACCTTGCCAGTCGTATCGAACAGATAAGAATGAGTCCACAAACTGGGCAACTTCAAAAGCTCAGGGAACTCACGACGGAGCAAGCGAGACGATCGCCCCTTAAAAGCCTTGACGACTTGAGCAATGGAATGGTGAGGATCATATTCGACCAAAAGATGAACATGGTCTGATGCCACCTCCAGAACCTTGATAATCCAGCCCTTATCCTGTGCAACAGAGTGAAAAATATCAATGCAACGCAACTTGAGCGGTTGATTGCGCTCAAAGACGCGTTTGCGGCGACAGGGAATCCAAACCAGATGAACAGTAGCAAGTCCAAGGGAGTGATTGTAATGGCGATAGTTAGTTCTCACTGTTTGTAGATGCATTGCTCTTATCTACAATCTAAGGTATCATATCAACCATGAAAACGCTCAAGTTCAAGCTCTACCAGCATAAGCGGAATCGATACCTCAAGCGGACAATCAATGCCGCAGGGCGTATCTACAACCATTGTGTTGCCCTCCACAAGCGGTACTATCGCATCTGGGGTAAGCACTTGAACTGTGCCCGACTACAAAAACACATCGCCAAGCTCCGTAAACGGAACCCCTGGTGGTTGCAAGTGGGTTCTCAAGCCGTACAGGATATCTGTCAACGGATTGAGAAAGCCTATCAACTCTTCTTCAAGCACAACCAAAAAGGCGTTCGCCCGCCAAACTTTAAGAAGACCCGAAAGTACAAATCCTTCACCCTCAAGCAAGCTGGGTACAAATTCCTCGGTGGCAACCGGGTCAGGATTGGGAACAAAGTCTATCAATATTGGCACTCTCGCCCCATTGAGGGCAAGGTCAAGACCGTGACGATTAAGCGGACTCCCCTCGGAGAACTGTGGATGATTGTCACGGTAGATACCCTGTCAGAACCCCAAGTCAAAACCGAGACAGGTAACATTGCTGGTTTTGATTTTGGACTTAAGACGTTTCTGACCTGTTCGGAGGGATTCAAGATTGATGCACCCTTGTTCTTCAAGCAGTCACTCAATGCAGTTCGCAAACTGACGAATCAGTTTGATGTGCTGTGTTTTGAAACCTTGAACCTCAAGGCGATGCAGCGGCTTTGGGGGCGTAAGGTGAGTGATTTGGCGTTTCGGGAGTTTCTGCAAATCCTGGAGTGGGTGGCGACGAAGAAGGGGAAGCGGGTGGTCTATGTTGACCGCTGGTTCCCTTCGAGCAAGACCTGTTCAAGTTGTGGTCATATTTTGGAGCATCTGGATTTAGAGACTCGCCATTGGCGGTGTCCCAGTTGCTCGACAGAGAATGACCGGGATGAGAATGCGGCGATGAATATTAAAGTGGCTGGGGCTTCAGCCATTGGGTTAGGTGATGTCAGACAGGCGTTGCCTGCTATTGCTGTTTGATCCCAGAATCCCCCGTTTTCTAAACGGGGGAGTAAGTCAAAGGCTGGAAGCGACATCCTCACAGTCACAATAGTTCAACGCTGAATATTGTCCAAAACCCTCGACGGCACAGGATCAAACCCCAGTGTTGAAAGCGTCAACCGTGAAATAATCAACATTAACCTTTACGAGGTCTTGCAAGATGGGTAAACCTACGATTAGCGGTTCCGTCCCCCTGAACTCGATCCAAGATCGAGACACGATGAAATGGATTCAAGGGCAATTGGCGTTAGCGGGCTACTTGGAAAAAAGCGGTGTGGATGGCCATGTCGGCCCGAAAACCCTGGCCGCCTTTGCTGCGTTTAAAAAGGATTATTATCTGGCGTATCCCGAAGACATTGGCCAAAGCACCATCGACATTTTGGCCGATGTGGAAGAAAAACATGACGTTTCCGATCAAGTGGATAATGTGCCCACGACCACGAACGCCAGTGCCGGCAGTAAGTCGGGGCGATCGGCCACCTTCCCGGTGGTGGGGTTGATTTATGAAAATGAAATGGTAGTGCCGGGGAGTAATATCACCTGGGGTGAAATGACGGCGGGGTTAAGTCGCAAGCCGATCAGCACATCGGATTTTGGCAGTGCGGATCAGGTGGTGCGCAATATGATGGAAATGGCGAAGGTGTTTGGGAAGGTGCGATCGAAATTTGGGTCACCGATCGCAATCAATAGCGCCTATCGGCCGCCGAATCTGGCCATTGGGGCGGGTCGCTCTCAGCATAAATATGGGCGGGCGTTGGATGTGCGCCCCCTCAATGGCGATTATTCCACGCTGTTGAGTGTGATTAAGTCGATCCCGGAGATTAAAGGCGTGGGCATTGCCGGCCCCAGTAAAGGGTTTTGGCACATGGATATTCGCCCAGGTTCGCGGGTGTATTTCAACTACTAAGCCGTGCTGAATCTTGCTAACTGTTTTACTGTTTTGGGGTGTAACTGTTTTGCACCTCTCTATTTAACCCTTTGTAACAATTACGGGGGCGATCGCATCCCTGTGAGATCATAAAAAACGTCTCAATCACGATTCATCGCCTGTTAATCCCCATGGAAGAAAAAACCGCAATCATTACTGGCGCATCCTCTGGTGTTGGCCTTTACGCTGCCAAAGCCCTCGCGAAACAAGAGGGTTGGCATGTTGTAATGGCCTGTCGGAATCTTGAAAAAGCGAAAGCCGCTGCCCAATCGGTGGGAATACCCAGCGATCGCTACACCATTCTCCCCATTGATCTCGCCGACTTCCAAAGCGTCCGCGCCTTCGTCAGCAACTATCGCAGCCTCGGCCGTCCCCTCACCGCCCTCGTCTGCAACGCTGCGGTGTACTATCCCCTCCTTGACGAACCCCTACGCAATGCCGACGGCTACGAAATCAGCGTTGCCACCAACCACCTCGGCCACTTCCTCCTCTGCAACTCCATGCTGGCGGACTTTGCCCAGTCCAACGTCCCCGATAAACGCCTCGTCATCCTCGGCACCGTCACCGCCAACCCCAAAGAACTCGGCGGCAAAATCCCCATCCCCGCCCCGCCGGACTTAGGCGATCTCCAAGGCTTTAAAGATGGCTTTAAAGCACCCATCTCGATGATCAACGGCAAAAAATTCAAATCCGGGAAGGCGTATAAAGACAGTAAACTGTGCAACGTCCTGACAATGCGGGAACTGCACCGCCGCTATCACGCCTCAACGGGGATCACGTTCACCTCGCTCTATCCTGGCTGTGTTGCTGATACGCCCCTTTTCCGCAATCACTACGGTCTCTTCCAAACCATTTTCCCCTGGTTCCAGAAAAATATTACCGGCGGCTATGTCACCCAAGAACTCGCGGGCGAACGGGTGGCCGCGACGGTGTACGATCCTGAACTGAAGGAATCGGGGATGTACTGGAGTTGGGGCAACCGCCAAAAGCCGGGCCGCCGTTCCTTTGCCCAGGAGATTTCCGACGAGGCGAGCGATGAACAAAAAGCCGAAGAGTTGTGGGATCTCAGCCTAAAGCTGGTGGGCTTGGCCTAGGCGATCGCTGCTCCAGTCATATCCAAGGATTTAAGGGGTGCGGGCATCTTGCCCGCTGCTCGTTATCCCCATCTTGCCCGCCAGTAGGGTGCTGTTGGCGCAGCGTAACGCACTGTCATGTTGAGCGTTGGACTGCTGGGAGTCTATCAGCCTATTTTGCTGAGGATGGCTAATTACGGAAAACCTTAACCCGGATGGCACAGCGCCAACACCGAGACTGATCGGAGCGTCAGGATCGATGCAGAGCGATTAAACTCCCTATAATAAAAAGCCTGTTGTGGCGATCGCGAGTCCCAAAGCTGGCACGATTGATCCGCAACAGCATCACCCTCTATTCTGTACGTTGCCCATGTCCTCTGATTCTCTCCAAGCCGCTGTTTATATCGTGGGAGCCGGGCCCGGTGATCCAGAACTATTAACCGTCAAAGCCCAGCGGATTCTCGCCCAGGCGGATGTAATTCTCTATGCGAATTCCCTCGTACCGATGCAGATTTTAGAAGGGACGCGACCCGATGCGGAGTTAATCGCCACAGGTCACACGACCTTAGAGGAAGTGGTGCCGTTAATGTGCGATCGCGTCCGAGCCGGTAAATCCGTCGTCCGGCTCCATTCCGGGGATCTCACCCTCTACAGTGCGATCCATGAACAGATGCACCGCCTGGCAGAGGCGGGGATTCCCTTTGAACTCGTGCCGGGGATTAGTGCATTTCAGGCCGCAGCGGCGAAATTGAGCGCAGAATTGACCGTGCCGGACTTGGTGCAGACGATTATTTTGACGCGGGTCAGTGGTCAAGCGTCCGCCGTGCCCGCAGCGGAGGAATTGCGATCGCTCGCCGCCCATCGGGCCAGCCTCTGCCTCTACCTCGCCGCCCGCCATGTGGACGCAGCCCAAGCCCAACTGTTGGAGCACTACCCCCCCGATACCCCCGTGGCCATCTGTTATCGGGTGGGCTGGCCCGATGAAAAAATCATCGTTGTGCCCTTGAGTGACATGGCCGCCACGTCCCACGATCAAGACTTGATCCGCACGACGATGTATTTAATTAGTCCGGCCTTGGGGGCTGGCGTGGCGCGATCGCAACTCTACCACCCCGATCACACTCACCTGTTTCGACCCCGCCCAGCAGAGGCCAACCGTTAAACCTCGCCCCCATCCTCTAACCGTTCCCCGGTCTGCTGCTCGATGAATTGGCAGAGGGTGGTATAGCTGGCGGGGTTGCTGTGGTGGGTGAGGACGATCGGCAACCCTGCATCGGGGAGCCAAAAGGTGATTTTTTGGCCGGGGCCATAGCAAAAACTGCTGATTTTCGCCAGGTTGATGATGTAGATACTGCGATCGTAATCAAGCTTAAACCAGGGGGTCATCGTGTTGGGTTTGGGTAAGGCGTGGGCGTAGGTGAGGATGCGATCGTACGTGCCTAAGTTGCCCCCACGGGTCAAGACCATCGGCATCCGACTGTCCGGCAACCACAGGGTTAACCGTCCATTTTTGGAACAAACAAACGCGGTAACCTGCTCCAAATCGATTAGGTAGTGTTGCCGAGCTTCTGGAATTTTGACCCAATGCGTCACTGCGATCGCACTCCCCCTGAGTGAGACAATTCAATTAGCAAGTTCGACGGGATGGGGTTCCGTCGGATTCAAAGACACATAACTCGCTGGTTCCGTTCCCTGACCCGCCCGCTCTAACGCAGCCTGGATCACCCCTTGGAACAGAGGATGAGGACGGCTCGGACGCGAGCTAAATTCGGGGTGAAACTGAGTTGCCACGAAAAACGGATGATGGGTATATTCAATCATCTCCACCAACCGACTATCCGGAGACGTGCCACTAATCCGATAGCCCGTCTCTAAGAATAGATTGCGATAGGCATTGTTAAATTCGTAGCGATGGCGATGGCGCTCGTAAATGACCTCTTGACCGTAGAGATGAGCGGCGAGGGTATCGGGCGCAATCCGACAGGGATACAGCCCTAAACGCATCGTGCCGCCCAGATCCACCACATCTTGCTGCTCCGGCAGGAGGTTGATCACCGGGTTGGGGGTTTTTTCATCAAACTCGGCACTGTTGGCCGCATCCAGATGGGCCAAATTGCGACCCCAATCGATGATCGCACATTGCATCCCCAGACAAAGACCGAGGAACGGCAATTGATGTTCACGGGCATATTGAATCGCCATCACCTTGCCATCCACCCCCCGAATCCCAAAACCACCGGGGACAATCAAGGCATGAACATCCTGGAGATAGTGGGCCGCGCCCTTGGTTTCGATGTCTTCGGCACTAATCCAGCGAAGTTTGATTTCGCTTTCGGCAGCGATCGCCGCATGACCCAACGCCTCCACCACCGAAAGATAAGCATCGCTGAGTTTGACATATTTCCCCACCAAAGCGATTTCGAGATGATGGCGCGGGGCCTTCATTCGCTCCACCAACGTGCGCCAGTTCTGAAGATCCGGCTCCCGTTGTTCCATGTGCAACAGATCCAGACTTTGCCGGGCGAGGCCCTCGGTTTCAAGAATCAGCGGCACTTCGTAAATGCTGCTCGCATCCGGGGAGGTGATCACCGATGCCACCGGCACATCACAAAATTCCGATAGTTTTTCCTTAATCCCAGCCTCAATCGGTTTCTCGCACCGACAGACGAGAATATCCGGCTGAATCCCGATCGATCGCAACTCTTTGACAGAATGCTGCGTCGGTTTCGTCTTCATTTCCCCCGCTGCATTAATCCAGGGCACGAGGGTGACGTGCATATAAATCACATTGTTACGCCCCACATCCTTGCGGAATTGGCGAATAGCTTCCAGAAACGGCTGTGATTCGATATCCCCCACCGTGCCGCCGATTTCCGTAATCACCACATCAGAATGGGTATTTTTGGCAACGCGGCGAATCCGTTCTTTAATTTCATTGGTGATGTGGGGAATCACCTGCACCGTGCCGCCTTGATAGTCGCCGCGCCGTTCTTTATTTAAGACCGATTGAAAGACCGAGCCTTGGGTGACGCTGTTAAACCGGGACATGGAGGTGTCGGTAAAGCGTTCGTAATGGCCAAGGTCTAAATCAGTTTCGGCTCCGTCTTCGGTGACAAAGACTTCCCCGTGCTGAAACGGGCTCATGGTGCCGGGGTCTACGTTGATGTAGGGATCGAGCTTCAGGATGGAAACGGAGTAGTCACGGGACTTGAGCAGCCGCCCTAAACTGGCTGCCACAATGCCTTTGCCAATGCTGGATACAACGCCACCCGTGACGAAGACGAATTTAGACATAAGACCTTTAACTATATCGGGAACGAAGATTCACCCGTTCATTGTGCCATACGGCCTTGAGGGGCAATCCGTGAGAATTGTTAAGGGTTGGGCGAGATCACCCCACGGGCTGGAGTGGGGTCAGTTGGGATGTCGTTGGACTGCTCCCGGTAGGGTTTCTTGCTATGCTAAGGGGTGAGTGCAAGTATCTAGTACAGATGGATGGTTCATGAGCGTGGACGTTTTAATTGAGTCAACGAGAAGCTTTGAACAGGATCTTGACAAGCTAAGCCAAGACGAGAAAGCGATCGCAGTCCAAAAGATCAATGACTGTGCAACTCTAGTTCCAACCCAAAAAGGTTCCGTTTATCAAAAACTGCGTCGCCCTCTTCTGATCTCAGGACTGAATGAAGATGAATCCTCTCTATATACCTTAAGGCTTTCAAAAAATCTAAGCGTGATCTTGGCAGTTGATGAAGATCCTATTTTTGAGCAAGCTATCTTCACTCTTTTTCGAGTTGTTAATTGCGATGAGATTAATCAAGCGTATCAAGAGATTGCAGCCTCTCTATACCAAGACATTCTCTCTCATCAGGATCGTGAAATAGCTCAAATCTCGTAACTTGGGCTATGGCACAAACTCTAACGCTTTGTGATGAATATGGCATTATCTACCAAGCCATGAAAGTCTTGCCAGATGAGCAATTGAAGATCGCTTGCCTTGTTTGAACCCGTTTTGCGCCAAGAGCTTGAACGTTGACAAGGTTGAGGGATAATGGCGATCGCTGTTCAGGGTGCTGATTGGACGGCAAGCAGCAGAACGGTATTTTTCGTTAAAGGTTTTGATAATGGGCGGTGAGGGCGATCGCGATCGCATCGGCGGCATCGTCGGGTTGGGGGATCGCGTCGAGATCGAGTTCACGGGTAACGGCGGCTTGGACTTCGGGCTTTTTGGCGTTGCCGTAGCCGGTGAGGGCTTGTTTGACTTGGGCGGGGGTAAATTCTACCATCGGGCGGTTGCTTTGGGCGATCGCTAATAAAATCACCCCCCGCGCCTGGGCCACGGTGATCGTATTGCCCATCCGGTAGAAAAATAATTTTTCAATGGCCACAAGATCCGGTTTACTTTGCTCGATCAATGTATGGAGATCGTCATAGAGGGTGATCAGGCGATCGCCCAAGGGCGTTTTCGCCGCAGTTTGAATAATGCCACAGTCCACCAAGCGGGGCAGCGTTGCCCCATCTTCATCGATGTCAATAATGCCAAACCCGACCCGCGCTAGACCCGGATCAATGCCTAAAATGCGGCGGGGTGGAGGGGTGCGATCGCAAATCATTCCGGAGTTAGCAACATTGAAAGATTAGAAATACTAAGGGGTGAGCCAAGCTCTCACCTTTGATCAGGTTAACTAAAGAGAGTTCCGTTGAGCAGTAACCGGGGAGTTTGGTGCATTTAGGTTATTATTCAAGCGAAATCATCGATTGAGCACTGTTCTTTTTTGTGATCGTTATGTCTATTGGGTTGATTGAGCAAGCCTTGCGCAATATCAAGGTGGATAAGCAGCACTGGGCAACTGTGAGCCAGCGGACACCGAAGCAGGTCAACCTGTGGATGAAATGGCTCGCGCCGGGCTTGTTCATTAAGCGGTGGTTGTTGTTGAGTATCACCGGAACATTGCTGGCCGTGTTGGGTACGGCGATTTGGGTGGGACTCACGCCAGTGTATCGCTTGATTGGGTTTATTTCGGATCTCTTAGAAGCGATCGCCCGCGTCATGCCCAATTCCATTTCTGGCCCACTGGCCCTGGCTTTGGGGTTGATTTTTTTAGTGTGGGGCCAAACCCGCAGTTTGGGATCAATTACCGAAGTGTTACAGGTGGGCGAAGGCGAAGAACTGATCGATCGCCTCTTGGCCCATCGTCGCCTCAACCGGGGGCCGAAAATTGTCGCGATCGGGGGCGGTACGGGCTTATCAACGATCCTGCGGGGCTTAAAAGAATACAGTGCGAATATTACTGCGATCGTCACCGTGGCTGATGATGGCGGCTCCTCCGGACGACTGCGGCGGGAAATGGGGATTTTGCCCCCTGGGGATATTCGTAACTGTGTGGCGGCTTTGGCAGCGGAAGAACAGTTGCTGACGGAGTTGTTTCAATATCGATTTAATTCGGGGGATGGCTTGTCGGGCCATAGTTTTGGGAATTTGTTCCTGACGGCGATGACGGAGATTACGGGTGATCCAGAACGGGCGATCGCCGCCAGTTCTAAGGTATTAGCCGTGCGCGGTCGTGTCCTCCCTGCTACCCTCAGCGATGTGAGCCTCTGGGCCGAAATGGAAGATGGCCGCCGCATCGAAGGGGAATCCCAAATTCCCCACGCCCAGGGCCGGATCGCTACCATTGGCTGCACTCCCGATAATCCCCCCGCCCTCCCTTCTGCGATTAAGGCCATCAACGAAGCGGACTTTATTATTTTGGGCCCCGGTAGTCTCTACACCAGCGTGATTCCGAATCTCCTCGTGCCGGAAATTCGCGAGGCGATCGCTCAATCCAAAGTCCCCCGCATCTATGCCTGCAACATCATGACCCAACCGGGGGAAACCGATGGCTACACCGTGGCCGACCATATCCGCGCCATCGATCGCGCCTGTGGTCAACGCCTCTTTGATGCGGTGGTGGTGAATCGGCGATCGCCCTCGGCCCATACCCTGATCCGCTACGCCCAGGAAAAAGCGCATCCGGTGTTTTGCGATCGTGAAGACATTAGCCGCCTCGGTCGCCGGATCATCGCCGCCAATATCATGGCCGAAGACGAGCACGGCTACGTCCGCCACGACCACCAACGCCTCGCCCGCGTCCTGCTCCGATGGTATGGTAAAACCCACGGCTTCAAAAGCCTCCAAGATGAAGCGATCGTTAATCTCTAGCAATCCTATATGAGGTGTGAAATCCTCAGCCTTGAGAAACAAGGGGCTTAAGCCCCTTGCCTGTCCTGATCTAATTTAGGATTGCCATATGACCCCGACTCACATCCTCCACCTCCCCGACGCGGCCGCCACCCTCGCCCTCGGCCAACACCTGGGGCACATACTTCCCCCGACGGTTCTCCTCTTGTCTGGGGATCTTGGTGCAGGGAAAACTACCCTGATTCAGGGCCTCGGTCAAGGTCTCGGCATTGCTGACCCCATCCTCAGCCCCACCTTCACCCTAATCAACGAATACACCGACGGCCGCCTCCCCCTCTATCACCTCGATCTCTACCGCCTCGATCCGGCTGGGGTCGCCACCCTCTACCCCGAACTCTATTGGGACGGTGTCGAAGTGGAGCCGGGCATTATGGCGATCGAATGGGCCGAACGCCTCCTCGATCCACCCCCCGCCTACCTTGACATTCACCTCCACACTGTCGAACAATCTCGCCAAATTACCCTTACCTGGGTCGGCCCGGTTCCTCTGGCGTGGGCGGCGGAGTTTCGCCCTGATACCTTGGTTTAGGCGTGGGATCGGCTGGGTGAGATGGCGCGATCGCTCCCGCTCTCCATGGCACAAGGATCAACATTTATCGAGCCTGAGGCGCGTAGACCATCAATTTTCTGAGGTTTTGCATTATTCTGGTAGAGAATTCTGCGCCAATCTTGGGTGCATTGTGCTGGCCTAGCCCATCGAGAGAAAAAAGCCATGAGCGAACAAACCCCCCAGTCTCAGCAGTTTGAAACGCCGCAAACTTGGGAGACTGAACCCACCGTCACGGTTGAAAGCACCGCCACCGAGGGTGACCAGGAAACCCTGAACCCGATTCAAGAAACGGATTGGTTCACCCTGGCCCGGAAACTGCGTCAGCGCAACCGTGAACTGCTCCAACGGGCAGCGGATTTAGAGCAAGCCCTGGCCACAACCCAAGAATCGCTCCAAGCCGAACGACGCTCCTCCCAACAGCGGGAGCGGGTTACGGTGCAGCAAGGTGAAGAGTTGCTCGATGCCCAAGGGCAGATGAGTTTACTCTTTCAAGAGTTGGAAGCGTCTCACCATGTGGCACAACGGCAGCATGTTTTGATTGAAAACCTCTCGCAACAGTTGGAATTGGCCCAGGCTCAAATTGTGCGCCTTGAACAAGAATGTATTTTGGCGCGTCAAACCTATACGGAGCAGGCGAGTTTACTCCATGAGGCGGCGGATAATTCCCAAGCTCTGCGTCAGCATCTCGATCGGCAGCAGTCCCACACGCAGCAGTTTCAACTGTTGTTTGGTCGTTATTTAGAGAAGTCCGAGGCGGGAGACTGGGGGCAAGGGAGTCAAGCCGGAACCGATTCGGTTATTCGTGCGGATGAACCTGCGATCGCATCGCCATCCCCGCTTACCCAACTGCAACCGCCCCCAGAAGAGATGAAACCCTCTCCGATTCAACCCTGGTCAAATCAGCGATCGCAGCAGCCCGCTCCCCCCACCTGGGCGGCGCGTCTCTTTGACGAGGAGGAAGAACGGGCGGTGGAAATGCCCCCGGCTCCTGAAACTCCTGCTGTTTCCGTCTTTGACGCTCCCGCTCCGGCGGCTGCCCCCCCAGGCAAGTTTGCAAACTTGAACCTCCCGGACTTCCACGCAGTCCGCCGCAGTGTGATGCCCTTACCCCGCAGCCAGGCAGCGATTCAACCCCGCGAAACCCCGCCCCCGAAACCCGCCCCGACCCATCGCGCTCCGAAAAAAGTCCCGTCGATCGCAGCGGTGAACTTGCCCAGTTTTCCCAGGGTTCGTTAGGGGGTGCTGGCCGGGGTCTAGCAACCCCAGAGTTTAATTTCTGTCAGGGTCGCGGTGACAATCACCCAACCGTCGGGGCTAACGGCCACGGCGGTAATCGGTTGATCATGGGCTTTGATCAGGCGGATCGGGTTGCCGGTTGTCCAGTCGAAAATACTTAAGATGCCCTGTTGATTGCCGCTGATCACGGCTTGACTGTCGGGGCTGAGGGCGATCGCTGTCGTCCCGAAGGATTCATCATTGAGGGGGCCGAGGAGTTCTCCGGTTTCCAAATCCCAAAAACAGATATTGCTGGTGAGGGAACTACTCAGAATGGTGCGGCTGTCGTTGGCGATCGCCACCCCCGTCGCCCCAAAGGATGCATCATTAATCGGCCCCCACAGATCGCCACTGGTAAAGTCCCACACTTTCAAATTACTGTGGGGGGAACTGGTGATCACCCGTTGGCCATCCCAGGTCATGGCTAACCCATTCACCCCCATGGATGAATCATTTAAGGTGTCAAAGAGTTGGCCGCTGCTGACATCCCAACATTTAATGTTGCTCTGGCTCGCGCCGGTTAACAGCAGGCTGCCGTCGGGGGAAATGGTTAAACAGTCTGCGCCTTTGGAGAACAGGTCAAACTGCAACACTTTGGTAATCGTGGCTAACTCCCAGGCGCTCAGGTAGGTTTCCGGGCCACAGGTATAGAGCAGACCGCCATCGGGACTAATGGCGAGGCCTGTCACGCCGCGATCGCGCTGATCAAGGTGAATATGGAGACAATCAAAAGCCGCATAGTTGATGGGTTCCCATGCGCTTACCGCTGGGTCTGCGGGTGCATCTTCGCTGGGGGGGTCAGGGTCTGGATCGGAGGCGATCGCCGGCTGCGGGATTAAATCGGCGGTGGTCGATTCATCCGCTGCGAATTCATTCGCTGCCAATTCATCCCCTTCAACACCGTCATCCGCTGCCGATTCATCCGCAAATTCATCTGCGAATTCATCCGCGAATTCATCCGCATCGGTAGCCCCCACAGGCGCAGTCGTTACCTCAGCAGGACTCGGCGCAGGTGATGGAGCCGAGGGAGAAACCGTAGGAGCCGCACTCACCGCACCAGCAAAGGGATCATCCGCGTCCTGGGGCGCGGCAGAGCTAGGGGGAGGCGGTTCAACAAAAAAAGGGTTTAGGTCTGCATCGGGTTCGGGGCTAGCTTGGGCGGTTAAGGCCGCGATTTCATCGGCGGAAAGGGCACGGAAGGGGCTTTTGGGATCAGACGTTGGGGCGGCTGAACCGGGAGCCGCTGTCACGGCAAAGGGATTATTCGGATCAGGGGGCGCGGCGGGTTCGGGAGCCACGTCGATGAAAAAGGGATCACTGGGGTCAGGTTGGACTGGCCCCGGCGGTGCGGACGGCGGTGCGATCGCGCCCGCCATCGCCCCATGACTTGCCACTGCCGCCACGTCGGGTTCCACGTTGGGCGGCGGGGGGGCAGCGGGCTTGGGTGGGGGGGGCGCGGGGCGGCGATCGGTGGTGGGGGGGGCGGAGCCGGGATCGGTGGAGATGGCGGCGGGGCGGCAATCACGCGATCGGGTGGAGGGGCAGCGGGTTTCGGTGGGGGCGGCGGCGGTGGAGGGGGCGCAGCCTTAACACGGGGCGGTGGCGGCGGTGCAGCCGCCGGTTTCGGGGGGGGCGGTGCAGCTTTGGCACGGGGCGGCGGCGGCGGGGTCACGACAGGGGCCGCCGCCGGACGAGGAGCCGCTCGTTTTTTCACTTGTGCTGGGGCGGGGTCTTGGTTCGCCCGGCGCATGGCTTCTTTAATCGCCCCTTGGAATTGTTTGCGATTAAACGGGCGGTTAATGACCGCAAAGGTGGTGTGGGGTTCGGGTAGGGCTTTGGCGACGGGATCGTTGGGGTCTGCGACTAAGAGCATCGGAATAGTGCGGAGCTTGGGGTGTTCCTTGGCTTTTTTGAGAATCTTCCAGCCGCTGACATTGGGCAGATTAAATTTCAGCACCATGAAGCGGATATTGGCCAGTTCTGTCTTGATCACATTTAGGGCAGCTTTGCCATCCCCAATCGTCACCAGGTCAAAGTTACCACCCGGCATCATCCCGCGCAGTTCTGCAACACTTGCCGCGTCACTGTCTAAAAGAAGCACTTTATGATCTGCCATCGCTTGCCCTGATTCTGCCTTGGACAAAGTTTAACGAATTTAGGATGCCTAGCCAAGAAGAGGAGCGAGGATCAGGAGCGATCGCACACCCCACCGATGGACTGCCTTCGATCCCGTCGCCACCCTCCTGCGATCGCCCCCCGCCAAATCCGTACAATCCTTTTAGATTTCAGGGGAGAGCCAGGTTCATCCCTTACAGTGAGGCTGTATCGTCTGTCTCTCTAAGATCATCACGAGGCCAAGTTATGTTTTTAGTTCCCCATCGCACCAAAATTGTTGCCACCATTGGCCCTGCGAGTCGCTCCCCTGAAACCATTCGCCACCTCATCAAAGCGGGCATGGGGGTCGCTCGGCTCAATTTTTCCCACGGCAGCTATGACGATCACGCCGTCACGATTCAAACCCTGCGGCAGGTATCCCAAGAGTTGCACTATCCATTGGTACTGTTGCAAGATCTCCAAGGCCCTAAAATCCGGGTGGTGCAATTGCCGGATAACGTGATCCTCACCGCCGGGGAAACCGTAACCTTGGGCAATGCGGCGGACGGGGTCACCATTCCCATTGACTATCCCTCCCTCGCCGAAGAAGCGATCGCCGGCAATCGGATCTTGCTCGATGATGGCAAATTAGAGTTAACCGTCCTCACCGTGGAAAATGCGATCGTCACCGCCCAAGTGATCCGAGGCGGAACCCTCAAAAACCGCAAAGGGGTCAACTTTCCCGAACTCGCCCTCCGTCTCCCCTCCATCACCGACAAAGACAAGCAAGACCTCGCCTTTGGGTTAAAGCACGGCATCGACTGGGTCGCCTTAAGCTTCGTGCGCCAAACCGACGACGTACAAGCCCTCAAAACCCTCCTCACCGAACAGGGAGCCAGCGATGTCCCCGTCATCGCCAAAATCGAACGCCCCCAAGCCATTGACCACCTCGATGAATTAGTGCATATCTGCGATGGCATCATGGTGGCACGGGGGGATCTTGGGGTCGAAATGTCCCCCGAAAAAGTCCCCATGCTCCAAAAACAAATCATCCACGCCTGCAACCAACAAGGCATCCCCGTGATCACCGCCACCCAAATGCTCGAAAGCATGATCACCAACGCCCAACCCACCCGCGCCGAAGCCAGCGATGTGGCCAATGCGATTATCGACGGCACCGATGCAGTCATGTTGTCCGGCGAATCCGCCGTGGGAGACTATCCCGTCGAGGCGGTGAAAATGTTGGGTCAGATTGCCACAGAAGTCGAGCCGATGATTGAATTCATCAACCTGCCCCCCGCCGAACATACCGCTACCCATGCCCTCAGCGAAGCCTTAAACGTTGTGGACAAAATCCTCAATCTGCGCTGGATTGTGGCGTTCACCTCCACGGGATACACCGCCAAACTAGTCGCAGCAGAACGCCCCAAAGCCCCGATCCTAGCGTTAACCACAGAGCCGAAAGTCTACACACGCCTCAACGTAATCTGGGGAGTCACACCCATCTTAATTAAAGGCCCCGTGGACTCCGTGGAGGTGTTGGCGCACCGGATTGAGGAGGTTTTCGCGCAATATGAACTGGCAGAACCGGGGGATCAAGTCTTAATTTTAGGAGGCAGTCCGGTGCAGATGACCCAAGGCACGAATTTCCTCAAAATCCACACCGTGGCGGGGATTTAAGGTCTTCTCTCCTCATCTCAAAAGATGATTGATCAAAAGTCCTGCGATCGCCCCTAGCATTGCCAACGGCTGACCCGGTCACAGGACTGCCTTCGGGTATAATTCCCTAGCTCACGAGGCAAATTCTGCAATCAAAAAGCCCTGGATGGTTCCCATCCAGGACTTTTTTTCCTAGCATCACGTCAACCCAATCCCTCGCGCCATTAACGACGCAAACAGAGGAATCAGCGCGAAACCTAACAACTCCGCTCGGATAATTCCTGTAATCACCTTTGCTTGAGTTTCACCAATGACGGGGGCGGTGTCGTCCCGCAAGCCTTTTACCCAGCGGAGATAGGAAATCGTGGGATAAAGCGAGAGCAAACCCACGGCGATAAAAATGCCGATTTTGACCCAAAAGATCGGGTTTTGGCTGTAAAAACTGGGGCCTTGGCCGAAATACATTACCCGCAACGCCCCGGTGACGAGAATTGCGATCGCCGCAATCCCGTAGAGGGTGTCAGCGATAATCATCCGCCAGCCTTCTTTAACGGTTAATTCGGGTTTAAAGGTTTGGTGTTCGAGGGTTAAGGAGGCAAAGATGAGGGCAAAACTGAGGTAATGGATATAGGCTGCGATCGCACTGTTTAATGGCATAGGATCAACACTTCAAAAGAATGGGTAAATTGAACAAAATTGAACTCAAAAAAAGCCGACGTTTCATGAATAGAGGGCAGGAAAACCCCGCCCCACTGGATGACTATTCAGCATTCATGTGCTCATCATAAACTATGCCTTGAATTTAGTTGTGATTCGCTGCATCGCTTCTTCCACGTTGGCACGACTATTAAACGCCGAAATCCGGAAATAGCCCTCACCTGCTGCCCCAAAACCAGAGCCAGGTGTGCCGACTACATTCACCGTATGGAGGAGTTTATCAAAAAAGTCCCAACTCGATAACCCTTGAGGCGTTTTCACCCAAACATAGGGCGCATTCACACCGCCATAGACGCTTAATCCGGCGGCGATGAGTTGTTCCCGAATGATTTTGGCATTCTCTAAATAGAAGCTCACTAATGCTTTTGTTTGCGCTTGACCCGCTTCAGCATAAACAGCTTCGGCTCCTCGTTGGATAATGTAAGAAACCCCGTTGAATTTGGTGGATTGGCGACGATTCCAGAGTTTATGGAGTTCGACAACAGACCCATCAGAAGCGGTGACCGTGAGGGATTTTGGTACGACGGTTAAGGCGCAACGAGTGCCCGTAAACCCGGCATTTTTCGAGAAGGAACGAAACTCGATCGCGCAGGTGCGAGCACCTTCAATTTCATAGATGGAATGGGGCAGATCAGGATCAGTAATAAAGGCTTCGTAAGCCGCATCAAAAAAGATAATCGAGCCGTGGCTGTTGGCGTAGTCCACCCAGGCTTTGAGGTGTTCTTTGGTCGCTGTGGCTCCGGTGGGATTGTTGGGAAAACAGAGATAGATCAGGTCTACTTTTTCCGTGGGAATTTCAGCGGTGAAATTGTTTTCCGCCGTCACCGGCAAATACACCAAACCGCCATATTTACCGCTTTCGGTGGCATCGCCCGTATGCCCCGCCATCACGTTCGTATCCACATAGACGGGATAGACGGGATCGGTGACTGCGATCGCATTATCTTTGCCGAAAATATCGAGGATGTTCCCCGTGTCGCATTTCGAGCCGTCGGAGATGAAGATTTCCGAGGCATCGATATCACAGCCCCGCGCTTGGAAATCGTGGGCGGCGATTTTTTCCCGTAGCCAAGCGTAGCCCTGTTCGGGCCCGTAGCCTTTGAAGGTGGCGCGATCGCCCATTTCCGCCACCGCTGCGGTCATCGCAGCGCGGCAGGCTTCGGGTAAAGGTTCGGTGACATCACCAATCCCCAGTTTAATGATCGGGGCATCGGGGTTCGCCTCGGTGAAGGTGGCAACCCGTCGCGCAATTTCCGGGAAGAGATACCCGGCCTTCAGTTTGAGATAGTTTTCGTTAATTTTGACCATGTCGATGGATGCGTTGAGTCGAAAAAAACAGTGTTACTCACTGTATCTCGTTTTCTGTCGCAACAGAATCGCTCGTCGTGTTAGCCCCATGCCCTCTGCACGATTGAGCAGGGTGAGTCGGTGCGATCGCGCCACCCGATCGCTTACCGAAACTCACCAGCGATGGAGTTGGCTGGCGGTGAGGATTTGCGCCATGGTCAATTGTAAATCGGGAAAGGTGGGGGAGGCGATCGCCTCTGTGTCACGAAACAGCTTGGTGTGGTAGGTTCCGTCCCCTTGTAAGTGATGGACAAACACCGTCGGCCGCTTCGGATTGCCCAAATAAGCCCGACTGGCTACGGCCAGATAATCGATGATCCAATATTCCGGAACGCCCAGCCGCTCGTATTCAGCCCGCTTATCGATATAGTCATCATCCCAATTGGTGGAGACCACTTCGACCCCTAACTGGGGTGGTTCTGCGATCGCTCCGTAGGTCATGGCATTGGCATTCCAAACCTTGGCTGAGACTACTGTAACATCCGGTTTTCGACCCTGCTCAATACCTTGCTCTGAGATCGTCCGCACCACAATATCTTTGTCAATAACATAGTCTAGTGTCCAGTCAACAATCAATTGACGGATAGAGATGTTGTAATTTTAGCCTGGCATCAGCCGTTGTAAATCGCCAATCAATCCATGTTTCCTGATGATTGCGCTCGTCTTGCCAGGCATCCACTTCACGCTTGAGTGTCTCCTGATCAGGAATCCGGCGACTTAAGCACTGACGACTCAAAACACTCAGTTCAATCTCGGCCATATTCAGCCAACTGCCATGTTTGGGGGTATGGCAGAATTCCAATCGACTCAAGATGCGTTGTGCTTCTGCCGGTTCAAAGGCTTTGTAGAGTGAGGCCGGGGAATGAGTATTGAGATTATCCTGAATGACAATGATTTTTTGGGCTTGGGCGTAATCGATATCCACTAACGTTTTGAGCAAGTGGGCATAATCTACTGCGGTGCGACGCTCTGTGACCGTCACGCGCCGCCACCCAATCATCGGTTCACAGACCATAAACAGGTTGGCTGTCCCGTTGCGCTCATATTCATAATCCACCCGTTCGGGCTGCCCCGGTTGAGCCGGAATGGGTAGGCGGGTTTCTTTGACTAACTGTTTGCTCGCTTCATCAATGCAAATCACAGGCATGTTTGGGGTGTAATCCGTCTGATAGACCGTCAAGACTGCCTCCATATGCCAGACAAACTCTGCGCTTTGGCTCGGTGGAATTACCCAACAGCTTTGTCGCCAGGGTTGGAGTTCGTTTTTTTTAGCAGTTGCCGCACGCTTTCATGGCTGATGTCATCGACATAGTCCAACTCCACCATCTGCTGTGCTAATAAACGTAACGTCCATCGCCCCTGACCTGCGGGCGGTTCACTACAGCACAACGCCACTAAGTGTGCCTCCGTTGTGCCATCCAACTTTCGGGGGCGACGGGGATGGGGGCGAGGGCTTAAGGCTGCCTCTAGCCCCTCTTCGACAAATCGTTTCCGCACTCGCTCAATAGTTCTCAGGCTAATATCAAGGGCTTCTTTTATATCCTGATCTCGCCAACCGGGGGATTGCTGGCAATCGGCTTTGAGGAGAATTCGGGCATGATTGATCAGAGCCGCAGCTCGTTTCCCCGTGGTGACAATTTCCTGGAGGTTTTGTCGTTCTTCGTCACTTAAGCGCACAACGTATTTTTTGACCATGTCAGCCTTGGTTTGAACACTGACTTCATCTTACTCTTCTCACTCGGCACTATCTCTTTGACTAAGCACTAGGTTGAGGCGATCGCTCAGGTGATCAAACTGCTTGACGAGGAAACGAGACACATTTTTATGGGCGCGAATCGGCTCCATCTTAACCATCTCTCCATTGACGAGTTCGTAGCGGGCATCATCCGGGCAGCACTCTAAAAACTCTGCCAGGGAGAGACGCGACGTGAGAGCAACCATGGTGACGACGAGGAAGGGAACAAGTCCCATCGTAACAAATCCGCTCCTAGGGCAGGGTTTGACCCGATGAATCTAGCGATCGCCCTCCGCTACACTGTTAAGGCAGAGTTGCTGAAATTGTGATGCCCGTTGTTTATCCTGTCAGTGTTGCGCCGATGATGGAGCGCACCGATCGCCACTATCGGTATTTTCTGCGCCAAATCTCCCGCCATACGTTGCTCTATACGGAAATGGTGACAACGGCGGCGATTCTCCACGGCGATCGCGCCAAACTCCTTGATTTTCACCCCGACGAACATCCCCTGATTTTGCAATTGGGGGGCGACAATCCCCAGGATTTGGCTGAATGTGCGCGGATTGCGGCGGACTGGGGCTATGACGGGGTGAATCTCAACGTGGGCTGTCCCAGTAGTCGGGTACAGAGTGGGAATTTTGGGGCCTGTTTAATGCAGCAGCCGGAATTGGTGGCGGCGGCGGTGACGGCGATGCAGCGGGCGGTGGCGTTGCCGATTTCGGTGAAGCATCGGATCGGCGTGGATGACTGCGATCGCTACTCGGATTTAACACGCTTTGTGGCAACCGTGGCCGATGCCGGTTGTGAACAATTCAGCATCCATGCCCGCAAAGCCTGGCTCCAAGGTCTCAGCCCCAAGGAAAACCGCACCGTGCCGCCCCTGCGTTACGACGTGGTTCACCAACTGAAGCAGGATTTTCCCCACCTGATTATTGAAATCAACGGCGGTATTACCACCTTCGCCCAAATTCAAGACCAGTTAAATCACGTCGATGGGGTGATGATTGGCCGGGCGGCCTATGACAATCCGTATTTATTTGCAGAGTGCGATCGCGCCTTTTTTAACGACCCCCACCCGATCCCCTCCCGTCATCAGGTGATCGAATCCATGCTCCCCTACATCGAAAATTGGGTCGCCCAAGGTCACAAAGTCAGCCACATCACTCGCCACCTGCTGCAATTATTCAGCGGCCAACCCGGCACGAAAGCCTGGAAACGCTATATCACCGAACAGGCCTACCAACCGGGGGCTGGCGTGGAGGTGGTACGAGATGCGATCGCCCTTGTGCCGCAGCCTGATCCCGTGCTGATCTAGGCTTAGTCTGCTTCCACCAGTTCGATTTTTAAACGCTTTCCCAGAGCGATCGCAGCTCGATCCATCATTTGGAGAGTAATCTCTGTATTATCGGGATTCAATAGCTGTTCTAAGTCAATGAGACTGGCGTTCATCGCTTGCGCCATCACTGTTTTGCTCAGACCCTTTGTTGCCATTTCCTGGGCGATCGCCCACACCAAAACACGTTTGATAGCCAGAGCGTTAGCGGTGTCGAGCAGCCCTTCCTCAACCAAGAAATCATCTAACGTAGACCCAATATGGGTTGCTTTGTTCATTGTGCCTCCAAAACCTTTTTGCGCTCAATGGCTAAATCTAGATCCTGTTTAGGAGTCTTCTGACTTTTTTTAATAAATCCATGCAGTAAAATCATCTGATTCTGATGTACACAAAAGAAAAC
The DNA here is from genome assembly GCF_001890765.1 of Spirulina major PCC 6313. Classification (NCBI taxonomy): domain Bacteria; kingdom Bacillati; phylum Cyanobacteriota; class Cyanophyceae; order Spirulinales; family Spirulinaceae; genus Spirulina; species Spirulina major. The sequence goes on along the minus strand of NZ_KV878783.1, from coordinate 3,045,647 downwards.
TCGCGCAATTTTTCCATCCGGTAGATCTGAGCGAACTTCATACAAACCTTTACCCATCGGGCGACAAGTCGGCATGCCAATGGGCCAACCATATTCCACTGTCTTGAGATCAGTCCCAATCACAAGTTTCTCTGCGGGAGTCAGTTGCTTGAGCCATTTACGAACAGGCTCATTGCCCTGATCCGTTCGGTAAAATCTTGCAGGTAGTCGTTTAGCCTCCATGCCAAAATCTTACCCAAAAAACATAGATTTATGCCTGCCAGCCAATTGAAGTCGGGGTAGTGAGTGATGCGATCGCGCTTGTTCCCCACCTTGATCCCGTGCTGATCTAGACAATAGACAAGTTGATGAGAATATCCAAGCTCGATCGCAACAAGGGTCTTTTCAGCCCCTAGCCTGTCCTCACTGACTTGCACGTTGTCATCCTAAATCAGTGATAATTGAGGCGATCAATGCTCACGCCTCTCTCAAAACAACCATGGAATGGACTGAAGCCGCTGAAGCCAAACTGAAAGAGATTCCCTTTTTTGTGCGTCCAGCCGCCCGGAAGAAGATCGAGAAATTTGCTGCTGAGGCGGGCGAAAGCCTGATCACACCGGAAATTTACGCCCAAGCAAAAGCGAAATTTAACTAGCGATCGCGCTCATGCTGAGTGGGTCGGGTCGCTGCCTTGGGGTGCGATCGGGCTATTGTCTGACCCATTGGCTATGGTTAAAGCAATATTCTTGATGATCCAGCCATGCAACTTGCCATTGAACTGCCTGAAGAGATCGCCCAACAGCTTGCCCAACACTGGGACAATCTCCCCCGTCGCATTCTCGAAGCGATCGCCCTCGAAGCCTACCGCAGCAACACGTTGACCACGGCACAGGTTCAAGCCTTGCTCCAATTGCCGTCTCGTTGGGCCGTTGAGGACTTTTTGCAACAACACCATGCCCTGATCGATTACACCACTGATGATCTAGAGGCGGATGTGGCAACCCTTGAAGCTTGCTTGCCGGAATGATTGCGATCGCTGACACGTCACCGCTGCGCTACTTAATCATGATTGGCGAGATTCACCTCTTGCCGCAGCTTTTTGGGCGTGTTGTGATTGCTGATGCGATCGTCGCTGAGTTAATGGCAGAAGGTGCGCCCAGTCTAGTTCGAGACTGGATTCAGCAAGCCCCCGATTGGCTAGACATTGTGCCAACCCCCCACAACATTCCCGATGTATTGCAGCACCTTCATTCTGGAGAACAAGCCGTGATCGCTCTGGCGCTGGAGTATCAAGCTAACGTATTGATCGTGGATGAAAAAGCCGCCCGTCAAACGGCTCAACGGCTGGGTATTCCCGTCGCTGGTGTGGTGGGAATCCTGAACGTTGCAGCAAAGCGGCGACTCATTGAGCCGTCCCAGGTGGTTCAGAAACTCCGGCAGACTAACTTTCGGGTTTCAAACCAACTCCTGGATCAACTCCTCGACGGGTAGAGGGTTTGGCAACCAAACCCCTACAGTGCGGAGATTCATCCGCTAAATCGCGAGGCGTTGGTAGACCTCATCGAGGTAGCGAAGGTGGTGTTGGGGGTCGAAACAGGCGGCGATTTCGTCGGGGGAGAGGTGTTGATTGATCACCTCGCTTGCGTCTACTTGTTTGCGGAAATCGCCCCCTTCCACGTTCCATTCGGTGTGGGCGCAACCTTGGACGACGCGATAGGCCTCTTCGCGGTTCATGCCCTTTTCCACAAGGGCGAGGAGGACGCGCTGACTGAAGATTACGCCGCCGTACACGTTCATGTTGCGCTTCATGTTTTCGGGGTAGACCAAGAGGTTTTGAATCAGCTTGGTGCTTTCGTTGAGCATGAAGTGGGTGAGGATGCAGCTATCGGGCATGACGACGCGCTCCACGGAACTGTGAGAGATATCCCGCTCGTGCCAGAGGGCGACGTTTTCCAGGCCGGCCATGGCGTTACCGCGAATGATCCGGGCCATACCGGTGAGACGTTCGGAGCGGATCGGGTTGCGTTTGTGGGGCATGGCGGAGGAGCCTTTTTGCCCTTTGGAGAAGAATTCTTCCACTTCTAAAACGTCGGTGCGTTGGAGGTTGCGGATTTCGACGGCGAAGCGTTCGAGGGAGGCGGCGAGGAGGGCGAGTTGTTGGAGGAATTGGGCGTGGCGATCGCGCGAAATTACCTGGGTTGAGGCGGTGTCGGGGATGAGTCCGAGGTTTTGGCAGGCGATCGCTTCCACGCGGGGATCAAGGTTCGCATAGGTTCCCACCGCGCCGGAAATTTTCCCGACGGCAATTTCTTCGCGCAAATGGACGAGGCGATCGCGCCCCCGCAACACTTCCGCCAACCAGCCCGCCAGCTTAAACCCAAAGGTAATCGGCTCGGCATGGATACCGTGGGAACGCCCCACCATTACGGTATAGCGATGCTGTTGAGCTTGGTAGCGAATCGCTTGGGTCAGTTCTTCCACTTTTTCGAGAATTAGGCCCAAACTCGCCACCATCTGCAACGCCAGCCCCGTATCCAACACATCGGAACTGGTCATCCCTAGGTGAATGTAGCGACCGGGATCACCCACGTATTCATTGACATTCGTCAAAAAGGCGATCACATCATGGCGCACTTCCGCTTCAATTTCGAGGATGCGATCGGGGTCAAAATTCGCCTTGGCCTTAATTTCTTCCACTGCATCGGCGGGAATGTAACCCAGTTCGGCCTGGGCTTCACAGACTGCGATTTCTACTTGCAGCCATGTTTTGAACTTGTAGGCATCTGTCCATAGTTGCCCCATCTCTGGCAGGGTGTAGCGTTCAATCACAGTCTGTCTTCCATCAAAATCAATACAGCCCATTAATTTTACTATTCGGGGGGCAACGCTCCCACCCTTTCCCCCGATTCATTTTCAGATTTTGGGTGGGATAACAGCCGACCACCGCCAAGAACTTCAGTGCTTGGCTCATTGCGAAAACCCGTTAAAACGGGTTCTGGATGATTAGGCTTGAGCCTACTTTCGTGATGAGCCGGGGATTTGAATCCCCGGCGGTGCTGACGGTGGCTAACAATTCGTCCTAATCCTGGCATAATACAAAGGGCAAACGCGCAAGCGATACAGAATTGATCATGGCGAAACAGCGGGTACTCTCTGGGGTGCAACCCACCGGCAATCTACATCTAGGGAATTATTTAGGGGCGATTCGGAACTGGGTCAACGCCCAAGACCAGTACGATAACTATTTTTGTGTGGTGGATCTCCACGCGATTACCGTGCCCCATGATCCCAAAGTGTTGGCGGATAATTCCTATGCGATCGCTGCCCTCTATCTCGCCTGTGGCATTGATCTCACCCATTCCACCATCTTCATTCAATCCCACATCGCCGCCCATAGCGAACTCGCCTGGCTGCTCAACTGCATCACCCCGGTCAACTGGCTCGAACGGATGATCCAGTTCAAAGAAAAAGCCGTGAAACAAGGGGAAAACGTCAGCGTGGGCCTGCTGGATTATCCGGTGTTAATGGCCGCCGATATTCTCCTGTACGATGCCGATCTTGTGCCCGTGGGGGAAGACCAAAAGCAACATATTGAACTGACCCGCGATCTGGTGATTCGGATTAACGATCAATTTGGCACGGGCGAAAATTCGGTGTTAAAAATGCCAGAGCCGCTGATTCAGAAAGCCGGGGCGCGGGTGATGAGCCTCACCGATGGCACGAAGAAAATGTCTAAATCCGACCCCTCGGACCTGAGCCGGATTAGTCTCCTTGACCCGCCGGAGGTGATCACAAAAAAAATCAAACGCTGCAAAACTGACCCCACCAAGGGCCTCGAATTCGACAACCCCGATCGCCCCGAATGTAACAATTTGCTCACCCTTTATCATCTCCTTTCTGGTCAATCCCGCGAGGCCGTGGCGGCGGACTGTGCCGAAATGGGTTGGGGACAATTTAAACCCTTGTTGGCAGAAACGACGGTGGAGGCCCTGCGGCCAATCCAGGAAAAATACAGCGAGATTATGAGCGATCGCGCCGCCCTCGATGCCATTCTCCGCGATGGACGGGAAAAAGCCGCAGCGAGCGCGAATCACGTCCTGGCCAAGGTTAAAGCCGCGATGGGTTTCTCTGTGCCCCTTTAATCACCAGCAAACAGGATTATCATTAAGACTTAATTAAGTTTTATTGATCCTCATCCCCTGAAAAAAATAAATGTCCCGTTTACGTCGCGCCATTGAACAGAATGAATTTTTAATTACCGCTGAAGTGATGCCCCCCAAGGGAGGCGATCCGAGTCACATGCTCAAGATGGCGCAGTGTTTACAGGGGCGTGTCCATAGCGTCAATGTCACCGATGGCAGTCGGGCGGTGTTGCGGATGTCGTCCTTGGCTGCGTCGTTAATTTTGAAACAGGCAGGGATTGAACCGATCTATCAGGTGGCCTGTCGCGATCGCAACGTCATCGGCCTGCAAGCAGATCTGATGGGTGCTCATGCCCTGGGATTAACCAATGTTCTCGCCCTCACGGGTGATCCCGTCAAAGCGGGAGATCATCCCCGCGCCCGCAGTGTCTTCGATCTAGAATCCGTGCGCCTCTTGAAACTGATCCACAAACTTAACGACGGCTTTGACTACAACGATAAAAAACTCACCGATGGTCATTTGGATCTGTTTCCCGGCGCAGCGGTTGACCCCCAAATCCACAGTTGGAAAAGTCTGCAACGGCGGTTTGAGCATAAAGTCGAAGCTGGGGCGCAGTTTTTCCAGAGTCAGTTAATTAGTGATTTTCACTGTTTAGATCGCTTCATGACGGAAATCGCCGCTCCGTTGAATCGTCCGGTCTTGGCGGGAATTTTCCTGTTGAAATCCGCTAAAAATGCAAATTTCATCAATCGCTGTGTGCCCGGTGTTCAGATTGCTCAGTCCACTATTGACCGCCTCGCCGCCGCCGCTGACCCACTCCAGGAAGGGGTTAAAATTGCCGCCGAACAGGTGAAACTGGCCCAAGGTCTTTGCCATGGGGTACATCTCATGGCGGTGCGTCGCGAGGATCTGATTCCACAAATTTTAGATCAGGCTGCGATCGCACCCATCCAAGATCCAATCCCCGCCTGCGTTTAACCCACATCACCCGACAAGGGGCTGAAGCCCCTTGCCTGCGATACTTACAACAGATCAGCAGATTCGTAGAGACGGCGGAGAATCGCGAGAATCTTTTGACCATATTGGGGATCAGACGACCATCGCCCCGACAGTTGATCCACCAGGGGCGCAATCCCCCGCGTCACAAACCGGAACCGGGGATCGACGGCTTCTTGAACGAGGGGTTCGAGGTTGGCGTAGGCTTTGAGGTGTTGAATATGGGCGCGAACCCCGATTTGGGCACTAGGGAAGGTCGCTCCTTGCGCACCGCCCCCCACCGCACCAAGATCGGCAAAGTTATTTTGGGAGGGTTTAATATCACCGCCGAACCGGAGGAAATTGGTTGCAAGGCACATTTGACAGAAGGCAATATCGTAGCTGATCCCTTCAACGGTGGCTTCTTCGCGGTAGAGTTTGGGCAGGTCGGGAAATTCAGCGAGGGCGTTTTCGTTGTTGGCTTTGAGGAACATGATTAGCTGTACCTCAGAGGTATTACCGTAGCCGACGATGCGGTCAAACATCCCAGGACAAATTTGCGAGATGGAGCGTAGCACGACGGTGCGGGTGCTATTTTCCCAACCGACGTTGATGTTGAATTCCCGTAGTTCGATTGCTTTCACATAGACCACGCCGCGATATTGGACGAGGCGAATTTCGGGGCGTTGGGTGAGGTTAACTCCGAGGCGATCCACGAGGTCAACGGGAATGAAGCCATTGCTGTTAATTAAAATGCCCTGCTCGCCGTAGTTTTGCCCGTTGATGCGGATATTGACGACGGGGTGACTTTGTTCGAGGCTGGGGGCTTTGCCGTTGATTTCGCGGCTCCAGGCTTCGAGACCATCGACGATGCCGAGGGCCATGTCGCGGCGACGGTTGAGGAGAAGGGCGCGATCGTCTGGATTGCTGAGGAAGCCCACTTCGAGCAGGAGGGAGGGAATGGCGACTTGGCGACAAATGCCTAACCGGCCGACCCCCGTGGCGGTGTCTGGTTTGGAGCCGCGACTGGGTAATTGCGGCAAACGCCGAATTAGGGCGAGGAGGATCATGTCGCCGTGCTTTTTCCGTTCGGCGTTGCCAGCGATGTAGTAGGCCGTTGCACCGCGAGCGATGGGGTTCGAGTAGGAATCGGCGTGAAGTTCGATGGCCACATCCCCTTGCCGGGCGCGGGAGTTGATCCAACTGATGCTTTGGTCGAGACTGAGGGTGTCAGGAACGGAGAGGACTTCAAAGCCACGCGATCGCAACTCCGGCACAATCACATCTCGCAGTAAGATCATCTGTTGAGCTTCGGTGGTTCCCCCGGCCAACGCGCCTGGGTCCCAGCCTCCATTTTCCAAGCCACCATGTCCTGCTGAAACAAAAATCCTACCCATAATCCTTCGCTCTGTTCCTTTAAAGCAATCAACTCAAGTTAATAATACAGAATAGCTAGCTCTCCGCTAGTCTATGATCTTTTGGCTGGAAACTCAGAGATTTTCGGCTTTTTTCCCTTTTGCGGTTCTCATGGATATTCCCCGCCTTCATCCCGATACGATTCAAGATGTGGAAGATCGCGCCGATATTCTGGACGTGGTGGGGGAGCATGTGGTGCTCAAGAAGCAGGGGAAGGACTATCTGGGTCTTTGTCCGTTTCATGATGAAAAAACACCGAGCTTTAGCGTCTCGCCCACGAAGCAACTGTACTACTGCTTTGGTTGTGGGGCGGGGGGCGGCGCGATTAAGTTTTTGATGGAGGTGGGGCAGCAGTCCTTTGTGGATGTGGTGCTGCGCTTGGCGGAACGGTATCAAGTGCCGATTAAGACCCTTGCACCGGAGAAGCGTCAGGAACTTCAGCGACAGCTATCCCTACGGGAACAGCTTTACGAGATTTTGGCAGTAGCCGCTAGTTTTTATCAGCATGCCCTCCGCCAGCCAGAGGGTGAAATCGCCCTCACCTACCTAACGGAAAAACGCCGCCTCAGTGATCAGACGATCCAAACCTTTGGCTTGGGCTATGCGCCGGGGGGCTGGGAGGCACTGTATCGGTATTTGGTGGAGGGGAAGCGTTACCCGGTGCTGTTGGTGGAACAGGCGGGGCTGGTGCGACCCCGCAAACAGGGGGAGGGGTATTATGATTATTTTCGCGATCGCCTCATGATCCCCATTGCTGACCACCAAGGCCGGATCATCGGGTTCGGCAGTCGCACCCTGGGCAACGATGAACCCAAATACCTCAACTCCCCAGAAACGGAGGTGTTTAGTAAGGGCCAAACCCTCTACGGGCTGGATCGGGCGAAGAAAGCGATCGCGCAACAGGATCAAGCCGTCCTCGTCGAAGGCTATTTTGACGTGATCGCCCTCCATGCCGCTGGGATTGAGCACGCCGTGGCCGCCTTGGGAACCGCCCTCGGAGAAGCACAACTCAAACACCTCTCCCGCTACACTGACTCTAAGCAAATCGTCCTCAATTTCGATGCCGACGCAGCAGGTCGCAAAGCCACCGAGCGAGCGATCCGCGAAGTTGAAACCCTCGTTTATACGGGTCAAATTCAACTGCGGATTCTCAATTTACCGGGGGGCAAAGATGCCGACGAGTTTTTACTCTCTCGACCCGATGCGGTGGAGCAATATCGCCACCAACTGCAAACCGCTCCCCTGTGGTTGGATTGGCAATTAGAGCAACTTGCAGTTGGCAAGGATCTAAAGCAGCCTGATCAGTTTGAACAAGTTCTTCAGGGAATGCTGAGCATTCTAAAAAAAATCAAACTTCGCAAGAGCCGATCAAAATATGTGACGCTTTGTGTGGAAATTTTGAGTCTAGGAGATAAAAGTCTGTACACATGGTACACACAAGATCTTCGTGCAAGAATTGAAACAGATAGAAAAAAACATAGGGTTCAAACTTATGCAACACAAAAACCCTCTAATTTAGACCAGTCCAACGATACGACATCACGGTTGTACAACGTTTCTCAACGCAACCTCCTCGAACGGGCCGAAGAACTGCTCCTCTTTCTCTATCTCCATTGTCCCGGCCAACGCCAAACAATCATCACCGACCTCGATCAGCGCGACCTGATGTTTAGCCTCTCCCATCACCGCCAACTGTGGCAACAGATCCTCAGCCTCGACCCCGACCAACGCCACCCCCGCCTACTCCAAGCCCTCCAAGCCCAAGCCCTCCAGGCCGAGCAATCCCTCGACAATGTGCAACACCTCTTCCACCTCAGCGAACATCGCCGCCGCGACATCGAACGGGCGGGACTTTTGGTGAAAGCTGCGATCGCCTCCCTCGAACGGGTCAGCTACGAAAAAAACCGCACCTATTGCCTCAATCGCTGGCAAACCCTCGACCCCCAAGCCGATCCCCAAACCCACGCCTACTATCTCAACGAGTTCTACCGCAACGACCAAAAAATCCGCGAACTCGATCAACAACGCTGCGCCTCCCTCCTCGACGTGATCGAGCTTGCCCCGGACTAATCACACCGTTGCAGCCGACAAGTCGATGGAGCCGGTTATTCGCTTAAGAGGGGGCTTCCGTGGGGGGGCGATAGGTAACGGTTTCCACCGATCCCGGATTCCCCAACGGCTTCGCTTCTTCGTTATTAATCGCAACCACCACGCCGCCAGCATTCCCCGCCATCACCGTGATTTGCTCTTTCGCTTCCCAGGTGCGTTTTTCTCCTTTCGGCAATGTGCCTTCAAAGACCACACTGCCATCGGCCACCACCCGCAACCAACAATCATCCTGAAGGGTCATCGAGACCACCACTTGATCGCTGGAAATCTGGGTTTCTGTCTGCTGCTGAGGTGATTCTGCCGATGTATTCACAGCAGTATCTTGGACATCCGCCACAGGTTGGGTGGGGGATGTGTCGTTCGCGGTCGTTTCCGTCGGGGGTTCAGCGTCTTGGGCCACATTGGCAGCCGGGGGACGAATCAAAAGAGACAAACCACTCACAGCGCCAATCAAGACAATGATGTACACCATGTACATGTGAAAGGGGCGCAACTGTGAGGACGACACCGGCTTCCAGGTGGGTTTGATCGATTGGAGTGTGGTTTCCACTGGAAAAGCAGCGGCGAGTTCGGCTCCATTGACCTGGAGGGCATCGCCAACCCGCTGAATCAGGGCCCGAATGTAGATGGGTTCAGGCAGTGCATCGCTGTTGGCGGTTTCGATCGCTTCGAGCAGGCGCGTGGGGATGCGGGTTTTGGTGGATAGTGCATCCAGGGAAAGCGATCGCTGTCCGCGCACCTCATGGAGATAAAGACCCAGTTCTCTGAGCTTTTCCCCTTGGTCGGAGGTCAGGCGATTATTTGGGGTTAGCATACAGAATTCTCCGCAGTAGTGATCGGCAAGTTGAAGGAAGAAGACGAGGAACTGGGTAACAAGTGCTGCATAATCTCAGCGGAACTGACCGTGCGATACTGACCCGGTGAGAGAAGCTTGGTCTGGGGGGTGTTGAGTTTGAGCGTCCCGATCGCAACCCGGTGGAGGGCGAGAACAGGGTATCCCAATTGTTCTGCAACCCGGCGAATTTGGCGATTACGACCCTCGTGCAAGATGATACAGAGCCGCGTTTTCTGGGGGGTAACGTCGAGAACAGTCACTTGAGCGGGCTGAGTTTTGCGATGGTTAAGCATGACTCCTGTGCGCCACTGGTGCAGACTGTTCGCACTCGGTTGACCCTTGACCCAAACATGGTAGGTCTTGGGCAGATGATAGCGAGGATGGGTGAGTTTGAGGGTCAAATCACCATCATTCGTTAGTAGGATAGCACCTGTTGAGTCTGCGTCAAGACGACCGACGGGATAAATACGAGGGCGGGTTTTCCCTGGAGGAGTGACACAATCAATGACCGTTTGTCGCCCTTGGGGATCAAGACAGGTGGAGACGACACCACGGGGTTTATTGAGTAACAGGTAGATGGGCCTGGGGGCAGATGCCGTTGTGATGACTTGACCGTCAAGGGTAAGGCGATCGCAATCCGGATCAGCTTTTTGGCCGAGTTCCACAACCTGACCGTTGAGGCACACTCGCCCGGCACGGATTAGGTCTTCCGCCTGCCGCCGCGAAACATTCCCCTGTCGGGCCAAGATTTTCTGGACTCGTTCGGACATAGAGTCGGCAATGACATTGATTCAGTACAACGGTTCACGTCTGTAGTTATAGCGCGGTATGGACTTTAACTATGTACAAATATTACAAGATTTCTGGAACAGTCGTTGGACTCGCAGCGTAAATCAGCCAATTTCCGCTTAAATTGGGTTGACAAATCAGGAAAAATTAAAATCCAAACACCGTAAATCAAATTTATTGATGATTACACAGCCGCCATCCACCTGGGTGAGTCATGTTCTGTCCCCAGCTTTGTCGTTGTGGTTGCGATCGCAACTCGATCACGTCGAAAACCTCCAGGTGCAGATCACCAGCAAAAACCGCCAACTGCTCACCGGGTTTATCCCCCACATTGCCCTCAGCGCCGACCATGCCAGCTATCAAGGCATTCACATTCGCCACGCCAGCTTAACCGGAGCCATGATCCGGATCAACGTGGGGCAAATGCTCAAAGGCAAACCGTTCCGCCTCTTAGAACCGGTGCCGGTGCGGGGATCAGTGCGGCTCACGGCGGCAGATTTACAAGCCTCCCTCGCCTCCGATCTCCTCGCCACCGGCCTCCGGGATGCCGTAGCCCTGGTGATCCCCGCCCATGACCCGCAAGATTTAGCCCTAGAGGCGATCGCCTGGCATCATGTCACCCTTGACACAGGCCAACTCACCCTAGCGGGATCGCTCCCCGCCGCTACCGGATCACCCCGAAGCATTACCCTGCAAGGTGGGTTAAGCTTGGGCGATCCCCACACCCTTTGTTTAAATCCCCTCACCCTGAGCACGGATCGCTTTACCCAGAGTCTGCCAGCTTTTACGATTGACCTAGGGCCTCAGGTGGAACTCGATGAGCTAGCGATCGCGCCAGATCAGATTGTCCTCACCGGCGGCCTCACCATCACCCCAGCAGAAGAGACCCCATGACCGATCAGAATTTGACGGCGGAACAATACCAACAGAAAATGCAGCGTCGCCAGGCCGTCCAAGCCGAACGCATTGCCGCAGCGAATAACCAAAAAGGTCTGGTGATCGTCCATACCGGGAACGGGAAAGGCAAAACCACCGCCGCCTTGGGGATGGTGATGCGTTCCCTGGGCCATGGCTATCAGGTGGCGATCGTGCAGTTTATTAAAGGGGCCTGGGAACCGGCGGAAAAAGCGGTGCTCGAACGGTTCGGGGATCAACTCGTGTTTCGGGCCATGGGCGAAGGCTTTACCTGGGATACCCAAGACCGCGATCGCGACATCGCCAAAGCCCAGGAAGCCTGGCGCACCGCCCTAGACTTCATCCGTGATCCTGCCTATCGTCTTGTGCTCCTCGATGAAGTGAATATTGCCCTGAAATTGGGCTATCTCGATGTGGAAACGGTGTTGGCGGGACTCGCCGAAAAACCGGAGGATTCCCATGTCATCCTGACGGGGCGGGGTGCGCCAGCGGCCTTGATTGAGCGGGCGGATCTGGCCACGGAAATGACCCTGCTTAAACATCCGTTTAAAGAGCAGGGGATCAAAGCCCAAGCGGGCCTCGAATTTTAACCGGCGCGATCGCACCGGCAGGGGGGTGAATCTTGCTAGGATCGAGATTTGCCCCCCTGCCCTCCTCTCCTTACCCTCCCTCGCCCCATGATGATTTTGCGTCGAAGCCTCCGAATTTTGGCCGATCTGCGGTTAGCCATTGTCTTGTTATTAGCGATCGCCCTCTTCAGCATCAGCGGCACTGTGATCGAACAGGGCCAAAGCATCGGCTACTACCAAAGCAACTACCCCGAACATCCCGCCCTCTTCGGCTTTCTCACCTGGCGGGTGATTGGTTTGCTCGGCCTTGATCATGTCTACCGCACCCCGTGGTTTCTCGCCCTCTTGGTCTTGCTCGCCGCCAGCCTCACCGCTTGCAGCTATCTCCGCCAATGGCCCGCCCTCAAAACCGCCCGGCGCTGGAACTACTACGACCAGCCCAAAGCCTTTGAAAAACTCGCCCTCAGTGCCGAACTGAGCAGCGGTTCCCTCACCACCCTCGCGCCCCTCCTCACCGCCAAGGGCTACACCCTCTTTCAAGAGGATCACCGTCTTTATGCTCGCAAGGGGTTGATCGGCAAGATTGGGCCGATTGTGGTGCATGTCAGTATGTTGTTGATTCTGGCCGGGGCCGTGTGGGGATCGTTGAGTGGCTTTTTTGCCCAGGAAGTGATCCCCAGCGGTGCTCAACGGGGGATCACCAATGTGATCGATGCGGGGCCCTTTTCCGCCTCCCAGATTCCCCACGATTGGGAAATCAAGGTGAATCGCTTCTGGATTGACTACACCGCCGAGGGCAATATTGATCAGTTTTATTCGGATTTGTCCGTGGTGGATCAAGAGGGCACTGAGCGCGATCGCCAAACCATTTCCGTCAACCATCCCCTGCGCCATCGCGGTGTCACCCTCTACCAAACCAATTGGGGCATTGACGGCGTGCAGGTGCGCGTCAACAATAGCCCCATTTTTCAACTGCCCATGGCTCCCTTGAAAACCGGCAGCAGTGGTCGTTTTTGGGGAACCTGGGTTCCCACCAAGCCCGACATGAGCACGGGGGTGTCCTTGGTGGCGCGGGATTTACAAGGGCTGCTCTTGGTCTATGGCCAGGATGGTAATCCCCTCGGTGCGGTGCGCGAAGGCACGGCGCTGCAATTGGATGAGGATCTACGCTTAAGCGTGGTGAAGGTAATCGGCAGCACGGGCCTGCAAATTAAGGCCGATCCCGGTGTGCCCTTGGTCTATGCCGGGTTTGGGCTGTTAATGGTGGGGGTGGTGATGAGCTATGTGTCCCATTCGCAAATTTGGGCACTTCAGGCGGGCGATCGCTTCTTTATCGGCGGCAAAACCAACCGCTCCCACATTCTCTTTGAGCGCGAACTGGTCAGCATCATTGAATCCCTCGAACCCACCCCCGCCCCATCCGATCCCCAACCCACTGCAACGGTGAGCTAATCAGGATCACAAGGGGATTACGCCGAGGGCGATCGCCTCACATCTCACCCGCCAAATTTTCAAACTGGGTCAACTCCGGCCGGAACAGGAGGCGCACCGTCCCCGTGGGGCCATTGCGGTGTTTGACGATAATCGCTTCGGCCACGTTGCGATCGGGGGAATCAGGATTGTAATAAGCATCGCGATACAACATCAAGATCAAATCTGCATCCTGTTCAATGCTTCCGGAATTATGAGACACAATCCCATCCGCCAGCCACGACGCTGGCCCAGGCACGGTCAGATCATAAACAGGCTCAACCCCCACAGGTTTGATCGCAGCAATTTCGTCCCAATCTAGCGTTGATGTGGCGTATTTTGGCAATCCCGTCCTGCTGCGACGATTCGCGTTACTGTCCCCACGAGCGCGGGTCAGCGTGACTGCAACGTGACTGATTTCACCAGCAACTAACATCGGTATAGAGTTAGCCACAGCCAGGCGATCGCCGATGTTTAACGCTTGAACCGATTGCCACCCGTTGAAGGTATAGAGCCGATGTTTACCCGTGGCTTTGATTTTGCGACCGCTGACGGTGGTCAGTTCAAACACGGGCTTCATGCCCACTTTCCAGACACAATCCGCTGTGGCTTGGATTAAACGGCCCTGCTCATTCATGCTGATCACGTCGGGCCTTTGTCCCACTAGATCCGCGATCGCAACTCGTCGCCCATCTGCCAACCAAACGAGAGTGTCACCCGTGACACATTCCCTCAAATCCGACATCATCGGGCGTTTATTGGTGCGGGACTCGACACCGCGACTGAGTTGGGACAACACCAAGACCGGGGCATTCACTTCACGGGCGAGACCTTTGAGCGATCGCGTCATTTTCGAGAGTTCTTGCACTCGGTTATCCGTCGTTCCCTCCATCAGTTGCAAATAGTCGATCAGCACTACCCCGATTTGGCCTTTCTTCTCGGCTTGGAGGCGGCGAACTTGCGATCGCAACTGCAACACCGACAGGGTTGCACTGTCGTCAATATAGATTGGCAATTCGGATAATGTCCCAATGGCAGCCGTGATCCGATCCATTTCCGTTGAATCAATCCGCCCCGATCGCAGACGATTACTCTCCACCGCCGCCTCCCCCGCGAGCAACCGCTGGGCAAGTTGTTCTTTAGACATTTCCAAGCTAAAAATTGCGATCGGCAATTGATGAATTTTGGCAATATTTGCGGCTACGTTGAGCGCAAAACTGGTGTTATGAACACAAATATCATTGGCAACAAAATTATGATGGTCGGGAATGGTTAAATCGTAGACTTGTTTATTGCCTTTGGGCGTAATGGCGACAATTTCATCCCAATAGACATCACTCGTCGCGATTGCTTGCATCTCCGGATCGTCTAAGTTGATTGCATTTAGGCCAATCTCTCGATCGAAAAGACCCATTTCAGCGATGAAAGTCCCGCATGATTGACGATCCGTAATATCGAGTTGCCACACAGGATAATGTTGATCGTGAGACGTATTTTTAAGACAGGCGATAATGTTAAAGCGTAGCAACAGATGTTGAATTTGGCGGGCTAGAGTTTCGCTTGTTGTGGTATATCCAATTTTTGGCTGATTCTGGTTGACAACAATCGCCCAGCCGTCAATAACAAAAAGAGACTTTAAAAATAGTGCAACTTGAGATTTTTGAAGGGTAAAAATAACCGATGGTATTGTTTTTAGGTTGGATGCTATGAATGATTGAATCTGTTCTATGGGAATTTGGGTTGTACCGAAGACGGGAAGATGACGAGGAACGGCGATTTTTTGGCCGACGGTGAGATGGGCAAGCGATCGCCATCCAAGAATAGTTAAAAATGGATGCGATAACGTTGTTTCAATCCGCCGCCCGGTGCGGGTTTTCACCTCAAAAACGGGCTTGATGCCATCATCCACATACACCGATGGCTGCGTCCAATGGAATCGCCAATCGTCGCCCAACGTCAATAACTCCGCCGTTTGATGACGATAAATGTCCGCCAGGGTTTGCACCGCACCGTTCGCCAAAACGATTTCCGTATCCCCGGTGAGGCATTTTCCCATTGAGGGCCGCCCGGCAATAATCACCAGATCCGATCGCTGAAACCCGCTCGTCATCGCATCCAAATCATAAAATCCGCAGGATAACCCCGGTAACGTTGTCTCGTCCTGTTGGTTTTCAATCTCCTCAAAGGTTTGGATCAGGGACTCGGAAATATGCACTAAACCCTGCTGCGGCCGCTCTTGGGTCAACCGAAACACCTTCTGCTCCGATTGATCCAACACCTGCTCTAGTTCTTGGGTCGTGTCGTAGCCCAACTCCGCAATCTCATAACTGGCCGCGATCAACTGTCGCCGCACATACTTATCCACAATCAGCGTTGCATAGCGGTCAATATTCACCGCCGACACCGTGCGATCCACCAACTGCGCCAGGGTTCCCGTCCCGCCGATCCCCTCTAGCTCCCCTTGATCCTGGAGCCAACTGGTCACCGTCATCAAATCGGTGGGTTTGCCCTGACGATGCACCGTCAGCGCAGCGGTATAGATGCGGCGGTGAATCGAGTTATAGAACGCCTCTGGCGTTAAGAGATCCGCCACCCGACCCATCGCCTCCGGATCGAGTAAAATCCCCCCTAAGATTGACTCTTCTGCCTCCACATTTTGCGGAGGCAGGGCATGACTTAACGCCGTAAAATCATCAGCCATTATCGTGTCCCGCAGTCCAATACCCAGATGAATTGATTAGGCCTCTTCTTGATCGCGAATAGCCTGCCAGCGTTTTTCGAGTTCCGCCTGTTCCGCTTCAAACCGTTCGCGACGGGTTTCAAGTTCCAGGTTTTTAATACTCATTTCCTGGCTCTTGATCGTTAATTCCTGTCGCCACTGTTCGATTTTGTCTTCTTGGGCTTCGAGCCAGTGGAGACGACTGGAGTAGTCCGAAAAAGAGGTTAACATTTTGAGCATCCAGTCCTGGGCATCACGAATGCGTACCGGACTGGCATTGTGATCCAGTTCGACAAGGACTAACATGCCCGGTGTAGTGGGGGTCATGGGGGGGAGATCATCCGGGTGGACGGTCAAGGGTTCAGCCGGTTGCACAACCCAGGTTTGCTCCGCTGTCTGCTCCGCTAAGAGAGCCAGCACCATCCCGTCTACGCTTGAATATTTTCGCACTTGGGCTAAATACAACATACGGGCGATAAGTCAGGGGTGAACAGGGGGCAGTTATTGAAGGCGCATGAGGCGATCGCGAAGGATCTCGGCCTGCTTATTCGCTGCTGCTAACGTTAGTCGCGCACCCTCGACAACCTCCTCCGGAGCTTTATTGACAAAATTAGCATTATTGAGGCGACCCGTCAGACTTTCCGCCTCCTTCTCTACTTTACTTAACTTCTTCGTGAGCTTATCGCGCAATGCATCCAAATCCACCAAGCCCTGTAACGGAATCAGCACCTGCACCGTCCCGTACACACTCCCAAAGGAGCGGTTACTGGATTCTTCGGAAAGTGCCGAGGTGATCGTCACGGTTTCACCCTTGGCTAAGGATTGGATGTAGTAGCGGCCAGCGGTGAGAATGTCGCGCTCGCTGGCTTGGTCACTTTGGAGCAAAATCGGGACATTGACACCGGGTTTGATATCGGCTTCAGCGCGGAGATTTCGCACCGTGCGGATTGTGCCAATCAGCAAGGCAAAGTCCGTTTCTAAGGTGGGGTTCACCAAGGTATAGGGACGAACGGGCGCAGTGGCGGGGGCAGAAGTCGCAGCGGGTTCGCTAGGGTCACTGTGTGTCACCTTGGCCCACTGTTCTTCCACATTCCCGATCGCACTCTTCCAGAGGCTTTGCACCTGCTGCAAACTCTTGCGGCGGGGTTCACTGCGCAGCAGGCGCGTGATCACGAACCAGGTAATCACCCCAAAGCCTACGAGTTGGAAACCGGGGGCAATGAACGGAATTTTATCGAGGGTATTGAGCAGACTCGCCAGCACTTTCAAACTCACAAACCCAACGCCTGCGATCGCCACGGCGAGGAGGAGGCGCTGATTTTGGGCGGTGAAGGTGCTGAAGAAATAGGGAAGATCGGCGATGAACTGAATCACCGGATTGTCGTATTCCTCGCGTACTGGAATTTTGATCTCAGGCTCTGGGCGTTCTGCGGCGGTTTCGTCCGAGGCGGTAGCAGCATCGGAGCTAGGCGGGGCCTCGTCCTCTGGTTGGTGGGCGAGGATTTCATCCACGACGGGATAGGGTTGTGTCGCGAGGGTTACCCCGTCCGCCTGGGTGAGGGTTTGCCAAATTTCCTCGGTGATGTGGGGCATGAAGGGGTGGAGCAGTTTTAAGGTTCCTTCGAGGACGTAGGCGAGGGTTTGCTGGGCACTGTGGCGGGATTGAGGGTCAGCCCCATCGCGGAGACGGGGTTTCACGAGTTCAATGTACCAATCGCAAAAATCACCCCAAATGAATTCGTAGAGTCCCTTCGCCGCTTCGCCGAGGCCGTATTGTTCGAGGTAGTCGCGGGTTTGGGTGACGGTGTGGTAAAAGCGGGAGAGAATCCAGCGATCGCTCAATTCCAATGCCAAGGCATCGGGCACCCCCAGGGCGACAGGCGTTTGTCCCTCCAGATTCATCATCACAAACCGCGCCGCATTCCAGAGTTTATTGGCAAAGTTGCGCGAGGCTTCCACGGATTCCGATTCATCGGTGCTGCGATCGTACTGGAGGCTGATGTCTTGCCCCGCCCCGGCCACTTCTTTAATCAAGGTGTAGCGCAGCGCATCGGCCCCGTACTTATTGATCAACAGCAGCGGATCAATGCCGTTATTGGCGGATTTTGACATTTTCTTGCCGTTCTCATCCCGTACCAGCCCATGGATGTAGATATCCTGAAACGGCATTTTGCCGGTGAAATAGCCGGACATCATCGTCATCCGCGCCACCCAGAAAAAGATAATGTCAAACCCCGTTACCAAGGTGGCATTGGGGAAATAGGCCGCCAAATCATCCGTTTCGGCGGGCCAGCCCATGGTGGAGAAGGGCCATAATCCCGACGAAAACCAGGTATCGAGCACATCCGGGTCGCGCTCTAACTGCACATCCTCGCCGTACTGAGCCTTGGCTTTTTCCCAGGCTTCGGCTTCGTTGTGGGCCACGATGAAGGGGGTTTGGTCGGTGATTTTGCCGTTGGTTTGGTTGATCACATACCAGGCGGGGATTTGATGCCCCCACCACAGTTGCCGCGAAATACACCAATCCTTGAGGCGCACGAGCCAATCGCGGTACACCTTTGTCCACCGTTCCGGGACGAATTGGGGGGAGTTGTGTTGATCGAGTTCTGTGAGGGCGGTTTGGGCGAGGGGGTCAATTTTGACAAACCATTGGGTGGAGAGGAGGGGTTCGATGGGGACTTTGCCGCGATCGCTATGGGGAACCGTGTGGTGATAGGGCTCCACTTTCACCAAGGCCCCCAATTCATCAAGGGTTGCCACCACATTTTTACGCGCCTCAAACCGATCTTGTCCGGCAAATTTCCCCCCCAACGGATTGATTGTGCCGTCTTTATTCAAGATCGTGATCATCGGTAAGTTGTGGCGTTGCCCCATCTCGAAATCGTTGGGGTCATGGGCGGGGGTCACTTTCACGCAGCCCGTGCCAAATTCCGGATCAACCAAGTCATCCCCAATGACGGGAATTTGTCGCCCCAAAATCGGCAGGGTGAGCATTTTCCCGATCAGACCTTGATAGCGTTCGTCTTTGGGGTTGACCGCCACGGCGGTATCACCGAGCATTGTTTCGGGGCGGGTGGTGGCCACTTCCACAAAGCCGGAACCATTGCTGAGGGGGTAGCGGAAATGCCAGAGGTGGCCGTCTACTTCTTTAGGTTCGACTTCGAGATCGGAGACGGCGGATTGGGAGGCGGGACACCAGTTGACGAGGTAATTACCGCGATAGATCAGACCATCGTCGTAGAGTTTGACAAAGGCGGTGACCACGGCTTCGCAGAGGGTCTCGTCCAGGGTGAAGCGTTCGCGGCTCCAGTCCGCCGACAGACCCAGGCGACGCAGTTGATCGACGATCGCACCTCCAGATTGCGATCGCCACTCCCACGCCCGTTTGAGAAATTCCTCCCGCCCCACCGCATCGCGGTTGGTCCCTTCTTCGCGCAATTGCCGTTCGAGGATGGTTTGCACGGCAATACTGGCGTGGTCGGTTCCCGGTAAACAGAGGGTATCTTTCCCTAGCATCCGGTGGTAGCGCACCAGGGTATCAATCAGGGCCGTATTAAACGCATGACCCATATGCAGCCGCCCGGTCACATTCGGCGGCGGAATCACAATGCTGTAGCTCTCTTTGCCGGGATTGGGGTGGGCATGAAAGACCTGCTGAGTTTCCCAATGGGTTTGCCACTTGGATTCGGTCGTGGTGGGATCGTATTGCGGGGCGAGGGTCGGGATACTAGCAGTCATGCGGGATGGCGTGAAAAGAATAATTTTTGCGCGAATGTATTATCAATTTTGCCACAGGTCTTTCGCTTCTTCGGTGAAAGCTACTGCTTATCCATAAATCAAGTTGCGAATCTGGATCGAGTCTGAGTGAGCCAGAGGCTCACACTACCATTGCTGGAATTCTCTGTAGTGCGAGCTTCTAGCTCGCTGCCCTGACGGAGAGAGGGATCAAATGCAGACTGGGTCAACATTAGAACATTGTGTATCGGCAGTAGCTCGGTGAAAGGAGGGAAATCACCAGAGGCGATCGCCAAACTGGCCTAAGTCCCGCCAGAATCCTCGCCCCAGTTTGCAAGATGCAAGTATCCCATTCACGCCCCACCCTCTACCCATGTTCCGACTCCGTTCTTTGTTCACGCTGGTGCTGGTCTTTTTCCTCACCCTGTCGTCGGGAAGCCTCGCCCCCACCGCCCACGCTGTCCCCATCACCCGCGACGCGGCCCTAGAGGTGATCAACGACCTCGAAGCCCGCGCCGTCCTCACCCCTGAGGTGGCCGCCAGCCAACGCACCTACTACCGCACCCATCCCCAACAATACCCCCGCAGCCTTTGGCAAAAACTGCGGGGCGTGGTGACCTTTGCCAATGTGATTTGGGCGATCGCCAGTGTCCTCCTCATTCTTGCGATCGGGTGGCTCGTGGGGCTGTATTTAGTCGCACTTCTGATGATGATTCCCGTGGTGGTGTATGAAGCCTTAGCCTACGCCGGATCAATCGGGTTAATGGTGGGCAGTCCTGATGAATTTGGAGCCTTGCCCGGCTGCTTAGGGTTAGGAGCGAGTTTAGCGTGGTCTCATGTTGCCCACCCCAACGCGGTGAAATCAATCTATCCAAAACTGGGCTGTGATCCCTTCACCGTCTGCGCCTTCCTCCTCACCCTGGCCTGGGGCGCGACGGCGATCTGGCAAGATAGCAAAATTTTAGGGTTCATCACGGTGCTGGCTTTCGAGGCCACCTTGGGGTTTGCGATCGCTATCTTTCCCGGTCTCTATACTTTGGGGTTTCGTAGCCGCGCCGCCCTCCCCCGCGCCGTCCTCAGTTCCCTTGGTTTCATCGCCCTCTATATCCCCCTCCACCAAGGACACTTCACCCTCCCCGCTGCCGCCCTCTTCCAGCCCGGCATTCTCTTTGTTGGCACTTTCGTCTATAGCTTGGGCCTGCTCATTTGGTCGTCTCGTTGGTATCGCCACGGTCAACCCTGGCATTACGTCGCCCTCCAATGCGTCACCATCGCCTCTGGTCTGTTGGCCATCTACGGCGGCGGGGTGTTGGGAATTCAACAATTTCAAGCGATCGGCGGCACGTTTTTCGTCCTCTACCTCTTGGAAAAATATGCAGAAATTCCCTGGCACAAGGCCGGGTTTGCCTGGGGACTCTTGGGGTTAGCGGTGTTGCTCGGTGGTTTAGCCTGGTTAATGCGTCACTATCCGCAATATTTCCTGATGGTTTAACCATTCCCCTCACCCCAAACCCCCCGTCGGGGATTGAAATCCCCGCCTCAGAGCGAAAACCCGTTAAAACGGGTTCCAGAGTGGGCTTCAGCCCACTTTCGCTATGAGCCAAGAACTTCAGTTCTTGGCGGATCGGGGTAACCCCTTGGGACAGGACGCGCCACCGCTTACCGATCGCACAACAGCCAAAACCCTGTAAAGGTTATCCCGGAATCATCGGGTTGCACCAAGAGAAAATGGAGGCCGCGACTGGCGGTTAACTGGTGTTGATAGTGGCTTGCTGCTGTGGCCATGTCCTCATCCTCAAAGGTAATGAACACCCAGCGATCGCACAGACCCGCCTCTAAAATTAGCCCCCCCGATTGTCCCGCCTCCGTGGGGATGTAATGGAGCGCGAAGGGATTCGCCTTGTCTAACCATTGGGCGAGGGAGCGCGATCGCCGTCCGCCTTCCACCACCACCCCCGGAATTTGGGCCGTCGGATCGAGGGATTGCGCCACATCATCCAAAGCGTTGGGAAACAGTTGATAGGGAATGGGGCGATCGCGCCACAGATCCAAATCCCCCGCCGGAATCGAGGCAAACCGCCAGCGATCGCCCCACAGCGCATCGGGAATCCCTTGGGGCGGCGCAGACTCGATTTGCAACAATTGCGGCCCCCAACGCTGCAACAATACCTGCTTAATCCCCCCAGTGCGCCGCGTTTCCCGCAGCGTCAACCCCAACCGCTGCGCCGCCACCCCCAACAGCCCCACCGCTTGGGGTCGAAACACCTCCAGCGTCCCCGCAATCCCCGCCGCGCCTAACTGTGCCGTTACCCAATCCCCATTCACCGCCCCCTGTGCGATCGTCGTGTCAATTTTTAAATCCCCCTGAGGAGTAGTGAGGAGCAGATACCACAAAGGCTGATCAGCAGCCTGGGATGGGGGACAACGGAATAAATCAGCTTGCCAAATAGCCATAGTTTTCAGGACGGGACGAATCACCGGATTCAGATAACAAAGGATTACTCTCCCAGCATAGAACCTTGATTCTTAGGAATTTCCGATTACGATGAAGGGTGCAGAGATTAGTGTTTGTTGGATGTGGTTTTATGGATATTTTGGCCTATACCGATGCCTATGCAGCCCATGAGGTGGATGCAGGGATCACCTACGATTACAGTGAAATTCAACTCTGGCAGGCGACCCAGTGGCGATCGCTCTCCCACGGCCTCTTTTTAACGATGCTGTCCATGGGTCTGATAGCCGGGGCGATGACCGTCACCAGCCCCGCCCTGGCCCAAGTGCTCCGCCCTGGTGATGCTGGCAACAGCGTCGCCGAAGTGCAAACCCTGCTGCGCAACAAAGGGTTTCAAATTAGCTACGGTGCCAACGGTGGCGGCCGGGGCAAGTTCGGCCCCCAAACCACCGATGCCGTGCGAAAATTTCAACAACAGTCCGGTCTCGCCGTTGATGGAGTCGTCGGGCCGAATACCTGGGCAAAATTACGCGGCACATCGGGCGGCGTGGGCGGCCCCTCTCCATCCCGTCCCACCAGCGGCGGCAGCACTGGCCTCCTCGGCAAAGGGTCAAAAGGCGAACAGGTGGCCGAAGTGCAAACCCTCCTGCGCAACAAAGGCTATTCAATCAGCTATGGTGCTGACGGCAGTGGCCGGGGCTACTATGGCGACGATACTGTCATCGCCGTGCGCAGCTTTCAACAAAACGCCGGGTTAAGTGTGGATGGTGTGGTGGGCCCCCGCACCATAGCCGCCTTACGGGGTAGCCCAATGCCCGCACCTACCACCACGACCCCCCGCATCGCCCAAGGTCAATACCGGATTAACACCAACTCCAAACCCCTCAACGTCCGCACCGGCCCCGGTGAGCAATATTCCGTCGCCCAAACCTTGGCCAACGGAACACGGGTGAATGTGATTGGCCAGGCCAACGGCTGGGCGCAAATTGCACCGGGTCGATATGTATCTAGTCGCTTTATTCAACAAATGTAGTTGACCCAGGCTGAGGCTCCAAGGGGATGATGGGCAACTGGCTCATACCGTTTCCCGTCACCCCTCTAACGAACAACTTTCGTTAGGTCGAGAATTTCCGTCCTCAGGATGAAGCGGAGGACGGAGAGAATTTCAACGAGAGGATCACTGAATGACAGACTGTATTATTGTGGGCGCTGGCCCAGCAGGGGGGGCGGCGGCCTATCACCTGGCTAAACGGGGACTTTCGGTTCTGGTGTTGGAAAAAGCGGCGTTACCCCGGAGTAAGCCCTGTGGGGGTGGGGTGTCGCCGGCGATCGCAGCCTGGTTTGATTTTGATTTTGAACCGGCGATCGCGGCTCATGTGGATCAAGTGCGCTTTACCTGGCAACAGGGTGATCCGGTGCAGGTGCGGTTGCGCACGGAGCCGATGTGGATGGTGCAGCGGGAGGTGTTTGATCCCTTTTTGCTGAAGCAAGCGGAGGCCGTCGGGGCAACGGTGCAGGATCAAACCTCGGTGACGGGGTTGAGTTTTGACGGGAACCAGTGGCAAGTGACGACCAATCGGGAAGTCCTGACGGCCACCTATGTGATTGCGGCGGATGGGGCGATGGGTATCTGTGCCAAGCTGCTGGGGCTAAAAGGCTGTGGACGCTCGGCGATCGCCGCCTCAGCCTATCTCAACGACGCACCATCAGAACCCACCTTGGCCCAATTTGATTTTGGTCAGGTGAAAAATGGGTTTATTTGGAATTTTCCCCAGGGCGATCGCACCGTCGTCAGTGCCGCCACCATGGAAGGAAAAGGCAAAGAGCGCGACCTAGAGCAACAATTGCGGCACTACCTTGGCGATCGCACCGCCACGATTCAACCCGCTGCGATGAATCTCTGGACTCACCAAGCCCCCCTCCACACCCAAAACGCCCTACTGGTGGGGGATAGTGCTGGTTTAGCTGATCCCCTCCTCGCCGAAGGAATTCGCCCGGCCTTGTGGAGTGGGGTGAAAGCCGCTGAAGCGATCGCCGCTGCCCAGGCGGGGGATGGTGATGCGATCGCCAACTATAGCCAAGTGATCCAAGCGAGTTGGGGCGAAAATATGGTGTTGGCCCAACGGGTGAGCGGTATTTTCTACAAGTTCCCCAAACTAGCCTACACCGTGGGGATTAAACAACCCTTCGCCACCACCCTGATGAGCAAAATTCTCTGCGGTCAACTCACCTATTCCGCTGTATTGGATCGGGCGATGACGGCGTTGAAAAAGAAACTTTCACCCTTTAGCTAACCCCGCCTCAGCCAGAGCGTGGCAACAGTCTGCCACGGAGGCGCGATCGGCCATGGCCGCCACCAAAGCATCGTAGGCGGGGCGGTGGCGTTCCATTAATGTTTTGGCTTGGAGTTCGGCCCATTGTTGCTTAACCGCCGCGCCGCTGAGGGATTGCCCCGTGAGAGAGAGAGTCTCTAAAATTCGCTGACGGTCATCATTGCCCCCCTCAACGCTGTCATAACAAAGGCGTTCGGCGGCGATTCCTGCCATCCAGACAATACAGATCCGATCGAGCCATTGTTTTTGGGCGATCGCTCCCTCAGATGCGATCGCATCGGGTAAACTGCCGTCGAGTTCCACGCCGCCAAACCCCGGTTTTTGCTGCTGCCACGCTTCCCAGGCCGACAGGGTATAGCCCAAAATCGGGATGTCGTAGGCGTAGGCGGTGATGAAGTGCCCCGCTTCGTGGTGGAGAATGCGATCGCGATGCTCCGAGGAAAACCGCGCCACCCCATCCACCAGCAGCGACCCGACGCGCCCCTGCCATGCCAAGGTATCCGCTGCATAAAGCACCATCACCGCCAGCGTTACCCCCGCCGGAATCGCAGGCGGCAGTTGGATCAGAGGCCCCACCAATACCGACAACACCATCAAAAACACCCCAATGGCGATCAGGTTCAATGTGGTTTGTTGCAGCATATGATCCCTCGATACGGTCGGAAAAAGTACGATTTTTAGCCTAACGCGCCGCTATGAATCCTTGCTACTCTCGGCAATTTCCTTGATTGTGGATCGCTAAGGGCAAAAAAAAGTTGGTCATGACTACGGAACGGGCTAATCTGACGGTGTAGATCCCCCCAGAACGTGACCGCAGCCCCTGCGGATGGAACTAGGAGAAAGCCCATGAACACCCCTCGTATTGACCCAGCAACCCGGCAAGACCTTCACCGTGATGCCGTCAGTGACCTACTGGCAGACCTGTTCACTGCTGAAACCGCCTACCCCTACGGATGGCCGTTAACCACCGCTGAACAGTATGGTAATGAGATTGAAACCCAAGTGCCCGGCTTTGCGGAAATTCCGGCGGTGGAATGGGACAGCCGCGCCCAAGCCTTTTTTGCCCAAGTGGAATCCTGTTGGCCCCAAACCCCTACCGCGTCCTTGATCGAGAGTTTACAGGCTAGATTTGCTGGGAAAATTCCGACGGATTGGTTAACCGCGATCGCCACCCAAGCCCAAACCCTCGCTACAGCCGGTCTCTCTCCCATTGAACAATTAGTGGAATGCGTGAAACCGCTGTTAACGGATTGGTCTGTGGATGATCTTCAGGTGTTTGCCCGTCCGTTGGCCTCTGCGATGCGTAGTGGTGCGCCAGAGGTTGAATTACCCGATCAAGCCTGGGATACGCTTTCTCCGGTGGAACAGGCGCGATCGCTGTTCAAGGTGGCGAAATGCGCCCTCGATGCGGCACAAGCCGACCAAACCCAAGCCTAGAACGCCATCGGGTCACGTTCTCAAACCAGCGATCGCTCCCCGTGAGATGGGGGGCGATCCTTGTTTCGAGTTGTTCACCCCTCACTTTTCCCGGTCTCCTCTCTACGCCACAATGATCAAAACTGAATGGTAAGGGCAGCAAGATGACGGATTTTGATCTGATTGTGCGGCGGGCGCGACTGTGGACGGATCACCTCAGTGCGGCGGTGGATGTGGGGATTGTGGGCGATCGCATCATGGCCATTGAACCCCACCTGACGAATACCGCCCCCGTGGAAATCGATGCCGCCGAAAAAATGGTCTCGGCTCCCTTTGTGGAATCTCATATTCACCTGGATTCAGCAATGACCGTGGGAGAACCGCGCTGGAACGAGAGCGGCACGTTATTTGAAGGGATTCGGATATGGGGGGAGCGGAAACAGTCCCTCACGTCAGAAGATGTGCAGGCGCGAGCGATCGCCGCCCTCAAAGCCCAAGCGAGTCAGGGGGTGCTGTTTGTGCGCACCCATGCGGATGTGAGTGAGGCGACATTAACGGCATTAAAATCGCTGTTGGCGGTGCGAGAGGCGGTGCGGGATTGGGTGACGGTGCAGGTGGTGGCGTTTCCCCAGGATGGGCTGTACGGTTCGCCCCGGAATGAGGGGTTAATGGAGGAGGCGATCGCCCTGGGGGTAGATGTGATCGGCGGCATTCCCCATTACGAACTGACCCGCGAGGATGGGGTGCGATCGGTAGAACGGCTGTTTGAACTAGCTATCCAGCACGATCGCTTAATTGACCTCCATTGTGATGAAATTGATGATGAACAATCGCGATTTTTAGAAGTGATGGCCGCCTGTACGCTGCGATCGGGGTTGGGCGATCGCGTCACCGCCAGCCACACCACCGCCTTCGGTTCCTACAACAACGCCTACGCCACAAAATTAATGGGAACCCTCCGCCGCGCCCAACTCAACATCATCGCCAACCCCCTGATTAACATCACCCTCCAAGGTCGCGGCGACACCTACCCCAAACGGCGGGGCATCACCCGCGTTAAAGAACTCTGGCAAAACGGCATCAACGTCAGCCTTGGCAATGACTGCATCCAAGACCCCTGGTATGCCCTGGGAACCGGGAATATGCTCGATCCAGCATCCATGGCGATCCATGCCTGCCACATGACGGGACGCGCCGAGATGGAAGCCTGTTATGACATGGTGACGCGCCACGGAGCGAAAACCTTGCATGTGGGCGATCGCTACGGCCTCGAAGTCGGCAAGCCTGCGAATTTAATCTGTTTGGATGCGATCGATCCCTACGATGCCCTGCGTCGTCGCGCCACCGTCACCCAGGTGATCAGTCGCGGCCATCTCCTTGCCCAAACCCAACCCCCCCAATGCCAATGGCATGGCGCATAATCGCTGAAGCCCCATCAATTTTGTGAGGTATGGACATGGACTCGCATTCAGTTGTCCTCGGTACTGGATTCATCAAAAACTCCTTGTTTCCTCCCCCACCTCGCACCGCAGGTGGGGGAGGAAACAAGCGTCAGGCAGCGGGGTTAAATGCCCCACTGACTGACAATCTCTGCGGGCAACTGACCAAAATACCCGTGGCGCGATAGAGTAGCTCAACCTTGGCAGCACTAAACTGCCCAATACGCTTCCAAGTGAACTCAGAAACAGAAACTTGCCGAGTTGTATCCCCACTCACATAGCCCACCGAGACACGACCTGCCATCTCAGCCCGCACTAGATCCCCCTTCCGGAATCCATGGCGGGTTACTGTGCCCCCATATTTGCGGCGTAGACCCTTTTTACGGGGAACCATGAGGTGCAGTTGCCTGCGACTGATGGGTGGCCGTTTAATCACCACAAATGGGGCAGATGTGAGCTTAACCTCTCCAAACCAAAGATAACCGTGACTGCGTTTCCGGTGGAAGGGACGATACCCGATGAAGTATCCACAGGCTAAAGCGATACCATCTACCGCATGGGTTTGGGGAATTTGTTCTGCTTTGTCCTGAGACTTCTTCAATCCCAGGGTAGAGCGAAGTTGAGCGGTGCCGTTGCCATCCTGCTGCCACCCGTAGCGAGTGTAGACGGGGGCAATCTGCTCCATTTTCTCAATGGCGTAGGCTTGCCCCACCATGACCGGAGAGAAACCTTTCCCAGATTTTGCTCCCTTTCGACCTGAGGTTAAGTCCACGTCGGCGCGAACTTTCTCATAGCCAATGGTGGCAATGGGGAATAGTTGGGACAACTCCTGAACAACTCGAAACTCTAGGTCTCGGTTAGCTCGGATACTGGGCGCGACTTTCTTTTTTCTACGGTTGTTAAATCGTTTTTGGCGATGATTTCGTAGCTGGAAGGGTAACTCTCGATTAATCCGCCGACTGCGGCGAGAACGCCGTAGCATTCTGCGATGATCCATCCGTTCACGCACCCTGGGGTAGGGGAGTTCTAGGTGGGACTGGAATAATGTCGCTTGAGCGGATTGAACGGCAATCCCTGAATAGAGTTTGCCGGGATCGACCCCGACCACGATGGGCTGGGTATTACGACCCGATGGCTCCGCTTTTAGGCGCACTGCCTTGATCCGTAGATTGGTTTTCACCCATGTAGCTCTGCCCTGCGCTACCCACTTTTGAGCGCGACTACTCTTGGTGGGCATGGCAGGAGTACCATCAGGGTTTTGGACTGGGATGCGTTGCATGGAAGATAATTCCAAAACTATAGGTCTCTTCAGCCAGTGAGTACGGTGTTTCTGGGCTGAACCCACTCCCTGAGATTCCAGGGCCTTACAAATAATCCGATTTAGAGAAGCAACCGGAAGTGTTGCCGTACTAACCTTGGTGGCCTATTCGCAGCTACGACCGGGTTATCTCCGGTCACTCCCCCACCTCGGCGGATGCCAGGTGGGGGTCATTGAAGGGTGTCAGGTTGAGATTGTGTTGGCATCCGTTTACCCTTAATGCCGGTGGCGAGAAAAATATCAGAGAGCGTGGGGCAAAAGACCGGTAAACCAAAGGTGGCGGGGTTGACGGGGTTTTGGTAGGTAAAGTGGCGATAGGTCAGACAAAACCGATCCCAGGCCGCCATTTGAATCCGAAACACCTTGATCAACAGATTCGCCAACCCCAAGGACACAGTGATTTGAAAATAAATTTTCTGCCCAAAATAGAGGCAAAGTTCGCGGATCGCGTTGTTCACGGTGAGGGCAGGATTACCCAGGATGACCTGTTTGAGAGGAATATCGTTTAACTCGTCCTGCACATTCTTGGCGAGGGGATGATCAACAAGATGGCGCACCACGGCGGCAATATCGCGGCCGTGGAGGTAGTGAAAACTAGCATCGGCCTTGAAGAAGCGAGCCAGCCCGATCCATTTCGACACCTCAGCAAGACCGCCGGAAATGTGGGAGTAGGGCTTGGTGCTGCTGCCACCAAAGACGAGGGTGGGAAAGAGGACGGTGATTTTGTCGGCGAGGGGCGATCGCGTTAATTGGGTATAGCAATTGTATTTCGACCGAATGTACTCGGTGCCAATCTGCTTGGCCTGTTCGAGGAGTTTGTTTTCTTGGTCGAGAATGCTGGCGGTGGAAAAATAGAGAATTTGCTGGCAGCGATCGGGGTCGAGGAGGTTGATCAACCGATGGGTTTTTGCGACGTTGACATCAAACACTTCCTTGGCCCCACCCCAAGCATTGGCAGTGAGGATCGCTACATCAATGGTTTTGAGGAGTTGGGCTTGGTCATCGATGGTGTTCATGTCCCCGTAAATGATGTGAATGCCGGGACGTGCATCACAATCAAATTGAATTTTGTCGGGGTTACGAATCAGAAAAAAGAGTTCGTGATCGCTGGTTTCGATCAGGCTTTCGGCAAGGTAGTGACCAATGCAACCACTGCCGCCGGTGATAAAAATACGCTTGCTTTGGGCGGGGCGCGGTGGGGTTTGGTGGCTCAACGGGTCAGGGGTGGGCGGGTTCACCGGCTGCGGGGGGATGGGATCAGCCTTGGCCGGTTCGGACTGCACCGCTGGGGGGGTCACGGGTTCGGGGGTCACGGAATCGGGATGAACAGGCTCAGGGATCACGGCGTTGAACTCTTAGGGGGAACTAAATTTCGATAGGAGAGGTGCAGCCCGGTGGGGAAGCAACCTCTCCTATTGACGAAAAGGGGGTTAAATTAGGCGTGAACCGCTAGCAGTTGATCAACTTGCTTGGCGATCGCAAAGAAATGCTCCACGTTCTCCTCTGGTGTACCGGGGAGAATACCATGGCCGAGGTTGAGAATGTGACCTTGGCCACCGCCTTGGCGCACGGTGTCGAGGATGCGATCGCGAATGAAATCCTTGGAGCCAAACAGCACCCCCGGATCAATATTGCCCTGCACCTTCATGTTCGGGCCCAACCGTTGCCGCGCCTCGGCCAAATCCACCGTCCAATCAACGCTAATAATATCCACCCCCGTTTTGCCCATCCGTTCCAACACCCCAGCACTACCGCTGATGTAGAGGATAAACGGGGTATCGGGATGTTTCGCCTTGACCTGATCCACGACGCGCTGCTGATAGGGTTGGGCAAAGGCTTCGTAGTCTTGAGGACTCAATTGCCCCGCCCAAGAGTCAAACATCTGCACCACCTGCGCCCCACATTCAATCTGATGGCAGGTATAGGTGGCGATCGCATCGGCAATCTTCGCGAGCAACCCATGGAGCACCGTCGGCTCCGAAAACGCCATCTTCTTAATCACGGCGTAATTTTTAGAACTCTTGCCCTCCACGGCATAGGCCGCCAAGGTCCAAGGCGCACCCACAAAGCCCAACACCGTAGACTCGTTGCCCACCTCTTGGCGCAGGGTGCTTAAAATCGTGCGGATGAAGGGTAGCGACGCATCGGGATCGAGGGGGGTGAGTTTCTCCACCTGTTCCATTGTCCGGATCGGCGGGTCGATCATCGGCCCTTTGCTTTCCACAATGTCAAAGGGGATGCCAATCCCCGGCAGCGGCGTGAGAATATCCGAAAACATGATCACACCATCGGGACGAAAGGCCCGCCAGGGTTGCAACGAAATCTCAATGGCGAGGTCGGCATTTTCCGAACGTTCGCGAAAACCGGGATGCTTCTCGCGCAAATCCCGATACACCTTCATGTAGCGTCCGGCTTGGCGCATCATCCAAACGGGCGGACGTTCGAGCACTTCGCCCCGCGCAACCCGCAGTAAATGTGGTAATTCCGACCCCGTCATATTTGCTCCGTTTGTAATGTTTTAATACTAAATTTTCAGTGCATTTGCCAGCTTATCATTTTGCTTGTAGGGGAAAGATATCCCGTAACAGATTGTTAAGGAGTTTAATTTGGTAACCGTACAGTGTGGAACGACCCAGTTTAACGGGATCGAGGCGATTATTTTCGATAAAGATGGCACCTTGGAACATTCGGCCAACTATTTACGGGAATTGGCCCAGAAGCGATCGCGCCTCATTGATGCCCAAATCCCCGGCGTGGGGGAACCGTTGCTGATGGCCTTCGGCGTGCAAGGCGACAGCCTCGATCCCCAAGGGTTAATGACCGTCGGCAGTCGTAAGGAAAACGAAATCGCCGCCGCGGCCTACATTGCCGAAACTGG
This sequence comes from Spirulina major PCC 6313, assembly GCF_001890765.1. NCBI lineage: Bacteria > Bacillati > Cyanobacteriota > Cyanophyceae > Spirulinales > Spirulinaceae > Spirulina > Spirulina major. The sequence goes on along the minus strand of NZ_KV878783.1, from coordinate 3,014,157 downwards.
CCGCAGTTGGGCCGAAGCGCGGGCGATCGCCCACCAAGCCTTTGAAGATTCCCATCAATACGTGCCCCGCAATGCCCAAACTAGCCCGTGTTTTCCAGGGGTACGCTCGGCCCTTGAATCCCTGGCAGCGACGGGGATCGCCTTGGGGGTGCTTTCGGCGGCGGTGACGGTGGAGGTGCAGGAATTTGTCCGCTATGCCGAATTACAGCCATTTTTTGCGCTGGAGTTGGGCCATGAAGACGACGGACTCGCGAAACCCGATCCGGCTCTGTACCTCAAAGCCTGTGGATTGCTCAACGTAGCCCCAGAGCGGACGGTGATGGTGGGAGATTCGGCCTTTGATTGGCAGATGGCACGGGCGGCAGGGGCTGGGGGTGTGGTGGGAATTTGTTGGGGCAATGGGGCGGCAGTACCGAGGGAATCGGTGGATAGTGCGATCGCATCCCTCGCCGAGATCACGATCCTCGCCGCCTAACCCGATTTCCTTACTACAATTTTTCACCTAACACAACCCCAAAACGGGACGACTTGCGATCGCTGACCGCTATATAGATTTATCTATTACTGATCACAAGCGATCGCAAACCCCGCAAGGATAAAATCAGGATTGAACTGGATGCTTTGCTTGAGCAGTCCCATCCTCCGCATCTTCCCCATTCCTCCGCATCACGAGCATTTCCCTCCCCCCTTCCTTTTGATATGGTTGTCCGTCCTCGTTTCGGTAGTCGTCGCTATATCGCCCTCGTCACAGCAATCATGGTGAGCTACTGCGGTTTTGGGCTGCTGGGCTTAAAACTGGCCGTCTTACCGGGGGATGTAACCGCCGTTTGGATTCCGGCAGGCATTGCCCTCGCGGCAACCCTCCGCTGGGGTTTTCAGATCTGGCCAGGGATTCTTTTAGGTTCCTTTGGCATCTCCATTTTCACCAATCCTTCCCCCGTGAGCCTGAGCATTGGCGCTGTCACCTCCATCGGCAACACCCTCACCCCCCTGATCGGCACAGGGTTGATCGTCCGGTTCGCCAAAACCCGGTATCCCCTGAAGCGATCGCCGCAAATCTTTCAACTCGTGGCCTTTGGGGGCATCCTCGCCCAAGGGATCAGCGCCACCATTGGCGTGCTTTCCCTCTGTGTGGGGGGTTGGGTGGCATGGAACCTGTTTGGCTCAGCCTGGCTCACTTGGTGGATTTCTAATCTGGCGGGTGTGCTGATCTTCACTCCCTTGCTCCTCACCTGGAAACGTCCACCCCAAACACTGCTCCTCGTCTCACCTTCAAACCGTCGCTCATTTTCCCTCGAAATCCTCAGTTGGGGCTTGCTGTTTTGCCTGGTGGGGAGCCTCGCTTTTTGGTATGGGCATCCGGTGGAATATCTGATTATTCCCCTGTTAGTGTGGGCGGCCTTTCGCTTTTCGGAACAGGGGACAACCTTGGCGATCGCCGTCACCGGATTAACTGCGATCGCCGGAACAGTCCTCGAACGCAGTTCCTTCATCCGTGACGACTTCACCCAATCGCTTCTCTTCCTAGAGTCCTACATCGGCGTTGTTTCCGTCACCACCCTTGTCCTCATGGCTGTCCTCCAAGAACGCCGCCGCGCCACCGCCCAACTCAAACAAGCCAAAGCAGAACTCGAAACCCGCGTCATGGAACGCACCCAAGAACTCTCCATCGCCAACGAAGCCCTCCAACGCAAAGAAATCCGCCTCCAAGAAAAAGCCAACTCCCTCGCCCAAGCCCTCCAGGAACTCCAACAAACCCAAATCCAACTGATCCAGAGCGAAAAAATGACCAGCTTGGGGCAATTAGTCGCTGGAATTGCCCATGAAATCAATAACCCAGTCAGCTTTATTTATAGTAATCTCACCCCCGCCCAAAACTACGTCCAAGACCTCCTCAATCTTATTGATCTCTATAGCGAAAAACATCCTGATCCCGACCCGGATATTATTGATTTTGTCGAAACGGTGGATTTGGATTTTCTGAAGGAAGATATCTTTAAACTGCTTGACTCAATGAAGTCTGGAGCCGATCGCATCCATAGGATTGTTTTGAGTTTGCGCAATTTTTCTCGCTTGGATGAAGCGGAATTAAAATGGGTAGATATTCATGCGGGCATTGATAGCACGTTGCTCATTTTGCAACATCGCCTAGATGGCTTTTATGCGGATCATCTAGACCGTACAGTTCCCCCGATTACTGTGATCAAAGACTATGGAACAGTGCCAGATGTTGAATGTTATGCGGGGGAAATCAATCAGGTTTTCATGAATATTTTGTCTAATGCGATTGATGCCCTTGGTCGGCTGGATGGGGACGAACCGCGTACCATCCACATTACGACGGCGCTCAGAGGCGATCGCGTCACTATTGCGATCGCCGACAATGGCCCCGGTATTTCCCCCGCCGATCAAACGTCCATTTTTGACCCGTTCTTCACCACCAAACCTGTGGGCCAGGGTACGGGTCTTGGTCTCTACACGAGCTATGAAATGGTCGTCAAAAACCATCACGGCGCGTTAACCTGTGACACCACACCCGGCGCAGGCGCGTGTTTTACCCTCGAACTGCCCCTGACCCAAACGATGCGATCGCCCCTCACTGAGGCTTAGTCATGGGCTAAGGTTACGCCCTTGATCCAAGCCTGATGGGGCTGTTCAGCGATGGCAGTGTAGCCGATGGCATAAAGCTGCGCGGGCGAGGCAAGGGTTGCATCCATGCAAAATTGGCCGTTCGTCCCCAGAGAGACCGGCGCAAGATTTCTCCCGGTGGGAGTCACCTCCGAGAGCCAGGCTGTGGTGTCGGTGCTGGAGCCAAGGAGATAGGAGCGATCGCCCTCTGCCACAAATGTCGCTAAACAGCCCACATCGGCCCATTGTTGCAGGGCGACCGGTGTGCCATCGGGGGCGTATTGGGCGAACCAGAGGGCGTGTTCAGCGAGGGGATCAGCCGTCAAACTCTGGGTCGTGGTTCCGGCAAGAAAGACATGGTTTTCGTGATTAACCTGGAGGGTGGCACAGGGAGAGGCGATCGCATCCCCAATCGGCACGATCCAGCGTTGAATCCCCTCACTGCTGTACCGTGCCAGCCAACTATCATGGGCATCAGCGCGATCGGCAATGGGCATCAGGGTATTGCCCGCCACATAAACGGTGATTTTGGCGAATTTGGTGCGGGCGGTGGGGTCTTCGCCGATCACAACGCGGGTGGTGGCGGTGTCGTGGTGTTGGCCCAGAGATGTCCACCAGAGGCGATCGCCATTGGGGGCATATTTCCCTAACCAGGCTTCCCCCGGTTGGCCCGAGGGGGTGATAAATCCCGTCAGGTAGAGATCGCCACGGGGATCGAGGGTGAGGCTACTGGGTTGTTGGGGATGAATACTCGACAGGAAGAGAAACCATTGCACTGTGCCTTGGGTGTCAAGTTGAGCGAGCCAGGTTTCTGCTGTGGGGGCGTTGGTGGCTTCCGGATCACGGGCGTAGGCCGTGCCCGCGAGATAGATTAAGCCACCGGGATCAAGGGCGATCGCTCTCGGTTCTAAATCATGATCACTCTCAATCCCCTGTCGCCACCGTAACGCTCCCTGAGCATCGTAGGACGCAACCCAAGCCAAGCGACGCGGCGTGGTTTCCTCCTCACCCTCGCTCACCTGATACCCCGTCACATAACTCACACCGGCCGCATCCGTGGCGATCGCCTGAGCACGATCCTCCCCCGCTGAGCCAATCATTGTTGTCCACTCACTTGTTACGTTTGTCATGGGGGATTCGCCTGCTGAAGATTGACCTAATTTTAAGCCGTGGGGGGACGATCGCCGCCGCTCCGAACCCCCAGCGTCAGACCTGATCCGGAAAAGTTCTCCCATCAGTGGCCTGTGCTCACCAAACCGACAGAACCGCAGGAAGTACGCTAAGGTACAGGTGAATTCGGGACAGGGGATAGGACTAGATCCACCTTTCCCGCTGTCCCATGGGATCTGTTTGTCATCTCAAACTATCAACCACTGGGATTTATAATGCGAAATTTTACCCATCTTGAACAGGAAACCTTCGACCTGATCGTGATCGGAGGTGGTATTAATGGGGCTGGTGTAGCCCGTGATGCAGCCCTCCGTGGCCTGAAAACGGTTGTGATTGAGCGGGGGGATTTTGCCAGCGGCACATCAAGCTGGTCAACTCGGTTAGTCCATGGTGGGCTGCGGTATTTGGAATATTTTGAAGTGCCACTGGTGCGGGAATCCTTGCGGGAACGGGAAGTGCTCCTGCGGATGGCTCCCCATTTGGTGAAGCCGTTGCTGTTGACTGTGCCGATCTACAAAGGGCGATCGCGCCCCTACTGGAAAATTCAAGCCGGGATGTGTCTCTATGACCTTCTCAGCTACGATAAATCCGTCCCCAAACACCGGATGCTCCCCAAAGACGAGTTTCAACAACTCTTCCGCACCATGGATCGGGAAAACCTCAAAGGCGGGGCGCAATATTACGATGCCCAAGCTGCCTATGCGGAGCGGCTCTGTTTAGAAAATATCTTTGAGGCTCAAAGTGCGGGCGCGACGGTTTGTAACTACATGGCGGCGACGAATTTTGATGTTAACGGCGATCGCATCACCGCCGTTCATTGCCAGGATCAACTTTCTGGCCAACCCTATACCCTCAAAACCCACGACGATACCGTGGTGATCAACACCGCTGGCCCTTGGGTGGATCAGGTGTTGAACCTCACCCCCGATGCTCTGCGCTCCACCCGCAAAATCGGCGGCACTAAAGGCAGCCATATCGTCGTCAAACCCTTCCCCGGTGCGCCAGATTCCGCGCTCTATGTGGAAGCGAAAACCGATGGCCGCCCCTTCTTCATCGTGCCCTGGTTGGGCCATGTCCTGATTGGTACTACCGATCTTCGCTTTGAGGGTGAACTTGACCCCCTGAAAGCGGATAACGATGAAGTGGATTATCTGCTCAAAGAAACGAACTTGATTATTCCGACGGCGAATCTGGGCCGGGATGAGGTGACGTTTACCTATTCTGGAGTGCGGCCGCTGCCCTATCAGGAAGGCAAAAATCCCGGCGAGCTAACGCGCAAACATATTTTGTTTGACCACACCAAAGAAGGGGTTAAGAATTTGATCTCGCTGATCGGCGGCAAGCTCACCACCTTCCGCCATGTGGGGGAAGAAATGGTAGATGCGGCCTATCGGAAAATGGGGCGGATGGCTCCCCCTTGTCCAACCTTGACGCAGCCGCTGCCGGGGTGCATTTTGCCCACGGACGATCGCATTCAAGCCCATGTGGAGCAATATGGCGATCGCGTCTCCACCGCAACAGTCCATCATCTGTTTACTCTCTACGGCTCCCAAGGGGCGCAGGTGTTGGCGTTGGTGGATGAATCGCCGGAATTGGCCGAGTTGATCCATCCTCAATTGCCCGACATCAAGGCGCAGATTGTCTACGGGTTCCGCTCGGAAATGGCCGAAACCTTTGTGGACATCACCCGCCGCCGCACGACGATCGCTATGCTCGAAAACTATGGCCTCGATACCCTGCCGGTGTTAGCCGACATTGCCCAACGCTATTGCGGTTGGGACGGTGAACGCTGCGATCGCAACATTACCGCGTACCATCAATTCATGGCAGCCAACTGCATCCCGGATTATCAATGCAATCCGGAACCCGTTGCGGTCTGATCTCGATCGTCTGGTCTGCTCATATCAATCTGGAAAGCAGGGGGAATGCATGGCTTCATTTTCAAGCTGTACTTGGGCGGTGGAACAATTGCCAGGATTACCCCTTGCTGAAGCCAATAAGATGCATACAGCTGGTATTAAAACAACGGTAGATTTACTGGATCTTTCTCGCACTCCCCCGCAGCAAGCTGCGATCGCCCACCGCCTTGGCATCCCCCTGCCATCCCTCCGCAAATGGCGAGCCATGGCGGATCTAGCTCGTCTCCCCACGGTGGGCTGTGTCCATTGCGGCTTACTCCTCCATGGGGGAATCGCCTCGGTTCAGCAACTCAGCCAAACCCCCGCCCACCGCCTCCACGCGCAACTCTTGCGGTTTCACGTCGCCACCCTCCAACGGCGTGACCTCTGTCCCACCATCTTCGAGGTACAACAGTGGGTGAGCGAAGCAAAAACCCTCAGTTTGGCGGACTAATTGCGAGATTAAGCTGTTTTTTTAGCGAAAACCCTCGGATACACTGGAGTAAGGATTAAATCTGTATCAATTGATTCTATTTTGGCGTACGTCCGATCAACAAGGTCTGAGCTTGGCAGACCAGCCGAAGTTCACTGTCAGTCTTTTACCTCTACCGTCCCAAGGGTTTGCATCATGGTGTTGCGTTCTTGTCTATCTTCAATTCTGTTCATGTTAGGGGCTTGGATTAATCTGGGCGGTCCGGTTCCAGCGGCGATCGCCACCCTCGAAAAACCCAGCAAAGTCATCCATGCGCCCAACCCATCCCCCCTAGCTACTCCACTCCTAACCACGGGAACCTATTTCTACGGTGAGCAGATGGAACGCGAACGTCTGAACACCACCTATCTACTGCTGGCGGTGGATGGAGGCAAATTATCGGGGGTGGTGTATCAACTCAATTCCGACTACAACTGTTTCACCGCCACCGCCCACCCCGATCACCTTGCCCTCAATATGGTGGATCACCACAGTGGCGAATCGTTCATCTATTCGATCGCCCGTTCTCAAACCTCTGTCCTGGCGAGTACCCAACCGTCCCTAGAGCGTCAACTGAACCTTGTCGGTTTTCATCCGATTGAAACGGTTCAGGACAGCGATCGCGCCCTCCTCGCTAGCTGCCAATCGCCAGACTAATTTTCACCCGTTCACCGCCAGATCAAGCAATCACGCCGGCTTGACTGAGCCGAAGCAATCCACGGTAGAATTTCAGGGCAGATTCACCCCAATCCCATGGCAACGATTCCCAAAGGCCCCAGCGCCCCGCTCACGTTTTTGTATTACTTCGCCACCGCCACCCTTTTCGCTGATGTGGTGTTTGCCTATCAATTGGGGCTGGGTTTCAACGATCGCGCCACCCTACAATTGGGCTTGATTATTGGTCTTTGCACCGGGGTTGTGGGACTCTACATGAACCGCAGCCGCACCCTATCCCTGCAATTTATCAGTGCGAAAAAAGCGCAAACGGGGCTAGATGAAGCCTTAGCTGAGTTGGGCTTTTGTGAAAAAAGTGTCACAGAAGACGGGTACTGGATCTATACTCAACCCGGATGGCGGGCTTGGTTTGCGGGCAAAATGTTAGTGGTTTTGGATCGGCGTTCGGGGACAGTGGTGGGACGAGCGAGCAATATTCGTCAACTTGAACGAATCGTGCAACCGTGAACCGATGCCCTTGATGTGAGACGGGTTAACGATAACGATGCGAGCTGCGATCGCTGATAATATTCTCTTCATTCATGCCGCCGACCTGCCCCGATACCAAAAACAGGGGTCAGTGGTGCGTAATACCTATTTCTGGGCGTTGCGCTCGATTAGTTGCTACGCCCCCCGCGCCGGGAAATGGGAATATGATGCGATCGTCTGGGTCGCCCTGGAACGCCTGCTGACTAGCTTCACCACCGCCGGTTATCTTGGCCTCTCGGAAACCAATCTCCAATTTCCCTACGACACCATCATCCCTCCAGAACTCCGCCCTATTGCCACCTGGTACGATCCCGCCGACTTTGCCGAAACCGACGCGGGCGAGGAATAACGCGGCTCATCTTGTCGCAGAACAGGAGCGATCGCAGTGCGATCGCTCCTGATAGTGGGGTTATTGAAGGTTGTTAGGGTGCAGGAGCAGCCTGGGGAGCCGGTGGTGGGGGTGCTTGCTGGGCTTCGGCGGCTTTTTGAGCTTCGGCAGCTTTTTGAGCGGCGATCGCCTTCATTTCCTCATCCTGCATCGTCAACAATTCCGGCAGAGTCACAAACGCATAGCCCTGTTGTTGGAGGTTCTTGATAATCGTGGGAAGAGCGATCACGGTTTGGGTGCGATCGCCGCCGCCGTCGTGGAGTAAGACAATTCCCCCCGGTGTCGCCTCCTTGAGAATCCGCTGCACCATACTCGGAGCCGACGCATAGTAATCCTTGGAATCCGCCGACCACATTGCCACCACTTGCCCTTTTTGGGCCGCATATTGGGCCAAACCTGTATGCAAATATCCTCCCGGTGGCCGGAAAAACTTGGGCTTGACCCCCGTTGCCCGTTCAATCCACACATCCGTATTGTCAATTTGAGACGCGGAACTGGCCGGAGACTGTTTCGCGTAGGGATGGCTCCAACTGTGATTAGCCACCGCATGACCTTTGAGGTGAACCTGTTTCGCTCGCGCCGGAAAATTCTGCACATTACGACCCAACAGGAAAAATGTCGCCTTCACCCCGTGCTGTTCCAGAATATACAGAATATCGTTGGTGTACTTCTCAGACGGGCCATCATCAAAGGTTAACGCGATCACTTTCTTGCCACTGGGTAAGGGCACAGAGCGAATCGTTTTGCCTTGGAATTGAGCCGGAACCGCAAAATCTTTCGCCTGCTCTGCCTGGGCTACCGTCAGTAACTTTTGATTCCAGGCTTGAGTGGCTAAGGTGGGTAATTCCGTGAAGGTACTCGTCAAACCGCTATAGTCCGTAGAACCACGCACGAAGGTTTGAGCGGCACGTCCCGCAGGGATACTCAGCCCTGCACAAAGACTGATGCTAGATGCGGCCAAAGTAATACTAAGAACACGGCGTGTTCTTGATGGACTCAACCGCTGCCATAGGGATGGGGATGACTTTGAGCTACTCACACTAAGATCGGGGTAAACGGAGTATAAAGTGGTTAATTATGGAGAAGATCAAACGTAGCAATCGTTTAGGCAATTGAGGAAATAACGTGGTGAATGATTAGTCACGCTACTTGTCTTAATGCCCATTCTGCCCCCGATCATATCCGGAAAGTTTATTATTTTGCCCTAAATCATTTGGAATGTTGGGGAAGGTTTACAAATTTGTTCGTAATGCTGAGTAATCCGTGTAATTACGTCAGGGATTGTTAACCCGTCGGTACAGAGGGCGATCGCATCTTCGGCTTGGCGGAGGGGGGCAGTTTCGCGGGTGCTATCGATGTGATCGCGCTCTTGAAGCTGTTGTTCAACGGTTTCTACATCCTGTTCGTAGCCCTGCTGTTGGAGGTCTACCCACCGTCGTCGCGCTCGTTCTGCCACCGAGGCCGTGAGGAAAATTTTCACCTCCGCATCGGGAAACACCGCCGTGCCAATATCGCGCCCTTCGGCCACGATCCCCCCCTGTAGACCCCATTGCTGTTGTTGGTGAACGAGTTGTTGACGCACGGCGCGATGGCTGGCCACCGCAGACACGCGGGAGGTTACATCGGGGGAACGAATCGCCTGGGTCACGTCTTGGTTATGAATGAAAACCCGTTGTCCCCCTTCAGGATCGGCCTGGAATCGGATCTGGGCATGGCTGGCGAGTTCAGCGATCGCCACGGCATCGGTCACGTCAATCCCTGCGGCTAACACCTGCCAGGTAATCGCCCGATACATTGCCCCGGTGTCGAGATAGAGCAGGTTGAGATTCTGCGCCAATTGGCGGGCCACGGTGGATTTACCCACCCCCGCCGGGCCATCAATGGCAATAATCGGCCGCCGTTGTCGCAGCACGATGTTATCAATCAGACGAGTGGAGCCGAGACGAACGGCGATCGCTAACAATCCCGCCGCTTCCACCCGCTCCAACGGTGCAAGGGTTTCAGGATCGACCAGTTCCACATAGTCCACCGTACTATTGGGAATCGTCGCTAATTCACACCGAACCTGGGCGATTAACCGCTGGGCCCCACGTTGCCCCGCTTGAAAGGCGGTTTGGGCATTGTGGAGACTGCGCCACAGGGTGGCGGCCTGGGCGCGATCGCCTGCGCTCAGGTATTGATTACGGGAACTGTAGGCGAGACCCGACGGTTCCCGGACGATGGCACCGGGGCGAATCTCCACGGGCAGTTTGAGATCGTGGACAATGCGGCGGATCATCGCCAATTGTTGGGCATCTTTTTGGCCAAAGTAGGCGCGGGTGGGTTGGACAAGGTTGAATAACTGCACCACAATCGTCGCCACCCCTTGGAAATGGCCAGGGCGTTGCGCACCACAAAGGCCGGTAATTATGGCGGTGGGGGGCTGGACGGTGGTGGGTTCGCTCTGGTGGGCATCGATGCCCATTTCTGCGGCGCTGGGGGCAAAGACGGCATCGACCTTGAGGCGATCGCACTGCTCACAATCGGTGTCTAGGGTGCGGGGATAGTGGGTGAGATCTTCCTGGGGGCCAAATTGAAGCGGATTGACAAAAATGCTCACCACCACGAGATCATTTTCCGCCCGCGCTGCTGCGATCAGGGATTGATGTCCCGCATGGAGAGCGCCCATCGTGGGAACCAGCCCCACGGATTGCCCCGGTTGCTGCTGTTCCAGATAAGCCCGTAGACCCGCGATCGTTTGAAGCAAGCGCACAATAACCCCCTTTCATCATTGATTACAAACCGCTCAGTATAGGGTATCCCCCCTTGAGATTCCAACCCAAAAACGCTGGCATTGTTTTAAGACCAGATTTGGTTCAATGAACCCACAGCGGACCACTGAGGTCAGATCACCAATGAGGTTAGATTGTGAATGAGTGAGCCAGAGGCTCACACTCCCTAGCGTTGTTGTCTTGACCCTCTGTAGGGTGAGCTTCTAGATCACTATCTTTATCTAGCTCTTTTGGGGCGTATCGGAGTTGGGATAGGGCGATCGCCTAATCCCGCAGGCGTTCGATTCGTCCGGTGCTGCCGTTGAATTCGACGCGATCGCCATCCTTGAGCCAGCGCGTCACTCCCGGAATCGACACAATCGCCGGAATCCCCAACTCCCGCGACACGATCGCCGCATGGGACAGCAAACTCCCCCGCTCCACCAATAGCCCCGCCGCCGCCGGAAACAACAAAATCCAACCGGGATCGGTGCGTTCTGCCACCAACACCGTCCCCGGTGCTAAAGGCTGCTCTTGGGTCAAAAGACTATGGGGATCGCGCACCACTCGCACCACGCCGCGCACAATTCCCGGTGAACAGCCGAGGCCCTGTTGGACGGAACCGGAGGGGGGGCGGGCCGTGTTGGTGGTATTGATGCCACCGTGGGGGATGCCGTAGGTGGCGAAGCGATCGGGCGGCGGCGGGGTTTCCCGGTAGTGCTCAAATTCGCTACGACGCAGGGCCACAAGACCTTTGATCCGATTACAGGTGCTCGTTCCCGCTAAGATGCCGATAATTTCTTCAACGTTGAGATAAAAAATATCGTCGGGTCGATGGAGCAGATCCAACACGAAAAAGCGTTTACCCAATTCGAGGAAAATTTGGCGGGCGCGACCAAAGACACGGGTGCGCTCAAACCGGAGATTTTCGCGATCGCGCAGCCGGGCGCGGGTTTGGTGCAAGACCCCAGCAAAAATCAAGCGTTTTAACGGGCTGCGGCGGAGGAGGCGGCGCAGGTGAAGAAGTTCCGGCGGGGGCAGGGACGTGGTGGCTTCAGGGGTGGGAGCGGTGTGCATTTGGGAGGCGATCGCACCCAACGATCGCAACAGGGGCAGGGGATTTTCCGCCAGGGTGGGGCTTTCGAGTTTTAATTCATCAAGGCAGCGATCGCTAAATTGGTCGAGATACTGGTGATAGGCGGCGGCTAATTCTGGATGTTTGGTTAATGCGGTGGCGATCGCCGTCGGCGTGTCCCGTTGCAGCGTGGTGATCAGGTCAGGATCGCGGGCCACCCGGCGGGCCATTTCCCGCAATTGTCGTGCCGGTTCCGTGCTGATCATCGCCCCCTGTTCGACTAGGAGCAGATTCGGTAAGATCCCGTCACGATCGCCGCCCCAAGTTTGGGTTAACCGACAGAGCACACCATAGCAAATCATCGCCAAAAAATCATTGACAATCGGCGCATCCCAGCGGGGCAGAAGTTGGCGGGTTAGGTCTTGATAATGGGCGACTAATTCATCGGCGGCCAGTTGGTCGAGGCGGGGCGGCGGTGGGGGTGTTTGGCGTAATAGTCGTTGGTACAAACTGGTTTGCGGGGGGCCAAGGGCGCGATCGAGGCGGCGATAGAAGCGGTATTTTGTCCAGGGTAAGAGGATTGCATTCCAGCCCAAACCGAAGAGGGTGCGCACCAATTCAATCCCATCTTGCCACCAGGGTTTCCCGGCCATTTGGGTGATAATCTCCTCCGGGAGGGATTCTTTCACCCCCATCATTTGCTCCATAAACCGCCGATTGAGGCGAAACCCCGGCAGCAAGATCAGCACCCGATACCAACTGAGCAGGTTGTAGTAGATCCGCCCCTGCATCAGGCCGATCATCGTCGTGAAGGTGCGATCGCTCGCGATGATCCGGCTCTGACTCACCCCCATCAAGCGGCAAAATTGACGATACACCTCCTCATAGGCCCGCCGCGCAAAGGAAAAGGTTAACGGAGTGGTGACACCGCTGTAGCTCTCGGCAATGTTGCTGTTGTCCCAAAGGCGATAGCTGCCGCTAGGGGCTTGGGGAGTGGGCAGGGCGGTGATCGGGCGGGCTTGGAGGAGGTACAGTTGACCGTTGTCGGTGATCGCCCATTCAATATCTTGGGGTAGGCCGAATTCTTGACCGGTGCGTTGGACGAGGGCGGCGATCGCTTGGGCTTGGCGATCGCTAATGGCCGGTTCTGTCACCTGATCGGGAGCGATCGCCTGGGCAAACACCCCCGATTTGCCCGTGGGATTGGGGTAATGGGCTTGGGGTTTGCGGGCAATTTGCCGCTGCAAAATATCCCCTTGGCGATTGAGATAAAAGGTGTCCGCATCTTCTTCCCCGGATACCAACAGCGACCCCAGCCCATAGACCGCATTGATAATCACCAAATTACGCCGCCCCGTCACCGGATCAGCCCCGAAGGCCACCCCAGCCGCCACCGGGTTTAACATCTGCTGCACCAAAACCGCCGGGGGTTGGGGGAGATCGGTTTGGCCTTGGCGATGACGGTAGAGGAGCACGTTGTTTTGATAGGCCGACCGCCATACCGCCGCGATTTGGGGCTGAAGATCCGCCGCCGCCACGCTTAAGGAGGTGTGCAATTGACCGGCCAGCGATCGCTCCACACCATCTTCATCCAACGCCGACGATCGCACCGCAAACTGTCCCCCATAGGGAAACACCGCCGCCATCGCCTGGAGTAATTCATACTGCACCACCTCACTGGGGAGGACATCGGCCAAGAGGGTTTGCAGCGTGGTGGCGGTGTGGGGGGACTGGGGGAAGAGCGATCGCAGTTGGTCTTCTTGATCACGGGTGAGGCTATCCCAAAAGGCGGCAGGTGTGACCACAAAACCCGGTGGGACGCGAAACCCCTGTTGGGCGAGACGGGCGATCGCACTGGCCTTGCGCCCCATCAAAGCAATCACAGGCCGTTCTGTGAGTTGGACAATATATTTCATAACGCCGCCACCAAGGGCATCCATCCCAAACAGCTATAGCTCACCAGCACCCACAGGGCCGAGGCGAGATAGATTAATTTTGCACTGCGGGGGGACGGAGCGTTTAAAAACAAATAGGCCAACCAACAGATCACCCCGCCCGCGATTAATAACAAACTGGCCGTGCCTTGGGCCGTGGGCAGTTGCCACGCCGCGAGCAAGGTTGTGAGACCGCCGCCCCCAACGGCGATTAACCACACCAGCAGCGCATTTTCTCGCCCCCAAAGGGCCGTATAGGTTTCCACGCCGGGCCGTTCTTCGCGGGGCGATCGCACCTTGCGCCCCACCTCAATCACCACCCCATGGCAACTGCTCACCGGCAACAACCACAACGCCGCCCAGGGAAACGCCCCCGCCCCCGAACACCCACCGCAGGCAATGCCATAAAGACCCAAGATCGGCAGGATCACATTATGGCTGAGGAGATAGAGCGCCGGGTGTTGCTTGAGCCAATCGCGCCGGAAAAATTCCCGCTGCATCAGGAACTGATAGCCCCAGATCAAGGCCAACAAGACCACGAGTTTGGGATCTAAATTCACCGAAAAAATCACCTGAATTAAGCGCGTCGCCCAGTCGAGATATTGCAATTCTGTGAGGTGAATCAAACCACGGGGGACGGGCCGTTCGGGGCGATGACGGCAATCGTCCTCGTAATCTTTAAATTCATCGGCAATTCGCAATTGGAGAAACGCCAGAAAGAAAATAATGAAGGCCACCAGTTGCGATCGCACCGTCGGCACTGCCCCCTGCACCACCGCCCCATAACTCACCATCGCACTACTAAACATCACAATCAGAATGCCGTTACTCACAACCGGAAACCGCTCCTGCTGGTAAATCCACCACCGTTGCCATCCCAAATTTTCTACCATTTGTTGTTTTGCCATTTGATCCCGTGACTCGACCCTGCTGCGTTACCTTGCTCCATCCTGCGGTTTATCCTCGTTCGGCGGTCAACTCCGGAATCGACGCTTCAGCCGCCTCCACATCCCTCGGTGTCCATCCCTCGTGCTGTAACCGATGATGAATTTTATCTAAGCTGTACCCTTTAGCCAAGGCCTGGCGAATGTAGAGGCTTAAAGCTTGTTGGCCATGGGTGAGGGTGGGCGTTGTTGGCTTGGAGTCATGGGGATTCTCGGCCTCATCGCTGGGGGAAGATGCGATCGCGGCTCCGAGTCTCAAGGGCGATCGGAGTCGTGAATCCTCCGGAAAACGACGCTCCAACCAGGGGATTGTGATCCCCCAGAGGCGATGGATCAGCCAATATGCCAAAATCAGCCCCCAAATCACCACCAGACCCACCAACCAACAGAGCGGCAACCACACCACCAGACTGACCCCAAACGTGCAGACAATGGACAGGCCAATCAACGTTAAAGCATCCTGAACAGTCCCAACCAGCAGCGTCGCGCCCATGAGCGTCACTCCCACCCCCACCAACAGTGCTGGCACGGAACTTATCGTTAACCCCAGTCCTACCTGTAATGATTTGTTCATGTGTTGCCCTCCTTCCTGTCACTCTAGACCCCATGGGTGATGATCCACATTATCCCGTTGATCCTCTGCCTGGCGTTAGATAACCGGATGAAGCTAGGCCAAAATCGTCATCATGGGTCATGCTGTCCTGTCGTCCCACCGTCTGAAGGGTAAGAAGCAATACCGTCCAGAAGTCGGGATCGTGAGACTCCAGAATCTTGCGATAATGGGGCAGGAGCCGAGGGGATTGCGCACCGATGATCAACACGCTGATTTCATTCATATGTCATGCGCTTATTACTGGTTGAAGATGATCACGTTTTGGCAGAAACCCTTAGCACCATGCTGAGTCAGCAGGGTTATGTTGTGAATACGGCCTACGACGGTGAAGAAGGCTGGGACTATGCCCAAAGTTTTACCTACGACCTGATGTTGTTGGATGTCAGCTTGCCGAAACTGGATGGGATTAATTTGTGTCGGCGGCTGCGCAATGAGCAGATTAATAGTCCGATTTTGTTGTTGACGGCGAATGATTGTAGTGAGTCGAAGGTGGTGGGATTGGATGCGGGGGCGGATGACTATGTGGTGAAGCCCTGCACGATTCCTGAATTGTTGGCGCGGATTCGGGCCTTGTTGCGGCGGCAGAGTGATTCAAGTGCGCCGATTTTGACCTGGGGGCCGTTGCAGCTTGACCCCAGTGCTTGTGAGGTGAAGTGGGATGAGCAGTTGTTGACGCTGTCGCCGAAGGAATATAACTTGCTGGAGTTGTTTTTGCGCCACCCAAAGCAGGTGTTTACGAAGGGGGCGATTCTGGAGCATTTGTGGTCGTTTGATGATCCGCCGGGGGAGGAGACGGTGCGGGCCCATATTAAGGGGTTGCGGCGCAAGTTGAAGGCGGTGGGGGCGGATGGTGCAATTGAGACGGTGTATGGGGTGGGCTATTGTTTGAAGGCGTTGCCGGACATGGTGCAGGCTGAGTCGTTGGGGTCGAGTCCAGTGGCCACACCGATCGCGCCTGCGCCACCGATCGCGCCTGCACCACCGATCGCGCCTGCGCCACCGATCGCGCCTGCACCCCCCTCTGATCCAGCAAAGGCGGCGGCATTGCAAGGGGCGATCACAAAGCTATGGATGCAGTTTCGGGAGCCGATTTTGGCCCGGATGGCGGTGCTAGAGGCGGCGATCGCTGCCCTTGAAGCGGGCAAGTTAGACGAAAACCTCCGCCTCAATGCAGAACGCCAAGCCCATAAATTAGTCGGGTCGTTGGGGATGTTTGGTTTACCCGCCGGGTCAGACCTCGCCCGACAGTTAGAACAGGCATTCAAGGAACCGATCGCCCCCCCAGCCCCATCCCTCCGCGCTAGTTTCACCGCCCTGGCTGAGCTACTCCCCTCCGATCCAGTCGTGGCGGAACCTGCCCCGATCCTCCCCGTCACCCCACGGGCGATTCCGACGGAGCGATCGCCCCATGTTTTAATCATCGACCCCGACACCCCCTACATCGAGGCTGTGCAAACGGAAGCCCAGCAATGGCCGTTCGATCTAGACTATGTGGCGACCTGCGAGGCAGCGATCGCCACCATCACACAATGGCAAAACCCCCAATTCACCGGCCATATTCCCGACCTCGTGGTACTAGAACTCACGTTTCCTAGGACCAAAACCGCCGGACTGGTCATCCTAGAACATCTCCGCGCCCTAGAACGACCGCCGATCACCCTGGTGTTAACCACTCAAAACACCTTTCATAACCGTGTTTCCGTGGCGCGTCTGGGGGTGACGGGCTTTGTGGTCAAACCCATTGCACCGGTGCAACTGATGGGCATCATTACCCAGCACCTCCAGCAGCAAACGGCCTGCGAAGCGACCATTTTAGCCGTCGATGATGATGAGATTTTGCTGGACAGCCTGACCACGATGCTTACCCCATGGCGGATTGAGGTCCAGACCCTCAACGACCCGCGCAACTTTTGGGAAACCCTCCAGCAGGTGTCGCCCGACCTGCTGATATTGGATGTGGATATGCCCTATATCAATGGCTTGGAACTCTGCCAAGTGGTGCGTAATGATCCCCAATGGTCACAGTTGCCCATTGTCTTTTTGTCGGCGAGCCGCGATCGCACCACCCTCCAGCAAATGTATCAATTTGGTGCAGATGACTACATTTGCAAACCCGTCACCGAGCCGGAACTCGTCACCCGCATTTTTAACCGCCTCGAACGCAGTCGCCTGCTCCGCGACCTCACCGAAAAAGACCCCCTCACCGGCGTGGCGAACCGCTATCGCTCGGAGCAGGATTTTCAGCGGTTTTTCCACTGTGCCACCCAAGAACATCAGACCATTGGCTTTATCACCCTCACTATCCAAGACCTCCAGCAGATCAACTGCGATTATGGCCATGATGTGGGCGATCGCATCCTCCAACGCTTCGGTCAACTCCTCAAACACACCTGTTCCCCCGAAGACATCGTCGCCCGGTGGAGCGGCGGCGAATTTATCATTGGCCTCTACGGCATCACCCGCCCCACCGGCATCCAAGCCGCTCAAGATTTGATGCACCTCTTTTCCCATGAAGTCTTTCTCCTCGAAGGGCAACTCGCTCTTCCCGTCAGCGTGGCCGCAGGGTTATCTCTCTATCCCGACGACGGCACTACCTTAGCCCAACTCTATCAAGCCACCCTTGACCAGCAGATCACCGCTGAAGCATGAGGGCGATCGCCCCCCGATCACAACCCCAGCCCCCTGGTTGACTGACTTGATAGCCCTCACCCCCAACCTCCCAGAGGGCGAGGGGAGCCGATCCATTTTTCCAGTTCCCTCTCCCCTAGGGTGAGAGCTTTCCGGGATCTGGCTAACTTTGTCAGTCAACCAGCCCCAGCCCCTCTCCCAAAAACTCATAACATTGTCCAGATCACTGTAAAGATTTGATGAAAATTACAATTTATCCCTGTAAAACCCCGCCATAACTTCATAGGAATTTCACAGCGATAACCCCATCTTGTGTTCTTTAAAAAAAACACTTTGGGTGGAGAACCTGCCCTATTGCTCAATTGGGTTTATGCCCCATCCCATTCTCTTTACTACGGGGTACTCTTCTCTTTTCAATACAATCTTGCGATCGCAGATATCTTGCCCAGAAACAGCCTGAGTCCTGTGGCCTGATCTGAGCAAATAAACGGCTCAAAAAACGAGGATCACAGTAAATTGACCTATAACATTGCCAAAGTTTTGCTATAGAAGGGTGAAGCTAATCAGTATCTAAACTGCATGTCAATGAGCCTGAAGCCCTTGCTGTAAGTGGATCGCCCTGGAAATTTAAATGGCGATTAGCTGATAGAAGGGTTACACCTGATTTGGACATTGGTCTAATCGGTAGTGCGTCAAAATGATGTGGGTTTGGTAAAGTAGAGGAATCGTTACCACTGCACTAAAACTATGGAATGTCGGCTCTGCGGTCATCCCAAAACCCACAAACACGGCAAAATGCCCAATGGTCATCAACGCTACTTCTGCCCTCACTGCCAGCAAACCTTTGCCGAGAGTTTTGACACCCTCTACTACTATCGCCATGTTACTCCGGAGCAGATTGAGCAAGTACTTCAAGCCCACAGTGAAGGCACTAGCTTGCGAGGAGTCAGCCGCATCAGCGGATTAGCCTATAACACCGTGGTCAGTATTATTCGTGCCGCCAGTGCTAAAGCTTTGCTGGTTCATAACGACCAAGTGCAGGGCGTGGAAACGGAGGACGTGAGTGCTGATGAGATGTGGTCATTCGTGAAAAAAAAACAAACAATGCTTGCCCGAAGAAGTTGAAGTAGGCGATTGCTGGATTGCGATGAGTTTGGCAGATTCGAGCGGGTTAATCTTGACAGCACGAGTGGGGAAACACACCGATGAACTGATTGAAGAACTGGTGGTGAGCACGGAGGGAAAGACCCATTGCCAGCAATGGAATAGTGACAACTGGGGAGGATATGAGCGGGTACTGCCGCTGGAAATTGAGCACTACATTGGCAAAGACCAAACGCAACGGTTGGAGCGTACCAATGGAATTATCAGGCAGCAGACGGGTAGGTGGCATCGACGACAGAACAAGTTTGGCAAACTGTGGCAGCAGACAAAGGTGACGGTGCGTTTAGTGGTGAGTTATTTCAACTGGATCTGGCAGCACAGTCGCTACAAGAGCACGGCGGCACAACGAGCAGGATTGACTGACCATCGCTGGAGTTGGCAGGATATCCTCTCCTTCCCCACAATAATCTAATGCACTACCGTCTAATCATCTATCAACCCAGGGAAAAAGGTGTTCGCTGAGACCGCAAAAATCCCGTTTCAATGTGACCTCATTTTAAGCTTAGATACCTGTTCATCCTTGGCTTTGAAATCCTCACAGAAATAGTGTTGTTGATAGATCACGCGGTCGAACGAATAAAGCGAAAACATTAAGAGATATGAATATTACGATATGTTTACATATCGTTACTTTCTTTTTGACAGGTTGATGAATTTTAGCGTTAAAATTAGTAACGAAAGGAATTAAAACTACTTAATTCTTCAGCTTAAACGTCAGCCTCAAATCTTGTTGTCCTGTGACTAGCCCTGCGTCCTCAACTTGCTCTCTTTCCCCTGTACCTGTTATGACACAGCAGCGAGGTTCTGGCTCGTTATCTCATCCATCCGAAGTAGCACAGGTTATGGAGAATTCGTCCAGGGGTGGTACTGGTCAATTGCGATCGCAACTTGCCTGTTTCCAGAGTCATCAATTCACTGGACGCATTGATCTGACCATTGCCCCCAACCAAACCTGGAGTCTCTACCTAGCCCTGGGTCGTCTCGCTTGGGCATCCGGGGGCCCCCACAGCATGCGACGTTGGCGGCGACAACTCCTCAGCCACCAACTCACCCAAACCGCCCAACAAATCAAAGTCCGCCAAAACGACCAATTTGAATGCTGGGACTACCAAATTCTCACCCTGCTGGCCACCCGCCAACTCGCCAACACCGACACCGTCATGCAAATTATTCACGGTATCGTCACAGAGGTGCTCTTTGAAATTTCCCAAGCCTTCCAACTCGCGCTCCTGGGGGATGCCGTCGAACAATCTCCCGCCCACCCCAGCAACCCCACCGAACCCTTAAGCATCACACCCCGCCTCGGTGTGCGTCCCTCAACGGCTGACACCGCCATTTTGCCGCGCTCTTGGACTGTGGAAATTGACGCCGCCCTCGATATTGCCCAAGCTGATTGGGAGCAATGGGCCCAAGCCGGCCTCGCCCTCTGTTCGCCCAACCTTGCCCCCGTCATCAAACAACACGGTCACCTCCAAAGCTCCACCCCCCCCAAGGTCTACCAACAACTGGCAGAACTGGTCAACGGCAAGCGCACCCTACGGGATATTGCCATCTTGCTCAAACGTGATGTAGTTAGCATCACAAAATCCCTCCTGCCCTACATTCGGAAACACTACATCGGTCTCGTCGAAGTTAACGACATCCCTGGACCCGCCCCCCAGGCCGCACCCGATCCCGCCCTCCCACCCCGCACCGAGACCCGGCCCGACAAAGCATCTGTCCCCTCCAAAGGCCGGGTAATCTGCATTGATGACAGCCCCCAAATCGGTCATGCTCTCCAAGACTTACTCCAAAATGCAGGCTATGAGGTGATCTGGATTCAAGAAGCGGTGCAGGCCCTGCCGACGCTGTTGCAGAAGAAGCCGGATTTTGTGTTACTCGATCTCATGATGCCCATTGCCAACGGTTATGAAATTTGTAGCCAAATTCGCCGGGTGGGTCAGTTTAAAGACTTGCCGGTGGTGATTTTGACCAGCAATGATGGTTTAGTGGATCGGGTGCGGGCCAAGGTGGTGGGGGCGACGGACTTTTTGAGTAAGCCGATTAATGGCCCGAAGGTCTTGGGGATTTTAACGAAACATGGTCTTGGTTAACCGGTTGCCGAACAACTGGGATCGATTAGCCAAACTCATGGTTGATATTTGCGATCGCCCTCACTTCACGTCAGACCAGGCAACGTCCCACGATATACTGAATAATCAGTAATCACGGCAGGAATTATCCCTGCGTCTAACGCTGTTAACGGCTGAAATCCATGAATTCAGGAATCGATCTGCAAGGAAGCTTTATCCAGACTCTGACCGAATTCGGACTCCCTCAGGATGTCGCCCGTGCCCTTTGGATACCCCTTCCAATGGTGCTCGTGGTCATCGGAGCCGTCGTCGGAGTCCTTGTCACCGTTTGGCTAGAGCGCAAAGTCTCAGCAGCGGCACAACAACGGATTGGCCCCGAATTTGCCGGCCCCCTCGGTGTCCTACAACCCGTTGCGGATGGCCTTAAACTCGTCTTCAAAGAAGATGTCACCCCCAACAAGTCCGACCCGTGGCTCTTTACCCTCGGTCCCATCTTGGTGGTGATTCCCGTCATCCTCTCCTATCTCATCGTCCCTTTCGGACAAAACCTCTTGATCACCGACCTCAATGTCGGGATCTTCCTGTGGATCGCCCTCTCTAGCATTGCCCCCATCGGCCTGCTGATGTCCGGGTACTCCTCCAACAATAAATACTCACTCCTCGGTGGACTCCGCGCCGCTGCCCAGTCGATCAGCTACGAAATTCCCCTGGCCTTGGCGGTGTTAGCGGTCGTCATGATGTCCAACAGCCTCAGCACCATCGACATCGTCGAACAGCAATCCGGCTACGGCATCTTGGGCTGGAATATCTGGCGGCAACCGGTGGGATTCCTGATTTTCTGGATTGCAGCCTTAGCCGAATGCGAACGGCTTCCCTTTGACCTTCCCGAAGCCGAAGAAGAACTCGTCGCTGGGTATCAAACCGAATACTCTGGGATGCGATTTGCGCTCTTCTATGTGGGGTCTTACATTAACCTCGTGTTGTCTGCTCTAATCGTCGCCATCCTCTACCTCGGCGGCTGGGAATTTCCCGTTCCCCTCGATCAACTCGCCGGTTGGCTCGGAGTCAGCGAAACCACCCCCTGGTTACAAATGCTGACGGCATCCTTGGGGATCATCATGACCATCCTCAAAGCCTACGTGTTGGTCTTCCTGGCGGTCCTGTTACGCTGGACGCTCCCCCGTGTGCGCATTGACCAACTGTTAAACCTTGGCTGGAAGTTCTTACTCCCGGTTGCGTTGGTTAATCTTTTGCTCACCGCTGGTCTCAAGCTGGTGTTTCCGGTGGCCTTTGGTGGCTAATGTTCGTTTACCTACCCTGAAACCTCATGTTTAACTTTCTCAAACAAGTCGGGGACTACGCCAAAGAGACGGTTCAAGCTGCAAAGTTCATTGGTCAGGGTCTTTCCGTTACCTTTGACCATATGCAGCGGCGACCGGTTACGGTGCAATATCCCTACGAAAAACTCATCCCCTCCGAACGGTATCGGGGTCGGATTCACTATGAGTTTGATAAGTGCATTTCCTGCGAAGTCTGTGTGCGGGTTTGCCCGATTAATTTACCGATCGTGGATTGGGAATTTGATAAAGAAACGAAGAAGAAAAAGCTCAATCACTACAGTATTGATTTTGGGGTCTGTATCTTCTGCGGGAACTGTGTGGAATACTGTCCGACGAATTGCCTCTCGATGACGGAGGAGTATGAGTTGGCAACTTACGATCGCCACGAACTCAACTACGACAGCGTCGCCCTCGGACGCTTGCCCTACAAGGTGACGCAAGATCCGATGGTGACCCCGATTCGAGAGTTTGCCTATCTGCCGAAGGGCGTGGTGGATGGCCATGATTTGCCGGCTGGTGCGCAGCGAGCGGGTCAACGGCCTGAAGCGATCGCTGCCCAGCCTAGCCCTGATGACACGGACAAAAGCGATTAAGCCCTGCCCTCGATATCCCGTCTCTGTGGGCGGTGTCGTCTGCGATGCCCCCACCCCCATCGACCCCCTCTAGGAGATAATTTCGCGTGAATTTAGCAGAAGATGTTCAACTGATTTCCTTTGCCCTCTTAGGCATTTTGATGATTGCTGCCGCCTTGGGTGTTGTCCTCCTTGACCAAATTGTCTACTCCGCCTTCTTGCTGGGTGGTGTTTTTCTCTGTATTTCAGGCCTTTACGTGTTGCTCAATGCTGACTTCGTGGCGGCTGCGCAGATTCTGGTCTATGTGGGCGCGGTGAATGTGCTGATTCTGTTTGCCATCATGTTGGTGAATAAGCAGGAAGCCTTCAAACCCGTGGGGAATCGATGGCTGCGACAGGGGGCAACGGCGTTGGTCTGCGTGGGGCTGTTTGCGCTCCTGAGTACGATGGTGTTGGCAACACCGTGGGTGGTGGATACCACTGTGGTGCTGACTAGCACTGTGGTGCAAATCGGCAAGCATTTCTTTAGTGATTACCTACTGCCCTTTGAATTGGCCTCTGTGCTGTTGCTGATGGCGATGGTGGGGGCGATTATCCTGGCACGTCGTGATTTTATTCCTGAGAAGATGGCGACGGATACCCAAGATGCGCTCACCTTGCCGGAACGGCCACGGGAGCTAACGGGTACGGCTAGCGATCGCTAACCCCGACCCCTTCCCGCTTCATACACCCTCGACTTCTTTTTTGGATTTATGCAACTTCAACTTGAATTTTTCCTTTTGTTAGCAGCGGCTCTGTTCTGCATCGGAATTTATGGTCTCGTCACCAGCCGGAACGTGGTGCGCGTCTTGATGTCTGTGGAGCTTTTGCTCAATGCGGTCAACTTAAACTTGATGAGCTTTTCTAACTTTCTCGATCCAGAGGGGATTAAGGGGCAAGTGTTCTCGATCTTTGTGATCACCGTGGCTGCTGCTGAAGCGGCTGTGGGCCTGGCGATCATTTTGGCCATCTATCGCAATCGTGACACCGTGGACATGGAGCAATTTAACCTGCTCAAATGGTAAATCGGTGAACTCCGTGCAGGGCGATCGCACCCCCACCCCTCCCATATCCCCCCAATTCCGGCCTGATCCTTGATTTCTCAACGGATCAGGCCGTACAGTGCAAAAGAATCGCGCTACTATCGACACATCATTAGAAACGCTATGGCATTTTCGCGGCGAGCAAGCGGCATCCTCCTCCATCCCACCTCCCTTCCTGGTCGCTTCGGCATCGGTGACCTCGGTCAGGAAGCCTATCGTTTCGTAGACTTCCTCACCGCCAGCGGGCAGCAAATTTGGCAAGTCTTACCCCTCGGCCCCACCGGCTTCGGTAATTCTCCCTACATGTCCTATTCCGCCCTAGCCGGGAACCCCCTGCTGATTAACCTGGAATGGCTCGTCGCCGAAAACCTCCTCAGTGAACTAGACTTCGCCCATCTGCCCACCTTCACCCCCTACCAGGTGGACTACGAAGCCGCCATCAAGATCAAACTGCCCCTACTGCGCAAAGCCAGCCATACCTTCTTCAGCAAAGCAACCCCAGAGCGGAAAAAAGTCTTTACCGAATTTTGCGAAGCCCAAGCCGCTTGGCTCGATGACTACACCCTCTTCATGGCCATTCGTACCGCCCAAAACGGGAAAAGCTGGCATCAATGGGACGAACCCCTAAAAAACCGCGATCCCCAAGCCCTCCGCCTCGCCAAAGAGCAACTCCACGACGAAATCTTTTTCCATAAATATATGCAGTCGGAATTTTTCCGACAATGGTCCACCCTGAAGCAATACGCCAACGACAACGGAGTGCAGATGTTCGGAGATATTCCGATCTATGTTGCCCATGACAGCGTTGATGTGTGGGCGAACCCGGATATCTTTTGTCTTGATCCCGACACGGGCGAACCTTCGCAAATGGCTGGTGTTCCCCCGGACTACTTCAGTGCGACGGGTCAGCTTTGGGGCAATCCGGTCTACAACTGGGAAGTCCTCCAACAGACGCAATTTAAATGGTGGGTGAATCGCATTGAAGGGATGCTGAACTATGTAGACCTGATGCGGATTGACCATTTCCGAGGTTTTGAGTCCTTTTGGTCGGTGGACGGGGGCGAAACGGTAGCCACGAACGGGGAATGGGTGGAAGCTCCTGGGGCGGAATTTTTCGAGATTCTCAAAGCGGATCTCGGTGAGTTGCCGATTGTCGCCGAAGATTTGGGGGTGATTACCCCCGAAGTGGAAGCCCTGCGCGATCGCTTCGAGTTTCCGGGGATGAAGGTGCTGCATTTTGCCTTTGATTCGGGGCCCGGTAATCCCTTTTTGACCTTTAACCATGGCTCAAACTGTGTGGTGTATACGGGAACCCACGATAACGATACGACGGTGGGCTGGTTTAATGCCCGCGACGAGGAAGCCAAGCAGCGGGTTTATGATTACCTCGGTGGAGAACCTCCGGAGCCGATCGAATGGGCGATGATTCGGATGGCGATGAGTTCGGTGGGTCAGATTTCCATCTATCCGTTGCAGGATGTGTTGGGCTTGGGCACAGAGTCGCGGATGAATATGCCCAGTGCAGCCCAGGGCAATTGGGGTTGGCGTTATGAAGAGTCGATGCTGAAGCCGGAGTTGCGCGATCGCCTCCGACGGATGACGGAACTCTACGCTCGACTGCCCTAATGTGCTGAATGCTTATGATCTAATACTTTGAGATCATGGGATTGCGGGGTAATCTGGATGTAATCCCAAAAAAAGGAGAGCGATCGCTCTCCTTTTTTTGGATGCCTCTGCCGCTGGGTTATGCGTTGATGTGGGATGCAGAATCAGCGGGGGCTTTGCCATTGTTGGCATGGTTACCATTGCGGGGAGAAATCACCCCAAAACCGCCATGGTTCCGACTGTAGATCACATTAATTTCATTGCTTTCTTCATTGAGAAACACATAGAAGTCGTGATCCACCAATTGAAGCTGATGCAGGGCATTTTCAACGGACATGGGCGGCATCGCAAAGTACTTCATCCGCACCACTTCTGCCGGCAGTTCCGGAGCGCGATCGCCAATCAGGTCTTCTGTTAAAACCTGCTCATCAAGGCGCACTGCTGTTTTCGGCTGGGATTGAGTTTTATGCAGGTGCTTCTCTTTATACTTGCGAAGCTGCCGCGTGATCTTATCTGCAACAAGGTCAATGCTGGCATACAAATCGGCGCTATTTTCTTGCGCACGGATCACCGTCCCATTGGCATGAACCGTCACCTCTGCGGAGTGACTGTTACTAATGCGGGGATTACGCGCTACGGAAAGATGCACATCAATCGTAGTGGTGATACCTTGAAAATGTTTGACAGCTTTCTCCAGCTTTTGTTGCACATAATCACGAATCGAATCCGTAACAGTAATATTATTGCCCTGGATTAAAAGCTTCATATTTGAACTACTCCATTGTGTAGGATGGAAGTCGAACCAGTCTAGTAAATTAAATTTAAATATGGACTAGGTGGACGACAGTAAAAACTTATACAGGCGTTCCGATCAACAGTCGTGAAGTAACAGGATCATCCGAGGGGTTGTGATGTTTTGACCTCTTTTGCTGCTACTGTGCCAACGTTTAAGGATGAATGAGTGGAACGATGCTCATGAGAGGCTAACCTCATCATCACGATTGAACTCAACTTTGCAACCATGATTCAATATCCTTAAGGGTGACTCTGGCTTACTCCTTAATGATTGATCTCTATACTTTTACCCTAGCACTTTGTATTCTGGAGAACGTAACCTCTTGACTTCTCTTTACCATCCTTTGCATCCTGTGATAGTCCTTGACAAGATGCCGCTTCCATCTTCACGCTTATGACGGACTCGTTACCCGGTTGTTACCTCTACCTACTGGATTGTTGGGAGTATCCGACGGTTTGGCAGTGGCAGCGAGCGCTCCTCAAAGCCCGCTTAGATAATCCTGCCCTTGCCGATGTACTCCTCTTAGTCGAACATCCGCCGGTCTATACCCTCGGAACCGGCAGCACCTTAGACCATCTCAAGTTTGACCCAGCCCAAAGCCCTGCTGCTTTGCATCGCACCGAACGCGGCGGCGAAGTGACCTACCATTGTCCGGGGCAGTTGGTGGGCTATCCCATTGTGAATCTCTGTCGCCATCAGCCGGATCTCCATTGGTATTTGCGCCAATTGGAAGCGGTGATCATTCAAACCTTGGCCGCTTTTGGGGTACAGGGGGAGCGGGTTCCGGGGTTAACGGGGGTTTGGGTGGAGGGGGTGAAGGTGGCAGCAATCGGCATCAAGGTGAAGCGGTGGATCACGATGCATGGGTTTGCCCTCAATGTCTGCCCGGATTTAGCGGGGTTTGAGCAGATTGTGCCCTGTGGGATTCGCGATCGCGCCGTGGGATCATTGGTGCAGTTTGTGCCGGAGGTAACCATGGCGCAGGTACGGGCCCAGGTGATCCTCGCCTTTGAGCAGATTTTTCACTGTCGCCTTCTGCCCCAGGTGGGTTTACCGGTAGTCTGAAGCCCTTGGGGAGCGATCGGGGGAGTGACTATCGATTCATCTAGATCGATCGCGATCCGGCTGGATGGCGATCGCGGGGCCATACTTTCACAACATTTTCACAACTCGTATCTAAACTTAAGCCAACTTCGTTTTTGTTCAATAAACGGTGAGTTGTCACTATGACGGTTGATCACACTGCCCTGATCAAGGTTTACCAAATTCTCACTACGCTTCAGCAAAAAGCGGTCACGGGTCAACTTGTCCTGACAACTCGCCAGCAGCGATGCTGTGTCTATATCTATCAAGGGGCGATCGCCTACGCCATCCATCCTCAGCATCGGGTGCGACGCTGGCAACGGGCGATCAAAAAGCATCACTGTACGATGCCCAACATCCCCGTCACACCCAAAGAACCCTGGGAATACTACTACCTCCTCCAAGGGGTCACGGAACAGACCTTCAGTATTACTAAAGCACAGCGGATCATTGAGTCGATATTCTCTGAAATTCTGGTGGCGATGACCCTTGAATCCGAGGTGAATTGTCAATGGAAAGGGGGATGGGAAATGGAGAGCATTGCCCGTGCAGATGTGACGCTACCGATCGCAGCCCTCAAACCCATTTTCAATGAGGTTCGTGATGCCCAAGCGCAATGGCGCAGCATTGGCTTGACCCCCCTAGATCTCTACAGTGCGCCATCCTTGCTGATCGAACCGGAGCGAGAGGTCTCCCCTGGCGAAACGGTGCTCAAACTCCAGTCGATCTTCAACGGTCAGCGCACAATCTGGGATTTAATGGTCGTCCTCAAGCAGTCTTTTGCAGCGGTGACCCGCTTGTTAGACTATTACCTCAAGCAAGGGCTGATGAAATTTCATGCCCTCAACGACTGTAAAACCCCCGTCGCTCAAACCGCGATCGCCACCCAACGCGCTATTTCCCATCGTCCCCTCATCGTCTGCATTGATGACAGCCCCCAAACGTGCTATCAACTCGAACAAATTTTGACGAAATTAGGGTTTCGGAGCCTCTGCATTTCCGACCCGGTGCAAGCTCTGCCCAGCCTCATGCAACATCAACCGGATCTACTCCTGATTGACCTCGTGATGCCGGTGATGAACGGATACGAACTCTGTTCCCACTTGCGGCGGGTTCCTTCCCTGCAAAACGTGCCCGTGGTGTTGATGACAGGGAGCAAAAGCATTGTGGACTACGTGCGGGCGAAAATGGTGGGGGCCAATGAACTACTTTTAAAACCCCTCAAGACGGAAGGTGTACAGACCCTCACCCAAAAATATCTGCTGGCCAAGCCGATGGCGATCGCCCCCCTCAAACCAACACAACCGATCAACCCTTCCCTGGGGTTTACCTCCGCCTAGACCATTCACCACCATACCCGCCCTGAGGTAACTGACCTAACACTAATCTGCGATGCGTTGCTCCTGGGCCTTTTGGTAAACTTTGCCCCACTCTGACATGACTTGAGATTTCTTGAGGTTCAGATCGTTGGCAATTTTTTCGATGGGTTCGGACATTTTGAGCTTGGCAACTAGTTGCTGCTGTTGTGGGGTTAATTCGTCCCAAAACCGTTGCCATTGAGAGGACGTTAAACCGAGGTTATGGTCATGGATAGACACTTGCAGCCAATTGGCCACTAATTCCGGACGGCCTTTGAGGGCAAAAATTTTCACGGCATGGTAGCTGACTTTTTCCCGGAGTCGATAAATCTGTTTAACGGGAAGTTGCAGGTCTTGGGCGATCGCGTCTTGGGAATTGCCCTGTAAATAGAGCCGCAACCAATCCACCGCCAAGGGTTCGACATGCTCCCGCAAATAGTCTTCAAATTCCTGTTGCACCGCCTGGCGCGTCACCTGCTGCTCTTCCCATTCCTGCGCCGCTTGGTAATCGCTCACCGCTTCTGTATCAAACAGGCTGACGGAGGATTCCCCCTCATCGAGGCTGATTTCGTCGGAAATCATTTTGATCCGTTCGGCTTGGGGCACTTGGGTCATGCCCCCCCGTTGCGATCGCCGTAGATAATTGACAAACCGATACACCAGCAAGGGTTGGTTGCGGATCGGGCGCATGCAATATTCTTCGATGCTGGCCAACAGCAGGGCATTGCGTAGCGTTGGCTCCGGGGTGCATTGGGCAATAAACGCAATGGAGGTTTGCAGGTAGCGATCGCTGTTGAGCATTTCCTGAATCACCTCCTGCAACACATCCGCAACAGCACGATGGCGATCGCGACTCAGGGCAACCCACGTGCGGATTTTGTTGCGCACCACCATCAATGACCCCAAACGTTGAATCAGGTTTTGATACGCCTTTCCCGGACTTTTGTTTAAATATCGCTGACAGAGAATCCGATAGCGGTATTCCATCGATTGGGCCGTAATCCGTCGGTAGGTGGCATCTAGTTCTAACAGGCGATCCACATCATCACCCAGCAGCCACTGCACAATACTCTGACGTTTGGCCAGGCGCAGTGTCGGGTGTTCAGCCTCCAGATGCGATCGCCAATGATCCACCAAGCCCTCAACCCACTCTGTTGCCACTGTGTCCTGTGTCATGTCAAGATTATCAGTACTTATACTCATTTAACCTGCGAGATAATCACCAGCCCTCTCCCTAGATCTTAAATCACGGTCTTCAGACTGATTCAGACCGATTCAAACTGATCAGACTGATCAGACATTCTTTCCGGGTGTTCCCCTGCCGTCCGTGCTCTTCGCAAAATCATGGCGAGGCCTGCGATCGCCACCACTTCCCCCCAACCAAAACCCAGCAACCAATACAAGGAACGTCAAGAAAAACTTACGTTTAGCTTGACAGACTTCAACATAATAATTAACATCTAGCCCATATGAGTCACATTACTCATGCTCAAGTTCCATCGACCTAATCGCTAAATTGCATATCTTTAGGAATGTCGTAAAGTTGCAAGTCACGATTAGTTGGTATAACTAAAGCTCTCAAACACGTTAACCATCGTGTATTCCACGGCCATAGTGTGAGGAAAGTCAATGTCCAAGAATTTGAAAAAAGCCTTATTCGTTACGCCGGCTGCGCTCAGTGCAGCCCTGTTAGTTTCCGGTGATGCTCTGGCTCAAAGCTTCAGCAGCGAAACTTCTGCGAACGACCTGTTGCAGCAAATTGAAGCCTACAGCGCCGAAGGCACCAGTTCCATGGGCCAAGGCCTGACCGGTGCATCTCAATTCAGCGATGTTTCCCCCGGTGACTGGGCATTCCAAGCCCTCGATGACCTTGTGCGCCGCTACGACTGTCTCAAGGGGTATCCCAACGGCACCTACCGAGGCAACCGCGCTCTTTCCCGCTACGAATTTGCCGCCGGTTTAAATGCTTGTCTTCAACAAATCGAGCGTCTCATCGCGGAAACCACCGCCGATTTCGCCACGAAAGAAGACCTCGAAACCATGAGCCGCCTCATGGAAGAGTTTGAAGCTGAACTCGCCATGCTCGGTACTCGTGTCGATAACCTCGAATCCCGCGTTGCCTTCCTCGAAGATAACCAATTCTCCACCACCACCAAACTCGCCGGTCAAGTAGTCTGGACCCTTGGTGTACCCTGGGGCGGTACCGCTGGTTTACCCGTAAACGACGAACTGACCTTCAACTACCGCGCTCGGTTAGCCTTCGACACCAGCTTCACCGGGAAAGACCGCTTACGCACTCGCCTGGATACCAGCAATGCCGCTAATGGTTCTTTCTCTGGGGGCAACCTTGGCACCAGCAACGCGAACCTGAACATATACGGCAGTGAAAATAACGAAGTCAATGTTGACAAGGTGTGGTATCGCTTCCCTGCTAGCGATAAGCTCATGCTGCACGTGTTTGCACGAGGTGCCTTGATTGATGATGTGTTAGATGTGGGCAGCACCGCTCCCTACTCCTACGACGATGTACCCCTTGGCAATGCCTACAACACTGCCTTCCACGATACCCACGGGACTGGAACGGCTGGGGTTGGGGCAAACTACATGATCAATGACACCTTTGGCATTGACTTAGGGTTCTTCAGCTCCCAAGCAAACGATGCCTCTCGCGGGTTGTTTGCCGGCAATATTGCCCTGCCGATTCAGTTGAACGCAGACCTAGGTAAGTTGCAATTGGCTGTGGGTTATGCCCGCACCTTTTCGCCCGGTGATACGCGGGATGCTAATGGAGACATTAGCTCTACCATCGGGTTGAGTAGTGCTGGAACCAGTAAAGCGGCAAAACCCTTCCGGGATTCGACCGGTCTTGGACTCGCAACCTCAGCGAACCACTACCATCTCTCCGCTTCTTATGATGTGAGCGACAGCGTCAACGTCAGTGGTTGGATTGGCTACACCGAAGCGTTTGCTGAAGTGAGTGCACTGGCTACCGATGGCCTCACCGCTTTGGTGAACAAAGGTGAATCAGCAAATATCTGGAACTGGGCGTTCAACGTGTCCTTCCCCGACCTCTTCCAAGAAGCTGACGTGCTGCGCCTCGGCTTTGGTCAATTGCCCACCGCTGCTCGTGTTCAAGGTGCAACCCCTGATGACGATGCTTCCGCGTTGATGGCGAATATTGAATATCGCTTCGATGTGACCGACAACATTCAGTTGGCTCCGGCGTTCTACGCTGTCTTCAACCCTGAAGGTCGTAAAGTTAACGACACGATGTATGCCGCTGTGTTGCGGACGATCTTCAGCTTCTAAACTGAGGTATGACGCTCTCAGCAAGATTTTGAAGGATCAATAATATGTAAAGGGAACAGTCTCAACTGTTCCCTTTTTTGATGCTCAACAATTAGAGCCTTCTGGTCTACCAGCCCCAAGTGCCGCTGCCGCCTTTGAAGGGGCCAACGATATCAGAGGTGATCCAGCCGCCGTAGAAGTCGCCGGCTTGGGCTTGGGCTTTTTCGCCATCGACGTAGCAGGCTTCCATCCGGCTGGGATAGAGAGCGATCGCATCCCGAATGGCGTTAAAACTTTCGGTGGGTTCGGGGTATTGCCAAGCGACATTGGGCAAGACGGTATCACCGACGGTGATAGTGTAGTAGTTCGCCACGCCTTTCCATTCACACAACGAATGGCGATCTGTCAGGCTGAGATACTGCATCTGCACATCGGCGATGGGGATGTAGTAAACCGGGGGATGACTGGTTTCTAAGACGCGGATTGTGTTGCGGCTGTCGGCGATCGCCACACCGTTACAGACCACTTGAATATGTTTAGTGCTGGGTTGCGCGATCGCAGGGCGGGGATAGTCCCAGACTGATTCTTGGCCGGGTTGGGGTTCGATGCGTTGGGGACGAGGAGAAAACATCATTGATTCAGGAATAAACAGGATGAATTGAAAACAGCAGCGATCGCACTGGATCGCTGCTGTCTAGTGTAAAGACTTTAAGACGAGGCGTTAGGCAAAACGTCGCCGGAGAAGGGGCTGAATCAGCAGGAGTGCGATCGCATCAAACCCAAGCAACACCGCCACCATCACCGCAAAATTCATCTCACCCCACGGAGCCGCCATCACCCCACTCCCCAACGACCAATCGCTATTGAAATAGAGATACCGAATCGGCTCGATCGCGTAGGTGAGGGGATTCAGTGCCGCGATCCACTGGAGCCAGGGGGCCATGAATGATAGGGGGGCAAGGGCGGTACTGGCGAAGAGTAGGGGCAAGTTCGTCACGAAAATCACAGCGATTAGTTCGATGTGACCGGGCAGGGCAAAGGCGAGGCCTAAACTGAGTGCCGTTACCCCCAGAACGATTAAGAAAACGATCAGGGCGATCGCTCCCAACCCGAACAGGCTCGGCATCCCCGCACCGAGGAACGCACTGGCTACCACAATCACTGCCGTTTGCAAGAACGCGAGGCTAATGATGTAGATCGTCGAGGCCGCCACGATCGAGTAACGCGAAGACAAGGGCGCAACAAGCAACCGATTTAAAAAGCCAAATTCGCGGTCAAACATCACCGGCAGACCGGCATTCAACGCCCCGGAAAATGCCGTAAACACGATCACCCCCGGCGCGAGGAACTGCCCATAATTCACGTCCTCACCAAAGAGATTTTGGGGCGCATTGTAAAAGAGGGCTCCGAATAAGACCAACCACATCAACGGCTGAATCACCCCCGCCATTAGCGTGGAGGGGCGGCGTTGAAGTTGGATGAATAAACGTTTCGTGAGGGCGAGGGTTTCTTGGGTGAATTCAGCGATCGCGCTCGGTTCCGGTGCGTCTGCCGCAGTGGGTGCGAGGTTAAACGGGGTGGGTGAAACGGATTGACTCATAGTGAATTGCTCCAAAATGTGTAAGTCTTGATCGCGAGTCTGATGCTAGATCACAAGGGGCTTTAGCCCCTTGCCTGTGGAGGGTTAGGATGCTTTCATGGCCTGTTTTTTCTCTTTCTTGAGATCCCGTGAACTGGCGGCGGCCAATTCCGCATCCATCAGGGTGCGACCTGTTGCCGCGAGATAAACATCATCTAAACTGGGGCGCGATTGGGCGAGGCTAAAGGTGGGCAAGCCGATCTCGCTGAGGGTTTTTTCAATTTGGGTGAGGGGGTTGCAGTTGCGTTGCACGACCAAATTAAGGGAATTGCCTTGGGCCGTGTTGATGATCACGCTTTCCACAAAGGGTAAATCCTGCAAGGTCGCTTGGGCTTGGGCGGCTTCGGCATCGGTGGCAAATTCTCGAATCCGCAGGGTGACGCGATCGCCCCCGACGCGATCCTTTAACGCCGAGGCCGTCCCCTCCGCCAACACCTTCCCGCCGTCAATGATCGCCAACCGATCGGCCAACGCATCAATTTCTTCGAGGTAATGGCTCGTCATCAGCACCGTTGTCCCGGCATCTCGTAGTTGGCGCAAAAACTCCCACACAATGAAGCGGCTTTCAATATCTAAGCCCACCGTCGGCTCATCTAAGACTAACAACTCAGGCCGATGGAGTAAGCCTGCTGCTAAATCCAAGCGACGGCGCAACCCCCCAGAATAGGTCCCCGTTTTTTGATCGGCGTAGGCGCTGAGATCAAGCAGTTCGATCAGTTGGTTGATCCGCTCTTTGGCGGTGGCCTTGGGAAGATGATAGAGGGCGGCTTGCAGTTCGAGCAGTTCGCGCCCGGTGAGCACTTTATCAAGGGCCACTTCTTGGGCGACATAGCCTAAGCGCCGTCGGGTTTGGCGGGGTTGGTCAATGGCGGAGACCCCACACACTTCAATCCGTCCAGAGTCGGGTTTAGCTAGGGTGCAGAGGCAGCGAATGGTGGTGGTTTTGCCCGCACCGTTGGGGCCGAGGAGTCCGAAAATTTCCCCCCGCTCGACGGTGAATGAGATATCTTTAACCGCCTCGGTGTCGCCGTAGCGTTTTTTGAGATGGTCGATGACAACAGCAGCAGTCATAGCTTCACGAGTGACAGGGTTTTCATGT
Source organism: Spirulina major PCC 6313 (assembly GCF_001890765.1). Lineage (NCBI taxonomy): Bacteria > Bacillati > Cyanobacteriota > Cyanophyceae > Spirulinales > Spirulinaceae > Spirulina > Spirulina major. Next base: position 2,979,356 of record NZ_KV878783.1, on the reverse strand, counting down.
CTTTTTATTCTAAAACGTTACGGATTTTGAAGACGGCGGGGGTGCGATCGCACCTAATGCATCAGGGCCTGCTTGAGCCGTTGGGGATCGCCTTGATCCACAATTCGCCCTTGTTGCAGCAACACCGCCCCATCGCAATAGTCCAACTCATTGAGGCGATGGGTAACCCATAGGGCGGTTAAGCCCCGATTTTTCACCAGTTGCCGCACCTGCTGCACCAATTCGATTTGCGTATCGGGGTCCAGGAGGGCGGTGGGTTCATCGAGAATTAGCACTTCGCAATGGCGGGCGATCGCGCCCGCGATCGCAATCCGCTGCTTTTGCCCTCCACTGAGGGCATAGATCGGACGGCGTTGAAACTCTAATAAATTCACCGCCGCCAAGGCCTCCCGCACCCGCGTCACCACCTCCGCCTCCGACAGGCGTTCACTGACCAAACCAAAGGCTACATCTGCCCCCACCGTCGGCATCACCAACTGATGATCGGGGTTTTGAAACACAAAGCCCACGGGCTGCTGTACGGCGATCGCTCCCATTTGGGGGGTTAAAAGGCCAGCCAGGAGCTTCAGCAGCGTAGACTTACCGCTGCCGTTCGTTCCCAATAACATCCAAAATTCACCGCGAGGAATGCTCAAGGAACAATCCTGCAAGATGGGATGGTGCGATCGCCAGCCAAAATTGACCTGATTAACTGCGATCGCTGGCCCTTGTCCCGTTGAGGTGACCTCCCTCAACTGCCTTCACTCCCAATGCCCAAAAAGCCCGTCACCCGACCCGTTGATCCGGCCGTCTTTTCTGCCACCACCACAGCACTCACTTGGTCGCTCATAATCGTCACCAACTTATCCGGTTGCTTCTCACAGGACAATTCAATCGGATAGGGCGGGTTCGCTTGCATCGCTTCGCGAATCTGGTGATAAACCCCATGGGCTGCGTCTTTTTCTTTGCGTTGCACGGCAACAGGGATCGGCGAATACTTCAAAATTACGTCAATGCTGAACATGAAAAAAATGGGGATACTACAGGCTTACCAGAACCATTATCGAACATGGCGGGAATCTTGGTTCCCACGAGTCGATTCCCAGCTTGCCCTGAACCCTCTGCACCCCTTAGGATCAACACCGTCCATTCTCAAACACGACCTGATCGATGTGATCCCCAATATCTTAAGGTTTTGTTTAATTCTGAGAATAGCCGTGCAAAAAACGGATGATTTATTATAATTAAATGAAGAAACGTAAATTTTCTTGATTCTAGGTGCAGATATACTCTGTGCTGCCCTTATTACATTTTCTCAACGTTCTCCCCTAGGGGGAACTTGTCTGTTTACTTTTCGGAGATTTTAATCGAATGACCATAGCTGTTGGAAGAACACAAGAGCGAGGCTGGTTTGACTCAGTCGATGACTGGCTCAAACGCGATCGCTTCGTCTTCATCGGATGGTCTGGTTTGCTGCTGTTCCCCTGCGCCTACATGGCCCTGGGCGGCTGGCTGACCGGCACCACCTTCGTCACCTCCTGGTACACCCACGGACTGGCATCGAGCTACCTCGAAGGCTGCAACTTCATCACCGTCGCCGTGTCATCGCCCGCCGATGCCTTCGGTCACTCCCTGCTGTTCCTCTGGGGACCCGAAGCCCAGTGGAGCCTCACCCGTTGGTTCCAAATCGGCGGACTGTGGCCCTTCGTGGCGCTCCACGGCGCATTTGGGCTGATCGGCTTCATGCTGCGTCAGTTTGAAATTGCACGCCTCGTGGGGATTCGTCCCTACAATGCGATCGCCTTCAGTGGTCCGATCGCCGTATTCGTCAGCGTCTTCTTGATGTACCCCTTAGGACAATCCAGTTGGTTCTTCGCCCCCAGTTTCGGGGTTGCGGGGATTTTCCGGTTCATCCTGTTCCTGCAAGGGTTCCACAACTGGACGTTAAACCCCTTCCACATGATGGGAGTTGCCGGGATTCTGGGGGGTGCATTACTCTGCGCCATCCACGGAGCCACGGTAGAAAACACCCTCTTTGAAGACAGCGACCAAGCGAACACCTTCCGCGCCTTCACCCCGACCCAATCGGAAGAAACCTACAGCATGGTAACCGCCAACCGATTCTGGAGCCAAATCTTCGGAATTGCGTTTTCTAACAAACGGTGGTTGCACTTCTTCATGCTGTTTGTCCCCGTCACGGGCCTGTGGATGAGTTCCATTGGCATCGTTGGCCTCGCCTTAAACCTGCGGGCGTATGATTTCGTCTCCCAAGAAATCCGCGCCGCCGAAGACCCTGAATTTGAGACGTTCTACACCAAGAACATTCTGCTCAACGAAGGGATGCGGGCCTGGATGGCTCCGCAAGATCAACCCCACGAACGCTTCATCTTCCCTGAAGAAGTGCTGCCTCGCGGTAACGCTCTCTAGAGTGTCCTGGGCTTGTGGAATAGATTAATTTTCAACCCATCCAACCTGAGATAAGTGAAAGCGGATAGAGTGTCATTCTCTATCCGCTTTCTCGTGTTTGGCAATAGAAAGCACAGATAGGTTGAGAGAAGGAGAGATCACGAGATTAATCGCACGACCCCCTTCCCAAACTAAAAATTTGTGCTACCTTATCCATAAGTTCATTTTGAAACTAACCCTAACAGGATTTAAGGAGGTGATGCCCATGAGTGATAGTAGTAAATGCATGGGTCTTCACGCTGAAAATCATCGGCTGTGCGCTGGGGCTGTTCTCTAGTCATTGATAGCACGGTCTATCAATCCCAGAGTTCCTTCCAGCAGTCAGAATGACAGCATACGAAGACCCTCTAGACCGCTCCCACAATTGATATGTTTCCTGGAAGCATACGCCCTGTGGGAGCGGATAGTATTTGGCGTAGTTTTTGAGTAAATATCCTATGGCATCGTTATTACATAGTGCAGCAATCACAGAGCACCTGAAGACGCTTCCCGATTGGCAACAGGTTGAAAATACGATCCAAAGAACGTTTGTGTTTCAAGACTTTGTAACTGCGATTGATTTTGTCAATCGTCTGGTTGAACCGGCGGAGTCAGCGGGACATCACCCGGATCTCAGTATTTCTTATAATAAAGTGACGGTCAGTCTCTCGACCCATGATGCGGGTGGGTTGACTGAAAAAGACTTTAGTCTGGCGGCGGCGATCGCATCCTTAGTCTAGGTATAATCAACCCAGATTGTGATGGGAGATCTAGGCGTTGCGCCGACTCGATCCGTTTGTCACATTGATCGCAATCCCATCGGCCAATTGACGGCAATTGCCCAGCATCCCGCGAAACAGTAGCAAACCCGATCTATTCCAGTTACAATAAATGGCGTAATCTTGTCCGACAGTTGGGCAAGATGTAGTAGTCTAACAAAGCGCAGTAGTGAATCTATCTGCATACTGCGTAGCTCGACTGAAGGTGTGAGGACAGAAAATACCATGGCAAACTTTTTTCGGACATTGAACCGCGTCAGCCCGGCATTCTTGGGCTTAGCGATCGCCCTCTCAACAGCCACCGGTGCTGTTGCTCAAACGGTTTCCAACGACGAAGTCTTGGATCAGATCAACCAATACGGCACGGAAGACACCAACGGCAGTATGGGCCAAGGTGTACCCGGTGCGGCGCAATTTACCGATGTGTCTCCTAACGACTGGGCCTACCAAGCCTTAGATGACCTTGTGCGCCGTTACGACTGCTTGAAAGGGTATCCCAACGGAACCTATCGTGGTGGTCGCGCCCTGAGCCGTTACGAATTTGCAGCGGGTTTAAATGCCTGTTTACAACAAATTGAGCGTTTGATTGCCGCTTCGACGGCTGATTTTGTCACCCGTTCGGATCTAGAAGCCCTGCAACGCCTCATCCAAGAATTTGAAGCTGAGTTGGCTACCCTCGGCACCCGCGTTGATGCCCTCGAAGGTCGTGTGGCGTTCCTCGAAGATCACCAATTCTCCACCACCACCAAATTAGCGGGTGAAGTGATCTTTGCCGCCACCAGTGACTTCAGTGATGGCACTGGCACGGCTTCTGGCGTGACGAATAGCCTCAGTGATGCGGTGTTTGGTAATCGCGTTCGCCTCGAACTCAACACCAGCTTCACCGGCGAAGACCGCTTAGTCACCCGCCTCGCCACCGGTAACCTCGCCATTCTGCCTACGATTGGTGCCACCACTGGCTTTGAAGGAACCCAAACCTTTAACCTCAATGGTGATTCCACCAACAGCAACAGCGTCAATGTGGATTGGTTGGCGTATTACTTCCCCTTCGGCAACTCCCAAGCCTACGTTGCTGCCACGGGCGGGATCTGGAGTGACTTTGCTCCCACCCTCAACCCCTACTTTGAAGACTACGACGGCGGCAATGGTGCGCTGTCTACCTTCGCCTCTGAAAACCCGATCTACCGAATTGGTGGCGGCACAGGTGCAGCCCTAAGCTTTGGTTTCACCCCCATCGAAAGCATCCTCGGCCCCAGTACCGTGACCTTGGGTTACTTCGCCGGGAATGCTTCTGATCCTTCTGAAGGTGCAATCAACAGCGACTACGCCATGCTCGGTCAGTTGAACGCGAACGTGAGCGATCGCTTCGGCCTTGGTCTCACCTTCGTTCACGCTTACCACACCAACGAAGGTACAAATAGCACCAACTCCATCTTTGGTGCAGGCGCGTCTCCCAACTCTGGCGTTGTGGGCACAAGCCTAGCCAATAACCCCTCTAGCCTCTTCAATGGCACTCTTGGTCCTGAGGTAACTAGCCGGGGTACCGTCAGCAACTCCTTCGGGGCTGAAATGGCCTTCCGTCCGAGCGACAGCATCTCCGTTAGCGGTTTTGCGACCCTCACCCAAGCGCGGTTGATCAGCCGGGGTGATGCCGAAATCTGGACCTTCGGCGGTGGGATTGCCTTCCCTGACCTCGGTAAAGAAGGCAGCGTCCTCGGTATCTTCGGGGGTGCTCAACCCACTCTGCGGGGCATTGAAGGTGTCAACGTGAATAACGCTGACTTTGATAAGGACTTCTCCTGGCACATCGAGGCCTTCTACAAGTATCAACTCAGCGACAACATCAGCATCACCCCTGGTGTCATCTGGCTCACCGATCCGAACCAAGGTGCAGGGGACAGCAGCGATGCCGTCATCGGTACGCTCCGGACGACGTTCTCGTTCTAAATTTCTGACCCTCATTGAATGAGTTGATTGAAAAAAAGTGGATTGAGTTATCTCAGTCCACTTTTTTTTCGCTATCTTGACCGAGACACAACACAAGCTCAAGACAAGAAAGCGTTAGCCCCTGCTCATCATCAATTCACCGGGCTTGAAGCTGTACAGACAAGGCCATATAGCAAGGAGAGATTAGGTTAGGACGTTCAAGTAACGCACCCTGAGCTTGTCGAAGGGTAAGCGGGCTTCGACAAGCTCAGCCCTCGGCTATAAATGTCCTAAATAGCAACATCACTGCTATAACATTCAAGATTTGCTAAGTACCGTGAATCCTGCAAACCCCAGTGGGGAATAGGGGTATACTGGACAGAACGCCCCAACTCCTTAAACTGTCGTGGAACTTTCCTGTCGCACTGAATATGCTCTGCTCGCGTTATTGGAACTAGCGGGTCACTATCCACAACAAGAACCCTTACAAATCAAACAAATTGCCGCTCAACAACAGATCCCAGAGCGTTATCTTGAGCAATTATTAGCCACTCTTCGGCGGGGTGGGTTTGTTCAAAGTCAGCGCGGGGCAAAGGGTGGCTATTTATTGATTCAAGAGCCGTGGAAAATCACGCTATTTGATGTGGTGAATTGCCTGGACGGTACCGAGCATCAGAAAAAAGAGCCGCTGGTGGAGACGGTGGAAAGTGCCGTGGTTGAGGAGATTTGGCAGGATGTCTGTGGGAGTGTGCGTGAGGTGTTGAAACGCTACACATTACAAGATTTATCAGACAAACGTGACTCGCGACGACAGATGAATATCATGTACTATATTTAATGCCCCAATGGGAGGGAATCATGCAGATTGCAAACAATATGACTGAGTTAGTGGGGCGGACACCCCTCGTGCGTTTGAACCGTATTCCTCAGGCGGAAGGCTGTGTCGCGGATATTGTGGTCAAGCTTGAAGGCATGAATCCGGCGGCCTCGGTGAAGGATCGGATTGGGGTCAATATGATCAATGCGGCGGAAGCGGCGGGGGAGATTGAACCAGGCAAGACGATTTTAGTAGAACCCACGTCGGGAAATACTGGGATTGCGCTGGCGATGGCGGCGGCGGCGAAGGGGTATCAGTTGATTTTGACGATGCCGGAAACGATGAGTAATGAGCGTCGGGCGATGTTGCGGGCCTATGGGGCAACGTTGGAGCTAACGCCGGGCACGGGGGGAATGAGTGCCTGTATTCGGCGGGCGCAGCAGATTATGGAAACGACACCCAATGCTTATATGTTGCAGCAGTTCCGCAATGATGCGAATCCGGATATTCATCGGCGCACGACGGCGGAGGAGATTTGGCAGGATACGGAGGGCCAGATTGATTTCTTGATTGCGGGTGTGGGTACGGGGGGAACGATTACGGGGGTTGCGGAGGTGATGAAGCAGCGCAAGCCTGAGTTTAAGGCGATCGCTGTCGAACCCACGGGCAGCCCGGTCCTTTCAGGTGGGAATCCTGGCCCCCACAAAATCCAAGGGATTGGGGCGGGGTTTGTGCCGGAGGTGCTGAAGGTAGAACTGATTGATGAGGTGGTGACGGTGAGCGATGATCAGGCGATCGCTTACGGCCGACGACTAGCAAGGGAAGAGGGGATTCTCTCCGGAATCTCGACGGGGGCGGCGCTCTGTGCTGCGATCGCGATCGGGAAACGCCCGGAAAACAAAGGCAAGCTGATCGTTATGATTCAACCGAGCTTTGGAGAGCGTTACCTCAGCACGCCCCTGTTTCAAGACCTCGATACCCCTGAAGTCGCTCTCGTGGGCGCGAATTAACGATTAATTGCGGGCAAGGTGGCTTTGTCCCCTTGCCTGCTTGGGTTTAGGACGTGCTAATCCTCGAAAATCGCCGCATTTTTGCCACTACTGCACCGTAGACATCACTGATCGCATCACCCCTTTGGCGCGGGGGTATTCCTGCATCAAGCGGCGTACCTCTTCCGCATGGTAAGAACTGCGGGTCAACGGCGACGACACCACCTGTAAAAATCCCAGATCCTCCCCGTACTCTCGCCAAGCGTCAAACTGTGCTGGCGTGATAAATTCTTCAACCCCCAGATGTTTTTGCGAGGGTTGGAGGTATTGACCAATGGTGAGAATATCGCAATCCACCGATCGCAGATCGCGCATTGTGGCACGGACTTCCTCGTCTGTTTCCCCTAGCCCCACCATGATCCCCGACTTGGTATACGTCCAGGGGGCAAGCTCACGGGTGCGGCGCAGGAGTTCGAGCGATCGCCCATAGTCCCCTTGGGGGCGAGTGCGGCGATAGAGGCGGGGAATAGTTTCCGTATTGTGGTTCAACACTTCCGGCTCGGCCGCGAGGATGGCCTGTAATGCGTCCCAATTGCCACAGAGATCGGGAATGAGCACTTCAATCGTCGTCTGGGGCGAAATTTTGCGCACCTCTGCAATGCAGCGTTGAAACTGGGACGCGCCGCCATCGGGTAGATCATCGCGGTTTACCGAGGTGATCACCACATGATTGAGCTTGAGTCGGCCGACGGCTTCCCCTAAGCGAATCGGTTCGGTGGGATCGAGGGCTTGGGGCTTTTTCTCAAAATCAATATCGCAGTAGGGGCAGGCACGGGTACAGGCGGGGCCCATGATTAAAAAGGTGGCGGTTCCAGCGTGGAAACATTCGCCAATATTCGGGCAGGACGCTTCCTCACAAACCGTATTGAGGTCAAGATCGCGCAGAATCTCTGTCACACTGCCGATCCGTTCCCGTTGCGGTGCTTTAACTCGTAACCATTCTGGCTTGACTACCACGCGCTTTACCTGTTGTTGACTAACGATGATGTACTGTTTATCCTACCAAATTGCCACAGGCCAGACCGTCGGAATTTGACCTCCAAATCCCGACACAACCCCAACACATCGCCGTTGTAGGTGCTGAGCTTCTAAGCCCTCGATCATCGTCATGCTTAAGAGGCGATCGCATCGGGTTGGCGATAGCGGTAATAGGCGGCGCAGGCTCCCTCCGAGGACACCATCGGCGCACCGAGGGGCCGCTCTGGGGTGCAGTTTCGCCCAAAGGCGGGGCATTCGTGGGGTTTCTTCACGCCGCGCATGATGTCGCCGCTAATGCATTCGGTGGGGATGGGGGCGGGGGTTTGGGTGGCGAGGAGATCCGCAAAACGCAGTTGGGCATCAAAGGCGGCGTAGGCCGGTTTTAATCCTAGGCCGCTGTGGGGAATCGCGCCGAGGCCGCGCCACCGTTGGGAGACGATCGCGAAGATTTTTTGGATCAGGGCTTGGGCGTGGGGGTTGCCTTGGGGTTGGACGGAGCGGGCGTATTGGTTTGCGCAGGTGGCTTGACCGGCTTCGAGTTGTTGAATGCAGAGATAAAGCCCTTGGAGGATGTCGATGGGTTCAAAACCGGTGACGACGATGGGGATCTGGTAGCGGTTGGCGATCGGTTCGTATTCTTGATAGCCCATGACGGTGCAGACATGGCCCGCTGCGAGGAAGCCTTGGACTTGGCAGTGGGGATCGTCCAAGATGGCGGCCATGGCAGGGGGGACGAGGACATGGGAGACGAGAAGGGAAAAGTTATTGAGTCCTAGACTGTGGGCTTGGTGGACGGCCATGGCGGTGGCGGGGGCGGTGGTTTCAAAGCCGACGGCGAAGAAGACAACGTGGCGATCGCAATTCTCCTGAGCCAAACGCACCGCATCGAGGGGCGAGTACACCATTCGCACATCACCGCCCTGGGCTTTGATACTCAATAAATCATGCTCCGTGCCAGGGACGCGCAACATATCCCCAAAGGAGCAAAAAATCACGTCGGGCTGTTGAGCGAGGGCGATCGCTTGGTCAATAATACTCATATCCGTGACGCACACCGGGCAGCCGGGGCCATGGATGAGGCGAATCTCTGGCGGTAGGATGGTATCAATGCCGTATTTAACGATCGAATGGGTTTGGCCGCCGCAAATTTCCATGATCGTCCAGGGGCGCGTGGTGAGGTGGGCGATCGCCTCCCCATATTGCCGCGCTAGGGTTCCATCTCGATATTCCTGTACATATTTCATTGAACCGTAATCCCACGCTTGATCTCGCGTTGATCCTAACGAGATTCGACGGGAAGCGCGGGGAATCTTCCACTTGTTTTTGAGTTTTGCCCCAAAACCATGAAAAAATTAATCAACGTGAAACCCAATGCCAAACGCCAAAGCCTCACGGAAGCCGCCGACGGCAGCTTAGTGATCCACTTGACCTCGCCGCCGGTGGATGGCAAAGCGAATCAGGAATTGATCCAACTTTTGGCCAAAACCTACCGAGTCCCCAAGTCAGCGATCGCCATCACCCGTGGCCATCACGCCCGGATTAAACAAGTAGAATGGCCCGATTAACCCCACCCTGCAACCATGATCTCCGATCCTGATATCGTCCACATCACCCTGTCGTTTCCCTATCGCGGCTACACGATCCAACTCGCGCCGGGAACCTGGCAGGGGGTGAGGATCTATACAGCGTGGGTGGCCTATGACTGGGGGGATGCGATCGCCGTCCCCAAAGCTTGGACACGCGAAGAAGCTGTGCGCCGCGCCCGCCTTTGGATTGATCGCCGCCGCAGTTTAGGGGTTTTTCCCCCACAAGCGAATCCCTAATCCGTTGGGCAGTGGGGAGGGCTTAACCCGTCATCGAATTCCCCGTGCCTTGGAACATCACCCAGGAGAGGAAAAAGTTAGCGATAAAAATGGCGAGGAGCGAGGTGACTACGGCGGTGGTGGTGGATTCGCCGACCCCTTTCGCGCCGCCCGTGGTGGTTAAGCCCCAGCTACAGCCAATCACTGCCACCATTGCCCCAAACACCGCCGCCTTCAGCATGGCGCTGACAATATCCCAGAGAGAGACAAAATTTTTCACGGAGTCTAAAAAGACGGTTTGACTGATGCCGTAGAGGTTATGGGACACAACTAAGCCACCGATAATGCCCACCAGCAACGATAGGAGAGTGAGCACCGGCAGCATTAAGGAACAGGCGATGATGCGAGGAATGACAAGATAATCGATGGGGTCGGTTTTGAGCATTTGCAGAGCGTCGATCTGCTCGGTGACGCGCATGGTGCCAATTTCGGCGGCGAAGGCGGAACCGACGCGACCGGCAAGCACGACGGCGGTAAGGACGGGGGCGAGTTCACGGGTGAGGGCGATCGCTAACACGCCCCCTACCGCACTCCCCGCCCCAAAATACAAAAACTCCCGCGCCACCTGGATCGTAAACACCATCCCCACAAAGGCCGCCGTCACCAGCGCGATCACCAACGACCCTGGCCCCACCGATACACATTGCTCTAGGGTATTGCGGCGATTAATTTTGATTTTAAACAGGTGAAAAATGGCCTGACCCGCGAGAAAAATGGCGGCTAACACCCTTTGGCTCCACAGCCCCAAGCTTGACTTCCTCTTGACTCCATCCGCCATAATCGTTCCTAGTTGGTATCAGTATCGTCAATCCGGAATCGTTCCACAGAGGTGAGCAAGTCGCGGGCAATACTCACCAGGTTTTGCAGAGAAGATGCCACCTTTTGGGATTCTTGGGAGGTTTCTTGGGCGGTGAGTTCCACCGACTGCATCACCTGCGCCACGGCTAAGGTGCTTTCGGTTTGTTCAACGGTGTCGGCGGTAATCGATCGCACCAGTGCGTCAATCCGGTTGGACACTTGGATGATATCTTCGAGAGATCGTTTCGCCTGTTCGGCCCGTTTCGTTCCGTCGATCACCTGCTGTGTGCCTTCTTCCATGGCCTGCATCACCAAGCTGGTCTCACTTTGAATCTGTAACACGATCTGCTCAATGTCTTTCAACGCTTTGGCGGAGCGATCGGCGAGTTGACGGACTTCATCTGCCACGATCGCAAACCCACGTCCGGCTTCCCCGGCTCGCGCTGCCTCAATCGAAGCGTTAAGGGCGAGGAGGTTGGTGCGCGATGCGATCGTGGAAATCGCCGCCACAATCATCGAAATTTCCTGAGACGATTCCGCGAGGCGTTTCACCTTCCGGGTCGTTTCCGCCACCGTTTCCCGAATCTGGACGATCCCCACCACGGCGTGTTCTACCGCATCGCCGCCCTTGAGGGCCACCGCTGCGGCTGACCGTGCCACTTCTTCCGCTTCGCGGGCGTTTTCGGCCACCCGGCGAATCGAGTCGGTCATCATCTGCACCGAGTTTAGGGTCACGGCTAATTCTTCCGCTTGGCGCAAGGCATCACTTTGGAGACCCCGCGCAAACTGTTCATTTTCCGAGGAACTCTTGTTCACCTGCCGCGCCGCTGCCCGTACCTGTTGAACAATCTCCCGCAGGTTTTGAATCGTCAAGTTAAAGGCATCGGCCACCGCACCGAGCACGTCGGCGGTCACTTCTGCGCGCACCGTTAAGTCTCCCCGTGCCGCGCCTTCCACGTCGTCTAGGAGGCGAATCACCTGGCGTTGGAGATCTTCTTTTTGCTGCTCGGTTTCTTCGGCCCGCCGTTGGGCTTCGCTGGTGGTGGTGAGAATGACCCGCGCCATTTCGTTAAAACCAGCGGCAAGATGGCCAAATTCATCTTCAGAATAAATGGTGGCTTTGGCGTTGAAATCACCTTGGGAAACAGCTTCAAATTGAGATTGCAGATCGGTGGTGGAGCGATGAATTTGCTGGAGGGTTTCGCGGCCCAGGAACCAGACAACACCGCCCGCGCTTCCCCCCGCCACGAGGGTCATCAGGGTATTCCAGCCGATCATGTAGGGAATAATCACCTTTTTCTGATCTTCGGGGGTGCGACTGAAACTCACAAACGAGATCAACGAGACCGCCAGAGCAGAGGCCACGCCAGCAGCGACGGCGGTAACCCATTGCTTTTTGACGAGGGGGAAGTTGGCAAACCAGGCCATGCGTCCCGCGTCCACATCGACGGTGGGTTCTAGGAAGCGATCGCTCGTCTGGGTAAAATTCGTCGGCGTTTCATCCCCCGATCCAGTTCCGTCTCGATCAGCCCCCACCCGGCCCAGCTTCGCCCCAGGTGATGCAAACCCGCTCAGATCAACCTCCTCATCAAAGCCCACTTCAGCAAAGGCAGAATCCGATATCGTCCCGCCGATCCCGTCGACATCAAATTCAGAAATGTCTTCGAGGTCGTTAAGCTCATTGTTGAAGACTTCCGGAAACTCATCTAAGAAACCACTGGTGTCTTCCTCGCCAAAGTCTCCCCCCGTTGTGCCCGCAAAGGAATCAGGGCCAATGGTGGTATCCCCAAAGTCATCAAACCCCCCATCTTGGAAAGCATTATCATCGAAATCGTCGAAGGTAAAATTATCATCCCCTGGCGCGTCAAAATCCGCCTCCAGTTCCGGACTCATGCCATCCTCTTCAAGGTCATAGTCCGCTTCATCCAGGGGCATCCCGGCATTGGCTTCAATGAACTCCTCATCTAGACCAAAGGCACTGTCTTCATCCGGAACTCCCGAATCCATCAACAGGGTTTCAGGATAATCATCATCTAGCATCTGATCCGTCGTGGCAAAGGCCGAATCATCCATGGCAAAATCATCCTCGCCATAATCATGGTCGAGGGCTTGATCGAAGAGGAGATCCTCGTCCATGGCATTGCTCCCGCCATGAGTGGAAGAGGGCGGGATCACGAACGTGGAGTCAGAATCCCCTGGATCGAAGTTGGGGTAATCCTCCATTTGCATGTCATCAAAGGGAGAGTTCGTGATGAACTGGGTGGCTTCTGCGTCGGGATCGGTTTGCCAATCGGCATCGTCTTGGATGCTGAAGGGGTCATCCTCGTCTGGATTCATGAAGTGGGTGGCATCTAAATCATCGTCCATGCCAAAGGGGTCATCCTCGGCATCGGTGCCAAAGAAATTGTCGGTGGCCTGAGGATTGCTTTCGAGGAGTTGGTTGTCAAATTCAAAGTCGGTGATGTCGTCATCTAGACCGGAGTCGCTGAGGTCGGCAAAGGCGCTGTCGTCGGCAAATTCCGATTGAAAGGCTTCGCTATCAAAGGCATTGTCGGCAAAGGTGCTGGTATTGTCGTAGGAGTCGAAGTTATTTAGACTGCCGTTGCCGTTGGTGTCGCCATAGTCTTCGGGGTCATCACTGAGGCCAGCGATCGCATCCTCGATCCCCGTTTCGGCGTAATTGATAAAGTCTTGATCGTCGGTGAGTTCTTTGACCCGTGCGTACTGTTCTTGGGCGGTGGCATAGTCATGGAGACCGTAGCAGTAGATATGACCCCGCAAGAGTTGCACAGCAGGATCGTCATCATAGTCCATGACGAGGCGATCGATGATGGAGGCGGCTTTTTCATACTGACCAAGGGCATAGGCACGCTCTGCTTGCCCGTACTCTTGCGCGTAGTCCGTCTCTTGTGCCATAAAGTTCTCCCGCCTTTGCAGCTAACTGCTTACCCGTAGGATAGTACCTGAACGTCATTGTCTTCTGTTGTACTCGATTTCCCCTAAGAAGCCCACCGCGCCGACCGCAAAATGCGCACCGGATCGAGTAAACGCAGGGGTTGTTCGAGTTGTTGATAGGGCGGAACCCATTCTCCCACCATAAATGTGAGCATACTGCTGGGAATCCCGCTGGTGGCGGTGAGTTGCTCACTGTCGAGCCAAGCCATTTCCCCGATATCACTAATGGCCAACCCTAAAATCATATCCTGGTCTTCAACAGCGATGATGGGAATCTCTGCCCGCTGTGTACTCAGGGCGACGGGATCTCCTAGGAACTGACCGAGATCTGCCACCCAAATCACCTGCCCCCGAATATTAATCGTGCCGAGCAGCAGAGGGGAGGCGTTGGGAATGGGAGTGATGCGATCGGGAGACTGATTCATCACTTCACGAATCCCGGTGGCGGGCAGAGCGAGTTCAATGTTAGAAGGCAGGAAGAAACGCAGGTGAAGTTCACCTTCGGGAGTGCCAATATTTTCAATATCAGAGGCAAGATCCTCGCTATTCCGGAGTTGTCCGGGGTCATTCCATCCCATAGTCTTCTGTTGCCTGATCTGTATGATGGATCATCTCAGCCGCTTCTCTGCTTGAATTCAGCGTGGCCTAGCCTCGGAGTAACTGCTTCACGGTTCCGATCAGTTCTACGGGTTGGAAGGGCTTGGCAATATAGGCATCGGCACCCTGACGCATTCCCCAATAGCGATCGAATTCTTGTCCTTTAGAGGAGCACATGACGACGGGCAGATTTTGGGTTTTGGGATCACTTTTGAGCCGACGGCAGAGTTCATAGCCGTTCATTTGCGGCATGACAATGTCCAGCACCACGATATCGGGATCGTATGCTTTAACAAGCTTTAAGGCTTCTGCGCCATTGCTCGCGACGGCGACGTCTAAGCCACTCCCTTTGAGGAGGTCTGAAATCATTTGTCGCTGGGCTAGACTATCTTCGACCACCAAAACTTTGCTACTCATATCTCCCTACCTAATCCTGATGAAACCTGTGGCAGCCTGTGAATCAATGTTCGCTGGACTGATGCTGGTTCATACATTAATAAAGTATCGCCCATCTTTAGCCTACTCTGTTGCTGAGTTGTCCCTCAACCGGGATTTTCCCAATCATAATCGGTTCAGTTCATTTCCTGAGCCTTTTTTTAGGGGGAAGGTGCTGGGGGATTAGCGTTAAAAGCATACGGGTTGTGCAGGGTTTGGTCAAGGTGATCAGGCTGGAGTCCAGAATTTCGGCGGCGGCGGTCTGGGGGGATTGGATGAGGATGAAGGGGATACGATCGCCCTGGGGGAGTTGGCGCACGAGGGCGGCGAAGGTGGAGCCGGGCAGACTGGGTAAGCGGCGATCGCAGAGGATCAGATCCGGCAGGGTGTCACAAATATAGTTCAGGGCGGTGAAGGGGTTGGCTTCGACACAAATGTCGTAGCCGTGGGCGCGGAGGTCGAGGGCGATGGGTTGGCTGAGGTCGGGGTCATCGCCGACGTAGAGAATACTGGGGGGGGCACTGGGGCCAGGCTCTGGCGCGGGGGGCAGGTGGAGCCAACCGGCTTGATGGCCTTGGTGGAGACAGCGACCGATGGTGACGGGGGTATTGCCCCCAAGGCGGCGGCTGAGTTGGCGCAGGGAGGTGCGGCCATCGGCCCAGGTAGCGATCGCCGCGTAGGGAGTGGGGGTGAGGGCGGCATGGGCGGCCTCGATATCGGTGACGCGGGGGCATTGGTCCAGGGAGGTGATCAGGGGGGCGAGGTGATGCCAGGCTTGACGGGTACGGCGAATCTGCGATCGCAGCGGGGCCATCGGCCAGCCGCCGAGGTTGGGCGATAGGGGCGCACCGGGAACCGCCACAAACCGACCCGATCGGATTCCGAACCCTTCAAACAGCAATTCCAGGATCATGCTGCGCCAAAGCGGACGCAGATCCGCAAAGGCGATCGCCCCTTGATCCATCGCTCGCCAGAGGCCGCCATAGCCCCCCGGCAGACCGGCGTGAGTTTCTGGGGCGAGTCCATAGTCCAAGGTGCGATCGTGCTCCAAGGCCGGATCGATCGGTGCGCCGTAGGTTAACTGCCCTTGGGTCAGCCAAAACCGCAGAGGCGACCCCGTACTGCGATCCCATGCGATCGTCGTCACCGTCCCCGTCCATTGGCGCTGCGCCAACATCCCCAGCACCATCCCCAAATCCCAATCCGCCAGCCATCCCTCAAGCATGATCACCCTTCGCGCCACCCACAGTCCTCGCCTCCCTCATCCTCAGTCTTCTCATCTAACCATCCCATTTAGCAAAAACATTCTTTCATCCTCTGTGAACATTCATTATGGAAAAAGCTCAGTACCATAGGAACAGTCTGGGCCATCATCCAAGGTGATACCATCCATTTTGTCCACCCCAGCAGAATGCTTCCAATTGTCGAGACTCTGATTAAAATGGGGAAAGTAGCGGTACGCTTAATTTCATTACCCAATCCAAGCTGAAACAACCGTACCGATACCATCGGACAGGAAAAGCCGACCCGAAAAGGTACTACAGTGATCATGAACCCAGCAAACGATACATTGAGAGGACGGTCAGCGTGCTGTATCTCGCAGAAGTAAGAAAGCAAAAAAGTGGCGGCTTCATGGCGAAAGTCTCCACGGAAATCAAACTTTTGGCCTGCCAGCGTAATGACCAAAGCTGGACTGCTGTACCCGGTGATGAGGCGATTGAATGCGAAGAAGCCAATTCCTTTGAGTCCGGCGTTCTGATCGCGATTAACCTCAATAATAATCGTCAACCCCAAGGCCCCCCTGAACCCGCAGCCCCTCAAATTATCCGGGATCTTCAACGCTACTCCCGCCTGCAAGAAAAACTCAAAGAGCAAGAAGAAGAAATCGAAGGCTGGAAACAGTCCTTAACGCTCCAAGCCCAAGAACTCAATAAGCGAGAAATGGAGCTTGAGGCTGAACTCGAACAGCTTGAGAATGCCCTTGAAGAAGGCGGCGGGGGAGGAGGCGCAAGCTCCGAGGAACTCGAACAAGCCCGCGCCGAAGCCGATCGCATCCGCGAAGAATTTGAGCGCAAAACCCAAGAACTCGAACAAGCCTGGGCCCACCTGCGCGGCGAACAACAGCGCCTCGCCGAACAACAAGAATCCAGCCAAAGCACCGCCGTAGCAGCCGTCGGCATTGACCCGGAACAGTCCCAACAACTCCAGGAGTTGGCGAATTACCTCGCGGATCATCCCCTACCCCTCGAATCCCTCGCCGAGCAAATCACCATCACCCTCGACCTGGTGAGCAATCAACAGGACAATTGTGACTACTACAGTCGGCAACTGGATGAACAGCGGGCCGATGCTCAACAGCAGCAGCAAGAGATTGATCGGCAAGCGAATGATTGGGAAACCCAGCATCAACATCTCCAAGCCCTGCGGATGTCCCTCGACGAAGCCAAGCAGGATTTAACCCACCATCAGTCTCAACTCAGCCTCAAAACATCGCTCCTCGAAGCCCTCCAAGCCCAGCAAAGACAACAGTCTGAAGTCTATCAAGCCTTAGCCGACCTTGCCCAGGGGGTCGTGCCCAGTGATGGGGAGGATAAAGGCGGACTTGACCTGGAAGCGTTACAAACGATGTCCTTGGCGGATCTCAATCAGCGGGTGGATGATCTGCAAAAGGAGTACGATCGCCTCGGTCAATTTGTCGCCGATCAAGAGGAAGAACTGAAGTTACAGCGCGAGGCGGTGACGGAACTCGAAGCAAAACTCAAGGCGGCCAATGTTTACGATAGCTCGGCCCTCGAAGAAGAACTGGCCGATGAGCAGGAACAGCGTAAATTGCTCGATGAAACCCTGGTGGGGCAGCGGCGCACCCTGGCAGAAAAACAAACGACCCTGAAGCAGTATCTCAAGGCGTTGCGCCAACGCCAGGGCATTCCTGACCCTGACAATGAAGCGGCTGGGGTGGATTTGATGCCGGTCTTGGCGCAATTGGAAGCGCAGCAGGTGGAGTTGGCGGAGGAAATCCAAACGATTGAGGGCGAAATCGAAGCAATCCAGACTCAGGTCACCGCAGCGGAAGCCCATTTGCAAGACCAAATTAATGCCTATGATGAACACCAAAATCAGGTGCGATCGCTCGAAGAACAACTCAAGGAAAATCGAGCCACGGTGACCCTGTTGTGGGGACGAGTGAACCTCTACGAAGAGTTGGTCGAACCCTTAAACGAGTCCACGCAAGACTTACGCAGTCATGGCCAACACCTCCAAGTATTGCTTGAGCAAGCGCAACAAACAGGAGCCTATCAGCAAGAAGCCATTGGTAATCTGCAAGCTGTGATCGCGAATCTCAACAGTGCGGGCTAATGGCTGTGCTTCGACCCGTTTTCCCTTGTCCTGTCCCCTTGAATCAAGATAGCCATGCTGAATGCCGAGATTGACTGGACCCTCTATGTTGAACAAACTGTGCAGTTAATGGGGCTGACGGTGTCCGATGCCGATCGCCGCAGTGTCGTCCAACAGATGGAGCGGTTGGCAGCGATCGCCCCCCAGGTCATGGAGTTTGTCCTCCCCGATGATCTCGAAGTTGTCTCGACCTTTGAGCCATGACCCTCGATCTCGCCACTGCCGATGCAGTGGCCATTGCCCGCGCCGTCCAAACCCAACAAACCACAGTCGAAGCTGTGGTTAAGCATCACTTGGCCCAGATTCACCAGCGCGATCCGGGCCTGAACTGCTTCACCGCCGTCCTCGCGGATCAGGCTCTCCTCGCCTCCCGCCAACTCGACCACAGCCCCCACCCCCGCCATCGCTGGAGTGCCCTCAGTGGTGTGCCCTTTGCGGTGAAAAACCTGTTTGATATTGCCGGGGTCACCACCCTGGCCGGCGCGAAAATCAACGCTGAAGATGAACCCGCTGGCCAAGATGCCACCGTGATCACCCGCCTTAAACATGCGGGGGGTATCCTCCTCGGCGCGTTGAATATGGATGAATACGCCTACGGTTTCGTGACGGAAAACACCCACTACGGTTCGACCCATAATCCCCATGATCCGGAGCGGGTGGCGGGGGGATCGTCGGGGGGATCGGCGGCGGCGGTGGCGGCGGGGTTGGTGCCGATTAGTTTGGGGTCGGATACCAATGGCTCCGTGCGCGTGCCGGCGGCTCTCTGTGGGGTCTATGGCTTGAAACCGACCTTTGGCCGCCTGTCGCGGGCGGGCACGGTGTTGTTTTCGAGTAGTTTGGATCATATTGGGGTGATGGCGCGATCGGTGCGGGATGTGGCGACGGTGTTTGATTTTCTCCAGGGGGATGATGTTTTTGATCCGGTGTGCAGCCGCCATCCGCCTGATCCGGTGTTGCCGCAATTGAACTTAGGGCTTCCGGGAATTCGCATCGCCCAGGCGGGGGATTATTTTCAAACGGGGGCCGACCCGGAAATCTTTGCGGCGGTGGCACAAGTGGCGGCGGCCCTTGATGCTGATGCTGTGGTGACTTTGCCGGAAACGGAACGGGCCCGGGCGGCGGCAATGTTGATTACCGCCGCCGAAGGGGCAACCCATCATCTGGCAAACCTGCGATCGCGGGCCCATGATTTTGACCCGGCAACGCGCGATCGCTTCCTCACTGGCACGATTCTCCCCGCCGCTTGGTACATCCAATCCCAACGCTTTCGCCGCTGGTATCGCAATCAAGTCCGCCGCATCTTCCGAGATGTGGATGTGATCGTAGCCCCCACGACCCCCTGTGTTGCCCCTCGCCTTGGCCAATTAGAGGCCGTGATTGGCGGGCAGACGGTGGATGTGCGCCCCTATCTCGGTCGCTTCACCCAACCGCTGTCCTTCATTGGGTTGCCGGTGTTGACCGTGCCGGTGGTGCGAGATCAGGGCTTACCCATTGGGGTACAGTTGATAGCGGCTCCCTATAATGAAGCCTATCTCTTACGGGTGGCGGCGAGTCTAGAGCGCCAAGGGGTGATCGCGGCTCCTGTCGCGACCTAACAAGGAGTTCTTAACAGAATGCGGCAATACAGCGGGTTCAGACATCATCCCGTAGAGATTAGAAGCCCATTGCCCCGTGGGAGAGGAGTTTGGGGTGAGGGTCATGGGTGAACAAGCTGTGACGGCCAAAGGGTAACGACGTTTAAGATCGGCGATGAGCAAGCATTACGACTGGATTGTGATTGGTGGTGGAATTACCGGGGCGGCCCTCGCCTATGAATTGGCGAAACAGGGGGTGAAAACGCTGCTGTTGGATCGCATCCCGGAACCCCAACAGGCGAGCCGCTACAGTTATGGTGGGCTGGGCTATTGGCTGGGGACAACGCCCCTGGTGCGTCAATTGGCACAGGAGGGCCTGGCTATCCATCGGCAATTGACGGCGGAACTGGGGAGCGAGACGGAATTTTGCGATCGCCCCCTCCTGGCGCTCATTACCTCCGATCAAGACCCCGACGCGATCGCCGCCCACCAAGCCACCTTTGATCATCCCTTTACCCGTCTCACTCCCGCCGAAGCCGGGGAATTAGAGCCGTTACTGAACCCGGCAGCGATCGCCGCCGCCCTCCGCATCCCCCATGCTCAGATCAACCCGATCCGCACCACCGCCGCCTATCGGGCCGCCTTTGTCCGTTTGGGGGGCAGCATCCGCAATGAATCGGTTTTAGAGTGGAATCGAAACGGCGATCGCATCATCGGCGTGACCACCCACGCCGCCACCAGCCCCGTCACCTACCACGCCCCCCAAATCACCCTCTGCGCCGGAGCCTGGAGCCGCCCCCTCCTCAAACCCCTCGGCATCGACCCGCCCCTGTATTTCACCCATGCAGCGGGCCTCGAATTTGCCCCTGACCCTAGCCTGCACCTCCACCACATCATCATGCCCGCCCTAGTTCAACGCTTTCACCTCGAAGCCGCCGCCAGTGCCCCCGCCGTCCGCCCTCAATGGCGCGAACCCGGCCATGAACCCGCCGCCGCCATCCTTGACCCCGGTGCCGTGCAATTCCAAGATGGCCGCATCCTCTTTGGCCAAGCCAGCCACACCCTCACCAGCCTGGATGCCCCCCTCGATCCAGTCCAAAGCGAAACCCAACTCCGCCAAGCCCTCGCCCCACTCTTCCCCACCCTCGCCCCCCGCGCCGCCCAATGGTTTCACTGCCTTGTGGCCTTCAGCGGCAACCCCCTGCCCCAGGTCGGTCATCTCCGGGATCATGGCAATCTCAGCCTTTTTTCTGGATTTAGTAATACCCTCGTTGTAACCCCCTCCCTTGCCCGCCACTTTGCCACCTGGGCCCTCACAGGCGAGGATGAGGTGATTCCCCAGCTGGGTTTTCATTGAGCTCCAGAATGAGGGGTAGGGGCGGGAATTTTGCCGGGATGGTCAAAAATTCGCGATCGCAAGTCGAAGATTCCGGAATTCTTCAGTTATTCTGAAGCGGGAGCCTTCTCCTTCACACCATTGATTGCCACGCGGATATGAACATCGGGTCAAAACTTACGGGATTCATCGCACTGATTACAAGCACCCTCCTGGCTGCGCCAAGCCTTGCCCAATCCATGCCCACGGATACTAACGGCCATTGGGCCCGCCAATGTATTGAATATCTCTCTCGGCAAGGGATTATGCCCACCTTCCCCGACGGTAGTTTTCGCCCCAGTCTGCCCATGACCCGCAGCGAATTTGCCACGATCCTCGCCCGTGCCTTTCCAGCATCCCCGTTCATCCGCACCTATCAGGACAACACCTACGCCGATGTCACCGATACCAACTGGGCGATCATGCCAATCCGCTACACCTACGAAACAAATTTTCTCTCTGGGTTTCCCGTGGGGACATTTTCCCCCCAAGAGAATGTGATCCGCCTCCATCTGGTGTTAGCGATCGCCTCTGGCCTCAATGCCTATTTTCCCTCCCAAAGACCTGAAACCATTCTGGGGCGTGCCTTGAACGATGCCGACCAAATCCCCCCCTATGCCCGTGAGATGGTGGCGGCTGCCATTGAGGATAATCTGGTCGTTTCCTTCCCGTCTGTGCGTCAATTTCAGCCCCAACAGGTGGCGAGTCGGGGTGAGATTGCGGCCTCTCTCTGTCAGGCCCAAGGCAGTCTTGGCCTAGTGCCCTTGAACTATGTGGTGGGAAATCCCGCCGCTCGGCCGCCCAATTCCTTCAATCGTCCTCCCTTGCAAAATTTACCCTTTTAGCCTCGGCGCGATCGCCGTCCCTGGGGTCGTCTCTGTCAATCCTCCAGCATCAAGCTGCATCATCGGTTCACTGCGATCGCACCTCCGTATATTTGCGAGGTTCACAAAAAGATAGTTGACCTCGGTATTCTGTAAAGATACGGTAAAGACACCAGAAGACTATTGTCAATATCAGTATCTTTAACTAGATTAAGGGTGGAAAGTTTCTGGATGGGTGTAGGACAAGGCTTCAAGCGCTCAATTCCCCGTTTGAAGCAGTATCTAGCTTTAACTCTTTAAAGACTTAATTTCTGCTTTCCAACATCCTCACAACCGATATCTTGAATGGTGTCTGTCGTTGTGAATCGCTTTTATCTTCTTTGTTGAGTGCAGCAGCCACTATGATTAATCACCTTTTAAGCCTACTTCCCAATCGTCACCGGGCTTTCTCGCTAATGGGTTCAGCCTGCATCCTCGGTGGTGCGATCGCTAGCCTCACGGCTCCCACCGCTGAAGCCTTCACCGTTAGTCCAGATGGTTCGATCAGCATTTTCAAAAACGCCAATGACCCATTAGATGCCGAAGGGTTTGGGGATGTGGGGCGCTGGCTTGATATCAATGTCGGCGGCAATGTCGAAGGGCAAGACCTCTCAGGACTCGCTTCAACCTTCCGCATGCATGTTTCGTCATTCATCAGTGGCAACGGAACAAGCCAGGTCATCCTTGATGTGGAAGGCTATGTGGGCTTGAAAGCTTATTCCCCCTTTAATATTCCTGAGCCGGATTCTAATTTGTTTGAAAGTTATCGCGTCAGTGTCTTTGGATTTCAAATTGATCCTGATTTTTCGGACATTGATGTTTCCGGGGCATTCGATACCACAGTCATCGGTAAAGATATTAAAGCCAATGGTGGAGTAGATATTGATGTCTGTTTCAATGATGGCGGCTCCACCAAAAACTGTAATGGTGGTGGCGGCGGCGGCATCTGGAATGGCACGATGGAAACCTTCCAAATCACCTTAGACTTTAACCAAGAAATCACCTCGTTCAACATGTCTAATTTTGGGGTTCGCTACCAAAGTATTGACAGTGCTTACTATGGCATCAACGGTGGGAGTGGCACCGGAACAGGGCAGGCTGCACCTGAACCGCTGACGATCCTAGGCACAGCGGCAGCGGTAGGCTTCGGTACATTGCTCAAGCGGAAACATCAACAACGAACTGCTGTTTAGTTGTTTTGGTATCGCCCAACTTAAACAGCATTGAAGCAATCGTTAAGTCGGGCTAGATAATGACAATGTGCTAGAACTACGCCACGATCGCCCCTCATTTACCCCAAGATGAAGGGGCGATCCTTTTGTGAGCGACCCATGCTCTGCCCAGCCGTTTTGCCTAGGGTTTTAGGAGCAGAAGCAGAGGGGTAGAAGTTGCTAAGATAGGCGCAAATTGACAGTTTTGATCAAGATCGAGTAAGGCGTATGGTTAACGTTGGGCAACATTGGGATTATGTGATTCGATGGCTCCTCAGTGCGATCGCCTTTGGCTTAATTGCCATTCATCTCACGTTGACCTGGCGCACGGGCAATATTAATTTTCTAGCCGTGAGTGCGATCGTCTGGTTTGCGGTGGGTTCGCGCCTTTGGCAACAGCGTCAAGCCTTGCCCCTGAATTCTGGGATGGTGTCTAGCCTCGTGGGTCTGATCATTCTGCTCCCGATGCTGATTAGGAGTTTGGCTCTGCCCACTTCCAATTTTTTGGGGGTGTATCCCTTTGGGATGGCGTTGGGGTGGCTTTGCTTAACGTCGGGGGCGGGCAAGCTGTGGTGTTATTGGCGCGAGTTAACGGTGCTGTTTTGCCTGGGTGTGCCCAAGGTAGTCTTAACGCCGATGGTGGATTTTTCACCGATTACCGCGAAGTTTAGTACGTTTCTCCTGTGGTATTCCGGGTTTGAGGTGCAGCGGTTGGGGACGTACATCACATCCGCGTCGGGACGGGTGGATGTGAATATGGGCTGCTCTGGGCTGGATGTTATTTTTTACCTGTTGAGCTTGTCGGTGTTGTGTTTGTTGATGTTTCCGCTCTATCGGCGTTGGTTCCAGGTTTTAACGCCCTTGCTAGCCGTGGCGATCGCATTCATCACCAACGGAATTCGAGTGGCAATTTTAGCCATGCTGACCGGGCCGAGCAATCGCGGGGCCTTTGACTACTGGCATACCGGCGAGGGGTCATTGCTGTTTGCCCTCATGGCCGTGTGCTTGCTGGGGGGGAGTTATGCCCTGATGTTGGATCACGATCGCTTACCGCCGCCGCCGGAGCGGGTGGGATGACGAACGCGCCGAAATTCCTGGGGTCAGGGCTGCGAATCGGGCTGTTAGGACTGTTGACGCTGGGCGTGGGGGCTGTGGTGGTGCGATCGCTGTTGTTCCCGCCGCCGCCTCGCCTCACCACCCAAGCCGGCCTTGACTATCCCGATGCCGTGACACTCTCGCGTTGGCAACTCGTCACCGCCGAACCCTACGACCCCAGCACCCTTGATCCGAGCCTTGCCCCAGACGCATACCAATACCGCTATCAACAGGGCGATCGCACCCTAGAAGCCACCGTCGCCTATGTCACCCATCCCTTTGTCAATGAAACCTATTTTCGGATGTATAGCCCGACCCTGATCAATATTCAGATTCACAAAACGGATCAGCAGGGATTTTACGGGGTCGTCACGCGCCAAGATCACGTCGAACTACACGCCTGTGTACGTCCCCGTGGTCATAGTGTCATTCTCTACCCTCAACTGGCACGGGGGGCCGATGTGATTGATTGGCGCTTGTCGCACCTGTGGAAGTGGATGATGGGACAGAGTCCCCTCCGGGATTATCGTTGTTTGTGGACAACGTTACGGCTCCCCCTAGAGGGGCGTTCACCGGACGATGCCTATGCAATTTTAGAGTCAGTTTGGCCCGAATGGCGATCGCACTGGAGCCAAACCTTTCCACCCCTCTAACTCAGGCTTGCCACCGCTCGACCTGTATGATGATGTCCACTCTTTTGATGATTTTCTATGTCTGCTCTCCCTGACCCTGACCCCATCCCGGCTGAGCAATCCTCGGTCACTCCCTCCGATCCACGGGTGAATGAACTCTGGGAATTTTCCCGCAGTCAATTACCCTCCCTGGCCCTGGCCCACTGCATTGGCTATGGCTTACTTTTGTTTACTCTGATCACAGCCGTAGATTTGCTCATCCCCCCGCAACTGTTAAACCCCACCTGGGAGTTGCAGGCCTTGGGGGGGGTTGTTGAGCGCGTTGTCCCCATTGGTTTGGTGGGGGCGGTGTTGGTGTTTTGGGGCGGGAAACGGGCGCGATCGCGCTGGGAACCCTTCTGTTTAACCAGTTTGTCTTGGTTCAGCTTGGTGGCTGGCCTTCTGCTCTTTTTAATGATTCCCCTGGGCTTGCTCAATACGGCACGCCTCGATCGCCAAACCACCGCCGACATTCAAACCCGGCTTGACCAACAAGCCACAGAAATTACCCAAATTCAAGCCGCGATCGACAACGCCAACACCCCCGAAGCCATGGCCCAAGTGATTCAACAACTGGACAGCCAAGGCCGCAGCATCACCATCGAAGACCCTGAACAGATCGACCCGCTGAAAACGCAACTCCGGGAATCCGTCGCCCAAATGGCCGCCGCCGCCGAATCCCAAGGCAAAGCCACCCTCCGACAACGCCGCCTCGCCCTGCTGAAAAATGGGGTGAAGTGGAATCTGGGGGCGTTAATTGCTAGTGTGTTGCTGGCGTTGATCTGGAAATTAACCGGCTGGGCGCGATCGCGTTCCTAGTGGCATAACACACCTTGATTAGTGGGTTACGGCGGATTGCTAGATTGTAGTGATAGCGAAAGTTTAACCCGCCTAACCCACCTTACGATCAATCATTTTTTTAGCTGTGTAATGGCCGTAGGGCGCTGTTAGCGAAGCGTAACACACCATCACCCAGCCTGATTTTAGCGGTGTCATACTCTCCCGACCATCCCCGCTAAATATTAAAAATCGTAGGGATTCCTTGGGATTCAAAACACTGCTGTTTAAGCTATGGAAAGTAGCGCACACCACCCGATGCTTTATAGTTTGGCAAACCTCCCCTATTGGATTCTGCTTGGTTTGGGCCTTGTGCTCTTCATTTTTGTCATGGCGGCAGGCGGGGGCGATGATGACCTCGATTTTAGTCGTGATGATTGGCTCAATCTCGATACCGATGCGGTAGACAATGCCACGGGGTTTATTCCGCTCCTGGCTTGGTTAGGCATTGGCCGCACGCCTTTAATTTTGCTGCTGGCCACGGATTTAAGCCTCTGGGGACTGTTGGGATGGGTGGCTAATGTGTTGCTGGGGTTGGGGTTGGGCGTGATGCCAAGCCGGGCCCTCGGCTGGGGCGGTGTGGTCTTTGGGGGATCGTTGATCGCAGCGTTGTATCTCGGTAGCGTCATTTCACGGCCGATCGCTCAACTCCTTGCCCCCTTTGGCCAAGATGCCAGTAGCGATCGCCTCATTGGCTGCGAAGGTATCGTCACCAGTGCCAGACTCCCCAAACTCACCGAGGGCAAAGTGGGCCAGGTGGATGTCACTGATGCCGATCACAACCTCGTCACCGTCAGCGCGGCCCTACCCCATTGGGCCACCGTCACCCCGCACCATGGTCAAACCGTGCTGATCATTGAACAAGGTCAACATGGCTACATTGCGATCGCCCAAGACAGCAATGACGCTGACCGCTGGTTGAGCCAAAGTAATCCTATCCAAGACACTCGGAGCTAAGACCTGATGAAATTCTGGTTTCACTTTTTACAAACCCTGCCCCCGTTGGCGGAGCTAGAAAGCATGACGACAGAGGTTGAACCGTCATTAACAGCGCGATCGCCCCACCTTCCCCGCCAAACCACCACCGAAACCCAACCCATCATTCTCGCCCAGGCTTCCCCTTCCACCCCCGTCACCGAAACCCTCATGAATATGGGGGGAACACTCTTAATTGGGGTGGCAGGGTTAGTGAGTATTATTCTCTTTTTGCTCGCGGCATTATGG
Organism: Spirulina major PCC 6313; assembly: GCF_001890765.1. Lineage (NCBI taxonomy): Bacteria > Bacillati > Cyanobacteriota > Cyanophyceae > Spirulinales > Spirulinaceae > Spirulina > Spirulina major. Next base: position 2,952,490 of record NZ_KV878783.1, on the reverse strand, counting down.
GCCTACAAACTATTTTATGTCATCACCCCCAATAACGAAGCCTTTGTGCGTACCGGGGGACTGTTTACTAAGAAAAAAAGTGTGATTTTAAATGGGGGCTGCATTGTTCTGCCGGGGTTTCATGAATTAACCCGCGTCCCCCTGCGGGAGATTTCCATTGATGTCGAACGGACGGGCCCCTTAGCGGTGCGGACGCAGGACTATTTGCGGGCTAATATGCGGGTCACGTTTTATGTCTGCATTAATGCGGTGGAATTAGATGTGAGCACCTCAGCAGCGAGACTTTCAAAACAGGGGAAAATTTCCGAAGTTGATATTAAGGATGCCCTGGAAAAACGCGCCGATGATGCGATTCGAGCCGCTGCAAAACGCAAGAGTTTAGCAGAAATTGACTCGGATAAATTGGGGTTCGCCGATGAAGTGTTAAACCTGATTCAGCAGGATTTGCGCAAGGTGGGGTTAACGCTGAATAACATTGCCATCTCTGAAATTGAAGAGAATGACACCTACGACGAAAATAATTTCTTCGATGCCCAAGGGGTGAGGCTACGGACGGAAACGATCCAGCGTTCAATCCAGCAAAAACGCGAGGTAGAACTGACCACGCAGGTCACGATTGAAGAACAGGAATTAACGGCCCAGAAGCGATCGCTGGCGATCGCCCAAGAAGGGGAAGCCGCCAAACTCAACCAAGCCAAGGAAATCGAAGCCCTCCGCCTCACCCAAAACCAAGAAATCGAAGCCCTCAAAGCTCAAAAAGCTCGCGAAATCCAAGAAGCCCAAGACCAAGAAGCCGCCAAAATTCAACGCAACAAAATCGCTCAAGATCAGTCCGTGGAATCCTCCCGACTCCGGGCCCAAATTGAAGTCGCCGAAGCGGATCAAGAGTCGAAGATCGCCCAACAGGAATCGATGATTGCGGTGATTAATAAAGAGCGGGAACGGCTCGCCACCGAAGCAGAAAAAGCCACGGCATTCGCCGCCGTCACCACCGCCCAAGCCGTCGAAGAAGCGGAGCGATCGCGCCGTCTGTCGATTATTCAAGCTGAACAATCCGCCCAAGAAAAACAAATTGCTGATCAAAACGTGGTGGAAATCGACGTGTTCCGTCGCCGTCGCCAAGCGGAAATCGCCCGCCAAGCCGCCGAACTCGAAGCCGAATCAATCCGCACCCTCGCCGAAGCCAACCGCTTCAAAGAATTGGCCGATGCCCAAGGGAAACGGGCCTTAATCGAAGCGGAAAACGCCCTGAGCAATGCCAACCGTACCGCCACCCTGATTGAAACCCTCTTCCCCCTGATCGCCGACCAACTGCCCGAACTGGCGAAAGCTCTCGCCCCGCAGCCCGGTGTCCTCGGTAATCCCCAAATCTATGCATTTCCGGGCATGGGGGGGAATGGAGAAGCCGGGACGGGGTCGATCAATGAGGTGAATAAATTGATGCTGTCTACGAGTGGTTTGGCGTTGATTAATTCGCTGCTGGATGAAGGGAAGTTAACCACGTTGGTGCAGACGGTTAAAACGTTGTTGGCTCAGGAGGCAACGGATTCTACGCCTCCGGAGCGTAGCAATCTGGACAACCCCGAACAGCCTACGATTGTTCCCCCGAATGCGCTCGATCAAACCTCATAATGTTCAAGCGATCACAATCCTATTTGAGTTTGAAACCTTTAGCTTTGAGAAACAAGGGGCTTTAGCCCCTTGCCTGTCCTGATCTGATTAAGGACTGCTATAGATTTGGTATTTTATTCCTTAAAAAAAACTGAGTTTCAATGGTAAAGAAACTCAGCTTTTTTTTGAATATATTCAGGATCAATGGTGCGATCGCATCTTAATCGTTCAGCACATCGCTACGGTGTTGGGGCGCACCGGCAACGGCCACGACTTGATCAATCAGATCTTGGCCGACTCCCATTTCCTGTAAAGTCAACACGAGATCTTCAGCGATCGCATCAAAATGTTCGCCTTTTAAACCCTGTTCTTCCACCAGTTTTTTATGGGCAGCCCGCATCGTGCGACCGTCATATTGAGGCGCACCCCCAAAGGCATAGGTCAAAAAGGCGGCTTGATGGCCTTTTTGTTTTTTCATATCCACATCTGCGAAAAAATGCTTGACGCGATCGTCATTTAAGACTCGCTCGTAAAACTTATCAACGGCGGCATTAACAGCATCTGCGCCACCCAATTTCTCAAATAATGTTGCCATTGGTTTCTCCAGTTTTGGATTCGATTGTGCAAAAAACACTGTGTTTAAAATTAACGTGCTTTGGATGTTTATCTCTATTTTCTAAGCTTTTTATTAGAATGTTGCCACGTCTAAAAATGAATTTTTTAGGATTTTTTAAGAAACACTCTCTATGGTGGAATTTCCTCCATTGACTCACCGGATGCTGCTCTGGCATGGGTCAATTTTCTTCCTTCCATTGTGGTGTGGCCGATCGCGCTCTGCTGGGGTCAGGGGTGATCGATGCCTTGGGGAGCGATCGCAAAATCTCGCGGATGTGTTGACACCAGCGCGAACAGAAAACTAGCCCCAGGGTCGGGGTGTGAGGATTTGATCGGATGGTTGGCGCTGAAATCTTTTAAGATCAGGGGATCATTCCAAGGGTGCTCGATTTTTGTCCTATGACTGACCGCGACATGGCACGTAAATTAATTTTGGATACTGACCCCGGTGGAGATGATATTTTTTCTATCCTCTGGTTGTTGAGTTTTCTCAAGCAGAATATGGTTAATCTGTTGGCGATTACCACCGCGACGGGGAATGTGCAGGCCCGCAATACCTTCAATTCGGCCTGTCAGGTGCTGCGCCTCAGTGATGTGGACGATATTGTGGTGGGGCGTGGGATGCAGTTGCCGGAGCCGTTGGTGGCGGATGCAAGCCACATTCATGGGTCGGACGGGATGGGAAATCTTTCCCAAACGTTGCCCCCCGGACGGCGACGGTTTGCAGATGCGCCGCTGTCGGAAAAGTTGCTGATTGACTTGTTGAACCGCTATCCGGGGGAAGTGACGGTGGTGGCGATCGCCCCCTTGACGAATTTAGCGATCGCGGAAAATCAATGCCCCGGCATCCTCAAAAAAGCCAAAGAAATCGTGATCATGGGCGGTGCATTCAATACCCCCGGCAACATTACCCCGATGGCGGAGTTTAATATCGCCTTTAACCCCAAGGCCGCCCGGCAGGTCTTGATCAGTCGCGATGACCATGTGATCTTGCCCCTCAATGTGACCCGTAACCTCGTTTTCACCCCAGAGATGATTCAAGAGGTGATTTCCCCCGCACCGGATAGCAAGCTCAGCCAGTTCATGGCAATGCTCGCCCAGTTTTTAACAAAAACAGCTTTGGAATATCGCGAAACGCGGGGGCAGCGCGGTTTTTTGGTTCATGATGCCGTGGCGATCGCTTACCTGTTCTATCCTGAACTACTCACCTTCCGCCGCGCTCAAGTCATGGTCGAAACCCAAGGCAAATTTACCACCGGCCAAACCCTGATTGATCATCGCCACAGTATCAAGCTCGGTTTCAATGCTTGGGTGGCGGTTGATATTGATGCCGAAAACTTCATGGCCTGCCTGATCCAAGACCTGCAAAGTTTAGTCGCTCGTGTCAACCATTAAGCCCCATGAACACCACAAACAACGCCAATCCTTGAAAACCCGCAGGGCCAAAACCGAACCTGGGCGCGTACAGGTTCGGTTTTGGGGTGCTGGGCAAGAGGCGGGCTAATTCTACCTAAGAAACGGGGGTTTCTTGTTCTTCGGAGCTTTCCGCATCGGTGATTTCGACTGTCGTGGGTTCTGAGGGGGCTTTGGGTTCTTCCGGTTCGGTGAGGATTTGCCAGGCAGCATTCACGGCTCGATCAACGCGATCGCCGAACTTCTGCATATCATTCACCAGCAATTCCCAATTTTTCGCTGCTGTATTTTCCAGTCCCTCGATGGAGTGATCCAGGTTTTCTCGCTGGTCGTCGAGCAGTAAGCCCGTATTTTTGAGGGTATCTTGGGCTTGGCGCATCGCTGTCACATAAACATCACGGGTCACATCCCCCGCCGCTTCGATCTGAGTTTGGGCCTGCTTTTTGATAGCGTCAATCAACGCCATGACGTGATGCTTAATTTCGTCGGACTCTTGCGGCATCTTGTCTTCAACGAGAGCCTTGGTCTCAGGACTAACATCAGATGCAGAAGATTCCATAGGTTGGGTGTCTTGGGAAAAATTCGCTTCAGACATAGATGGCTCCAGAACCGTTCGTTAATTTTTCTCATCCTAGCGACTTTGCCCCGGATCGACTTCTTTCTGGCGATAGAGGTAACCGTACCTCGATCCGAACAATCTGGGTTGATGGGGGATTTTGGCTCCAGAGGAGTTGGGGGAAGGGAGGAGAGGCGATCGCCCCTGGTTGCGATCGTCGGCCCATGCTCAGGCGAGATGCGATCGCACCCCACCCCACGCGGATCGGGTCGCTGCCGTGTTAAGAAACCATGAGCATTGATCCGAGGGAGTGAATGCCGGAAGTAGCTTTGCGTCCCGCGTCCCTTGTGTTTCTATCCCCATCCCTTTAGGCTGTGAAGTTAAACCATTGCACGAAATATCTATGTTTGAGCGTATTGTGATCCCCGATGGCCGCCTCCCCCTCTTTGGCCCCTTCCCCCATGCCATCCGGGCTGGGGACTTTCTTTTTGTCACTGGCCAACTCTCCGAAGACCCCGAAAGCGGCGCGATGGAACTCGGCCCCATTGGTGACCAGGTGCGGCGCGTCATGGATAACCTGATTATTGTCCTCGATCAAGCCGGAGCCAGTTTAGATCAAGCCGTCATGGCGCGGGTCTTCATTACCGATTTGCGGGATTTTGACACCGTCAATCAAGTGTATGCCTCCTACTTTAAGGAAGGTCAACTGCCCTGCCGGACAACGGTGGGTGTTGTCGGACTTGCAGGCCATGGCAATGTGGAAATTGATTTAATTGTCTACTGTGGGGAGACAGCGAAACCATAGGCTAGGCTAGAGAATGCATACTGCATTGCACCGAGGAGATGGTTTGATAATGGAAAATGTAGAAACCTTCGCAGCCACCGATGTCAGCGATCAGGACGAAGCCACCAACCTTCACGACATGATCGAAACGGTGATTTCCAGTCTGGAGCAGAATAATAGCGCGATGGTGAACCATAGCGATAACGGGACGCTGTGGAAATTTCAATATGGCAGTGTTGAGGTGTTTGTCCAACTCACCGGAGACAAGACGGATGATCTGTTAACGGTATGGTCGCCCGTGCTCAAGCTACCGGCCAAGGACGAATTGGCTTTGATGAAAAAGTTGATGGCAATGAACTGGGCCGAAACCTTTGAAACCTGTTTCGGGATTTGTAACGATCAGGTGGTGGTGTTGTCCCAGCGGGCAGTGGTGGATTTGTCAGCGGAGGAAGTGTCACGGGCGATTACGTTGGTGGCGACGATCGCCGATGACAATGACGAACTGCTCCAGGCGGAATACGGTCAATAGGTTGTGAATCAGCAGCCAATGATGGGGCGCACCGTGCCGGTGTGGGCAACGGCGGGCGCGTCCCAAATGGCGTTGGACTATGGCTTGGTGCGGGCGGTGGAGCGATCGCATTTCCCGTCCCCCCTGCTGCGTTTCTACCGCTGGCAACCCGTGGCGATTTCCCTGGGCTACCATCAACACACCTGGCCCGATGCGTGGCGATCGCTCACCTGGCGCGGGGCAGCGGTGGATCTTGTGCGTCGTCCTACCGGCGGCCGGGCGGTGCTCCATCAGGGCGACCTCTGCTACAGCCTGATTGTGAAGGGGCTACAGGGGAAACGGCGACAGATTTACACGCAACTCTGTGAGTTTTTGCGGGTGGGGTGGCAACGGTTGGGCGTTAGGTTAGATTTTGGCGACGCGCAACGGGGCTACATTCATCACCCCAGTTGTTTCAGCACCGCCACCGCTGCGGATCTGGTCACACCCACAGGCTACAAGCTGATCGGTAGTGCGCAACTCCGCCATGGCCAAACCATTCTTCAGCAGGGGTCGATCCGCCTTGACCCTGATCCGGGGCTGTTTCATCAGGTGTTTGGGGACTGGATTCAACCGCCTGCCCTAGGGGTAACGGTGGAGGAGGCGATCGCGGCTCTCCACACCGCCGCCCAAACCCAATTTCAGCAAGCCTTACCCCTCATCCCCCTCAGTGATGCCGATTGGGACAGCCTCACCCCCGACTATCAACATTTTTTCAACACAAAGGCCTCGCCTACCCTTGTAGCAGCAGAGGCATGATCGGAGCCAGTCACTAGACAAGCGGGCTTGAGAGCCATTCACGCAGGTTACAGAGCAAGGGGCTTAATGGAGCTTAAGAAAATAATCCGGTAAGACGTGATTTCCAAAGCTGGCTTGTGGTGGGCAGTGCCCACCCTACACAATTACGGGATTAAATTTTTAACGTTCATAAAGCCCCTTGCCTGAATGATTTTATCTTTGGGATCAGTTCCTTGCCTAGCAACAGGCGAGCGATCGCTCAGCGTGTTTTGGCAGCAATGGCCTACAGATCGTCGAGAATCGCGTTAACCTGCGCAATTCCTGCCGTATTCCCTTGGGCGGTGTAGAGTCTTTTCGCCATTTCCAGGGCGGTTTTAGCGTCCTGCTCGCGGTTGCGGGCCAGGAGAGCTTGGCCTAGTCCTAGGAAGGCGGCGGGATTTTGGGGGTCGAGTTCTGTGGCGAGGCGATAGGTGGCGGTGGCTTCTAAATATCGCTCTTGGCGCATACTCAGTTCCGCGAGGGCAAGGCGCACTTCACCCTGTGCCGGATTGAGGGACGCAGCCCGTTGGAAAGCTGCTTCGGCATCATCCCAGCGCTGTTGAAACTGATAGATTTTGCCCAGTTGGAGGTGAACTTCGGGATTGTTGGGATCGAGGCGGTTGACAGTTTGCAGGGTTTTGATCCCTGCGTCGTAGTTGCCCTGTTGGAGTTGGGCGACGGCGAGGGGGAGATGAATCGTGACTTCGCTGGGAAATTCACGGGCGGCGGTGGTGAGAATTTCAGCCGCTTTGGCGGGTTCGTTTTGTTCGAGGAGGAGTGCGCCAATCATGCCGTAGATGCGGGCGCGATCGCCGGGATTGTTGGCTAAAACTTGGTTATAGGTGGCCATGGCGGCATCGTAGTCCCCCAGGCGAAGTTGCACGGCGGCGAGGCCTTGGTAGCTGAGGGTGTCGTCGGAGTCGAGGGCGATCGCGCGTTGGTAAGATGCAGCGGCGGCACGGTATTGACCGGCTTTGGCTTGGCTGTAGCCGAGACCGTAGTAAAAACTGGGGTTGTTGCCGTCGAGGCGGATGGCGGTTTGGTAGGCGGCGATCGCATCGGCGTAGTTGCCTTCACTGGCTTGCAGGTAGCCAATCCCGGAATAGATGCGGGCGTTGCCTTGGTCGAGGCGGGCGGCTTGCTCGTAGATGGCGATCGCAGCGGCATAGTCCCCCGCGTCGGACAATTCTCGTCCTTGACGAAGCAGATCTCGCAGTTGCGTATTTGCAGCGGTCGCTTGGCTAATTTTGTAGGGGGCGACAACCCCGTTCGCCTGTGCGGAGAGTCCGGCGGTCATCATCACCATGGATAACCCCAAAGCACTCGTAAGCCTTAAAACAGCAATTTTCACCATGAGTTTAGATAATCTTGAGAGTGAGAGAGTTGGACGTTGAACGTTGCAATCCTAGCATTTTTGTGAAAAAGGTTAACAAAATGCCCCATTTATTGCAGCACTATGTTAGTCAAATCGTCAACCGTAGAAAACAATTCCCCTCGCTGCATCAGCTTGGGGAATGGGTTCAGGACAACAAGGGAAACGCTGGCATCAATCCATCGCGTTCATGCTGCGAAAGAAGACCAGGGTTTCTTGCAGGGCAGCGATGAACTGATCAACTTCGGCGTGGGTGTTGTAGAAGTAGAGACTGGCGCGGGCACTGCCCGTGATGCCGAGGAGGCGGTGGAGGGGTTGGGTGCAGTGGTGACCGACACGAATTGCAACCCCTTCGTGATCGAGTAAGGTGGCGAGGTCGCTGGCGTTGAATCCTTTGACGTTAAAGGCCGCGAGGGCGGCGCGATCGCTGCGATTCGGGTTCGGCCCGTAGATGCGCAAACCCTCGATCGCGCTCAATTGGCTGTAGAGATAATTGGACAAGTCTTGCTCGTAGGCGTGAATGCGCTCCATGCCGATCCCGCTGAGATAATCGACGGCGGCTCCGAGGGCGATCGCTTCTCCAATCGCAGGCGTTCCCGCTTCAAACTTATGGGGCAACCCCGCATAGGTGGAATGATCCAAAAACACCGTTTCAATCATTTCGCCCCCGCCCAAAAAGGGCGGCATTGCTTCGAGGAGGTCTAATTTACCGTAGAGGAAGCCGATCCCCGTGGGGCCGCACATTTTATGACCCGATGCCACGAGCCAATCACAATCGAGGGCCTGCACATCCATGGGCATGTGGGGCACACTTTGGCAGGTGTCAAGTAAGACTCGCGCCCCAACGCGATGGCTACGGGCGATGATTTCCGCGACGGGATTGACGCAGCCGAGGGTATTGGATACATGGACGACGGCAACGAGTTTGGTGCGATCGCTCAAGAGGGCATCAAACGCCTCAAGATCAAATTCTTCTGTGGCCGTCAGGGGCACATGTTTCAGCACTGCCCCCGTCCGTTGGGCCAACATCTGCCAGGGCACAAGATTGCTGTGGTGTTCCATCACCGAGAGAATGATCTCATCTCCGGCTTGGAGCGTCTGCGCTCCCCAACTGTAGGCCACGAGGTTAATCGCTTCGCTGGCGTTGCGGGTGAAGACAATCTCATTACGCGATCGCGCCTTGATAAACGCCGCCACCTTATCCCGTGCCGCCTCGTAGGCCGTCGTCGCCCGCGCACTGAGGCTATGGGCCCCACGATGGACATTGGAATTATCCAAGGCGTAGTAATGATCGAGGGCATCAATCACCGCCTGCGGTTTTTGGGACGTGGCCGCGCTGTCAAAATAGATCAGCGGCTTATCATGCACCTGTTGATCCAAAATGGGAAAATCCCCACGGACTTCACGGGCAAGGGTCGAATTATCGAGGAACACCATAGCGATCGCAGAATTTCAAAAGATTAATTAACGAGACACCTTCATTCCGTGCGGCAAGCCACACATTGACTAAGGCGATGGCGCAACGACGGCACCGGAATTCGCTCCAACACTTCCGCCGCAAAGGCATCAAGGAGCAAATACCGCGACTGATCTTGGCTAATCCCTCGACTTTGCAGATAAAACAATTCATCCGCATCGATTTGGCTCACCGTCGCCCCGTGGGTGCATTTGACATTATCCGCCGTGATCTGTAATTGCGGCTGCGTATTCACCCGCGCTTGGGGCGACAGTAGCAAGTTACGGTTTAACTGAGCGGCTTGGGTTTGCTGCGCATTTTGGGGGACTAATACCTTACCGCTAAACACCCCTTGGCCCTTCGCATCCACAATACATTTATGGAGTTGATCCGTCACGCCATGGGGATGGTTGAGGGCAATCAAGCTGTGGGTATCGGCAACCTGGGTATGATCCACCAAGGCGAGACCATTGAGCATTGTTTCCGTGTTGGGCCCCTGTTGCCAAATGCCGAGATTATGGCGGGAGAGTTGCGCCCCTAAACTGACCGTATTGATCGTATAGTGGCTGTCCTGTTTTTGGGAGACTGCCGTTTTGCCGATATGGAAAGCACTGCCCGCTTCGCGCTGATACCGAGTATGGTTCACCCGTGCATTCTCTTGGACAAACACTTCCACCACGGAATTGTTGAGGTAGGGTGGCAGGGGAGTCATGTCGGAGCAGAGCGGGGTCGCAACGGCGTACTGTTCTACGATCTGGAGACTAGCGCCGGGATCAGCCACAATCAAGCCCCTCGGTTGAATAAAGGCCGGATCATCACTGGGCAGAGTCACCCAGAGCAGATGAATGGGCTGCTCCACCACCACATCAGCTTGGGCCCAAATCACGGCCACATCCGGAAAACCGGTGCTGTTGAGGGCGGTGAACACTTCGGACTCGTCATTTTGATAGGCGATGTATTTGATCGCGTCGTAACAGCGATCGAGGGGGAGGGTCATCAGGTTGCCGACAAACACGCCATCGGGGAGGGCGGTGGTGTCGGACAGTTCCGGGACGTAGACCCCATTCACAAAGACGATTTGGCTGTGGGTGGCTTCGGGGAGGGTGAAGGGCGCGATCGCATCCGGTTCGAGTGCCGCCGGAGCCGAAGGGGAAAAGGCGATCGCCTTCAACGCCGTCAAATCCGTAAACCGCCACTCCTCATCCCGGCGCGTCGGCATGGTTTGATGGGCCACCTCATAGGCCGCCTTTTGGCGCAGTTCCTGCAACCATCCCGAAATCTCGGAACGCACCCGCACGGTTTGCGCTTGACTTTGCTGCAAAAGGGCACTGAGATAATCGTCAGTCTGTCGCATGGTGGAAGGGGAATCAGATACTACCATTATGCCGTCACTCCCGCCTCAGCCTCGTGGTTATCCAAGAAATCATAGCCCCGCTCTTCCAGTTCCAGGGCCAACTCTTTCCCACCACTTTTCACGATCTGCCCCGCCTGCATCACATGGACAAAATCCGGCTCGATATAGTCAAGCAAGCGTTGGTAGTGGGTAATCATCACCGTGGCATTGTCCGCCGTTGCCAGTTGATTGACACCATGGGCCACAATCCGCAGCGCATCAATATCCAGCCCGGAATCCGTTTCATCCAGAATCGCCAAACTCGGTTCGAGGAGCGCCATTTGCAAAATCTCGTTGCGCTTTTTCTCCCCGCCGGAAAACCCTTCATTGACGCTGCGATCGAGGAACTTCGCCTCCATCTGGACAATGCCGAGTTTTTCCTCGATCAGATCTTCAAAATCAAAGGTATCGACTTCCTCGCGGCCCAGGGCCTTTTGGCGAGAATTATAGGCAACCCGGAGAAAATCTAAATTACTCACCCCTGGAATTTCGAGGGGATATTGAAAGGCGAGGAAGATTCCTTTTAACGCCCGCTCATCGGGTTCGAGGTCGAGGATATTTTCGCCGTGGTAGATCACCTCGCCGCCGGTCACTTCGTAGTCGGGATGACCCGCGAGCACTTTGGAGAAGGTGCTTTTTCCGGAACCATTCCGCCCCATGATGGCGTGAACTTCGCCCGCTTTAACCTCGAAGTTGACCCCCTTCAGGATGGGTGTACCGTCAACGGTGGCGGTCAGGTTTTTAACCGATAAGATCACCGGGCTATTGTCTCGAATCATAATGGTCTCGCTATCCGGATGTATAAGATTTCGTCAAAAAAAGGGGTCTTCACAGGTGATGCTGAAGACCTGCCGTCTAGAAGGCTCAGGGGATGCCATGCTGACATCCCTGGTATGAGATTTCGCGTTACCCCACGGTTCCTTCAAGTTTGAGGCTGAGGAGTTTATCCGCTTCGGCAGCAAATTCCATCGGCAGTTGATTGAACACGTCTTTGCAGAAGCCGCTGATCAACATCGAAATCGCGTCTTCGGAGCTGATCCCGCGTTGGGCAAAGTAAAAGAGTTGGTCTTCACCAATTTTGGAGGTGGAGGCTTCGTGTTCAACTTTGGCGGTGTTGTTGTCTACCTGGATGTAGGGGAAGGTGTTGGCTTCGGCGCGATCGCCAATCAACATCGAATCACATTGGGAATAGTTCCGCGCCCCTTTCGCGTTGGGCCCCATCTTGACTAGACCGCGATAGCTGTTCTTCGATTGCCCCGCCGAAATTCCTTTCGAGATGATCCGGCTGCGGGTGTTGCGGCCGATATGCACCATCTTCGTGCCGGTGTCCGCCTGTTGGTGATTGTTCGTCAGGGCGATGGAGTAGAATTCGCCGACGGAGTTATCACCCACGAGGACACAACTGGGATATTTCCAGGTGATCGCCGATCCGGTTTCCACCTGAGTCCAGGAAATTTTTGAGTTTTTCCCTTTGCACAGTCCCCGTTTGGTGACGAAATTATAGATTCCGCCTTTGCCGCTTTCATCGCCAGCAAACCAGTTTTGCACGGTGGAATATTTAATGTCCGCATCATCGAGGGCCACCAGTTCCACGATCGCAGCGTGTAGTTGATTGCTGTCGTACATGGGCGCGGTGCAGCCTTCGAGATAGCTCACCGAGGCCCCTTCTTCAGCCACAATCAAGGTGCGCTCGAACTGTCCCGTATCGCCGCTATTCATCCGGAAATAGGTGGACAATTCCATCGGGCAGGTGACCCCTTTGGGCACAAACACAAAGGAACCATCACTAAACACCGCCGAATTCAGCGCCGCAAAATAGTTATCAGCCGTGGGAACCACCGTGCCGAGATATTTTTTAATCAGTTCCGGGTGTTCTTGGAGGGCTTCGGAAATGGAGCAGAAAATTACCCCTGCTTCGCCGAGTTTTTCTTTAAATGTGGTGGCAATCGAAACGCTGTCAAAAATGGCATCGACGGCCACATTACCCAGGCGCTTTTGCTCGGAAAGGGGAATCCCCAGTTTCTCAAAGGTTTCTAAGAGGGCGGGATCAACATCATCTAGGCTCTTGAGCTTTTCACCGTCTTTGGTTTTCGGCGCTGAGTAGTAAATGATGTCTTGATAATTAATCGGGGGATAGCCGACGTGGGCCCAGTCGGGTTCGGCCATTGTTAGCCAATGCCGATAGGCTTTAAGGCGAAATTCGAGCATGAATTCTGGCTCATTTTTCTTGGCAGAAATGAGCCGGATCACGTCTTCACTGAGGCCTGGGGGAAGGCTGTCAGCTTCGATGTCGGTGATAAACCCATACTTGTAGGGTTGATTGACGAGGGTTTTGACAGAGGTTGCACTCATGAAACTCAGTGTTCTCCGCAGCTAAAGTCGGGGTGGATTGTGCTCTGGTCTGGATTGGGGATACTCAATTATCGTCGAGACTGGGTGAAGTCGTTGACTCACGGATATTCGACGGGATGTGGAGAGTCCCACAGTGGTGTTCTGGGCGGGGGTGGTATGATCGTCAGCGATCGCACCCTCCTACAGCAAGGGGATTTGTTTGAAGTCACAAATCTTCCGTGGTGCTGCTTGAGAATGGGCGCTGCTGATCGTCACCGCTGCATGTTAAACAACAATTTGGTTGTTTAACTGATCTTAGGCTACATTAACAACAGAGACGTTGTCAAAGTCCAAGGAACATTTTACACAATGGTGACGACGCAGCACGCTTCGACCAAGCAAGACATTCTGCATCATTTACTCAAACACGGGCAAGCCACTGCCCAGAACCTCGCAGACTCCCTGGCGATTAGTCCCCAAGCAATTCGGCGACATTTAAAGGATCTCGAAGACGATGGCCTCTTGGCCTATGAGGCGATCCAAAATGGCATGGGGCGGCCCCAACATCAATATTCCCTCAGTCGTGAAGGGCGCGAACAGTTCCCCCATCGCTATGGAGAATTTACGGTTGCCCTGATCGATACGCTGATGGAAACCGTGGGCCGAGAACAGGTGGGGGTCGTGCTTCGGAAACAATGGGAGCGCAAAGCGTTGGCGTATCGCGATCGCATTGGCCCTGGGTCACTGCGCGATCGTGTTGAAGCCCTGGTGCAAATTCGCCAAGCCGAAGGCTACATGGCCGAAATTCACCCCGTAGAACACCCCGACAGCGACACCCCCCAACAGTACATTTTCGCCGAACACAATTGCGCCATCTCCGAAGTTGCAGAATCGTTTCCCTCTGTCTGCGGCCACGAGTTGGAAATGTTCGAGGCAATTCTCCCCGATTGCACCGTGGAGCGCACCCAATGGCTCAACGACGGTGAACACCGTTGCGGCTATCTGATTCGTGCCAAGGCCTCCCTTTAATAGCCTGATTCCTGACAGCCTGAGCCATTTTTATGGGATAGCCCTCGCGGCTGTCCCTCGTTTGTTTGTGCGGCTAGAGAGGCAAGGGGCTGAAGCCCCTTGTTTTGATCCATGTCTAAACCGTGTCTAATCGGAGCGCGTGCTAATACAACCAGCCTTTGAGACGACGCGCCACCTGGGGACGGCGGAGTTTGCGCATGGCCTTGCTTTGGATTTGGCGCACTCGCTCACGGGACAGGTTAAACAGGCCGCCCACTTCTTCGAGGGTGTGGGGTTGGGTGCTGTTGAGGCCGTAGCGGAGGGTGATCACGTCTTTCTCGCGCTCGGTGAGGACATCACTCAACACCTCCCAAATTTCTTGGCGCATCATGATTTCGCCCATTTGGTCTTCGGGGAGCTTGAGGTCGTTGTCTTCAAGGAGATCCATCAGTTCGGTGTCTTCGCCCTTGCCGACGCGGTGGTTTAACGAGAGGGACTGCCGCCGCAGTTGAAACAGTTGGCGCAGTTGTTCGGGGGTAACATCGAGTTCGGCGGCGAGTTCGAGTTCGGTGGGGTTGCGCTTCAGGGTTTGTTTGAGGACGCGCTGGGCTTTTTTGAGTTTGTTGAGTTTTTCAACGATATGGATCGGGAGGCGGATCGTGCGGGCATCGTTGGCGATCGTGCGGGTGATCGCTTGGCGAATCCACCAATAGGCGTAGGTGGAGAACTTGTAGCCTTTGTTGGGGTCAAATTTCTCCGTGGCCCGGTTCAGCCCGATCGCACCTTCTTGGATCAGGTCGAGGAAAGGCACGCCCCGATTCAGGTAGCGTTTGGCGATGGATACCACAAGCCGAAGATTGGAGCGGATCATTTTGCGCTTGGCGACCCGCCCTTGGTAGAGTTGCTGGTCGAGTTGGCGTTCGCTGAGGCCGAGGGCGATCGCTACCGCCGCCTTGGTTGGTGTTTGCTGCTCCTGGCGCAAACTGTCCCGCATTTCTTCCACTTGAATTAAAAACTTGACCCGCTGCGCCAGTTCGATTTCTTCATTGGGCTTGAGCAGAGGATAGCGGGCCATTTCTTTGAAAAATGCTCCAACCGTGTCGTCTAAATCACTTTTACGGTAGTTGCGTTGCGATCGCACTGAATCATCAGCTTGGTCAGAAAAGGTAATATCCACCAAAGCCGGCTCTAATCCTTGGGGCTCAGTCTCCAACGGGTCGGCTGGGGCCGACTCAGGGGCGGCGAGGAGCATTTCGGTGTCGGGGGTGTTCAGTTCAGCAACATTCATAGGTGTTATTTCAAGTGACAGAGAAAGATTTCTTAAAAGGGGGTTATTAAGGGGAAAATTTGGGTTAAAACGGAAGGCTGGTCATGACTCTATCCCACGAATTTCAGGAGCTATAGGATTCTCAATCAATGGTAAGTCTTGGACTTCTATTAACAAGGGGCCACAGCCCCTAGCCTGCCCATAAATCAGTTGAGATTGCCAGAGAAGCTGCTCATTAGGCTACCAGAATTTATTGTTCAATTTGTTTTCTTAATTACAAAACACAGACAAAGATTTTCGCTTAACATTAAGTCATCCTGTCCTGATTTCAACGGTGTTAATCCTATGATGAGTGGGTTACAGAGGACGAACCCCAGAGAAGAACGAGGTGGGAGAAGTTGGGTTCTAGCTTAACATCTGATTTTCCGGCTGCCAGAAAATTTCAGGATATTTAAATTTAAACGGTTGTATTTATGTTCCTGAATCATCACTTGTGGAACTGTTTTTCCTGGGGACAATGCAGTCTTTGATACAAACTGCCGTGGGAATTTCGCATCATTTGCTACAGTCTGAAGGAGGCAAAAGAGGCGGTCGGCTGCAAGCGATCGCCCCATAATGAGGATTGTCGTGATGCAACACGCTCCGCTGTGGGTCGATATTTTGGTGGATTGTCCCACCGTGCAGGCGGTTTTTACCTATCAGATCCCGCTAGAGTTTGCCGTAGCTCCGGGGGATGTGGTGCAAGTGCCCTTTGGGGTGCAACAGTTGGGCGGGATCGTACTCCAGCGGCGGGAAATTCTCCCGCCGGACATTGCCCCGGATCAGATTCGGCCTGTGCTAGGGGTGATCGCACCGGGATTTTTAGCCCCGGACTATCTCACCCTCTTGCAGCGGGTGGCGACCGATTACTGTACGCCGTTGATCACGGTGGTGCGTGCCGCGTTGCCGCCGGGTCTGTTGGGGAAGTCCCAGCGGCGGATTCAACTCTGGCGCGATCGCCTCCCTCCCGGTGCGGAAACGTTTTGTTCGGCCCCCGCCCAAGCCGTGCTCGCTCTCCTCGATCAACAGCCCGAAGGGGACTACAGTATGCGCTACCTGAAGCAGAAGGTGCGCCAAGCCGACAAAGGCGTGCGGGACTTGATGGCGCGGGACTGGGTGCGCAGCTATCTCGAACCGCCGCGCTACAGTCAGCCCCAAAAACGCCAAGCAATTACCCTCCTCCAAGCCACCGGCCCAGCCGGAGACCTCACGAAACGACAACAGGAAATCCTGACAATTTTGCAGCGTCAGGGGGGGCAAATGTGGCTGATGGAGTTTCTGTCCTTGTGTCGCACGACGACGGACACCCTCAAGAAGTTGGAAACCAAAGGCTATGTGGTGATTCAAGATCAAGAGGTGTTGCGTTTAGAGCAGGGCGAGGGTCAGCAACGGGATGCCCCCAAGGTGCTGACTGCTGCGCAGCAGTCAGTGTTAGGGGCGATCGCATCCAGCGCCGGGTTTCAAGTCTTTTTGCTCCATGGGGTGACGGGATCGGGAAAAACAGAGGTGTATTTACAGGCGATCGCGCCTCGTTTAGCCGCCGGTCAATCGGCCCTCGTCCTCGTGCCGGAAATTGGCCTCACGCCCCAATTAACCGATCGGTTTCGGGCCCGATTTGGCGATCGCGTCTATGTCTATCACAGCGACTTATCCGAGGGGGAACGGTATGATACCTGGCGCACGATGTTAGACAGCGGCCCCCATGTGCTGATTGGGACGCGATCGGCGGTGTTTGCCCCGTTGCGCAATCTGGGGATGATCATCCTGGATGAAGAACATGATGCGAGTTTTAAACAAGAGCAGCCCAGCCCCACCTATCACGCCCGCACCGTCGCCCAATGGCGGGCCGAATTGGCGCAATGCGCCCTGATTCTCGGCTCGGCCACCCCCGCCCTCGAAACCTGGCAAGCCGCCCACCATCCCCCCGCGCAGTATCTCACCCTACCCCAACGGATTCACGATCGCCCCCTGCCCCCAGTGGAAATCGTCGATATGCGGGTCGAATTAAAGCGGGGCAATCGGTCGATTTTTAGCGATCGCCTCCACCACGCCCTCACCGCAATGCAAACCAACGGCCAACAGGGCATCCTCTTCATCCCCCGTCGCGGCCACAGCACCTTTGTCTCCTGCCGTAGTTGTGGCGAAGTCCTCCACTGTCCCCACTGCGATGTTTCCCTCTCCTATCACCACACCCACGACCAGGCAACCCCCCGCCTGATCTGCCACTACTGCAACCATCACCAAGCCCAGCCCCCCCACTGCCCCGCCTGTAGCTCCCCCTACCTCAAACAATTCGGCAGCGGCACTCAGCGAGTGATCACGGAATTAGCACGCCAATTTCCCCAGTTACGGCTACTCCGGTTTGACAGCGACACCACCCGCACCAAAGGCGCTCACCGGGCCTTGCTCACTCGCTTCGCCCAGGGTCATGCTGATGTCCTCGTGGGAACCCAGATGCTCACGAAGGGGTTAGATGTGGCCCAGGTGACCGTGGTGGGCATCGTCGCGGCGGATGGTTTACTTCATCTGCCCCAATACCGCGCCACGGAGCGGGCGTTTCAAGTGCTGACCCAGGTGGCCGGGCGGGCCGGACGCGGCGAGGAACCGGGGCGGGTGATTCTCCAAACCTACAGCCCCGATCATGCCGTGGTGCAGGCGGTCAAAGCCTACGATTACTCGGCCTTCATGGCAGCGACGTTACAGGAACGCCACCAACATTACTATCCGCCCTATTGTCGATTGGTATTAGTGCGGGTGAGTGGGTTGGATCAGGAGGTGGTGCGATCGACGGCGGAACTGGTGGCGATGAAGGTGCGATCGCTCTGCGCTGAGTGGGCGCGATCGCTCTGCGCTGAGGAAACTCAATCGCTCTGCGCTGAGGAAACTCAATCGCTTTGCGCTGAGGAAACTCAATCGCTTTGCGCTGAGTGGGCGCGATCACTTTGCGCTGAGTGGGATCAATCCTCAGACCTCCCCCCCTCAATCCAGATTCTCGGCCCCGCTCCCGCCCCGATCATGCGAATTAAACGGCGGTTCCGCTGGCATCTTGTGGTCAAACTGCCGCCCCACGTCCCATCACTGCCGGACTTTTCCCCCCTGTACGCCCTCTGTCCTTCAACCGTGATCCTGTCTTTAAATATCGACCCGCTGTATTTTGATTAGGAGCGATCGCCCGCCTTCAACCACTGTCCGTAACCGTTGCACCCCTACGGTCGATTGTGGGAAATGGCGTTTATTCCCCTAACCATGGGCGAGTGACTTGGTCGAGTTGCGCGATCGCATCATCGCCCAAACGCCAGCCCAAGGCTCCGGCATTCTGTTCCGCTTGGCGGGCATTTTTTGCGCCGGGGATGGGGATCACGCCGTCTTGGGCGATCAGCCAATTGAGGGCGACTTGGCTGGGGGTTTTGCCGTATTCGTCGCCGTAGCGGTGGAGAAGATCAAGGACGGGGGCAATGCGGGCGAGGCCGTCGGGGTTGAAGCGACTGTCCCAACGGCGGGGGCCGCTGGGGGTGCGATCGCTGGTGTATTTGCCCGTCAGTAACCCTTGGGCCAGGGGGCTGTAGGCGAGAATGGTGATGCCCGCTTGTTGGGCATGGCGGAGGATGCCGTTGCGTTCAATCTGGCGGTGGAGCAGGGAATATTGCACTTGGTTGACGGCGAGGGGGATGCCTTGGCGATCGAGGATTTCCTGAGCTTCGACCATTTGGGCGGTGGAATAGTTGCTCACGCCGACGGCTTCGATTCGGCCTTGTTTCACTTCAGCGGCAAGGGCATTTAAGAGAGTTTCTTGGCTGAGGAAGAAAGTGAAGGGCCAATGGACTTGGTAGAGGGTAATGCTGGGTTTTTGCAACCGTTTGAGGCTGGCGGTAACGGCCTCATGTACCGCATCGGCAGACCACCGCCAGGGCGCGGGGCCGAATTTGGTGGCGAGTTGGACGGGGCGATCGCACGCCTGGCAAAACTGACCGAGGAGCGTTTCCGATTTGCCTAAGCCGTAGACTTCCGCCGTGTCAAAAAAGGTGATCCCCGCTGCGATCGCCGCCTCAAACGCCGCCTCCACCTCCGGCGCACCGTAATCATCGCCATAGTTCCAAAACAGGGAATCTCCCCAGGCCCATGTGCCAATCCCCAAAGCGGGAACCCTTGGCCCTTGGGGGCCCAGTTGCACCATTTGCATCTCAGGTATCGTCATCTCAGAGTTGTGTTATAGAATCCATACATCTCCACTTAATTATGGCGAAGATTGCGGATTAGGCGGGAGAGCAGAGTCAAGCGAGGTGCAATCGAACTCTTGCCGATTCGGGTTGATGCGCTGTTGTTCGCTCCACCCCTCGACGGTGAAAAAACAAAGGCTAGAATAAAGCATAATTTACGGCTCGTCGCCTCCTAGATTGACCGTGCAATTTTGGTCAAAAAGCCTGCGGATTCGCTTGGTCAGTTATTTTTCGCTCCTGTCTCTCCTGACGGTGATTAGTGTTGGGGTGTTGACCTTTTTGGGAGCACGAGTACTGATCACCCGGTTGGTATTTGATCGGTTGCGGGTGTCGGCACTCCTCAAGGCTGATGCGATTACCCTGTGGATTGAAAATCAGCAGGAAGCCACGACGGCGATCGCCCAACTCAATGAAGTGCGCGATCGCCTCCCGGCCCTGTTGCAAAATCCCACAGCGGGCGATCGGGCCAGCCTCGATTCCGCCTACATTGAAACCAAACGCCTCCTCACCTCCACCCTCGCCAGTCGCCCAGAACTCGCGGAGATCATGATTCTCGACCAAAAGGGCGGGCGCGTCGTCCTGTCCACCAATCCAGAGCATGAAGGAGAATATCGCGTCAAAGACAGCTATTTCACCGAAGGGCTGCGGAACACCTACGTGCAAAGCGTCTATCCGTCGCCGGTGACCAATCGCCCCACGATCACGATTTCCACGCCCCTCGGTGATGCGCGGGGGCAAGTGGTGGCGGTGCTGGCGGTGCATCTCAATTTGGAGCAAATGGATCGGATTGTGACGGAGCGGGTGGGCTTGGGGCAAAGTGGAACGAGCTACTTGGTGGATGCTTACAATGCGTTTGTGTCTGGCGATCGCTTTGGTAAAGATGACTATCCCAGGGGCGTGCATTCCGAGGGTATCGACAAAGCGATCAGTCAACAGGACGGCGGCGGTCTGTACCCAGACTATGCCGGTGTGCCGGTGATTGGCTATTCGCGCTGGGTGGATGAATTACAGGTGGCGCTGCTGGTGGAAATTACCCAAGCGGAAGCCTTTCGACCGGCGCGACAGTTGGCCTGGGGGATTTTCATTGTCGGGTCGGGGTCGGTGCTGTTGGTGATGGCGGGGGTGTCTTGGTTTAGCTTGCAGATTACTCGGCCGATTTTAGCGATTAAAGAGGCGGCGATTCGGGTGGCGGATGGGGATTTTCGGCAAATGGCTCCGGTGATGACCAATGATGAGGTGGGGGTGTTGGCGCAGGCGTTTAATCAAATGACGGCACGGCTGCAAGACCTCTATGCGGGGTGGGAAGAAAAGGTGATGCAGTTGGAGTTGGCAGAAATTTCGGTGCGCAAAAGTTTGCAGGAGTTGGAAGTGGAACAGGCGCGGTCGGAACGGTTGCTGCTCAACACCTTGCCCCAGGCGATCGCGAAACGGCTCAAGGTGGGGGAGAGCGTGATCGCGGAACATTATGAGCAGGTGACGGTATTGTTTGCGGATTTGGTGAATTTTACCCAGGTGGCTGAACGGATGCCGCCGAAGCGGTTGGTGGAGATGCTCAATGAAATTTTTTCGGAGTTTGATCAGTTGAGCGATCGCCACGAACTCGAAAAAATTAAAACCATTGGCGATGCCTACATGGTGGTGGGGGGATTGCCGGAACCGAACCCCTACCATGGGGAGGCGGTGGCCGCCATGGCCTTAGATATGATCACGGTGCTGAAGGCGTTTAATGCCCGCACGGGGGAAACCCTCAAACTGCGAATTGGGATACATTCGGGGTCGGTGGTGGCGGGGGTGATTGGGATGAAAAAGTTTACCTATGATCTGTGGGGCGATACGGTGAATTTGGCTTCGCGGATGGAGTCCCAAGGAGAAGCAGGGCAAATTCAACTCTCGCCGGTGACCTATGCGTTGGTGAAATCTCGCTTTGACTGTGTGCCCCGTGGCCCGATTGAGGTGAAGGGCAAAGGCGAGATGATTACCTATTTTTTGGTGGGCGATCGCGCCGTCTTTGAAGAGCGATCGCCCACCAAACCGTTACAGATTCGTCCCCGCTCTGATCATCCCCCGTTGCAAGATCCCTAAACTGGGTACAATCGTGATATTAAAATCATGACCCCTATTGCACAGCCCCAACCGTTATGACCCGACGCTATTGGCTTGAGATTACAAAATATGTTTTTTTAGCAGGTTCTGTGGTGGGAACGATCGCAGCGGCGGCCACCCAACAAGTTGTGTATGCGGCGGTGCCGTTGACGATTACGGTGGGCCTCAATATGGATAACCGCAACCGGATTAATCAACTTGGACAGCAACAACAACTGTCGGGCTTAACGCATCTCCACCAAATTATTGATCCGATCGAAGAACGCCTCGGCGAACTTGAACAGGCTACTACCACGCTCCAAAGCAGCACGAAAGATTCATCACAGCAGGGTAAAGAGGCGATCGCTCAACTTCAAAAAACGATCAATCCCCTCAAAAATAGCCTCGAACAACTCAAAACCCAGACCCAACAATTGGACACCCGCACCCAACAACAACTGCGGGAATTCAAAGAAAATCAATTGCAAACCAAAGAATCCGCAGTGGATCAGATTGAACAGTTTTTCAATCGAATTCGGGAACATTTGGCAGAATTGGAATTGCTGGCGGGGCAGGTGAATCCGGCGACGGAAACCCAATTGACGGAGATTCAAGGGGCGATCGCAGATCTACAAGCACGGTTCAATACCCTACCGGACACCACGAGCCTCGATTCAACACAGGTACAGCAGATCGCCGCCGACTACCAAGCCACCCTCACCGCCCAGCTTGACGAAAAAATTGACCGGGCGATCCAAGACCAGCTTGATCCCGTCCGTCACGATCTAGACAGCCTCAAAACCCAGGTTCAACAGATCAACCCAGACACCGATCAACAACTCCAAGACCTGCGCACAGCGATCGCCCGCCTGCAAGCCACCGTTCCCCCCGACTCCGACTCCGGTAGCCTCGCCATTGAACCGGCTCCCGCCCCCCTCCTGATCGCCCGCAATGGTCAGCACAGCGAGCAACACCATTGGCAATGCGCCTATATCCTCGATGCCCACAGCAGTGGTGTGAATGCGATCGCCATCAGTCGCCACGGTCAAACCTTCGCCAGCGGCAGCGACGATCACACCATCAAACTCTGGAACCTCTCCACCGGCCAAGTCCTCCGTACCATTGGCCAGCCCAATGGGTCAAGCGGGGTTGCCCAAGTGAAAACCGTCGCCATTAGCCCCGATGGTCAACTGCTGGCCAGCGGCGGCGATGACAAGACAATCAAACTCTGGCCCCTGTCCCCCGGTCGCGCCACCCATGTCCTCAATGGTCACGCCGGGACGGTGAAATCCATCCGCTTTAGCCCCGATGGTCAAACCCTGATCAGCGGCAGTGATGACAAAACCGTGCGCATTTGGAATCTTTCCACGGGTCAATTGCTGCGCACCCTGACGGGTCATTCGGAATGGTTCACCGGGGTGAAGTCCGTGGCGATGAGTCCCAAAGGGAACCTGTTGGCCAGCAGCAGCGACGACAAGACGATTAAACTCTGGGACTTGGCCACGGGGGAAAATCTCCGCACCCTCGTTGGCCATCACGGCACAATTAATGATCTGGTCTTTAGTCCCGATGGGGCCTATGTGATCAGCAGCAGTGATGACACGCTGATTAAGGTGTGGCAGGTGAGTGATGGGCGCGAGGTGGCGACGCTGTCGAGTCATCGTGATGCGGTGTTAGCGATCGCCCTCAGTCCCAATGGTCGCGTCTTAGCCAGTGGAAGCTGGGATCGTCGCATCATCTTGTGGGATTTGGGCAGCGGCACGCCGATCGACACCTTGACCGGCCATTCTGCGGCGGTGTCCTCCCTCGCCTTCGGCCAAGCCCGCCAAGGCAACGGTTCTAGCCCCCTCTGGTTAGTGAGTGGCAGCAGCGACGACACGATCCGCGTCTGGCAACCGGCCTAGATGCGATCGCGCCGCCCCTTACGCCTTAATAGTCGATTTTTTCGATATGGTCGCGCACTTCATTGAGGTCGATATAGCAATCGGTGGCGTTGCGTAATTCCCGCGCAATCATGCCCTCGGTGGAGACTACAGTGATATGGGTATTTTTCGATCGCAACAGTTCAATCGCCCGCTCAAAATCGCCATCGCCACTAAACAAAACAACGCGATTATATTGCTCACAGGTGTTAAACATATCCACCACAATTTCAATATCTAAATTCGCTTTTTGGGAATAACGTCCCGACGAATCATCATAATATTCCTTGAGAATTTTCGTGCGTACCGTGTAGCCCAGGCTGATCAAAGCATCTCGAAAGCCGCGCTGATCTTGGGGATCTTTTAAGCCGGTATACCAAAAGGCATTGACGAGCATTACGGTGGGTTCACTTTTGAAATATTCTAAAACCCGACGGGGATCAAAGAACCAACCATTTTTTTGTTGGGCATAGAACATATTATTCCCGTCAACAAAAATAGATAAACGATTTTGCGGAAAAAACATAAAAGAACAACCTAATTAATTTAAAAAAAATCCAATAAATAATCTAGATATAGTCAGAGATAGATTCAGATGATCGGGATTGTCAGGGCTGAGGGGTCATACTTATCGGCTCAGTCCGTCTCAACCCAGGCTGGTCAGATCACATCGCAGCCTTGGCCGTTTGATGATGACGACGCTCTAAAAGTATCCCACAACGCTCTAGCCCCGTGAGTAAATTTGAGGGGAGGGGCGATCGCACCTTACAAAATTGCACCTTACAAAAAGGAGCACCAGTCACTCCAGCCGCCAGGATAGAGTTGGGCCGAGGGGAGGTCTGCGATCGCCAAGGAAAGCAAATTCACGCAGGCCGTCACGCCCGAACCACAGTACACCGCCACAGTCCCCTCCCAATCGATCCCATCCCAACGCTGACGCTGTTCTGAGGGCGATCGCCAATACCCCGCCGCCGTCGTCGCCTCGCGCCAGGGTCGATTGACCGCCCCTGGAATATGGCCGGCGATCGGGTCAATGGGTTCGCGATCGCCTCGGTAGCGATCGGCATCCCGTGCATCCACAAGGGTCAACGTGCCGCTGTCTTGACCCCGGCGCACCTGTTCCCGCTCCATACACCAATCCGGCTGTACCTGCGGGACAAAATACCCCGATCGCGATTCAGGGGTCGCCGCTGTGACCGGACGCTGCTCCGCCACCCATGCGGGCCATCCCCCATCCAAAACCATCACCGCCCCATGGCCGTAGTACCGCAACAGCCACCACAGCCGCGCCGCAAAGGCACAGTGGGCATCGTCGTAGGCCACCACAGCAGTTTTGCCCCAGATGATCCCCATTGCCGCTAATTTTTCCCCAAGGACGGTGGGATCGGGAAGGGGATGGCGACCGCCATGGGATGCCACGGGGGCGGAAAGATCGGTATTGAGGTCAAGATAATACGCACCGGGAAGATGGGACTGCTGGTATTGAGTCCGTCCCCACTGGGGATCGGCTAACTGAAAACGGCAGTCGATCACAACGAGATTCGGATCAGCCAAGCGATCGCCCAGGGCAGCCGTGGAAATAATAGGATTCATAGAAATAAAACATTTTTAATGATACAGAAGGGGCTGGTGTTGTCGGCTGCACCTCCTCTTATCCGGATGAACGGCGATAATGTTTCACAATTAAGAGACAGTTTTGCGGGTGCTCGGTGCGCTGGTAACTGAGGTGATCGGCAATTTTTTGCAAAATCGCGATGCCTCGTCCGCCGCCGCCGCTGCTGTTACCGGCTTGGGCATTCACCTTATTTAAACAGGCTTCGAGATCAAAGGGGGGCCCGTGATCCCAAATGCGAATTTCGATGCGATCGCCATAACGTCGCACCTCTAGCTCAATGGGGGTCGTCGCGGCTAACCCCTCATGGGCATGGCGAACAGCGTTGGTGAAGCCCTCCGCTAAAGCCAACTCACACTGAATCCAAGTTTTGGAGTCAATTTCAGGACTATAACTCGCATTAAACCAGGCCAAAACAGGGTCAAGCTGCTTTAATCGAGTTTGAGTCGTGAGCGTGCTTTGATGCAGAACGTCCAATCGGAAAACTCCCGTTCAAAATTGCTGACCAAACCCACTGGGTTACAAGCCTCACCATTCCAGGCCAACCTTCGAGGCGCTGTTGACTCGCCAGGACGTTAGCGCTAGATCTCCCTAGACTGGGAATTCCCGTGCCCTTCGGCTGGAGAGGATGTCAATTAACCTAGGATGGTGGAATGTTATTCCACCCAATTGGACAATATTATCCCCAATCCGCTACAGTCCCCCTTCACACCCCCTCACCGAATCGCTCCTAGGAGGGCAAGATCTTTTGGCTCCCTGCCTGGGAATCGGAGTTAATGTGTGGGGTTATGGGCTCGGATTTCGGATTAGACTTCGTTTGTACCCAGAAAAACTCTCCCATAGTTTAACGTGAAGTGGAAAGCAATCTTGAAGTATCACCGTAGAATGGGTTACGCCATCTCTCAGTACAGGACAAAGGTTGAAGGAATATTGAGTTTGATGGAGTGGGAGCATCTTGCTCCCTATTGTGACTGACACCAGCGGGCAAGATGCCCGCACTACCTACAAAATCATCAGGGTTGCAGCCCAAACCGGATTTTTTGTCCCGTACTGAAACGCCATCTGTCCAAGCAAAATCCTACAATCTAAATGAAGCCGCGAATTATGATTCCCCGCGTTCCCGATGACTCAGAATAATGGCTCTGCTATGGAGAATATTGTAATTATTGACGATGACCCGGCGATTCAGATGCTGTTAAAGCGGACGCTGGCGAGTCGTGGCTACGAGGTAACGGTGGCGAGCAATGGGGCAGATGGGTTAGCGCAGGTGCAGGCATTACACCCGGCGATGGTGATTTGTGACTGGGTGATGCCGAAGATGAACGGCTTGGATGTCTGCCGTCATGTCAAGTCGTTGCCGGAGTTGGCGACGACGTTTTTTATTCTGCTCACCTCGAAGGGGTCTGTGGAGGATCGAGTCGAGGGGTTGGATGCGGGGGCGGATGATTTTCTCTGTAAGCCGATTGAGATGTTTGAGTTAGAGGCGCGGATTCGCTCCGGGCTGCGGCTCTATCAACTTAATAATGATTTGCAGCGACAGAAGCAGTTGCTAGAGACCGAATTGGCGGAGGCGGCGGATTATGTCTGTTCGTTGTTGCCAGAACCGTCGCCGTCGCCGCCGTTGGTGGTGGATATGCGGTTTATTCCGTCGAGTCAGTTGGGGGGGGATAGTTTTGATTATTATTGGCTCGATGATCAATATGCGGTGATGTATTTGCTCGATGTGTCGGGCCATGGGTTGCGGGCGGCGTTGCCGTCGGTGTCGGTGCTGAATTTGTTGCGATCGCAAGCCCTCAAGCAAGTCAACTACCGTCAACCGGGAGAAGTCCTCGCCGGTTTGAATGAAATTTTTCAAATGACCGCCCGCAACGATAAATACTTCACGATTTGGTACGGGGTCTATAACCAAAAAAATCGCCAACTCACCTACGCCAGTGCGGGTCATCCCCCCGCGCTCCTGCTCTCCCCCCAACGGAATGGCACGATCCACACCTCACCCTTGAAAACCCCTGGCTTCCCGGTGGGCATGTTTCCCAACGTGGTCTATGAAGAAGCCGTCTGCAAAGTTGCGCCCAATTCGAGCCTGTACTTATTCAGTGATGGGATTTATGAACTCCCCCAACCCGATGGGGAACTGTGGGGCCTAGACCGCTTCACCCGTCAGTTACAGGACTATCGTTTAAGCCCCGATCGCAACCTTGACCAAATTATTGCGCAGATGAAGGTGATTAACCAAAATCTGGCGTTTGATGATGATTTATCATTGCTCGAAATTAACTTTGCCCATTAGCTCACGATGGAGGGCGACGCACTATTGCGGTGCGTTGATTTGGGCTTCAAAGTCATCGCGGGTGTCGTAAATATCAAAGACCCGATCCATGCTTGTCAACTCAAACAACATTCTGATCTGTTCGTTGATCGAGCAGAGACACATTTGAGTTTTGTGAGGTTTGGCGGCCCGCACGGTTTTGAGGGCAAGCACCAACGCACCTAACCCTGAGCTATCCATGAAGGTGACATCTTTAAAGTCGATTAGGATCATTTCTACCCCGTTGGACACATGATCGCTAATTTCTTGGCGAAATTCATTCGCCTTCGTGCCATCTAAGATGCCGGACGGCTCAACCACTTTAATTGCTGGATTCATAGGGTGTTACTTTAAAACGCAAGCTGTAACTTGGCAAGGGTGAACGTTGCCAGTATAGCGAGAAGAACCGCTTTGGACTAGACTCCAAGTAAGCGAGTTCGCCTGAATTGAGGGAGATTAATTCTTCGTTTTGAATTCGGCAGTGATCTTAAGCCTACACCACTTGCTTGGTCGTGCAGGGTTTTGGTTTTGAACCAAGTTGACGGGATAACAGCGGGGTTCGATCCCTGGGTTGATGACCGATGATTCAGAAACTGCGATCGCACGTCCCATTGCTCTCCCTCTCGTTGTGCCAGTTAAATCATCATGGAAACCTACGATGTCATTGTTATTGGGGCAGGACATAACGGCCTCGTCTGTGCCGCCTACCTCCTGAAAGCTGGGTATAGCGTGCTCCTTCTCGAAAAACGCCCCGTCCCCGGCGGTGCTGCCACCACCGAAGAAGCCATGCCCGTCGATGCGCCGGGCTTTAAATTTAATCTCTGTGCTATTGATCATGAGTTTATCCACCTCGGCCCGGTGGTGGAGGAGTTGGAACTGGGGAAGTATGGCCTAGAGTATTTACCCTGTGATCCGGTGGTCTATTGCCCGCTGCCCGATGGCTCCCAATTTTTAGCCCATAAATCGATTGAAAAAACCTGCGCGGGGATTGCCCACTATAGCGAGCGGGATGCGGTCAAATATGCGGAATTCGCGAGCTATTGGCAGCAGTTGGGGGGGGCGATCGCGCCCCTATTCAACGCGCCCCCGATGGCAATTCTCGACATCCTCGGTAACTACGGCCTGGAAAACTTAAAAGACCTCCTAGCGGTATTGGGATCGCGCAACAAGGTGCTGGATTTTGTCCGCAACATGATCACCTCCCCCACCGAGTTACTAGAAGAATGGTTTGACAGCGAAACGATCAAGGCTCCCCTGGCTCGCCTCGCCGCCGAAATTGGTGCGCCGCCGTCTCAAAAAGGCATCGCCGTCGGTGCGATGATGATGGCCATGCGCCACCATCCGGGGATGTCTCGCCCCAAAGGCGGTACGGGAGCGTTAACCCAGGCCCTCGTCAACCTCGTCACCGCCAAGGGGGGCAAAATCCTCACCGAGCAGGCGGTGAAACGGCTACTGATTGATGATGGGCGGGTGATTGGCGTGGAAGTGGCCAACGGTAGCGAGTTCCGGGCGATTAAGGGCGTGATTTCTAACATTGATGCGCGGCGGCTGTTTTTGAATTTGGTGGCCCCGGATGAGATTGGCGCGGCTGATCCGAAGTTGCGCGATCGCCTCGATCGCCGCATCGTCAACAACAACGAAACGATCCTGAAAATTGATTGTGCCCTCTCCGAAGCCCCCCGCTTTGAAGCCTACAACCACAGCGATGAATATTTAGTGGGGTCAGTGTTGATCGCCGATTCCGTGGATCATGTGGAAAAAGCCCACGCCCTCTGTACCTTTGGCGAAATCCCCGATCGCGACCCCTCCCTGTACGCGGTCTGTCCGACGATTCTCGATCCCTCCATGGCTCCGGAGGGTAAACACACCCTCTGGATTGAATTTTTCGCGCCGTACCAAATTAAAGGCGCAGAGGGGACGGGGCTGGATGGCACGGGCTGGACGGATGCGGTGAAGGAACAAGTGGCCGATCGCGTCATCGATAAGCTCGCCACCTATGCCCCCAATGTGAAACGCTCAATCATGGCGCGACGGGTGGAAAGTCCGGCGGAACTGGCCCAGCGGCTGGGATCTTACAAGGGCAACTGTTATCACATGGACATGACCTTGGATCAAATGATCTTTTTCCGCCCCTTGCCGGAAATTGCGGACTATAAAACGCCGATTGAGGGGCTGTATCTAACGGGAGCGGGAACCCATCCGGGCGGCTCGATTTCGGGAATGCCGGGGCGCAACTGTGCGCGGGTGTTCATGCAGTCCCAAAATCCGTTAGTTCATCGCTTAGGGGATGCGCAGGCCTATGTGCGATCGCTCGTGAAAGCTGCCTTGGGGGTATCCGGCGGGTGATCCTGTGGAAGATCGACTAATCCTATTGTTTACCTACACGATTAGGCAAAATTTTTGCACCCAATACAGTTTTGATAGGCTTAATTTCTCATGAATTTAAGACGATTTCTAGGTATCACCAGTGTGAGTTTGGGGCTACTGTTTGGCGGTGTGGCTCAGGCAGAGGTGGCGCGATCGCACTATCGGGAGATTTCGCCCCAGGACTACGCCCAGCGTTACGGCATTCTTGGTGATACTCCCCAAGCAACGGCCTTGGAATTATTCGCGGATCTCACTCGTGAAACCGAAGGTCGGCAATCAGAATCCGTGCGGCTTGACTATGATGCTCACGGGGGCGCGATCGCAACCGTAACGGTGGTCGGTTTAGCCGATGATTCCATTGCCGCGATCCGTTTACGCTTAGAGTTTGTCTGGCATCACGAATACGGTTGGCAATTAATTTGGGTCGGACAACAACAACGATGTCGGCGGGGCGAATCGCAAGAATGGACAGCGGCGCTTTGTCCCTAATGGATCAGATGACTATTGCGGGGTTTTAGGATTGCCGCCAATGGGGTTGAAGGGTGTGGGTGAGCACGGCGCGGCAGTTGTCGGGGGTGTAGTTGGCGGTGGTCATTTGGGGGGCTGCGTCGATGTTGAGGAGGCGATCGCACTCTTCGCGGATCGGCTTAATCCCGCAGGGGCTGCGTTTCCAGTCTAAAAGCTGGCTAAACCGCTTTAGCATCAGGTCTTCGGTGTTGTAGAAGTTGAATAATGTGCCCTCAAGATTATTCGCCACCCGCCCCCAGTCTTTGCCGCGATCGCGCCGCACCGTCCCCGCCAACAACACCGCATCCCGCAGTTGAATATCCGCCTCCGACCAGTCCCGCAGCCCATAGTAGGCCACCTGTGTCCCGTGGGAAATTGCCCAGAGGGACACAGTCGTCACGTTTAACTCCCAAATCAGTTTGGGCAAAAAACTCTTGCCGATGCGCTTGAATTGGTTGCGGCAGCGGTTCCAATGGGCGATCGCCTCGGCAGGCTCCTGCTGCGTCAGCGTCCCTAGGGTGAGATTCAACTCATCATCCCACTGCAATTGATAGATCGCCCCCGCCCAGCCCAAGTCACGCATCAGCGATCGCCAGGCCGTGCTAGTCATCCCTTCTGGCGCATGGCCACATTCACCCCCCATCATAATCAGCGCGGTTGACGGGCCAAACGTTGGCTCTAACGGAATTAAAGAGGGACGTTTCATAACGGGAGGATTCAGCCAATACAGAACAATTGCAGGGAACAGAAGGGCTAAAATAAGAGCACGACGCGGAAACCAACGAATTTTTAAGCCAACGAAGTTTTATTGTTATGCCAGCAACAGCGACCTCAACGACCTACGAAGCCGTTATCGGCCTAGAAACCCATTGTCAACTCAACACCAAAACCAAAATTTTTAGCCCGGTTTCGACGGAATTTGGTGCGCCGCCGAACACGAACATCTCGCCCATTTGCTTAGGGTATCCGGGTGTTTTGCCGGTACTCAATGAAAAAGTGTTGGAATCTGCCGTCAAAACTGGCTTAGCACTCAATTGCCAAATTGCCCCCTACAGCAAATTTGATCGTAAGCAATATTTTTACCCAGATTTACCCAAAAATTACCAAATTTCTCAATATGACCTACCCATTGCTGAACATGGTTGGTTAGAGATTGAACTCGTCGATCCCGTCACGAAAGCCGCAACCCGCAAAAAAATCGGCATCACGCGCCTGCACATGGAAGAAGATGCGGGCAAGTTAGTCCATGCGGGGAGCGATCGCCTTTCCGGTTCCACTCATTCCCTGGTGGATTTTAACCGGGCAGGGGTTCCCCTCCTCGAAATCGTCTCCGAACCGGATATTCGCACCGGAGCCGAAGCGGCGGAATATGGCCAAGAATTGCGGCGGATTGTGCGCTATCTGGGAATCAGCGACGGCAATATGCAAGAAGGCTCCCTGCGTTGTGATGTGAATATTTCGATTCGGCCCGTGGGTCAAAAAGAATTCGGCACCAAGATTGAGATTAAAAATATGAACTCGTTTAGTGCGATCCAAAAGGCGATCGACTACGAGATCGAACGGCAAACCAAGGCCCTCGAAGCCGGGGAACCCCTCTACCAAGAAACCCGCCTCTGGGAAGAGGGTAGCCAACGCACGATCAGTATGCGTAAAAAAGAAGGGTCAAGCGATTATCGCTATTTTCCGGAGCCGGATTTACCGCCGATTGAGGTGTCCAAAGAACAGTTAGAACAGTGGCGATCGCAACTGCCGGAACTGCCGGCGGCGAAACGCGATCGCTACGAAACCGATCTGGGCCTCTCGCCCTATGATGTACGGGTGCTCACCGATGATCACCAAATGACGGCCTATTTTGAAAGTGCGATCGCCCTTGGGGCCGACGCGAAACAAATCGCCAACTGGCTCATGGGCGACATCCTCGGCTACCTCAACAGCGAAAAACTCACCATTGCCGATCTCGCCCTTACCCCCGCCACCCTCGCCGAACTCCTCCAACTGATCGAGGATGGCACAATCAGCGGCAAAATCGCCAAAGACATCCTGCCGGAACTACTGACCACCCCCATCGATTCCGTCGCGAAACTGGTCGAAAGCAAGGGCATGACCCAAATTTCCGACCTGAGCGCGATCGAAGTGATGATCGACGAATTGATCGCCGCCAACCCCGACAAAGTGGCACAATTCCGCGCCGGCAAAACAAAGATTCAAGGGTTCTTCATGGGTCAAATCATGAAACAAACCAGCGGCCGCGCCGACCCCAAACTCACCAACCAACTCCTAGTCAAAAAGCTCAAGGGCTAAACCCTAGTAGCATGACATATCTCCATCAGTGGGTTACGGTGAATTGCTAAATTGCAGTTATAGTCCATATTTAAGCCACCTAAACTACCCTACAATAAAGCACCATTTTAGCTGTGCCATCGTCGTAGGGTGCTGTTAGTGAAGCGTCACGCACCGCCCCATTGAGCGTTGGACATCCAAGACGATCCGAATATTGACTTACTCCCCCGTTTAGAAAACGGGGGATTCTGGGATCAAACAGCAATAGCAGGCAACGCCTGTCTGACATCACCTAACCCAATGGCTGAAGCCCCAGCCACTTTAATATTCATCGCCGCATTCTCATCCCGGTCATTCTCTGCCGAGCAACTGGGACACCTCCAATGGCGAGTCTCTAAATCCAGATGCTCCAAAATATGACCGCAACTTGAACAGGTCTTGCTCGAAGGGAACCAGCGGTCAACATAGACCACCCGCTTCCCCTTCTTCGTCGCCACCCACTCCAGGATTTGCAGAAACTCCCGAAACGCCAAATCACTCACCTTACGCCCCCAGAGCCGCTGCATCGCCTTGAGGTTCAAGGTTTCAAAACACAGCACATCAAACTGATTCGTCAGGCGGTGAGCCAACTTCCAGAACCAGTCCCGCCGTCGATGGGCAATATCTTCATGCTTGCGGGATAAGTTTAATCGGGCACGTTCCCGATGGGCTGAACCCTTTTGCTTACGGGACAACTCTCGACTCGCTTTGCGAACCGAGTTAAGTGACTGCTTGAAGAACAAGGGTGCATCAATCTTGAATCCCTCAGAACAGGTCAAGAAGGTCTTAAGTCCAAAATCAAAACCAGCAATTTGACCTGTCTCGGTTTTGACTTCAGGCTCTGACAGGGTATCTACCGTGACAATCATCCACATTTCTCCGAGGGGAGTCCGCTTAATCGTCAGGGTTTTGACCTTGCCCTCAATGGGGCGAGAGTGCCAATATTGATAGACTTTGTTCCCAATCCTGACCCGGTTGCCACCGAGGAATTTGTACCCAGCTTGCTTGAGGGTGAAGGATTTGTACTTTCGGGTCTTCTTAAAGTTTGGCAGGCGAACGCCTTTTTTGTTGTGTTTGAAGAACAGTTGATACGCTTTCTCAATTCGTTGGCAGATATCCTGTACGGCTTGAGAACCCACCTGCAACCACCAGGGGTTCCGTTTCCGAAGCTTGGCGATGTGTTTTTGCAGTCGGGCGCAGTTCAAGTGCTTGCCCCACATTCGGTAGTACCGTTTGTGGAGGGCAACACAATGGTTGTAGATACGCCCTGCGGCATTGATTGTCCGCTTGAGGTATCTATTCCGCTTATGCTGGTAGAGCTTGAACTTGAGCGTTTTCAATGGTTGCTATGATACCTCGGTATCACGGCTGAATAAATTCAGCCCTTCGCTTATATCCCCTGTTTGGAAAACGGGGGCTTTACGCTTTACATTCGTAAGTCTTGACTCTGCACTAGGGCTGTCACTGCCTCACGGCCTCGACGTGAGGCAGGAACGGCTAAACGCCCTCAACTCCGAAAAGCTGGCCCTGCAAACCATGGCCAATTCTTCGGAATGCCGCATCGAGCCTCAATTCCCAAAAATTCATCGCTACTAGACAAAAATGGGGCAAAATTTTACGGAAACTTCACCTACAAATCGAAGAAACAGGGTTTGATGGTAGATAGGGCATACAGTATTGTGCCGGCATAGTTTTCGTTTGGGTTGGTCACAGCGACAGGAACATTCTGTTTATTGGGGTTATGGTAGTCATGAAAAACGCAGTTCAATCTCTTCTTTTCGGTGCATCTTTAGCCTTGGGTTTAGGCGCATTCGCCACCACCCCCGCCTTAGCGGGAACCCTCACCGGCGCGAGCGTCAGTGGGACTCACCTCACCTACGGTGTTACTGGTAATGAAACCTTCAAAGTCGCCAACACCGCTACCAACTGGCAAACGTCCCTCGATGGTTTAGGTAATGTGGAACTGGGCGGCAACACCAACACCCCCAACACCGCCGACTTCAACAATGCCATTACCCTCACCGGCCAAGTGGATGGGTTTGATGTGGTGATCAGCAGCCTCACTGCTGCGGACTGGTTTGGCGCGGGGAATGCCACCACGAGTTACGGCAATGATGATTTAGCCAACATCTGGTTTGATGCCGCCTTTGCGGCCTACGGCATCACGGATAATGGTATTGCTCAGGCCGTGAGTGGTGTTGCTTATCAAACGGTGTTGGGTCAAACGGGTAACCCGGTGTTAGCCCAATTGGCAGCAACCCAAGCCGCAGCAATGGCCCCGACAACGGCTAGCCTGTTCGATCGCTTCTTGACCAGTGGTGGTTTTGAGCGGTTCAGTGATCCCAATGTGCAGTCTGTGGCGAGTAATGCGGAGGGCGGTCTTGATATCGTTCTTGCGGGTCACTACGATGCAACGCCGCAACTCTTTTCATTCTTGAACAGCACGGAATTAGCGGTGGTGGCAACCTTGGCTGGCGGCCCGATCCAAGCCAGCGAGTTGGTGAAGGTGTCCTATAAAGGCAATAGTTACTACCAATTTGGTTTCTCGGCCACGCAATCTGGTGTGGTTGATCCCCTGGATAATGTGTCTCACACGGGGAATTACACCTTGGCCCAAGCGGTTCCGGCGGAATCGGAACCGGTGCCGGAGCCTTCGTTGCTGTTGGGCTTGGCGGTGGTGGGGGGTGCGATCGCTTCCACCCGGCGCAAGTCTGCCTAAACCCTACCGACGGATTAACCCCCTGAATTGATGGCATTGAACTAACCCATAAACTGAAACGCGCTAGATCAACCCTGGCGCGTTTTATTGTTGAATGGGGGAGTTGCAATCGTCTGGTGCTGTGAGCGATCGCCCTGATATTGGTTATATTCCCACCCCTGCCGCCATGGTGACGACTTTGCTGTACTTAGCGCGGGTGGGGCCGACGGATGTGGTGTATGACTTGGGGTGTGGGGATGGGCGCGTGTTGATCGCAGCGGCCCAACGGTGGGGAACCCTAGGGGTGGGGATTGAATTGGATGGGGCCTTGGTGGCAAAAGCGCGATCGCAGGCGATCGCCGCCAATGTTGCCCATCTCGTCGAGTTCCGCCAGGGTAATCTCTTTGACTGCGACCTCCACCCCGCCACGGTGGTCTTCCTCTACTTGCTCCCCCATCTCAACCTCCGCCTCCGCCCCCGCCTCCAAGCACACCTCCAGCCCGGCAGCCGCATCATCAGCCGCGATTTTGACCTGGGGGATTGGCCGCCGACGCGCACCTGTACCGCCGTAGCGGAGGAAGAACCCGCAACGCTGTACTGCTGGGAACTTTAAACCCTCTTTAGTCCGGATAATGAATGATCGATGGGCAGCCAAAAACGAAAACAACTGCCCTGCGCTGGGGTGGACTGGCAATCAATAGAGCCGCGATGCTTTTCCACAATGATTTTGTAGCTCAGGGCCAGCCCCAAGCCCGTGCCTTGGCCAATGGGTCGGGTGGTAAAAAACGGGTCAAACATTTGGGATTGGACATCGGGCGGGATGCCGACTCCGTTATCTGCGATCGCAATCATAATCCCTGGCGTTGCTGACCCCGTTTCCCGATCACGGCCGCCCAACTCATGCGCCGTCGTGATCGTGATTGTCGGTTGGCGATCGCCCTGAGCATTGCAGTAGGGATTGAGGGCAAGAATCGCGTTTTCGAGCAGATTAAACAGCACCTGATTAATCAACGCCGGGTAGCACTCCACCGGGGGCAACATGCCGTAGTCTTTTTGGAGGGCGATCGGCGGCCCATCAAGATTGCATTGAAGCTTGCTTTGGAGCAGGAGCAGCGTATTTTCAATCCCCTCATGCACATCCACCACTTTCAACTGCGCCTCATCCAAGCGCGAAAAATTCCGCAACGAGGTCACAATCGCCTCCACCCGCTTCGAGCCGTCCTGCATCGACTGAATCAACTGGGGAAAATCCTGTTCAATAAAGTCAAGCTCAGCTTCGACCAAGGCATTCGCCAACACCGGATGAGGCTCAGGATAGTAGGTTTGGTAAAGGTGAACCAATTCCAACAGGGTCGTGGCGTAAAATTTGGCGTGGAGTAGATTTCCATGGATGAAGGTGATCGGATTATTGATTTCGTGGGCAATCCCCGCCACCAAACGCCCCAAGCTGGACATTTTTTCCGTTTGGATGAGTTGGAGTTGCGTAGTTTTTAACTCCTGGAGCGCATTGCCCAGTTCTTGATTTTTCGTCCCAAGATCCGCAAACGCCGCCTCCATCCGTTCCATCATCACATTGAAGGCCGTGGCCAATGTGCCGAGTTCGTTGGTTTGGTCAATCTGGACACGGGTTTGAAAATCCCCATCACTAATCGCTTCGGCGGCGTGGGTCAAGCGATGCAGCGGCTTAACGATGCGGCGCGTGATCCCAAGCCCGACGGCGATCGCGATCGCGATCGCCCCCCCACCCGTCCACAGCATCATCGTCATCAACTTCCACACCGGAGCATACACCTCCATCACCGGCAACTCCACCACCACATACCACCCAACGCTATACACCAACGCCGTCACCCCCAACACCGATTGGCCCTGCAATCCCTGATAGATCTTGAATCGATTAGAGGGATCGCTGTGCAAAATACGGGAAGCAATGGCATTCGGGAGACGCTCTAATTGACCGGTGTGGTGAGCCGTCTCAACATTTCGGGTTTTGGTCAGGACGCGCTGACGCCGATCGACAATGTAGATCGACCCATTCCGACCAACGGAGGTTTGGGCAATAATCCCATTCAGGCCTTCTAAATTGACCGATGCGAGCAACACCCCATCGAGTTGATCGGACGCATCATAGAGGGGCGTGGCGATGGTTACCAAAAGGGTTTGGCGATCAGTATCTAACGTCACCGGACTCAGAAGCTGTTCCGAGCGATTGAGCACACGCCGCACCATTTGCCGATGGGAAATCAAAAATGCCTGCTCCGCATCTCCGGCTTGATAGGGGGCGACCCCCGCCCGGAATTCACCCTGACGATCAAAGATAGCCACGACTTCATAGGCATGGTTTGTCCGGGTTAAGCCTTCGAGGAAACGCTGTTGAGCATCGGGTTCAATCCGACTCAGACCTCGGACTTTGCTGAAGTAGTTAAACGGATATTGCAGCCCGTTGAGATGGGATTCAATGTCGCCGACGGCGGCTTGGACTCGTGCTTGCTGAAGTTGCCAGGCCTCGTCTAGGTGGGCTTGATAACTTAAGACCGTTAAACTCCCTCCTACCATCAAGACCGTCAGCACAGCGATCGCCACTAAGCCGAATTGAATGAATTGGGTCAGCGACCAAGAGGGGCGCAAGGCTTGACGCAGGGAGGGTGCTGTCATGGTGAACGCAAAACCAAGGGAGCAAGAGTAACGGACGGTGGGCGGGTACGGGGTATGGGTGGCTCTGCACCCCCGCCCTACACTTGAATCAATTCAGTGCGGTTTAAATCCAGGGCCAACCCAAAGGCTTGGGGACCGCCCACGGAGTCCAAGGCCTGCCGCACGAAGGATGGATCAACCAATTCTGCGGCGGACTGGGTGGGGTCTAGGCTATTTAACCATGGAACGTCCTCTGCGAATTGAGTGGTTTGGCAGGCTTTGATCAGGGCTTCGGTGTAGGAGGGAAAGGGGTAGGGTTGAAAGTCAACGCGGCGCGATCGCCATTCCGGATGTTGAATCGCTCCTTGGCGGCGATAAAAATCATGATCATTATGGGTCAGCACCCGTTCGAGGATGGCGAGGGAATGGGGCATATAGTTGCCCCCGGCTTGGGAGAGCAAATGCGCCAGTTCCGGTCGATTCCATTGGGCCCACTGTTGGGCCTTGACGACGGCGTTCACAATTCGTTGTGTCCAGTCGGGCCGGTTTTGCACGTCATCATCATGCATCAGCACCACACAACAGGCGTGGTCTTTCCACACATCTCCCGTCAGCCGCAGGATTTTACCGCTTTGCCGGGTTTCGGCGGCGGAGTTGTAGGGTTCGGCGACGATGTAGCCGGCGATCGCTTCGAGTTGGAGCGCATCGAGCATATCGAGGGGCGACAACACCTGTAAACCCACCTGATCGGCGGCCACCCTGTCCCCTGGTTTTTGGATCATGGGGGTCAGGCCGTGATGACGCAGGAGCATTTGCAGCACCACATTATGGATTGAGTACCATGAGGGAATCGCCAGCGATCGCCCGCCAAGATCCGTCACCTGATTCACCGTCGGCAGCACCGTCAAGGCCGACCCGTTGGTGTGGTTCCAGGCCACCACCCGACCGGGAAACTGCACCCCATAGCGCATCCAGATCGCCGTTGGCATCAGGATATGGATCACATTCACCTCACGATCCATAAACCCTTGGGCGATCGCCGCCCAGGAACGGTAAGACTTGGGCCGCGAGGCTTCTAAGCCCTCCGCCCGATAAAAGCCCTTATCGTAGGCCGCCAACAAGGCCGAAGCATCGGTAATCGGCAAATATCCCACCCGGACAACGGGATCATCAACGGGGGGCTGCCAGCGGGCGCAACTATTCAAAACTGCCGTTGTGCCCATCGATGCTGCCACCAAGCCGCTGTAGCGCAGCCATTGCCGACGGGTCAGGCGTGAAATTGGATGGGGAGAAACCATAGCAATCAAACCCCTCAGGAACGTGGATAGGTTTGTTTTAAAGCGATGCCTAATCATTGTGACGAAACGGCGATCGCACCGCCGTACTCCAGCCCACAAAATCCTCGGTTGATCCGGGGAACCTCTGGGGAAACACGGCAAGAGGATGTCAAAATGACTCCACCCTAGCACAGTTGCATCGGGACAAAATCAGCGTTAGGCTTAATCGGGTCAGTTTAGAGACCCTCGCCCATGGCCTATTGTTACGATTTTCCCCGCCCGGCCCTGACCGTTGATTGTGTTGTCTTTGGGCTAGATGAGCAAAACAGTTTAAAAGTGCTCCTGATTCGGCGTAACCTTCCCCCCTTCAAAGGGGAATGGGCCTTACCCGGCGGCTTTGTTCGTCCCGATGAAACCCTCGAACAGTCGGCCCGACGCGAACTCGGCGAAGAAACCGGTGTCAAGGATATTTTCTTAGAACAGCTTTATACCTTTGGGGCAGTGGAACGTGATCCCCGCGATCGCATCATCACCGTCGCCTATTACGCCCTCGTCAACCTCACCGAACACACCATCAACGCCACCACCGATGCCGACGAAGCCAAATGGTTTCCCATTGATGCCCTGCCCAGCCTCGCCTTCGACCATCTCCACATTTTCCAACAGGCCCTCCAACGCCTCAAAGGGAAACTCCGCTACGAACCCATCGGCTTTGAACTCCTGCCCCAAAAATTCCCCCTCTCCCAACTTCAGCACCTCTACGAAACCGTCCTCGGCAAGCCCCTCGACAAACGCAACTTTCGCAAGAAAATCCTCAAAATGGGACTCCTCACCGCCCTCGAAGAATGGCAAACCGATGTCGCCCATCGCGCCGCTCGCCTCTACGCCTTCGACCCGGAACAATACCAAGAGTTAAAACAGCAGGGGTTTAATTTTGAACTCTAGGCGCGTTTGGGGGTGAGGCGTGATTTAATCGCGCTTGAAAGGGGGCAGGCTCCCAATGCTGGGCCCAAGCGATGTAGTCGTTGATGGCCATGGGACGGGCGAGGGCGTAGCCTTGGCCACAGGCGCAGTCAAACTGCTGGAGAATGTGGGCGATCGCATCGGATTCGATCCCTTCGGCAATCACATTAATGTGGTGAGCGTGGGCGATCGCTAAAATACTCTGTACCAGTGCCAGACTTTTCGAGTCGCGGTGAAGCTCTTTGATGAACCGTTGATCGATCTTCAACACATCAATGGGCAGGGCGTGGAGATGGGTTAAAGATGAATAGCCCGTCCCAAAATCATCCAAGGACACCCGCACCCCCAGGGCCTTACACTGCT
The DNA here is from genome assembly GCF_001890765.1 of Spirulina major PCC 6313. Lineage (NCBI taxonomy): Bacteria > Bacillati > Cyanobacteriota > Cyanophyceae > Spirulinales > Spirulinaceae > Spirulina > Spirulina major. Next base: position 2,912,052 of record NZ_KV878783.1, on the reverse strand, counting down.
GGAGAATGGTACGGGTGCGGTCAAAATTCTTAATCGATGCAACCTCCAAAATTTCGATCTCCAACACCTCACCAGACACCTTCGCGCTCGTCAATAATGCCGCCAACCGATCGGGGAAGTTTCGATTCTCAATCGTTCTCGGATTGACGTTGACGCTGAAGGGGCCAGCGACCCCATGCTGATCCAACAGCTTGCTATGGGCGAGGGCAGTGCGAATCACCCAGTTGTCCAGTTCCCACTCCAACTCTGTATCTTGAATGGCAGTGGTGATCTCCGTGGGGGAATAGGACTGATCGCCGTTAAACCACCGCAGAAGTGCTTCTGCGCCCACAGGAACACCATCACGCAGGCTGATTTTGGGTTGATAGTAGAGAACGAATTCATCATTACGGATGGCCGTTGCGATCGCCCTGAGCAGGTCACGTCGCGATAATTTGAGTTGGTGGGTTTCGGTGTCAAAGAAACAGACGCGCGATTTCCCATTTTCCTTGGCTTCGTACATGGCCTGGTCTGCATGGCGCAGCAAGACTTCTGGCTCAACGTTGTCAGTGGGGTAGAGGGTCACACCAATGCTGGCGGTGATCTCAAAGGTTCCCACGGGTGTTCCATAGACATCTTCGATCGCACATTGCAGACGGCGCACCGCTGCATTGATGTCCGCCTCATTCACCAACACCCCCGCAAACTCATCGCCCCCAATCCGTGCAAAGAAGTCCTTAGGGCCTGCACTCCGCTGTAATCGGTGGGCAACTCCGACCAGGACTTCATCACCGACGGCATGGCCGTGGCGATCGTTGATGAGCTTGAAATTGTCTAGGTCAATAAATACCACCGCGACAGGGATGCGATCGCGACGCGCCGTCTGCACCGCTGCATTTAAGCGATCGGCAAAAAACTTACGATTGGGCAAATCCGTGAGGGCATCATGGTACGCCAAATGCTCGATTTTTTGCTGAGCGGTGATAATTTCCGTAATATCCTGAGCCGTCCCGATCGACCGATCCGCGTTCCCCTGCTCATCGTAGAGGGTCACGCCTCGCGCCTCGATCCATTTCACCGTCCCCGCAGCCTTGATGCGATACCGGAGGGAATACTCCGTTTGCTCTTGGATAGAAGCCTGATAAGCCTGATGGACAAAATCACGATCGTCATCGTAAATCAAGTCCAAAAAAAGTCCATAATCGGGGCTTAGGGCTTCACCGTCTAAGCCATAAATGGCGTAAATCTCTTCAGACCAATAAAGATCGCCATTTTTGTGGTCAAGCTCCCAAAATCCAACTCCAGATAGACGTTGTGTCTCCTGTCGTCGGCGCTCAGACACGGCGAGAGCGCTTGATAACTCACGAACCCGATCCTTATCCATAGCTGACCACGTCAAAAATCACCCTTGATCATTTGTGATGGGGCTGGCTTCATCATAACGGTCAATCTCAACACAATACCCATGAATCACTTCCTGGCGTTGGATTTCACCACGCAATAGGGCCGCAATCACCATCCTCGCCCGCCACAGGCCAGGGGAAGCCATCCTATCGACAGATCAGCCCGCCATCGGAACAACTCCCGCCCGTCTACCTGGGGGCAAGGGGCGAGAGCGGTCAAGGATTAGGATACCGGATGGAGATCCTGACCAATTGCCGTGGGGTGTTCGACGTGACCGAGGGCAGCGTTGATCTCGGTGGCGAATTCTTCCGAGAGGCGACCGTGATAGGCATCCATCAGCAGAGACTTAAGATCGCTGATCAAGGGATAGCGGGGGTTAGAGCCAGTGCATTGGTCGTCGAAGGATTGATCGGCCAATTCCTCTAAACGGGCTTGAAATTCTGAGGCGCGATCGCCCAAGGCCTCCTTCAAACTCGTGGGAATACCCACCCGTTGTTTTAGGGTCTCAATGGCGATGATCAGTTGATTCACCTTCGCCGCTTCATCCTCACCCGGCAACCCCAAATAGCTGGCGATGCGGGCGTAGCGCCATTTCGCATTCGGGTATTTGTATTGAGAGAATGTCGCCTGTTTAAAGGGTGCATCGGTGGCGTTATAGCGGATCACATAGGTGATCATCAACGCATTAGCCATGCCGTGGGGAATGCCAAACATCGCCCCCAATTGATGGGCCATGGAGTGACAAATTCCCAAGAAACCATTGGCGAAGGCCATGCCTGCGATCGTTGAGGCATAGTGCATTTTTTCGCGAGCCTTCGGATTCGCCGCCCCCTCATGGTAGGCAGCCGGTAAATATTTGAAAATTAAGCGCGTCGCCTCCAAACACAGGCCATTGGTATATTCCGAGGCCAACACCGACACATAGGACTCCAGAGCATGGGTCAACGCATCCACCCCGCCAAAGGCCGTTAGGGATTTGGGCATATGGCGCACCAGATCCGCATCAATGATCGCCATGGTCGGGGTGAGGGCATAGTCTGCCAGGGGATATTTAATCTGTTTCTGGCGATCGGTCACCACGGCGAAGGGCGTGACTTCGGAGCCGGTGCCGGAGGTGGTGGGGATCGCCACGAGGACAGCTTTAGACCCCAAGGGTGGCAAGTCGTAGACCCGCTTCCGGATATCCATAAACCGCATCGCCAAGCCTTCAAACTCAATTTCCGGATGCTCGTACAGCAGCCACATAATTTTCGCCGCATCCATGGGAGAACCACCCCCGATCGCAATAATCACATCCGGATTAAACCGCCGCATCCGGTCTAGGCCCCGGTTCACGGTTTCCAACGAGGGATCAGGCTCCACATCATTAAAAATTTCGGATTTCAACCCCATATCATCGAGGACATCTTCGAGGGAGGCGGTTAGGCCCAAGTCGTAGATCGGTTTATCGGTGACAATAAACGCCCGTTCTTTGCCTGCCAAATCCCGCAGGGCTACTGGGAGCGACCCCGGTTTGAAGTAGATTTTCGGCGGGACGCGGAACCACAGCATATTTTCGCGCCGCTCGGCGACGGTCTTGATGTTGAGGAGGTGATGGGGTTCGACGTTTTCGCTGATCGAGTTGCCGCCCCAGGTGCCGCAGCCGAGGGTGAGGGACGGGTCAAGGCGGAAGTTGTACAGGTCACCGATCGCACCTTGGGACGAGGGCGTATTAATCAGCACCCGCGCCGTCTGGACGTTGTTTTCAAAGCGGCGGATATGGTCGAGGTTATCGGGGGAGGTGTAGAGGACGGCGGTATGGCCGCGGCCCCCCAGTTCCACGAGGGCTTCGGCTTTATCGACCCCGGCGAGGAAGTCCGGCACGCGATACATGGCCAGGATCGGGGACAGTTTTTCCTGGGCAAAGGGTTCATCCAGGCTGACTTCCTCCACTTCTCCGATTAACACACGGGTTTCGGGGGGGATTTGAATGTCGGCGATCGCGGCGAGTTTTTCCACGGGTTGCCCAACAATATCCGCATTGAGGCGACCGTTAACGATGATTTTGGCTCCGAGGCGATCGCGCTCCTCCGGCGTGAGAATATAAGCCCCACGATGGCGAAATTCCGTTTTCACCGCCTCATAGATCGAATCCACCACAATCACCGACTGCTCACTGGCGCAGATCATCCCATTATCAAAGGTCTTACTGAGAATAATCGACGACACCGACAGCTTAATATGGGCGGTTTCATCAATCAGCGCCGGGGTATTGCCAGCCCCCACCCCCAGGGATGGATTTCCCGACGAATAGGCCGCCCGCACCATGCCAGGCCCCCCCGTGGCGAGGATTAAATTAATCTTGGTGTGCTGCATCAGGGCTTGGGACAGGGGCACAGTAGGCTCATCAATCCAGCCGATAATATCAGCGGGCGCACCGGCGGCCACGGCAGCATCGCGGATCACCTTAGCAGCGGCAATCGTGCAGTTCTTGGCGCGGGGGTGGGGCGAAAAGATGATCCCGTTGCGGGTTTTGAGGGCGATTAAGGCTTTAAAAATGGCCGTGGATGTGGGGTTGGTGGTGGGCACAATCCCGGCTAGGAGTCCCACGGGTTCGGCAATTTTTTGAATCCCGAACGCTTGATCCACTTCGATAATGCCGCAGGTTTTTTCGTGTTTATATTTGTTGTAGATAATTTCGGACGCAAAATGATTTTTAATCACTTTGTCTTCGGTCACCCCCATGCCGGTTTCCGTGGCGGCCAGTTTGGCAAGGGGAACTCGTGCGGTATTGGCCGCGAGGGCAGCTTGTTTAAAAATCGCATCTACCTGCTCTTGGCTGAAGCTGGCATAGGTGGATTGGGCAGTTTTAACCCGTTGAATCAGGTCTTCAAGTTCTGGGATTGTGGTGACAAAACTAGACATAAGTAATGATGTTGGGAGGACTAAATACGGTCTGGTGGCGAGAAAGGCGGCCTAGGCTGGACTTGGCTTCATCGTGTAGAGCGATCGCTAAACAGTCAAGGCAAAACCCGATCACCCAGAGGAGAAACTCAATGTCCGCCTCGGTCAATGGCGGCGAGTCAGCCATTGCATGATCGTGTGATGCAGAGATACCCGTTATCGTGAGATATAGCACTAGCCAGAGCGGTTAGGACATTCAGAGACCCTGGAACAAGGGACTTAAGCCCCATGCCTGTCCTAAGGCCCTTGTTGATTGCTATACATTTGATCATTAGTGTTGAGATCGCTTCGGCGGTTGCTACCGCCATGGTCGCGTAGAATATCGCCAACCCATCAAGATTGAAGATGGGCTTAAGGTTTACGCGAACTGCGATAAAGATGAGAACGCCATCTCCCCCTTGTTTTTCAGGGGGATTGAGGGGAATCCTTGGATCTCGTAGTGATGGAAACTGCGATCCGCGATCGCGATCGCCCCCAAACCCCTACGGTGAAGACTGGGCCGGTGCGAGGGACATCGGCGTTTCCATCAAGGCATTCTCGTCACTATACACTTCCAATTCAAACCAAAACGTACTGCCAACACCCACTTCACTAATAAGATGAACCCGGCTATGGTGCTTTTCGATAATATTACGCACAATCGACAGTCCTAGCCCCGTACCCTCTAGGGTATGCACCCGATTTTCAACCCGGAAAAATCGTTCAAAAATAGCATTTTGGTCATCGGGATCAATGCCGGTTCCGGTATCTGCCACCTCAATTCGCACTTTTTGGGGCTGGTTGGGCAAAGGCGCATTTTGATCCAAAAGATAGGCCAAAATCGCCACCTTGCCCCCCGATGCGGTGAACTTCAAGGAATTCCCCACCAGGTTCGCCAAGACCTGCAAAATCAAATCATAATGCCCCAACACCAGCGGCAAGTCGGGGCTGATCTGTTGCAGCAATTCGATCCCCTTATCCTTCGCATTGAGTTGATAGGTGCGGAGGGTTTGCTCAATGGGGCGGGAGATTTCGATCGCTTCTAACTGATAAGCATTACTCGATTCAAGCCGGGAAAGATCTAACACATCATTCACCAACCGCGTGAGGCGATCGGTTTCATTATTCGCCGTTTTGAGAAACTCTTCCCGCTCCCCTTCGGTGAGTTCGCTGCCGTATTCGTACAGGGTTTCAATGAACGATTTGATATTAAACAACGGCGTGCGCAATTCATGGGAGACATTACTAATAAATTGGCTTTTCGCTTCGTTGAGTTCCACTTCGCGGGTAATGTCTTGAATCGTCATTGCAATGCCTTTCACGGATTCGCGATGTTGGTCAAACACTTGGGTGAGCAGAATCCGAATTGTGCGTTCGGTGGGAGAGGAGAGGGTGACGCGAAATTCATCCCCATCGCGGTGTTTATGGTCATCGGCGGCGGACTGTTCAGCGGCTTCCGTGAGGGGGATTAGGGGGGACTTGATGTGGGTGACGTGGTAGAGGGGACGGGTGAGCTTGACGGTGACGGGGGGAGGAAGATGGTGGAGCACATTGTCGCCGATCACATCTTTGCCTTCCCAATTGAAGATGCGGCGGGCGGTGGGGTTGACGAGGATGATATCAAGGTCGGTGTTGAGAAGGACGGCTCCATCGGCAATGGTGGAGACGAGGGTTTCGAGTTTGGCTTTTTCGGCGGTGAGTTCTTCGATGTTTTGCTCTTCGTAGGATTTGAGCCGTTCGGCCATTTCGTTGAAGCTGAAGATTAGTTCACCGAGTTCGCCACCGAGGGGGAGGTTAATGCGTTGCTGAAAGTTACCGGCGGCAATGTTTTTGACCCCGACGAGGAGTTCTTTGATCGGTTTGGTGATCGTGAGGGCATTGAAAACGACACCGAGCAAGACCATGGCCCAGATCGAAATGAAGACGGCGATCGTGACATCACGGGTGAGGTTGGAGGAGGCGACGACGGTGGGGTTGGGGTTGATCCCGATCGCAAGTACCCCCAGGTATTTTTTTTCATGGTGGAGGGGGACAAAGACATCGGTGACGGGGCCGTCAGGGGTGAGATGTTGGCGCACCAGCGGCAGGGTGGTGTTGGTGGCGTATTGCTCTGGGAGTTGAATTCGGCGTTGGATCGTGAGGGAGTTTTGGACTTCGGCTTCGCTGTAGGGGATGCCGAAGAAGATTTTGCCGGCTTCGTTGGCGTAGAGGAGGTAGCGAATGGAGGAGGTGCTGCTGTAGAAGCGGCTGGAAAAACGGGCGGCTTCTGTGAGGTTGTCATCGGCGATCAGGGGGGCGACGTTGGCGGCGAGGAGGAGTCCTAAGTCGCGCCCGAAGCGAGTGTCATTGAGCCGTGCGTCGTGTTGGATGGTGTTGACTGCCCAGAAGGTGACGCTGCTCATAATTAATGAGACGACAAGGGTTGCCCCGGCCATGAGCCGAGTTTGCAGGGTGAATTCTGACCACCACTGATGAAGAATGGCGCGGATCTGTTTGAAGAACGCTAACAAGGCTTACCTGGGGACAAGGGCTGAGAGGTGATTAATTGTGAGAATATTGGGCTTCATTATATCGGAACTTTCTGAAGATCCAGTGGGTTTAGTCGGGTTGGGGGCTGTCTTCGGCTGGGCTGGGGGGGGTGGCGATCGCTGTTTCGTCCTCTGACGCGGGGGTGACGGCTGCGGCTCCAAGGCTTTCTGCTGGGGTCGGCTCCGGGTCTGGTTGGGGGCGCACACGGTGGGCGATGTCCCGGCGATAATACATGCCTTCAAATTCGATGGCGGCGATCGCATCATAGGCCTTCGCGATCGCCCCCTCAAAGTCATCCCCCAACGCCGTCACCCCCAACACCCGGCCTCCACTGGTGAGCACCTGTTTTTGGCGGCGCTGCGTCCCCGCATGGAACACCAACGCCCCCCGATCTGCCGCTGCCTCGATCCCGGTAATTTCATCCCCGCGCCGATATTTACCCGGATACCCTTCCGCCGCTGCCACCACACAAACCGCGCAGCCCGCTTCCCATTCCAAGGGGGGTAGTTTGTCCAGGGTTTGATGCACACAGGCCAACACCACCGTTTCCAAGGGCGTTTTCAGCAGCGGCAACACCACCTGCGTTTCCGGATCACCAAACCGACAGTTAAACTCCAACACCTTCGGGTCACCAGACTCCGAAATCATCAAGCCCGCATAGAGCACCCCGCGATAGTCAATCCCTTTCGCCTGTAATGCGCTCAAGGTCGGGGCAATAATCTCCCGCTCGATTCGTTCCATTAATGCCGGAGTCACCAGGGGAGCCGGGGCATAGACCCCCATGCCACCGGTATTTTCCCCCGTATCCCCTTCGCCAATCCGTTTATGATCCTGGGCGGGGATTAAGGTGCGGAAGGTTTGACCGTCGGTGATCGCAAAAATTGACACCTCTTCCCCGGTTAAATATTCTTCGACGACGAGGGTTTTAAAGCCTTGCTCCCAGAGCAGATCCACAGCTTCGAGGGCGGCGGCGATCGTGTCTGCAACGATCACCCCTTTGCCGGCGGCCAGGCTATCGGCTTTGACGACCAGGGGGGCGGTTTGGGTTTTGATGTAGGTTTTGGCGGCATCGGGTTTGGTGAAGCTTTCGCCCTTGCCCATCGGCACACCTGCTTTGGCCATGAGGGTTTTGGCCCAGATTTTGCTGGCTTCGATGCGGGCCCCGGCTTTGGTGGGGCCAAAAACGGGAATATTTTGGGCTTGGAGATAGTCGGCAATCCCGTTGGCGAGGGGAACTTCGGGGCCAATAATCACGAGGGACATGCCTTGCACGCCGGCAAAACGGGCAATGCCGTCAAAATCGCTGACATTCATGGCGATGTTTTGGCATTTGGGCACGGTGGCGGTGCCGCCATTGCCGGGAATGCAGAGAATTTGTTTAACGCGATCGGATTCTGACAATTTGAGTGCGATCGCATGTTCACGTCCCCCACTCCCCACAATCATGATTTTCATAGCTTTTACGTGCGCCCTCTGGATCAAAACTAGACAGTGTCGTGATGAATTCTAACTCTATCTGTGAGTCTTTTCGTTCATTCCAACTAAAATGCAGCCAGAGAATCACAACAAAACCATTGCAAGTATGACGCTGTGATTTTGCGATCGCGGCTCCTCTCCTCCGTCCTGTGCCAGACCCTCCCCCAAGCCCCCTATCCCACTGTTTTTATCCAGCCAACCCGTTAGAACCCTGCCTCCATTTCCCAGATTTCCTGATGAGATCAACCGGTTTCCAACCCTCTTTTTGGTAGGATTAGACTTTCTCAGTCATGAATGCTGGAATCTATGCCGCATTTTTAAACTCACCCTGAACATCGCCATCATGTCTTCCCCGGATCGCCCTGCATTTGCCATCACCACACCCCTGTACTATGTCAATGCCGCCCCTCACATTGGCAGTGCCTACACAACGATGATTGCTGATGCGATCGCCCGCTTTCAACGCCTGCGGGGTCAGGATGTTCTGTTCATCACCGGCACCGATGAACATGGCCAAAAAATCCAACGCGCCGCCGAAGATCAAGGCATTGATCCCCAAACCCACTGCGACCAAATCGCCGCCCACTTTGACCAACTTTGGACCAAACTAGACATTCAATACGATCGCTTCAGCCGCACCACCGCCCCTCGCCATCAGGCGATCGTCAATGAATTTTTCGATCGCGTTTGGAACAAAGGCGATATCTACCTCTCCAAGCAACAGGGCTGGTATTGCGTCGCCTGCGAAGAATTCAAAGAAGAACGCGACCTCCTCCCCGATCACCACTGCCCCATCCACAGCACCAAACCCGTGGAATGGCGCGACGAAGACAACTACTTCTTTCGCCTCTCTAGCTATCAAGACCGCCTCGAAGCGCTGTATCGCGATCGCCCCGACTTCATTCAACCCGCCTCCCGCCGCAACGAAGTCCTCAACTTTGTCTCCCAAGGCCTGCAAGACTTTTCCATTTCACGAGTCAACCTCACCTGGGGATTTCCCCTTCCCCACGATGACACCCACACCCTTTACGTCTGGTTTGATGCCCTCCTCGGCTACATCACCGCCCTCCTCGACCCCGACGCAGACCCCACCCTAGACAACGCCCTCCGCCACTGGTGGCCCATCCACACCCACCTGATCGGCAAAGACATCCTGCGCTTCCACGCCGTTTATTGGCCCGCCATGCTCATGGCCGCCGACATTGATCCCCCCCAGCAGGTTTTTGGTCATGGTTTCCTGACTAAAGATGGGCGCAAAATGGGCAAAAGTCTCGGCAATACCATCGACCCCATCGACCTTGTCAATCGCTATGGCGCTGATGCTGTGCGCTATTACTTTCTCAAAGAAATTGAAGTGGGCCAAGACGGTGACTTTAGTGAAACCCGCTTTATTAACGTCTTAAATGCGGATCTCGCCAACGATCTCGGAAATCTCCTGAATCGCACCTTAGGCATGATGAAAAAATATTGTCAGAGCACAGTCCCAACGGTAGATCTCAGCATCTATAGTGATACCCATGCCCTCGCTCAATTGGGACGGGGCTTAAGCGATCGCATCATCCCTGCTTATGAACAGTATCAGTTCAATCAAGTTTGTGAAGACATCTTTAACCTGATTCGCACCGGCAATAAGTTTATTGATGACCAAGCCCCGTGGAGTCTCTACAAACAAGGACAACAAACCGAAGTTGAACAAGTTTTGTATTCTGTTCTAGAATCAGTGAGACTCGCCGCCTACTTGCTGGCTCCAATCATCCCCAATCTCAGCAGCAAAATTTATCAACAACTCGGATTTGACATTGAATTTAACCACCAAGCAAGCCTCTCAACCCAAGCCCCCTTTGCCCTGCATTGTCAGTGGGGACATCTCCCCGGCGGACAGCTTTTAGCAACGCCGAGTCCTGTCTTTGCTAAGTTAGAGTCCCTCCCAATTGCCGAATCGTAGGTTAGTTCCGCTTTTTTAATCAAGGGGTCTACCCAAAGCTGAAGCAAACACTGTCCTCGATTTACAAAACGCCATCTTGATCGATTAGCCCCAATTCGACAATTACTCAATTACAATGGGGTTAACTTTATCGATCATTTTTCATTAAATTTTCAAGCAGACTCTCTCTTAATTTTTTAACACATTTTTAACATTTAACAAACGAGGCTTATCACGAATGATTGAAGATTATTTTGGTGAAGATCCAGTATTTCCACCGGAACAGGTACTGGAAAATAGGGGACGTGTCGCCATTTTCATTGATGGGTCTAACCTTTTCTATGCGGCGCTCCAATTAGGGTTAGAGATTGACTACACAAAACTGCTCTACCGCTTGACGGGAGGATCTCGTCTGTTGCGATCGTTCTTCTACACCGGCGTGGATCGCACCAATGAAAAGCAGCAGGGCTTCCTGTTGTGGATGCGGCGCAATGGTTACCGGGTCATTGCCAAAGACTTAGTACAGTTGCCCGATGGCTCCAAAAAAGCCAACCTTGATGTGGAAATTGCCGTGGATATGATGTCCCTGGTGCAGTCCTACGACACGGCGGTGCTCGTCAGTGGAGATGGCGATCTAGCCTATGCGGTGGATGCGGTTAGCTATCGCGGCGCACGGGTGGAAGTGGTGAGTTTGCGATCGATGACCAGCGATAGTTTAATCAACGTGGCTGATCGCTATATTGATTTAGACCAAATTAAAGAAGACATCCAAAAGCAACCGAAACATCCCCACCCTTCGACTTCACCTAACTCATCAAACCATTATCCCCGTAGCTTTCCGGGCATCAAAGTTGTTAATGAAGAGAAAACGTTACCCGATAAGAATTAGCGTGGGGTGCTGTTTCTTGGCTGTGGCCCTGGGGATAACGGCTTGTCGTCCGCCCGAACGGCCCACGTCCTCTGAGGCAACCCCTCAGGAGGCGGTGTACGAGGAGCAATTAATTCTGACGAATGCCACCTTGGAAAATGCCGATGAACAGGGCGAGATTGTTTGGAAGGTGAATGTTGAGCGGGTTGTTTACAATGATGAGTCCAAAAATGCTGTGCTTACGGCGGTAACGGGCAACTTTTTGCAAGCGGGTGAAGTGGTCGTGCAGATCCAAGCGGATGCTGGCGAGATTACGGATTCTGGGAAGCATATTAAGCTGCGGGATAATATTGTGGCGACAGACCCCCGGAATGGCATGGTGCTGCGGGGTGATGTGCTGGATTGGTTTCCGGATCAGGGGTTGATTAAGATCCAAGATTCGTTCCAGGGGAATGATGAAGATCTGAATGTGACGGCGACGACGGCGCAGTATTGGAGTCGAGATCAACGTGTTGAGGCGATGGAAAAGGTGGTGTTGACGGGGACCAAAACCCCGGTGCAGGTGCGCACGGAAAAATTGGTGTGGGAGTTGCCGCAAAAACGGATTAAAAGCGATCGCGCCGTGATGATCGACCGCTACGATCCGCCCTCGGAAACGGCTGAGGCTGAGGCCGATGATGGGGAAAAACCCGCGCCCGTGGTGAGCGATCGCATCACTGCCGGTCAGGCAGAATTCAACCTCGAACAAAATACCGTCATTCTCAAAAAGAACGTCGAATCTCGCTCCGTTGAACCTCCCCTACAAATTGCCTCCAATTCCATCCTCTGGAATCTCACCGCCCGCACCATCCTGTCGGATCAACCCGTCACCATCATCGATCGCAAGGATCAAACCACCCTCACCGCGAATAGTGGTCTAGCCAACCTCAAAGATGAGGTCATTCGCGTCACCGGCGGCGCGAGGGGAATTAATGCCCGCCAAGACTCCGACCTCTATGCCAACCAAATCATTTGGAATATTGGCCCCCAACGAGTCGAAGCCACCGGCGATGTGATTTATAAACAAGTTGATCCTCCCCTCCATCTGATGGGGTCGCGGGCGGTGGGAACTCTCAATAATCAGCGGGTGGTGGTCACTGGGGGCGGCAGCAATAATAGCCGTGTCATGACGACGATCATTCCCTAGCGCCCTATCAACGCCAAAAATTAGGATGCTTGTCAGATCACGGCGCACCGGAAGCGGTGGGCTACGGCGGATTGCTAGATTGCAGTGATGGCAGGAGTTTAATCCGCCTAACCCACCCTACAGGAAAGTAACGTACCGTCACGTCGAGCATTGAGGGAGCAGGTTATGGGGGACGTGTTTTTTTGACTTGACATTGTGTTTTTTAGACACTATCTTGGTTAGTGTAAGTAAGCACACAAAGCTGACTTGCAAACGAGTTACCCACCGAGAGGTACTATGAGCCTGACCATCACCACTCAATTGCCGATTCCGTCCTTCTTTAACCCTCAGAGCCTCCGCGAGGTGTGGCGCGTTCCCTATCAAGACCGGGCACAGCAGGCCCAAGACTGGGCGAAACTCCACGGCATCACCCCTGCGGCCAAAGACACGACTCGTCTGTGTTTGATGGCGATCGATGTGCAAAATACGTTCTGTTTGCCGGAGTTTGAATTATTTGTGGGGGGGCGATCGGGGACGGGGGCCATTGATGATAATGGGCGACTGTGTGAGTTCATTTATCGCAATCTCAACCGAATCACGGAAATTGCGCCGACCCTTGACACCCATACGGCGATGCAGATTTTTCACCCGATTTTCTGGGTGAATGATGCGGGAGAACACCCCACCCCAGCGGCGACGATGATCACCTATGAGGATGTTTGCAATGGGGTCTGGAAGGTGAATCCAGGGATGACCTATAGCCTCGCGGGGGGGCATTATCTGGCACTGCAAAAGCACGCGCTGCACTATGTCAAACGGTTGAGCGATGAGGGGAAATATCCGCTGACGGTGTGGCCTTATCACTCGATGTTGGGGGGGATTGGTCATGCGATCGCATCGGCAGTGGAAGAGGCAATGTTTTTCCATGCGATCGCACGTCATAGTCAAACCCGCTTTGAAATTAAAGGCGGTAATCCCTTGACGGAAAACTATTCGGTACTGCGCCCGGAGGTGCTAACCGGGGCGGATGGTCGTCCCATTGCCCAGAAAAATACGCGCTTTATTCAAAAGCTGTTGGATTTTGATGCGGTGGTGATTGCGGGGCAGGCGAAGAGCCATTGTGTGGCCTGGACGATTGATGATCTGTTGACGGAAATCCAAGCCCAAGATCCGACCTTGGCACAAAAAGTCTATCTCCTGGAAGATTGCACATCTCCGGTCGTTGTGCCGGGTGTCGTGGACTTTACGGATCAGGGAAATGCCGCGTTTCAACGGTTTGCCGATGCAGGAATGCATCTGGTGAAGTCTACTGATCCAATTGAACAATGGCCGGGGCTTGATCTGTAAGACGACAGGAGCGATCGCACCTCCTCCGCTTGGGTGCGATCGCCCCGGCTCCCAGCACCGACTTGAGCGACCCCCTCCGGTCATCGCTCACCGCTACGGCTGCAAGCTCATCACCACTCACATCCACACCCCATTTTTGGAGGTTTCCATGTCCAACTCTGCACCCAATCTCAACGCTCTTTTTAACACCGCCCACGCCGAAGGATCTCTCTCCACTGCATCGATGCACGCCTTGAATGTCATTGATATTGGCGCGGAAATTCAAGCCGGTTTGGGGGTCAATATTAATGATGTCAGTGCCAGTGAAGTGGTGCTGGTGACGATTATGCCTGATGATTCCGGCTCGATTCGGTTTGGGGGCAATGCCCAGGCCGTGCGCGGCGGTCATAACAGCGTCATTGATGCGTTGATGGCGACCCAGCAAAAGGATAATTTATTGATTCACACCCGCTACCTCAATGGTCATGTGCTGTATCCCTACTGCCCCCTAGATCAAGCCGTGCGCATGACCCCGCAAAATTATAACCCCAACCAAGGCACGCCCCTGTATGATCAAACCGTCGTGCTGTTGGGGACGGTGCTCGCGAAGACCCAAGAATTTGAAGATAATGGCGTGCCGGTGCGGACCTTGACCCTGATCATTACCGATGGAGCCGATGAGCATTCCCAGCGATCGCGGGCCAGTGACGTTCAGCATCTCGTGGGGGATATGTTGCGGGCGGAAAAGCACATCGTGGCAGCGATGGGCATCGAAGACCAAGGCACTGATTTTCGCACGGTGTTTCAAACCATGGGAATTCGGGATGAATGGATTCTGACCCCTGGGAACAGCGATCGCGAAATTCGCAACGCCTTCCAAGTCTTCTCCCAATCCGTCCTCAGCCTCAGCCAAGGCTCACCCGGTTTGCGCCAATCCCTCGGCGGCTTTGGGGGCTAACACAGTCTGAGAGGAGACCCGATCGGAGTCCTGATTTATTGATGAATCAGGACTTTTGAAGCTGATTCAATTGCTATAATTAAAGGTTAGCTTCAACTTATATCTGTTTATGTCCACCCTCACTGATCCGCGTCGGGAAAAACAACTCCACACCCTCATGCAGCGGTTTGGGTTAGCCGCCGATGCCCCCGTTGATCTCCAGTTGCTCAATCTAGCTCTCACTCATCCCAGCATTGATCGCCACGCCAACTATGAGCAGTTGGAATTTGTCGGGGATGCCGTAGTCCGCTTGCTGGCCTCTGACATTCTCCTCGAAACCTATCCCGATGCATTTGTTGGCGAGTTTGCCGCCATTCGTTCGGTGTTAGTGAGCGATCGCGTCCTCGCTGAACTGGGTTTAGAATACGGTCTCGATCGCTACTTGCTCATGAGCGGCAATCGCCTCGCCTCCGGTCGCAACTCCCAACAAATCCGCCTCGCTGATGTCTTTGAAGCCGTCCTCGGTGCGTTTTATCGCAGCACCATGGACATGAGTTTAATTCGGTTTTGGTTTGAACCGATTCTGCGGGAAAAATCCGCCGAAGTTCGCGCCGATCCGGCCTTTTGTAACTATAAAGATGCCCTCCAAGAATGGACCCAAGGCAAATACAAAAAACTCCCCGACTATCGCGTCCAAGAAAACCAAGCCCCCACCCCGCGCCAAGAACGATTTTCTGCTGAAGTCTGGCTCAATGAACAATGTCTAGGGTATGGTAAAGGCCCCTCCAAAAAAGCCGCCGAACAAGCCGCCGCCAAAGAAGCCTTTTTAGCTGTTAGTCAAATATCATGACATCGCTTGAATTTTGACACACCGTAACGCATTGATATACTCCATCTTGTCCACCGCCAAAGTGCGATTTATTTTTCCGTAAATTGCCAAATTCCTTGCCAATTTTCAGGAATTCCGTTATTTTTTAGAATCTGGAGACGTTCGAGGTAGAGGGCGGCGGTTTTATCCTGGGGATTGAGATCGAGGACAGTGTGAAATGCGGCGATCGCAGCCTCAAGATTACCCTGTTGATAGGCGGCGATTCCCTGTTCAAAAGTGGGTTGGGTTTTGGCTTTCAACTGTTGGCTTTGAACATCGGCAGCATCGAGGACTTCGTAAATGGCGATCGCTTCGTTGCGCCCTTTGACAATCACTCGATCTAAAAAGCGCACGGAGTAGGGATGATCCGGGCCGATCGCCTCTAAAACAGTCTCGGAAATCAACACCGCTACACCGTAAAACTTGGTCAAGCCTTCCAAGCGGGCCGCCAGATTGACCGTATCAGAAAAGGCATCCCCCTGCATCCGCCCCATTTCGCCCACAATCCCCACCATAATGCGCCCAAAGTGAATGCCAATGCCAATTTGAATCGGGACGGGGTTCGCTGGGATGGGGTCTTGGTTATACCGTTGGACGCATTGGTGTTGAGCGATCGCAGCATCCACAGCATCCCGCGCCCCACGGGGAAACGCCGCCATAATCCCATCCCCCAAATATTTAACAATGAAGCCCCCATGATCCCGAATCGCGGGGGACACTTGGCCCAAATATCGGTTAATAAAGGCAAAATTTTCCGAGGGGGTCATTTGCTCCGACAGGGTGGTAAAGGAGCGAATATCCGAAAACAGGATCGCCATGTCTGTACTGACATGCTCCCCTAAGGCCACATTAACCAAGCTATCCCGGCGCAAAAACCCCAAATATTCCGCCGGAACAAACCGCAAAAACGAGTTGCGTTGGTCTTCTAAATCTGCAAAGGAGGCTTTTAATTGGGTGGCCATGCTGTTGAAGGATTTCGCCAGGCTGAGGAGTTCGCGGATGCCACGGGTGGAGACGTTTTGTTCCAATTGACCCCCGGCCACTTCTTCCGTGGCGCGGATGAGGCGCACCATCGGACGACTGATCAGGCGAGAGGTAAAAATTCCGATCCCGGTGGCGATCGCTAACGCCAACAGACAGAGAGCGATCGTGTTGCGGCTATTTTCATGAATCCGCCCCATAAAATCCGCCTCAGGAACCACCAACACAATCAGCCAGTTTAGGCCGCGCCCATCTTGAAACGGAGCCACCTGAATAAATTGCAATTGGCCGTCCCACCAAAATTCCAACTGTTGAGCACCGTGAATCTTTTCAAATGATCCGAAACGCTCTAGTAAATGCTTGACCGTGGCCCGCACCAACGGGCTTTCACTTTCGACCACTTGCAATTGGCGTAGGTTTTGCTGCTCACTGACGGCAAAGGTATCGTCGGTAGAACTCGATAGCAGTGCCCCTTGGCGATCCATGATCAAGGCCTCGCCCGATTGACCAATTTGCAACTCTTGGAGAAAGGCTTGTAGATCTTCCGACAGCACCACATCAGTCCCACAGACCCCAACGATCGCATTCCCTTCGTAAATCGGCGTGCTGGCCGTCACCGTCGGGAGTTGGGAGGAAAAATCTAAATAGACCGGACTCCAGGTGGGCCGACCGGCCTGAAGCGCCGCCCGATACCAAGGCCGTTGGCGGGGATCGTAGGGGCCGATGGTTTGGAGGCGATGGGTGAGGTTGCCCCGGTTATCGGTGTCGTAGAGTTGGTATTGATAGTCAGTGCGAGCATTGCTAACCATCATTTGAAAGTTGCGCGGGTCAAAGTTTCCCCCCAGGGTGCGCCGCGTCACCCCGAAGAATTCCCCCTGGGAATTGCCGCAGTAGATGCCATTAATCAGGGCGGACACTTTGATTTGCTGGAGGAATTGATAACCGCCTTGGGTGTTGCGAATGTTGAGAGCGCCTTCATTGACGGCGGTGGTGTTGAGGCGATTGATGATGTGGGGGGTGCGGATGTAGTGATGGAGACGTTGCTGGATGCGTTCGGTGAGTTCGCTGCGCAGTTGGGAGGCGAGATCGTTCACTGCCCGTTGTCCTGCGTGCCAGGAAAGATAGCCAACAATGCTGATCGCGATCGCTAATTGAGCGATAAATGGCACAATCAGAACAATCCAGAGGGGCAGCGGTGTCAGGCGAGTTCGCTTCATTCCAGGAGGGGCAACACAAGGGCGAATCGATCGAGGGGGCTATACCTCAGCAATGACCCTGATCGTTGATCCCATCAGGATACTTTAATCGGGGGATGGATTGCGTGAGATGCGATCGCGCTACTCTGGAGCGGGGATGAGTGAGCCAGAGGCTCACACTACCCTGTCTGGAATCTTCTGTCGTGCGAGCTTCTCGCTCGCTGCCCTGACTGAGAGGGGGATCAAACACAGGCTAGGTCAACTATTAGAACATTGTGTATCAGCAGTAGTAAGCCTGGGGTGGTTCGTGATCTATTGCTCATCCCCCCTCATTATTTTTTTCGAGGCGGAGCCGCACGGATTCAGCGTGAGAATGGAGGCCTTCCGCGTTGGCCAGGGCTTGGATCGCACCGGACGCGCGATTGAGGGCATGGGAGGAATATTGAATGAGGCTCGAATGCTTCATGAAGGTTTCCACGCCTAGGGCCGAAGCGTAGCGGGCTGCGCCGGAGGTGGGCAGGGTGTGGTTGGGGCCGGCGAGATAGTCGCCCACGGCTTCGGGGGTGGAGTTGCCGAGGAAGATCGCCCCAGCGTGGCGGATTTGCTCAACAAGATCCCAGGGGGATTCGACTTCGAGTTCGAGGTGTTCCGGGGCGAACAGGTTTGAGAATTCGGCCGCCGTTGCGAGGGAATCAACGACGATAATCACGCCGTAGTGGGCGATCGCTTTTTCCGTCAGCACCCGGCGGGGATGATGTTCAAGTTGTCGCGTCACTTCCTGCTGCACTTGGGTCGCGAGGTCAGGATCGGGGGTGATCAAGATGGCCGCAGCGAGGGGATCATGTTCAGCCTGGGCGAGGAGATCAGCGGCCACATGGACGGGGGAAGCGTAGCGATCGGCAATCACCAGCACCTCAGACGGCCCAGCGAGGGAGTCAATGCCCACGGTGCCGTAGACCATTTTTTTGGCGAGGGTGACGTAGATATTGCCGGGGCCGGTGATCACATCCACGTTGGGGATGCGTTCTGTGCCGTAGGCGAGGGCAGCGATCGCCTGCGCACCCCCCACCCGATAAATTTCCGTCACGCCCGCTTCTTGGGCCGCCACCAACACCGCCGGATTAATCTTACCCCCCTCCCCCGGTGGAGTCACCATCACGATCCGAGGCACATTAGCGACCTTAGCCGGAATCGCATTCATCAGCACCGTGCTGGGATAGGATGCCCGCCCCCCCGGTACGTACAGGCCAGCCCGATCCACGGGGGTATAGCGTTTGCCCAAAACCGTATCATGGTCACCAAATTGCACCCAAGACTTGGGCATCCGTTGGCGGTGGAAGGCTTCAATATTTTGGCGGGCTAGGATAATCGCATCGAGCAACTCTTTCGACACTTGCTGATAGGCTGCATCGAGTTCTGACCCAGAAATCCGGAGTTGGTCTAGGGTGAAGCGATGACCGTCAAACATTTCGGTGTAGTCGAGCAAAGCCGCGTCCCCATTCTCCTGAACCGTTTTGAGAATGTCGCGCACAGTCTCCTCTTGGCTTAGCATGGCGCTGCTATGCGTCCGCTTGCTAATCCGGTTCAGTTCGGTACGGGCCTCAGTTGCCTCAGTAATAATTCGCAGCATAGTGTGACAATGCCTTGGCGATAGGGGGAACGTTGAGTGAACTCCGAGAGTCTAGACCACAGGTCTAGCGTTCAGAGTTGAATTTCAGAATCTTGTGTCTAGCTTAACGTGGATAGATTCTTGGGTGCGGGAGGCGGGCTTAGGAGTCGCGCTTCGGGTCTTCTCCAATCAAGTTGCAGGGTTGATTGTGCAAGTGATATATTAATATGTCCTGTAAGTGTTTAATATTGTACCTGCAAACCCAGCGACCTTTTCAAGAAGACGACCGTGGCTAACTCTAAATCTGCTATCAAACGTATTCAAATTGCTGAGCGTAACCGTCTCCGTAATAAATCCTACAAATCTGCTGTGAAGACCCTAACCAAGCGGTACTTCGCGGCGGTGGATGCCTATACCTCGAATCCAACTCCTGAAGAGTTGGTGAACGTGGACACCACCCAAGCACGGGTGTACAGCAAAATCGATAAAGCCGTCAAGCGTGGTGTGCTCCATACCAATACGGGAGCCCGGCGGAAGGCCCGCTTGGTACGCTATCGGAAAGCCGCTGCTGCCGAAGCCCCTGCCTAGGGTGTATTGCGTGCGGTTACTCGCAGGAGCCCCGCTTCACCGTGTAATCTGTCCGTTTCCCAAAGCGGACAACTCTGCTGTGTTTAGAGCTTGACACGGCTGATCACTTACCCCTGGGTTGCAATGCAGCTAGTGGACACTCACGTTCATCTCAATTTTGATGTTTTTGACGCAGATCTTGATGCTGTGCGGGAACGGTGGCGCGAAGCTGGGATTGTGCAATTGGTGCATTCCTGTGTTCAACCCGATGAATTTGACGAGATTCGTGCGATCGCTGATCGTATTCCGGAACTCTCCTTTGCCGTCGGCCTCCATCCCTTGGATGCCAATCGATGGACTGCGAACAGTCTCACCCAAATTCGGAACTGTGCTCAGTCCGATGGGCGGGTGGTGGCGATCGGCGAGTTGGGTCTCGACTTTTTCAAAGCCGACAACCAAGACCATCAACGGCAGGTCTGCCGCCAACAACTCGAACTTGCTGTGGAACTTGGTTTACCCGTGATTATCCACTGCCGGGATGCAGCGGCAGCAATGCGCGATCTGTTGCTTGAGGTGCAGCAAACCTGCGGCCCCGTGCGCGGGGTGATGCATTGCTGGAGTGGAACCCCCACGGAAACCCAATGGTTTCTGGATCTGGGGTTTTACATTAGTTTTAGCGGCATTGTCACCTTTAAAAACGCCCACGCGATCAAAGCGTCGGCCCAAGGTGTGCCCAGCGATCGCCTTCTGGTGGAAACCGATTGCCCCTTCTTGGCTCCCGTGCCCCGTCGCGGCAAACGCAATGAACCCAGTAACGTCTACTACGTGGCAGCGGCCCTCGCCGAACTCCGCGAAGTAGACCTCAGGGATCTCGCTGCCACCACCACCGCCAACGCCCGCCACCTGTTCCGCCTACCCGCCAGTCCTTTGGGTGCTTAGCCCCTAACCTATGTCGGTTTTTTGCCTGTCCCAACTGGATACCTTTGTCTCTACCGTTAGCCTGGCGCTCTAGCGGTGGGGTTTTAGGCTGATCCCCCTTTTCTTAGCCGTCCAAATCCCCAAAACCACATGACTAAGACGAACCTAACCTACAACCTGTTACCCGATTTAATTGAAATTCAACGGTCTAGCTTCCGTTGGTTTCTAGAAACGGGATTGATCGAAGAACTGAAAAGTTTTTCCCCCATTACCGACTACACCGGTAAATTGGAACTGCACTTTATTGGGGACAAATACAAGCTCCATGCACCCAAATACGACGTGGATGAAGCCAAACGGCGGGATGCGAGCTATTCGGTGCAGATGTATGTGCCGACCCGCTTGATCAATAAAGAAACGGGGTTGATCAAAGAGCAGGAGGTGTTTATTGGGGATTTGCCGTTGATGACCGATCGCGGCACCTTCATCATCAACGGGGCTGAGCGGGTGATCGTCAATCAAATTGTGCGATCGCCCGGTGTTTATTACAAAGCCGAAACCGACAAAAACGGTCGCCGCACCTACTCCGCCTCCCTGATCCCCAACCGAGGGGCCTGGCTCAAATTTGAAACCGACAAAAACAGCCTCGTCTGGGTGCGGATCGACAAAACCCGGAAACTCTCCGCCCAGGTGCTCCTCAAAGCCATCGGTCTCAGCGACAACGAGATCATGGACGGATTACGCCACCCCGACTTTTATCAAAAAACCCTTGATAAAGAAGGCAATCCCAGCGAAGAAGAAGCCCTCATGGAGTTGTACCGCAAGCTTCGTCCCGGTGAACCCCCGACGGTAAACGGCGGTCGCCAACTGCTCGAATCCCGCTTTTTCGACAACAAACGCTACGACCTCGGCAAAGTGGGCCGCTACAAAATCAATAAAAAACTACGCCTCAACACCCCCGACACCGTGCGTGTCCTCACCAACGAGGACATCATGGCGGCGATCAACTACCTGATCAACCTGGAATTTGATGCGGGCTACACCGACGACATCGATCACTTGGGGAATCGTCGCGTCCGTTCCGTGGGGGAATTGTTGCAAAACCAGGTGCGGGTGGGTTTAAATCGCCTGGAGCGGATCATTCGTGAACGGATGACGGTTTCTGAAGCCAGTTCCCTCACGCCGGCATCCTTGGTGAACCCGAAACCTCTCGTCGCGGCGATCAAAGAGTTCTTCGGCTCGTCGCAACTGTCACAGTTTATGGATCAAACCAATCCCCTGGCGGAATTGACCCATAAACGCCGTCTCTCGGCCCTGGGCCCCGGCGGTCTCACCCGCGAGCGGGCGGGGTTTGCGGTGCGGGATATTCACCCCTCCCACTATGGGCGGATTTGTCCGGTGGAAACGCCGGAAGGCCCCAACGCGGGGTTGATTGGTTCCCTCGCCACCTATGCGCGGGTGAATGAATATGGCTTCATTGAGACCCCCTATTACCGGGTGGAAAATGGCTATGTTCATTATGAAGAAGATCCGGAATTTTTAACCGCCGATCAAGAGGATGACTTGCAAGTGGCACCGGGGGATGTGGCCACCGATGATGAAGGAAAGATTCTGGGCGATCGCGTCCCCGTCCGTTACCGGCAAGAATTTTCCACCACCGTCCCCGAACAAGTGGACTATATCGCCGTCTCCCCGATGCAGATCGTCTCGGTGGCAACGTCCCTGATCCCCTTCCTCGAACATGACGATGCCAACCGCGCCCTGATGGGCTCCAACATGCAACGCCAAGCCGTGCCTCTGTTACGCCCTGAGCGTCCCTTGGTGGGAACCGGTCTCGAAGCCCAAGCCGCCCGTGACTCCGGGATGGTGGTGGTCTCCCGTCACCACGGCACCGTAAGTTATGTGGATGCGGAACGGGTGCGAATTCGCGTCAGTTGGAGCGATGAAGAAATAGAGGCCAACCCCGATGGACTCCCCGATGAAGTGGAATACGAAGTCCAAAAATATCAACGTTCCAACCAAGACACCTGCTTAAATCAGCGGCCCTTGGTGTATCAAGATGAGCCGGTCGTGCCGGGTCAAGTCCTCGCTGATGGGTCTGCCACGGAAGGGGGCGAACTGGCCTTGGGGCAAAATATTCTTGTCTCCTATATGCCCTGGGAAGGCTACAACTACGAGGATGCGATCCTGATTAGTGAACGTTTGGTGATGGACGATGTCTACACCAGTATTCACATTGAAAAATACGAAATCGAGGCCCGTCAAACCAAACTCGGCCCCGAAGAAATCACCCGCGAAATTCCCAACGTCGGGGAGGATGCCCTGCGCAATTTAGACGAGCGCGGCATTATCCGGATCGGGGCTTGGGTGGAATCTGGCGATATTCTCGTCGGGAAAGTGACCCCGAAAGGAGAATCCGACCAACCCCCGGAAGAAAAACTGCTGCGGGCGATTTTCGGGGAAAAGGCGCGGGATGTGCGGGATAATTCCCTGCGGGTTCCCAACGGTGAAAAAGGCCGCGTCGTGGATGTGCGGGTCTTTACGCGGGAACAGGGGGATGAACTTCCCCCCGGTGCCAACATGGTGGTGCGGGTCTATGTGGCCCAAAAACGGAAGATCCAAGTGGGGGATAAGATGGCGGGTCGCCACGGAAATAAGGGGATTATTTCCCGGATTATGCCCATGGAAGATATGCCCTATCTCCCCGATGGTCGCCCGGTGGATATTGTTTTGAACCCGCTGGGTGTGCCGTCCCGGATGAATGTGGGCCAGGTGTTTGAATGCTTGCTCGGCTGGGCTGGGGAGAATCTGGGGGTGCGCTTTAAGATGACACCGTTTGATGAAATGTACGGGGAGGAAGCGTCCCGGACGGCGGTGCATGGCAAGCTCGAAGAATCCACCCAACGGGCTGGGAAAGATTGGGTGTTTGACCCTGAAAATCCGGGCAAAATCACGGTGCGGGATGGCCGCACGGGTGAACCCTTTGATAGTCCGGTAACAGTGGGGATCGCCTATATGCTGAAGCTGGTTCACCTGGTGGATGATAAGATTCACGCCCGTTCGACGGGGCCGTATTCCTTGGTGACGCAACAACCCTTGGGTGGGAAGGCGCAACAGGGCGGACAGCGGTTCGGCGAAATGGAAGTCTGGGCCCTAGAAGCCTATGGCGCGGGCTACATCTTGCAGGAGTTGCTGACGGTGAAGTCCGACGATATGCAGGGTCGCAACGAGGCGTTAAATGCGATCGTCAAGGGCAAGCCGATTCCCCGGCCGGGAACGCCGGAATCCTTCAAGGTGTTGATGCGTGAACTTCAGTCCTTGGGCTTGGATATTGCGGTGCATAAGGTGGATACGGCCACCGATGGCAATAGCAATGATACCGAGGTGGATCTGATGGCGGATGTGGAGCGCCGCCGTACGCCCAGTCGCCCCACCTATGAGTCCTTGACGACGGAAGACCTCCAGGAAGACGAGGTTTAAGCTGCATTGGGGAAGGTGCGATCGCACCTCTCCCCCACCTCTCCCCCATTCCCTACGCCCCCTTTGTGAATACCCTATGAAACCCCCAACAGAACAACGCTTCGACTACGTTAAAATCGGCATCGCCTCCCCCGATCGCATCCGCCAATGGGGCGAACGCACCCTCCCCAACAGCCAACTGGTCGGGGAAGTCACCAAACCCGAAACGATCAACTACCGCACCCTGAAGCCGGAAATGGACGGCCTGTTCTGCGAGCGGATCTTTGGCCCCGCCAAAGACTGGGAATGCCACTGCGGGAAATACAAGCGCGTCCGCCATCGCGGCATCGTCTGCGAACGCTGCGGCGTGGAAGTCACCGAATCCCGCGTCCGTCGTCACCGCATGGGCTACATCAAACTCGCCGCCCCCGTCACCCATGTGTGGTATCTCAAAGGGATTCCCAGTTATTTGAGCATTTTGCTCGACATGGCCCTGCGCGATGTAGAACAGATCGTCTACTTCAACGCCTACGTCGTCCTCGACCCCGGCAACGCCAGCAACCTCAGCTATCGCCAACTGCTCACGGAAGATCAATGGCTCGAAATTGAAGAGCAACTCTACGAAGAAGAATCCCAACTCGAAGGCATCGAAGTGGGCATCGGAGCCGAAGCCGTCCAACGCTTGCTCGAAGAAATCAAACTCGAAGAAGAAGCAGAACGACTCCGGGAAGAAATCGCCGGAGCCAAAGGACAAAAACGCGCCAAGCTGATTAAGCGCCTGCGGGTGATTGATAACTTCATCGCCACCGGGGCCCGGCCGGACTGGATGGTCTTGTCCTATATTCCCGTGATTCCCCCGGACTTGCGCCCGATGGTGCAACTCGATGGCGGTCGCTTTGCCACCTCGGATTTAAACGACCTCTATCGCCGGGTGATCAACCGCAACAACCGCCTCGCGCGATTACAGGAAATCCTCGCCCCGGAAATCATCGTCCGTAACGAAAAACGGATGCTCCAAGAAGCCGTTGATGCCCTGATCGACAACGGGCGGCGGGGTCGTACCGTGGTGGGTGCAAACAATCGCCCCTTAAAATCCCTCTCGGACATTATCGAAGGGAAGCAAGGCCGCTTCCGCCAAAACCTGTTAGGGAAACGGGTGGACTACTCCGGACGTTCCGTGATCGTGGTGGGGCCGAAGCTGAAAATTTATCAGTGTGGGTTGCCCCGCGAGATGGCGATCGAACTCTTTCAGCCCTTTGTGATCCATCGGCTGATTAAAAGTGGCCTGGTGAACAACATCAAAGCGGCGAAAAAACTAATTCAGCGCGGCGATAGTGCCGTGTGGGATGTGCTCGAAGATGTGATCGCGGGTCACCCGGTCCTGCTCAACCGTGCCCCAACCCTGCACCGTTTGGGGATTCAAGCCTTTGAGCCGATTTTAGTTGAGGGTCGCGCCATCCAACTCCATCCCCTGGTCTGTCCAGCCTTTAACGCTGACTTTGACGGAGACCAAATGGCGGTTCATGTGCCCCTCTCCCTCGAAGCCCAGGCCGAGGCGCGACTGTTGATGCTGGCTTGTCACAATATTCTTTCCCCGGCAACGGGTAAGCCGATCGTGGCTCCGTCCCAAGATATGGTCTTGGGGTGCTATTACCTGACGGCGGAAAATCCGAAGTTTGAGCGGGAGTCGTTGGTGGCTACGGGTGAGGACGTGATCGATCGCATCAAGTCCGGTGTAGAACGCCGCTTTGCTTCCATGGATGATGTGTTGCGGGCCTTTGAACAGGGCTATCTCAATATTCACCAATACCTCTGGCTACGCTATAGCGGGGAGATTTTGGTGAGCGCGGCAGAGGAAGAAATTGCTGTGACCGCAACGGATGTGGAGGGGGTACGCTGCTATGGCGAACGCCGGGGTGAATCCCACTACCTGCCGACCCGCTTAATCCGCACCGTGGATAACCAGGGAGGTGAACCGTTCCAATTCCAATATGTGTACACGACCCCCGGTCGGATTATCTACAACAAAACGATCGCAGATGCTCTCGGCCTTTAACCCCCGTTAGTCTCCTGGGGCCCCTGTCCGCACCGATCGCGGGATTGCCCCATTCTTGATCAACCTTCGTCACCCATCACAGATTGAACTCATGTCAAAAGCACCCACACCCAAATTTTTTAACCATATCGTTGATAAAGGGAAGCTCAAAAAGCTGATTGCTTGGGCCTACACCAACTACGGCAGTGCGCGGTGTTCCCAAGTGGCGGATTACCTCAAGGAAATGGGGTTCCGCTATGCGACGCGGGCAGGGGTCTCGATTAGTGTCGATGATTTACAAGTGCCATCGGTGAAAAAAGCGATGCTTGCCGAAGCGGAAGCCGAGGTGGCGATTACCGAAGAGCGTTACCGGACTGGGAAAATTACCGAAGTGGAACGGTTCCAAAAGGTGATTGATACCTGGAATGTCACCTCTGAAGAACTGAAAGATGAGGTGGTGCGGAATTTCCGGGATAATACGCCTCTCAATAGCGTCTATATGATGGCGTTTAGTGGGGCGCGGGGGAATCTGTCCCAGGTGCGGCAGTTGGTGGGGATGCGGGGCTTGATGGCTGATCCCCAAGGGGAGATTATCGCCCTGCCGATTAAGACGAATTTCCGTGAAGGGTTGACGGTGACGGAGTACATCATCTCCTCCTATGGGGCGCGGAAGGGCTTAGTGGATACGGCGTTGCGGACGGCGGACTCTGGGTATTTAACGCGGCGGTTGGTGGATGTGAGCCAAGATGTGATCGTGCGGGAGTCGGACTGTGGCACGCAACGCAGTGTGACGGCTGAGGCGATGAAAGATGGCGATCGCATCTTGATCAACCTTTCCACTCGTCTCATGGGTCGTGCCCTTGCAGAAGATGCGATTCACCCGGAAACCGGCGAAGTGATCGCCACCCGCAATCAATTCATTGATGACGACCTCGGCGATGCCATCGAAAAATCGGGAATTGAGAAGATCCAAGTGCGATCGCCCCTCACCTGCGAAGCCGCCCGCTCCGTCTGTCAGCACTGCTACGGCTGGAGTCTCGCCCACGGCAAACTCGTCGATCTCGGCGAAGCCGTCGGCATCATCGCCGCCCAATCCATCGGCGAACCCGGCACCCAACTGACAATGCGCACCTTCCACACCGGCGGGGTCTTCACCGGCGAAGTGGCCCGGAGCTTCAAAGCCGATGCCGCCGGGAAACTCCAATTCGGCAAAAAACTCCGCACCCGGCCCGTCCGCACCCGCCACGGGGACGATCGCGAACAAGTCGAAGTCCCCGGTGATCTGATCCTCACCAGCACCAGCGGCGAAAAATTCACCTACCCCCTCACCGCCGGTTCCCTCCTCTTCGTCACCAAAGGCGACACCGTCGAAGCCGGTCAACTCCTCGCCGAAGTCTCCCTCACCAAACGGCAAAAGTCCACGGAAAAAGCCACCAAAGACGTGGCCTCCGACCTTTCCGGGGAAATCCGCTTTGATCGCCTCGTCAGCGAAGAAAAAACCGACCGTCAAGGCAACATCACCCACATCGCCCAACGGGGGGGCTTGCTCTGGGTCTTAGCCGGGGAAGTCTACAACCTCCTGCCCGGTGCAGAACCCGTGGTGAAAAATGGCGATCGCGTCGAATTCGGCGATGTCCTCGCCCAAACCCAACTGCGCACCATCCACGGCGGCGTAGTCCGTCTCTCCTCCGGCAGTCGGGAAATCGAGATCATCACCGCCTCCGTCCAACTCGACCAAGCCAGCGTCCGCCGTGCCACCTCCGGCACCCGCGAACAATACATCATCCAAACCGCCCACGGTCAGCAATTCTTCCTCAAAGCCACCCCCGGCACCAAAGTCCAAAACCACCAAGTGATCGCCGAACTCAACGACGACCACTACCGCACCCAAACCGGGGGAACCGTTAAATATGCCGGCGTTGAAACCGGCAAATCACGCGGTAAAAAACAAGGCTACGAGGTCATCCAGGGCGGCACTCTGCTCTGGATTCCCGAAGAATGCCACGAAGTCAACAAAGACATCTCCCTCCTAATGGTGGAAGAAGGGCAATATGTCGAAGCCGGCACCGAAGTCGCCAAAGACATCTTCTGTCAATCCGCCGGGATCGTCGAAGTGGTGCAGAAAAACGACATCCTCCGGGAAATGGTGATCAAAGCCGGGGATCTCCATATGCTCGACGAACCTCCCGCCGTTGATGCCGATGGCCAACTGCTCCAGCCCGGCACCGAACTCTTCCCCGGCTTCACCGTCAGCGAACTGAAATACGGTGAATATGTCGATACCCCCGAAGGTCTCGCCCTGCTGCTGCGTCCCGTCGTCGAATATCAAATCTCCGACAAACCCGATGTTCCCTCCCAGGACTCGATCAACGGCGATGCCGGTCAGCAAATGGGGCTGCGTGCCATCCAGCGCCTCTTCTTCAAAGACGGTGAACGGGTGAAATCCGTTGATGGCGTTGAACTCCTCAGCACCCAACTCGTCCTCGAAATCGAAGACAAAGTGGCCAATGAGCACGGCGATGTCGCCACCATGAGCGCGGATATCGAACTGATTCCCCACGATCCCGACGACGACAACACCGAATATCAACTTCAGATCGTTGTCCTGGAATCCCTGGTGATTCGGCGGGATATGGATGCCGACACCACCAGCGGCGGCACACGCACCCATGTGGTGGTGCAAGATGGGGACGAAATCGCACCGGGATCAGTGGTGGCTCGCACGGAGATCCAATGTAAAGAAGGGGGCCTGATCCAAGGGATTCAAACCGAAACCGAAGCCATGCGCCGGATTTTGGTCACCCGAAACACCGACCTGATCACCCTATCCCTTGATGCTGACCCGATCGTGAAAGAAGGCGATTTGGTGGTTGCCAGTCAGGAGTTAGCGCCAGGGGTCAGCACCTTTGAATCCGGTCAAGTGTTGACCATCACGGATCGTGAACTCATCCTGCGGCGGGCGCGTCCCTATCGGGTTTCTGCCGGGGCGTTGTTACAGGTGGGCGATGGTGACCTGGTGCAACGGGGGGATAACCTCGTGCTGCTCGTGTTTGAACGCTCTAAAACCGGGGATATCATTCAGGGTCTACCCCGGATTGAGGAATTGCTCGAAGCCCGCCGCCCCCGTGAAGCTTGCGTCCTGGCCCGTCGTCCGGGGGTGGGTCAGGTGGTGTACGATGCCGATGAAAGTGTGGATATTAAGGTCGTCGAAAGTGATGGCACGATTAGCGACTATCCGATCAGCCCCGGTCAAAACGCCTTGGTGTCTGACGGTCAAGAGGTGAATATTGCTGAGCCCCTCACCGATGGCCCCGCTAACCCCCATGAAATTCTCGAAACCTTCTTTGAATATCACAAGGAAGAAATTGGCGACTATCAAGCGGCGTTGATTGCCCTGGAAAAAGCCCAGCTTTTCCTGGTGGATCAGGTGCAAGGGGTGTATCAGTCCCAGGGGATTGATATTTCGGACAAGCACATTGAAGTGATTGTGCGACAAATGACCTCGAAGGTGCGGATTGATGATGGTGGCGATACGACGATGTTACCGGGTGAGTTGATCGAACTGCGTCAAGTGGAACAGGTCAACGATGCCATGGGGATCACCGGGGGTGCTCCGGCTCGCTATACGCCGGTTCTGTTGGGGATTACGAAGGCATCGCTCAATACCGATAGTTTCATCTCGGCAGCGTCATTCCAAGAAACGACACGGGTCTTGACTGAAGCGGCCATTGAAGGGAAATCTGATTGGCTGCGGGGTCTCAAGGAAAACGTGATCATTGGCCGCTTGATTCCGGCGGGAACTGGGTTTAATGCCACGGAAGATCTGCCGATTGGGGGTGGGTTTGATGTGGAAAACGGCAATGATTTTAGTGTCACTGCGCCGTCGCGAACCTTGACGGAAGGCTACGGTGGGCGTGCCAATGGTGATTTTCCCCGTGAAAGTCGCGCCTTGGATGAAAATATGGTGCTTGATGATCAAACGGCCCGTGCTTATCAGCTCGAGAGTCCAGATTCAGAGGCTTCGCCGTCTTTCTTGCTTGACGAAGAAGAGTAGTGCTGAATTGATTCCGGCCGTCTAACAAGGAGGGATGTCCCTCCTTGTGATCTTGAGATGTTGTGTAAAACAGGCAAAGTTGTGTTAGAAAATTCGTCTTCGGCTTCAACGTCGGCCCATGCTCACCCCCACGTCCATGACGCGGAGGTTCGACGGCAAATTATCAATCGACTGTCTCGGATTGAGGGCCATATTCGGGGGGTTAAGAATATGGTGCAGGAGGATCGCCACTGCCCAGAGGTTTTGGTGCAAATTGCGGCGGTGCGGGGCGCGTTAGACCGCGTGGCTCGGATGATTTTGGATGATCACCTGACGGAATGTGTGGTGCGCGCAGCTCAAGAAGGCAATATGGAGGCAGAAATTGAGGAACTTAAATCGGCGCTCGATCGCTTCTTACCCTAGGGAGAGTCGCCAGCGTTTGGTGATTCGATGGTTGAGTGGGGTGGGGGAGTTTGCAACGGGCTTAGGCTGTGCGATCGCATTTTCCGCCCTCCATGCTCAGGCGCGATCGCTTCCCCCGACAATGATCGCGATCGCCTCTCCAGACACAATCGATCTAGCCCAAATGACGGTTTTTCAGGCGATTGTTTTGGGGTTTGTGCAGGGGATGACGGAATTTATCCCGATTAGCAGTACCGCCCATCTTAAGGTTGTGCCGGTGGTGTTGGGGTGGGGTGATCCCGGTGTCACCTTTACGGCCATTATCCAACTGGGCAGCATTGGGGCGGTGCTGTGGTATTTCTGGGCGGATCTGTCTGAATTGATCACCGGCACGATCCAGTCCCTGCGGACGCGGAATTTTCAATCCCAAGCTTGGCGCATGTCCCTGGGAATTGCGATCGGAACCGTGCCGATTGTGGTGTTTGGACTCCTGCTGAAAGTTCTGGTGCCGGATTTGGATGATTCGCCGATTCGGAGTTTGGCTTCGATTGCGATCGCCTCCATCCTCATGGCCCTCCTCCTGGCCTTAGCGGAAAAACTCGGCCAACGCCTGCGCACCTTTGAACAACTCTCCACCCTGGACGGGATTTGGATGGGACTCGCCCAAGCCTTAGCCCTAATGCCTGGGGTTTCCCGGTCGGGGTCTACGATCACGGCGGGTCTGTTCATGGGCTTAGAACGGGCGACGGCGGCTCGATTTTCCTTCCTCTTAGGACTGCCGGCCATTACCCTCGCCGGCCTCGTGCAGTTAAAAAGTGACGTGATCGATGTGGGGGTTCCCAATGCCGCCTGGTTATCGCTGATCGTCGGGACGCTTTCGGCGGCGTTCTTTTCCTACTTGGCGATCGCTTGGCTGATCAAGTTTTTGCAAAAACAAGATACCTGGGTTTTTGTCTGGTATCGCCTGGCCTTTGGGATCGTGATTCTGGGGGCATTGGGGATGGGGTGGCTCTAGATCCGTCCCATCCCTCACGGCGATTGGGATACTGACCCGGTCTGAGGCGGCGGAGGGATTAACGGTATGATCCAAAAGGTTCAATGGTTTGGATGGGTGAGGAATGGGACAACGGGATGCGCTGCAATCGATTCTAGAGGCGGTATCCGCCGGCTATCTAAGCCCCCAAGCGGCAGCGGCAAAATTGGGCCAAGCCGAGACGGGTTATGAGGCGATCGCCGACTTTGCCAAGCTTGACCACCAGCGCCAAGCCCGCACCGGCTTCCCCGAAGCAATTTGGGGCCAAGACAAGACCCCCGACCAAATTGTGCAAATTTTCCAGGCGATGCAACGTCACCCCGCGATCGCCCTGGCCACCCGAATCACGCCCGCTGTGTTTGCCCAGTTGCAACACCAATTGCCAGCGTTGCGCTACTACGAAACCGCCCGCATTTGCGCCTTAGGCACACCCAAGACCCACCGTCCCGGCACGATTACCCTATTAACGGCAGGCACGGCGGATCTGCCCGTTGCCGAAGAAGCCGCCGTCACCGCCGAGTTAATGGGCTTTACGGTTGAGCGTCTTTGGGATGTGGGCGTGGCGGGAATTCAACGATTGTTGCGCCATCAAGATGCGATCGCCACGGCCGATGTCTTGATCGTCGTTGCCGGTATGGAAGGAGCGTTGCCTAGCGTTGTCGGGGGTCTAGCTGATTGCCCCGTAATTGCCGTGCCTACAAGTATCGGCTACGGCGCAAGTTTCGGCGGTTTAACACCCTTGCTGGCGATGCTCAATTCCTGTGCTGCCGGGATTGGGGTCGTCAATATTGACAATGGCTTCGGGGCGGCCATTCTCGCCGGTCAAATTCTCCGCACCGCTGAAAAATTCGCTCAATCTCGCCCCTCAAGACCCGAATCTCCGCCCAATTCGTAACATCGGTAACAACCCGGTGCGAAAGCCCCAGCCTACACTAAACGTTACCCTCCGATTGCTTAGATCAGACCGCCTAAATCATTGGGGCGGTTTTTATTTGCCCAGGGCAAGGCGAAATGCTGATCTAGAGAGCTAGGGAAATATTCGCTGCGGGCATCGCATTGCTATAGCACTAGCCAGAGCGGTTAGGACATTTAGAAGACTCTGGAATAAGGGGCTTATGAAACTTAAGGAAATAATCCGGTAATTCCGTAATGCGAGCATCTTGCTCGCTAGAGGTTTAGAGCCTTTTTCAATGACCGGATTAAATAGTGAACCTCCATAAGCCCCTTGCCTGTCCTAGTGCCTTTGTTGATTGCTATAAGATGGGATGACAGGGCAATCCTGCCCACGTCCCCAGCCTCCAGAAAACGTGCTTGATCTTGCAGCACGTTTTCGTTGTCCGTCGATGGATTGAGGTTAAAGGGGGCAACCGGGGGCGGGCTTAAAGCGAGACTTTCACCGGGGTACGACTGGGTTTCAACTCTACCGGAGTTGGTTGAAGGAGCGATCGCCCCGTCATTTCAGGGGGTTGAGGGAGGCGTAGGATTTCCAACAGCGTCGGGGCCACGTCACAAAGCCGCCCATCTTCACGCAATTGCACATCCGCACCATAGCCCGGAATTTTCAGCCCTTCCCCTTCAACCAAGATCAAGGGCACTCGGTTCGTCGTGTGGGCCGTCCAAGGTTTACCCTGCTCATCCCACATGTATTCTGCATTGCCATGGTCAGCCGTAATCATCGCCGTCCCTCCCACGCGGGAAATCGCTTCGAGTAAGCGCCCCAAGGTGCGATCCACTGTTTCGATCGCTTCTAAGGCGGCGTTCATGTTGCCGGTGTGACCCACCATATCGGGGTTGGCATAGTTGATCACGATCAGGGAATATTCCCGCTTGGCCAAGGCCGCACAGGCCACATCCGTGACTTGTTCGGCGGACATCTTGGGCTGGCGATCGTAGGTCGCCACCATCGGACTGGGAATCAATTCCCGGTCTTCTCCGGCGAGGGGCTGCTCCAAGCCACCATTAAAAAAGTAGGTGACGTGGGGATATTTTTCCGTTTCGGCGGTGCGAAATTGGCGTAACCCATGGTCTGCGATCACTTCACCCAGGATATTGGTTAAGCTTTGGGGTTCAAACGCCACATCAACCGAGAGCGTCGGATCGTACTGGGTAAACGTGAGGAAATGGAGCGGCGTAATATGAACTCGCTCAAAGTCTTTGAACGTGGGGGAAACGAAAGCCGTCGTCAGTTGGCGGGCGCGATCGGGCCGGAAATTAAAAAAGATCACGCCATCATTGGCCTCAACTTTTCCCGGTGCAATCCGCACCGGCAGGATGAATTCGTCGTTAATCCCTGCGTTGTAGGAGTCTTGGATAATGTCCAGGGCGGAACGGGAATCGATCACGTCGTCCTCGGTCAGGACTCGATAGGCTTGTTCGACCCGATCCCAGCGGCGATCGCGATCCATGGCATAGTACCGACCGCTGATCGTCGCGATTGTCCCCACACCCACAGCATCAATCTGGTCTTGAATCTGTTGCAGGACTGCGATCGCCTCATTGGGCTTTGTATCCCGACCATCCGTAAACACATGGAGGCACACCTGCTCAATCCCCTGAACCTTAGCCAAATCCAACAGCCCAAATAAATGGGACAGATGGGAATGCACCCCACCCTCTGAACAGAGTCCCATACAGTGGAGTTTGCCGCCCGACTGCCGCACCGACTGACACAGCTTCACCAACGCCGGATTTTCTAAAAATGAACCGTCTTCCACCGCATCGGAAATGCGCACAAGTTCCTGAGGCACAATCCGCCCGGCCCCAAGGTTCAAATGGCCAACCTCAGAGTTGCCCATTTGCCCATCCGGTAATCCGACCTTCTTGCCCGATGTGTGGATCAAGGTATGCGGGTAGGTCTCCCATAAACTATCCATGACGGGTGTTGATGCAGTGCGAATTGCGTTGCCATCGGCAGACTCCCGATACCCCCAGCCATCTAGAATTATGAGCACCGCAGGAGAGACTGATGCTGGTGTCATAGTGCTTACCTTATTTGTACCTATCAACGCCATGATGATACCATTGCCCCCTCAACTCTCGTTGTTTTTTTGTCATCAGAAGCACAAAAAGCCCCTGTCTGAGACAGGGGCTTCACGCACTTTGCTAGGCACAGAGTGGTGGAAAAATGAATGTGAAGACCTAGTCTAGATCAGGCATTGCTAATACCGGTTCAGTCTCACGATCAATCCCTTTTTCAAAACCAGCCGAAGCCGCACGGGCCCGTCCAGCATGCCAAAGGTGACCAACCAAGAAGAAGAAGCCCAGTACGAAGTGGGAGGTTCCCAACCACGCGCGGGGGTTCACATAGTTAAAGGAGTTGGGTTCGGTAATGATCCCCCCCACCGAGTTCAGAGAACCGTTGGGCGCGTGGGTCATGTATTCCGATGCCCGACGCAGTTGCCAGGGTTGGATGTCATTGCGCAGTTTGTCGAGATCCAAACCGTTGGGGCCCCGCAGCGGCTCTAACCAGGGACCACGGAAGTCCCAGAAGCGCATCGTTTCACCCCCAAAGATGATCTCACCCGTGGGCGATCGCATCAGGTATTTACCCAAACCCGTGGGGCCTTGAGCCGAACCAATATTCGCCCCCAAGCGTTGGTCACGCGCCAAGAACACAAAGGCTTGGGCTTGAGACGCTTCGGCGTTGGTGGGGCCGTAGAACTCACTGGGATAGGCGGTATTGTTGAACCAAACAAAGAAGGACGCAATGAAGCCCATCAAGGACAGCGCACCGAGGCTGTAGGAGAGGTAAGCCTCACCCGACCAGACAAAGGCGCGACGCGCCCAACCAAAGGGCTTGGTCAAAATATGCCAGATGCCGCCTGCAATGCAAGTTAAGCCGACCCAGATGTGACCACCAATGATGTCTTCCATATTGTCAACACCAATGATCCAGCCTTCGCCGCCAAACGGAGAGTTCAGCAGGTAGCCGAAGATCACGGCTGGGTTCAGGGTGGGGTTACTGATGATCCGGACATCACCACCACCCGGAGCCCAGGTGTCATAGACACCACCAAAGAACATCGCTTTGAACACCAGGAGCAGAGCACCAAGGCCCAACAGAATCAGGTGATACCCAATAATATTGGTCATCTGGTTTTTGTCTGCCCAGTCGTAGCCAAAGAAATCAGAATATTCTTCGAGGGTTTCCGGGCCGCGGATGGCGTGGTAGATCCCACCCAAGCCGAGGACAGCGGAGGAAATCAGGTGCAACACACCGACGACGAAGTAGGGGAAGGTGTCCACCACTTCACCACCGGGCCCCACACCGAGGCCAAGGGTGGCCAAGTGGGGAATGAGAATACAGCCTTGTTCGTAGATAGGCTTGTCTGCGGTGAAGTGAGCCACTTCAAACAGAGTCATTGCGCCCGTCCAGAACACGATTAGGCCAGCATGGGCGACGTGGGCACCCAGCAATTTACCGGAAAGATTGATTAAGCGAGCATTGCCTGCCCACCACGCGAATCCAGTAGATTCTAGATCGCGGCTTTGGTTGATGGTTGAAGCACTAGAGAGCGTTACCACGCGGTAAAACCTCCTCAGGGAATATAAAACGTTCGTGGGGTTGATCTTGCGGAGCCATCCAGGCCCGCATCCCTTCGTTGAGCAGAATGTTCTTGGTGTAGAACGTCTCAAATTCAGGGTCTTCGGCGGCGCGGATTTCTTGGGAGACGAAATCATACGCCCGCAGGTTTAAGGCGAGGCCAACGATGCCAATGGAACTCATCCACAGGCCCGTGACGGGGACAAACAGCATGAAGAAGTGCAACCACCGTTTGTTAGAAAACGCAATTCCGAAGATTTGGCTCCAGAATCGGTTGGCGGTTACCATGCTGTAGGTTTCTTCCGATTGGGTCGGGGTGAAGGCGCGGAAGGTGTTCGCTTGGTCGCTGTCTTCAAAGAGGGTGTTTTCTACCGTGGCTCCGTGGATGGCGCAGAGTAATGCACCCCCCAGAATCCCGGCAACTCCCATCATGTGGAAGGGGTTTAACGTCCAGTTGTGGAACCCTTGCAGGAACAGGATGAACCGGAAAATCCCCGCAACCCCGAAACTGGGGGCGAAGAACCAACTGGATTGTCCTAAGGGGTACATCAAGAAGACGCTGACGAATACGGCGATCGGACCACTGAAGGCGATCGCATTGTAGGGACGAATCCCCACGAGGCGTGCAATTTCAAACTGACGCAGCATGAAGCCGATCAGCCCAAATGCGCCGTGGAGCGCCACGAAGGGCCACAGTCCGCCGATTTGGAACCAGCGGGTGAGGCTCCACTGGGCTTCGGGTCCCCAGAGGAACAGCAGGGAGTGACCGAAGGCATCGGCGGGCGATGACACGGCGACGGTGATGAAGTTGCAGCCTTCGAGGTAGCTCGATGCCAGTCCGTGGGTGTACCAGGAGGTGACGAAGGTGGTGCCGGTCAGCCAGCCGCCCAGGGCCATGTAGGCGCAGGGGAACAGCAGCAAACCAGACCATCCGATGAAGACGAAGCGATCGCGTTTGAGCCAGTCATCGACTGAGTCAAACCAGCCTCGCTCTTGTGTTCTTCCAACAGCTATGGTCATAAATTCAAAAATCCTCTTGCTTGGTGAATTAAAGGCAAGATTCCTATAAATTGGGCCGCTTGCGATCGCAACTTTAGGTGATTTACCCCTCAGCGCGCCGATCAGCGTCAGCTCAAAAATCGGGCTGATTTAAGACACAAATCAACAGGTACGAGTTGCGCAGGTAACCCCATAACAATGCGGAGCGCAAGCAGAGTCGATCGTCTAGTTGAGACTAAAATCTCCAACTCTCGGATCTGTGTTTTTAAACAGTGCAGCCAGTTCAATAGGGAACTGCTCTATGCGGTTAGCCTGAACAGAGGTTCGGTTTTCCCGCACTTAAAACATTATTACCGAAAATTTTACAAATTGACACATCATTCCTCAGAAATCTGCCATTCCGCCTCCCCAGGCACCAAAAACAGTCTTCGGATACACCGACCCCAGCACAGGTCAGATCC
Organism: Spirulina major PCC 6313; assembly: GCF_001890765.1. NCBI lineage: Bacteria > Bacillati > Cyanobacteriota > Cyanophyceae > Spirulinales > Spirulinaceae > Spirulina > Spirulina major. The sequence continues at coordinate 2,874,418 of NZ_KV878783.1, read as the reverse complement.
AGTGGTAGAATTGGACTCTAACCCCATAGCATCTTTGAGAAATTTGGTTTCATGACCGCATCGATATCATCCCCCACAGAGTCAGTCCTGCGGCAAACCGTGCTAGGCTCTCGCCGGATCAGCAACATCTTTTGGGCGGTTATTTCAGCCATTGGTGGCATCGGGTTTTTCCTGGCTGGCCTATCGAGCTATCTGCACAAAAACCTATTACCCGTCACGGATACGACCCAATTAATTTTCATTCCCCAGGGGATTGCCCTCCTGTTCTATGGTGTGATTGGCAGCTTAATTGCCCTTTACCAAGGCATTATGTTTATCCTGGATGTCGGAGGGGGGTATAACGAATTCGATAAGGTAGCACAGCAAGTGACGATCTTCCGGTGGGGATTCCCCGGTAAAAATCGTCAGATCAACGTCACCTACGCCCTTGATGATGTGCAATCGATCCGTGCTGAAATTCGCGAAGGACTCAACCCCAAACGTGCCCTTTACCTGCGGGTCAAGTCCAGCCGTGATATTCCCCTAACCCGTGTGGGCGAACCCTTAAGCCTGTCCCAATTGGAAAACCAAGGGGCTGCCTTGGCTCGCTTTTTGGGTGTTCCCCTTGAAGGCCTCTAAACACTGAAAGCTGATGATGACTGTTTGGTTCAGACAACAACGGTGGGTCATGATGTGGGCGGTGCTCTTCACGGCCCTTTTCGTGGTGGGGTGTAGCACCCCGACCACTACGTCGCCCTCAAGTTCAGAAACGCTATCGACTGCCGCCGCCACCAGCGCCAGTGAGACGGCTGCCGATGCGACCCCAGCCGAAACCGGCACAATTACAGAACAATCCAGTAATGATATGAGTGATTTACCCAGACTAAATGGCAAGGCGACGGTTGTGATGACGGTGAAGGATCAACCGATCACGATCGCAATTGATGGAGACAATGCCCCCATTACTGCGGGTAATTTTGTGGATCTCGTGCAGCGGGGGGTTTACGATAATTTGGTGTTTCACCGCGTCGTGACTCAACCCCAGCCCTTTGTGGCCCAAGGCGGAGACCCCCAGGGCAAAGATCCGAATTTTCCCGCTAGCCGTTTAGGGACGGGGAGTTTTGTTGATCCGGATACCGGCAAACCTCGTTATATTCCGTTGGAAATTACTCCGGCTGGGGCATCAGAACCCACCTACAGTGCGGTGCTCTCTGGCGCGACGGGGCCAGAATTGAAGCATACGCGGGGCGCGATCGCTATGGCTCGCTCGCAAATGCCCGATTCAGCCTCGTCCCAGTTTTATTTTGCCTTGGATGACCTGTCGTTTTTGGATGGGAGTTATGCGGTCTTTGGTCAAGTGACTGAGGGGATGGATGTGGTGGATGGCATTGAACAAGGCGATCGCATTCAATCTGCGACAGTAACCGAGGGTTTGGAGAACCTCCAACAACCCTAAGCCGCGATGGGCGTGGTGATTACCGGTATTGGCCTGTCCTCAGCCTTGGGGAATCAAGACCAAACCTGGCAACGGCTGCTGCAGGGTGAATCTGCCATTCACCTCCAGCAGCCGTTTTCCGTATTGCCGCCGGCTCCCTTGGCGATGATCGGCGCGACGCCCCAGCGCTTAACGGATTTAATCTCTCCCCTGGTTGCGGCTGTGGTGGCCGATGCGCACCTAGAGCTACCGCTGCCGGATTGTGGGGTGGTGGTGGGGTCGAGTCGGGGCTGTCAGGGGGATTGGGAAGCGGCCGGGGGTGAGCGATCGCCGTTGCTCAGTTGGCAGACCCACGGCCTTGATGCTGCCGCGTGGCACAGTGCTGCTCGGATTCACAGTCGGGGCCCGGTGCAGGCTCCCATGGCCGCCTGTGCGACGGGGTTGTGGGCGATCGCCCAAGGCTATGCCCTGATTCACCGGGGTGAGTGCGATCGCGTCATTGTCGGAGCCGTGGAAGCCCCGATTACCCCCCTTACCCTCGCCGGGTTTGCCAAGATGGGTGCCTTGGCTCAAACTGGCTGTTATCCCTTCGATCGCCACCGGGAAGGCTTGGCCCTAGGGGAAGGGGGGGCGCTGCTCTGTTTGGAATCAACGGCGATCGCCGTTGCCCGTCACGCCCCCATCTACGCCGAAATTCGCGGCATGGGCTTCACTGCCGATGCCCACCATGTCAGCGCCCCCGATCCTAGCGGTCACGGGGCACGCCAAGCGATTCAGCACTGCCTCCATCGGTCTCAGTTAACCCCCCACCAGATTAGCTATATCCACGCCCACGGCACCAGCACCCAGCGGAATGATAGCCATGAAGCAGCGGTGCTTGCGCAACTGTTTCCCCCGACGCTCCCGATCAGTTCGACAAAGGGCGCGACGGGTCACACCTTGGGAGCGTCGGGGGCGTTGGGTGTTGCTGTTTGTGCGTTGGCGTTGCGATCGCAAATCCTCCCCCCCTGCGTCGGCATCCGCGATCCTGCCTTTCCCACCCTGAATGTCGTGCGTCAGGCAACCCCCGCCCCCATTTGTCATACCCTCTGCCTCAGTTTTGGCTTTGGGGGTCAAAATGCCGCCGTGATCATCTCCGCTCCAAATTCTCGCAACTACGGGGTTCAGCGTGAATGATTATTGCCTTTTGACGGCGACCCTAAAGGTGAGACTAATCCAACAGTTCCGGTTCCGGTTCGGTGGTGGGGATTTGAAACCGGATTTGGGTGAGGGCATCTCCGGCGGCGGGGGTGGCTTCAAGGGTGAGAGAGCCTGCCATGTGCTGGATGAGGGTGCGGCTTAGGTGAAACGTCATCGCCGCTGACGGGAGGGGAGTCGGTAACCTATAGCCTGTATCGGCTGTGGCCAGAGGAGGCAACGGCGCATCAGCGGGGTTTGCTTCCCAAATGGTATGGGGCGACTGAATCTGTAACACCAAGTCAACGGTTTCGGCGTGGGGTTCAAGGCTGAGGGAGAGTTCCCCTTCTTTCATCAGTGCGATCGCTGCACTGATGATATTGGCGATCGCCTGCACAAATTTTTTCTCATCGGCCATGATATAAAGTTCGTCATCAATGTCCGGAATTGTTAAACCATAGCCCCGATTCGTTGCCAACAGGTGCGTCAGTCGCTCAATCCCGGCAAACACCGTTTGAATGGCCAGAGGATGCACCTCGATCTGGTTCGCACCATAGTCGAGCTTGGACACATAGATGATTTCATCTAATAACTTAAGGAGCCGCTGCGCGGCTTCATGGGCTTGCCGAATAAAATCGCGCTCCTCTTCGGGACTTTCGCAGAGATCCGACAAAATGAGTTGATGTAACCCCATCATGCTACTGAGGGGGGCACGGAGTTCATGGGACGTGCGCGCGAGAAACCCACTTTTGAGTTGCCCCAGATGAATCGCCTGTTCATAGGCGAGGGTCATCGTCGCTAAATCGGCAGAAAGAGACTCGATAGTCTGAAGATCATCCATGTTAATTGTGTCAGTGGCTTAAAACGATGCTACCTTGACGCAGAATTTGCCAATCGTTCTGTATCCATTTTGCAACAGTTGACGGTTGACCACTGCCCAACGTCTCAAGGGTGGGTATTAGCTCCGGGCCCGGTACGCCGACGGCGGGAAAGGTCTCATGAATCGCTGCTAAGGTGGTCAGAGGGGGCGAACCGGAGAGGTTAGCGCTGGTGGTGGCGAGGGGTTTGGTGTGGCGCAGAAGGTCGAGGGCAAAGTCTTGGGCGGGAATGCGGATGCCGATCGTGCCGGGCTGCTGGGGGGTCATGGCGAGGGGAACAGCGTCCGTGGCCGGGAGGACGAGGGTTAAGGGGCCGGGCCAATGGTGGGCGGCGATCGCTTGCCATTGCTCCCGTTCTGCCGTCGTCCCCGCCAGATAGGGTAGAAAATCTTCCCACGCCGCCCCTAAAAGAATCAGCGGCTTATCAGCGGCTCGCTGCTTCGTGTCAAAAATTTTCTGACCCTGGTGGGGCAGGGTTGCCAAGGCGGGCACTGTATCCGTCGGAAAGGTGATCACATCCCCGGCTTGAACCCATTGCGTTAATGTGGCGAGAGAGGAAAGATACATACAGCAATTCGCACCAGAAAAATAGCTAATCCATTGTATAGCAATGGCCAGAGCGGTTAGGACATTCAGAGACTCTAGAACAAGGGGCGTAAGTAGGTAAGCTCAATTAAATGTAAAATAGCTTAATCTGTGTAACCCATACTGGACGAGGGTTTGACGGTTCAAAAACTTGCGGCATTTTACAAATGATTAGTCCCTCCTACTTAAGCCCCTTGCCTGTCCTTATGCCCTTGTTGATTGCAATATCTAGATCGAGAAGCAGTCCCATTTAAATCCCCCAGAATCTGGTTGAATCTGCATTAGGGCAGGGTATAGGCGAGGACAAATCGCTCAATTCCGGCGAGGTCGGGATAATGTTGAATGCGGTGATACTGTCCCTGGGCCCGGAGGAGATCCGCTACGGTGGGAGCTTGGCCCGCCATTAATTCCACCAGCCACAGTCCATCGGGTTTGAGGAACTGGGGGGCAGTGGTGATGAGATGGCGCAGGGCGGTTAAGCCGTCATCTCCCCCATCAAGGGCGAGATGGGGTTCGTGGTCGCGAACTTCGGGCTGTAATTGGGCCAGGTCGCGGCTGGGAATGTAGGGGGGATTGGATACCATGGCGGCGATGGTTCCGGCTTGATTGTGCAAGGGGGTCCACCATTGGCCGTGATGCCAGGTGATGCGATCGCTCAAACCATTCAATTCGCCATTCTGACGGGCGATCCCTAACGCCGCCGCACTGCAATCCACCCCATGCACGATCGCCCCCGGCAACGCCTGGGCCAATCCGAGCGCGATCGCACCACTGCCCGTGCCCAAATCCACCCAGATTCCCGTTGCTAACGAGGAGGATTGCGCCACTTGTTCACAGGCAATCTCAATCATCAGCTCCGTTTCCGGTCGGGGAATCAACACCGCCGGCCCCACCGTGAGCCGCAAATGTCGCCACACCATCTGCCCCGCTAAATATTGCACCGGCACTTGCGCCTCTAGCCGTTGTTGCCACAGCCGATCCAACGCTGCCCGATCCCACTGCGTTGCGATCGCCCCCTGCCCCCGATAGGTTCCCAATCGCAAACTCAACCGATCCAAGCCGATCAACCCCTGAATCAGCCAATCCACTTCCCCCGGATCAACAGAAACAGCAGCAGCCGTTTGTTTCGCCTGCTGCTGCCAATCCCAAAGGTCTTGTCCAGTGATCATTACCTTTTGATCGCTTAATTACCAGCGTTCACCCGTTGGAGGGCTTCACTCGATGGCACCAAGAAAATTTGCTGCAAGCCCGGTTGGTTACTCCGTTCCCAATTGGCCAAGATCAGTTCAAGGGTGCTGACTTCAATCGTCACTTGATCCGAGTTCGCGGGTAAAGCTGAACTTTCCCGGTAGCGTTGGGCTAAGGCATCAGCCTGTTGCTTTGAAAAATAGAAGGGGACAATCGGCTCGCCATTTTCCTGTTCCAAGGTGAGATAGACACTATTGGCCGCATTGGCGGGATCGTTCACCCGCACCGCGAACAGGGGCACGCCTTGCAGTTCACGATCCGCCGGTAGCAGCGTTTGGGCCAGCTCCACCTCTCGTTGATCGGGAATATAGACAAAATCCACATCATCTTCGGACGCACCACCATTTTGGGCAGCGAGCATCCGTTGACGCTCAATGGTATAGATTTCCTTCATCGATACCGGAATCACCTGCACCTCACCATTGAAATTACCATTACCGGCTAGAACCCGTTGGCGAAAGGCATCCGCATCATTGGGATCGATAAAAACCCCGGCAAACAGTTGATTTTCCACACGGGCCACGAGGGGCGCACCATTTTCATCCGTGACAGTAAACACGGGAATTGCTTCGAGACGCTCTTCAATTTCAGCCGGGGTCAAGGCTAAAGCCGGTGCGATCGCAGACAGGAGGGTCGAACCCACCAATCCCATCGACATAACCCAGCGCATCAATCTCTTGTTCATGGAAATCCTCTTCATTCTTCTTAGATTCAGTACGAAATAAAATTCAGTAACGTGATATTTACAGTAAAGAATTGCTTGCGATCGTACCCTTTTCCTGTGTCAGTTTCCTGCCCGTCCATCTCAGATAGATCATGCAACCTGCAAAACTAAACACATTATTTCAGCATCACGATCCCATCAGCAACGACCCACCCAAATCATCAAAATAAGGCAGCATTGCCTTCACCTACTCAGACCTAACCCCCCTCAGAATGTTCCGTCTCCCCCCAGCCAGAATCAACCCGAACCCCTCAAAAGGACAGCGAAATCGATCCCCAACTCAGCAGTTCCCATTCAATATCAAAAATCGGGATGACAGGATTTGAACCTGCGACATCCTGCTCCCAAAGCAGGCGCGCTACCAAGCTGCGCTACATCCCGTAATCATTTCACTCTAACGTGAACAGTATAGCGAATCACCTTCAACCTTGCCTAGCAACTTCCCACCCCTGCCGTTAATCCGGATACCAAAACATCCCCTTAATCCCCTCCGGATCGAGAATGAAGCCCAAGCGGCGATAAAAATCCACCACATGGGGATCAGCAAACAGCGTAATATTACTGATATCCTCACCCCGCAGTTTCTTCAGGGTATAGCGCATCAGTGCCTTCCCTAACCCCCGACTCTGATAATCCGGATGAACCACCACATCCCAAATCGTGGCATTAAAGGCATGGTCAGAGGTCGCCCGTGCAAACCCAATTAAACGCCGCTTCGCCCCGCGCTGCTCCCACATCGACACCACCAAAAAGCTATTCTGAATCGCCTTTTTGACCTTCCGTAGGGGGCGACGAGACCATCCCACCGCATCACACAACTCTTCCAACTCGTACAAATCAAGTTCACGTTCCGTGCTGAACACAACCCGCGACTCTTGAGGCATAACCCCCACAGCCTCAACAGGATTAGGACGTTGAGGCGTCGCGACAGAATCTGATTGGCTAAATAAACTTTTCCAAAAACCCATGCCAATGTGGCAGATTGATCAATGCCTAATTGTACGATTTATCCGTCGTGGTCTCACCCCGTTCAGCCTGTGCAGAGTAGGTTGAGGACAACCGTCTAGCACATTCTGCCTCACAGAAATCAACACGGTTAAAGCCCCAGTGATGACCTGGATTCGGACAGGACACAATAGGCAAGATGATAGCATAAGTAACAGACTCCCGACACTCATGCTGAGCCTAGAGTCTGAGCTTCTCTATCCCGGCCTTAAGACTGAGCATTTTCGTTGTCCCAATTTTCCGGCGGTTCCTCCAAAATTCCATCCCGCGTCGATGGCGTTGTTTAGACTAGACTGATGCTATTGAGATGATGAACCTGTCTGGAATCCTCATCATGCTCCTTTTTAGTTCCCCTTACGGCGATTGAGACGACTATGGCGGCGGGTTTAAAACCATCCACTCTCAGCCTTCTAAAACGATTCAACCAAGCATTTCCGCAGTTTTATGAACAATTCGTAAGCAGTGAAATTCAACTGCAAAATTTACGTCTTGCCTATCGCCTCTACCGGAACAAGCTGGCCATTATTGAAGTGCGGCCCGAAGGCTCCAAAAGTGCGCTGCATTTTGCCTATCGTAATCAATCGTTTCTCCTGAGTGATATTTTCGGCGTTCTGGCGGCCTATGGGTTAACGATTCACAGTCTGAATCTATACGGTCAGATTAAGCCACCGATGCTGGTGTTCATCAAACTTGTGGTGTCGCGGGGGAATAAGGCACTATCGGATAAGACGGCGGATAATGTTTGTCGTGCGATTCGAGAAGCCTTGGCGGGCCGGTTTGAAGTGGAAGAAATGCTGGCGGTGGAGTTTAATCTAGATGCGGGGCTGGAGCAGGTGGAGACGGAGTTTTATGTTGATCCGGTGTTTCACTTGCCCGCGTTGTTGATTGAGGCGGATAACCAGCCGGGTTTGTTCTATAAGGTAATGTATGCCATTTGGCAAGAGGATTTGCTGGTGGTGAATGCGAATTTGTTGGTGTGGCGGGGGCGAACTCGCTTGATTTTGTATTTGCTGGGCCCGAATGAGAGTTTGATTCCGGAATATCTGGGGCAAAAGATCGCCGAGAGTGTGCGACAGCGATTGCTGGGAGAGTAGGGGGTTTCTAGACTGAGGGGGAGGCTTCAGGCTAGGATATCGCTATGGAAACCATTGAGCTTTTTGGGGTTTCGCATACCTACGAATTCACCCCTGCATCGCAGTCAGATCGGCCAGTTTTGGTATTTATCCATGGCTGGTTGTTGAGTTATGAATATTGGCGGCCCTTGGTGGAACAGTTATCGGGGGACTATGGATGTTTGTTGTACGATTTGCGGGGGTTTGGTCGGTCGGCGGGCCTGGGTTCGGCCGGTTCAGAGTCAAGGGAGCAACCGGCGTACACGCTTCAAGCCTATGCTCGTGATTTGATGGCGTTGTTGGATCATCTTGAGCTGCGGGAGGTGTGGTGTATTGGTCATTCGTTGGGGGGCAGTATTGCGCTGTGGGGGGCGAAGTGTGATGCGCAGCGGGTGCGGGGGGTGATTTGTCTGAATTCGGGGGGGGGGATTTTTTTAAAGGAGGAGTTTGAGCGGTTTCGGCAGGCGGGGCAGCAGATTGTCAAGTACCGGGCGCGGTGGCTGACTTGTGTGCCGGGGTTGGATTGGGTGTTTGCGCGGATGATGGTGGCGCGATCGCTCCAACGCCATTGGGGACGACAGCGGCTGTTAGATTTTGTCCGGGCCGATCGCGCTGCTGCTCTGGGGGCTTTGCTCGAAACCACCACGGAAACGGAGGTGCATCGCCTCCCCCAATTGGTGGCTCGATTGTCCCAACCGGTGTATTTTCTGGCCGGACAGCAAGATCAAGTGATGGAACTACAGTATGTCCGCCATTTGGCGAGTTTTCATGGGTGTTTTCAACAGCAGCGGGACAATGTGATTGAAATTCCCGATTGTGGGCATCTGTCGATGGTGGAGCAAACCCCGATTGTCTATCGGCATATTCTCGATATTTTGATGCGCCATCACGGGGATGCCGGTGCTCCCCCGGCGGCCCTTTCCGATCCGGCGATCGCCTGTGAAGAATGATGCGATCGGGGGCAACAGAAGGGCGAGAGTGTGGCACAATGGCCGCTATACGGGCTGTCGTCTAGCTGCGCTGTAACACCAACTCCGTCGCGTCAATTCATGGATATTCGAGTGCAATCCCCGAACGATGGAATGCTCTGACTGTAGACAATCACGATTCAGATATTCCTTAAACTGGCCATAGGATTGTGAGAGTTTACCATCGTTCTACGTTAAACTGCCTAGCAATGTATGATGTCCGGTACAGACGGAATGGCTGCCGTGTTGCCATTGCCATTATCTACAAACAAAAGCTCAACATACAGAAATTGCTTGGGAGAGGTCACCTATGCTACACCGCAAGATTTATCAATTGTGTGCAGATGGTCGAGAAGTTAGTGTGTTCTTGCGGGATCAACAACGATGGATCGAACCGGCTCACATTGTCGATATTGAAGGCGATCTGGTGACGATTCGGTATGAAACGGATGAAGATGACGAGGTGAGTTCTTGGGAAGAGATGGTGCGCCTTGAAAGTATTGGTGCGATTTCTCAGAAGCTAGCCTCTGTCCCTCGGGGTAATACCGAAATTCTTGTTTCTGAGGATTGTCATGAAGCGGAACAGATCCACCCCAATTCAAAGGAAGGGAATGATAAAACGTCTGGATAAGGCGCTGGCGTATCTCTGTGACCTGGCTGCGGGTTGCGCGATCGCTCCTTCTCCCAATTCTTGATCCCTGTCCCCCGACTCCAGACCCCTCATCCCTCCATGCGTAAAACGGCATTAATTACCGGACTGACCGGCCAAGATGGTTCCTACTTGGCCGAGTTTTTACTCGCGAAGGGCTACAGCGTCTACGGCCTAGTGCGGCGTTCAAGTTCGAGTAACCTCCAGCGGATTAGTCACCTCCTCAGTGCGGTGAATATCCTGCCGGGAGATTTACTGGATCAGCCGTCCTTGATGGATGCGATCGACGCGGCCCAGCCCGATGAAATTTATAACCTCGCCTCCCAAAGTTATGTCCCCCTTTCTTGGACTCAGCCCTCCCTCACCGCTGAATACACCGGCTTAGGGGTGGCGCGGTTACTCGATTCCATTCGTCGCTGTAAACCCGATGCCCGCTTCTACCAAGCCTCTAGCAGTGAAGTCTTTGGCCAACCCGCTGAATCGCCCCAACGAGAAGACACCGCCTTTCGCCCCCGCAACCCCTACGGCACGGCCAAAACCTACGCCCACTGGCTGACGGTCAATTACCGCCAACATTACAACCTCTACACCTGTTGCGGCATCACCTACACCCACGAATCGCCCCGCCGGGGTTCGGAATTCGTCTTTCGCAAAATTACCCAAGGCGCTGCCAAGATTAAGCTTGGCCTGGCGGATTCGTTGAAACTAGGTAACCTCGATGCGCGGCGGGATTGGTGCTATGCCCCTGATGCGGTGCAGGCGATGTGGTTGATGATGCAGCAGGATGAGCCGGATGATTACATCATCGGCAGCGGCACGACCCATTCGGTGCGCGATCTCGTGGCCTGTGCGTTTAATACGGTGGGTCTCGATTGGCAGCAGTATGTTTCCGTCGATCCGGCGTTTTATCGCCCCGATGAGCCGGTACAGTTGGTGGGCTGTATTGACAAAATTCAGCAGAAATTAAACTGGCAACCGGAGCATTCTTTTGATCGCCTCGTGGAAGTGATGGTGAAGCACGATTTGGAATTATTGCAGGCGGACAAACGGTAAAGGCAGTCTTGCGGAGGTCAATCTGTCTGGGGCCAAGTCCTCGGCTCAGGGGCTCTATTTTTTGTTAGGTTAACGTAAGTCGGGATAAGCTGAACACCTGATTTTTTCGTTCCTTAGACGGCTGATTCTCTCGCGAAATTGTCCAAAAATCGCCGTAACCGAAGCTTACGTTAGGTTACGGATTGCCACTGTGATCGCGTCACACTTCGGTATTGAGCAGGATTGAACAGAATTTAAGATGCTGTATCTCACATATTTAGATGTCAATAGTTGGTTGATTGAATGGGGCGGGCTGCGGATTTTGGTTGATCCGTGGTTTGTGGGGCCGTTGGTGTTTGGGAATGCGCCGTGGTTTTTTAAGACGGAACGGCGATCGCCCCGCTCCATTCCCGACAATATTGATCTAATTCTCTTATCCCAAGGCATTGAAGATCACGCCCATCCGCCGACCTTGGCACAGTGCGATCGCGCCATTCCCGTGATCGCGTCTCCCACAGCGGCCAAGGTGGTCGAAAAACTCGGCTACGAAACGATCACCGCTCTTCAACCGGGGAAAACCTGGGAGGGCGATACACTTCAAATCCAAGCCGTCCCCGGTGCATCCTTAGGGCCCACCGTGACGGAAAACGGCTACGTGATCACAAACTCAAGCACCCAGCAGCGGCTTTACTATGAACCCCACGGCATGCACTCGCAAACGGTGCAGGCCAGCGGCTCGATTGATGTGGTGATCACGCCGTTGATCGATTTGGCCTTGCCGCTTTTGGGGCCAGTTATTCAGGGCGCGAGTACGGCGCTGCCCCTCGTGAAGGCGATCGCGCCCCAATTCATTCTTCCCACGGCGGCGGGGGGTGACGTGGTGGCCACGGGAATCTTGACGAACCTAATCCAGAGCAACGGCACGATCGCATCCTTCCAAAGCACTCTCCAAGCCCAGGATTTAACCACCCAAGTGATGGAACCGATACCGGGCGATCGCACTCCCATCCCCCTCACTTCCAAGGTGGTATCCCCATGAGAGGGCGTGTGGTGGGCGTGATGGGGCCTGGTGCGGGGGCGACGGCGGCGGATTGTGAACTGGCTGGGGCTTTGGGGCGGGCGATCGCCACGGCAGGCTGGGCGGTGTTAACGGGCGGGCGACCCAGTGGCGTGATGGCGGCGGTGAATCGGGGCGCGAAGCAGGCCGGGGGCATGACGATTGGCATTTTGCCGGGGCGCGATCGCACCCTCGCCGACCCGAATGTTGAGGTGGTGATTAATACCGATCTGGGCTATGGGCGCAATAATATCAATGTTTTATCGTCCGATGCGATCGTGGCCTGTGGGATGGGGTTAGGCACAGCGTCCGAGGTGGCATTGGCCCTGAAAAATGGTAAAGCGGTGATTCTGTTGGGGTGTAATCCCAAGGCGATCGCCTTTTTTCAACAATACGGCGGGGTTCAACTGCAAATTGCGGCAACGGTGGCCGAAGCGATCGCGCAGCTTCGCACCCTCCTCGTCCCCTCGATGGAACCACTAGACGAGGAATTAGACGGTTGATTTTCAAGTTCAGCGATCGCCCTGATGTCGTGACACGTTTTAATTTGTGCAATAGTCAGGAGAGTTGACTTACTCCCCCGTTTAGAAAACGGGGGATTCTGGGATCAAACAGCAATAGCAGGCAACGCCTGTCTGACATCACCTAACCCAATGGCTGAAGCCCCAGCCACTTTAATATTCATCGCCGCATTCTCATCCCGGTCATTCTCTGCCGAGCAACTGGGACACCGCCAATGGCGAGTCTCTAAATCCAGATGCTCCAAAATATGACCACAACTTGAACAGGTCTTGCTCGAAGGGAACCAGCGGTCAACATAGATCACCCGCTTCCCCTTCTTCGTTGCCACCCACTCCAGGATTTGCAGAAACTCCCGAAACGCCAAATCACTCACCTTACGCCCCCAGAGCCGCTGCATCGCCTTGAGGTTCAAGGTTTCAAAACACAGCACATCAAACTGATTCGTCAGGCGGTGAGCCAACTTCCAGAACCAGTCCCGCCGTCGATGGGCAATATCTTCATGCTTGCGGGATAAGTTTAATCGGGCACGTTCCCGATGGGCTGAACCCTTTTGCTTACGGGACAACTCTCGACTCGCTTTGCGAACCGAGTTAAGTGACTGCTTGAAGAACAAGGGGGCATCAATCTTGAATCCCTCAGAACAGGTCAGAAACGTCTTAAGTCCAAAATCAAAACCAGCAATGTTACCTGTCTCGGTTTTGACTTGGGGTTCTGACAGGGTATCTACCGTGACAATCATGAACAGTTCTCCCAAGGGAGTTCGTTTAATCGTCACGGTCTTGACCTTGCCCTCAATGGGGCGAGAGTGCCAATATTGATAGACTTTGTTCCCAATCCTGACCCGGTTGCCACCGAGGAATTTGTACCCAGCTTGCTTGAGGGTGAAGGATTTGTACTTTCGGGTCTTCTTAAAGTTTGGCAGGCGAACGCCTTTTTTGTTGTGTTTGAAGAACAGTTGATACGCTTTCTCAATTCGTTGGCAGATATCCTGTACGGCTTGAGAACCCACCTGCAACCACCAGGGGTTCCGTTTCCGAAGCTTGGCGATGTGTTTTTGCAGTCGGGCGCAGTTCAAGTGCTTGCCCCACATTCGGTAGTACCGTTTGTGGAGGGCAACACAATGGTTGTAGATACGCCCTGCGGCATTGATTGTCCGCTTGAGGTATCTATTCCGCTTATGCTGGTAGAGCTTGAACTTGAGCGTTTTCATGGTTGCTATGATACCTCGGTATCACGGCTGAATAAATTCAGCCCTTCGCTTATATCCCCCGTTTGGAAAACGGGGGCTTTACGCTTTACATTCGTAAAACCTTTTTCTCCGGTGCGTTACGCTTCGCTAACACACCCTACTCAATTCACTATTTTAGCGGTGTCATAGTGCTGGCCGTAGCTAAAACAGGGGTTTGATCCGGCAGAAATTGACAGGCGGCGAGGATGTCCACCAGTTGCACCGTGGGTTCCAGGAGACAAGTATGGCCGCTGTCGGGCAGGATGTGAGCTTGGGACTGGGGGATGAGGGTGGCGAGGCGTTGGGCTTCTTGGGCGGAGGGAAGGAGGCGATCGCGCCCCGCCCCAATGGCCAAGGTGGGGGTTGGAATGCGTTGGAGTTCTGCTGCGCTCAGGTCAAACTCACTGAGCAACGTCACCCGCCACGCTGCCCCGCCGGGGGTTGCCGCCTGCATTGCCGCGATCAAATCATGACGGTTATAGTCCGGCACACGATGCTCTGTAATCAGAAACGGCAACAGCCCTAGAGTTGCCCCATGGTAAAGCGCCGTCGGGAAATGGCGCAACAGTTCCATGGCCCAAGACGTGCCCAGGGGGGATTGAAACGCCGTTGCTGCATTAATCAGAATGAGGCGATCGCAACAATTGGGATGCTGCACCACCATCTGCAACCCCAAACAGGCCCCAAACGACTCCCCGCAAAGATACACCGGTCGCCCCGCCCGCAATGTCTCAACTTGAGCCGTCACCACCGCTGCTAAATCCGGCCAAGGGGTGCGATCCTCTGCGTCAATCCGCAGACAATAAGGCTCAAAATAAGGACGCAATCCGGCCAGTTGACTTTTGTAGAGCGATCCCGTGCCGTCCATGCCCGGCAGGATGATTAATAGGGGGGCATCGGGTTGGGGGGGAAGGGGGCGTAGAAGCTGGAGAGTCTCGGAAAGGGGCATGGGTTCAGGATCAACAACGGGGCAGGGTCACGCATAACTATCATGCAACAGTTGGGCGATTTCTGCATGACAGGTGCGGGTGAGGGTTTTCGCGAGGCGGACTCCGGCGCGACCGTGGTACTGTTGGCGGGTTTCGGGGGTGATCCAAAGGGGGCGGCCAACGGTAATTTTGACCTGCTGATACTGTACCGAGGGATGCCAACCGGGGCGATCAAAGAGGGGTTCGTCGGGGGCGAAAAAATGAAAGATTGAGAAGGGGGCAAAGCGGGGGTTGCAGGTTTCGCGCCGGGAGGCGATCGCGATCGGCAGCACCGCCAAGGGGACAGGAGCTTGATAGGCCAGATGGGCAAAACCACGATGAAACCCTTGTATGGCCTGGGGTGAGGAGAGGGTCACCATCGGCTCGCCCCCTTCGGGAAAAAGTCCCACCACTTGCCCCGCTTGGAGGAAGGCGATCGCTTGCTGACGAAACTGGGGAGGATTGGTATGGGGGGCATCAAGGGGAAAGGCTCCGTAGGCCGCCACGAGGTCTTTAAATAGGGGCACGTGGCTCATGTAGTGATGACAGGCAAACCGCACCGGACGGGCGATCGCCGCCATGATCAATGGCGCATCGAGCAAACTGCGATGGTTACTGATCACCAAAACTGGGCCAGTTTTGGGGCAGCGTTCCCGATGGTCAACCTGGATCGCAATCCCCAAGCTCGATAACAGTCCTTGGGATAATACGAGGGGAAGATCGGCAAACAGTCGAGAATCCATACAACAGGAAAGGGTGATCCTCCCCATCCTAATGTTGAATGAGGGAGAGCAACTCATCGGTGGAAATTTTGCCGCTGAAATCAGCACCGGCCAGCAAACTATCGGCCAAGTCGCGCTTGGTTTGGTGGAGAGCGACAATTTTGTCTTCAATGGTGCCTTGGGCGACGAGGCGATAGATCGTGACCGGACGTTGTTGCCCGATGCGGTGGGCGCGATCGCTGGCTTGATCTTCCACCGCCGGATTCCACCAGGGGTCCATGTGGATCACAAAATCAGCCGCCGTTAAATTCAGACCCGTCCCCCCCGCTTTGAGGCTAATTAAAAACACATCACCATCACCTGCTTGAAACGCATCGACCCGCTGTTTGCGTTGCTTGGCGGGGGTGCTGCCGTCGAGATATTGATAGGCGATGTTTTGGCGATCGAGATAGTCCTGAAGAATGGTGAGATGATCGACAAATTGACTAAAGACCAGCACCTTGTGATCGTTGTCGAGCAATTCAGCTAAGGTTTCGCCAAACTGCTTGAGCTTGGCACTGGGTATCCCCAATTCGGGTCGTACTAATTTGGGATGACAACAGGCCCGCCGCAAGCGCATAATTTCCGCCAACACTTGCAAATGTTTTTGACCCGCTGGTGCATCACTGTCGGTGAGTTTATCGATCGCATCGCGGCGCAGGGCTTCATAAAATGCGATTTCCTCGGTACTGAGTTCCACTTGTAAGGTGACTTCCGTGCGGGAGGGCAATTCTTTGAGGACTTTATCTTTGGTGCGTCGCAAAATAAATGGCTGAATTAAACGCCGCAATGCATTGCGTGCATCTTCATTTTGATCCCGTTCAATGGGATAGGCAAACCGTTGATTAAAACTCTCAAGGGAGCCTAATAAACCAGGATTGATAAAGCGAAATAGGTTCCACAATTCACCTAAGTGATTTTCAATCGGTGTACCGGTGGTGATGATCTTGAAGTTTCCCTGCAACGCCATCGCCGCTTGCGAACGTTTTGTGTCTTGATTTTTGATCGCTTGGGCTTCATCTAAGACAATGGTTGCCCACTGAATCTGAGCGAGCATTTTAGCGACTTCATCCTGTTGGAGTAAGCCATAACTGCACACGAGAAGATCGCAGGGTTCAAGGCTGTCGAGCATCTGTTGGCGATCGCCACTGCCGAAGACTTTCACCCGTAACCGGGGGGCAAATTTTTCTACTTCACTAATCCAGTTCATACAGACTGAGGTGGGCGCGATCGCTAAGGTGGGCCCCGCCTCGCAGCGTGTCAGGATGACGGCGATCGCTTGCAGCGTTTTCCCCAAGCCCATATCATCGGCCAGACAGGCCCCCACACCCCACGCCGCCAGCCGTGCCAACCAGGTAAACCCGTCTAGTTGATAGTCCCGGAGGGTGGCGTTTAAATCCGGTGGTACTTGGGGTTCGAGGCTTTGCGCAGTTTTGATGCGCTGAATATGTTGCTTCCAGGCTTGATCGACTTTGAGCTGCTCGACATCGTCCACCATGCCATCAAGGGCTAAAGCCGCCAAACCATTAATCCGCAGGCCTTTCCCCTTGGGTTCGGCCAAACGCTTGAGCATTGCTAAGCGTTTGCGAAATTCCTCGGTGAGGGCTAAAAACTGCCCATCGGAAAGCTTGACAAACTCACCAGGGGACTCGTCTAACAATGCCATCAGTTGCTGCATCGTTAACACTTGGGAGTCGCTAATTTGCACCTCACCACTGGCCGCAAACCAATCGTTTTTTTGACGAATATTAAATTTAAAATCTCCTAGGCCAAGCTGACGCGAGACACGGAATTTTTCACCTTCGGGCCATTCGATGATGACGCGATCGCCCAAGGCTTGCAGTTGTACCAATAAGGCTAAACAATCGCTCGGTTCTTCAATGATCCATTCCCCCTTTTTGGCTTCGTATTGTTGCAAAATTGGGCAAGCCTGTTTGATGGCCGTAGCTTGTTTCTTTTCGGCACTTAAATTCCGCCGGGTTTGTAACCGTTTGCCCTCAATTTCCGCGATCACCGTTGTTCCACCTTGACCTGGTTTATAGTAGGAACCGCCATCGGCAAAGGGACGCACCAATAGGAACACTTTTAACCCCTCTCCCGCCGGTAATAAATGGACGTGCGGAGTTGCATCGGCGGGGACTTCTTCTGCCGCCACGCCGCCGCCGATGTCAGACTGAATCGTGACGAGGGTTGAAATGGCTGCGATCGCCTGCAACACCTTTGCTTCGGCATGGGCTGGCACATCTAAACAATTGTTCTCGCCCAACAGTTGCGCGATGCGGCGATGATGTTCGTTGATCGCGAGCACCTTCAGCCGGGTGGGGGTTTCTTTGACGGCGATCACCTCCCCATCGTCCGCAAGCGGAGGAGCCAGTTTGATCTGAAGCCGTTCATTGGCCAGACGCTGCACAAACAACTCCGGTTCACCCGCCACCACATCAACGCGCACATTGTCTAGATCAGCCCAAAACACCAGCGGATGCCCCACCAATGCCAGTAACGCCTGATCACCAAAGAAATACTTGGGGGTTCCTGAACCGTAGCGGCGATATTCGGACTCTACTTGCAAGGTTTTAGCAATCTTTCGATCCTGTTCTGTGAGGTAGTCGGGCATCTCACGCACCGATTGAAACCGCTTTAAGGCGATAGATTTACCCTTAGTCCAACCGCCTTTGGGGCTCAATTTTTGCTCGACGGGGTTGAGTTGCCAGTTATCCAGCGAACGAAACTGTAATCGCCACGCCAGACGATAGTGAGAGGCGCGATCGCTCTCAACGGGGGCATCAGGAGACGTTAATTGAGTCAGCGCATCGAGGGAAAGCTCCCACAATTCTCGATGCTGCACAATCTCGATCAGGGGTTGACTGTTGAGCGTTTCGCGCAACCCGGCGGCCACTTCCTGATAAATTTCCGCGCCGTCCAAGCGCACGATTAAGTCTGCCAGTTCGAGGGCGAGCCAACCGTAGTCTGCCGTCGATGCCTGCTGATAGGCCTGCACCAGTTGCGGTGTCAGCCATTGGGAAAGTTCAGGCACATTGAGCCAGTACAAGCTGTAGACTTCGAGCAGAGTAGCCACCCCAACCGTCGGCAGGTTGTAGTCAAAAAACTCGCTCGCCAAATCCGCTACGAGCGAGTTTTGGCCCTGTTGAATTTTCAGCAGCCTTGAAAAGAGTTTGACACTGTGGTGTAGCCAGTATTGAGCCGATCCCCGTTCGATGATCGTGCAATATCCGTGGGCCAGTTGCAAAGCAGCGGGGCTGCCGTCTTTTAACAGGGCAAATAAATAGAGCACTGTGGTGGGGATCTCAAACCACTCCATTTGTGCCGCGTTGGATTTACCGACCAGTTTTAAGCTGTCTTGGTAGTGGGCGATCGCCTCGGTGGTTTGGCCATCCAGGAAAGCGATCGCGCCCTGCAACGCCAACCGCCGATAAGACGGGGGATGTGCTTCAGTCTTCGCTAAAAGCTCCCAGACTTCATGTAAATGGCCCCGCAGCCATAACTGTTCCCCATAGAGCACCACGATATCCGGGGTCACCTGTTGGGTCGCGTACAATTCTTCGAGCCACTCAAAAACCGCCTCAACCTCCTGGCACTGCTGGGCTGCTTCCGTCAAAATCAGGTCGAGACCCAACTGAACAAACTCAGGCGAAAGCCGCTGCATCCAGTCCGGATCAAAGGGATGCTTGAGCATTGACCGCAAGACATCAGAGAAGGTCAGTTTCGGTGTCCAATAGGCTATCCGACGCTCCTCGAATAATGTATCAATGTCTGCTGAATTTTCGCGATAGATGGCAATCCGCAATTCACGCAGCCATTCTTGTTCGGATTGAAAAATTCGCTGTTTGTTGTAATGTTGCCGGATCGGAAATTGGGCATGGATCGCATTGACAATTGGCTCAAACGTGCGCCGCTTGACCGCATCCCGCACCACAACTTCCTGTAACTCCGGCAGACACCGAATCCCACTGCTCTGAGATTGCACCAACATTCCCTGCTTGATCAGCTCGTTGATCCGGGCACTGAAGGTATGTGCCTTTAATGGGGACAGGGGTGGGTCAAATGGCAAATGGATGGCTGCAACATTCCAGCACCTACAGGCTTTGGAGCGATTCACGGGAGTATGGCAAATCGCAAAGAATTGCACCATGGCCCGCTGGGCTGGGTTGAGCTGTGCATAGCGTTGTTGTAAAGGAGAAGATTGGAGGGAAAGGTCAGAAGCCATGGCCAGAGTCCCAAGGATGAAGAGTTGCGTTAAATGCTCGATGCTCAACAATTATCAGCTTAACCATCCCCGATGATCAAACATTAATCCTGAGAACGTCTTCACGATCTTATAATCCGAACTCACAAAACCCAAAAATTGAAAGGCTCAAGCTTGCAAGCTTGAGCCTTTCAACGTCCAAAGTATTTTGTGGGTGCATTTCACTGTGGAAACCCCCCTGCTCCCAAGGAGGGAGAAGGGGCTAGGGGATGAGGGCACACTCGCCTAACTGAGATGCACCCTATTTTAGTTTTGGGGGTGTTTTAACCGCCCAAAGCGCCTAAACCAGCCACCACCGGATGGAAGAAGAAGGCGAACCCCAGCACCATATAGGTCGCTAAGAGGAGAATCCCTTCGAGCCAGTTGGATTTTCCATCGGAACTGACGGAATTCGCCACCCAGACCGCCACCATTACGGCCACGAGTTCAAAGGGGTTGAAATCGAGATCCATCGGTTGACCGATAAACCAACCCGTAATCACCAACACTGGTGCGACAAACATCGCAATTTGCAGACTTGACCCCACCGACACCGACACGGATAAATCCATTTTGTCTTTCATGGCGACGGTGACCGCCGTGGCATGTTCTGCCGCGTTACCAATAATCGGCAGCAAAATCACCCCGGTAAAGAGAGCACTTAACCCCAGGCTAGAGGTGGCTTCTTCGAGGCTATCCACCAGAAATTCTGATTCAACAGCCACCAATAGCGTCACCAAGAGCAACACCCCAAGCCAGAGGGTAACATTGGGTTTTTTGTGCTCTGGATGACCCTCGCCCGCTTCGCCCTCGCCCGCTGTGTTGTCGCCTTCAAGATCAGCCATCCCCACATCGTAGAGATAGGTATGGGTTTTCATTGAAAAGAGTAGGGTGAGACAGTACACCAGGATCAAAATGATTGCAACGGCCACGGATAATTTTTGCAGCGTCAGTTCACCTACACCGCTAGAGGTATATTCCACCGCTGTGGGGACAAGCAGGGCGATCACCGCCAAGTTCATCGTTGAGGCATTCATCCGGGCGGCGGTGGGTTGAAATTCCTGCTCTTTGAACCGGAGACCGCCGAGGAGCATCGAGAACCCTAGCACCAGCAGCAGGTTACTGATAATGGAGCCGGTGATTGTGGCTTTCACTACTTCGATCAGGCCGCCTTTGAGGGCGACGAGGGCGATGATCAATTCAGTGGCGTTCCCAAAGGTGGCGTTGAGGAGTCCACCGAGGTTCGGCCCGACAACGACGGCCACTTCTTCGGTGGCGAGTCCCATCAGGGCGGCGAGGGGAATAATGCCCAGGCCAGCGGTGATGAAGGTGACGGCTGATCCCCATCCTAGGTACGTGGAAGCGATCGAGATGGGAATGAACACCAGTAGACTGTAGATAATTTTGTTCATAAATCTGAGTATTGTGGTGTAAGCGAATCCGGGGAAGCAGGGGACGCTGTTCCTCAAGAATTTTAACGCATGGATTTCGGGGATTTCGGGAGGGTGGGGGCGGATGGGGGCGATCGCCCCCTAATTTTGCCCGATCCTCAAGACTTGGGACTAGGATGGCGATCGCTCCATTTCCACAGACAGCCGGAGCAGAAATTAGTCAAAATATGGGCGATGATCGGCACGAGGAGATTGCCGGTCGCGATCGCACTTACCCCGAAAATGACCCCCACCACAGTCGCCCAAAGCATATAGGGCCATTGAGACAAACCGCTGAGATGCAGCACCCCAAACAACACACTCGATAGAATCACTGCCGCCATATTCAACCCCAACGCGGGCAACATCACCCCCCGAAAGAGTAATTCTTCACTCAAACCCGGCAACAACCCCAACCATAATAAATCCGGCCATTCCAGGGGTTTAATCACCAGTTCTAAATACACCATGGCACTGCGACGATAGGCAGGCCACAACCAATGCAACAGCCCGCTAATGGCAACAATCCCCGCCATCACCACCACGCCCCACCCCAAGGCAATCCATTCAAACCGCACCGTGAGCAGGGGAATATCGCCGAAATACTGCCACAATTTCGCCACCACGAGCAGGAGGGTGGCGGTGACTCCCATGGCGAGGAGCACTTGAGTCCGGCTGAGGGGTTCGGGGGCGGGTGAGGGAGAACTGTTCACGGGTGCAGTAGGGTCGTGGGACGCAGGGGGGCAATGTGGGGGTTGAGGTGAGCCGGATCGAGACCGGCTTTGTAGGCGGCGAGGATGCCGATCGCTTCTAAGTAGGAGCGGGCCCGCAGGGCCGGAATACCGAGGGATTCCGGGGGGACTTGGATTTGGGTCGTGTTGGCTTCGACGGCGATCACGAGGCGATCGCTCAAACTCAGGGTGGCACTACCGCCACAGGCCGAGGCAGGCACCACGATCGCATCCACTTGATCCGCCCACACCTGTTCCGGGGCGCGAGACTGCACCGGCCGCACAAATTGGGGCGCACGGGCCAGCCCCACCAACACCGATGGCAAAAAGGTATAGCCCAATTCCTCAGCGGCGGAGCGGGGGGCTACGTCAGGATCAACGGGGAGCGGCGCGAGGGCGGGGGCATGGGCGCAGGGGACACGGAATTGGCGCACCACCAGATGGGAAATTACCGCTTCGGCTCCGGCCAATGGGTCAACGCC
Source organism: Spirulina major PCC 6313 (assembly GCF_001890765.1). NCBI lineage: Bacteria > Bacillati > Cyanobacteriota > Cyanophyceae > Spirulinales > Spirulinaceae > Spirulina > Spirulina major. Next base: position 2,852,205 of record NZ_KV878783.1, on the reverse strand, counting down.
GGCCCCGTGGCGATAGGCTTGGAGGGCGTTGGGTTCGATGTCGTCGGGAAAACGGGCGACGACGGCGATCGCATTCACCCCGGCTTGACCGAGTAACACCTCCGCAGCCCGGAGTAAGCTGTCAGGATTCGCGATCGTGCCCCAACTCGTCCCGGAGGCGGCGGTTTGGAGGGAGACCCCCAGGGGGGCATCGGTGGTTAAATAGTCTGTCACCGGAAGGCCGAGGGTGGCGCGGGCGGCCTCGATCGCTTGGATATGGCGGGTTTTGAGGTCGTCTTCAATGCCTTGGTCGAGGATCACCCCGATCCGGTTTTGGTGAACGGGTTGCAAGCCCCACTGACCAGCGGCAAATTGATCTAAGCCGTAGCCTTCCACATAAAGGGTGTCAGCGGTGGGCCAGTAGAGTTGCGCCCCGTTGAGGACGTTGGGATGGGTGATGATGCGATCGCACACCTGCGCCATCGCCTTCACCACGGGCAACGCATCCCCAGCATAGCCCCCAATGGCGGCCCCAATCCCTGTTGGTACGATGACCACAGCAGTTAACGGACGTGACAAACCCTTCAAAACAAATGCTCTCACTACAAGGGAGGAAATCGCTCCCCATTTTATCAATGTCGGCTCATTCCCCTGCGTATCTCGCCTCGATTCCTATATTTCTTCATATCCTCAGCCCCAGCCACCATTAAAAAAGAGTTGCTACAAGAGCAACTCTAAAGGGGGTTACCAAAATTCATGGGTCTAAAGCCCCGTCCTTCCAGGACGGCTTTTTATGGTTTATGATTAGCATAGCGGATAGGGTAATCAACCGCTTGAAAAACCCGATGCTACCTAACTCGTAGCTACTGAACCTTGGCAATTGAATCTATGGGGTTCTACTTCATTGTTCTAGACCTCCCTGCAAGTAGATAAAAGATTCACAGGGACTAGACGAATCAGTTTTTGGCAAATATTGCTGCCAATCCAAACAAACTTTGGAGCAATCCAACTACGGTGGGGCACACCGAAAGTAACGCTTGGGGAGAGAACCACCTCTATGTAGGACTTCGCAAGGAATCCTAGGTAAGTGGACTCGGTGAGCCAAGAATCCCCGTGCCTTTAGGCCGGGGAGTGTCAAATCGTAATGCCCGCAATGAATTGATGGGGTTATTTAGCCGCAACTTCGACAATTTTTGCGAAGGCATCGGGGTCAACAACGGCTAGCTGCGCCAGCATTTTACGGTTGATTTCGATATTGGCGATTTTGAGTTGATTAATCAACTGGCTGTAGCTCACGCCATGTTGGCGGGCGGCGGCGTTGATGCGCACAATCCAGAGGCGACGGAAATCGCGTTTGCGGCGACGGCGATCGCGGTAGGCATTGCGTAATGCCTTCATCACCTGCTGGTTCGCCATCCGGAACAGCCGGGAGTGAGAGCCTCGGAACCCTTTCGCCAGCTTAAGAATTTTCTTACGACGTTTGCGGGCGACGTTACCCCGTTTTACCCTTGCCATAGTGCTTGTTTATGGTGTTTCAATAATGGATTAATGGTGTGCTGCGTCTGAGTTAGAGGTACGGCATCATCAAGCGCACGTTTTCTTCATCCCGCTCGTGGACGAGGGATAAGTTGGAGAGGCGGCGACGCTTCCGTTCGGCGCTTTTGTGCTCAAGAATGTGGTTCTTGAATGCTTTGCGGCGGCGGATTTTGCCTGTCCCGGTGGCCCGAAACCGTTTGGCAGCAGCTTTTTTGGTTTTGAGTTTCGGCATGACTCTTGGTTCAATATGACACAGTCTCCTATCATACCCTAGAGATTTCCAATCAAGCAAGCCCCGCGATCAGGGCAAACCTATCCTCTCTCTAAGTACAGGACAGACGTTGAACTGTACGACAAAATCTGAAGTTTGAAGGGGGTGGGAGCATCCTGCGCCCTGTTTGGTCTGCATCCCAGCGGGCAAGATGCCCGCACTCCAGAAGATGAATTTTGATGGAGCATCGCCCTATTTCCTCCTCTCAATCCAAGAGCGTCAGGCGACAGATCAACAACCGAGGGCTGAGCCTGTCGAAGGCCGGCCGCTTAAATTCCTGATGATGAGGGGTTGGCTCTCAGTGGCAGAAGATGATTGAGGAGTTCGCCGAAGCCGTGGCCTTCGGGTTGGGTGGTGACGTAGGTGGGGACATGGGGGAGGCGATCGCAATAGGGCCGTACATTGGCCACGCCGACGGATTGGGGGAAATGAGCCGGGTTAAACAGGGGTGCATCGTTGGGGCTGTCGCCGACGGTGAGGATGGTGGCGGGGTCGAGGTGGGGAAAATGGCGGGCGAGCACCTGGAGGAGACCCTGGGCTTTGTCTTGCTGGGGGAGTTTGATGTGGCATTGCACGGTGCTGTAGGTGAAGCCCCAACCGTGGGCGGTGCAGTGGTTGGCGAGGGTGGTGATTTCGGTCTCGCTTAACCCCTGCACATCAAACGTCCAATCCGTGACCCGAAAATCATTATCGGCGGCGGGGCGGAGGTGGGGGAATTGCTGCTGTAAGGCGGCGAATTGAACGGCGAGGGCGTGGCGGTGGAGGGTGCGATCGCCGATGGGACTCAGTACCTCCCCGTCTGGGTGGTCAGCATCGTAGAAGATGCCGCCGTTTTCGGCGATCGCCCCCACGATCGGCAAGTAATGCACCAAGCCACTGACCCAACCGGCGGATCGCCCCGTCACGATTAACACCGGCAATTCGGCAGCTTGAGCCGCTTCGAGGGTGTGGAGTAATGCGGGGGTGAATTTTGCAGCGATCGTCAATGTGCCGTCCATATCGGTGGCGATCAGGGGGATGGCTCGCCCGTGCTCTGGGGGGATCTCGCTGATGGGTCCTAGGGTCATGACCGCCCTAGGAGGAAGAGACTGATCAACGTGCCGCTATTCCAAAGACTATGGAGCAGGATCGAGGCGAGGAGATTGCGCGATCGCCAATAGACTACGCCCAAAATTGCCCCCAACACCGTGAGCGGGATCATTTCCGCCAAACTCAAATGAGCAGCGGCAAAGAGGACGCTGGTGATTGCGATCGCACCCCAGGCCGGCAGATAGCGCGTCAAGGACGGCAACAGAAAGCCCCGAAACATAATTTCTTCAAACAGCGGCGCAGCCAAGGAAGCCGTTAAAAAGAAAATCACCAACGCTAAGGTGTCCTGAGACTGCAACGCCAGCAGAATAATCGGGTTGCCACCGCCCCCCTCTTGCCACAATTGCTGATTAAGCAACGAAGCCAGCAAGACCAGGGGAATCGCGACCAAATAGCCCCCCACCCCCCACAGGGCCCAGCGTCCCCCTAACTTCACCTGAAACCACCCCTCCGGCAGCGGGAAATAGGGCCGCAAGGTGTAATACAAAATCGTCAAGCCGCCCCCAGTCATCAAGGCGTAACTGAGGAGGATGTAGAGGGCTTTTCCTCGCAGATCAAAACCGCTGGGATTGAGGCCGAGCAATGCCGTCACAATCGGTAAAGCCGTGGCGAGGACAATTTGACTAAAGAAGAAAAATCCCACCACAAGACCCTGCACCGTGGTTTCGCCATCCCACGGCACTTCGATGCTGGCGAAGGGTTGAGCGAGGAGGGCGGTGTCTCGTTTCACCACCCATTGCCCGATTAAAAAGAGAATCACGCCTACCCCCGCGATTCCCCCTAGAGCGGGCAAGACGGTGATCGCGGCGAGGCGGGTCAGGGCTTGGGCGGCGCGGTCTTGGCGGTGTTGGGTGAGTTGCGCGATCGCCTCCTCCTGTTGCGTCACCTGATAGAACCGCCCTAGGGCTTCATCCTCAAACCACCCGTCTAGATTGTCTTGGACAATCGTTGCGGTTTCCGCCGGGAGATCCGAGGGGGACTCGTTCCAGAGTTGGGCGAGGATCTGCGCAGTGGTGGTGATGTCGCTGATCGTGGCGGTTTTGGGGATGTCCTGCCATTGGTGTTGGGCGGCTTCAATGTCCTGCTGGTGGGCGTTGATCAGGCCAATATGCAGGGCGAGACGATGGAGGAATTGCTGGTCTTGAGCGATCGCGCTTTCAAACTGCACCGTTTGCGGATTATTCACCAACACCGCCGACTCGGTCGCTTGGTCGCGCAACTGTTGGATCGACTGCGCCGTCGCGTCGTACACCGCTTGATATTGCTTCAGAGCGTTGGTGTAGGGGGCATCACCGATGATCTGAGTTAGGGATTGGTTAACTTGATCGGAGTCCGGGTCAAATTCCGCCGCCGTCAGGACTAAATTACTTTGATACAGTTCAAGTCTGCCTTGAACTTGGGGTTCATTCAAACTCCCGACAAGGGACAGTAAAACCCGTGCCGCAACCAGCACGGTGATCAGAACGAGGGCAAGACGTTTAAGGGTCATGGGTTCAAGGCAGAGGGATGAAGGACGAAGGCAGAAGACTCAAGGCAGGATTATACTGGCGCAACGGCTTGACTGGTGCGGAGTTGGCCGCAGGCGGCGTTGGCTTCGAGGCCGCGAGAATAGCGCACACTGTTTTCAATGTGGTTCTTTTTGAGGACGTTGCTAAATTGGGTGATCCGTTTGGTGGTGGGGCGTTGGTAGTCCGCATCGCTGATCGGGTTGTAGGGGATCAGGTTGACATGGGATTGAAAGCCTTTGAGGTGGTTGGCGAGTTCTTGGGCTTGGGCGGGGCTGTCGTTCACGCCAGAGAGGAGGATGTATTCAAAGGTGACGCGGCGTTTAGTGGTTTCCACATAGGTGCGACAGTCGGCGAGGAGGGCTTTGAGGGGGTAGGCGCTGGCACTGGGAATCAGTTGTTTGCGCAGGCCTTGGTTGGAGGCGTGGAGGCTGACAGCGAAGGTGATTTGGAGTTGATGTTTGGCCAGTTGCGTGATCCGACGGGGCAGGCCGACGGTGGAGACGGTGAGCGATCGCATCCCAATCCCCACATCCTGATTGAGGCTATGGAGAGACTTCACTACCTCATCGAGGTTTAACAGCGGTTCCCCCATCCCCATATAGACCACATGACTAACGCGGCGTTGAAAATCCTGCTGCACCGTCAAGACTTGATCGACAATTTCATGGGCCTTCAAATTACGGGTATACCCGCCCTTGCCCGTGGCGCAAAAATTGCAGGCCATGGGACAGCCCACCTGGGACGAGACACACACCGTTAACCGTTTTTCCGTGGGAATCCCCACCGCCTCAACGATCGCACCATCGGCCAACGTGAGCAGATATTTCCGGGTTTTGTCCGAGGCGATGCTGGTGTGGGCAATGGTGGAGCGACCAATGGGCACATGGGCGAATTCTTCCCGCCAGGCCTTGGGAAACACGGAAATATCCAGGAGCGATCGCGCCCCTTTTTGATAGAGCCAATTGTGGAGTTGTTGGCCCCGGTAGGCCGGTTGGCCCTGGGCTTGTACCCAGTCGGTGAGTTGGTCGCGAGAAAGAGTAAGCAGAGGTTGAGTCATGGGGTGGGGCAAAAGTCCGGACAATGCTCTCCCATTTTAAAAGGTTTGCGATCGCTTCTTCGGGAGGAGCCACAGACCCGTCGCCAATCTCGTCAAAGCCCGATGTTTGTCAGCGGTGCGATCGTTCTTCGTCGGGGTAGAGCAGGAGGGTGCGATCGTTGAGGATGGGGTTGGGCAGAGTCATGATTAATCCTGTAGAGATAGGGTTAGGTTGGGTTGAGCGGTGCTGTTGAGTTTTACTTTAGGATTGAAAAATACTGGCGTTGTTGAGATGGACTCATGAAGCTACAGGTTGTTTTAGAACCGAGTGATGAAGGGGGATACACGGTTTTTGTGCCGTCGCTGCCGGGGTGCATTAGTGAGGGGGATGATGTGGATGAGGCGTTGAGTAATATTCAGGAAGCCATTGAGCTGTATTTAGAACCCGTGGATGATCTCGCAGTTCAGGATGGTGTCATTATTCGAGAGCTAGTGATATGAGCAAGGTTCCTAGCTTGTCGTACTCAAAAATCATCGCGGCTTTAAAGCGGGATGGTTGGCGTGTGGTGCGACAGAAGGGGAGTCACATTCGGTTAGAGAAAACGCTACCGCAGGAAACCTTGAAGATCACGGTTCCGGCTCACAAGCCCGTGAAACGTTCAACCTTGGCAAAGATTTTGAAGCAGGCTCAGATCGAGGTGGAGCAGTTTTTGGAGTTGTTGTAGCTCTCAATTTCGAGCCTCATGATCGCAGATTTGCGATCGCAGGCTTTGGGTGAGGGAGCGATCGTTAAGGCGGTGGGCGTTTTCAGATCCCAAGACAATACCTCACAGCGGTTTCAACGTCTTGCATTTTGTTCGCTGATAATCGTCCTGCGGCTTGTGCTGGAAATCGTTTGCGATCCAAAGAACGGACTTGGAAGCCCAGAAAAACGGTTTCAATCGGTAAGCCGCTTTCTTCTGATGTGACTCGAACATTGGTCGGAAAGTTTTGCTTGATGTTCTCGCCTTTGGTTCCCACAATGACTGTGATCACCAGTGGGAGATTATTGATCGTGTTGATGGACAAGACCAAAACAGGACGATTGCCTGCTTGCTCACGTCCTTGGGTGGGATTCAAGTTAACAAAGTAGATTTCACCTCGTTTGATGCTCATCGCTATGCCAGCCCATCCATTTCTGTAGGGGCAAATTCTGCATCGATGGCGGCGAGTTCGGCTTGGATTTGGGGGTCGGCGGCCATAACGGTGAGGTCGTCTGTCCAGTCGGGCTGGGGGGTGAGGGTTTGGCGAATCTGTTGGGCAAGGTATTCCATGAGCCAGGTTTGCTCACTGAGGCTGAGTTGGGAGAGTTTGGCTTGGATTTCGCGGGCGGTGGGGGAGAGGTTCATGGTGGGGTTAGGGTTGGGGGGGATTATCGCGGATTTGTGGTCGGAGGTTTTGGGTGAGGGGGCGATCGCTTTAAACGCCACAGTTAGGGATTCCAACAGGGAAAGCTTGCATATTTCTGGAGGTTTGTTTTGTGTGGTTGTATCCAATTTGATTTAGAGAGTTCATCAATTAGCCACTTGTAAACTAAGCCAGTAATCGGATAGTTACCCAACCAGCTTGTGCTGAAAGGCGTTTGTTTTTGAGAGTAGCTAAAGCCTGATAGTGATTTTTTTACCCTGGAATATGAATATGCTTTTCTTGCAGCTTCGTAGCGAGGCTTATCTTCAAATTCACCATCTTCACTCAAAGAGAAATTTGCTGTCGGATAACTACAAGTATTATTTATTTCCACATAATACTTAATTTCAATAGAATCTTTTTGTGTTTTTGGAGGTACTATGATTCCAACAAGATTACATGAAAATATAGAATTATCTAAAAGCTCAGTGGAAAAGCCACTAAATAGCTCGGAGACAATGCGATTGTAACTTTTTAATGCTTCTCCATAAACATAATTTACATAGTTCAAAATTGTATATTTATCGGGAAAATTTCTCTCACGAAACCGAGAAATTTCTTTGGGCAAATTCAAGCAATCAATTTTGTCCATTTGAGTGTAGTTTTTTAGGTTTTCTATGCAATATTTCATTGGGATAGAAAATCTTTGTGAGTTTATACTTTCCAAAGAATTTTTTATATCCGAGATGGGTATTTCTTGAACATATTTTCTAAAAGAAAACCAATTAAAATGGTTTCCTCTGCACAGGTACATAGCAGCACACCATGCAGAGTCGAAAACTAAATTTGGATCTCTAGTAGGCAGCCTAACATCAAAAACTAGCTCTGTTAAATCATTCACAAAGTCTGAATGTGCGTAGCTGCACCAAAATAAAACATTTGGATTGATAGTTTCTATTTTATATCTACACCACTTATAAGTATAGAATTCTTTATAAAGAGGATGTCTCTTTTGATCTTTGAATGTTTCTTCAAAGAGAGTTTCCAGTGCATTAAACTTATGGGGAATTATTGTGATTTTTTCTGTGGAATCTTGCCGATTTTCAAGGAAAGCTGTTAGCAGTTTTCTAAAATTATTTTTTTGATAAGATAATACCCCAAGCTTCATATTTTGAGAAAGAATTTTTGTACAAAAAAAGCTATTTGACAATGGAGCCAGCAGCTCGCTATAGCCTTCATAACTTGACAAAATGTTCTTGCCTATATCGATGTCAGGCATATTGTCAAAATCAATTTCATCTTCTGCATCCCATTTCAGACATGAAAGATTTTCAAGCCATTTCTTTATTAGAGGTTTAGTTAGGATAACATTACGCAAAAGTCTAATTTTTGTATTTAGAATTGAATCACAAAATAATACTTTTGTCTTAGTGCGTAAGAACTCTCTGATTAATGGATGTAGTTGATAGGTTTCTTCAGTGTTTACTTGCACTAAGCTCTGCTTCACTAACACCCCATCGCGCACATCCTCTAAATCCTCCTCATCCCAATCACTCAAACTCATCTCCACCAAAGCCCAAGGGATCGGAGCCAACGCAAAAACGCTCAACACACAAGCCACCGTCTGCGCTTCTGGGGTTAAGTCTTGCCAGGTCAACTCAAACGCATCCCGCACCCCTTGCTCGGCAGTGGTTTCATAGGTTGGCCCCTGTAAAGCCTTCTGCTCCAGCCGCTTGTTTTGCAACCGCTCCAACATCTTCGCCAGGCTCAAACTGCTGCGCTCATGGAGATATTGCCCCACCAACTCCAACCCCAACGGCAACCGCCCCAACCATTCACAGATCGCGCTGGCTGCCGCCAAGTCAGCATCAATACGACTCGCCCCCACCAAAGACCGCAACAAATCCAGCGCATCTTCCAAATCCAACACCTGCAACGGCAACGGCTCAAACCCTAACGAGAGCGTTTGTAAGCGGGTCGTGCAAACCACCTTAAACCGGACATCCTGGGGTAAAAACGCCCGAATCTCCTCATAATCACTCACATCATCCAACACCAACAGCGCCGCCCCCGTCGGTGGTCGCCACCGTGCCCAGACCCATTGCACCTGTGCCGCCACATCATCCAACTCATCCGGTGGCTCCAAGCCCAACTGCACCCGCCCAAACGTCAAAATTTGCGCCCCCAAATCCCCACCGCGCACCCGAAACCAAGCCCGCCCCGCTGGATAGGCTGCCGTTTTTCCCTGGGCATATTGCAACGCCAACTCCGTCTTGCCCACACCGCCCATCCCCGACACCGCCGAGATCGCCACACGATCGCACGCCTGCAACTGTTGATGCAGATTTTCTAATTCATCATCGCGCCCCACAAACGCACGGGTATGACTCTTAGGTAATTGATTCGGAACCCGATCAGCGTCGGGCGACTTCAGTCAATCCGCTGGCATGACCCCGTTGTAATTGGTTGTGTTAGTAATCGTCTCCGCAATTTGGTTATTGTTGCCGATCGCACCCTTCGATCCCTGACCCGACAAAATCATCGTATTACCATCCGCAGATTGACGCTTCCCGGATTCGATTTCGCCCACCAACGCTTCAATTTCATCCTTAAACGCCGGATCATCCTCCATCGCATCCAGCAAATAGGTTTCTAGGCGAGTCTTCACCGATAAATCCTGCCGTTCTAATGCCTGTAATGCAATTTCCGCCTTCGGATTGCCGCGTAACTTGTCCCACACCTTACCCAACAACCCGTTGATTTTTTCCACCGCGCCCTCGGTGTACTTCTCCAGCGCCGTACCCAAAACCTTATCCGCCAAAAAGCCGACGACAATACCCGCTGTCACTGGATCAACCATGCTCATGTTTAGACTCATCACCTCTCAGGATAGCCCGAAATTTTAGGGCGAGAGACTAACCAGAACCGATCGCTGATCTGAGGTGGTTAGGCAAATGCGATCGCGCCCTTTCCCACAGGACGAAATCGACCGCAACCCTAACCCGATGGTGAAACCACCCCAATTTCTGCGGCCATCACAGCGATCGCATCCATCCCCCAGCCGCTGCGCCCCAAGCCTCCGGATGGAGAGATTCCTTTCCCGAAAGAAAGCAATAGGTCATGTGGGTCAGTTTGACTTGCTGGCTCCGGTCTTCTCCCCCGCCCGTGCCATGAATAATGACTCCACCCAGTTAATTTATCCTGCGTTGAATTTGTTGCTCTATAGCGGGCGCGATCGCCGTCCGGAGCGGGAAGACCTTGGCGACAAACAACCTAAACGCCTCAAACCGCCCCAAAACGGCTACCTCTACCAGCGCATTTTCGGCGATGCCTACGCCCTGCAAATTAATTGCATGGATAGCGAAGATGCTGAATGGACGTATCACCCTAAATCCATTGACTGCTATCTCGACATCAAACAACGCCTCCTCACCGAAAGCCATCTCCTCGAAACCGAAGCCCCCGATGCGCAACCCGGTATCTTTGGGCGATCGTGGCTGTTGGTGGGTCGTTTAGCTGATGAGGATCAAAATCCGGATTATGTGGCGAAGGACTGTTATCATTCTCTTGCTCTCACGGGTCAGCCCAGTTGGCCCGATGATTTAATTGGCCAAGGTCGGATCTTAGACGCGACATTTTTTGAACTGTGGCGCTCGGCGGATTGCGATCGCCCCGACCCCTTTCACCTCTACATCTGCATTTTCGACTGTCGCGCCAGCCTCAAACGCCTCGACAAACTCTATCATCACCTCCTCACCCTCGGCCTCTATCGTCACCGCGCCACCTGGTCACACCAACGCACCCGCACCCTGAAAACCGACCTCATCCGCTACTACCAAGACATCCGCAGCATCAACCAGCAGATGAATTTCCAGGTACAACGGCCCCAACTCCACCTCGATCCCCTGGCGAAGTTACTACGCCATAGTCTGGTGCTCCTCTCTCAATATGCGGAGGCCCTCAATGAGTTTGAAACCCACACCCATGCCATCGAAAGTTATCTCGAAAGCTATCAAGACCGTTGCCGTTTGATCAGCAAATTGGGCGGCCAAGCCGACACCCAATATTTAGAACGCTTCAAAAATTTCGCGATTCGTCGCTATCTCCGCCCGATGAAACGGGACTACCACCAACTCAGCCCCGGCCTACGTCTTTTGGAAGATTCGCTGCGGGTGATGACGGGAATGCTACAACTGGAGCAGTCCTATCGACAGCATCACATTGAGCGGGTTGTGGTGACGGCGACTCTGGGGATCGGGGTGACTCCGGTGGCGAGTTCTGTGCTCGCGCCGCGTCTTTTGGTGTCGCAATCGGCGGGGGATTTGGGGGGATGGGCGATCGCGCTGTTCCTGATTTTGGTGGCGAGTCTCGCTATCGGAACGATCACCGCATTCCTCAGTTGGCAAGTCTTGCCGCTACTGCTGCGATCGCGTCATTAACTCCACACGCTAAAATTCCGCCCAACGTTGCAAACGGCTCAACTCGGCGCAAAGTGTCCGATCCTGTTGATTTTCAAGCTGATCAATCTGCCTCGCCAATCAGGGTAAACGCCGCCCAGTTGCGCGGGTCGGGGTGAGTTCGCATCGTTTGTAACATCGCTTGGCGCAGGGCTTGGGCATTGTCCCCCGTGGCCGCCCGCTGGCGATAAAACTCGGTCATCAGTTCGGCGGTGGGGGCATCAGGTACAGCCCAGAGGGACACCAAAATACTGGGCACTCCAGCGGAAACAAACGATCGCGACAACCCCACCACCCCATCCCCGGTAATCCGCCCCCGTCCGGTATCGCAGGCGGACAGCACGACTAAATCCGCTTTTAAGTCCATGTCGAAGATTTCTTCGGCGGTGAGCAGGCCGTTAGTTTGGCCGGGGGCGGGTTGAAAATTAGCGTCGGGGGCGAGGGCGATCGCACTTCCCATGCCGCGAATATCATCCAGCAATCCATGGGTGGCGAGGTGAATGATTTCGGCATTTTGCATCTGTGCAACGGTGGCGGCTTTGGTGGCTTCGTTACCGATCAGTGCGTCGGTGTTGAGGAGGTTGGCAATTTCAAGGGCTTCCCGTTCGGCTCCGGGGAGTGGGGTGAGAGGTTGGGGTTCGGCTCCAAATTCGGCGGCGACGCTGGGCATGGTGGGGTTGCCGACGATGAGTGCGCCTTGGCCGCTGGGTTTGTTCTTTTGGTCGCGGGTGAGTTCGAGGGTTTGGATGGAGGGGGCGGTGAGAATCGTATGATTTTCGATCAGGTAATCGCCGTTGGCATCGATGAGGGCGGGGAAGGGGACGAGGAAGAGGGAACTTTGGGGGAGGAAGACGACGCGATCTTCGGGATTTTCGGGGAGGAGGTCGGCGATGGGTGCGATTAAGATTTCGTGGAGTTTGGTCAGGAGTTGGGCTTCGGTGTAGAGGTTGCGTTTAAATTGGTCGCGATCGACGGCAGCAACGAGGCGATTCAGGGTGCGTAAGTCCAGACCACGCACACCGAGAGAATCGCGGGTAAATTGCACCAAATCATCAAGGCGTAAATCCTCATCGCGCCGGTAGTGCGTCAAAATGATGTGGGTTTGGTAAAGTAGAGGAATCGTTACCACTGCACTAAAACTATGGAATGTCGGCTCTGCGGTCATCCCAAAACCCACAAACACGGCAAAATGCCCAATGGTCATCAACGCTACTTCTGCCCTCACTGCCAGCAAACCTTTGCCGAGAGTTTTGACACCCTCTACTACTATCGCCATGTTACTCCGGAGCAGATTGAGCAAGTACTTCAAGCCCACAGTGAAGGCACTAGCTTGCGAGGAGTCAGCCGCATCAGCGGATTAGCCTATAACACCGTGGTCAGTATTATTCGTGCCGCCAGTGCTAAAGCTTTGCTGGTTCATAACGACCAAGTGCAGGGCGTGGAAACGGAGGACGTGAGTGCTGATGAGATGTGGTCATTCGTGAAAAAAAACAAACAATGCTTGCCCGAAGAAGTTGAAGTAGGCGATTGCTGGATTGCGATGAGTTTGGCAGATTCGAGCGGGTTAATCTTGACAGCACGAGTGGGGAAACACACCGATGAACTGATTGAAGAACTGGTGGTGAGCACGGAGGGAAAGACCCATTGCCAGCAATGGAATAGTGACAACTGGGGAGGATATGAGCGGGTACTGCCGCTGGAAATTGAGCACTACATTGGCAAAGACCAAACGCAACGGTTGGAGCGTACCAATGGAATTATCAGGCAGCAGACGGGTAGGTGGCATCGACGACAGAACAAGTTTGGCAAACTGTGGCAGCAGACAAAGGTGACGGTGCGTTTAGTGGTGAGTTATTTCAACTGGATCTGGCAGCACAGTCGCTACAAGAGCACGGCGGCACAACGAGCAGGATTGACTGACCATCGCTGGAGTTGGCAGGATATCCTCTCCTTCCCCACAATAATCTAATGCACTACCATCAGTGGTGGTATTTCCTGTCCCATCCAGAAATTCCCCCGGATAATAATCGTGCGGAACGCTCGTTGCGGTTGGCTGTAACCAAGCGTAAGGTTTGTGGTGGCTCGCGTTCGATGGCAGGTTTTGCCCAGACGGCAAGGTTACTGAGTGTGATTCAGACTTGTCGGACTCAAGGGCGTTCGGTGTTGAGTTTCTTGAAACAAGCTTTGATGGCGACGGCTTCTCCTGAGCAAGTCTCCATGCCTTCCCTCATCCCTGCTACCTGAATCCTTACTTGTAAACCTTGTCGTGCTTGTTCTTCCAATCGTTCAAAATCTGTCTCAATGGCAAAATCCAACAGCCCTTGGAAAATGCTACGTGCTCGTTCAGTTTCGCCTAGACCGATGAAAACGTCTCCCATTAGTAAAGAAGTGCTAATTATTCCACCTAGATCTTCAATCTCTTCGTAGATAGCGTAAGCCTGTTGCAGTTTTTCAAGAGCAGACTGGTAATTACCTGCTTGAAAATATTCATGTCCCTCATCCCATAAACGAGCCGCTTCCACGTTTCGATCTTCAATGGTCTGTGCCACAGCCCCCCCATCCAACCCCGTCACCCCACCCGGCAACCCCACCAGCAAAACCCCCGCCACTAAACCGCCCCACAGCGTTGTTGATAACCGCATCATCTGCAATCCTCCCATTCCACACAAAACAACCTTACCCAGTTACAGGACGCTCAACCCCCGTTTTCGCAATTGGACAGAAAAAATATTGCGATGAGCGACAAACCAAGACCGGCGGGGACATCTATCAGCGTGAACTTAACCGTGAAATACCCAACCCGCCAGGGATTCAAATCCCCGGCTCATAGCCAAAGTAGGCTAAAGCCCACTCCCAGAACCCGTTTTAACGGGTTTTCGCTATGAGCCAAGAACTTCAGTTCTTGGCGGGTTAACTTGAAACACTGCCACCCCACAGCATTGTTGATAACCCCATCATCTCCAATCCTCCCATTTCACACAAAACAACCTTATTCATTTACAGGACGCTCAACCCACGTTTTCGCAGTTGAGCAGGAAAATAGTTACGGGGGGTGAATGGGTCTATGGCCGATTTAAGCCACTGTCCAGTCTGCCAAAACCAAATCAGACACCTTCGCAAAATCCTTCTGGTTTCGTGTCACCACAATAGCCTCCGCCGCCACAGCAATTGCTGCAATGCGCAAATCCTGAGTACCAATCCCCAACTTACGAGATTGTAACTCCTGATAAATTTGCTCACTGCTTGGGTCAAAATTCACCACCTGAATGGTGTTGATAAACCTTAGGGTTTGACCAAACTGGGTGTACCCTTGACCCAACTCCGACACCGTTTTAGCCCGTCGAATGACTGCTAGCCAACCCCGAATCAACTCCTCTGCCGTGACGATCGCGATCGCCAACTGCACGGCTGGGACTTGGCTGACCCGTGCCACAACCTGCGGGTGTCCTCGCTGAAACAGCGAAACATGATCCGTATCCAAAATCCACAAACTCACACCAACCCAGCCCCAGGATCTTGAGACGCTCGGTAGGCCGCCACTTCCGCCATCACCGCATCAAACTGCTCATCGTGCTGATAAACCCCCGGAAACTCCAACCAAGGATGACCTTGAGGAGAATCAGGAATCTGTAATGCCAGGGGAATGAGTTCAACCTGGGTTAAACGCTCCGTCACCAACGCCTGGAGCTTGGCGAGAACTTCTTGACGACTGCCGCCTCGCGTCTGTACATTCGGCCAACCTAAAACCGTTGCCAAAAATTCCCCTGCCGCTGGAGTTTCAATCACCGCATAGGTTGGAATTGAGTGGGTTTGAAGTGACGTACTCACAATCATTCAAGGTCTGCCCCGATCGACTACTCCCCGATTCTAGCCAACATTGGGAGGGCGATCGCACTCCCATCCAACCCCATCACCCCACCCGGCAACCCCACCAGCAAAACCCCCGCCACCAAACCGCCCCACAACTTTGCCGATAACCGCATCATCTGCAATCCTCCCATTCCACACAAAACAACCGTATCCAGTTACAGGACGCTCAACCCCCGTTTTCGCAATTTGGTCAAAAATTGTTGAACCAAATGAATTGAAGGCAAAGCTACGATCTCAGAACAACATCCCCACTCAACCAAGACCAAGGGCAAGACATCAACATCCTCGCCGCCCAACTCCTCACCTGGGAAGCCCAAGAAACCGCAGACGCAATTTCAGGTATTCAACAGGGCCTAGACAACTTTGAAACAGGCAATTATCGGAACTTTGATGACTTTGTTGCCGAGCAGCAACAGAAACACAGCCTGCCGCCCACCCCATGAGCTACCGCATCCAAATCGCCAGCATTGCTGAGTCGGAGGCTGATGCTGCCTTCCTGTGGATCTCGCAGCAAAAAGCTGGTATGTTCACCTCCTTCGCAAGATTCAATCCCTCACAACGATGCCCAATCGCTGCTCCCTTGCACCAGAAAATGACAAATTTAGCCAAGACATTCGGCAACTCATCTATGGCAAGGGACGCAATGCCTATCGGATTCTGTTCACTGTCCTCGACCAGCAAAACCCGCCGACGGTCAGGATTCTGCCTATTCGTCACGCCTCACGCCCACCCCTGCCAGACAACTAACCCGGCAACCCCACCCGCAAAACCCCCGCCACCCAGTCGCCCCACAGCACGGAACTATTGAGCAGCGGCACGTTGTACAATCTGTAACCCTTTGCGGGCTTGGTCTTCTAGCCATTGAAACTCTGACTCGATCGCCAAATCTAACAAGCCTTGAAAAATGCCGCGTGCTCGTTCCGTTTCACCCAAACCGGCGTGAGCATAGCCCAACAGTAACGAGGTTTGGATTAAGCCAGCGACATTTTCGCTGGCTCGATAGAGAGCGTAGGCCTGGTGCAGACCGGTCAGTGCTGCTTGGTAATTGCCCGCTTTGAGGTCTTCCCCCCCGGCTTTCATCAAACGCTCGGCTTCGGCGTGGCGATCTTCGACGGTCTGCGCGATCGCAACCTGTGACGGCTGCACACCATCAAACCCCGGCAACGCCACACACAACGCCCCGGTCAAGACTCCGCCCCACAATTTCATCGCTAAACGCATTGTTTTTAATCCTCTGAATTTTACCGAAAATAACCTTATTGATTTACAGGACGCTCAATCCCTGTTTTCGCAGTTGGGCGAAACATTGGGGAGCGTTGTGATCGCAATTCCCCTCAGGGCATCTCGACAGTGCGATCGCTGCTCAAGTGATGGTGCTTGTTGTTGGGGTCAATGATCGGGGGAGATGATGGTCATGGCTTTTTGTGGTACACTTATACTATTAAAGAGTCGCGGAGGTCATTAGCTATGCTCGATCACGTTTTGAAAGGCTCGATTATCTTGGCGGTGTGCATCACGATCGCAGGCATCATCGGGGCAGCGATCGCCGGTTCTGAGCGGGCGTTTGACCTATCGCCCTGGTTCAATCTCGGCCAAGCCGCCCCCACTGCTGATACCACTCAATTCATCGCCACCACAATTCCCACCTGCGCCGCCCCCGAAACCAGCACCCCGATCCCCCTTGCTACGGCCCAAACCCTCCAACAGCAAACCAGTCAAGGCGTTCAGTTTGCTGACCTCATTGATGTTCAGGCGTATCTTGGACAACCCGCCTGCTATTGGGTCGAGGCTAATATTCGCTATTACCGCTATCACGTTGAAGGCGATCGCAGTCTTGACGCGAAGCAACAAGGGGATGCGCCTCCCGTCCAGTTCCGGTTTTACGGCCTCTAACGTTCTCTGTTCCCTTCTGTTTAGGAGTTTTTGCCCATGTACTCTCGTCCCCCGACAAACGGCAGTCGCCCTCATCCGTCCCCCATTTTTGAGGCGGAATTTGTCGAGGCAAACCCCTGGGAGAGTCCGCCCGCCGCTGCCACGCCCCCGGCTTCCACCCCGATGGATTATCAATTTCACCAACTGCACGATCGCCTGACTCGGCTCCATCGTCGTCAACGTCAGGAATTTGGGCAATGGTTCAGCACCTCCGAACAGCAGACCCTAGCCCAGTTGCAACACCTTGAAACCCAACTCCACCGCACCGAACGCAAGTTAGATGTTTTTCTGGCGGAACAGCGATCGCAAGGGTCGCGGCGGAGCATTCTCTGGTTGATGGGGCTGTTGGTGGTGAGTGTCGCCTATATTACGGTGATTCATCCCCTGTTGCAGCCGCCCCGGCCAGTGATGCCGCCGTTACCCGTGCCCTCGCCCCAGGGGATGCCGACCCCGATGCCGCTGCCCAATCCAGCCGCGCCGTGAAGGTGATGTTTGATCGGGGGACAAGGGGCGTATGGAGCTTAAGAAAATAATCCGGTAAGACGCGATCTCCAAAACTAGTGGACAGTCCACTAGGCGAGGGGATTTTTTTTGGGAACGCCGATGGTGCGGGGGTAGGCGTGGGGGGTGGGGGCGATTTTTTTGAGATAGATGCAATGGCGATCGCCCTGGCTGAGGGGAGTGGTCAGGGCTTCAATGTGGAGGAGTTCGCCGCCCACTTGGGCCGCAGCGTGTTGGGTGCGATCGCTATCCGCCTCCGTCCAATGGCCTTGATAGAGTACCGCGATCCCCCCGACCGCTAAAAACGGTAACGCATATTCCACACAGACGGGCGGCGCAGCCACCGCACGAATCAACGCCACATCATACTGTTCGCGGCGGCTTGGGGCATGGGCCACCGCTTCGGCCCGGCCGGTGATGCTTTCGGCATTGTTGAGGCCGAGAGTCGCGATCGCATCGCCTAAAAACTGCACCTTCTTTTGGGTCGAGTCCAACAACGTCACCCGATGCTGGGGATACAAAATCGCCACGGGTAAACCGGGAAAGCCGCCCCCCGTCCCAATATCAATCACCCGTTGGGGCCGTTCCGTCCAGCCCCACGCCTGCAACGGCAACAACCCCGCCACAGAATCCCACAAATGCTTTTCCCAAAACGTTTCAGGGGTGAGCAAACTCGTTAAATTCACATGGCGATTTCCCAGCCAAATCACCTGATAGAGATGTTCTAGCTGTTGGTGTTGCGCGGCGGTGGGCTGCCACTGGAGCGATGTTTGCCAGAGGGTGAGGCTCTCCGTGGGCAAGGTGGGTAAATCCGGCAGCGTGTTAGTCATTGGTTTCTGCGTCGTCGCTCTGATCGTGGGGCGGGAAAGACTGTTCCACATGCCAGAACGTCGATCCCGCTTCCGAGGGACGATTCAGCCGCAGGGACAGGCCAAACCCCGCCCCCGCCGAGGCCGCAATCACACTGGTCATCATCAACGCCCCGACAGGAAATTGAGGCGTGAGGCGTTTGGTTTTGGCGGGTCGGGGTTGACGGGAGGGGGGTTTCTGCGCCGTTTTTGGCGTGGCTTCTTTTTTGACCGTGACTTTTTTAACGGCGATCGTGCCTTGGGGCACTGGAGCCGGTGGGGTTTGCCGTGGGGACGTGATCACAGGGGCGATCGCTGGCGGCGGTTCGGTGGCTTCGAGTTCGTCGAGGGGCGGGGGCGGGGGAGCGATCGCTTGCTGGAGTTGGTGGAGCCAGGGGGAAACGTGGCGAGGGCGTTGTTTCGGGTCGGGGTTCAAGGCCGCGAAAATGGCCGCCCGCAGGGGCAGGGGGACAGCTTCGGGCCATTCCGGCCAATCTTGAATCGAAATGTGATCGAGGAGGGGAGCCGGGGGCGGGTTCGTGCCGGTGAGCAAGAAATACAGGACAGCGCCGAGGCTGTAGAGGTCGGCTTGGGCACTGAGCGCACCTTTCGGTTGGTATTGTTCGGGGGCGGCGTAGCCCGGCGCGAGCATCGTGGCGTGGGTACGGCGGAGTTCCGGAGTGAGGTCGCTGGTGATGCCCACATCCACCACCATCACATCGCGGGTGTCGGGGCGATAGATCAGGTTGTGGGGTTGGAGGTCAAGGTGCTTCAGCCCGGCGCGATGGAGGGCATCGATCGCCCCTCCGATCTGCTCACACCAGCGGACCGCCTGAACCGGTTCGATCGGGCCGTCGGCGTTGATTTTATCGAGGAGAGTGGGGCCAAGAATGCGATCGCTCACCCAATAGGGGTAGCCGTCTTCGGTGAAGCTTTCCCAAATGCTGGGTAAGTGGGGATGGGTACAGGTGGCGAGCTTTTTCGTCAGGGATAACACCTGTTTGCGAAACTGGCCAAACTGTTCATGGTCGCCCAAGCTGGCCGCCAAGGTTTTCACCATGACCGGGCGATTAGAATTCACCTCAATCGCTGGGTAGGTGGTGGCAAAAATGCCCTGGCCAATGGCTGGTTTGAGGCTGTATTTATAGTCGTTACTCATCCAATCTCTCTCACTACCACGATCTTGCTTACTGAAGTTATCCGGCTAGGCGGTCTCCGGCGGATAATGCTGCTGAAGATACGCGATCGCCTGCTCACGAGTCTGAACCACGCCATCTAGGGTAGCACTCAATAGCTGATCGAGAATGACTCGATAGCGCGGCCCCGGTGCATAGCCCAAGGTTTTTAAATCATTGCCATTGAGGGGGGCTTTTACCTGGGCCCAGTGGGTGAGGTATTGCCAAAGAATGCGCCGCACGGGCCGCGATGCTTGTACCAGGATCAACACCAACAGTGGTAGATCATCGCTGTGAAGTTGGGCGACGATTTGGCTGGGGCGATCGCCCTGGGGCAGGGTCGCTTCGAGATGCGATCGCCGCGCCTGCAACCGTTCTAACCGCTGGCTCATGTCTTGGGGTAACTGTAATTGGTTCGCCACTTGTAGCGCGGCGGCGGTGGGCAACTGCGTCAATAGCACCTCTAAGCGTAAATGCCACCATGTTAGGGTTTGATTCGGATCAAACCGAGCCAAGCCGCGATCCAACTGACGCAATTGCCGGGCCAAGGTGGGCGTTAACGATAAATCAGGATGGAGACAACGCAGCGCCCCCAACTCACTCAGCCATTGCACCGCCCGCTGCCACTGGGGCGAGGTGAGGCTGGATTGCAGTTCGGTGCGGAGGCGGGTGGTGAGGGCGGGGGCTTTGGGGTAATGGCTGAGGGAACGGTTATAAACGCCGCTGTTGATTGCGTAGCGAATGTAGTCCACGGTTTGGGGTTCAATCGTAAAGCCCAAGCGCACGGCAAACCGGACGGCGCGATAGATGCGGGTGGGGTCTTCGATAAAACTATTGGCATGGAGGACACGGATTTGGCGCGATCGCAAATCCAACAGGCCCCCAAAAAAGTCCAACACTTCCCCCTCACGGGGCGGCGTTAACCGCAACGCCATGGCATTAATCGTAAAATCCCGCCGATACAAGTCCTGACGAATCGAACTCGCCTCCACTTCCGGATTCGCCGCCGGATAGGGGTAAAACTCCGTCCGCGCCGTGGCAATATCCACCGCCAAAGACCCAAACACCGGGTCTTTATGCCACAACAATGCCGCCGTTTGAAAGTCACCATGCACCGACAGCCGCGCCTGGGGATACCACTGCTGCACCGCTTTCGCAAGCTCTACCCCGGCTTCCGCTTGGGCGGCCTGGTGGAACCCATCGACGACTAAATCCAAATCCTGCATCAGGGGCAACGGGTGCGATCGCTGACCCTGAATCAGCAAATCGCGCACCACCCCGCCGACAATGTAGAGATGCCAGCCCCGTTCCGTGGCCGCCGCCGCCAACCGTTGCAAAAAATCCCAAATCACGGGCACAAACAGCCAACGCGGGTTCAGCAGGGGACAGCGGGACACCGGATCGGGGCGCGGATCATCACCAGGGAGGGCAGTTGTTAAATGTTGGCGCAACACATCAGTGCGGGTAACGATGCCCACCAATTGCCCGCCCGCGAGCACGGGTAAACGCCCCACGTCATAGGTGACCATCAGGTGCTCGATTTCCGGTAGGGCGGTGTCGGGGGCGATCGTGTGGAGGGTGCGGCTCATGTAGGCCTTCACGGGCGCATGGTCAAACCCGTGATGTAATGCCAAATCCAGATCCCGCCGGGAAATGATGCCCACGAGTTGATCCTGGGGATTCACCACCGACAGACCAGAATGGCCGTAGCGGAAGAGGATGCGTTGAGCATCGTTAATCGTCGTGCCGGGGCGGATCGTGCGCACGGGGGACGACATCAGATCGCGGGCGGTGAGGGGGGGCGGGATTTGGTCGAGGAAGGCCTGGAGGAGGCGATCGAAACAGTCGGGATCGGGGTTGTGGATCGCGGCGGCGGCGGCTTGGCTGTGGCCGCCGCCCCAGGGTTGGAAAAGGCTGTGGAGATTGGTGTGGGGAATGCGCGATCGCCCAATCACCGTTAAGCGGTTTTCTGTGCCGTTGCGGCGTTGGTAGCGATGGCCCAACAGGAGAGCATGGCTTTCGGTGAGGTCGATTAACCGTTCCGCCAAACTGGAGAGGCCGGGGATAAAGTCGGGGGTTTCAAGGAGGAGACTCGCGATCGCATAGCCCTGCACCGTCGTGGTTTGGAGTTGATCCAACGCCACCGCCAGGAGTTTTTGTAATTGTGGGGTTAAACCCGGATCGAGGTAGTCCCGCAGCACCGTCAGATCCGCCCCCTGTTCCAACAGCCACGCCCAAGCGCGGATATCGCGGGGGGTGGTTTGGGCGGCGGTGAGGGAGAGGGTATCGACGTGAATCCCCAGGGCCATCACCGTGGCCTCGGAGACTGTGGGACGGATGGCGCGATCGCGCAGTTGCTCCACCATCAGCGTCGTCGTCGCTCCCACGGCCTCCACATGGCGTACCGTGGCCGGAATATCACAATCGCTTGCCCTATGGTGATCGTAGACGGTGATATGGTGCAGGTGGGGCAACTCCAACCAGGGGGCCGCCATGCCGAGGCGATCGCGCCGCTGGGTATCCACCACCGTCACCGACCGGATGCGCTGGGGATCGACACTGCGCCGCTCCATCAACGCCAACTCATCCCGATGAAACGCCAAAAACCGCTTCACCCCCGGATGCGCTCCCCCCGTTAACACCACCTTAGCCCCCGGTTGCAGCCGCGTCAGACCCACCGCCGCCCCCAGGGCATCAAAATCCGCCGTTTGATGACAGAGGATCAGATCCATTAGGGATAAAACGTCAGGGTGGGCAAGCCTAGGGTTTCCGGCCAGCCCATCATGATGTTGAGACATTGCACCGCCTGCCCCGATTGCCCTTTGATCAAGTTATCAATGGCCGACAGGACAATGACGCGATCGGTGCGATGATCCACCGCCACACCGAGATAGCAAAGGTTAGTACCGGCCGCCCATTTGGTTTGGGGATAGGTTCCCGCCGGCAGGACTTTGACGAAGTCCGAGGAGCGGTAAAAGGCTTTATAAATCGTGAGCAGGTCTTCACGGACGAGACCCGGATCGCGCAGGGTGGCGTAGACCGTGGCGAGAATGCCCCGCACCATGGGGAGTAGATGGGGCGTGAATTGAATCCGCATCTGATTCCCGGCTAGGTCGCTGCAAATTTGCTCAATTTCTGGGGTGTGACGGTGAGCGCCAGCAACCCCGTAGGCTCCGAAGGATTCCCCGGCTTCAGCGAGGAGCATCCCCACTTTTGCCTGCCGACCGCCCCCCGATGCGCCGGATTTCGCGTCTATAATTGCGGTTTCGGGCAAAATTAAACCTTGCTTGAGGAGAGGTGCGATCGCGAGCAAACTCGCCGTCACATAGCACCCCGGACAGCCGATTAAGTTCGCTTCCTGGATCGACGAGCGATAGAGTTCCGGTAACCCATACACCGCTGTTTCATTCAGGGCGTGATCGGTGCGCTCTTTTTTGTACCAAGCGGTATAGGTGTTGAGGTCTTGGAAGCGATAGTCTGCCGAAAGGTCTAACACCTTACAGCCTTTTTCAATCAGAGGCGGCGCGAGATCACAGGCCAAACCATTGGGGAGAGCCAAGAAAACCGCATCACAGCGATCGCTAATCACCTCCACATCAATGGGTTCGATTTTGAGATCAAACTGCTGGTCAAAATGGGGGTACAGTTCTGAAAAAAGTTGCCCCGCACTGCTTTTCCCTCCCACATAAACCAGTTCCACATTGGGATGGTCGAGCAACATCCGCACCAGTTGAACCCCGCCATAGCCAGAGGCTCCCACAATCCCAACCTTTAGACACTCGCTCATATCACTCTTTTCGCTTTCGCTGATCTATCGCAACAATGGCTGCATTCTAGTATTAATCCTGCAATTCTGGCCCGTCCCCTCGGCCGGACACCATCTCCCTCAGCCTCATCCCCACGGCAGCGCGATCGCTGCACCGGTGCCCCTAATTCGACCCATAGACAATCGAACCGATCGCCCCGCGAATCATTTCGTGGGGCGGCAATGCTTTGAGGCGGCGGCCCATGGCTTCTTTGTCTTGGGGTTCAACGCTGGTGAGGTTGAGCCAGAATAAGCGATCTTCACTGGTGAGTAAGCCCACCTGGCCCGTGGGGTTCGCCGTGGCAACGAGGGCGACAAGCTGATCTTGAGGATGGAAGCGGAGGGCCTGGATTCCGATGTTGCCCCGTTCACCGAGGCGAAGTTCCGCCACTCCCAAGCGTTTGGCGTAGCCTTGGCGCGTCACGAGGATTAAATCATGATCCGCTTCGACGATCGCACCCCCTAAAATGGCTTCCCCTTGGCGGGTGCGGGTGGCTTGGTTGCCCTGGGCGGTGCGGCCCATGACGGGGATTTGTTGATCATCAATGGGACAGCGAAGAATCCGACCGCCGGAGGTGGCGATCGCTAATTCCTGGCCCGGTTTGGCCCACTGGGCCAACTGCACCTGATCCTCATCCTTGAGTTTCAGCAAGACCGCGCCGCGATTGGTCAACTCCTCAAACTCCGACCCCGCCAACCGTTTAATCCGTCCCTGCTGCGTCAAGACCACGAGATCATGGCGGCTCAGATCCTCCGGAGGCAGGAGGTAATGGGTGAGGGGATCGCGCTTTTGCTGGACGCTACTGGGCATCAGTTGAATCACCGCCGTCGGGCTGCCGCTGGAGGGAATGTCAGACATGGCCACCGGATACACCTTGCCGCTGGCGGTGAGCACCAAGAGGCGCGATCGCGTCCCAATCTCGGCCCGCAAAACGAGGAGATCCTCAAGTTTGCGGGGCCGTTTCGGCGGAGTGGGGGGCGATTGCCACCAGATGCCGCCTTTGTGGGTCACTTCGAGCACCGCATCCTTGGGCAGCGTTGGGGAAAGGGGCGCAGGGGAAAGAGGCTCAAGGGTGATCGGGGTTTTGGTTTTGGTGGCCTTGGGTTTGGGGGCGGGGGATGATTTGTCTGGGGACGAGGGGCGGCTAGGGGCGGCGGGGGTGGTGCTGAGGATGCGGGTGCGGCGCGGGTCGCCAAATTTACGCTTCAGGGCGCGGAGGTCTTTTTTGAGGGACTTTAACAGTTCGTGGCGATCGCCCAATAAGCGTTCCAGTTGTTCGATCTGGGTTTGTAATGCCTGCACTTCCTGCTCTAGTTTTTGCCGTTCGAGGCCCGTTAACCGGCGCATCGGCATCGCCAGGATCGAATCCGCTTGCCGCTCGGACAGATCAAAGGCAGCTTGTAACGATCCTTTCGCCGTCGTGCCATCGGGGGCATGGCGCAGAATCTCCACCAACTGATCCAGATTATTCAGGGCCGTTAACAAACCGCCGACGAGATGGAGGCGGGTTTGGGCGGTGTCGAGTTCGTTGCGGTAACGACGGGTGAGGGTGATTTCTCGGAAGTTGAGGAACTCCGTGAGGACTTCGCGCAGGCTGAGTTGACAGGGTTTGTTATTGACGAGGGTGAGAAAAATTGCGCCAAAATTGCTTTGCAACGGCGTTTTTTTATACAGTTGCCGCAGCAATTCTTGGGGGTTGCCGTCGCGTTTGAGTTCAATTACGACGCGCATTCCGTCGCGATCGCTCTCGTCCCGAATATCGGAAATGCCGTCGAGGTGATTTTGATTCACCAAGTCGGCAATTTTTTCAATCCAGGCCGCTTTATTCACCTGATAGGGCAACTCAGTGATCACCAGCACTTGTTTATTGCGGCGGCGTTTCGTCCCCACTTGGATCGTTTCCAAATGGGCCACGCCCCGCATCGGAATACTGCCGCGCCCAGTGCGATAGGCATCTTCAATCCCGTTGCGATCGACAATTTCGCCCCCCGTGGGGAAGTCCGGGCCGGGGATGATCTCCCATAGTTTGGCATCGGACAGATCGGGACGGTCAATCAGGGCAATTAAACCATCCACCACTTCCCCTAAATTGTGGGGCGGTACATTGGTGGCCATGCCCACGGCAATCCCAGAGCACCCATTGAGCAACAACAGCGGCAACTGGGCCGGCAAGACGCAAGGCTCCTGTTGGGAATTGTCGAAATTGTTGGCGTAGTCGATGGTGGCTTCGCTGATGTCCGCGAGCATGGCATCGTGGGCAACGGGGGCGAGGCGCGTTTCGGTGTAGCGCATCGCAGCGGGGGGGTCATTATCGACACTGCCGAAGTTGCCATGCCCGGCCAGGAGGGGGTAGCGGGAGGAGAAGGTTTGCACCATCCGCACCAGGGCATCGTAGACGGATTGGTCGCCGTGGGGGTGATATTTACCGAGGACATCTCCGACGACGCGGGCACATTTGCGGTAGGGGCGATCGGGGGTTAAGCCCAGTTCGTGCATGGCGTAGATGATGCGACGATGAACGGGCTTGAGACCGTCGCGAACGTCGGGGAGGGCGCGACCTACGATCACGCTCATGGCGTATTCCAGATAAGACCGTTCCATTTCGCTGTGGAGGGCGATGGGGATGATCTTACCGGCTTCGAGGAGGTCGAGCTGTTTTGCCATAGGTTCTGGGTTCCTTGCGATCGCTTACAGTGGAGGGTGACGGATTTCCCTCTGAGTGGGAATATTACATGTAGGGGTGCTCGTCAGATATCGCTTTGATCATCAACCCTTTCGCGCCTTTGCTCCCCCGATTGACACCTTATGACAACCGTTCTGATTGTAGAAGACGATCCGATTAACCTGCGGGTATTTTCCAAGATTCTCACGAAACGCGGCGGTTTGGACGTGCGCGGCACAGAGGATGTAGAAGAAGTAATGCGCGCTGCCCAGGCGGGCGAAGTGGACATTATCCTGATGGATGTCTCTTTGTCCCACAGCGTTTATCAGGGTAAGGCCGTGGATGGCTTGAAGATTACTCAAATTTTAAAAGCCGATCCGAAAACGGCGGATTTACCGATTATTTTAGTCACTGCCCACGCGATGGAGGGCGATCGCGAAAGCTTTTTACAACAAAGTGGTGCTGATGGCTACATTTCCAAGCCCGTGGTGGATCACCAAGAGTTTGTCAATAAAATCCTGACGCTCCTCGGCAATGCCCCGCAGGGGTAGAAACAGGGTCTACGGGTCTACGCTGAAATCAACAGGATGAGATGTTGGGTGAAGAAGGGAGTTTAGCATGGCATCAGAAGAGTTAGGGCGACGACGGCGGCGACGCATGGCCCGCGAAGCGGCGGCCAAAGAAACTCAACTGCGCTCTGCTGGGGTGAATCCTCCCCCTTCACCGCCTCCCCCGGTTACCCCTCTGCGGCGACGGCGGCCGAAGCTCGAACCCCTGCGCTCGGCTTCCCCCACCGAGGCTAAACGCCCCCGCCATCTGAAAGTTGTTCCCTCCCCTGCTCCAAAATCGAGCGATCCTCTCCCCAGCACCAATCCCCCACCCCCGGCGATCGCCCCCCGTCGTTCATCTCCCCCGCGCCGCCCCGCACCAACACCGCAGGGCCCATTGCAAACCTTGGCGGTGTGGGTGAGTCGTGGGGCGATCGCCCTTGTGGGTACGGGGGTCGTTCTGGGGACGCTGTCGGCTACCCTCGGCTTTCATGAGTCGCCTTCCACTGCCACCCCACCCCCCAGCCCGGCGGATACCGTGCCCCCGTTGCAGTTGGGCCAAGAATTGACGGGATTGAAAGGAACCCTCGATGCGATCGCCGCCCAACAGCCTGATCTCCAGACCAGTGTGTTCGTGGTGGATTTGGATACGGGGGATTTTGTCAATCTCAACGGCACGGCCACCATGGCCGCCGCCAGCACGATTAAATTACCGATTTTGATCGCCGTCTTCCAGGAGGTGGATCGGGGCTTGGTGGACTTGTCGGAACCGTTGGTGATGACGACGGAGATGATGGCATCGGGTTCGGGCACGATGCAGTACGAAACGCCCGGCACAACCTACAGCCTCGAAGCAACGGCCGAGAAGATGATCACAATCAGCGACAACACCGCGACGAATATGCTAATTCAGCGGTTGGGGAGCGCACCGTTACTCAATGAACGATTCCGGGATTGGGGCCTCAAACAAACCTCGATTCAAAATCTCCTGCCGGATTTGACCGGAACGAATGAAACCAGCCCGCTGGATTTGGTGACGCTATTGGCGATGGTTCACGATGGCAAGCTGGTGTCACTGCGATCGCGGGATCAACTGATCCGCATCATGCAGCAGGTGGAAAACCGCGATCTGCTGCCCCAGGGCCTGGATGAGCAGGCCGTCATTGCCCATAAAACGGGGGATATTGGGTCAATGCTGGGGGATGTGGGGATTGTGGATACGCCGATGGGGAAACGCTATGCGATCGCCGCCCTCGTGGGCCGTCCCCATAACGATGATCGCGCCCGCATCCTGATCCAAGACCTCTCGCGGGCTACCTATCAACATTTCCTCAACCCGCCCCCGGCAAACCCCACCCCCCCCAACCGTCCCCCCAACCCCACTAACCCCATCAATGCCGATCCCCGCAATTAACCCGGAACGTGAGGGGATTTTCGCGCTACGTTTCGCGCTACGTTAAGTTAAGTAACGTTTTTGAACTCGCGATCGCACCCATGACCCTACCCCTTCCCTTAGACACTCCCGCCGCCACCTGGCATTGGCACGACCTCCCGATTTGCTATCAACAGGTGGGCGATCGCGGCCCGGCGGTGGTGCTGATCCATGGGTTCGGCGCATCCTGGGGCCATTGGCGGCATACTTTGCCCGTGTTGGGGATGGACTGCCGTTGCTATGCCATTGATTTATTGGGGTTTGGCGGGTCGGCGAAACCCACCCCCGGCCAGCCCTTGAGCTACACCTTTGCAACCTGGGCGCAACAGATTGCGGATTTTTGTGATCAGGTGGTGGGCGAGGCGGCGTTTTTGATCGGCAATTCCATCGGGGCGATCGTGGCGATGCAAACGGCGGTGAGTTTTAGCGATCGCGTCCTCGGTGTGGCCGCCCTCAACTTTTCCCTGCGTCTCCTCCACGAACGCCACCGCGCTACCCAACCCTGGCACCAACGGCTCAGCGTTCCCCTGCTCCAAAGCCTGCTCAAACAATCCTGGTTTTCCACCTTCTTTTTTCAATTGGCCGCCCAACCCCAGAATGTGCGCCGCGCCCTGCTCCAAGCCTACCGCCGCCCCGAAGCCGTCACCGATGAACTGGTGACGATGTTACTGAAACCCGCCGCCGATCCCGGTGCTGCGGCCGTTTTTGCCGCCTTTACCACCTATTCCCAAGGCCCCCTGCCGGAGGATTTACTCCCCCATCTACCCTGTCCGGCGATCGTGCTGTGGGGTGAGGCTGACCCTTGGGAACCCATTACCCTCGGTCGGCAATTGGTGGAAGCCGCAGCCATTGAGGAGTTCATCCCCCTGCCTAACGTGGGCCATTGTCCCCAGGACGAAGCGCCGGAGTTGGTGAACCCGATCTTACAGGCGTGGCTTGCTCGTCATGCTCCCCCCATTCACACCCCATGAGGATCGTGGCCTATCTCTACAGCGATCCACTCTTGGAGCCGTGCCCCGATCCGGGGATGTGGGGGGTAGAGGTGGATGGGGTGTATCAAGATTGTGGCGATCGCGCTGAACTGACCCGGCTTCTGGATCGTTGCACCACAGACCCACCCCAATATTTATTAGTGCGGCGGTTGGAGGAGTTCGGCAACAGCCTCGCAGCCATCAGCCACGTAATGGCGTGTCTGGAAGCGGCAGCGGTGGAAATCATTGCGATTCAACAGGACTATCGCCAGGGGGGAACCACCGACCTGATGGTGTTGCTCAACCAAATCCAAGCCCACCAACAAAGCCGCCGTATCCGCCACGGCCACGCCCGCAACCGCATCCATGCCAAACCCCCACCGGGTAAGGCCCCCTACGGTTATCGACGCGGCCAGGATCGCTACTTAATCGATCGCAGTACGGCCCCGGTGGTGAAGGATTTTTTTGAACAGTTTTTGCTGTTTGGGTCGCTGCGGGGAGCGGTGCGCTATTTAGAGAAGAAGTACGGCAAAAAAATTGCGGTGACGACGGGGCGGCGCTGGCTGACGAATCCGGTGTATCGCGGTGATATTACCTACCACAATGGCGAAACGGTGGCGGATACTCACATGGCGCTGTTGACGCGGGATGAGGCGGCCCAGATCGATCGCCTGTTGCGGCGGAATCGTCGCCTGCCGCCCCGGACGGCTAGTGCGCCGCGATCGCTGGCGGGTCTGGTGGTCTGTGGGGCCTGTGGGTCGCGCTATCGGGTGACGCGCACGACGCAGCGGGGCAAGCAGAAGCCGGATTATCTGTATCTGCGTCCGGTGGCCTGTGGGGCGGCGGCGAAATGTGGCGCGATCGCCTATGGCACAATGCTCCAAGCGGTGATCACCACCGTTTGTCAGGAACTCCCGGCAGCCGTCGCCGGGATCAACGCACCCCAACTCAACAGCCTCCATCAGACCATTGCGGCCGAGATTACCCAAAAACAAACCATTCTCGCCCAATTGCCCGACCTGGAAACTGCTGGCATTCTTGATGCGGAAACCGCCCAACTGCGCCGCTACAAGCTCCAAACGGAAATCGCCGCCGCCCGCGCTCAACTGGCCCAATTGCCGCCGGAAAATTTAAGGGCGATCACGCAAACCGTCTCCTTACCCCAATTTTGGTGGGATCTCTCCGAAGCAGAACGGCGGTTTTATCTGCGCGAATTTATCCAACAGGTGGACATCCAACGCCAGGAGCAGGACTGGACGATCCAACTCCGATTTATTTTTGGGTCATCTGCGCCACCGCAATTATGAGGACGGGAGCGGGCGCGGCGCAGGACGGCGTTGGCCCACCAGCCAAGGGGTATAGCGCACCAAGAGATAATGCAGCGGAATCAAGACGGCGGTGGTGATGCCGGTGTAGAGGGTTGCCGCCCACCATACGCCTTTGAGGGCT
This sequence comes from Spirulina major PCC 6313, assembly GCF_001890765.1. Taxonomy (NCBI): domain Bacteria; kingdom Bacillati; phylum Cyanobacteriota; class Cyanophyceae; order Spirulinales; family Spirulinaceae; genus Spirulina; species Spirulina major. The sequence continues at coordinate 2,821,749 of NZ_KV878783.1, read as the reverse complement.
TCGTTAGGAATATTCAAGCCGAGGATGAGCACGCCGGTAATCAGGGGAAAGATGAGGAGATGGAGCAGGTAAATGGTGAGGGAACTTTGGCCGATGATCTTCAGCACCGGGTTGGGGGGAATGCAGCGCGAGAGATGGAGCCAGACGAAAATGCCGCCGAATGCGCCGAGGTAAAAATAGGCAAAGTTGCCGTAGTTGCCCAAAATGAAATTGACGGTGCTGTTCATTTCTGTGCCGATAATGTAGGCGGCGATCGCACCCCCCACGACCCAACCCCGATGCCACTGGGTAAAGCGATCGCTCAAAACGTAGTTCCGACAAAGATACCCCGCCCCGTAAAACACCACCGCCGTCAGCATCAAGTCCAAACACCAGGGTAGGCGGTATTGCAAGGGGTAGGGAATCCAACTGAGTTGATAAGTGAGGTCTTTGGTGAGGAAAAAAATCCCATAGCCCACTCCGGCACAAATCCCCAAAACTGCGATTAAATGGCGTTTAGACGGCAACCGAATCAAGCCATAAAACGCAATTTCCGTCACCAATAAACAGATCAAAAACCAGAGGCTGATATTGTGCTGAAGCCATCCATAGCCCCCCACACCATAAAAAATTCCCACCAGCGGCTGGATCGGTGGCGGCGTATCGGGTAACCCGGCATCCATGGGCCGAATCAACAGCAGCCAAAAGAGATAACTCACCCCATTAAAGACAAAATACGGCACGAGTCGCCGGATGAATTTATCTGTCAAGAAGGGGCCAAAGGGTTTCTCGCGCAAGGAGTCTTTGACAAATAACCCCGATAAAAAGAAAAACAGGGGCATGAAAAAGGAAAACACATAGACAAACCAATCCGCCCGAAACCGCCCTGTATGGACAAATAAGACTTGGAGAATGCCTAGGGCGCGAATGTTATCAATCCATAGAATGCGATTGTTGGCGGGGGCAGGGGTTGCCGCTGCCGGGGTTGGATTTAGCGTCATCGGTGCAGGTTAACCAAAAGGACGGGTGATAGTTTTCATTCCGGCAGGACGATCGCGGGAACGGCTTACGGTTCAAGGTCTAGGTCTGGGGCGGGGTCGTGCCAGTGGGCCGAGTTGGGGGAGGTGCGCCGCTGGGGGGAAACGGCAGAGGGTGGGGGGGCAGGGGGTGGGGTTTTGCTGTTCTGCTTGGCTTGGGGGGGATCGGCTTCGGTGAGGAGTTGCTCAAGGTCTGCCAAGGATTGTTGAAAGGCAGCGTCAGCAACTTTGCGTTCATTAGAGGGGTGAGTCATGGTTAATCCAAGGAATCACGGCTAGCAACTAGGGATCAGCGGTGGCGGGTTCGAGGCGATCGCTGACAATCACGAATTCACCGTCCTGCCACATTTTGACAATCACGCGCTTTCGCCCCTTTCTATCATAGATTTCGGTGCGCTCTTGCAGGAGTTGGAGGCGATCGCCCTCCATGCGATAGTCACTGATCACATAGGTCACGGCATTAACCCGACTGAAGGACGTGATCAGTTGTCGTTCTGAATCCACCACCGGACTGGTGATCATTTCTAAAGCATGGTTCCGCTCAAACTGGGCTGTTTCCGGATTGTAGAGCCAATATAGATAGGGAATATTGGGGGAGGCGGGGAGAAATTCCGGCAGTCGCAGATCCTGATAACCGTCAAAATTGAGGTCTTCGATCACGAGTCCGGCGGTGCTGAGGTCGGGAAAACGGGTGGCGATGCCGGTGATGCGTTGGTGGGGGGTGGTGCGATCGCTGGTGTGATAGATTTCGATGCGGCGAATTTCAGCCTGTTGATCGCGAATTTCACCCTGCAACACCACCGCGCTGGGCGGGAAATCCGGGTGAATTTGGGTGTGGATATGAATGCGCAGGTCGTCTTGGGCGGCGGCGCTGGCACTGTGGAGGGCGATCGCCATTACCCCTCCCCACATTCCCGATAAGACACGAGCATGAATCATGATCAATGGATATTGATATCGAATGGGCTAGGGTCGTGATGCTCGTAGATGCTCCGAGGGACGACTACTAAATAGTCCACTGCAAGCAGACCAAAAGCGGCCCAAAACTAAACTTGCAGATCCCTTCCCCCATTATTCCTCAGTATTATTCGAGCCTGACAGAAACCTGTCGAGATACTCCAATTATTTTAATGATTAGGGTTGGATGCGTTTTTGCTTTGTGCCGCTTTTGCGATCGAATTTGACAGTGTATCTAACAGCGTTTTACCTCGCTTTTTGTGGGTTGATTAGGCTGTTTGGTTCTGCCTTTTGAACATGTCTAAATCCTAACAAGTGGATTAAGCGATCATCAAGCGATCGCAAAAAAACGTTACCTTCTCGATCACGACAATTCAGGCTCAAAAAACGAGGAATTTCTGGGGTGCATCCCAGTTATGCAATCCCTCACCCAACCCCCCACGGGGCGAGGGCGTTTGGCTCCTTTCTCCTGTGGGAGAAGCGAGATTCGCGCCGCTCCGTTGCTGATTTAGTCTTCTAGGCGTTCCACTTGTTCCACCAGATAATCGGTCACATCTGCGATCAAATTTTCTGCCGCCTCCGCACTATTGGTTAACACCACAAACCCTAATCCATAGTCTGGCAACAGGCCGATAATACTCAACTGATTATCGTACAGGCCCTCATGGTGTAACACCCACAGATCGGGATAGTCTGCCACTTCCCAGCCCATGGCATAGGTTCCCCAACGGGGTTCCCAGGTGGCGGCAAGGTTAGCAGCGGAGACAATGCGATCGCCCCCTGGGGTCACCCCCCCCTGAACTTGAGTGATCAAATAGGCCGCCATGTCTTCCACACTGGCCTTTAATCCCCCCGAAGGCGCAAGCACATCATCATCAAAATCTTCAGGCTCCGCTGTGACCCAATCTCCCTCGGTGTCATCCCAACGATAGGGAATCGCCACATTTCCGCCTCGCAGCGCATCACTGCGTTGCAGCACCGCATCATCCATACCAATGGGGTCAAGAATCCAGCTTTGCAGGAGGGCGGCATGGGCTGGGAAGGGGTCTTGGTCTGGGCGTTCGGCCAGGGCAATCAGATAGCCCGCCAGGGAAACCGAGAGGTTGCTATAGCTGAATTGATCACCCGGCGCACTAAATAGATCAAGATCGGCGATATAGTCGGCAAGGTCTTCCGGGGTGGCTGTATCCACCTCAAAATCATCTTCTGCATCACTGTGGATGCCGCTGCGCATACTGAGGAGATGGCGCAAGGTCAGGTTCTCGGTGGCATCGGGGTCGGCGAGGGTCAACTCCGGGAACGTCTCCACCAGCGGCGCATCCCACGCCAGCAGGCCGCGATCAACGGCGATCGCCCCCAGCAGCGCCGTCATGGATTTATGGGTCGAGCCGATGTGAAACAGGGTTTGGGGGGTAACGGGTAATTGTTGCGCTAGGTCGCGATCGCCCCAGGTTTCCAGCAGCAAAATCTCGTCATTGATCACCAACGCCACCGCCACCCCAGGGATCTCGTCTTGGGCTTGGTACTCAGCCACCCACTGGCTCAAATTTGCGCTCAGTTGGGCTTGGGCGGCGGGGGAGAGGGTGCGATCGCCCTCTGCGATCGTCTCCGTAGCGGTTCCACATCCAGCCACCATAACGATTAAGGCGGCGGCGATCAATCGGTTAGGGACAGTACAGTACATCATCAAAATCAGTTCAACCAAAGGAATCGTCTCTACCCTAGCCGCAGAAGTGCGCAAGTGGTGCGATCGCTTCCCCCTTGGCATTCCGAGTCAAACCTTTCTATAATGAAACAACAACACACGGGGCCGTAAAGGTTTCGACGGGTTGGTGAAAGCCGCCCTGTGATTCAGGTCGAGAGCGAACTCCCTCTCGCAAATCAAGAGTTCAACCAAAAAAGTAACTGCGAACAACATCGTTCCTTTCGCTCGTAAAGCTGCACCTGTTGCTGCTTAGTCCATAAACCAAACTAGGTTTCGAGCATTCATTAGTTGACTCCGTTAATGCTAATGGATAACCCTTAACGGATATGCGAGCCAAGTGCATCTAGTCATGAGGCTTTGCGAGAACTTTACTAGAGACTCCGCGTAACTCGGAATAATTAGTTACTCCCGCCTTGCGGATCAAAAGGGCTAAACCTGTGAACGAACAGAAGGTAAATAGCCAGTTCGGACAGCAGTTCGACTCTGCTCGGCTCCATACCCCAAAACCCCTCAGATTCGTCTGGGGGGTTTTGGGCGTGATGAATCATAATCCAAGCAACAGGAACGAAATTTTGGCCCATTTTTTATAATTAGGATGATCATCCCAGTCAAGAGCAAATTATGGTTCAAGAACTGCAACGCTCGAAAATTGTCTACCCGGATAGTGATGGTTTACCCATGTCGGATAACACCCTACAGTTTCATTGGATTGTCACGATCAAAGAAAATTTAGAACTATTGTTTGCGGATGATCCGAATGTATTTGTCGCGGGGGATTTGTTGTGGTATCCCATGGAAGGGGATAATCGCACTCGTCGCGCTCCGGATGTGATGGTGGCGCTCGGTCGCCCGAAAGGGTATCGCGGGTCTTATAAACAATGGGAAGAAGGTGCGATCGCGCCCCAAGTGGTCTTTGAGATTTTATCCCCAGGGAATCGCTTGGGAGAAATGGCGAAAAAGTGGGAGTTTTATCACCAGTTTGGAGTCAGTGAATATTATCTCTACGATCCGGATCATAATGATTTAACGGGATGGCAACGGCACGAGGAAGCATTTACCGTCATTCCAGAACTGAACGGTTGGGAAAGTCCCCTCTTGAAAATCCGCTTTGAAATCACATCCGAGACGCTACATATTTATAAGCCCAATGGCGATTTATTTTTAAGTTATGTGGAATTAGGGAAGTTGGCTGAAACGGCTAAGGCTGAAGCGGAAACCGCCAAGGCTGAAGCGGAAACCGCCCAAGCTGAAGCGAAAACGTCCAAGGCTGAGGCTGAAACGGCCAAGGCGGAACTGGAGCAATTAAAACAGGCTCAACAGGGCGCGATCGCACATCTGCGCACCCTCGGACTCACCCCCGAACAAATCGCCCAAACCCTATCATTACCTCTTGAAGATGTGACGTGAAGAGAAGGCGAAAGCGATCACTTCATCCTATGAAAAAGGGGGTGCGATCGCACCCCCTTTTTCAACTAGTTAACGAGCGATTACGCTAACGCGGCTTGGCGTTCTTTGGTTTCCTTGATCACTTCTTCGGCCACGTTGGCAGGACAGGGGGCGTAATGGGCGAAGATCATTGAGAATTGACCACGGCCGGAGGTCATCGTGCGCAGGTCGCCGATGTAGCCAAACATTTCGCTGAGGGGCACATCCGCTTTGATGCGAACCCCAATGGTGCCAGCATCTTGGGACTTGATTAGGCCCCGACGACGGTTGAGGTCGCCGATCACATCACCCATGTAGTCATCGGGGGTGAACACATCCACGGCCATGATCGGCTCTAGGAGTTGGGGGCCTGCTTTGGGGAGAGATTGACGGTAGGCAGCGCGGGCGGCGATTTCAAAGGCGATCGCCGAAGAATCCACCGCGTGATAAGCTCCATCGGTCAACGTCACCTTCAAGTCCACACAGGGGAATCCAGCCAACGGCCCTTGCTCAATACTGGACGCAAAACCCTTTTGCACCGCTGGCCAAAATTCGCGGGGTACATTCCCCCCGGTGACCTTCGATTCAAACTGGAAGCCACTGCCCACTTCGCCCGGCTCCAGAATGTAATCGATCTTGCCGTACTGACCTGAACCCCCAGACTGTTTCTTGTGGGTGTAGCTGTCTTCGAGGCGCTTGGTGATCGATTCGCGGTAAGCCACTTGGGGTTTGCCCACTTCCACTTCCACACCGTGGGTACGCTTGAGAATGTCCACCTTAATATCTAGGTGCAATTCTCCCATCCCCTTGAGAATGGTTTCGCCGCTTTCTTGGTCGGTTTCCACATGGAAAGAGGGATCTTCCTGCACCATCTTGCTGAGGGCCATCCCCATTTTTTCGTCAGCGCCTTTTTTCTTCGGCTTGACAGCAATGGAAATCACCGGTTCCGGGAAAACCATTGGTTCCAGGGTGGCGGGGTTTTTCGGATCACAGAGGGTGTGGCCCGTTTGGGTGCTTTTCATTCCCACCAGCGCAACGATGTCCCCAGCGTGGGCAGACTCAATCTCCTCGCGGGTATCGGCGTGCATTTCCACCATCCGACTGATCCGCTCGGATTTACCCGTGGCGGTGTTGAGGATGGTGTCACCTTTGGCTAACATCCCGGAATAGATGCGGGTAAAGGTGAGAGCGCCGAAGCGATCGTCCATGATTTTGAAGGCGAGGGCCCGGAGGGGCGCATCAAAATCAGCTTTGGCGTATTCGCCGGTTTCGTTGCCTTCGAGGTCAACAATGGGCTGCGGATTGACTTCGAGGGGGTTGGGGAGATAGTCCACAACAGCATCGAGGACGAGTTGTACCCCTTTGTTTTTGAAGGAAGAACCGCAATAGGTGGGGAAAAAGGCTAGATCACGGGTTCCTTTGCGGATGCAGGTTTTGATCGTGTCGATGTCAATTTCCTCGCCTTCGAGGTATTTTTCCATGACCTCGTCGTCTTGTTCAACGGCGAGTTCGATCAGGGCTTCGCGGTAGGTGGCGACATCATCGGCCATGTCAGCGGGAATGTCTTGGATCGTGTAGTTCAACGGATCACCGGAGTCATCCCATACCCAGGCTTTCTCGGTGAGGAGATCCACAACACCGACGAAAGCGTTTTCGATCCCGATGGGGAGGGTCATAACGAGGGGCTGTGCGCCAAGAATGTCTTTGACTTGTTTGACGACGCTATAGAAGTCTGCGCCCGTGCGGTCAAGCTTGTTGACGTAGATGATCCGCGAAACTTTGGAGTCGTTGGCGTAGCGCCAGTTGGTTTCTGATTGGGGTTCAACCCCACCAGAGCCACAAAACACACCCACACCACCATCGAGCACTTTCAGGGAGCGGTAGACTTCGATGGTGAAGTCCACGTGTCCGGGGGTGTCGATGATGTTGAGTTGGTGTTCTTTCCAAAAACAGGTGGTGGCGGCGGATTGAATGGTGATCCCGCGTTCTTGTTCCTGTTCCATGAAGTCAGTGGTTGCCGCCCCTTCATGAACTTCGCCGATTTTGTGGATTTTGCCTGTTAGTTTAAGAATGCGTTCTGTGGTGGTGGTTTTGCCGGCATCAACGTGGGCAAAAATGCCGATGTTCCGATAGCGGGTAATGTCTTTCTTCATATCTACGTTCTTCTAGTTTGAGTGCGACAACCGTTCGTGACTACCTTGAATAGGGGTACTCTAGAGAAATTGGTTAACCGTCTCTAGACCCTCGCTGACTGACTGTAGACACCGTGGAGGGGATCAAACGTCAGTTTGACCGCAAGGGTGATAACGATAATTCTTGAACAATTGTAAAGCGTTTCAGTACCAACATTGTAGATGGGATGGGATTTGACTGGGAATGGGGGGCGATCGCACTCTTCCTTGCTGTCAGTTCAGGGCTCGTGATATCCCCCCAGGAGGTGTTGTGATCTGAATTTGTTGACGGTCGTGATCTGACAGCAAAATCATGAACTTTTGTAGCGTTTTTTGAAAAAATAATGGTCAAGACCGGGGGGTAAACGGGAATCTAGGGCAGGAGTGCGATCGCTCAACTCCTCGGTTTTTAAGGGTTTGAGTCTTTTCGTGTCCTGGTGTCGATGTCCGTAAATTCCCATAGCTCATTTTCCGCAGTTTGGCGAAGAGCGATAGAGTAAATGTATGGAAAACACCGGGCGTAACATCCGAAATCAAGGATGCCGGCCTTGGGGTTAATAGAGAACGAGATGGAAGTGCGAGCTTCTACGCTCTCGGTTTTTGGTGTGAATTGTTGGTGTGTTCTTCGCGGGGAGTGAGAATGAATATGTTTGGTTTTAACGCAACGAAAAAACAATGGCAATGGATGGGTGCGATGCTCATCGCTGTGCTGGGTCAAGGGTTGCTGCTGGATGTGGCAGGGGCTGAGGTGGTGAAGGCGATGGATGAGACAAGCCACGCGATCCAGCTTGCCCAAACTACCCAAACTACCCAGCCTGAGCCGGAATCGATGTCTGCATCGTCGTTGTTGCAAGATGGTATTCATGCCTATGGTGTCGCGACGCAGCGGGATCAATTGGCGCAAGATTATTTGGTGTTTACGGTGGATGATGGGCAAGTGCGGGGGGCGATTTACCGGCCCCGTTCGGAATATGCCTGCTTTACGGGACAGGTGACGGAGGATGCGCTGGAGTTGGCGATCGCAATTCCGGATCATCCTGATACGTCGAGCTATGCGATCGCCCTGGATACCCCACCGACGGAAGTCGCGGGCAAAGTGCAGCGGCAAGTGACGTTACAGGGTTTCCACGCCTTCACCACCGTCAGCGATCTAGAACAGAGCCTCCTTGAAGCCTGCGCCAGCAACTAGCCCATCGCTGTATCTGACCCATGGCATCGCCAGAGTAACGCATCGAAACCCCTCCAAAGAGGGGTTTCTTCACTTCAACGGGATACGGTACATTAAAATCCACAGTCCGGCTAGCGTCATGAGTCATGGATAAACAACAGCAACTCCCTCCCACTACCGCCATCATTGAAGACCACGCCCTCCACGCCACAACAGATAAGTGGTTTGAATATGTCGTCCGCGTTCATCCCCACCATACCGATTATGGCGGCATTGTTTGGCATGGGGCCTATGTGGCTTGGATGGAAGAGGCGCGGGTGGAATGTTTGCGATCGCTCGGCATCAACTTCGCGGATCTGGTGGGGGTGGGGTGTGATTTACCTGTGGTGGAAATGTCTCTGCGGTATCATCGCTCCCTGCGCATGGGCGAGGTGGCCATGGTCAAAACCCGCATGATGGAAATGAAAGGCGTGCGGATCAACTGGGCCTATCAAATTCAAAATTTAGACACCAACGAACTCTGTGTATCGGCCTTTGTGACCCTCGTGGCTATGGATCGGGACAAGGGCAAAATTATGCGCCGATTACCCCCAGCGATGCGCGACGCTTTAGTGAAGTTCTCGAAACAATAGAACCACGCAACTCGATAAGATGAGGAAGCCGCGATCGCCCAGCGTTTCGCCACGGCATCCCAGCAGTTTAAGCTCATTTTTTGACCGGATGGTATCAGTGCAATCTTCAGATCATCTCTCGCGTACTCCCCTGTTTGACCTCATGACCGCGCAAAATGCCCGCTTTACTGCCTTTGCGGGCTGGGAAATGCCGGTACAGTTTACCGGACTCAAGCAGGAACATGAAGCCGTGCGTACCCAGGTTGGGATGTTCGATATTTCCCACATGGGCAAATTCCTCTGGCAGGGTCAAACTGCCCGCCAACAGTTACAGCGGCTCGTGCCGTCGGATTTAAATCGCCTAACACCAGGATTAGCACAATATACGGTGTTGCTCAATCCGGACGGCGGCATTATTGATGATGTCATTATCTATTACCAAGGCACGACGGCAGACGGTGCTGAACAGGGGGTGATCATCGTCAATGCGGCGACGCGATCGCAGGATTACGCCTGGATCACCGAACACCTCAGCGGCAGCCCCGTCACCCTTGAGGATGTCTCTGGGGATCGGGTCTTAATTGCCGTCCAAGGGCCGGAGGCGATCGCCACCCTGCAACCCCTAATCAAAGCCGATTTAACCGCCATTCCTAGCTTCGGCCATTGCCAAACCGAAATCTTAGACGGAGCCGCCTTTATCGCCCGCACCGGCTACACGGGCGAAGATGGCTTTGAAGTGATGGTGGATATTCCCACCGGCCAAGCCCTCTGGCAGGCTCTCGCTGCTGCCGGCGTTGCACCCTGCGGCCTCGGCGCACGGGATACCCTCCGCCTCGAAGCCGCCATGGCCCTCTACGGCCAAGACATTACCGAAACCACCACCCCCCTCGAAGCCGGTCTCGCCTGGTTGGTACATCTCGACAGCAATCCTGACTTTATCGGGCGGGACGTGCTCGCGGCACAAAAGGCGGCAGGAGTGGAGCGGCGTTTGGTGGGGCTGGAAATGGCCGGGCGACATATTGCCCGCCATGATTACCCCGTGGTTGTGGCGGGGGAAACGGTGGGGGTTGTCACCAGCGGCACGTTGTCCCCCACCTTGGGGAAAGCGATCGCCCTCGCCTACGTGCCGAAAGCCCTCACCAAGCCGGGCAATACCGTTAACGTGGAAATTCGGGGTAAATCCTACCCCGCAACAGTGGTGAAAAAACCGTTTTATCGCTCCCCCCATCGCCGCTAGCATTAGCATAATTCCGGGATTTGTCTCCCCCAAATTAACGTGATTCAACAGTTTTGAATGTTAATACTCAGGGTGCGTAAACTTTAGTTGCACCCGCTCGATCTCTAGGGTGAAGGTGCTACATTAGTAATTGAAGCAGGTGATGCTTCCCTGACAGATAAAACAGTCAAGGTTCTATCCACTAGTAAAATGAGGTTAAACATATTCATTTTCTATCTGTCTCGTTGAATCGACCAAAGAGTAATCCAACATTGCAGACAATCTTCCTCAAATAGTGAACAGAGAGCAATGCTTAGGCTGAGTTTTCGGCGTAATGTATCTCTAAACAGTATCCACATTGAGATTAGGAAGTACGTGTTGCAGAACCGGATTGCTCTTTTGGCTATGAGACCTTAAAAATGCTCCCGTACACCTCAGATCGATTCGGCGCGGCTTCTCTTCATAACCGCACCGAGTCAAGTCCCTTCATATCTCCAAGCGCAACCTAATCCATTACCTTGGCGCAGACGATCCACTATTCCCCGGTTTGGACGCGCCAGAGGTTGGCGTAGATCCCGTTGAGGGCGACTAACTCATCATGATCGCCCTGTTCCACGAGGCGGCCCTGTTCCATCACATAAATGCGATCGGCGTGGCGGATTGTGGAAAGGCGGTGGGCGATCGCGATCGTGGTGCGGTTTTGGGTGATGTGGGCCAGGGCGCGACTGATGGCGGCCTCGGTTTCGTTATCCACGGCGGAGGTGGCTTCATCGAGGATTAGGATCGGCGGATTTTTCAAGATGGCGCGGGCGATCGCTAACCGTTGCCGCTGTCCCCCCGATAGTTTTTGCCCCCGTTCCCCCACGATCGTCTCGTAGCCCTGGGGCAATTGCTGAATAAACTCCTCCGCTTCGGCCAACTTCGCCGCCTCGCACACTTCCCCAAACGTCGCATCCGGACTCCCGTAGGCAATATTGTCCCGCACCGTGCCATGGAACAAAAACACATCCTGGCTCACGAGGCCGATCGCCCCCCGCAGATCATGAAGGTGAATGGCGCGAATATCGAGACCGTCAATCGTAATCATGCCCGACTGGATTTCGTAGAACCGTAGCAGGAGCTTCACCAGGGTACTTTTTCCCGACCCTGTTGATCCGGCAATGCCGATGGTCTGACCCGCCGGAATCGTCAGGGTAAGCTGATCGATGATGGGGTAATCGACCTGGTAGCCGAACGTGACTTGATCGAACTGAATCGTACCGTCCACGCGGGGTAGGGGTTGGTTTCCGGAGGCAATCCGAATCGGCGTATCGAGCAAGCTCATCACCCGTTGCGTGGATGCCATCGCCCGCTGATATTGATCCAAGGTTTGGCCCAATCGCGTCAAGGGCCACAGCAGCCGCTGGGTCATGAACACCAAGACGCTGTAAGTTCCCACCGCTAGCCGCCCCTCCACGGTTTCCATCCCCCCGATCAACAGCGTCGCCGTAAAGCCACCCAAAATCACCAACCGAATCAACGGCACAAAAGCCGCACTGAGGGCGATCGCATGGCGATTACTTTGGCGATAGGCTTCACTTTCCATGGCCAAGCGATCCAATTCATAGGCTTCCGTGGTGAAACTTTTAATCGTCGTAATCCCGCTGAGATTATTCGCCAACCGCCCACTTAACAGGCTCACTTTTTCCCGCACTTTGGCGTAGCGCGGCGCGAGTTTTTTCTGAAATGCGATCGAGCCGACAATAATAATCGGAATCGGGATCATCGTCATCCAGGCCACCGTTGGCGCAAGGATTAAAAACCCCGCACTAATCACAATCACCGTAGTGGTCACTTGCAGGATTTCATTGGCCCCAATATCTAAAAATCGCTCCAACTGGTTAATGTCATCATTCAAAATCGCCATTAACCCGCCCGTACTGCTGTCCTCAAAAAAGCTCATCTCCAACTCTTGAACATGGCCATAGGTTTCGAGGCGCAAATCGTGCTGCATATTTTGGGCTAAATTGCGCCAGAGCCGCTCATAGGCATATTCAAACAGGGATTCCAACCCCCAAATCACCGCCGACAAAATCGTTAAAATCAACAATTGCGTAAAGGTGTCGCGCACTCCCCAGCGGGCAATCAGGGAATCCTGTTGTTTTATCACCACATCCACCGCCGCCCCGATCAAGACCGGCGGCGCGAGGTCAAAGACTTTGTTAAGAACTGAGGCGGCGGTAGCTTGCCAGATCAGCAGGCGATAGCGCTGGCTATAGTGCAGCAGGCGTTGGAGGGGATGAAGAGGAGCGGCAGTCACGATAATTACGCAGGTAAATCCTGTTTACTGTAGCGTTAAGACTGGCAGTTTTGGGTGGGAGGGTGATGCGATCGCGCCCTAGGAGCATCAACTGGGCATCAGCGGCATCACCCTTTCTCTCATCATCAGCCCTTCGTGAATTAGATTTTTCTTACCGGATTTCTGAGGTGAAATTTCTGCTCCTTCCCTGTCCTGAAAGAATGTCTAAAAAGTGGGATGACCCCTTTTCAGAATGGGTATTAAGACGGTGAAATGTTCCAGATCAATGTTGCCACTGACCCACCCGATAATGAGTAGGTGAATGATTTTCCAGACCACTGAACGTTGAACATTTGTGATTCACTACTGGGATTCAGTGCCAATAAAACTAATGAGCCATCAGGATTTTGAAAAGCAACATTTTCAAGTCTTCCTGCAAATGAATTTGATTCAATTCGGTATGCCCCCGGATCGACAAACTTACTAATATGCCCAAGGACATAGTATTCCACTTCTTTCGCAATAGACCCTGTATTGCTATTAATCGTCACCACTCCTCTACAATCCTGACATCCTCCATTTTTAGGGCCATTATTTTCGTCAAGGGCTAGATTCCAAAGCAGCACAGTTTTAGCCCAGTTTCGAGTCGCTCCAATAGTAAGATACTTGGTTTGCCATGATAAGTTTTTTCCAAAATCTCGTTCCCAACCCCCTCCTGAACATTCTGTGAAATACACGTCCTTATCAGGATGGGAATTGTGGACAATGGTTTGATTACTGACATCGCCTGCATAACAGTGAAATGCCGAACCTGCAATGTAATCTCTGACCTCAGGTTGATTGAGTATGGATATGGGGTAGTTGGGCTCATCCCAGTTGTGATCCCAGATGAGTATTTTGGTTTTTATGTTATTCGATAAAAAACTAGGGCCAAGCGAGTCTTTAATGAACCGTGCCATGTCGCCGGACTCAAACCTCATAGTAGGATAATCAGATTCATGATGAGGCTCATTTTGGACAGAAATTGCATAGATGGGAATGCCATAGGATTCATAGGATTGGATAAATTTCGTAAAATAGTCTGCATAAGCAGTATAAAATTGAGGCTTTAATATTCCACGATTTAATCCACCATTTGGCTCTGTTTTTTTGCTGTGAATTGGAATAATTTGATCGTGACCTGTTTGTTGATTATGTTCAAGATGCCAAGCTTGATTTGAATTGCCAGTACAGTCCCACTGTTGGATATTTCCACCATCATTTTCTGACCAGTTTTGTACATCTAGGCATTTTTTGCTATGGGCAGAAATAATCTGATAGTGACCTGTTTGTTGATTATGTTCAAGATGCCAAGCTTGATTTGAATTGCCAGTACAGTCCCACTGTTGGATATTTCCACCATCATTTTCTGACCAGTCTTGTACATCTAGACACTTTTTACTATGGGCAGAAATAATCTGATCGTGACCTGTTTGTTGATTTTTTTCGAGTTGCCAAGCTTGATTTGAATTGCCAGTACAATCCCACTGTTGTATATTTCCACCATCATTTTCTGACCAGTCTTGTACATCCAGACACTTATTTGTACGAGTGGTTTTCATCCAACCTGGCGCACTCCATGGCGATCCCATGACTTTCATCGCTGGATTGACTTGTTTGATTTGCTGAAGAGTGGGGATGATATATGCAGTGTCATGTTGTATCGAAAAATCACTAAGGTCGAGATCTGGAAAACCGTTGTGATCGTTATATGTATAATTGCTCAGAGCAAAATCTGATGCTCCCATAGGCAGGCGAAGAATGTTTAACCCAATTCCATCATCGGATTCAAAGAGATTATTTAATAAGGCGTTGCGTTGAGTGGGTGATAATTTATTCGCAATGAGCCAAGCAGAGGAATCAGTTAATGCGGCCCCAAAGCCATCCATTTGTTGATATTTTGTGTTGGGGTTGAGATTAATGGTTAAAGGGCTGGGCTGTTTTTTTGAGGTGAAGGAGATGTCATCTTGTGGTTGCAATAATTGATGTTGATCGGGGGTTGTTATCCATGAATGAACTGTTATGCTCTTGGCGGATACGTTGCTAGTTAAGGTGAGGGAGGTTGTGATCAAAAACAATAGAGTTAAGATGGCTCCATAAATGTGCTTTCGTTTGAAAAATCTATGATTCATAGCATTTTTTTGAAGGATATCAAAAATAGTTGACTAGATACGAATGTATGTTGTTCCGCTAGTTGTTTAGGGGGAAGTCGATAATGAGCCATGGCTGTCAACTTCAAGGTTTTTCAGATGACCAAGGTACGAGCAATGGGGGTGCATCCCAACTTATTGCAGATTCAGACTGATTGCCATCTAGTGCCCTCATTCCCAGCCCCCCCCTTCGGCTTCGCTCAGGGCAAGCCTTCGACAAGCTCAGGGCATCGCTTCTCCCGCAGGAGAAGGGAGCTAAAAGCCCTCTCCTGCGGTCTACCGCTTATACACAAACTGCTCAAAGTCCCCCTTTTAAAAGGGGATTTAGGGGGATCGATCGCAACGTAGGCCAACATTTGAACGTTATGCATAAGCAGTGGCCTGCGGGAGAGGGTTGGGTGAGGGGTTGAGGGGTTGCACAAATTATGGGTCAGGGCGAAAAGGGTTACACAACATAAATACTCCCTCGCACGCCTCCATTGAGTGGCATCGATGAAAATGGTGATTTTCGTCCTGTTCTTGTCACATTTTCTATAATGAAACCATTGTCCTGTGTTGCCTTAATCCGGGTATGACCGCGCCGCAAATTTATCAATCGGACGACATTCAACAGATTTTGCAATTAGCGATCGCCCGCAACGATCGCGAGGGTGAATTCACACGCACCCAACTCCTCGAAATCGCCGAAGAACTTGAGATTCCCCTCACCTGCCTCGAAGCCGCTGAACAAGATTGGCGTTTATCTCGCCTCGAAACCGAAAAACGCCAAGAGTTCGACCGCTACCGCTTCGCCCAATTTCGCCATAAAGCCGTGAAATATATGATTCTCGCGGGCTTTTTTATGAGTCTGGATTTGCTCAGTGGCGGCGGGTTGGGCTGGTCGCGGTATTTGGTGGTGGTGTTGGTGACCTTGAGTGTGTTGGGCGGTTGGAAAATTTTTCAACCCAAAGGCCCCGCCTATGAGCGCGAACTGGCTCAATGGGAGAGTCGCCGCCAACTGCAACAGACCCTCAACACGGCATGGCAGTCAATTCGATCCTTTTTTCGGGGTTAGCGTCGCGCCACCATGCCCACGGAAATCGCCCAAACAGCGGACTTTTCCCAGATCCGCTACGCCCAATGTTGGGAAGATGCGGATTTGTTGCTGGCGGCGTTGGAGGTGCAGCCGGATCACACTTGCCTGTCCATCGCATCGGCGGGGGATAATACCCTGGCGTTGTTGAGTCGGGGGCCAAAACGAGCGATCGCTGTCGATCTCAATCCGGCTCAGTTGGCCTGTTTAGCCCTGCGGGTGGCGGCCTATCGGCGGTTAGACTATGGGGAACTGTTGCAGTTTTTGGGGTCGCGATCGGGAACGGCGGCCCAGCGGTGGGCGTGGTATCAACGCTGTCGGGGGGATCTCGCGGCGGATGTGCAAGGGTTTTGGGATCGGCGGCGATGGTTGATTGGGGCGGGGTTTGGGACGGTGGGGAAGTTTGAGCGATATTTGGCGCGGTTTCGCTGCTACCTATTGCCCTTGTTGCAGAATGAGGGGGCGATCGCATCCCTCCTCACCCCCAAATCCCCCGCCGACCGTCAACAGTTTTACGATCGCACCTGGAATCATTGGCGTTGGCGTTGGGGATTTAACCTCTTTTTTTCTCAACCACTGATCGGACGCTGGGGGCGCGATCCCAGCTTTTTTCGCTACGTGGACGGCAACCCCACCCCCCAACTCGCCGCCCAACTGCGCCACGCCCTCACCACCCTTGATCCGGCCCTGAATCCCTATCTGCAATGGATACTCACGGGCGAACACCGCACCGCCCTCCCCTACGCCCTCCGCCCGGAACAGTTCGAGCCGATCCGCGCCCACCTCGATCGCCTCGAATGGCATTGCTGCGCCGTGGAAGAATATCTAGATCGCCCCGATTGCCCCCCGATTGATCGCTTCAACCTCAGCAATATTTTTGAATATATGTCAGCGGCAAACCACGCCCGCACCTTGGCGCAAATTGCGGCTCGGAGTCAACTAGGGGGACGCTGGGCCTATTGGAATTTGTTTGTGCCGCGCCGCTGTCCGCCGGCACTGTACGATCACATTACGCCCCGCTTTGATTTGAGCAATGCGTTAAAAGGGAGCGATCGCGCCTTCTTCTACCGTGATTTCGTCGTCGAATCTCGGAGCACTTTAGCAGAGGAAGGGCGGTAGTCCATCTCTGGCCAGAGCGATCGAATTTCCTGCGCTTGGGTTGCTGCATTAAGACTAGCGGTTCTCTACAATGCGTATTCTCCTGCAACCACTAAACAGGGTTCACAGGCTAGTCTTTTGCTGGGGTTGCATCACTGGGATGCTTCCCATATCAACATAGTGTGAGACCGAAGCTGACCCATGACTTAAAAACGCCTCTTTTAGGAGCGATTGAAACCCTCAATGCGTTTCAGGCTGGACAGTTTGGCACGATCAACACCGCTCAACAACGGGCGATCGCCATTATGATCCGCAGCCATCGCATGACCTTGCAACTGGTCGAAATGCTGATGGATATTTACCGGAATGATCTGAATGGGTTACAACTCCACCGCAGCATTGTGAATCTCACGAATATTGCGGAAGAGGTGATTTTGCAATTAACCCCCCTCGCAACGTCTCGACAAGTTCATTTATGTCTGCGTCAAGGTGACTCTGATTTTCGCCAAGCCTATTGGATTAATGGGGATGCGTTTCAGCTACACCGCGTGTTTAATAATTTAATTACGAATGCGATTCACCATTCTCTACGCGGGCGAAAAGTAGAGATTTTTATTGCTCTTAAAAACAATGTTTATCAGGTGCAAATATTAGATGAAGGACAGGGCATCTCTGAGCATGATTTACCCCATTTATTTGAGCGGTTTTATCAAGGGAACGGCGATCGCCAAGCGAAAGGGGCGGGTTTAGGGCTTTACCTCAGTCGTCAGATTATTGAAGCCCATGGCGGTAAAATATGGGCAGAGCAGCGATCGCCTCGCGGGGCTGTTGTTGCCTTTTGGGTGCCGATCGAATTGTGATGTTTCTCATCCTTTGCCGAGCTTCACCCTCAAATCATGCCCTGGTGTTATGGATAGTTTCCGATGTCGCTCTCGCCAATCCGAATTCTTTTGGTTGAAGATGATGAACTGTTCCGGTTAGGGTTGGTGACCCGGCTCACCCAGGAACCTAGTTTAGAGATTGTGGCTGAGGCCGAAGATGGGGAAACGGCGATCGCCTTTGTTCATCAACAGGTTTTTGACATGGTGATTTTAGATGTGGGGTTGCCGGGTATTGGCGGTATCGAAACCTGCCGCCAAATTAAACAACTTCAGCCCAAATTGCCTATTTTAATTCTCACGTCTCATTCCCAGCCTACCTTGATTAACCGTTTAATTGAAGCCCAGGCCCAGGGCTATTGTGTCAAGGGGGTGGCCGCCGAAGTTCTCATCTTGGCAATTCGATCGGTGGCAGTGGGGGCATCGTGGTGGGATGAGATCGCGTCCCAGGAAATTCAATCGGTGTTTCAGCAAGCATCCCCCCTTGTGACTGAGGAGTCATCAACGGCGGCGACGAATCCTTTAACGAAACGAGAACAGGAAATTTTGTCCTTAGTCGCCCATGGCAAGAGCAATCGGGAGATTGCTGATGCTCTTTATATTGCGCCTGGAACGGTGCGTGTTCATGTCCATACGATTTTGCAAAAATTAGAGGTGCGCGATCGCACCCAGGCTGCGATCTGGGCCATTCAAATGGGGTTGCTTCCACCGGGTGAAACTCCCTCAAAATAAAGCTGGTGATTCGGGGTGATTTCTGGTGGGGTGGATCACCGGGATGGCTCTTGAGCAGAATGCCAGAAACCCTCTGAATTCAGAGGGTTTCTGGCTTGAGTTGCTATTGATGCTATCCAGTGAATTCGCTGGGGTTCACCTGATTCGGGATGAGCGGGAGCGGTTCAGGCGCGATCGCCCTTAGTCGCGGTACACCTCATCGAGGACGGAACCGTCGGGGCGCAGCAGTTGCACATGGAGGGGCATTTGGCCCGCCGCATGGGTGGAGCAACTGAGGCAGGGGTCAAAGCAGCGGATTCCGGCTTCGACGCGGTTAAGCATGCCTTCGGGGATTTCGTTGCCGTGGATGTAGTGTTTGGCGATTTGGGTGACGGTTTGGTTCATCGCCAGGTTGTTTTGGCCTGTGGCGATGATTAGGTTGACCTTTTCGAGGAGGCCGTTTTCGTCTACTTGGTAGTGGTGGAAGAGGGTTCCCCGTGGGGCTTCGCTGACCCCGATGCCCACGGTTTGATTGATGTCAGCTTTGGCACGAACGCGATCGCTCATCATATCCGGGTCATCCATGAGACGCTGAACTCGTTCTAAGCAGGCCAGGATTTCCAAGAGGCGAGCGTAGTGATAGAGAAAGGAGGAGGTAGCGATCGCCCCGGCCCGTTGACGGAATTCGGCGAGTTCGGCATCGGCTTCGGGGGTTCCGAAGCGATCGCAATTGTTCACCCGCGCCAAGGGGCCAACGCGATAGATGCCGTCAGGATAGCCCAGGGGCTTGTAGTAGGGGAATTTCAGATAGGACCAATGTTCAACAGCTTCGCCTAAATAGTCTTGGTAATCGTCTTCGCTGAGGCCATCGGCGATGATGTTGCCCTCGCTGTCTTTGAAGCGGATCGCGCCGCCGTAATGTTCCCAATCGCCGTTGGGGGCGACGAGGCTCATAAAGAGGGAAGGAAATTTGCCGAACTGTTCGGTTTCGGTGTGGAAGCGATCGAGGAGGTCTTTGAAGATCCGCAGGGCGGTGCGGGTGGTGTCGAGGGATTCCGGGAGGCGATCGCAAATCCATTGGCGACCTTCTGCGGAGAGGGGCGATCGTACCCCCCCCGGAACCGTCCAGGCGGCGTGAATTTTCCGCGCCCCTAATTTTTCAATCACCGTCTGGCCAAACTGCCGCAGCCGAATCCCCGCCCGCGCCAAGTCCGGATCAGCGGCAATCAGCCCAAACACATTCCGCTTCGCCGGGTCACTATCCCAACCGAGGAGAAAATCCGGGCTGCTGAGGTGGAAAAATGAAAGGGCATGGGATTGAATAATCTGCCCCAAATTCATCAGGCGGCGGAGTTTTTCCCCAGCGATCGGCACTTGCACCGCGAGGAGTTTATCGCCCGTTTTCGCGGCGGCGAGTAAATGACTCACGGGACAAATGCCGCAAATTCGCGCCGTGATCCCCGCCATTTCGGTAAAGGGCCGACCTTCGCAAAATTTTTCAAAGCCGCGATATTCCACCACATGGAATCGCGCATTTTCAACTTCGCCCGCATCATCGAGAAAGATCGAGATTTTGGCGTGACCTTCAATGCGAGTGACGGGATCAATAACAACTGTTTTAGCCATGGTCTTTGTGGGGAGAATAGGTGAATAGGAGAGTCAAGATTGAGGATGGCGGTGTTTGGGTGCTGTCGGTGGCGTTAATTCAAATCATGGGGATCAAAGTGCTGATGATCACTGTTTTGGAGGTCATCATCATCAAATTCATCGTCGAATTCGTCGTCAAATTCATCATCGAGATCATCAAGGATCTCGGCGGGATCTGCATCTCCATAGATCACTTTCATGAATGAGGGAAAGTAGTGATCCACCATCATCAAATTGGGATAGATTACATTACGGATGGTGTTGAGTGTCCTAGGTGCTTCATGGAGAATCACGCTGGTTTTATAGCGAACTTCGCCATCATCAAGATCGATATCTAAGTGACCGACCAGCAACGTATAGTTGACGCGACAAATGAATTCACAAGCCACAGATAGTTTGTCCGCGGGCACGGTCACCGGCAAGACGAGATTAAACTGTACCCATTCTGTTTCTTCATCGATCAAGAAATAGCCTCGAAACTGCCCAGATTCCAAGGTTATTTCGATCATGATTGTCGCTTCGGATTCCAGAATATGAAACGACCAATCATCTGTTTGAATTGTCTCGGTGACGAGCTCAAAAAGTGTCATGAAGTCAAATTAACCAATGAAGAAACTGAATGCTGGAAATGGGGTACTGGGCCAATTACCCAAATTTAATCATGTCTCGCCCTTCCATGACGGGCATTTCGCCGCGTAGGAGGGGTTCGAGGGTGGCGCGAATCCGATCGGCGCTGGGGGGGCAACCGGGCATGAAGATATCGACGGGAACCCATTCATGGATGGGGCGTACTTGGTCGAGGAGTTCGGGGACGATGCCGGGTTCGTGGGGGAGTTGGGGGGTGGAGTCGCCGAGTTCGAGGTAGGCGCGTTTGAGGACGGGTTCTGCGCCGCCGAGCATGTTGCGCATGGCGGGGACGTTGGCGGTGACGGCACAGTCACCGAAGGAGATTAGGGTTTTGGTGCGGGCACGGACGTGGCGCAGGAGTTCGAGGTTTTCTTCGTTGGCGATCGCGCCTTCCACGAGGCACACGTCCACATGGTCGGGATAGTCTTTGAGGTCACACCCGACGGGACTATAGACTACATCCACTTGGGCGGCGAGGTCGATCAGCCATTCATCCATATCCAAAAAGGACATGTGACAGCCGGAGCAGCCCGCAAGCCAAACCGTAGCAAAGCGAATTTTAGACATAATGAGTCCTCGTGAATTTGAATCAGGAATGAAGAAGTTCTCTAGACTGAGAGTAGCGCCTCTAGGAGTTGCGCGTATTCGCTGGGGTCACAATGGAGGGGACAAGCACAGTGTTGATTGATGCAACAGGTTTGTCCGGGTTGGGATGTACCGCTTAAGGTTCGGAGTTGCGATCGCAGCCGTTGAATCCGGGTTATGTAGCGATCGATGAGTACAAACCAAAGTTCTGTCCCTGCTAAAAGGGGGGTCAATAGTTCCACCGCATGACGGAGTTGCATGCCATCGGTGGGAGTACAGGCGGCGGATATGGCAAAAAAGTCTTCGCACAAGTCCAAGGCCATCAAAAATTGGGTTTCTGGTTCAGGCTGACTACCATAGTGCCGGGTAGATAGCGTGAAGGGCACAGGAGATGAATAGAGAGCAGACAGATCAGAACGTGAAGACATAAGCGGTAATGGTGAACAATTCAGATCCAATACAGTCCCCTGGATTGGGATTAACACCCTTCATCTTTAGCGTGACCACTCTTGTTTTTCGCGAGCGTTCACTAAAAATTCCAATTTGGCGCGATCGCCCACCTTTTCTCCCGTTGTCGTGCCCTTGCGGAAAATCGACCCCGTCGGGCAAGCATCCACACATTTACCACAAGCCGTACAGGCGGACACCTCGCCCCAGGGCTGATCCATCCCCGACACGATATAGCAAGCCTCGCCCCGGTTGCCCACATCCCACACATGGGCCCCTTCCACTTCATCGCACACCCGCACACAGCGCGTACAGAGAATGCAGCGGTTATGATCAATGCCAAACATCGGATGGGAGAGATCCACGCCGCGATCGGGGAAACGGTAACTAAAGCGAGAATGATCCATCCCCACCGCGATCGCCACATCTTGTAGCTCACAGTTCCCATTGGCCACGCAGATCGAGCAAACGTGATTCCCTTCGGCGAAAAAGAGTTCCACAATCATGCGGCGATAGTCCTGGAGTTTCGGGGTATTGGTTTCCACCTCCATCCCTTCACTCACCGGGGTGACACAGGCGGGCAATAGTTTTGGTGTGCCTTTCACTTCCACGGCACAGAGGCGACAAGCAGCAGCTTCGCTCACCCCTTCAAGGTGGCACAAGGTGGGAATGGCAACCCCGGCCTCTTGGGCCGCATCCAGAACAGTTTTACCACTTTCGGTCACAACATCTTGACCATTAATTTTCAGGGTCGTAATTGACATAGTTCTCTCCTGCAAAGGGATTTAAGGGTGATAGGGGTGTAAGGGATCACCCCATTAGGACAGGGAATAGCAGCAACATCCCCCAGGGTTGGGGGCTAGACTGTCGTTGAGAATTTGGCATCGTGAACCACGGCGCGGAAAAATTCGTGGTAGTCCGGGCTATCAACATTCCAACCGGCGGCCACTTGGGTGGGAATGGTGATGCCGTTAAAGGTGCGCTCACTGACAAAGCTAGAGCCGAAGCGACTGTAGCCGTGGATTTGTTCGTTCCAGCGCGAGAGTTCGGCGTGCTGGAGGCGGCCTTGGTTGTCGATGGTGAGTTGAAGGCAGATCGGTTCATCGTCCATCGTCCATTCGGCACAGATGTGGTGTTCACTGAGGGCGTGCCAGGTAACTCCGTTATGGGGAAGGAGGGCCGAGGGGAGCCACACCATTTCAATGGCGAGGCGACCGAGGCTAGAGCGGCTAATTTCGTCGCTATGGTGATCGACGAGGGGAATCGCGCCCCAGAGGTCAAAGTGGACGCGGCCTTGGCGGTTGCAGTAGGAGTCTGCACCGATGAATTGGAGTTGGGGTTTGCCGATTTTGGCTTGCCAGACGAAGCCGGAAAGGGCGGTCATCCATTGGCGGGCTTTGAGGGGCAACCAGGGTTTGTTGATATTGGTTTTGAAGCTGCCTTGCATGTCGAGTTGGACGGCGTTGGCGAGGGGCGTGCCGGGGGCGATCGCATGGAGTAAATAGCGCTGAACTGGGGGCGGCAGGTTGGCGACGAGATCGGGGGTGAACACGATCAATTCATTGGCGGTGGTGAGCGATCGCCGCAGTTTGTGGATCTGCCACATTTGCCACAGCCGCCGTCCGGCGATCATGACCGCCAACCCTACACCCAGACTGATTAAACTGAAATACATCATTTGCAAGAACTCCATGAGAATAACGGGGCATCGGGAATAGATAATCCCGATCCGCCCCTAGGGTTTACCCTAAGCAGGCGGCTAGATCTGCGTCGGGGGTGGTAATGCCTTGGAGGTTATACCGTTCGGAGAGCAGGGCAAAGACATTCGGAGTCAAGAAGGCGGGCAAGGTTGGCCCTAGGCGAATGTCTTTGATCCCCAAATGGAGGAGGGTGAGCAGAACAGCGATCGCCTTTTGCTCATACCAAGACAAAATCATCGACAGGGGCAGATCGTTCACCCCCATGTCAAACGCCTGAGCCAAGCCCAAGGCGATTTGAATCGCACTGTAGGCATCGTTACATTGCCCCACATCGAGCAAGCGCGGCAAGTCGCCAATCGTGCCCAACTGCTGATCAAAGAAGCGGAATTTCCCACAGGCGAGGGTCAAAACTACACAGTCATCGGGGACTTTTTCGACAAATTCGGTGTAGTAGTTGCGATCGGGCTTGGCCCCATCGCAGCCCCCGACGAGGAAGAAATGGCGAATTTTCCCCGCCTTCACGGCATCCACCACCGTATCGGCCACAGACAGCACCGCATTGCGGGCAAACCCGGTTAGCACCGAGCGCGGCGGATCATTGACCGTGAAGCCGGGCATGGCGAGGGATTTTGCGATCGCCGGGCTAAAATCCGGAACCCCATCCGACATCCCCAGATGAATCAGCCCCGGATAGCCCACACTCCCCACAGAAAACAGCTTGTCATCGTAGGTTTCATGGGGCGGCATCAGGCAATTGGTGGTCACCACGATCGCCCCCGGAAACTTGGTAAAATCCTTGGTTTGGTTTTGCCACGCCGTCCCGTAATGGCCGTAGAAATGGGAATATTTTTCCTTTAAGTTCGGGTAGCCGTGGGCGGGCAACAGTTCGCCGTGGGTGTACACCGTTAGCCCCGTATCTTGGGTTTGCGCCAACAACGCCGCCAGGATTTTAATGTCATGGCCGGACACAAGGATCGCCTGGCCTTGGCGCGGATTGAGGGGAACCGGGGTCGGAACTGGGTGGCCGTAGGTTTGCGTATGGCCCGCATCCAGGAGTTCCATTGCCCGAAAATTCACCTCGCCCACCTTCAGGGCTAAGTTCACCCAGGCCATCAGGTCTAAATCCGTGCGATCTAAGGCAATGAGGGCCTCTTCGCAGAAGTGGTAAACCGCCGGATCATGTTGTCCCAGTTCCGAAGCTAGGAACGCATAGGAAGCCAACCCTTTCACGCCATACAAAACGGTGAGTTGGAGGGCAAAAATATCCGGATTCTGCCCGACTTTTTGGAGGCGTTCGAGGGACTTCGCCAAGCCCTGCTCCACGAGACTTTCTGACCAATCCGGCTCGTAGTTGCAAATGTCGGGCCAGAAGGTCTTGCGCCCATTGTGGTTTTGGACTTGCAGCTTGAGCAGTTCCCGGAGGGTGATCACTTGCCGGATTAAGGTGATAAACCGTTTCCGGTCAAAGTTGACGTTGGTCATCGTCGAAAAGAGGGCATCGCCGAGGAGGATATCGGCATCGGTGGTATCAATGTTGTGATCACGGGCGGCGATCGCCACCACCGACAGGCCCCGCAGGCCATAAACCAGCAGATCCTGAACCGCGTTCACCTCCGGGCTTTTGCCACAGGCTCCCCATTGATGGCAGCCTTGGCCGCTGGCGGTTTGTTCACATTGTTCACAAAACATTTTGTTCAACTCTCCGATTGCTGATGTAGATGAGGCTGCGATCGCGCCTTAGGATGCCGTCACTGCCGCGTTTTGCGGCTGGGCGGGCATTGGTTGCAACAGTTCCTCATATTCCGAGCGGAAATAGTTCAAGGTACTCAGTACCGGATTCGGGGCCGTCATTCCCAAACCACAGAGGCTCATTTCCTTGACCATGGCGCAGAGTGAGGCCATGGTTTCCAAATCCGCCGCCGTCGCCTGTTTCGCCAACAAGCGCGTCAGCATACTGTGCAGTTGCACCGTCCCCGCTCGACAGGGAATACATTTGCCGCAACTTTCCTCGCGGCAGAAGTCCATATAGAACTGCGCCACTTCCACCATGCTCGTGGTCTGATCCATCACCACCATGCCGCCCGACCCCATCATCGACCCCACCTTCGTCAGGGAGTCGTAATCAACGGGGGTATCGAGCAGATGTGCCGGAATGCAACCGCCGGACGGGCCACCCGTTTGCACCGCCTTAATCGTGCCATCGGGGACACCGCCGCCCATTTCTTCGACAATTTCCCGCAGGGTGATCCCCATCGGCACTTCGATCAGGCCGTTGTTGCGGATCTTGCCGGTGAGGGCGAAGATTTTCGTGCCCTTACTGCCCTCGGTGCCGATCTGGCTGTACCAGTCAGAGCCTTTTTCAATAATGGTGGAAATATTGGCGTAGGTTTCCACGTTGTTGATCAGCGTTGGGCAATGCCAGAGACCATCTTGGGCTGGATAGGGGGGGCGGGTGCGGGGGTTGCCGCGTTTGCCTTCGATGGAATGGATCAACGCCGTTTCTTCCCCACAGACAAAGGCTCCGGCCCCGATCCGAATGTCAATTTTGAAGTCAAAGGGGGAGTCAAAAATTTGACTGCCGAGGATGCCGTAGCGTTTGGCTTGTTTGATCGCTTTGTTGAGGCGATCGATGGCGAGGGGATATTCGGCGCGGACGTAGATATAGCCATGGTCGGCACCGACGGCGTAGGCTGCGATCGCCATCCCTTCGAGCACCAAATGGGGATCACTTTCGAGGACGGAGCGATCCATAAACGCCCCCGGATCACCCTCATCCCCATTACAGATCACGTATTTCTGACCCTCCGGCATTTTCGCCACCGTGGCCCATTTCACCCCCGTCGGGAAGCCACCGCCGCCGCGACCCCGCAGACCGCTTTGGGTGATTTCCGTCACCACTTCGTCGGGCGATAGTTCAAAAAGGGCTTTGTACAGGGCTTGATAGCCGCCGCTGGCAATGTAGTCTTCGATGCGATCGGGGTTAATTTTGCCGCTGTTTTTGCGCACAATATGGAATTGGCGGCTAAAGAAGGGATGGTTCACATCGCCCACCTCAGCATCAGTGATGCCACCGTCGATGCTGGCAATAATCCCGGCGGCTTGGTCGGGGGTGACCGCTTCAAACAGTTGGTCATCGGTGGAAATTTGCACCAAGGGGCCACGACCACAGAACCCCATACAGCCGACTCCCACCACTTCGACGCGATCGCCCAGGCCGCGATCCTTCACCGCCTTCGCCAGATTCTTTTTAATCTCCAATGATTGAGCCGCTTGGCAACCCGTGGACGTACAACAATTTACGCGCACCGGCTTAAACTTGGCCTGTTCGGCCGCCGCCAATGCTTTCAGTTCAACTAAATCCATCGTGCCTCCAGATTATTCAGTTTCAGCCAAGACCGCCAGACGCGCGAGCACCGCATCCGCATCGAGTTTGCCCTTCACTTCGCCATCAAACACCACAGCAGGAGCAATGCCACAAGCTCCAATGCAGCGGGCGGTGGAAAGGGATACTTGGCCATCGGGCGTGGTTTCGCCCACTTGGATGCCCAGTTTTTCACTGATCGCCTCGACCAGTTTGCCGCTCCCTTTGACGTAGCAGGCTGTGCCGGTACAGACGATGCAACTGTGCTTACCGCTGGGCTTCAGGGAGAAGAGATGATAAAACGTCGCTACCCCATAGACGCGGCCCAGGGGGAGCTTGAGCGATCGCGCCACATATTCAAGAACATCAAGCTCTAAAAAGCCAAAAGACTCTTGCGCCTTGTGGAGCACTTCAATCAACGCATCTTGGCGATAGTGATTCCGCTTCATGGTGATGTCGAGAATCTTGAAGCGTTTATCCGGTTGCGCCTTGGGGGCAGCAGGGGTGGGGGTGATGGTGGACATGGGTCTTCCCCTTCGTAGGACAGTAACTATGCACAATTTCAGTGCAGAATAAGCTCACTCCTAATCATTGACTTTGACCAAAATCAATCGATTATCGAGAGAATACTTCCCCGTATTTTGTCACTGAACCCCAGTAATTCCCGCGATGTTTAGAATCATTCAATAATCTTCAAGGTCTAAGTAAATAATTGTGAAGATTCGCAATCTATTTATTGCGAAAAGAGGTTGAAACTATTCACGATAGTCTCAGCTACAGCATAAAAGTGCATTAAGTTGTTTTTGAATCACAACATATTTTATTAACTGATAACATTGCTGATCTTGTATCAAACAATACTCATTTTTTAACCCATCTTTTAATCAAATTCAGGATAGTAATGTTCTTGAATTAAAGCTTGTTCAGAAATTATCATGTACAGATCAGAAGCCCCTCGCCCCGTGAGAGAGGGGTTTGGGGTGAGGGTCAAGCCGTAAAGCTTTTGCGATCGCATCGGAGCAAGATTAAGGATTGAATAACAGGGGATCACCCACGGGCCCGTTGAGAATTGCATCAAGGGTACTATGAGCCTCTGGCTCACTGATGCCAAATCTAGACGGGCAGAGAGTTAGAAGCTTATTAACAGGCAGCGAGCTAGAAGCTCACACGACAGAAGGTCAACGGAATGGGAGTGCGAGCCTCTGGCTCGCTGCTTTCCCCCATGAACTGGCCAATCCATAGCGAGCTAGAAGCTCGCACGACAGAAGGTCAACAGAATGGGAGTGCGAGCCTCTGGCTCGCTGCTTTCCCCCATGAACTGGCCAATCCATAGCGAGCTAGAAGCTCACACGACAGAAGGTCAACGGAATGGGAGTGCGAGCCTCTGGCTCGCTACTTTCCCCCATGAACTGGCCAATCCATAGGGAGCTAGAAGCTCGCACGACAAAGGATTCCAGGCAGGAGTAGCCCGGTGGGCGAGGAGCGTTAGCCCACTCGTTGGTTGTAGGGGAGTTTCGCCAACAGCATCGCCATGGCACAGGTTCCCGACAGCCCTGCAAAGGTTAGCCCCGCGCCCACAAACCCACTCAAAATCAAGAACCAAGGCGAGACAAAGGCCCCCAAGAGAGTCCCCGTGAGAACTAAACTCCCGGCAATCATTTGCACTTGGCGCATGATGCTGATCGGTGCGTTTTTGTTGACTTGGGTGGGATGTCCGGCTTGCTTCCAAGCGGTGATGCCGCCGTCGAGGTGAATCACGGATTCATAGCCGGCGAGGATGAGATGGCGGGCGGCTTCGGTGGAACGGTTGCCGGTTTGGCAATAGAGGACGACGGGCTTGCCGGCTTCGTGGGGCAGTTGAGCGGGTTCAAAGCGGGAGAGGGGGACGAGGTGAGACCCGGCTATTTTTTCGCCGGCGTGTTCGGAAGGTTCGCGCACATCAACGAGGGTGACGCGATCTTCTGCTAACCATTGCTGGAGGGTGGTGGGGGCGATCGCTTCGAGTTGGGTGTTAATCGTGGTCATGGATGGATACTCCGAAGGGTAGGGGTTGAAACGCGAAAAGTGGAGAGTCTAGGCAACTTGGCCGCAATGTTGGTTTGCCGGCACTGCTTCCATGATTTTTTTCGGATTGGGGAGATCAAGACCACTCATCAGAGTAATGAACTGATCACGGCTTTGTCCGGCCAGGCGGGGATTATGTTGCTTTTCTTCGCCAATGGTGGAGACGGTTTGGCCGCGATAGTCGTGACCCGGATAGACGAGGACATGATCCGGCAGGGTAAACAGATGCTGGGTGATGGAGTCGTAGAGTTGACCCGCATCGCCGCTTTGGAAATCGGTGCGGCCACAGCCTCGGATGAAGAGGCTATCGCCGGTGAGCAGGTGGGTGTCGTTGATCAAGTAGCTCATGTCGCAGTTGGTGTGACCAGGGGTGGCGATCGCGGTCACGGTGATGTCGCCGATGGTGAAGCGATCGCCATGATCACAGGGCACATCGGCGCAGATAATGCCGGATTTGCGGGGGGCTACGCCAGAACAGCCGGTGCGATCGCGCAGGGTTCCGGTGCCGGTGATGTGGTCGGCGTGGATATGGGTTTCGAGACAGTAACGAAGGGTGAGGCCAAGTTCTGTTAAAAGTTGCTCATCGCGGTCTACTTGTTCGATCACCGGATCGACGAGAATCGCCTCACGGGTGGTGCGATCGGCGATGAGATAGGTATAGGTGCTAGTTTCAGGATCGAAGAGTTGGCGAAATAGCATATATAGATGGAGAGGGTTGCGTATGAGTCTTGCACAAATCATATTATCATATAGTAATATGATAATGCATCAAGAGCCGTAAAGTTTTATTGGGGGATATTAATGTCATGGATTGTGGAATGAATCAGATCGCGAAGATTTCACCCACAGTGCTCAATCGGATTGCCGAGTATTTCAAGGTGTTATCCGAGGTGAGCCGGCTGCAAATTTTGTGTTGTTTGAAGTCTGGTTCTAAAAATGTGACGGAAATCATTGATGCCACTGGGTTAGGGCAAGCTAATGTGTCGAAACATTTAAAGCTCTTAACTCAATTGGGCATGGTGAATCGCCAGCCTAAGGGGGTGAGCGTTTATTACGAAATTGCTGATCCGAGCATTTTCAAAATTTGCGATATTGTCTGCGATCGCATTGCCACCGCCCTAGAGAGCCAAAACCAAGAAATCGAAGCCTTCAGCCTCTTTCGCAGCTTTAGCGATTAAGGTCTGATCTCCAATCCACATCCACCCTCAGCAAATTCCTGCACGGTTTTTTCGGACAGGGGATGGGTGGCCAGAGCCTGTAATTGCGTCAGGGGTAAGGTGAGGTGATCGGCTCCGGCCTGGAGAGCGGCGGCGGCTTCGTCGGGGGATTTAAGGCTGGCGGCCAGGATGCGCGTCGGGCTGTTGCGGAGAATTTGCGCCATTTCAGCGACGAGAATAATGCCGTCACCGAGCAAGCGGGTGGCACGGTTAACGTAGGCGATCGCATATTTTGCCCCCCCTTCACCGGCCACAGCCGCCTGAGCCGGATGGTAAATTCCCGTCACAGAACAGGAAATCTGGGGCGAAAGCTGTGCCAACGCCTGAAACCCCATCGGAGTCGCAGGAATTTTTAACACGGTTTGCGATCCGATCAACTCCGCCGCCTGATAACCCTCCCGAAGCATGTCATCTAGGGTAGATGCCATGAGTTGATATTGACTTACTCCCCCGTTTAGAAAACGGGGGATTCTGGGATCAAACAGCAATAGCAGGCAACGCCTGTCTGACATCACCTAACCCAATGGCTGAAGCCCCAGCCACTTTAATATTCATCGCCGCATTCTCATCCCGGTCATTCTCTGCCGAGCAACTGGGACACCGCCAATGGCGAGTCTCTAAATCCAGATGCTCCAAAATATGACCACAACTTGAACAGGTCTTGCTCGAAGGGAACCAGCGGTCAACATAGACCACCCGCTTCCCCTTCTTCGTCGCCACCCACTCCAGGATTTGCAGAAACTCCCGAAACGCCAAATCACTCACCTTACGCCCCCAGAGCCGCTGCATCGCCTTGAGGTTCAAGGTTTCAAAACACAGCATATCAAACTGATTCGTCAGTTGATGGGCTAACTTCCCAAACCAGGCCCCCCGTCGATGGGCATATCTTCATGCTTGCGGGATAAGTTCAATCGGGCACGTTCTCGATGGGCTGAACCCTTTTGCTTACGGGACAACTCTCGACTCGCTTTGCGAACTGCGTTGAGTGACTGCTTGAAGAACAAGGGGGCATCAATCTTGAATCCCTCAGAACAGGTCAGAAACGTCTTGAGTCCAAAATCAAAACCAGCAATGTTACCTGTCTCGGTTTTGACTTGGGGTTCTGACAGGGTATCTACCGTGACAATCATGAACAGTTCTCCCAAGGGAGTTCGTTTAATCGTCACGGTCTTGACCTTGCCCTCAATGGGGCGAGAGTGCCAATATTGATAGACTTTGTTCCCAATCCTGACCCGGTTGCCACCGAGGAATTTGTACCCAGCTTGCTTGAGGGTGAAGGATTTGTACTTTCGGGTCTTCTTAAAGTTTGGCAGGCGAACGCCTTTTTTGTTGTGTTTGAAGAACAGTTGATACGCTTTCTCAATTCGTTGGCAGATATCCTGTACGGCTTGAGAACCCACCTGCAACCACCAGGGGTTCCGTTTCCGAAGCTTGGCGATGTGTTTTTGCAGTCGGGCGCAGTTCAAGTGCTTGCCCCACATTCGGTAGTACCGTTTGTGGAGGGCAACACAATGGTTGTAGATACGCCCTGCGGCATTGATTGTCCGCTTGAGGTATCTATTCCGCTTATGCTGGTAGAGCTTGAACTTGAGCGTTTTCATGGTTGCTATGATACCTCGGTATCACGGCTGAATAAATTCAGCCCTTCGCTTATATCCCCCGTTTGGAAAACGGGGGCTTTACGCTTTACATTCGTAAAAACGCACTTTCTTGGATTGCATTTAACAACGCCCGTAGGAACTCTTCCGCCGCCTCTCGTTCTTGTAATGCCGCCTTTTGCGTACTGATATCTTCAATCACACCCACAAAATACTTCGGCACATTGTCGCGATCGCGAATCAAGGAAACCGTTGTTGCCCCCCACAACCACCGGCCATCAGAGCATCGATACCGCTGAGGACGACAGTAGGAAGACTCCATCCCATCAGATAACCGCTGGCTTAAACGCTGCGTTTCAAGGCGATCCTCCGGGAGCAGCAAATCTTCATAACGCTGGATCAATAACTCAATCCGGTTGTACCCCAACAGATCACAAAGCTTCTGATTGACGCGGAAAAAATGCCCTTCCAGGGTAAAAATTGCCATTCCCACCCCCGACTGTTCAAAAATTGCGCGAAACCGCTCCTCATTATCTTGCAGAATCGCTTCTGCCTGCTTTCGCTCCGTAATGTCTGTCATCAGACTCACGGCCCCGACATAGTGATCACTGGCATCATAGGCAGGCGGGGTAGAAATAATCACCCAGAGGGCAGAACCATCCCGGCATTGGAACCTCAAATCACACTGATCTAATTGCTCTAAACGACTACTTTGTAATTGTTTGTGAGCGATCGCCTTTCCTTCCTCATCCATAAACTCAAAAATTGATCGCCCCCGCATCTCTTCAATGTCATAGCCCAACATTTCCGCCATCCGTTGATTCACAAATAATGTTCGGTTATTCATATCAATGAGCCAGATCCCTTCTGACGCTGTTTCTACAATGGCTTGATAATGCTGAGTTTTTTCCTGGAATGCTAATTTTGATTCTCTTTGTGCCGCTTGATTGATGAATTGAATCGTACCCCTCTCATCAATGATAATCAGTTCCTCTGGTAATCGGTCAGCGATGATGCGATCGCGCCGATTAGGAAGACCGCAGAACCATCGTTTAGGGACTTTATTAATCATGTACCTACGCCATCCCCAAACCATCAAAAATACCACCACACTAGCCAAAGACAAGCCACTCAAAATCCAAATACTATGGATTGGCATCCACGGAACCAAATTAGTAATTAAAAAAGGAGACCATTGTTTTTTGATCGGAATGAAATCTAACCACGATAAAATGAGCCAAAAACAATAATTCATGGTGTCAAAAAAAGTATAATAACCTTGAAGATTCAAGACTTAAACAAGGTTATCTTTTTGGACGACTAACACCCTAGAACAATCCTATTTAATTTATGAACAGGCAAGGGGTTTAAGCCCCTTGTTGATGAGGAGATAAGATCTCCGATTGATTTAGGATCGCTGTATCTATAGCTGTGTATTGATGGATTGATTGATGTTTAATGGCAGACTATACAATGCCAATACTTCCAAGAGAGCAGGTGATCATACTCTACGCGACTATCTACCGGATGCAATGCAGATACACCCCATTGCCCCATTGTCCACTGTTTTCATCTCATCCGATGAAATTATTTGTGACTCGTAACATTTTCAATCAATACGGAGCCAGTCTAAAGCGATTGCAATGCGATCGCCCACCCTCTCACCGGATTCTTGCCCTAGGTTCTAAGTGTCATTGAAGATCAGGTATGCTGCATTTTTTTGAATTTTTTAACATTTTTCTGATTTAAAAAATTCAAGATAAAAAAATCGGTTTGAATGACGAGCGAGGCCCATTCAAACCGATTTCCAGTCACGTTTTATTCACTAGGTCTTGACTTGAAAACGTCGCAATCGTAGGGCATTGAGTACCACGGAAACAGAACTCATGGCCATCGCTGCCCCGGCCACCATAGGGCTGAGGAGCCAACCGGTGAGGGGATAGAGTGCCCCAGCAGCAATGGGAATGCTGACCACATTATAGATAAAGGCAAAAAAGAGGTTGCTGCGGATGTTGCGGAGGGTGGCGTGGCTGAGTTGAATGGCGGTGATGATGCCTTGCAGATCGCCGGAGATGAGGGTGATATCGGAGGCGGCCATGGCGACATCAGTGCCGGTTCCGATCGCAATCCCCACATCGGCTTGGGCGAGAGCGGGCGCGTCGTTGATGCCATCGCCCACCATGGCAACGATCGCCGCCGATTTCCGGCTGGATTTTTCCTGTTGGAGTTGCTCGATGATTTTGGCTTTTTGGTCGGGGCGCACTTGGGCAAAGCTGCGATCAATGCCCACTTCAGCGGCGATCGCTTCGGCGGTTTTTTGATTATCGCCGGTTAACAGAATGACCTCTAATCCCATGCGCTGGAGGCGTTTTACCACTTGGGCTGAGGAGGGTTTGAGGGCATCGGCGATCGCAACAATGGCGAGAATTTCCTGATCCTGGGCGACCCAAACAACGGTTTTGGCCCCTTGTTCCCAACGGTGGGCGAGGTGGGCGAGGGGTTGGCCGTTGACTTGGGGGCGATCGCAGTCTAACCCCAAGTCAGCCAACCAGCGCCCCGTGCCGATCCGCAGGGTTTGGCCGTTGATCTGACCCACCACGCCACAGCCTGCGATCGCCTCAAACTCCGTCACCGGGGGTAAATCCTCCACCCCTTGACGGTGGGCATAGTCCACCACCGCCGCCGCCAGGGGATGTTCTGATTGGGCTTCCACCGCCGCCATCTGGGCCAACAGACGCAACTCCTGACCCTCTGCCGTGCCTTTGACGGTGGCGTAGTCAGTCACCGAGGGCTGACCGGCGGTTAATGTCCCGGTTTTATCGAGCACAATCGTGCGGACGTGGTGCGCCAGTTCTAAACTATCCGCCCCTTTGATCAGAATCCCCAACTCTGCCCCTTTGCCCGTGCCCACCATCACCGAGGTCGGAGTCGCCAGACCCAGGGCGCAGGGGCAGGCAATCACCAAGACCCCAACGGTGGTAATCAACGCCAGGGATAGATTCCCCGTCAGGCCAGACCAGAGGCCGAAGGTGAGCACTGCAATCCCCAACACCACCGGCACAAACCACCCCGTGACCTGATCCGCCAGTTGTTGGATCGGGGCTTTGGAGCCTTGGGCCTGCTGCACCAGTTGGACAATTTGCGCCAGTACCGTTTCATCGCCCACCCGCTGCGCTTCAAATTGAAAACTGCCGGTTTTATTGATGGTTGCGCCGATCACCTCATCGCCGGGGTGTTTTTCCACCGGCAAGCTTTCCCCTGTAACCATGGCTTCATCAACGGTGGATTTTCCCTGAGTTACCACACCATCAACGGGAATTTTCTCCCCTGGCCGGACGAGGACAATATCACCCACTTCCACAGATGCGATCGCAATATCCCGCGCTTCCCCATCCCGAATCACCCGCGCCGTTTTCGCCTGCAATCCCATCAATTGCCGAATCGCGGCGGAGGTTTTCCCCTTGGCGCGATGTTCGAGGGCGCGACCGAGCAAAATCAGGGTAATCACCACGGCGGCGGTTTCGTAATAGACATCGGGCGTTAACCCTTGGGTGGTGAACCATTGGGGTGCGATCGTCGGAAACAGCGAATACCCATAGGCCGCCCCTGTGCCCAAGGCCACCAAGGTATTCATGTCCGCCCGACCCTGGCGCAATGCCGCCCACGCCCCCTTAAAGAAAGATTGCCCCACCCACAGCATTACAGGAGTCGTGAGGATCAACTGGAACCAAGGATGATGCAGCCACATCGGCCAAAAGGGCAGGTGTAGCCCTGTCATCATCGGCAATCCTCCCACCATTAAAATCCCACTCACCACCCCACCGAGGATCAGCTTGCGTCGGAGTTGTTGGGCCTTCTCGGCTTGGGCTGCATCCATCGCCTCGGAGGATTGCCGGGATGAATTGAGGGGGGTTGCATCATAGCCCGCTCGCTGTACGGCAGCTTGAATCTGCTCTAGGCCGGTGGTGTCGGGATTGTAATTCACGCGGGCCAGTTCCGCGCCAAAATTGACGGTGCAATCGCTCACCCCCTCAACGCTAGAGATGACCCGTTCAATGGCGCGGGCGCAGGCTGCGCAACTCATGCCATCGAGGTGAAGAGTTTGCTGTTTCATGGTGCTGGTGTTTGGGATTTTTTTAAGCCTAAACTCTCCAGTGCGCTAGAGAGTCAAGAGGGGGTCAGTCTCTTGCTCCCTCCCGTAGAATGGAGAGTGATTTTTGTTTCTTGCACCAGCCATGACGCTGAAAGCTGTTTTCTTTGATTTCAATGGCACGATCATTAATGATGAGGCAATCCATGGGGAGTTGATTCAACAGATTTTGCTGGCGGAAAATTTGCGGCCGGATCTGGCAGATTATCAACGGTTTTGCTTGGGACGGAACGATCGCGCCTGTCTGCGGGATTTACTGCGGCAACGGGGGCGGGTGGTGTCCGATGATTATTTGCAACAGTTGATGACCCAAAAGGCGCAGGGATATTGCGATCGCCTCGCTACCCTCGACACGTTGCCTCTCTATCCGGGTGTTGCCGCGTTTATCAAAAAACTCCATAGCATTGATTTGGTCTTGGGGTTGGTGACGGAGACAGACCGGGCGGCGGTGGATCTGGTGTTGACGCGATCGCAGCTTGCCCAATATTTCAGCATTATCGTCACTGAGGACGATTGCGCCACGAGTAAACCCGATCCCGCCAGCTATTATCTGGCCGTGGAACGCGCTCAGCAGCAATATCCCCACCTCCAGATCGAACCCCAACGCTGTCTCGCCATTGAAGATAGCCTCGTGGGGATTGCTGCGGCTAAGGCGGCCGGTATCCAGGTGGTGGGCATTGCCCATACTTACCCGTTTCACATGTTGCAACGTCAGGCCAACTGGACGGTGGATAAATTCACCGAGTTGGAACTAGAGCGGGTGGAAAGGGTGGTTGCCCAACAGGATGCGGCCTTTTCAGTTTGAAGATTGAGGGTGAGAATGGTATGATCATTCACCGACGGGGGGTTAGCTCAGTTGGTAGAGCGCTGCGATCGCACCGCAGAGGTCAGGGGTTCGACTCCCCTATCCTCCATTCATTCAGCCCAGAATCAGGGGAGCCGGGCAGGGAAAATGGTACAATCAAGAGTCCAAATTATCCCTTCCCTAAACGTGGCATGACCTCGGTTTCTGAGCGCTTCCAAACCCTGAAAGAAAATAATCAATGCGCCTTAATTCCCTTCATTACGGCGGGTGATCCGGATTTAGAAACCACGGCCCAGGCCTTAAGGGTGCTTGATGCGGCCGGTGCAGATTTGATTGAATTGGGTGTGCCCTATTCTGACCCCCTCGCCGATGGGCCGACGATTCAAGCGGCGGCGACGCGGGCATTACAACGGGGCGTGACGCTGCAAAAGGTGCTGGATATGGTGCGATCGCTCCATGCTGAACTCACCGCCCCGATTATTCTCTTTACCTACTACAACCCGATCTATTTTCGGGGGGTTGATGTGTTTATGGCGCAGATTGCCGAGGCGGGGGTGAAAGGGTTGGTGATCCCAGATTTACCCCTTGAAGAATCCACCGCAGTCCTCGAAAGTGCCACCGCCCACGGCATTGAAGTGATCCTCCTTGTGGCCCCCACCAGCCCCACGGAACGCATTGATGCGATCGCCCAAAAATCCCAAGGCTTCATCTATCTCGTCAGCGTCACAGGGGTAACCGGCGCTCGCACTGAAATCGCCTCCCGCGTCCAAGACCTCCTCCCCCAACTACAAAAAAGCACTCAAAAGCCCGTCGGCGTTGGCTTCGGTGTCTCTCAACCGGAACACGCCAAGCAGTTAAAAGACTGGGGCGCAAATGCGGTGATTGTGGGCAGTGCCGTCGTGAAACGTTTGGCCGAAGGAACGCCAGAGGAAGGCCTCGCCGCGATCGATACCTTTTGCCGCAGTTTGAAAGCGGCGTTAGCGTAGGGCGATCGCTTGATTGTAGTCCACTACCTAATCTACTCTTTTATCTGTGCCATGATGCTAGTCCAGTAGGGTGCGTTAGGCGGCTGCAACCTATGTTATGACTGTAACTCAGCAATCCGCCGTAACGCACCACCTCAGCTAATTCACTATTTTATCTGTGCCATGATGCCAGGGCTTGCGGGCGAAAACGGAGAGGGTGGGATTCGAACCCACGGTAGCTCACGCTACACTCGATTTCAAGTCGAGCGCATTCGACCACTCTGCCACCTCTCCAAGGTGTTTAATATCATAGCAAGCCTTGGACGGTTTGCGGTGTGGGGTAAAGGGGTTCTTGGTGGTGAATCTGTGCCTGTTCATCGACCCAGACGAGATCGGCGGCGGTGACTTGGCCCGCCGTGAGGGTGACGAGGGAAAAATTACGCTGTTGT
This sequence comes from Spirulina major PCC 6313, assembly GCF_001890765.1. NCBI lineage: Bacteria > Bacillati > Cyanobacteriota > Cyanophyceae > Spirulinales > Spirulinaceae > Spirulina > Spirulina major. The sequence continues at coordinate 2,783,639 of NZ_KV878783.1, read as the reverse complement.
TCCTGGCCGGTGTTGATGATACGGGGCACACGGGCCGCGTTGAGGTAAAGGGTTTCGGCTTCGGTTTGGGTGATGTCGCGGAGGCGATCGCGCCGATGCCGGAGGGTGTGGTGCATGTGGCCAAAGGTCACGAGGGGGATCGGTTTGCCCTGGGTGCGGGCAAAGGCGATCGCTGCCGCCAAATCCGGATCACCAAAATCACTACCAATCGGCTTCCAATCCCGGCCACAGATCGATTCCGGTTGATTGCCTAGCCCTGTTGGGCCATTGTGGGCGAGAAAAATAATCCGGTCACATTGGGCCCGCTCCACCGCTGCACAGATCGCCCGACTCGACGCTGCGAACCCATCAATCCCATACCGCTCCTGATAAAACTCCGGATTCAGCCAGTGATCCCCGCCCCAGCTAAAAGGCCGCCCCCCCACCACCGACAGATTCAACGCCGGAAAATCCCGCACCCCATAGCCCACATGGGCATCTCCCAACAGCGTCAACTGCTCCTGCACCCGATCTTCAAGGGCGTGATTGTAGGGAGCTTTTTTTCGTCCCCAGGCTGACGCAGTATACCAAGCATCATGATTACCGAGAATCACCGCATAGGGCACGGACAATTCACTCACACAGCGCACGACATCAACCGCCTCATTGCCAAAATCCCCCACAAACAACACCAAATCCACCCCCAGCGCCACCACGGCCGCATTATCCGCCGCTGACCATTGGTCATGCACATCACCAACGATCGCAAGCTTTAGGGAAGTGGAGGGGGTCATGACTCAAGACGGTAGAAGGACAGATCCATATTTTACTGTGGTGGCTCCCTGAAGTTTGAACGAATACAGGGGAAGTCGGAATGGCGCGATCGCTCTCCTGTTCAGAGCACCAAAAATCAGCGATCGCGACCTGGTTGACTGACAAAATTAGCCAGATCCCAGAAAGCCCTCACCCTAGGGGAGAGGGAACTGGAAAAATGGATCGGCTCCCCTCGTCCTCTGGGAGAGGAGTTGGGAGTGAGGGCGATCAACTTTTGTCAGTCAACCCGGCATTGATCTTTTGTCAGTCAACCCGCCATAATGCTTATATTCATTTAATCATCAGAGAAAATGCACGTTCTACATGGAACTTGGATTCCTGAGGATAACAACACCTTTGTTCAAGGGGGAAATTTCTATCTTTGGGTAGAAACGACAAAATCGCAAAGTAGGCGCGATCGCATCCATCCGTATCATTTACAACATAGCAAGCTCACCGATTTTCTGCACCAACAGTTAGGACTAGCTCTCCTCAATCCACGCCAGCCAGAGGCGCAGATTCAACGCTGTTCATTTCTACTCCCCAGCGCTGACCAGCAGCCGCTCCCCTCCCCTGAACTGTCTCGTTATCTAGAACAAGAAAGTGCCGAAGCATTTACGTTGGACTACTGGCAAATCGAAGCCTATCCCACAGGCAAGACTGTCAAAACTGTTGTGCGCGTGCTTAATGATCTGCACTTTCTGGCGTTGCATGGTTTAGCAGAGGTGCAATTGGGATCTGATTTGTGGTTTTGGTATCACTACAGTCAGGGGTTGAAAACACTCTTAATTGAAGAGCAATATATCCCGGCCTTGAAATATCACGAGACCCGCCAAACAAAAACAAAACAGAAGACTGCAAAGACTCTATCGAGCGTTGAAATTTACGGGGGATGGGACTGGGTTGGCGATCGCTACTCACACCATATCGCCCACTTTACCGCCTGTATGCCCGCGATTTGTACGGCAGGATTCGCCACAGAACCGCCCCGCCCCCAATTCCACGATCGCGCCACGCTCCTCCACCATTTTGCTGAATGTTGGCTAACCTCTATTGTTACTCAAACTCCCCGCCCCCAATCCTTTCAAAAAACCTATCAGGGTTCGATTCTTGAGGACTGCTTAACTCAAAACTATATACCCGGATCTCCCGAATCTGTTCAACAGTATCAAGATTGGCAAAATTGGCGCGATCGCCTCGAAAAAAATCACCAAAATTCTGGTTTTTCTCTCTGTTTTCAACTCCACGAACCGGCAAACTCGGAAGATCCGTGGCAGCTTCAGTTTCAAGTAGCAGCCAAGCATGATCCCTCATTACGAATTAGTTTGCTCGACTATTGGCGCTTAAAAGGCAGTCAGAAAGAGATTTTACAACAGCAGTTTGGGGACTCCTTTGAACAATATTTACTACTTGATCTAGGCTATGCGGCTCGAATTTATCCCGACATTTGGCGAGGCTTAGAAACGGATCAGCCCATGGGGATTAGTCTGAATTTGGAGGGGGCGTTTGAGTTTCTGAAAGAATCGGCGTGGATTTTAGAAAGTGCCGGCTATTCCGTGATTGTGCCAGCGTGGTGGACTCCAGAAGGCCGTCAACGGGCCAAAGTCCGTTTGCGAGCCAATGGAGGGTCTAAATCTCCCAGTCAAGCCGACAAAAAAGGCTTTTTCTCCATGGATACCATCGTTAAGTATGACTATGAATTAGCCATTGGCGATCATGTTATTTCTGAGCAGGAATGGCAACAGCTTGTTCAAACCAAAACCCCCTTAATTCAGTTTCGGGGCCAGTGGATCGAATTAGATCCCCAAAAGATGGCCCAGATGTTGGAGTTTTGGAAAACGCAACACCAAGAACATCCTGAACTGAGTTTGCTGGACTTTATGCAACTCACGGCTAAGGCTGATGACAGTGTAGAAGTAGACTGCGATCGCGAAGATTCTCTCGGTCAAATGATGGCACGTTTGCACGATAAAAGCCAACTGGAACTCGTGCAAAGTCCCACCCAATTTCAGGGGGATTTACGCGAATATCAGCGTCGTGGCTTAGCCTGGCTGCAATATCTTGAACAATTAGGACTCAATGGATGTTTAGCCGATGATATGGGGCTGGGAAAAACCGTACAAGTCATTGCGCGATTAGTCCAAGATCAAGAAGAAGCCCAGGCTAATGGGCTGAGTTTTGCGCCCACTCTTTTGATTGTTCCCACTTCTGTTTTGGGCAATTGGCAACGGGAAATTAAGAAGTTCGCCCCGACGCTACGCACAGTCATTCATCATGGCAGCGATCGCGTCAAAACCGATCAAGCCTTTCAAGAACTCTGTGATCAGGTTGATGTTTTGATTACCTCCTATAGCTTGGCTCGTCAGGATTTTAAGCGTTTATCGAGCTTGACCTGGCAGCGAATTGTTCTCGACGAAGCTCAGAACATCAAAAATCCAAAAGCAAACCAAACTAAAGCCATTTTCAAACTAGAGGCACAGTATCGCCTCGCATTAACCGGCACTCCCGTCGAAAATCGCCTCTTAGATTTGTGGTCTATTTTTCAATTTCTCAACCCTGGCTATTTAGGGACGCAAGCTCAATTTCGGCGCAATTTTGAGCTACCGATTCAAAAAGAAAATAGTCTAGTTCAGTCTCAAACCCTGAAAAACTTAGTTGAACCGTTTATTTTACGTCGGCTCAAGACTGATCAAAGCATTATTAAGGATCTACCCAATAAAATCGAGCAAAAATTATTTTGTAACCTCACCCAAGAGCAAGCCTCTCTCTATGCAGCGGTGCTTAAGGATGTCGAACAACAGTTAGAATCCACTGAGGGCATTCAACGCAAAGGACTCATTTTATCGACCTTGATGCGCCTCAAGCAGATTTGCAACCATCCCCGCCAATTTCTCCAAGATAATAGTGAATTCACAGCAGCGCGATCGCATAAACTCAGTCGCTTAACGGATATGGTGGAAGAAGTGATCGCAGAGGGCGAAAGTCTCTTGATTTTTACCCAGTTTCGTGAAATTGCCGAGTCCCTAGATCACTATTTACGCCACCACTGCCACTACAATACCTATGTTCTGCATGGGGGAACTCCTGTTAAAAAACGGGAGCAAATGATCGCCGCGTTTCAAGATCCTGCGACTGAACCGTCAATTTTTATCCTCTCGATTAAAGCGGGAGGGGTTGGGATTACCTTAACGAAGGCGAATCATGTGTTTCACTTTGATCGATGGTGGAATCCGGCGGTGGAAGACCAAGCCACCGATCGCGCCTTTCGGATTGGTCAAGAAAAACATGTTTTTGTCCATAAATTCGTAGCCATCGGGACTTTAGAAGAACGAATTGATCAGATGATTGAGGATAAAAAGAAACTAGCTGGCGCAGTGGTTGGGGCTGATGAATCTTGGCTCACAGAATTAGATAATGATGCGTTTCGGACGCTCATTGCGTTGAGTAAAAATGCGATCATGTAAGGCTTGAGTGATTTCATTTCGTCGCACTTAAACCTTCAAATTTCAACATTCAAAAATACGGTTGGTTCAATCGAATTGGAGTAGGGAACAATGGCACAGATCAGTCGAACATGGTGGGGACAGCGGTTTTTAGCCGCTCTTGAAAAATGTGGCGATCGCGGTCGTCTCCAACGGGGACGTTCCTATGCGAGAAGCAATAAAGTCAAATGTCTTGAGATTGAAGACGGGAAGATTTTCGCGCAGGTTCGAGGTTCAATTAATCCCTATTTCAATGTTTACACAGAACCTCTGTATGATATCCATATTGAATTATCTCCCATTACCCCCGAACAATGGTCAACTGTCATTGCACGGTTAACCTCAAAGGCGAGTTTGATTTCGCGGTTGCTGCTCAATGAAATGCCAGACTCTATTGAAGAACCGTTTCAAGCCTTGGGCTTGCAGCTTTTACCCCACGATTTTTCTGCGGTCTATACACAGTGTTCCTGTCCGGATTGGGGCGATCCGTGTAAACATATTGCCGGTATTTTTTATCGCCTTGCGTTGCAATTAGATCAAGATCCCTTTTTATTGTTTGAGTTGCGGGGTTTATCGCGGGAATCTCTCACGACGGAGCTAGCAAAATCATCCTTAGGCCAAGCACTGACGGCCGAATTACAGGCAGAGGTGCGATCGCCGCTTGCCCGTGAATCATACTATACTCGCCCTCAACTGACATCGGCCTCTCTTGATAACCTGCGTGATTTTTGGCAGGGTGATGAACCTTTACCCACGACGATTTCTCCTCCTCAGCAACCACTGATTGCCGCCATTTTGATCAAAAAAATGGGAGATGATCCAGCATTTTGGCAACGTAGTCATTCATTTGTTGCGGTGATGGCGGATCTTTATGATCGGGTGCGAACGAAAAATAAAGACTGCCTATAATCCAGTGCTGAATTTAACCGGCATCATTAGAGCTGAGATAATTGGTTGGAAAAATGGGGCGGAGCTGTTTTGTGGGTGATTTGAGGGTGTTAAATAGACGATCCCAAAAGTCTTGAATGCCATAGTTTCCCTGAAAAGATGTATGGTGCAGGTCATGAAAATCGGATGAAATGAAGAAAATTGACAGTGAACTGTGACCCTCTAAATTGTAAGCATTACCCACAATAATCCAGGAAAGAATTTGAGTTAAATCATAGCCAAAGATCAAGATAGGTAAAATATCAGTCAGAGTTGTGATGATATATTCAATAAGGCTTTTATGACCAGCAACAAAACTCGATGAATCTTGGAATTCGTGGTGTTTAAGATGAATCTTGAGCCAAGATTTTCGGTGTAATAATCGATGGGAAATGTAGAAGCACAAGTCTGCACAGATGATTCTCATCAAGAACCATCCAAAGTTCAAGAATAGGCTATTCCCTCGATGAACTTCTGGGGCGAGAGTTAGAATAATTAAGGCTGCAATACAAGCCTTGATCTCGCCGAGGATAATTCCATTGAGGGTAAAGGTCGGGAATGATTGTTTTTTGACGGTAACGACTCTGGCACTTAGCTTTTGGGTCAGGGCATGATTTTTTTTGATGCCGTTTTCGATGAGGAAGCCAAGGCTATAAAATGAGAGGGAGCCAATGAGCCAGTACAGCAGAATTTGAGCTATTAAATTCATGTGACTATCTGCCCAAAAATACGCGAATATTTGCTGTAAAAGGGTACAGATAATAGTGACTTTGAAATAAAATTCAATGCTTGGTAAGAAACTAAGAATTTTTCTCATCATTCTATAACAAGTTTTTGGGTCTTTCTCATCTCATGAATTGAGATGCACCCGGCACAATGCCTCATCGATAGCAATTTTCGCATCAATGAGGTACGCATTGGTGCGGTTAACCTCATAAATTAAGAGGATGAATCGTCTTGCCTGTATATTTTATTTGACGGATGCTCGACATGAGCACTGTAGTCTTAAAACAAGAAATAACGTTGGGCCATGGGCAGGGCGATCGCAGGTTCACAGGTGAGTAATTCCCCATCGGCGCGGACTTCGTAGGTTTCGGGGTCTACTTCGATCTGGGGAAGGTAGGCGTTGAGTTTCATGTCCGCCTTGGTGACGGTGCGGATGTTGTGGACGGGGGCGATCATCTTATTGAGGCCGAATTGGCGGGGGATGTCGGCGGCGATCGCTGCCTGGGAGAGAAACGTTAACGAGGTTGCCCCCACTGCGCCGCCAAAACTGCCAAACATCGGCCGCATATACACCGGTTGGGGTGTGGGAATGCTGGCGTTGGGGTCGCCCATTTGGGCCCAGGCGATCAGACCACCTTTAATCACGATTTCCGGCTTGACCCCAAAAAAGGCCGGTTTCCAGAGACAAAGATCGGCGAGTTTACCCACTTCCACCGACCCCACATCGTCGCTGATGCCATGGGTGATGGCAGGGTTGATCGTGTATTTGGCGATGTAGCGTTTGGCGCGGTGGTTGTCGTGGCGATCGCTGTCTTCGCTCAACGCGCCGAACTGGGTCTTCATCTTGTGGGCCGTTTGCCAGGTGCGAATAATCACTTCCCCGACGCGCCCCATGGCTTGGGAATCGGAGGAAATCATACTAAACGCGCCCTTGTCGTGGAGGATATCTTCGGCGGCAATGGTTTCGCGGCGGATGCGGGATTCAGCAAAGGCCACATCTTCGGGAATGCTGCGATCGAGGTGATGGCAGACCATCAACATATCGAGGTGTTCTTCGAGGGTGTTGGTAGTGTAGGGGCGGGTGGGATTGGTGGAGGAGGGGAGGACGTTGGTTTCGCTACAGACCTTGATAATATCGGGGGCGTGGCCACCGCCTGCGCCTTCGGTGTGGTAGGTGTGGATCGTGCGGTTTTTAAAGGCAGCGATCGTGTCTTCCACAAAGCCGGATTCGTTGAGGGTGTCGGTGTGGATCGCCACTTGCACATCAAATTGATCGGCCACGGTGAGGCAGGTATCAATGGCCGCCGGAGTTGTGCCCCAATCTTCATGGAGTTTCAACCCGATCGCCCCCGCCTCCACTTGTTCGACGAGGCCTTGGGGTTGGCTGCTGTTGCCTTTCCCCATAAAACCAAAATTGAGGGGATAGGCCTCGATCGCCTGCAACATCCGAGCGATATTCCACGCGCCGGGGGTGCAGGTGGTGGCGTTGGTTCCCGTGGCGGGGCCCGTGCCGCCGCCGATCATCGTGGTGATCCCCGATGCGATCGCCGTTTCGATCTGCTGCGGGCAAATGAAGTGAATATGGGCATCAATGCCGCCCGCCGTGAGGATATGCCCTTCACCAGCGATCGCTTCGGTACTGGGGCCGATAATAATATCAATATTGTCTTGAATGCCGGGGTTGCCCGCTTTCCCGATCGCCACGATCCGCCCGTCCTTAATCCCCACATCGGCTTTGACAATGCCCCACCAATCCAAGATCAGCGCATTGGTAATCACCACATCCACCGCCCCATCAGCGCGAGAGACGGGCGATTGCCCCATCCCATCCCGAATCACCTTACCGCCGCCAAATTTCACCTCATCGCCGTAGGTGGTAAAGTCCCGCTCCACTTCAATAATCAGGTCAGTATCGGCCAGACGAACGCGATCGCCCACCGTGGGGCCAAAGGTTTCAGCGTAGGCGCGGCGATCCATGCGGTAATTCATCGTCAAATCTCCTCAACGGCAAGCGGGGTAAGCATAGCAAATTAGCCCTAGAGGGTACTGTAGCAAAGAAGGCGATCGGCATCTCCAACGCAAAATAAAAGGATACGCCCGGATGCCAAATCCCCACACCATACCCCCCTTGTCACGCTCGGCTTCAGTACGAGCCAAAAAACCGACAAGTGTTTGTCCTGTCCTGAGGTTCGGGATACGCTGAAACTCGGAAAAGCAAGGTAAAATATCCCCTTTGTAAATACTCTTACGTTACATCTTCACTCACACCTTCGAGAAATGCGATCGCCCCTTTTGCCCAAACATTATTTTCCGCAAAGTGTTCGCCAATTTTAAGTCCTGCTTTTTGTCCACCATTCACAAGTCGTTTGAGGTTCAGGAAGTTTTGACACCGTTGTGGATCTTGTGCTTTGATGAGCTGTGTTTCAACTTCAATCATCTGAGAAACGGTGGCTAGATCCGTCAATGTGGGGTATTTCTGCTGAAGTTGATCAATAAATTGCTTGTAGTCTGTCAACAATATTTCAAAATTCTGCTCAGACTGATTCTGAATGTGAGCAATCTGATCACCTTGCACCGTATCGGCAAGGTTGCCAATGTTTGCACCACGAAGATCAAATTTAGGGGCGTTGGCCATGGTGGTAATAATCCTCAAGAAGTTGTTGAACGAGAGTTTAGGAAACGTGAAATGAGGTTTTTTGAAGTTGAGCGATCGCCGCTGGAAAGTCAATGAGTTCTCTAACTCCGGCGCGGTACAGAATTCCAAGTGTACCAATGATGGAAAGGTTTAGTTTTTGCGCGGCAGTTCGAGCATCCAGATCGTCAATGATCACTAAATCGGCTTGCAGTGAGACGGCGAGAGAGATAGCTTCCCGCTCTCCAGCACCGAGATGATCGGGCAACGAGAGCAGCGGTTGAGGAACGGTTTGAGTATGCAGCCATGGGGGAGGATGCTGAATCCACGTATAAATTGATTGGCCAGCATCTTCGTTCAAAAGCTCATCACGAACCGCAGTAGGGATCGTGATGGCTTGAAAGAGTTGCGGGAGCAAGTTAATTTGACCAATGAGAATAAGATAGCAAATCGGAGAAGTGTCACAAAGAACGATCATGAAGCACTCGATCTAGGGTCTGAATGTCTTGCTGAATGTCTTCTAGGGTAAGAGATCGGATGGCTCCATGCTGTTTGAGAAAGGCATCGGTGGCCAGATGGGAAGGCAGATGAAGCAAGGCTTGGACTTCAGCCGCGCTCATTAAGCAGTTTGTATAGGCTTCGAGGGCGATCGCTTCAAGGGCACGTTGGTAGAGTTGGGGAAGATGGGGCTGAAGCCGGTGTTCTAGGTCTTCGGGAATGGGAATATTCATGAGCGTTCCTCCGCTTTGGTGATTTGGTTGCCGTGGACTTCATGGGCAAAATTGCCAATTGTGGCGTTTCTTAGATCATAGGTAACTGGGTTTGAGGAGGGGCGATCGCTCTTCTGGCTTGCTTGGCGATCGGCTTGCTGCGCTATTAGATGGGCTTGGTAAATCTCGTAGTTATAGAACTGACAACGGTTTTGGATAGTGGGAATCAGCCAGAAAAGCTGTTCAATGTGATGGTTGGTGATTAACTGCTTTAAATCTGTTAAGCGTTTTTGTAAAATATCTAGATTTGCTCTGGACAACACGAATGCAACTCTATTAGCAAAAAATTGATCGTGGGTATGCTGATAAGGATTTTTTAAGGCATCAATGAGCCAATCAATAGTTTCTGATCCTGCAAGTTTAGATAGCATTTCAATTATCTTATTAGATGATGCAGTATCAGGCTCAATCAAAGCCTGTTGTAAAGGAGAAATTAAATCATCAAAGGCGTTATTTTCTTCAAGATCAACAAGCTCAATAGCAGCCGTTTGCCATCCAACTGATTTTGATTTCAAAATTGCTTGTAAGTGTTCTACCTCGCCAAGTCTGGCAAGACCTTGAATAGCTTCCTTGCATTCCTTAGACAAACCTGATTGAGCAGCCTTCAAAAGAACAGGAATTGCTTCTGGACAACCAAGCTTGCTCAAAGAAAAAGCAGACTCCCAAACAATACCAGTACAACATTCATTATTTTTTTGATGATTTTCATCAATGAATTTAATTAAAATAGGCGCAGTAAGTTGCGAATTAAGGTTACTTAAAGCCTTTGCTGTCATTCGATGTAATACTGTGTATTTATATTTCTTAGCTTCTGTTTGCATTGCTTCAGTTAGCTTACAAATAGAATGTTCATGGCCTAAGCTACCCAAAACAAATGCTGCTGACCATGCAACCTCCCAGTTCTCATGATCAAGTAATTGCATGAGGTCGTTTATAACATCAGGATTTTTCTGATTGCGATTGATAAGTTGCTGACAAGCCTCGGCTTTAACCTTGAAATTAGGATGAGATAACTGTCTAATCAAGATCTTATTGATTTGATCATGGTGTGAATTGCTAATCAGCTTAATGATTTGTTTTTTTGAATTTATGCTTTCTTCATTTTCTAAGGCTTGAATAAGAGCATCTACTACTGATTCATAATTAGATGAACAACTTATAAGATTGAATATTAGAGATTTATCATTGTCGAAAGCATTTTGATACTCTTTTTTTATTCTGTCTGGTGAAGACATTATGAGCGATCTAATAAAACTATCAGGACTTTTATTGAAAAAATCTGGTGGCATAGGCTTTTTGCTGTCATTTTGCAATCTTTTTAAGTCTTCAAGCAACATCAGCAATACCGATTCACCGTCAAGTCTCATGAGCAACTGAGGTGCTTTCGTAAATTGATGCAAAAAATACCAATTTTTTATTTTCTTCTCTATTAGTCTTTCTCGTAAAAAATAAATGACTTTTTGAGGCTGAAGATATGAAAGTGATTCAGTCAACATTGCCCATAGCTCACCGATTTGATCAGATCCTCCAAAAAATTTGTGATTCAGGAAATTTTTTTCAACGTCCTCAAGCCTTGAAAAAATGATATCTATTACTTTAAAATCACTAGTCTCGCCTATAAATCGGCAAGCTTTGCGGACAATCTTAATTTCTTGGTGATTCAAATATTTAACAAGACATTGTTTCGATTGCTCAGTTTGAATTTGCCCAAGTATGGCAACTGTCATCCAATCAGGAAAATTATTGTCTGCTATTGTTTGGTTGACAATATTGAGGGATTTCTGCTGAAACTCTTCCTTCACCTCACCTGCTAACCTTGCACCCAACCACAAATCTACATCTAATGCCAGTTTTATAACTTGTAACGCCTGTTTTTCATCCCCGATGAGAGCCAACATCAACGCGATAGGCTCTGTCCACTTCAGGTAGTTAAGGTAATTTTGCGTTAGTTGCTCATCTGTAATATTCGGCAACAGTCTAAGCAGATGTTCTGCCGCGTAATATTCCTGAATGAGTTGGTGGCGAAACTCAATATGTTCTTCCAGATTGGGTTGAATGACCGATTGGATTAAGTGGTATTTCAGTAAATCCTTAAGCCCGCGTTCAGCATCCTCTCTGGGATTAGATCTACCTATTTGCTGTAAATATTTCGTTAAACAGTCTTCTACTTCCTCTTTCGGGATTGATAACTGAGGATCAATTAACGTTTTTCCCTGCATCATCACAAAAGCTAGACGACGCAACAACCTATGCCACTCATCTTTAGAATCCGTTGGGGCATCCTCTTGAAGTTTTTGGTCATGGAGTTGGGCAAACTCCCGAAATGCGAGTCCTAGATTGTTAGGAACCTTACCATTCTGAGCGAATACCCGACACAGCATCCACAATAACAGCGGCGTTTCAGCAAATTTCTGTAGCCTTTCACCCTGAAGCTGCTGAAAGAGACGATCGCCTTCTTCTCCTAGATATCTCTGAATAAACTCTTGTGTTTGGGATGCTGTTAGGGGAAGCATTTCGAGAGCTTTTTCGCTGATTGACTGACAAAACTTTGAAAACTCTTGTCCCATAGGCATCTCAGCGATCACCTCTGTAGAGAGCCATAACTGAGTACTGGCAAGGCTTCTGCCAATTCCAATCCAGTGCCAAGATGGTTCACGATAAGGGGGCTCCGATTATAAAACGCTGAAATCCAGGCATAGTGAGGGTTTTTGAGGTTTGGGCACAATCTTTTGTCAGTCAACCAGGCTTTTTCGATACCCAGTGTGCCACCTAGGCTCAAATTTCGGGTTGAGACGATTATTGGAGTCTCCGGGTAGCGATCGCGAAAATTAGCGACTTCTATTCTCAAGTGTTCGGGTAATTCATTCAGACCATCTAGCAATATCAAAAATTCATCTTTAATTGATTTTCTGATTTGGTCAATTTTGAGATCTATTCCATGACCCAATAGAACATCTTGAATGAGTTTTTCAATGGTTTCAGTACAACGACGTAATCGCACTAACACAGGAATTCGATTGCTTGAATCTTGGCGTGCCTTATGTGCTTCTTCCCAAAGCAACTGTCGGAGTGCCGTAGATTTTCCTGATCCAGGCTTACCAACTAACAACACATGATTTTTGGCATAGTGTCGTAGTCCTGCCAATACATCCCAATGCTCAACCTTCTTTTGTGGTGATGATATTTCTTGATAACAACTATCTTGCTTTGCTTCAAAATTGACTCTTTTTATTCGTAATTTTAACCGTAACGAGTGCTGCGCTAGGCTATTAGCCTGCGTGTGTTGATCATCTCTGACTAGGATAGACGTATAAATTTCTTGTGATTCTTTATAGTTTTCGTCATTGGAAATCGATTTTAAGTAGGAATGAAAATCTAGTGCGCTATTTTTATCATACTTACTGCTTTTTCTGAAGGATTGACCCGATTTTTCCACCATAATGATGATCTGCGGTTAAAACGTTCTCTGGGCTGGGGAAACTTGCCCAAACGAGGATATTGCCCAAGCCATTTATCGCGATTATAGCAAGGGGTTTAGGTATTCTGTTGCTCATTTGTGTGGGCAAGTTGCCAAAAAAATACTGACCTCAACGATAATTTGAAGCACAGCCGGATTTTGCTCAATTGGTGGCGGAATGGGACGGGAATGTATTGCATCCATCCACAGGAAGTGCGATCGCACCCCCCATTAAAGGCGATCGCACTGCTCTAAAATGCGGTGGGCCATGGCTAATTTACTGTCCAAGGGGAGGGGGATTTGTGCCGTTTTTGTGATCCAAATGCCTTGGTTTTGATCGCTGCCAAACCCGCCTTGGGGTTGGTCGATCGCATTAGCGACGATCGCATCTAAGCCTTTGCGGTGGAGTTTTGCGATCGCAGGGGGCACAATGTCCCCGGTTTGGGCCGCAAAGCCGATTAACTTTTGGTGGGGCTGTTTGCGTTGGCTCAGGGTGGCGATTAAGTCCGGCACGGGAGCGAGGGGGAGGGCAGCGGGAAGATCCGCCTTGGCTAACTTTTGGGGGGCGTAGTTCGCCGGGCGCACATCCGCCACCGCTGCGGCCATAATCACCCAATCCGCTGCGGGGAAGGCGCGATCGAGAGCGATCGCCATCTCTGCCGCCGTGGTGACCGCCACCCCGGTATAGTGGGGCGATTCCCCTAGGCCGGTGGGTAACGCGCCAGGGCCGTGGATGAGGGTGACGATCGCACCACGGGCGATCGCAGCTTGGGCGATCGCAATGCCCATTTTGCCCGTGGCAGGGTTGCCGATGAAACGCACCGGATCGAGAAATTCCCGCGTGCCGCCCGCCGTGATTACGATCCGTTTACCTTGCAACGGTTGGCGGCCTTGGGTGAGGCGTAGCGATTCCAAGGCTTGTAAAATCGCGTCCGGTTCTGCCATCCGACCGGCTCCGACGCGATCGCAGGCCAACCGCCCCACCCCCGTCGCCAAGCCGTGATAGCGCGGTTGCGTTAACAAATGCCGCCAATTCTCCTGCACGGTGGCCTGTTCCCACATATCCGTATTCATGGCCGGAGCGAGGAGAATCGGACAGCGGGAGGCGAGAACAGTGTTCGTGAGGAGATTGTCCGCGAAACCGTGGGCCAGTTTCGCCAAGGTATGGGCTGTTAAGGGAGCAATCAGGAATAGATCTGCCCATTCTCCCAATTCAATATGAAGCGGTCGTGCCCGGTTGGGCTGCCAAAAATCAGCATCAGTGTAGGCTGGGTGGCGGCTGAGGGTGGCGACGGTGAGGGGGGTAATAAATTGGGTGGCGGCGGTGGTGAGAATGACGCGCACCTCTACCCCCGTCTGGGCGAGGGTAGAAATGACCGTACAAACTTTATAGGCGGCGATACCGCCGCCTATACCGATTAGGATCTGGTGACCCATGGTTTACCCTTCGTCAAATTCCTCGATATCCAGAAGATGGAGGTAGGGTTCAACCAGTTTGGCATTGTGAAATGCGATCGCCCGCAACAAGTGCCAATCCGTCAACGCTGCGAACGGAGTCGGATAGTCATCTTGTTCTAAACGAATCGCCAATGCCGCCACATCATCCGCCGTCATTGCAGATACAGTATCTGCTGTCGGCATACTTACTGTCATCGTCATAGCCGTACCTCCCTAGAGTTAAAACTCTAGATAACCCCACACCCATCTTAAGCAGGCTAGATCTGAAAAGTCAAAGCACCTGTTAAGAGGCGTTAATCTACCACCGTCGTGGTTCGGGTTTTCCTCTGACCGTGACCCCGGTTGAAGCGCCCGTTTTATTCCTCGCCGCCGAGAATTTGCGGCACGCGAAAAAATTCCCCTTCCGGCTCCGGAGCTTCTTGGAGCATGATTTCTGGGTCTACGGTGGGTTGCAGTTCATCCGCTCGAACGATGTTGCTCAGTTCGATGGCGCGGGTGGTGGGTTCGACATTTTCGGTGTCGAGGTTGCTCAACTGTTCAAAATAGTCGAGGATGCTGCTGAGTTGGGTGGTGAAGGCAATTTCTTCGGCTTCGGTTAAGCGCAGCCGAGCGAGGTCTGCCACTTTTTGTACATCGCTGCGATCGAGTTTGGCCATGGTTAAAGTCTGCGGATGTCCGTTGATCAATAGTATCGCGTCATGGTATCCGTTTAGGCGGGGTGGGCGGCGTAGTCGCCGGATTTGCCTCCGGTTTTAGAGATTAACCGAATCTGCTCGATTTGCATCGATTTTTCTAGAGCTTTGGCCATGTCGTAGAGGGTGAGGGCGGCGATGGAGACGGCGGTGAGCGCTTCCATTTCCACGCCGGTTTCGCCTTTGGTGGTGACGGTGGCCTGAATTTGGTAGCCCGGTAGGTCGTGATCGGGGGTGAGTTCGACGGTGATTTGGCTTAAGGGGAGGGGATGACAGAGGGGGATCAGGTTTGCGGTTTGTTTGGCGGCCATGATACCGGCGAGTTTGGCCGTGGCGATCACGTCACCTTTGGGGCTGTTGCCGGCCAGGATGGCGGTGAGGGTGTTGGCGGTCATGCGAATTTGACCCGCTGCGATCGCTGTGCGTTTGGTCACGGGTTTATCGGATACGTCCACCATTTGCGCTGCGCCGGTCGCGTTGAGATGGGTGAGGGAGGAGGTATTTTCAGTCATTGGGTTGCGTTGGGATTTTGCCTATGCTACAGTTAATAACTGTCGCACAAAATGCGAGCAACCCAAGGGCGTGTAGCTCAGTGGACTAGAGCACGTGGCTACGGACCACGGTGTCAGGGGTTCGAATCCCTTCTCGCCCGTTAATCGATTCAAAATAACCCTAGAACCCTGTCGGAATTAACCCGACGGGGTTTTAGGGTTATGGCGCGAAAACCCAATGGCGCAGGGGAGAAAAATTTGTATTTTCCAATACTATGCTCTGCTGTTCAATGCCGCTATTCTGAATTTGATGATCCGATGGAAATTGTCTCTACATTGAGTTTTCATCTACTACCTTACGGGAATTTGCGAAAGATTGAGTAAGGTTGAGCATGGGTCGTAATATTCATCAACAATGATAAATTTTTGGTCAGGAGTGCATAATTTAATATTTTTCTCCTAGAGATATCTTCGAGAATAGGGTAATCATCAAACAACCTGAAACTGGAGTTCTGGGTGATGGGTTTAATTCAAAATTTAGTGCATGATGCGATCGCAACAGGATATCTAAGCTGTGAAGACGAGAACCATCTCCGTCATCTTCTGCAAGCCACAAAATACGGTCGTGACGATATTCAAGCCTTTGTCCGACTTCAACAGGCGATTATGGTTCAAGATGTTCGTCAACAATCGCGTCTGCTACCGGTCAAATCAGTTTCCCTCTGAGAGTTTAAACGCTTGGTTCCCATGACTTTTTTGGGATCAAGCTCACCCCCTCAACACCAAGACAGCGAAAGGTGGCTTGGCTTCATCCAGGTTTTGGGACAGAGCCAAGCCAACGCGATCGCCTAGCCCATGATGTAGTCTTGCAACGCCTTCACCTCTAGGGGTTGCTGCTGCATGGAGCGGATCGCGGCAGTGGTAGCCCGCGCCCCGGCGATCGTGGTCACCAAGGGGATTTGATAGGCCAAACAGGTGCGGCGAATCAGCATCCCATCTTCGCGGGCCTCTTGACCCGAAGGGGTGTTAACGATCAGGTGAATTTGTTCGTTTTTGATTGCGTCTAAAACGTGGGGGCGGCCTTCATGGAGTTTCAGCACCAATTCCGCCTCCAGGCCATTATCTTTCAGGAATTGGTAGGTTCCCACCGTGGCGATCACCGTAAAGCCCAACTCGATAAAGTCCTTCACCACAGGGACAACGAGGGGCTTGTCGCGATCGCTCGTTGACACAAACACCGTCCCCGTCAATGGCAAGACCTCACCGGCTCCCAGTTCCGCCTTGGCGTAGGCCGTGCCGAATTGAGTATCAAGGCCCATCACCTCCCCAGTAGAACGCATTTCGGGTCCCAGGAGGGTATCGGAGCCGGGGAATTTTTTAAAGGGTAAGACCGCTTCTTTAACGGCCACATGTTTAGGGATGATTTCCTGGGTGAAATTCAATTCGGCTAAGGTTTTCCCGGACATCACCAGCGAGGCCATTTTCGCCAAGGGCACGCCGATCGCTTTCGAGACGAAGGGCACGGTGCGGGAGGCGCGGGGGTTGGCTTCGAGGATGTAGACAGTGTTGCCTTGGACGGCAAATTGAATATTCATCAAGCCGATGACGTTGAGGGCTTTGGCGAGTTTCACCGTCCAGGTGCGGATCGTCTCAAGGGCGGCATCGGTGAGGGTGGTGTAGGGGAGGGAACAGGCGGAGTCGCCGGAGTGAATCCCGGCTTGTTCGATATGTTCCATGATGCCGCCGATGGTGACATTGCCGTCTTTGTCAGCGATCGCATCCACATCCACTTCCACCGCATTTTCGAGGAATTTATCGATCAAAATCGGGTGATCCGGTTCCACCTGCACCGCAAAGGTCATGTACCGTTCCAGTTCAGGATCAGAATAAACAATCTCCATCGCCCGACCGCCGAGAACGTAGGAAGGACGTACCACCACGGGATAGGTAACGCGATTGGCAATCACCAAGGCTTCCTCGTAGCTGCGGGCGAGGCCGTTGGGGGGCTGGAGAATCTCCAATTCTTGGAGGATTTTTTCAAACCGTTCGCGGTCTTCGGCGGTGTCGATCGCATCGGGGGAGGTTCCCCAGATTTTTGTCGGGCAGTCGGGGGTATCGTTGAGATACTGTTGCAGAGGTACAGCCAATTTCAGGGGGGTTTGACCACCGAATTGAATAATCACCCCGGCCGGTTGTTCGGCTTCGATAATGTTGAGGACATCCTCTTTGGTGAGGGGTTCAAAATAGAGGCGATCGCTCGTGTCGTAGTCCGTGGACACCGTTTCCGGGTTGGAATTGACCATGATCGTCTCAAAGCCCGCCTCACTGAGGGAGAACGACGCATGACAACAGCAATAGTCAAACTCGATCCCTTGACCGATGCGGTTGGGCCCGCCGCCGAGAATCATCACCTTCGGTTTGTCCGAGGGGGTGACTTCGCTTTCGTCGGGTTCGTAGGTGGAATAGTAGTAGGGGGTGAAGGCTTCAAACTCCGCCGCGCAGGTGTCCACCATTTTGTAGACGGGCACGATGTTAAGGGCTTTGCGATGGGTGCGCACTTCGTCTTCGGTGGTTTTGGTGGCGAAGGCGATTTGGCGATCGCTAAACCCCTTTTGTTTAATTTGGCGCATCTGCACCGCTGTAATTTCGGCCAGGGGCGTTTGCTTCAAGAGCCGTTCTGTCACCAACAGATCCGCCAACTTATCTAAGAACCAAACATCAATGGCAGTAAGATCGTGAATTTCTTCCACGGACATCCCCAGCTTCATCGCGTGGTAAATGCTAAAGATGCGATCGGGGTTGGGGGTGCGCAAGTTAGCCGCCACCTGGGAGAGGGTGGGCAGGGCTTCACTGCGATCGCAGCCAAACCCATAGCGGCCGGTTTCGAGCGATCGCAACGCCTTCTGGAACGACTCCTGCAACGTCCGCCCGATCGCCATCGCTTCCCCAACCGACTTCATTTGGGTCGTCAGCACCGGCTCCGAACCGGGAAACTTCTCAAAGGTAAAGCGGGGAATCTTCGTCACCACATAGTCAATTGTCGGCTCAAAGGACGCGGGGGTTTGCTTGGTGATGTCGTTGGAAATTTCATTGAGGGTGTAGCCGACGGCCAGTTTCGCCGCGAATTTTGCGATCGGGAACCCGGTGGCCTTCGAGGCCAACGCCGAAGAACGCGACACCCTGGGGTTCATCTCAATCACAATGAAATCCCCCGTTAACGGATTCACCGAAAACTGAATATTCGATCCCCCCGTTTCCACCCCAATTTCTCGGATAATCTTCAGCGACGCATCCCGCAGCCGTTGATATTCCTTATCCGTCAAGGTTTGGGCCGGAGCCACGGTGATCGAATCCCCCGTATGTACCCCCATCGGGTCAAAGTTCTCAATACTACAGATGATCACCACGTTATCCGCCAGATCCCGCATCACCTCAAGCTCGTACTCCTTCCAGCCCAGCAGCGACTGTTCCACAAGAATCTGAGATACAGGCGAGGCATCGATCCCAACTTGGGCCATCTCTTCGTATTCTTCCTGGTTATAGGCGATGCCGCCGCCCGTTCCCCCCAAGGTGAACGCCGGGCGAATAATCAGCGGATAGCTGCCAATTTCCGCTGCAATGGTGCGAGCTTCATCCATATTGCTAACAATCCCCGACGGGCAGACCGGCACGCCAATTTTGGCCATGGCTTCTTTAAAGAGTTGACGATCTTCTGCTTTTTCGATCGCCTCCAACTTCGCCCCGATCAACTCCACGCCATACTGATCTAGAACCCCATTTTTTGCCAAGGTCACGGCCACATTGAGGGCCGTTTGACCCCCCATGGTCGGGAGCAGCGCGTCGGGGCGTTCTTTTTCGATCACCTTGGCGACAATCTCCGGGGTGACGGGTTCGATGTAGGTGCGATCCGCTGTTTCGGGATCGGTCATAATCGTGGCGGGGTTGGAATTGACTAAAATCACCTCGTAGCCTTCTTGGCGGAGGGCTTTACAGGCTTGGGTTCCGGAGTAGTCAAATTCACAGGCTTGCCCGATCACGATGGGGCCAGCCCCCAGTAGCAGAATTTTTTTTAGGTCACTGCGACGAGGCATAGTTCGTAGAGCATAGGTGTTTAAATCCCAATCATTCTATAGCAACGAATTCGGGGTGATTGGCGGATTGCGGAATCTTTTCACGAGCGGCGATCATTCCGTTGATGTTTTTGCCTGTTGGGGGTTGATCAGACCATGCTTGCAGTATCAAAGATTACGAAAATAGTGCGGGAGCCTGAAAGCCCGTCAATTGATTGCGGGGATGAAAGACGACACGAGCGACGTTAGTCGCCCTCCTTGGGCTTAGTCGTGTTAGGCTGCTATCTTGGATTTCAAACGTCCAGGAACGATCACAAGGCTAAAAACCGACAGGCCTGGAAGCATTTAAGGGTAAGCAGGCAGCGTAATGAGTGGGCGGATTGCCCACTGCGTCATCCAATCTAACGATTTGGTCGCCTCGGAAGACTTGCATGTGAACGGGTTAGTCTGGGATCGGCATCAGGCTGAGTCGATAGTGAAGCGGGTTTGTATGCTGCGCCTTGGACTAACTACCGTGGGGCACAGGGGACGTTATCCGCTTGGGGAGATTAGACCTCTGGCGGGGTTGGAGCAATCCTGCTGAGTTAAGTCCGGTCGATGAACCAAGAATCCCTGTCGCTTCAGCGCGGGGAGTGTCAACAAGGGGTATCGCAATCAACAAGTGCGTTAGGACAGGCAAGGGGCTTAATCCCCTGGTTCTAGAGTCTCTGAAGGTCCTAACCGCTCTGGCTAGTGCTATACATCTCAATGGTGCAGATTCAACCGAGCGATCGCCCTCATCCCCCAGCCCCTTCTCTCAAAAAGGAAGCAGGGGAGCCAGATTCAAAGTCCACTTCGGCAGACTCAGTGCATCGCCTCTCCCAGCTTGGGAGAGGGATTTAGGGTGAGGGCGACATAACGGCGACATAACTAGGATGCATCCTTACCAAACGTGGGGCTTAACGGGCGATCGCTTCCCGTCCGGCTGCTCATCTTCGGGTTGAAACCATTAAAATAGAAGCGTGAGTCATCAATCTCTGCTCAAGATAGGATTGCTCAATTGTTTCTGAAGGGTCAGCCCCCCCTGTAAATTCAATCACCATTCAATGTCGTCAACCACAATTTGTTTGCGACTCTCCATCAGTTCCGCTTGACTTACTGGCTTTTCATTGAAATTCTTACCACATTGAGCCGTTTGATCGCTGGATGTAAGGGGTTAAACTGTGATCGTGTGCTATTTCCTCACACCACTGCTGGAATTTTGGCAATACCACTTTGAGAAACAAACATTATTGTGTCGCAAAAGTACACCTGAATTCGGAAACACGGTAGGGCCTTCCAAGTCGAAGTTATTCATTGTTTGATGCTTAGGAGTCCGTGGCTAATGCTGTTGCATGGGCCAGAAAAAGCAATATGGAATATTGAGAAGGGTTGAAACAGGTCAGCGATCGCCATCTTCGATGCAATCAGGGTCAGGAATAGCTCAAGCTCTGGGTTTTTGAGGGTTGAGTTTCCTCAACTTTGCTTGGATTGCTCGGTACAAAGAATTCATTATTATTCAAGTTTTATGTGGGATTTCTTATTACGGACATTAATGCTATCAACTTATATGCCCCATGGCTCTTGTTACCTGTGGCAAAAACCATTGGTGAGTCTTCATGTAATTAGTGATGCGTTGATTGCGATCGCTTATTTTTCGATTCCGGCAATGCTGATCTATTTTGTGGCCCAACGTCCGGAGTTGAAGTTAACCCGTGTCTTGGTACTGTTTGGCGCATTTATTATCCTGTGTGGCATTGGTCACACCCTTGATATTTGGACCTTATGGTTTCCAAATTATTGGATCTCAGGGTTTGAACGGTTGCTGACGGCCTTGATTTCCTGTTACACCGCCTTTGAATTGTGGCAACTCATCCCCCAATTTTTGGCCCTGCGAACACCGGAAGAACTCGAACGCATCAATGCTGCTCTCCAGGACGAAATCCAGGAGCGTCAGCGGATGGAGGGGTTTTTCCGTCGCCTGGTAGAAGGGACAGCATCCTCCACAGGGCAGGATTTTTTCAATGCGTTGGTGGAAAATTTGGCTACGGCACTCCAGGTGGATTATGTGTTGGTGTCGGAATTGCAACAAACTGACACTGAACCCCAGTTGCAAACCTTGGCAATTTGGGCCCATGGGTGTTTGAGTGAAAATATTGTGTATGCGATCGCCGACACGCCCTGTGCCATCACCTTTGAAACAAAGGAAATTTGTGCAGTGCCCGAAAAAGTCCAAGCTTTGTTTCCCAATGATCCGCTCTTAGCGCCGATGAATGCCGAAGGCTATGTGGGGATGCCACTGCTTAATAGTGACCAGGAAGTGGTGGGAAATTTATGTTTGCTCCATCGTCAACCGTTAATTCTCGACGAACAATCCCAAGGAGTTTTAACAATTTTTGCGGCGCGGGCATCAACAGAGTTGCAGCGTCAACGGGCGTTAATAGATTTAGCCCAAAATAAAGCGGAGCTAGAGGTACGGGTGGAAAATCGGACGAATGAACTCGTGATGATTAATGAAACCTTAGCGACGGAAATTGCTCAAAAGACAATCGCAGAATCCGCCCTCAAAGCCAGCCAAGAGTTTTTAGAGCGGGTGTTGAATGCCATCACCGAGCCGATGTTTGTGAAAGATCGTCACCATCGTTTAACAATGGTGAATACGGCATTTTGTGATTGGGTGGGGCGATCGCCGACTGAACTGTTAGGGAAAACTAACTACGATCTGTTGCCAACCCTCGAAGCCAATGCAATCTGGTATCAGGATGAACTCGTGTTTGAAACCGGGGAAGAACAAGAAGAGGAAACGACCCTCACCGATGCTCAAAACCGGATGCGCACGATCACCACAAAGCGGATTGCGTTTCAAGGCCAGAACCACGAAGCGAGCCTCGTGGGCATTATCCATGACATTACCGAGCGCAAACAGATTGAACTGCAACTCCGCAAAACCGCCCAACGGGAGCAGGCGATCGCCCGCGTCGTTTCTCGAATGCGCCAAACCTTGGATCTAGAAACGATTTTCCGGGATACGACGGCAGAACTGCGCCATGCGCTGGAGTGCGATCGCGTCTTGATCTATCGCTTTAACCCCGACTGGAGCGGCGTACTCGTTGCCGAATCCCTCGCCGCCGGATGGCAGCCGGTGGTGGACGTAGAACTCAATCCACCGATCACCCGGAAAGCCACCGAAAACGTCGATTGCATCGGACGCTCCGACCGCGCTTTAGTCGAAGATACTTACCTCAAAGACACCGAAGGCGACATCTATCGGCGTGGCGTAGCCTATCACAGTGTCACCGACATCTACCAAGCCGGATTTACCGACTGCTACATTGAACTGCTCGAACAACTCCAAGCCCGCAGTTACCTGATCGTCCCCCTCTTTGCTAGCAAAAAAATCTGGGGACTTCTTTGCGCCTACCACAACAGCGGGCCCCACCAATGGAATGAATCGGAAATTAAAATTCTCACCCAAATTGGTACGCAGTTAGGGGTCGCCGTCCAACAGGCGGAACTCTTTTCCCAAAGTCAGCAGCAAGCCCGCGAACTGGCCCGCGCCAAAGAGGCCGCCGAAGCTGCTAACCGGGCCAAAAGTGAATTTCTCGCCAGCATGAGCCACGAACTCCGCACCCCGATGAATGCGATTTTGGGCTTTACCCAACTCCTGACCCGCGAGGCGACGCTGATGGCGGAGCAAAAACAATATCTCGACATTATCAATCAGTCGGGGGAACATCTGTTAACCCTGATTAATGATGTGCTGGAAATGTCCAAGATTGAGGCGGGCCGCACGGTACTAATGGAACATAATTTTGACCTTCATCAACTGTTGAAGGGCCTCTATCAAATGTTTCAGTTAAAGGTGCGGGATAAAGGCTTGATTCTGAGTTTGGAGCGATCGCCCCATGTCCCCCAATACATCTGTGCCGACGAAGGAAAATTGCGCCAGGTTTTAATTAACCTGCTCAACAATGCCGTCAAATTCACCACTGCGGGCCAAGTCACCCTGCACGTCAGATCGAACGATGCCGGCCATATCACCTTCCGCGTCACCGATACCGGCCCCGGCATTGATCCACGCGAACATGACCAACTCTTCACCGCCTTCGGACAAACCACGGTGGGGTTAAAATCCCAAGAAGGCACTGGCCTAGGACTCCCGATCAGTCAAAAATTCATCAACCTGATGGGCGGCACGATCACCGTCGATAGCCAACCGAACTGTGGAGCCACCTTTAGCTTTACGATCGCCGTTACCCCTGTCGAAGCCAACACCGTGCTGGCCCGGTCTGAACTCGAAGCCCGTCCCGTGGCCTGCCTTGTTCCAGGTCAAACCAAAATCCGGATTTTGATCGCCGAAGACAAACCCAACAATCGGCTCCTGCTCAATCAACTCCTCAGCCGTCTGGGGTTTGAACTCTGCGAAGCCACCAATGGTGAAGAAGCGATCGCCCAGTGGGAAACCTGGAAACCGGACTTAATTCTGATGGATATGCGCATGCCCGTCATGGATGGCTATGTCGCCACCCAAACGATCCGCCGCCGCGCTCAACAACAGGGCCGAGACATCGTGATCATCGCGTTAACGGCCAGTGCCTTTGAAGAAGATCGCCAAGATGTCCTCACGGCGGGCTGTGATGACTTTATCCGCAAACCCTTCCAAGAAACCGAACTCTTTGAAGTGATTCGCACCCATCTCCAGGTGGAGTATCTATACGCTGATCCTGAACCCCTCGAATCATCCCTCGACAATGACGCGACCCACTCAAGCATCGAGTTTAATCGCGCCACCTTAGATCAAATGCCCTACGAGTGGCTTGATCAGGTGTATCAAGCTGCGCTCCAGGGGAATGACACGGCTATTTTTGGGCTTGTTGAGGCGATCCCCCCGGAATGTGCCAGCTTAATGTTCTATCTGACGGAATTAGCCGTGCAATTTCGCTTTGATGCGATCGTGGAGTTGATCGAACCGGTGCTAGGACTCCCCATCTCCTCTGATGTAGACGAGAGTTCCCCGATGTAAGCCTTGGTATTCTGTACAAGGGAGTTAATTGAAAACTCGTTTGATTAATGCTTTAAATCTATCCCGCCATTGACGCTCCAGAATTTTGATAGTCCCTCCTATGATGACCCCTATAACCCTGGATTCACCCTCTAATCCATCCCCTACCCTTGATTTACTGATTGTGGATGATACCCCGGCTAATCTCCGGCTCTTGTCTGATATGTTGCAGGGTCAAGGGTATGGGGTGCGCAAGGCGATTAATGGCAAGATGGCGTTGCTGGCGGTGAAATCTCTCCTGCCGGATCTGATTTTGTTGGATATTAATTTGCCGGATATGACTGGCTATCAGGTCTGTCAGCAGTTGAAGGCTGATCCCCAAACGGCGGCAGTGCCAATTATTTTTTTGAGTGCGCTCAATGAGGCAGAGGATAAGGTGAAGGCGTTTCAGAGTGGGGGGGAAGACTACATTACGAAGCCGTTTCTGCTGGAAGAGGTGTTGGCGCGGGTCAATCATCAATTACAGTTGGCGCAGTTGCATCAGCAGTTGGCGACGCAAAATGAGACTCTGAAAACCACCAATGGACAGTTGGAGAACACGTTACTGGAGTTACAAAAGACCCAAGCCCAGGTGATCCAGCAGGAGAAGTTGGCGGGGTTGGCGCAGTTGGTGGCGGGGTTGGCCCATGAGGTGAATAATCCGGTGGGGTTCATTGCGGGCAATCTTGAACCGGTGGCGGATTATGCGGGGCTGTTGATTGAGGCGATCGCTCGTTATCAAGCGGAGTTACCGAATCCGTCGCCTAGTTTGCAGGACTTTTTAGAGGAGATGGATCTGGAGTTTATCCAAGCCGATTTACCCCAGGTGCTGCAATCGATGCGGTCGGGAACGGAGCGGCTGCGATCGCTGATCCTCGCCCTGCGCATTTTTGCCCACCTCGATGAATCCGATGTCAAAACGATCAACATTGCCGAAGCCATTGACACAACCCTGATGTTAGTGAACCAGCGTCTCCAGGCAGACCCACCGATTCAAGTGGTCAAGCATTACAAGCACATCCCCAACCTAGTCTGCTATGCCCGTAAGTTTAACCAGGTGATCTTAAGTTTGATCACCAATGCCATCGATGCACTCCGTGCCAAAACGGATCAGACCGCACCCACCTTGACCCTGGGTATTGATGCCACAGAGACCGGCTTTACCATCACCGTTCAGGATAATGGCGTGGGGATGGATGCAGCGGCGCGATCGCATATTTTTGAACCCTTCTTCACCACCAAACCCATCGGCAGCGGCCAAGGCCTCGGCCTCGCCACCAGCTATCAAATCATCGTTGAAGACCACCACGGCGATCTTCAGATTCACTCCGAACCCGGCCAAGGCACAACGGTGATCATTCAATTGCCCACCGAAGGCCTCAAAGACACCTAAGTACGTGCCCCCTGTGAAAGCGTCAACACCTCGTCCCTCTCGTCGAGGCAACCTGTTAGAATAGCTTGACTTTTCAGTAAGCAGCAGCTTCAATGACCCCCACCTGGCATCCGCCGAGGTGGGGGAGTGACCGGAGATAACCCGGTCGTAGCTGCGAATAGGCCACCAAGGTTAGTACGGCAACACTTCCGGTTGCTTCTCTAAATCGGATTATTTGTAAGGCCCTGGAATCTCAGGGAGTGGGTTCAGCCCAGAAACACCGTACTCACTGGCTGAAGAGACCTGTAGTTTTGGAATTATCTTCCATGCAACGCATCCCAGTCCAAAACCCTGATGGTACTCCTGCCATGCCCACCAAGAGTAGTCGCGCTCAACGGTGGGTAGCGCAGGGCAAGGCCCAATGGGTGAAAACCAATCTACGGATCAAGGCAGTGCGCCTAAAAGCGGAGCCATCGGGTCGTAATACCCAGCCCATCGTGGTCGGGGTCGATCCCGGCAAACTCTATTCAGGGATTGCCGTTCAATCCGCTCAAGCGACATTATTCCAGTCCCACCCTAGAACTCCCCTACCCCAGGGTGCGTGAACGGATGGATCATCGCAGAATGCTACGGCGTTCTCGCCGCAGTCGGCGGATTAATCGAGAGTTACCCTTCCAGCTACGAAATCATCGCCAAAAGCGATTTAACAACCGTAAACAGCAGAAAGTGCCCCCCAGTATCCGAGCCAACCGAGACCTAGAGTTTCGAGTTGTTCAGGAGTTGTCCCAACTATTCCCCATTGCCACCATTGGCTACGAGAAAGTTCGCGCCGACGTGGACTTAACCTCAGGTCGAAAGGGAGCAAAATCTGGGCAAGGTTTCTCTCCGGTCATGGTGGGGCAAGCCTACGCCATTGAGAAAATGGAGCAGATTGCCCCCGTNTACAGTCGCTACGGGTGCAGCAGGATGGCAATGGCACCGCTCAACTTCGCTCTGCTTTGGGATTAAAGAAGTCTCAGGACAAAGCAGAACAAATTCCCCAAACCCATGCGGTAGATGGTATCGCTTTAGCCTGTGGATACTTCATCGGGTATCGTCCCTTCCACCGGAAACGCAGTCACGGTTATCTTTGGTTTGGAGAGGTTAAGCTCACATCTGCCCCATTTGTGGTGATTAAACGGCCACCCATCAGTCGCAGGCAACTGCACCTCATGGTTCCCCGTCAGAAGGGTCTACGCCGCAAATATGGGGGCACAGTAACCCGCCATGGATTCCGGAAGGGGGATCTAGTGCGGGCTGAGATGGCAGGTCGTGTCTCGGTGGGCTATGTGAGTGGGGATACAACTCGGCAAGTTTCTGTTTCTGAGTTCACTTGGAAGCGTATTGGGCAGTTTAGTGCTGCCAAGGTTGAGCTACTCTATCGCGCCACGGGTATTTTGGTCAGTTGCCCGCAGAGATTGTCAGTCAGTGGGGCATTTAACCCCGCTGCCTGACGCTTGTTTCCTCCCCCACCTGCGGTGCGAGGTGGGGGTTTCCACAAGGAGTTTTTGATGAACGGCAGTGAAAAATCTGGACTGTGGCAGTGGTGGCAGACCTTTGAGCAGCGACCTCGCCAAGCTGCTTGGTTTTCGATTATCACCCTCAGCCTGATTTGTGTGATGGCGTTTCTGTGGGGGTTAGGTAGTGTTGGACTCGTGGATGAGACGGAGCCTCTGTTTGCCGAAGCCTCGCGCCAAATGACGGTCACGGGGGACTGGGTGACACCGTATTTTAATGGGGTGACGCGGTTTGATAAGCCGCCCCTGGTGTATTGGTTAATGGCGTTGGGGTATCTGGCCTTTGGGGTGAATGAATGGACGGTGCGTTTGCCGTCGGCTCTGGCTGCGATCGCCCTCGTCCTCGGTCTTTTTTTGACGCTGTATCGTTTCGGCTACGCCACGCCCCGCGCTGGCCAGGTGGATCAAGCCGACAGCCGTCGCAGCCTGCGGCAACGGTGGATCGCGGCCTGGTTAGGGGCGGCGATGCTGGCCCTCAATGTGCAAATGTTCGCCTGGGGCCGCACGGGGGTGTCGGATATGCTCCTTAATGCCTGTATCGGGGTGTCGCTGCTGTGCTTTTTTTGGGGCTATGTGAGGCATGAAGGTCAGGTGCGGCGTGGCTTTTGGCCGAGTCGGTGGTATTTAGGCTGCTATGGGGCGATGGCGCTGGCGGTGCTCACGAAAGGCCCCGTCGGCATTGTCATTCCGGGCCTGGTGATCCTGGTTTTTCTGTTCTACACGGGCAATTTGTTCACAGTGTGGCAGGAGGCCAAGGTTTGGAGCGGGCTGCTGATTTTTGCGGTGATCACGATTCCTTGGTATGTGCTGGTGATCCAAGCCAATGGAGAATCCTATATCAATGACTTTTTTGGCTATCACAACCTCGATCGCTTTACCCGTGTGGTGAATCAACATTCAGCGCCGTGGTATTTCTATTTCCTCGTGGTGCTGGTGGGGTTTTTGCCCTGGTCGGTTTCCCTGCCTTTGGCGATCGCTCGCCTCAACCTCTGGCAACGCCGCTTTTGGTGCGCTCAACCCCGCCAAGCTCAACTGGGTTTGTTAGCGGTGATTTGGGTGATTGTGATCTTTGGCTTTTTTACCGTGGCTGTCACCAAACTCCCCAGCTACACCTTGCCCCTGCTGCCAGCGGCGGCGATCCTCGTGGCGCAACTCTGGAGTTATGAACTGTCCCTGAACAAGTTGCCCTCCATGGCCCATCAACCGCGCCATACGGCAGGAATCTTAATCACGGGGGTGTTCAGTGCGATATTTGCGATCGCCACCGGGGTCTTTTGGTGGATTTTCCCCAGCCTCCTCGGCCCCGATACCGCCGCCCCCAACTTTTCCCAGACCTTAGACCAATCCCTGATTCCGGAAATCGGCGGCAGTATTTGGATCGCCTTGGGAATTGCGATCGCGTTCTTGCTCCTCCATCGCAAAACCTGGCGTTGGGTGATTGTGGCCCAGGTGATCGGCTTTTTCTGCTTCCTCAGCTTCACGATGATTCCCACCCTTATCCTCGTCGATCAGGAACGACAGGCCCCCCTCCGCCACCTGGCCATCCTCGCCGGTCACGAAAAACAACCCACCGAAGAACTCTTCATGATTGGCTTTCGCAAACCCAGCGTCTCCTTCTACGCCCAAACCCCCATTCACTACTTTTCCCACGCTCCCCACGCCGCCACCTACGTCAAACGCACCCGCGACAATCCCCCAGACGATGCCACCTCTATCCTCATTCTCGCCAACCCGGTGATCATCGACGAACTCTACCTCAAGCCCCAGGACTATCAAACCCTCGACCAAGAGGGCGCGTACCAACTCGTCCGCGTCCCCCGCGCCGTGATTGCCGAACGCAATGACATCGCTTCCCCCTAAACCTGGGTTGGTTCTGGGATTGGGTTAGGCGAGTTTAGCCACGAAGGTTTGGAGGCGATCCATGCCTTTTTTGATGGAGTCTAGGCTGGTGGCATAGGAGAACCGGACGCAGCCTTGGGTACCAAAGGCTTCACCGGGGACGGAGGCAACAAAATGCTCGTCTAAGAAGCGATCGCAAAATTCCAGGGCCGGGACACCGAGTTTAGCGATGTCAAGATAGACATAAAACGCCCCATCGGGCCGGGTGCAGGAAATGCCCGGAATCGCGGCGATCGCATCCAACACATAGGCCCGCCGTTCCGTAAACGCCGCCCGCATAATCTCCAACGGCTCCTGAGTGCCTTCGAGGGCAGCGATCGCCCCAAACTGCGCAAACGTGCAGACATTGGACGTGCTGTGGCCCTGCATCTTATTCATCCCTTGAATCAACGGCAACGGCCCCGCCGCATAGCCCAACCGCCAGCCCGTCATCGCGTAGGCCTTCGCAAACCCATTACTAATAATCGTCCGCTCAAACGCCGCCGGACTCACCGCTCCAATACTCAAATGCTCCGCCCCATCGTAGAGAATCTTTTCATAAATCTCATCGGACACAACGAGAATATCCGCCGCCACCACCACATCCGCCAACGCCCGGATCTCCGCTGGCGGATACACTGAGCCGGTGGGGTTCGAGGGCGAATTGAGAACAAACAGTTTCGTCTGGGGGGTAATCGCCGCCTGCAACTGCTCCGGGGTAATCCGGTAGCCCGATGCCGCCGTGGTTTCGACTAAAATCGGCGTACCGCCGGCAAGCTTCACCATTTCCGGATAACTCACCCAATAGGGCACGGGAATAATCACCTCATCCCCCGGTTCAATCAGGGTCATCATCAGGTTATAGAGGGAAAACTTGCCGCCGTTGGTGACGATCACATTGGCGGCTTCGTAGGGGAGTTGGTTATGGGTTTGGAGTTTGTGGGCGATCGCTGCTCGTAATTTCGGTTCCCCCGCCGCCGGGCCGTAGCGCGTTTTACCCGCATCGAGGGCCGCTTTCGCCGCTGCTTTAATGTGGTCGGGGGTATCAAAATCCGGTTCCCCCGCACTAAAGCTACACACATCAATGCCGTCCTCTTTCATCGCCTTGGACTTGGCGGAAATGGCTAATGTCATCGATGCAGGAACTTGATTGATGCGGGTGGCTAATTTCACGGTAAAGCGGCCTCTCAACACAGCATAAATAGGGATTAACTCCCCAGTGTATGGGGTGAGTTGCCGGAGGTGTTGCTGTCTTTAATACTTTTTTAGATGAAGTCGGGATGGGGGAATGCCCAAGGTTTCTCCACCGAGGGCGAAGGGACTAGGGGGTATGGAGGCCGTAGGGCAGGCCCGTGATCGTGAAACCCGCCCAATAGTAGGGATGGGCGTAGGGGCAGACCGTTGGGCCGAGGCGTTCGGCTTTGGCTTGGGCGAGGTTCTGGGCGATTTTGAGGTGGTCAAGGCCGGGGGGGGCGGCGTGGGTCAGGTGCTTGAGGAGGGTCTCGTAGTGGTGCAGCAGGTCTTGATAGGTTAAGGTTTGCAGCCAGTTTTGGGACTGATGGAGGGCGATCGCAGGCGTGATGTTGTCCTTTAACAGTGCATACATATACCCCATGAGTAACGCCGTGGATATTTCCGCCACGGGCCAGAGACTCACCACCACATGGCTAGACCCTTTGTGGAGAAAGACCGTTGGGAACCCTAAGCCTTCGAGGTCAAGGTGAAAATCTGGCCCCAACTGGAGCCAGTGGCCCGACAGACAGACGAAGGGGGGCGTGGGTGCGTCGAGGTGTTTGAGTTGAGCGATCGCAACCTGGCGATCCTGCGCCAACTGCAAGCCTGAGGTTTCGCCCCATGTACCATCCCACCAAGCATCCCCCGCAAAATGGCACAGTTCCACCGCTGTAGCCAAGGCAGACTGTACCTGGGCGGGCGTGGCTTGGCCTGGGTCGATCGAGTCATGCTCAAAAAACTGAGCCACGATCGCAACTTCGGCGGCGGCATGGGGAGAAACCCCGGCCGATCCGGCAATGGTGAGGAGCGATCGCAAGGCCGGCAACGGGCGCTCGTGCTGGTGTTGTAGCAGGGTTAACCCCATCTGTACCGACGGCAGATAGGTCACCACATAGGCAAGATGATCAAACTGGGGATGATTAATCGCCAAATGGAGGGGAACGAGATGCAATTTCTGATGGGGCACGATGATTAAATGGGTCAGGTCTTCCGGCAACCGTTCCCACACCTGGGCCAACTGCAAAATCTCACCGAGTTCCGCCAAGCGCGGCAAGAGTTGATTGCGCCAATGCTGATCATCTTCGGGCTGTTGGCTGTGCTGCTCACTGACAAATTCCAAGCTCGACCACTGCTGCCACCAATCCCGAAACTGGTTTAGTTGGTCGTAGTTGCCTGGGATCACCTGTAAAGGCTGTCGATGGAGCACGACAAACAGGGTAATGCTGGCGGGACTAATGTGCCAATAGAGCAGCCCGGTTTCTTCGGTGAGCAACTGTTGCATCTGGCTATAGGTGGGGGGCGGCAGGATCTGACCGTCCCAGTCGGGATTGAGTTGACTCTGGAGCAGTGCGTTGCGCCGTTCTTCGGCCAGTTCGATCGCTTGGAGCCGCTGTTTGGGGTCGATGGCTTGGGACAGTTGCTCAACTTTGAGTTGATAGATCCCCCGCAATTGATGCAACCAGCGCCGTTTTTGGCTGACGTTGATGGCGTTGAGTTGCAGTTGATTGATGATCAGCAGGGCAATGTTGAGGTGATTTTTGGTGTTGAGGATGCTGCCGGTGCGCTGATAGGTGACAATCAGATCCGTCATCACCTCTAGGTAGTAGGCTTCAAGGTTGGGCTGATCTTGGAGAAAGTCGAGGCTGCGGCGGAGGGCAGCGATCGCACGTTCTAGCAGCGGTCGCGCCTGCTTCGGTTGCGTTTGGGCCACCTGTCCAAACACTTGGCCAATGGCATGGGCTAGGGTTCCGAGGGCCAGGGCGCGATCGTGGCTGAGGTGTTGCAGTTCATTGATGGCGGTTTCCCAATTTTGCAGGGCGGCGGTGGGGCCCTGGTCGGGGGCGTTGTAGAGTGTCCAGCCACGATTAACCCAGGCTTGCCAACAGTCAGAATCTAGCGCCAGAGCCGTGGTGAAGTCAGCGAGGGCGGCCTCAGTTTGTCCGATTTTGCTCAAGGCCAGGCCGCGACCGTTGAGGGCGAAGACGGATTGGGGTTGGAGGGCGAGGGCTTCTTTGTAGTCGGCGATCGCTTTGCCATAGTGGCTTAAATCGGCGTGGCTGTTGCCGCGATTGTAATAGGCTTGATGCAGGTTGGGTGCGAGGAGGATGACTTGGGTGAAGTCCTCGACGGCGGCTTGGTGTCGCCCCAAGGCTTGCCAAGCCAGACCCCGACCGTGGTAGGCGTAGTAATCATTGGGGTCATGGTGCAGGGCTTGGCTAAAGTCGGCGATCGCGGCCTCTCCATCTCCCCAGGCCAGAGTCACCATCCCCCGGCCAGTATAGCCCCAGGGCCAATCCGGCCGGAGAGCGATCGCCGCCTCATAATCCCGCCAGGCCAGGGCATGATCCCCCAGGCGATGGTAAGCATGGCCGCGCCCCAGATAGGCATAGTAACTGAGATCTTGCCCCTGCTCAATACCATGGGTGAAATGAGCGATCGCCTCCCTAAATCGCCCCAACCCCAGCAACAAATTACCCTGGTTAAAATGCCCTAAATCAGAATCGGGATGGTGGCTGAGGAGTTGTTCAAACTGCGCCAGGGCCTCGGCCCGTTGTCCCTGATAATACAGCGCGACTCCGCAGGCATTTTCCGCCTGCTCAAACTTCGGTCGCTGCTCTAACGCCGTGCGCCAGAGGGAAATCGCCCCATCGAGTTCGCCGGTGGTGTAGAGTTCGAGGCCGTATTTAAACAGTTCGTGGGGATCATCAGAGGTGAGCACCGTGGCGGGCTTCGTGGCTTGCGGGGCGTTGAGGGCAGCGCGATCGCTCATATTCAACAAGCGTCGTCCCAACCCTGCCGACACATCCCCCAACTCTCCACAGCCCAAATTCCCCAACCGCACCATCCGCAGAGCCATCTCCCGGTTGAGATACTGGGGTGATTGACGCAGCAAACTCTTGCCGTAGCGATGGAGCCACGACACAAACCAGGGATCATGTTGACGAATCCCCAAGCGATTCACCAGATCATCACACTGCCACCCCTGCGCCACCCCCTCTAACATTTGGTAGAACAGGGATTCATACCCATCATTGGTCAGGGGGGTGATTTCAGTGGGATGGGGGGTCGGGGATTCGGCATTAAACATGGCACGAATCAGATCCCTCAACCATTGCAGCGGGAATTGCAACATTAGCAGGGCATTCAATTAAGCTACATTCGGATCACTCTTTTTAACATAATCTGAATTGGCCCTCCGCCCATGATCTAAGTCTGAGGGATTCTGCCCAATCTAGCTCAACGTTAGGCGAGGGCGTGGCGGCTCATTCCGCCTCAACTTCACGATTCATCCCCCGCATGCGGACGACTTTTCCCCAAGCGATCGCCGTTTTCCACACCTTTTCCCCGGTTTTTCCCATCTTATTGGTTAATCATTAACCTTGGATTAACCCCAGTATTACGAATGTAAAGCGTAAAGCCCCCGTTTTCCAAACGGGGGATATAAGCGAAGGGCTGAATTTATTCAGCCGTGATACCGAGGTATCATAGCAACCATGAAAACGCTCAAGTTCAAGCTCTACCAGCATAAGCGGAATAGATACCTCAAGCGGACCATCAATGCCGCAGGGCGTATCTACAACCATTGTGTTGCCCTCCACAAACGGTACTACCGAATGTGGGGCAAGCACTTGAACTGCGCCCGACTGCAAAAACACATCGCCAAGCTTCGGAAACGGAACCCCTGGTGGTTGCAGGTGGGTTCTCAAGCCGTACAGGATATCTGCCAACGAATTGAGAAAGCGTATCAACTGTTCTTCAAACACAACAAAAAAGGCGTTCGCCTGCCAAACTTTAAGAAGACCCGAAAGTACAAATCCTTCACCCTCAAGCAAGCTGGGTACAAATTCCTCGGTGGCAACCGGGTCAGGATTGGGAACAAAGTCTATCAATATTGGCACTCTCGCCCCATTGAGGGCAAGGTCAAGACCGTGACGATTAAACGAACTCCCTTGGGAGAACTGTTCATGATTGTCACGGTAGATACCCTGTCAGAACCCCAAGTCAAAACCGAGACAGGTAACATTGCTGGTTTTGATTTTGGACTTAAGACGTTTCTGACCTGTTCTGAGGGATTCAAGATTGATGCCCCCTTGTTCTTCAAGCAGTCACTTAACTCGGTTCGCAAAGCGAGTCGAGAGTTGTCCCGTAAGCAAAAGGGTTCAGCGAATCGAGAACGTGCCCGATTGAACTTAGCCCGCAAGCATGAAGATATTGCCCATCGACGGCGGGACTGGTTTTGGAAGTTAGCCCATCAACTGACGAATCAGTTTGATGGGCTGTGTTTTGAAACCTTGAACCTCAAGGCGATGCAGCGGCTTTGGGGGCGTAAGGTGAGTGATTTGGCGTTTCGGGAGTTTCTGCAAATCCTGGAGTGGGTGGCGACGAAGAAGGGGAAGCGGGTGGTCTATGTTGACCGCTGGTTCCCTTCGAGCAAGACCTGTTCAAGTTGTGGTCATATTTTGGAGCATCTGGATTTAGAGACTCGCCATTGGCGGTGTCCCAGTTGCTCGGCAGAGAATGACCGGGATGAGAATGCGGCGATGAATATTAAAGTGGCTGGGGCTTCAGCCATTGGGTTAGGTGATGTCAGACAGGCGTTGCCTGCTATTGCTGTTTGATCCCAGAATCCCCCGTTTTCTAAACGGGGGAGTAAGTCAAATTCAAGTCTTCCGAGGCGACCAAATCGTTAGATTGGATGACGCAGGCAATCCGCCCACTCATTACGCTGCCTGCTTACCCTTGAAATGCTTCCAGGCCTGTCGGTTTTTGGCCTTGTGATCGTTCCTGGACGTTTGAAATCCCAGATAGCAGCCTAACACGACTAGCCCAAGGAGGGCGACTAACGTCGCTCGTGCCGTCTTTCATCCCCGCAATCAATTGACGGGGCTTTCAGACTCCCGCACTATTTTAGTAAAACAAATACAGATGGGGATGGCTGGGGAGATTCATTGATAAAACTGGGCTTGGGCGTGGAAGAGACGGGCATAGATTCCCCCCTGGGCGAGAAGTTCGGTGTGGGTTCCCTGTTCGGTGATGCGGCCGTGAGCGAGGACATAGATGCGATCGCAATCTTTCACCGTAGACAGGCGATGGCTAATCATCAGGGTGGTGCGATCGCGGCTCAAGGCGTGAAATTGCGCAATTAAATCCGCCTCCGCTTGGGGGTCAATGGCACTGGTCGGCTCGTCTAAAATCAACACCGGAGCCGAGCGCACCAACGCCCGCAACAACCCCATTTTTTGCCACTCCCCCACACTCAACTCCTCCCCCGCCACACTCTGATTCCCCAAAATCGTCTCGTACTGCTGGAGAAACCCCATAATTTTCCCATCGAGTCCCAACTGAGCCGCCCAGCGGCGCACGGTTGATAATTCTGCTGCTGGATCGGCTAACGTCCCATTCTCCAACACCGTCAGGTTATAGCGCCCATAGTCCTGAAACACCGTCCCCAACTGCTGCCGCCAGTCCCGCACCCTAAAACACCGCAGATCCACCCCATCGACGGTAATCGCCCCCGCCGTCGGTTCGTAGAGGCGACAGAGGAGCTTAATTAACGTTGTTTTCCCGGCCCCATTCGCTCCCACGAGGGCCACCGTCTGCCCGGCTGGAATCTCAAAATCTAACCCCGCTAACACCGGTTTGGCATGGTTGGGGTAGTGAAAGGTCACGTTTTCAAATTTGATGCCCTTGGTGATTAGGGTGGGGACGGGGTAGGGCTGGCTGGGTTCGTGAATTTGGGTGGGGAGGGCGAGAAAGTCTTGAAAGCTGATCAAGAAGCGGCTGTGCTCGTAGAGGCTGGCCAGACTCTTCAGGAATGTCCGTAGGCTGTCCTGGCCGCGATTGAGGGCTTGGTAGTAGAGGACGAAACTGCCGAGGCTGAGGTGGCCTTGGGCGGTGCGGAGGGTGAGGAATGCGATCAGGGCGAAGATGGCGATCGCAGCCCCGCCTTGGGTGATGATTTCCGCCTTGGCCCGCCGCTGGGACAAGCGCAGTTTTTCCAGGCGGACCCTGCGCCGCAGTTGAGCAAAACGGTGGTGAAAGCGATCGCCCAAATCGTAAAGGCGGATCTCTTTGGCGTGGTTGCCGTCGGTGAGGAGGTGGCTGAAATAGTTGGCGCGGTGTTCTTGCTGTAACCACTGTCGCCAGTGGTGCAGGAGTTGGCGGCTGTGGTGGGTGCGAGCGATCGCAAAGGGCAACACCGTGAGCACCAACAGCGGCGCGATCGCCCCATGGAGCGACACCAACAACCCCGCAATGATCCCCAACCCCACCCCCTGCTGCACCAAACTGGTGAGGTGATTCATCATAGCGGTCGGACGGTAGGGGGCTTCTCGTTGGGCGGCGTGGAGGCTCTCGTAATATTGGGCGTTTTCGTAATATTCCAGGTCTAGGGCGATCGATTTCGCGTGCAACAGATCCTGCACATAGTCGGTGATCTGTTGCTGTTGTGCATCACTCACCACTCCCGCCACGGTGCTACCAGCCGCCGTCACCAGTTGCACCGCCCCCAACCCGAACACGAGCCACCCCAACCCGCCCAGCTTCGGCTCCGGCTGGGTCAAGGTGTCGATCAATTGCTGGATCAGCAGCAAGCTGGCAAAGGGTAAGAGTCCTTGGAGCAGCGCCAGACTCAGTTGAGCGATCGCCCAGCCTTTGCCACTGTGCCAGATCAGGAGTAACGCCTGTTGCACAACGTACCACCGGGGGCGGATGGCCTGGAGCACCAAGGGTTTATAACACCTGGAACGAATTCACCACCGCTTGAAAGCGATCGCTCCACCGTTGCCAACGTCGCTCTGGCGTAGACAGGTTAAACGTGTAGAGTTTTTGGTTGTGGATCACCACATCAGCGAGATTATGGCGCTGTTGACCATCGGGAAAGGTGACCGCATATTCGAGCCGATAATAGGTTTCCCCCGCGTTTTCCGCTGCATCGGCGTTGATAAATTCCACCTGACGCTTGAGGGGATTCTCTTTGGCTTCTTGAAAAAAGCGATAGCCCACCTCCGTCGGTGTGCCAAGGCTTGCGAGACTTTGCCCAGCGGGAACGTCACTAATAATCAAACTGACATTTTCCGTGCGTTCCACCATATCCCGCAGCACCAGCGCCACCCCCGGCGACGCATTCTGCACATCCACTGCCACCCAGCCCCTAGGATACAGGAACTGATATTGACCGTTATGGTAGGGTTGCAATCCGGCGATCGCGCTTGTGCAACCCGTACAGCACAGGATCACAGCCAGCAAGAAACCTAAAAATCGGACAGGTCGAAACATGGTGAATCGTGCGATCGGTTGGACTGTCTTGATTGTACCAAGGGCAGATCACGCCATCTCCTCAGATCGCCCCCGCAACCCAGCACCATACGCTACCTTAAAAGCGTGATTTTTATTGGATGGGATCGTGGCGGCTCAATATCGTTTGTCTTGGCATAGTCATCTCGCGGAAATTCCCCAAGCCGCCTGGGATGACCTCGCCTTACCCTTGGCGACTCCGTTTTTAGAGTGGGAGTGGCTGCATAATCTCGAAACCTCCGGCAGTGTGACGGCGCGGGCGGGATGGCAACCCTGTCACCTGACCCTATGGCGCGATCGCACCCTGATCGGCGCGGCTCCCCTCTATATTAAAGGCCATAGTTATGGCGAATTTGTCTTTGACCATCAATGGGCAGATCTATGCCATCGTCTAGGCGGCTCCTACTATCCGAAACTGGTGGGCATGACTCCGATCACTCCGACGGTGGGCTATCGGTTTTTAATCGCTCCCGGTGAGGATGAAGCGGCGATGACGGCTCAAATGATGCGCGAAATTGATCGATTTTGCGATCGCAACCAACTTTCTGGGGTGAATTTTCTCTTTGTTGATCCCGATTGGCGACCCCTCGCGGAACAATGCGGCCTGAGCAGTTGGCTCCACCACAGTTACATTTGGAAGAGTCACGAATTTCAAACCTTCGACGACTATTTAAAAATTTTCAATTCCAACCAACGCAAAAACATCAAACGCGAACGCAAAGCCGTCCAAAAAGCGAACCTCCGTATTGAAACCCTAACCGGGGACGCAATCCCCCATCACCTCTATTCCAATATCTACAACTTCTACAGCAGCACCTGCGAAAAGTTTTATTGGGGTAGTAAATATCTGACGCGCAAATTTTTCGAGCAACTGTATCCCAATTACAGCGATCGCATCGTCCTCTTCGTCGCCTACCCCGCAGACCAAATCGACCCCAAACCCGTCGGAATGTCGTTCTGTCTCCGCAAAGGAACCCAAATGTACGGGCGATATTGGGGCTGTTTTGAAGAATACGACTGCCTCCATTTTGAAGCCTGCTACTACAAACCGATCGAATGGGCGATCAGCCAAGGCATAACCCTGTACGATCCCGGCGCAGGGGGTCGTCACAAACGGCGGCGCGGCTTTCCCGCCACCCCCAACCACAGCCTCCACCGCTTCTACGACCCCCGCATGAGCCAAATCCTCCGCGCCTACATTCCCGAAATCAACGACATGGAACAACAGGAAATCGACGCGATCAACAACGATCTCCCCTTCAACAAACAAGAAATCAAACTAAACATTTAAATTAGATGCTTTTAAAGTATCCATAATTGAGGATAGTTAAAAAAACCGATGGACGATCAAGAGTTAATCGCATTTCTCAATGATCTAGAGTCTGATCGAGTAGAACGCAAAGCCTCGCCTTCAGACAGCAAAAAAATCAGACAGGCAATTTGTGCCTTTGCCAATGATTTACCCAATTATCAAAAACCTGGCGTTCTTTTTATTGGTGTAAATGATGATGGAACTTGTGCTCATTTATCCATTACTGATGATCTGCTGCTCAGTCTTGCTAATCTACGGTCTGATGGCAAAATCTTGCCGTTTCCAGCCCTCCAAGTCAATAAGCGATGCCTGAACCATTGTGAATTAGCTGTTGTGCTCGTGGAACCCTCGGATGCCCCACCAGTCAGATTTGATGGGCGAACCTGGATACGGGTTGGGCCAAGGCGAGCGATCGCGACCCCTGAAGAAGAACGCCGCCTCAACGAAAAACGACGTGTTAAAGACTTACCCTTTGATTTATATCCGTTGACGAATGCATTGATTGAGAATCTCAATTTAGATAGTTTTCAACGTGACTATTTAACCTCAGCATTAGCTCCGGATGTTCTCGAAGCAAATCAGCGATCGCTCACTCAACAACCTGATTGACTGACAAAACTTTGAAAACTCTTGTCCCATAGGCATCTCAGCGATCACCTCTGTAGAGAGCCATAACTGAGTACTGGCAAGGCTTCTGCCAATTCCAATCCAGTGCCAAGATGGTTCACGATAAGGGGGCTCCGATTATAAAACGCTGAAATCCAGGCATAGTGAGGGTTTTTGAGGTTTGGGCACAATCTTTTGTCAGTCAACCAGCTCAACAACTAATATCTGTTCGTTTTACAACGCCTGAACCGGAATGTCATCCCACGGTATTGGGAATTCTCGTCATTGGCAACGACGCTAGACAATTCATCCCTGGAAATTACATCCAATTCCTGAGAATTGACGGCACTGAACTCGGTGATCCCATTCGAGATCAAAAAGAAATCACCGGCTCATTACTGGATATCTTACGAGTGTTAGATGAAACCATCAAAATCAACATTTCTATTGCCTCAGATATCACCAGTTACGCCCGTGAAATCCAAAAACCTGACTATCCGATTGAGGCCCTCTGGCAACTCACGCGCAATGCGATCATGCATCGTTCCTACGATCAAACAAATGCGCCCGTGAGGGTGTACTGGTTTAGCGATCGCATTGAAATTTCTAACCCAGGCGGTTTATTTGGGCAGGTCACGCCTGAAAATTTTGGTCAGGGTGTAACCGATTATCGCAATCCTCATCTCGCCGGAGTTATGAAAGATTTAGGTTACGTACAACGCTTTGGTTATGGGATTCCATCCGCGAAACGTGCCCTAACCAAAAATGGGAATCCAGCCCCAGAGTTTGTGCTCGAAACTTCATACACATCTGTGATTGTGAGGAAGCCAGTATGAACCCACCCATCATTGCATTTTTTAATAATAAAGGTGGTGTTGGTAAAACATCCCTGGTCTATCATTTAGCCTGGATGTATACTGATTTAGGCTTGAGCGTCATTGCTGCTGATTTAGATCCACAAGCCAACTTAACCGCAGCATTTTTAGACGAGGATCGACTCGAAGAAATTTGGGAAAATAATCATAGTGATCGCTACGATACTATTTTTCGATGTGTTCAACCTTTAATTAGTGGCATCGGTGACATTAATACCCCAACTCTTGAAAAAATAGATGATGATCTGAATCTTCTGATTGGAGACTTAAAGCTCTCAGGATTTGAAGATGATTTATCGTCTCAATGGTCTGATTGTTTGGATCGAAAAGAGCGATCTTTTCGTGTAATTTCAGCATTTTGGCGCATTTTAAGCCAGCCAGCCCCCGAAAAACATGTTGATGTTATTTTAGTTGATCTAGGGCCTAATTTAGGCGCGATTAACCGAGCAGCCTTGATTGCATCAGACTATGTTGTGATACCCCTTTCTCCAGATTTATTTTCATTACAAGGACTAAAGAATTTGGGGCCGACAGTTAGGCGGTGGCGAAGAGAATGGCAAGAACGGATTCCAAAAAACCCAGTCCCTCAGCACCTCGATCTACCCACCGGTAAAATGCAACCCGTTGGATACGTCATCTTGCAACATGGGGTTCGTTTTGATCGTCCAGTGCAGGCGTTTCAAAAATGGATTGAGCGCATTCCAAGTACCTATCAATTCGATGTGCTGCATCATCAGGTACAAGAATTTCAAAACCCATCCCATGATCCCCATCGTCTAGCACTGCTCAAGCATTATCAAAGCTTGATGCCAATGGCTCAAGAGTCCCATAAGCCCATGTTCCATCTCAAGCCTGCGGATGGAGCGATTGGGTCTCATCTGGCAGCGGTCAAAAATGTGTATCACGATTTCAAATCCTTAGCTCAGATGATTGCAGAGCGCATCGATCTGAAATTGCCCACATTTTAATTTGAACTGAGCTACGCGACGCGGGAGAGGCGGGATTCTTGGAGGCGGCGGA
This sequence comes from Spirulina major PCC 6313, assembly GCF_001890765.1. NCBI lineage: Bacteria > Bacillati > Cyanobacteriota > Cyanophyceae > Spirulinales > Spirulinaceae > Spirulina > Spirulina major. Next base: position 2,741,935 of record NZ_KV878783.1, on the reverse strand, counting down.
GCCAGCCTTTGAGATAGGCGTGGTTGGCGGCTTTTTCGGTGGGGTCGGTGGTGGAAAAGGGGTGGGGGGCGAGGCCTTGGATGGCGGCGGTGGTGACGCAGAACATGGATTTTTGGAAACTTTCGCAGATTTGGACGCGCAGATCGTCTTCTTGGCGGAGGCGATCGCGATAGATGGCGTGGAGATAGTCCGGGAGATAATGCCGCATGTCTTGCATCAGGAGGGTGGGGGGAATGCCGGAGCCACCGATGGGAAGGGGGTCGGCATAGAGCGCACCGTAGGCGAATTGTCCCTGATCTTGGGGGATTTGGTAGGCTTGGGCGTTGTAGGAAATCGTGCCGGGGAAGGGAGTGCCTCGGAAGAAGACGGCTTCGACGTAGGGAACGGCGGTGTCCATCAGGAAAGTGAGGCCCTGGGAGGGGGGCAGGAGGTCGTAGGTTTGGCCGCGGAGTTCGACCTGGTAGGTGATCGGGCGACTGGCATCGGCGACGAGGCCGTTGAGGATGAGGGCCACCACATCTGGGATGGTGTGGATTTCGCCGCGATCGTAGGCATCGGATAGGTCGATGAAAATATCGCTCATGACGCGCCAAAATTGGCCGAGGGCGCTGTAGTAGCAGAGTTGCCGTACCTGTTCGGGGAGGTAGTCGGGGAAAAGTTTGTGGAGGGTGAGCATGGCGGGGTTGCCGTGCCAGCGGGCTTGGATGGCGGCGGCGGCGAGGGTGGCGAATTCGGGGGTGTCGAGGAAGGTATCGAGGCGGCCGCCACCGTGCCAGAACATGGCTTTCATGCAGTATTCGGCGTATTCGTAGTTGATCCGATCGTGCCACCAATGTTTGAGGAGGCGGGGCAGGCTGCGATCGCCGTTGACATATTTAAAAAACGGAAACAGACGCAAAAACTGATGATTGGCAATATAAATCAGATTGCGGGAATAGGCATCGAGGACAATGCCGTAACTTTTGAGCACACCGACGACTTCGATCACATTTTCCGGGCTGTCATGGAGGAGGGCTTGGCCCTGTTCGAGGCGGGCGATGAAGTCGTTGATGTTGGGTTGAAATGGGGTTGGGGGAGCGGTGAGCATGGGCTTAGTCAGAGGAAAGGGTAGAGAGGGTGGGGGCGATGGGGGGAGCGAAGCCGGGCGATCGCACGTCCTGTAGTGCAGTGCGGCGCAGTTCCGGACTCACAACAAAATCCGTGGCTTGATTTTCACTCCAGCGCACCACCCAACCCGGCTGTAACCCAAAGATCACCAGCAATGCCGTCAAGACTAAGGAGGGTAAATGATCCTGAAATGCCACCCTGGGAATGGCCGCCAAGTTGTCGGGCAAGCGTCCAAAAAAGACCCGATTCACCATCAATAAAAAATACACCGCCGTTAAGCCGGTGCCGACCAAGCAAATCAGGGTCGGAATTGTGAAAATAGCGAAGGTGGCCCGAAATACCATGAATTCGGCGATAAACCCGACCATACCGGGTAATCCTGCACTGGCCATCACCCCGATAATCATTAAACTGCCGGTAATCGGTAAGCCTCGCTCTGGGTTGAGCAGGCCCCGCAGGATTGTCACATCCCGCGTGCCGGTTTTCTGATACACCACCCCGACCAACACAAAGAGCAGGGCAGAAATTAAACCGTGGCTCACCATTTGAAAGACGGCGGCGGTCATGCTCAGGGGGGTACAGGCGGCGGCGGCGAGCAGAATATAGGCCATGTGGGCGATGGAGGAGTAGGCGACGACTTTTTTCATGTCCTGTTGGGCGATCGCACTAAAGGCCCCATAGAGGGCACTGATCGTCGCTAGGATCGCCAAGCCCGGAGCCAAAATGATCCAGGCTTTGAAAAAGAGGCCCACACCAAATTTAATCAGCCCATAGGTTCCCAACTTCAGCAACACCCCCGCGAGGAGCACAGAAACCGGGGTTGAGGCTTCCACGTGGGCATCGGGGAGCCAGGTATGGAAGGGGAAAATCGGAATTTTGATGAATAGGCCGATCAAGAGCATGATCAGCAATGCCATTTCCACTTCCATGGGGAGGGAGTGATGGCGCAGGGGTTCGTAGTCGAAGGTTTTCGCCCCACTGGCCCACACCAACCCCAAAAACGAGGCGAGGACGAGGATGCCCGACAGGGCTGTGTAGATCAAAAATTTCATCGCTGCGTAGCCGCGCCGACCGCCGCCCCAGATTGCGATCAGGAAATAGAGGGGGATGATTTCCACTTCATAGAAGAGGAAGAATAGGAGTAAATCTTGGGCCAGGAAGGCTCCGGCGGCTCCGGCACTGAGGAGCAAAATGAGGCTGAAGTAGAAGCGGGGACGATCAATCTCGGCGCGGGTGCAGAAGATGGCGACGAGGGTTAAAAATCCGTTGAGGAGCACGAGGGGAAAGGAAAGGCCGTCGAGGCCGAGGTGATAATTCAGGCCCAGCACGCCAATCCAGGGCAGATATTCGCTGAATTGGGGTTCGAGGTGGTCGGGGTTGAAGCCGAGGGTGATCGGGATTAAGAGGAGCAGGACGAGGAGGGCGATCGCTAAGGCCAGCCGTCGCGCCCAGAGATTGGGTACGGATTGCGGCAGGAGGGCGATCGCGATCGCCCCCAGCACCGGAATCCAAATTAAAGCACTCAACAGCATAGTCAACCCATCTCCATCTAAAACAGCACCAATCCCCGATCAACCGCCCGCAAACCACAGTGACCACACCGAGGTGACGATGGACCACTGGCCACTAAAAATCAACCAGAACAAAGCCGCTACCCCCAGAAAAATCGTCAGTAGATAGAACTGAGATTGCCCAGAGGTGTTGTATTTCAAAGTATTCCCCCCGAAAATCGTCGCCAATCCCACCAAATTCACCACGCCATCGACAATGTAGCGATCGCACCACACCGCCAACCGCGACAGACTCGCCACCAGATTCACCACCGTCAGTTTATAGATCTGTTCGATATAGAAGTCATAGGCAAACAGGTCTTGGAAAAAGCGCAGTCCCATTTGGGTGGGTCGAGCGGTGGTGCGCTGGAGGGGAATCCAGAAACCGAGGAGTAGCCCGATCACCCCGGACGCGATCAGAATCGGTAATCCCCAAGTAATCGTCCAGGGGGGTGGGACTTGGAGCATCGGTGCGCCAGCACTGAGCCAGAGCGTCCACCGGATCGGAACCGTGGGAATCAACAGGGCAACCAACGTCAGGGTAACAAGAGGAAACGCCATCGGCCAGGGGACTTCTGGAGCGCGGCGGGTTTTCGGCTGTTTGGGGCCGAGAAAGACGAGGCGAAAGACCCGCACCAAATTCATGGCGCTGAGAATATTCACAAAGCCCAGAATCACCAAGAGCCAGGGGGGAATCGGCCAAGCCCCATCGAGCCAACGGCGCAATGTCCAAAATTCACCGAGGGGAAAGGCGGTGATCAAACTGGCGGCTCCCACCACATAGGCGGTGGTGGTGGCGGGCATCCGCGACCAGAGACCGCCCATTTCGGTGATGTTTTGGTTGCTGGTGGTGAGGATGATGCTGCCGACGCTCATGAAGAGGAGGGCTTTGGCGATCGCATGGGTAAAGAGCAACAACAGGGCAATATCCACATGGTTCAGGCCCACCGCAATAAACACCAAGCCAATATAGGCACTGGTGGAATGGGACATAGTGCGTTTAATGTCGATTTGGGCGATCGCCATCAGCGACCCCCCCACCGCCGTCACCGTCCCCAACGTAATCAGCACAATTTCCGACACCGGCGACAGGGTAAACACCGGCTGCAACTGGATCAGCACATAGGCTCCCGCACTCACCACCACAGAATTCCGCATAATCCCCGCCGGATTCGGCCCCTCCATCGCCTCATCCAACCACAAATTCAACGGAAACTGCGCACATTTCCCCGTCGGCCCCGCAATCAACGCCAACCCCAACAGCGTCGCCGTCAATGGCGGTAACGTTGAGTCATCCGCCCAACTCGCCAACTGACTAAAATCCAACCCCTCCCCATAATTCGACAGCGCCACAATCCCCATCAGCAGCAAAATATCCCCGACCCGCTTCGTTAAAAACGCATCCCGCGCCGCCGACACCACCAAGGGCTGAGCATACCAAAATCCCACGAGCAGATAGGTTGAAAGGGTGAGAATTTCGAGCAAGCCATAACTCATCAACAGAGAATCACTAATCGCTAACCCACTCAACGCTGCCTCAAACAGCCCCATCAAGCCATAAAACCGCGCCAGGGAGGCATCTTTTTCCATATAGCCCAAGGCATAGAGTTGCACCAAGAGACTAATCCCGGTGATCACTTCCAACGCCCCCAAGCTAATGGGCGAAATATTGATTTTGAGCGTCAGGGTCAGATCCGCTACCTGTAACCATTGCCACATCACCTGTCGGGTGGGATGAGTCCAAATGGCATTAAAGGCGATCGAACCATGGAGAAAGGAAAGCAGCGTCATCAAAAGATTAACGTAGGCTGCTGGCCGGGGGCCCGTGCGGCGGATGAAGCCGAAAGACCAGGGCAGGGTCAGGATTGCTCCAATCAACCCATAAATCGGGATCAGCCAGATATTTTGGAGAAGCAACTCAACCATAGGGACGGGATAACTTGGGCAGCATCATGAATGAAAAATTCTGGTCATGGTGGAACGCGATCGCAGGGATTCAACCGGGATAGTCTGACCGTGAATCGGCCTGAGTCGCATCCCTCCCCCGTGAGCGTTCCCATCGGACGGCCAAGCACAGCGGTAGGACATAGGATGGTCGGCATTGCGATCGGTGGAACTGTCCCGCTGGCAAATCTGGCAGATCTACCACAAGCAAGGGCCGATCGGTGGAACAGCCGAGCCAGAATTTTCAACTGGACGACTCGACGGTCAAGCCGAGAACGCACCACCACTCTGTTTGCGAACCACATCTATCGTGTGGTCTCTCCAGAGCTAAAAAAATTATAAAGCACCCTGTCCCGTTCCCCTCAGAGCTTGGCCAGACAGGATTGGCACGAGGTTGACAAAAACAGCAACCACATTAATTTTTATTAACCATAAGATTTAAAAAAATCATAAAGATTTATATTGTCAAAGGTGCAAAGGTTTCCTATGCTTTTGAGTAGGTCAAGAATTGAAGATATTCTAAACGGACACCCCCGTCTCTATTTAGCTCTGCTAACTAGGGCGAGTTTGATCTGGATAACACCAAGATTCTTGGCTCGCAATCCTAACCTCAAGAATCTCATTCTCAAGAATTGTATCGACAGGCTGATGATTGAATTCGTTGGAATTTCACTCAAGCAGCGTGTTGGTCACGCTCGCAGGTCTGTGCCTGTCCAATGGATGCGCCTCACTTGATTGCCAAGAGAATTTTGAGTCCACCTCGCAGTTCTTCGGAGTTGTGGGACTATTGCCCATTCTAAATACATTTTTATGTACGTGCGTACTAAGGAGACTAACTAATGTCCATTGCAGTAGGAATGATTGAAACCCTTGGCTTTCCGGCCGTTGTAGAAGCTGCTGATGCGATGGTCAAAGCGGCACGGGTGACCCTGGTGGGTTACGAAAAGATTGGTTCAGGTCGTGTCACGGTCATCGTCCGGGGTGATGTGTCGGAAGTGCAAGCGTCGGTGGCAGCGGGGAAAGAAAATGTGACCCGCGTCAACGGTGGTCAAGTGCTGTCAACCCATATCATTGCGCGTCCTCACGAAAACTTGGAGTATGTCCTTCCCATTCGCTACACCGAAGAAGTGGAACAGTTCCGCACCTATTAATGCGCTGCTGAATTTCGTTCCTCTCCATCGTTTGTGAAACTCTCTTTATTGATATCTGGAGCATAATTATTATGTCGATTGCTGTTGGAATGGTTGAAACCTTAGGTTTTCCGGCTGTGGTAGAAGCAGCGGATGCGATGGTGAAAGCCGCTCGTGTGACCCTGGTGGGCTATGAAAAAATCGGGACTGGACGGGTCACCGTGATTGTGCGGGGCGATGTTTCCGAGGTACAGGCTTCTGTGTCGGCGGGGATTGAAAATGTGAAGCGTGTGGATGGGGGTCAAGTGCTGTCTACCCACATCATTGCGCGTCCCCATGAAAACTTGGAGTATGTGCTCCCGATTCGCTACACCGAAGCGGTGGAGCAATTCCGTGAAAGTGTGAATCCTCCGATGCGTCGAGTTTAGGATGCAACTCGCGCAAGTAATGGGCACAGTGGTGAGTACCCAAAAGCTCCCCACAATGACGGGGATTAAGTTGCTGTTGTTGCAAATGATTGACCATGACGGTAACTTGTTGCCCCGCTATGAAGTCGCTGCTGACCAAGTGGGTGCAGGGATGGGGGAGTGGGTGCTGGTGAGTCGCCGTGCGATCGCCCCCAATCCTGCGGGAGACAAAGACCAACGACCAATTGATGCCCTTGTCGTTGGCATTATTGACACTGTATCGGTGGATAAAGGCTTGCTCTATAGCAAGAAAGGCGAGTACCGCCTGTAGCACAGAGCATTCGGTGTGTGACACCTTCACTCAACTATTATTCATTCAACATTAGAGGAAAAGGACTATGGTCGTTCGTCGGCGGGCGGCTCCCCCTACCCCGTGGTCTAGAGATTTAGCCGAACCAGATATCGATCAATCTGCTTACGTTCACTCCTTTTCAAACATCATTGGTGATGTCAAAATAGGTGCAAATGTACTGATTTCCCCTGGAACATCGATTCGGGCAGATGAAGGCTTTCCCTTCCACATTGGAGCGAGCACTAACATTCAAGATGGTGTAGTCGTCCATGGCCTCGAAAAAGGCCGGGTTGTGGGGGATGATGGTCAAAGCTACTCCGCCTGGATTGGGGAGGATACTTGTATCACCCACATGGCCTTGATCCATGGGCCGGTGTATATCGGAAATAATTGCTTTATTGGTTTTCGTTCAACGGTCTTTAATGCCCGTGTGGGTCATGGCTGCATTGTGATGATGCATGCCTTGATTCAGGATGTGGAAATTCCGGCGGGTAAATATGTGCCGTCGGGGGCTGTGATCACCAATCAACAGCAGGCGGATCGCTTGCCTGATGTCCATGAAGATGATCGGGCGTTTGCCCATCATGTGGTTGAGGTGAATGAGGCCTTATTGACGGGCTATCGCTGTGCGGAAGACCCTTCTTGCATTTTGCCGATTCGCAACGAAGTGGATGAACTGCACTCTAAACCGGGGAATGGCTATTCTCCCACTGCTGACGATCATGATTTGGTAGGAACTATGAGCTTGAGTCCAGAAACAATTGAACAGGTGCGATCCTTGCTGAGCCAAGGCTATAGCCTTGGCCTAGAACATGCTGATGCGCGGCGTTATCGATCGAAGTCATGGCTGACGGCGGAATCAATCCAAGGCCGTCGCGATGATCAGGTATTGGCTGAACTTGAATCCCGCCTCCGGGAATTTCCGGGGGAATATGTGCGTTTGATTGGTGTGGATACCAATGCGAAACGCCGGGTTCTCGAAGAAATTATTCAACGTCCCGATGGTGCGCCCCCTGTCCGTAAGCGCCAGAAAAGCGTCGTTGTGTCATCTCGGCCGACGGGTCGAGGGGCTGGGGCTGCGGCGGTGGGTGCATTATCGAGTGATGTCGCGACCCAAGTCCGTGACTTGTTGCGCCAAGGCTATCGGATTGGCACTGAGCATGCGGATGCGCGTCGCTATCGCTCGAAATCTTGGCAGACCTGTCCGCAAATTAAGGCGACACGGGAGGCGGATGCGATCGCAGAACTCAATAATTGTCTCCAAGACCACCAAGGCGAATATGTTCGCCTGATTGGAATTGATGCCAACGCCAAACGGCGTGTTCTCGAAACCATCATCCAACGCCCCGATGATGTCCCCGGTGCGACAAAAGCCAACGGTAAAGTCAACGGCAAAGCCAGCATCAGCCTCAACGGTAGTGCCAACGGCAGCGGTGACCTGACCCAACAGGTTCGCCAACTGCTCAGTCAAGGTCTAGCGATTCGCGCTGAGCATGCCAGCAAGCGCCGCTATCGCTCGAAATCTTGGCTCACCTGTGAAGGCTTGAGCGGCACTAGTGAAGCCCAAGTGATGGCCCAACTGTCGCAAATTTTGAGCGACTGCCAAGGGGAATATGTGCGCTTAATCGGCGTTGACCTCGATGCAAATCGCCGCATCAAAGAGGTGATTATTCAACGCCCTGACGACAGCACCGCCCCCAAAGCCAGCAGCAACGGGAAAGCAACCGCCTTTAGTACCCCCGCCAGCAACGGTTACAGCCGTACTGGAGCCAGCACCAGCACCCAACTTGATCCTGAGGTACAAGATCAAGTGCGGAATCTGTTGCGTCAAGGCTACACCATCGGCACTGAACATGCCGACAAACGTCACTTCCGCGCCAAGTCCTGGAAACCCTGTGCTCCCATTTCAGCCACCCGCGAAGCCGAAGTGTTCAACCACTTAGAAGGGTGTTTAGCCGAACATGCCGGGGAATATGTGCGGTTACTCGGAATTGATGCCAAAGCGAAGCGGCGTGTGTTGGAAAAAATCATCCAACGCCCGTAAGCCTCGTTCCCACCAAAGTCAGCGCGGCTGACTTTGGTGTTTTGCCATTTTTCCCACCGTGGTCATGCCTTTGCAACCTTTGCACCTTTGTTCACTGCCCCATGTCCGGGTTGTCGGTGATGTCATTATTCATCCCAGTGCGGCGATCGCTCCCGGTGCAATTTTGCTAGCAGCCCCCCAAGGTCGGATTGAAATTGCAGCCGGAGCCTGTATCGGCATGGGCGTGATCCTCAACGCCGGCAACGGTGAAATCACGATCGCCGAAGGCGCAAGTCTTGGCCCAGGAGTTTTAATTGTTGGCCCCTGTCACATCGGCACCAACAGTTGTATTGGTGGACTGTCTACCCTCTACGCCACCTCTGTCTCCGCCATGGATGTCATCCTCGCCGGTAGCCTCCTCGGTGCGCCATCCGATCAAAATCGGCCCCCTCACCCCGTTGCTGCATCTGCATCGTCCCCAGAATCGCAAGCCTCAGATCTTGAATCCGATCCTTGGTCTCTTGAGACAGCACCACCCGAACCAACACCCAACCCACCCCCTGAACCGACTCCTGTTCCCGAACCGCCTAACCATCATCCTGAATCTTCACCTCACGTTGATCAGTCTGCTGCGATCGCAACGCCGGATGAATCCACCCAGCAACAATCGGAGCGATTGAAGAAAAGTAAAGTCATGATTAATCAATTACTGATTACCCTGTTTCCCCACGATGAACAGATTCAGAGTCGTCAGCAGGAATAGCCTTAAGATCGGATCTATAGTTATTGTTTTTTTGAGAAAAACGAGAGTCAATACTATCAAAATTGTAAACATTTGTAACCATAGATCGCCATAGATCTGGGCATCGTCGTGGAATGCTCCCCGCGCTACCAATCAGCTTCTTCTTAGACCCCTGGACTTTGGCTTAGTCTACGCAAGATTGTCCTAATTCATTCCGTCCTAGAACATTAGCCACTTGGCTCAAACCCTTAGCTAGCAAGGATTTGAGCGATTTTCTTTGTTTAAAAAAACACCAGTAATCTTTTTTTAATAAAATATTAATTTTCTTAATGTCTCCGAAAAGGAATCACAATTATCCGATTCAAAAAATTGCCTAGACTTTTCCTAAAAAGGTTGAGCCTTCGTGATAAGCTAAAACGTGACATAAACAACTTGTCATTAAACAGAAATTCTTTGAACGCCAACTTGGGCTGAGTTGTTACTGTTTGATACGGAAACGAACAAAAGGTTCCGCTTTGATGCTCCTCCCTTCGTCACGTCACAGTCACGCCAACCGGCCCGCAGTTGTGAGTAGAAATCACTGTTAAACGTAAGCCTCACCACGACTTATTTAAAGGAGGAATTTGAGGATATGGTACAAACCAAACCTGGGTTTGAGGCGGGCGTAAAGGACTATCGTCTGACCTATTACACCCCCGATTACACCCCCAAAGACACTGACCTGCTCGCATGCTTCCGGATGACCCCGCAACCGGGCGTTCCTCCTGAAGAAGCTGGTGCGGCTGTGGCAGCAGAATCATCCACCGGAACCTGGACTACCGTATGGACCGACGGTTTGACCGACCTGGATCGCTACAAAGGTCGTTGCTATGACCTCGAAGCCGTTCCCGGTGAAGATAACCAGTATTTCTGCTTTGTGGCCTATCCCCTCGATCTGTTTGAAGAAGGGTCTGTCACCAACGTTTTGACCTCCATCGTCGGTAACGTGTTCGGGTTTAAAGCCCTACGTGCCCTGCGTTTGGAAGATATTCGTTTCCCCGTAGCGTTGATCAAGACCTTTGAAGGCCCGCCCCACGGGATTACCGTTGAGCGCGACAAACTGAACAAGTATGGTCGTCCTCTCTTGGGTTGTACGATTAAGCCCAAATTGGGTCTGTCTGCCAAAAACTACGGTCGTGCAGTCTATGAATGTCTGCGCGGTGGTTTGGACTTCACCAAAGACGACGAAAATATTAACTCTCAGCCCTTCATGCGTTGGCGCGATCGCTTCCTCTTCGTCCAAGAGGCGATCGAGAAAGCCCAAGCCGAAACCAACGAAATCAAAGGGCACTATCTCAACGTCACCGCTCCCACCTGTGAGCAAATGATGGAACGCGCCGAATTCGCCAAAGAAATCGGCACTCCCATCATCATGCATGACTTCTTCACCAGTGGCTTCACCGCCAACACCAGCCTGTCCAAATGGTGTCGTCGTAACGGTGTGTTGCTGCACATCCACCGCGCCATGCACGCTGTGGTTGACCGTCAACGGAACCACGGGATTCACTTCCGCGTGTTGGCCAAATGTCTCCGCCTCTCCGGTGGGGATCACCTCCACTCCGGTACCGTCGTCGGTAAACTCGAAGGCGAACGCGGCATTACCATGGGGTTTGTTGACCTGATGCGTGAAGACTACGTGGAAGAAGATCGTTCACGCGGTATTTTCTTCACCCAAGACTACGCCTCCCTCCCCAGCACCATGCCCGTGGCATCCGGTGGGATTCACGTCTGGCACATGCCCGCCTTGGTGGAAATCTTCGGCGATGACTCTTGCTTACAGTTCGGGGGTGGTACCCTCGGTCACCCTTGGGGGAATGCACCGGGTGCAACCGCCAACCGGGTTGCCTTAGAAGCCTGTGTTCAAGCTCGTAACGAAGGTCGTAACCTCGCTCGCGAAGGCAACGACGTGATCCGCGAAGCCTGCCGCTGGAGTCCTGAATTGGCTGCGGCTTGCGAACTGTGGAAAGAAATCAAGTTCGAGTTTGAAGCAATGGATACCATCTAGGTTGGCAAACAGGATAAACGAACGGGTAAAACCGTTACCGTTTATCCTGAGTATTTCCACCTACAATCGGTCGGGTCGGAACCAGTTTTGCCCATGAACCCTAAAGATCTTGCCCACGATACGGTGCAGATGCTGCAAAGCTACCTCACCTACCAGGCAGTGCGAGAAATTATCAATCAACTGACCGAGACCAACCCTCCCCAAGCCATTTGGCTGACTCATTATTCCGCTGGCAAACTCCAAGATGGGGAAGCCTATCTAGACGGGTTAATGCTAGAGCATAAAGAGTTAGTGTTACGGATTTTGACGGTGCGGGCTGACTTAACGGAGCAGATTGTTGATTTTTTACCGGGGATGGTTCGTGATGCGGTTCAACTCTCGAACACGGAACATCGCCGCCAAGTCTTGGAACGCTTAACCCGGTCTGACCCTGACCCGTCCGCTTCGACCGAATCTCCCTCTGATTAGGGATTTTTTGCACCCATCTTTACTTTAATGAGGTCTTAACCCATGGCAATGAAGACGTTACCCAAAGAGAAGCGTTACGAAACTCTTTCTTATCTTCCCCCGTTGACGGATCAGCAAATTGCGCTGCAAATCCAATATATGTTGGATCAAGGCTATATCCCGGCGGTTGAGTTTGAAAAAGATCCCAAGCCCAGCGATCACCACTGGACGATGTGGAAGCTGCCGTTGTTTGGTGCTCACAGCCCCCAAGATGTGCTGAATGAAGTGCGCGAATGCCGTCAAGAGTATGCGGATTCTTATATTCGTGTGGTGGGTTTTGACAACATCAAGCAATGTCAAACGGTGAGCTTCATCGTGTACAAGCCCGGTGTGAGCCGCTTCTAGATTGAATTGCGTTTGACGCGATCGCGCCAAATTCATCAAAAAAGAAAGGAACTGAATCGCTCAGTTCCTTTTTTGGATTCAATGTATTAATTTTGGATTCAATGTATTAACCGATTGGGTTACAAACTTTCAATCTAAAGCCCAAAGTAGGCCTAAACTCTAAAAAGGACACTCTTTGTCAAAGAAATATTCATACCCTTCTTTAAGGCGCTGATATGTCTCTTGATCCGTATTAGATTTTGCAGCTAAAATTCCTTCATGAAAATAATGATAGGCTGTCTCCAATGCCTCTGCGTGCCGTTTTTTACGGCTTAAAAGGATATGTAGACATCCTGCATACATATCCATAAAGATATACGCTTGCTCAGGATAAAGCTGTTTGGCTTTTGTTAACCATCGATATGCAGCCTGATACTTTTCTTGATTAAATCGAATGGTTCCGGTGAAGTAGAGAGCAAAAAATTTTTGTTCAGATTGATCAGACAAGTTTCGCTGAATCCGAATAAATTCTCTGGCAAACTGATCTAGTTGTTTTTGATGTCTTAATCTTTGGTCTGATGTAGGTTCATTAGGAAGAGAGAGCGCAAAGTATCGATGGGCTACCCTGTCAAATAATGCTTCTACTGCTTCTTGAGAGAGACTACTCATGCTTTTATGACGATGGGTTCTTTTGGGTTTGCGATGTGCTGAGTTAAGTAGGCCAGGGCGAATCTTGCACGCTATGTAACAGATTGTAACAAAAGCCCAGGATTGAGTAATGATGAGGCTTTTGTCCAAATTAGCTCGGAAATTCTGGTGTTCTAAATCTTACCTGCTCTACTTACTAAGTTGACTTACTCCCCCGTTTTCTAAACGGGGGATTCTGGGATCAAACAGCAATAGCAGGCAACGCCTGTCTGACATCACCTAACCCAATGGCTGAAGCCCCAGCCACTTTAATATTCATCGCCGCATTCTCATCCCGATCATTCTCTGCCGAGCAACTGGGACACCGCCAATGGCGAGTCTCTAAATCCAGATGCTCCAAAATATGACCACAACTTGAACAGGTCTTGCTCGAAGGGAACCAGCGGTCAACATAGACCACCCGCTTCCCCTTCTTCGTCGCCACCCACTCCAGGATTTGCAGAAACTCCCGAAACGCCAAATCACTCACCTTACGCCCCCAAAGCCGCTGCATCGCCTTGAGGTTCAAGGTTTCAAAACACAGCATATCAAACTGATTCGTCAGGCGGTGAGCCAACTTCCAAAACCAGTCCCGCCGTCGATGGGCAATATCTTCATGCTTGCGGGATAAGTTTAATCGGGCACGTTCCCGATGGGCTGAACCCTTTTGCTTGCGAGATAATTCTCGACTTGCTTTGCGAACTGCATTGAGTGACTGCTTGAAGAACAAGGGGGCATCAAGATTGAACCCCTCCGAACAGGTCAGAAACGTCTTGAGTCCAAAATCAAAACCAGCAATGTTACCTGTCTCGGTTTTGACTTGGGGTTCTGACAGGGTATCTACCGTGACAATCATGAACAGTTCTCCCAAGGGAGTTCGTTTAATCGTCAGGGTTTTGACCTTGCCCTCAATGGGACGAGAGTGCCAATATTGATAGACTTTGTTCCCAATCCTCACCCGGTTGCCACCGAGGAATTTGTACCCAGCTTGCTTGAGGGTGAAGGATTTGTACTTTCGGGTCTTCTTAAAGTTTGGCAGGCGAACGCCTTTTTTGTTGTGTTTGAAGAACAGTTGATACGCTTTCTCAATTCGTTGGCAGATATCCTGTACGGCTTGAGAACCCACCTGCAACCACCAGGGGTTCCGTTTACGGAGCTTGGCGATGTGTTTTTGCAGTCGGGCGCAGTTCAAGTGCTTGCCCCACATTCGGTAGTACCGTTTGTGGAGGGCAACACAATGGTTGTAGATACGCCCTGCGGCATTGATTGTCCGCTTGAGGTATCGATTCCGCTTATGCTGGTAGAGCTTGAACTTGAGCGTTTTCATGGTTGCTATGATACCTCGGTATCACGGCTGAATAAATTCAGCCCTTCGCTTATATCCCCCGTTTGGAAAACGGGGGATATAAGCTTTACATTCGTAAAAGCTGTAGTTTCCGGGACTGTCACTCTTTACGGGTTTAGGGATAAATGCTGCTCCAGCCCATCAAGAATCTGAGTTAACCAAGCTCTGGCCGCCGCTTCCGTCTCGAAATGCCGATTGGCATAGTGGGCGATCGCCTCCCACGGGAACGGCTGGGCCGCCAACACAGCCCGCCCCTCTGCAATCACGGTGCGATGCCAGGGCTGAAGTTGAGGGGCGAGGCAATTGAGCAACACGGCTTCATCACTGAGTCCCTCCCAATCCGCCTCCGCAAACTCAGCACACAAAAAACTGTAGAGGGATTCATAGCCGGGTAAACCGCTCATGCTTAACGGGTTGGGTAGGATGTGAGCAACAAACAGGTTCCATTGGCCGTTTTCGTCATCACGGCCAGGAGATTACGGCTGCTGGCAATGTTACTCAGGGCAGCCGGACGGCCGGCAACTCGGCCAACCGTAGCCCCCGCTGCATAGCTCACGGCCCGCTTCTCGCCGATCGCAGCCCCCGTCACCCAATTATTTAGGGTTGTGGCGTTGGCAGTGAGGGCGGCTTGAACATGGGTGGAGGCAGTGGCCAAATTGGGATAGGTACTGGCGGCACTGATGGAGCTGTTGCGGAGGCGATCGATAAGCTGTTGGTTGGTGCGGCCCACATGACGGGCGATCGTGTGGCCGCCTTGGGCTTCTTGTTGTTGCAACCAATTTTGGGGAAATGTAGCAGGGACACATTGGGCAAGCACTGCTTTGCTCGCTGCTCCGGCCGACAATAGAGAGAAGGTAATGGACAGGCCAACAGCCCTAACCACCAAGGCTAGGGAATTCCGACGTTGGGTAGACATAGACTCAAGACATTTAGATTAATTCTTTTATTTTAGTCTGGGCCTGCCGCGATCTAATCCTGGGGCACTACTCAGGGGTGGGGGTGAGCATCAGATTCACTCCAGCAATGATCAAGGCCATGATCAGGAGCATTAGAGGTGCGATCGCAACCCCAAAAAAGAGCAACGACAGCAACGCCACAAAAATCGGCACGAAACTATAGATAATGCAGGCGGTGCGGGTCGCTCCGATCGCAATCACGGAAAGATTGTATTGCAGGTAGCCCAGGCCTGATGTGCCGATCCCCATGTAGAGGATGCCGAGTTGGGAGGAGAGGGCACTGGTGCGGAGTTGGGTGATCGGGTGTTCGGGGGCGGCGAGCAAGAGGAGAAAGATCACGCCAAAGAGGGCGGCGTAGTAGGTGAGGGTAAAGCCAGAGTAACGGCGGGAGAGGCGTTTGAGGAGCAGCGAATAGGCGACCCAGCAGAGTACCGCCAGCAGCATCAGGCCATCGCCTTGGTTGAATTGGAGGGTGATCAGGTTTTGGAGGTTGCCGCCAGTGAGGAGGAGGATCACACCGAGGAAGGCGATCGCACCCCCCAAGTAGTTTTTGAATGCCAGGGTTTCCCCCAGGATGATCGCAGCGGCAATGCTGGTGATGATCGGATTGGTGGCGTTAATGATCGCGGTGTTAATTACGGCGGTATAGCGCAGACTACTAAAGAAAAAATAATGGTAGCCGACGATTCCCGATAAACCGAGCAAACTTAAGGGCAGGAGATCCCGCCGTGCCACCGTTAAACTGAGACTAGGCAACCGCCACGCCATCCCCGTGAGAAACAGGAGCGCCGCCAGATACCGCCAGAGGGAGGTGGTTAGGGGTAGCAGATCAGCGGTGGTATATTTACCCGCGATAAAACTCCCGGCAAACAGCAAACTAGCGCCGAGGGGCAGGGCGATCGGCGGAATTTTCAGGGGCATCGGGGATAGAGCCATGAAGGTGAACGATGAAGTCTGAATCCTGATCATCACGAAGAAACAAGGGGCTTAAGCCCCTTGCCTGGGATGGCGGCAGCCTTGATTTACTGCCAAGCTTGTTGCAGCGTCGTGACAAAATCGGGGTAGGAAATGGCGGCGGCTTCGGCGCGGTAGATGTGGGTTGTGCCGCTGGCGTTGAGGGCGGCGATCGCTAAACTCATGGCGATGCGGTGGTCGGTGTGGCTGTCTAGATCTGTGCCCTTGAGGGGCGTGCCGCCGGTGATTTCGAGGCCGTCGGGGTGTTCTGTCACCTTTGCGCCCATGCGACTCAGTTCCGCTGCGATTACGGCGAGGCGATCGCTTTCCTTAACCCGCAATTCTTCAGCGTCTTTAATCACGGTCGTCCCTGTTGCGAACACCGCCGCCACCGCTAGGATCGGCACTTCATCAATTAAACGCGGGATGATATCGCCTGCGATTGTACAACCCTTTAACGCAGAGTGACGCACCCGCAAATCCGCTACCGGTTCCCCTGTGACGATGCGGGGATTTTCTGCGGTAATATCTGCCCCCATCATCACCAAGGCTTCTAATACTCCCGTCCGGGTCGGATTCATCCCCACATTTTCAATCAACAAATCCGATCCGGGGGTAATCGCTGCCGCCACCAACCAAAACGCCGCCGAACTAATATCCCCCGGCACCACCACCGTCTGCCCGGTTAATTCCCCACTATGTCCCGTCACGGTGACGCTCAATTGTTCAGGGTCTACGGTTAAATCTGCCCCGAATGCCTTTAACATCCGTTCGCTGTGGTCACGAGAGAGGGCGGGTTCGATCACGGTGGTTTGCCCTTCAGCGGAGAGGCCGGCAAGGAGAATGCAGGATTTCACTTGGGCGGAGGCGATGGGGGAATGATAGGTGATGCCTTGGAGGTGTTGACCGTAGACGGCGAGGGGGGCGAGGTTGTGGGTATTGCGGCCCCAAATCTGCGCCCCCATTTGGCTGAGGGGTTTGATGACGCGGGACATGGGGCGCGATCGCAATGACCCATCCCCCGTCACCGTAAACAATCGTTCCGGATGGGAGGCGAGCAGACCGAGCATGAGGCGCAGCGTTGTCCCGGAATTGCCCGCATTGAGCACATCAACGGGTTCATCTAGTCTGCCCAAGCCCACACCCTCCACGGTGACCGTATCGGTATTGAGGTCAGAAATTCGCGCCCCCATTGCCCGAAAACAGGCCGCTGTACTGCGGGGATCTTCCCCCAATAAAAGACCGTGAATGGTGGTGGTTCCGGAGGCGATCGCCCCCAACATTAACGCCCGGTGGGAAATGGATTTATCGCCGGGAATCGTGATCGTGCCCTGAAGGGATGCTGTGGCGGGGGGCGTGATGGTGAGGGTTTGGTGATCAGCGATCGCAGTCAGGGCAACGGTGGACATACAGGTTTTGAGGGCAGCAATTTTAGGTCTTTTGATTGTACCAGTCTGCGATCGCTCCCTCATCCCCCGGCCCCTTCTCCCACAGGGGAAGGGGAGCCATTAATTCCCCTCGCCTTGGGGGCTACTGCTTATACATAACCTCCAAATACTGACCTAACCTGGGATTGATCCCCCTAAATCCCCCTTTTTAAGGGGGACTTTTTCCGATTCCCCCCTTTTCAAAGGGGGGCTAGGGGGGATCACGATTGATCCCCCTAAATCCCCCTTTTTAAGGGGGACTTTTTCCGATTCCCCCCTTTGAAAAGGGGGGCTAGGGGGGATCACGCGAGTTTTGGAACTTGAGATTGATTTGTGTATAAGCGGTAGCCCAGCGGGAGAGGGGCTAGGGGTGAGGGCAAAAAACCCTACGGAGCCACGGTGAACTGATCCGGGTGGTAGGACTGAATCCCCTTCATATATTGCACCCGCTCAAAGGTACTTTCATCGGGACAATTCACCTGGCTCATGCTGCCCTGCATTTGCCTCACGGATTCATATTCATTCTCTTCCATCCAATGGCGCATTTCTGCTTCAATCGTGCTCAGGTACGGGATGCCATGGCGGAGCAGTGCCGAACAGACCTGGGTGATTTTCGCCCCCGCCATCAACAACTTGAGCGCATCGCGGCCATGCTGCACGCCACTGGTGGCCGCCAAATCCGCATTGATCCGCCCAAACAAAAGCGCGATCCACCGCATCGGCAAGCGCGTTGCTTGGGGCGTGCTGAGCAGAATATTCGGGCGCACCACCAATTCATCAATATCAATATCCGGTTGATAGAAGCGGTTAAACAACACCAAGCCATCAATGCCCGTTTCGTCTAGCTGTTTCGCCATGTTGGCCATATTGCTAAAGAAGGGGCTGAGTTTAAGAGCCACGGGAATCGAGACTTCCGATTTCACCGCTTGGGCGATCGCTACATAATTCGCCTCCACATCAGCCCCGGTTTGATTGGGATCGGTGGGGATGTTGTAAATGTTCAACTCCAAGGCATCCGCGCCCGCCGCCTCCATTTGTTGGGCGAAATGCGTCCAACCGCCTAGGGTCGAACCATTCAGCGAGGCAATGATCGGAATCTCCGTCATCTCCTTTGCCAAGCGGATGTGTTCTAAGTAGGTTTCTGCTCCCACATGGAACGTGTCCGGCTCTGGAAAATAGCTCAACGCTTCGGCAAAACTTTCGGTGCCGTAGGTTAAATGATGGTGCAGTTCGTATTCTTCTTGACTCAGTTGCTCCTCAAAAATGCTGTGGAGGACGATCGCAGCTGCGCCCGCATCTTCAAGGCGTTTAATATTGTCAAGGTCTTCTGTGAGGGGGGCTGCGGCTGACGGCACGAGGGGGGATTTCAGCGTCAAACCTAAATAGGTCGTTGTTAAGTCCATGATTGCTTTGGGTGTAGAGTATGCCGGGAACGATTCGGAAAATCACCGGGGTGATTCAGGCAGGGCATGAAGCGGGAATGGGGAGGAAGGACGAGGGTGCGATCGCACCCTCGTCAGGCTCACAACTGCAATACCCTATTCGACGCTCTCCGTTGGTTCAGAGTTCGCCATCTGCCGCGAAGCAAGGTATTGATACATCTGCCAACGGGTGTCCACATCTGCTTGAGCTTCCGCCCACAACGCTTTCGCCTCGCTGGGTTTGGTCTTCGTCAACATCTTGAATCGGTTTTCCGCGTTGAAGGTTTCACCCACCGGCCGCTTCGGTGCCCGCGAATCCAACTGCAACGGATTTTGACCCTGAGCCACCAGATCCGGATTGTACCGATAGAGCAACCAGCGGCCACTGTCCACGATCGCTTTTTGATGGCTCATCGCGGTTTGCATATTGATGCCGTGGGCGATGCAGTGGGAATAGGCAATGATCAACGACGGGCCATCGTAGGCTTCCGCTTCGAGGAACACCCGCAGCGTATGTTCATCCCGCGCCCCCATCGCCACCGACCCCACATAAATATTGCCGTAGGTCATGGCAATCAAGCCGAGATCCTTCTTCGCGGAGGGTTTACCACCCGCTGCAAATTTTGCCACCGCGCCCCGTGGGGTTGCCTTCGAGGACTGCCCACCGGTATTGGAATAGACTTCCGTGTCCATCACCAACACATTGACATTGCGCCCACTGGCCAGGACATGATCCAAGCCACCGTACCCAATGTCATAGGCCCAGCCATCCCCACCGATAATCCACACGGATTTCTTCACCAGATAGTCCGCCAGGGTGAGCAGTTGCCGCGCCATTGCATAGGCGGGATCACCTTCGCCGATGTTGCCGAGGTGTTGCTTCAGGGTTGCCACCCGTTCGCGCTGTTCCCAAATTTCCGCTTCGTCCACCTGTTGAGCGTTCAATAATCCCGACACGAGATCATCGCCCAGTTGCGGGGCTAGTTTTGCCACCAGTTCAGCAGCAAAACTAGCGTGTTTATCAAGGGAAACCCGGAAGCCCATGCCAAACTCGGCGTTGTCTTCAAAGAGGGAGTTTGACCAGGTGGGGCCGCGGCCGTGGGCATCGGTGGCCCAGGGGGTGGTGGGTAAGTTGCCGCCGTAGATCGACGAGCAACCCGTGGCGTTAGCGATCACCATGCGATCGCCGAACAGTTGCGAGGCCAATTTTAGATAGGGCGTTTCCCCACACCCGGCACAGGCTCCGGAGAATTCAAACAGCGGTTCTTGGAGTTGCTGTTGGCGAATTTGGTTGAGTTTGAGGCTGTTGCGATCGGGGTTGGGCAGGTCAAGGAAGAAGTCCCAGTTTTCCCGTTCCGGCTCACGCAGGGGCGGTTGATCTGCCATGTTCAACGCCTTGCGCGACGGTTGCGATTTATTTTTTGCGGGGCACACATCGACGCAAATGCCGCAGCCGGTGCAGTCTTCGGGGGCCACTTGGATGGTGAATTTTTGGCCGGTGAAGTCGCGATCGCGGCTTTCGGTGGATTTAAACGTGGCCGGCGCATTGCCCAACTGATCCGGGCTGTACACTTTGCCGCGAATCGTACCGTGGGGACAGACGATCATACATTTGCCGCACTGCACACAGACATCCGGGTCCCAGGTGGGGATGAATTGCGCCACGTTGCGTTTTTCCCATTTCGACGTAGCTGTGGGATAGGTGCCATCGCAGGGCAGCGCACTGACGGGCAGATCATCCCCTTCTTTAATCAACATTTTGCCTTCGATGTCGCGGACAAAATCCGGGGCATTGCTGGGCATCGCAGGCAGGCGGCGCAGGGGCGAGTTAGCATCGCCAATCGGCACTTCAAAGAGATTTTCCAGGGTATTGTCAACGGCTGTGAGGTTCATCTGGACGATGTTGGCCCCTTTCTTGCCGTAGGTTTTTTCGATCGCTTTCTTGATTTGGGCGATCGCTTCTTCTTTGGGCAACACCCCCGACAACGCAAAGAAGCAGGTTTGCATCACGGTATTGATCCGGCCGCCCATACCGCTGTCCCGTGCCACCTTAAAGGCATTGATCACGTAGAACTTCAGACCCTTACGGACAATCTGCTCTTGCACTTCGAGGGGCAGTTTACCCCACACTTGATCCGGCCCATCAGCACTGTTGAGCAAGAAGGTTGCCCCTTGGGCCGCATCCTTGAGCATTTCGAGCTTTTCCAGGAAGATCGATTGGTGACAGGCGACAAAGTTGGCTTGGTTGATCAAATAGGTACTGCGAATCAGATTCGGCCCAAAGCGTAGGTGAGACACCGTCACCGCCCCGGATTTCTTCGAGTCGTAGACAAAATAGCCTTGGGCGTAGTTGTCCGTGGCTGACCCGATAATTTTGATCGAGTTCTTATTCGCGCCCACCGTCCCATCGGAGCCTAAGCCGTAGAACATCGCCCGCACCACATTGTCCGGCTCCGTGGAGAAGCTGGGGTCGTAGCTGAGGGAGGTATGGGTCACGTCGTCGTCAATGCCGACGGTGAAATGGTTGCGGGGCTTGGCCGCGCTGAGGTTGTCAAAGACACTCTTGACCATGGCGGGGTTGAACTCTTTCGAGGACAAGCCGTAACGCCCGCTGACGACTTTGGGGATCATGCCGTCGCAGGTTTCCACGAGGGCATTGAGCACGTCTTGATAGAGGGGTTCACCGGCCGAGCCGGGTTCCTTGGTGCGGTCGAGGACGGCGATCGCCTTCACCGTATCAGGCAAAGCCGCTTTGAACTTCACCACATCAAAGGGACGATAGAGACGCACTTTAAGCACCCCCACGTTTTCCCCCTGGGCGGTGAGATAGTCCACGGTTTCATGCACCGTTTCACAGCCTGATCCCATCAGGACGATCACCCGTTCCGCGTCGGGATCACCTACATACTGGAAGGCTTGATAGGTGCGTCCCGTCAGGGCTGTGAGTTTGTCCATCGTCGCTTGCACCGCATCAGCACAGGCATCATAGAAGGGGTTGACACTTTCGCGGGCTTGGAAATAGACATCGGGGTTTTGGGCTGTGCCGCGCAGGACGGGGCGATCGGGGGTCATGGCGCGATCGCGGTGGGCAAAGACCCAATCCATATCGATCAAGCTGCTGATCTGTGCATCCTCTAGCAGTTCAATTTTTTGAATTTCGTGGGAGGTGCGGAACCCATCGAAGAAGTGCAAGAAGGGAATTCGGGTTTCTAAACTGACCGCATGGGAAACAAGGGCCAGATCGTGAGCTTCTTGGACGGAAGCCGAGCAGATCATCCCGAAGCCCGTGGCGCGGGCGGCCATCACATCGCTGTGATCACCAAAAATCGAGAGGCCTTGGGCCGCGAGCGATCGCGCCGCCACATGAATCACACAGGGACTCAGTTCCCCGGCAATTTTATACATGTTCGGCACCATCAGGAGAAGACCCTGTGAGGCGGTAAAGGTGGTGGTCAGTGACCCGGTTTGTAAGGCCCCATGGACGGCCCCCGCCGCCCCCCCTTCCGCTTGCATTTCCACCACGGACGGTATCGTTCCCCATAGGTTGGTTTGACCTTCACTCATCCACGCATCGGACCATTCCCCCATTGGAGAGGCCGGGGTAATGGGATAAATCGCAATGACTTCGTTGAGTTTGTAGGCGACACGCGCAACGGCTTCGTTGCCGTCGAGGGTGGCATAGGTTTTGGTCGTCATAGTAAGACCTGCTGAATGAACGTCCATGCCAAACCAAATGATGTTGTCCACCAAAAAAATGTGGCAACCATAAACATTTCGCTAGTTTGGCAATAAAAATTAAGGGTGGGATATGGAATGAGAAATTAAGCAACACGAGAGTTGTTTTGTTGGGTCAAATCATTAAGAACTGATCAGACAAACAGTCTGCTGTCCTGGACTCTCATCCAATTGCTCACGTATCTTTATGATGACACCAGACTAATTTTAAAGACGTAAATACTTAGCGTTTTTTAATCTTTGATCGACGCTTAATGTAATGAAATATTTGATCACAATTACTTACAAAATAAACTCGGCAACAGTGAAGTTCGGCGGCGTGACTCCAATTGCGATCGCGCCTTAACCCATCGACGCGAACGCCCCACCCCCAAAATCCCGTTTCCGCCTACGCTGTATCCAGACCCCCTGCGGTTCATTCCCGCTCCCGAACATTCATCCTCTGTCCCCAGCCCATGGCCCCCTCTCCTGCACCCCGGCGCGATCGCTACGAACCCCTGTGGCAAGAAGGCCTCAGTTTACTGGGATTATTTCTTCTCAGTGCGATCGCCCTCGGTTGGTCACTATCCTCCCTCCCCCTACAACCGGGTCTCGAAACCGACCTCTATCGCCTCGCCCGCACCACCACCCTCACCACCCTCTGGGCTGATCCCCTGATGACCCATTCCCCCTGGCACGAGGCTCCCCTCGTGCCCTATTTGGTGGTGGGGGCGGCGCAACTGTGGGGGGCCAGTTTGATGATGTTGCGATTGCCCACGGCCCTATTGACAGCGGGATCAGTGGTGTTGCTCTATGGTGTGACCCGTGAACTGTTTCCGGGCCGTTGGATGGCGATTTTGGCGGGGGTGGTGGATCTGGTGCTGTTGCCCACGGTGAACGGGGGGCGCATTGCCCAGCCCTTGGGGGCATTGTGGTGCTGGGAAACCCTTTTGTTATGGACGGTGTTGCGATCGCGCCGCGATTGGCGGTGGCTCTGGGGCATGACCGCCGCTCTCAACCTCCTCGCCCTCACCCAACCCGGCAGCGCCTTGATCATGACCTTAGGCATCCTCACCTTTTACGCCGCCGATACCCCCCGCCTCCTCCATCACCCCTGGTTTTGGCTGGGCCTTGGCGTGGGTAATCTACCGTGGATTGGGTCGGCTGTGGGTCAGGCTGGGCCAATCATCACGGTGGATCAGGGCCTCACCTCCATCGTGCTCTACGGTCACCATCCCTGGCTCACAGAAAGCTGGTTTGCCCTCAGTGGCTTGGCGTTGGTGTGGGGCGGCTGTCAACAGACCCTACAGCGATCGCGCTGGAGTTGGTCGCTGCTCTTGCGGATTTGGCTTTTGGTCGTGGGGCTAGGTTTTGGGCTGATCCTCCCCAGCCAAAACCCGCTGCTCCTGGTGCTGCCCCTATTCGCCATTCTCGCCACAGTCCAACTCTGGGATCTCCAGGAACAAATCCAACAGGGTAAACTCACCTCCCGCTGGCGGCGCGGCTCACGCTGGATCAGTGGGGTCACCGTCTTTTCCGTCTTGGTCGCAATCTTGATCCTCAAACCAGTACAGCCCCCACTCCTGCGCTTAGGGCTGGCCGGCGGCGCGATCGCCCTCACCTACACCATGGTGGCGCGACTCATGGCCCTCGGCGATCGGCAATTTCTGCCCCTGCTCCTGTGGGGACTCTACGTCGTGCGCCTCCTCACTCTCCCCCAAGGCTAATGCCCTATTGTTTTTCCATCCGATAGATATAAAACTGATTGAGAATCCCCAAGGTCTCAAACTGATAACCCGTCACCATCGGCGGTAACGCCAACTCCGTGCGATAGATACTAAACAGCAAATAATTTTCCCGATCCGTATTGCTGTCGAGCAATTGTTGCAGTTGTGGCCGCGCCGTATCCAAGAGCGTATCGCCCAACGACTGACATTGTTGGGAAAATTGACGTAACTGCTCCGGCAAATCCTGACACAGATTGTCATTGAGGTACAGGGCTAATTGTTCCACCGCATAGTCCTCATAGGCACTGCGCCCCGGATTGGTCATCGTCAACCCCGCCCCTAGCACCCCGATAATAATCCCCGCACTCGTGACGGTAGCTTGCCATAATTTCATAAAAAACTGTCCTTGAAAAAAGTTACGACCGTTAATCCAGGCTTGCCCTAGTCCTGTGATCTGCCGTCTCAACCCTGTTCCCCATTGAATCCAACACCATTGATCAAAATTCCTCAATTACCTGTTATAATCTCTAATGGCATGGCGAGTGTAGCCAAGTGGTTAAGGCAGTGGTTTGTGGTACCACCATTCGCGGGTTCGATCCCCGTCATTCGCCCTCTTAATACCATAACGATTCAACACAGATCCGCAGATGGTCAAATCGAAATTTGCGCGATCTGGCCATAGGTTTTGAGATTTTCCCCCTGACCCAGATCCCTCGCATCAGGTTCCCATCCGGTCAAATCAGAGTTCTCTCTGCGGCAGTGCGGCTCAGAGTCTGGGGGCTTGCCTGGAAAAGTCGCTGCAAAATCATCAGGATTTCCCCCTCAGTCCCCCGAAAATAAGACATATCTGGCGATAATATCCGCCAATTGACCCTTGTCTCTTATCGGTCTGCTATGGTGACAACCCTTGCGCCCATCACATTGGATAACTACATCCACTACAGAAACAATACTGACACTCGCTACGAATTGGTGAATGGAGAACTAAGTCCCATGTCCATTGGAACCGGCCAACACGGCGAAATCATTGACTATCTCAATATGCAACTGCGGCTCGAAATCGAACGCCTCCAACAGGATTTGATTGTCAAGCCCATGGTGATCGGCTTGCAATCCCCTCGGAGCCACCAATGGTATACCGTTCGCATTCCTGATCTCTTCATTCTCCCCCGTCACCAATGGCGAGAACTCCACACCCGCGAAGCCGTCATTCGAGCCGGTGAGCCTGCGCCCTTACTGGTGATCGAAGTCGTCAGCGAAACCACCCGCAGCACCGACTACCGCACCAAACGCTCGGAATACAGCGTACTCAATATCCCGGAATATTGGATTGTCGATCCCCTCGAAGGCCAAATCAGTATCTTGACCCTCAGTGATGGCTGGTACGATGCCACCAAATTTGTGGGTGATACGGTGATCGATTCTCCGATGTTTCCAGACCTTCACCTCACCGTTTCCGATGTCATGCAAGGCGACTGTTGACAGTCCCTAAAGTCGCCGTTGCTTTTCATCCCTATGCTCAAGCCCAAGGGCTTTCAAGCTATCGTGGGTTTGTCGTAACGCCAAGCCCTACTCAGGAGTCCGTTAGAATGATTTTGCACTTGTTACGCAAACGCTACCTCAGACTCCGTGTTGGATTTGCCCCCTCTCTCTTTTCAGTTTGATTCGATCGATGCCGCCCTCGCTGATATTAAGGCGGGCCGCTCCGTGGTAGTTGTGGATGATGAAAATCGCGAAAATGAAGGCGATATCATTTGCGCTGCCCAGTTTGCCACCCCTGACATGATTAACTTCATGGCCGTTGAGGCGCGGGGGTTAATTTGTCTCGCGATGACGGGGGAACGGCTTGATCAGTTGGATTTGCCGCTGATGGTGACGAAAAATACCGACCCGAACCAAACGGCGTTTACGGTGAGTATTGATGCTGCGCCCCATTTGGGGGTGACTACAGGGATTTCGGCTGACGATCGCGCCAAAACCATTCAAATCGCCATTAACCCTGCCAGCCGTCCCGATGATTTGCGCCGTCCGGGTCACATTTTCCCGCTGCGGGCCAAACAGGGCGGCGTGTTAAAACGGGCGGGCCATACGGAAGCGGCGGTGGATTTGGCGCGGTTGGCGGGTCTGTATCCGGCGGGGGTGATTTGTGAGATTCAAAATCCCGATGGCTCGATGGCGCGGCTGCCGCAACTGTTTGACTATGCCCGTCAACATCAGTTGAAGCTGATTAGTATTGCGGACTTGATTAGCTATCGCCTCCAGCACGATCGCTTCGTCCATCGCGAATCGGTGTGTCAGTTTCCAAGCCAATTCGGCGATTTTCACCTCTACGCCTACCGCAATACCTTGGACAATACGGAACATATTGCGATCGTCAAAGGTGACCCGGCCCAGTTTCCGACGCAGCCGGTGTTGGTGCGGATGCATTCGGAATGTTTAACGGGGGATGCTTTGGGGTCGTTGCGGTGTGATTGTCGGATGCAGTTGCAAACGGCGTTGAAAATGATTGAAAGTGCGGGGGCGGGGGTGGTGGTGTACCTGCGCCAAGAGGGCCGGGGGATTGGCTTGGTGAATAAACTGAAGGCCTATTCCCTGCAAGATTTGGGGCTGGATACAGTGGAGGCTAATGAGCGGCTAGGGTTTCCGGCGGATCTGCGGGATTACGGTATGGGGGCGCAGATGTTGAATGATCTGGGCGTGCAGCAAATTCGTCTGATTACGAATAATCCCCGGAAGATTGCGGGGCTGAAGGGGTACGGGCTGGAGATGGTGGATCGCTTGCCGCTGTTGATTGAGGCGACGGACTACAATGCGGCGTATTTAGCGACGAAGGCGGAAAAGCTGGGTCATTTGCTGTTGCAGACCTATTTGGTGACGATCGCGATTACTTGGGTGGATCGGGTGCAGGGGGTACAAGAGCGGTATGAGTTGCTCGAAAAGCTGCGATCGCTGGCCACATCTGCCAATTTGATCCTCCAAGAAGAAGCGCGGCCGGTGGCGATCGCCCTCTTTGGCCGACCCTCCTTAGTGGCCCACCTTGGGTTTGATCAACCGGGACTGGCGACCGCAGACTGGTACAATGACCCTACCCATCCCTATCTTTTAGCCTTGGGACAATTGCTCGATCAGTTGGTGCTTTGGCCCCGCATTGATCAGTTACAATTCCTGCTCGCTACGGGCGAAGATCCCTTGATGAAATTACAAGTCAACCTGTCTCGCCATCAGGTTCCTGCCGGGCGATCGCCCTCTACGGTGTTGCAAGACCCCCTGGCCACCCAAACCATCTACGGGTTTGGTTGATGATTTTTTTTAATATTAAATTCAATATTTAATAACTGAATCTAATTCAAAATCCGACCTAGGGATCTTTGTAGGATTATGGGAAGATTAAACGTCCTTCACTAAGAGAGCAGGACTCTCCCCGCTAAAATGGCAACGGCAGCACCCCTTAAACGGCGATGAGTATTTCAAGCTCGGTCTTGGCGCAACTAATGCAGGTCTTACCAGACTGGCGGCCGCAGATGTTTTTTAAAACGTCATTGGTGGCGTTGTCCCATGCGATGGAAGATCAAGTTCTCGCCCATACCGACGGCCCCTTGATTATTGCCACCTTTCAACAGGAACGGTTTTATCGCCAAGAAGCCCACCGTTACCGTCGCATTGGTGAACAAAGCGATCAGGTCTATGTGTTGGCCGCCCCAGAAACAGACTTCAAGCATGGCTCTGGTCTTTATGAATCGGTTGCGTTTGATCCTAACGATGCTCTCAGCCAAGAATGGCATTTGGTGGTGATTGGCGATCGCTACGCCAACTGTCTCATTTGTCGAGAACGCACCACCCTTGAGCCGGAAACCCTCGGCTTGGATATGGATTCTAATCGCCGCTTTGAGGGGATTTGGACGTTTAATCGCCAAGCTAGTTGTGCCGCCGCCATCATCCTGCTCGATCGCATCCTCCACTACCGCCCTGAACTGACGGATAAAATCGCCGCCGCCAAGGCTCGCTATCTGAACAATAGTTGCGATCTCACCTTGGCGATCGCGGGGGCCGATGAATCACCCATCAACTACCCCGACCCCTTTGTGAATCGACTGGTGAGCTATCTCCAAGTGGGACAGTACAAGCTGATTAAAGCCTATCGCGCCATTGCCTCCCAAGAGCAAAAAGAACGCCTCATTCATCTGATGACCACCGCCATTCGGCGATCGCTTGACCCCGAAGAAATTCTTCAAGTCGCCGTTGAGCAACTGGGTCACGGCCTCGAAGCCTGCCGCTGCATCATTTACCGCTGTAGTGCCACGGACAATACCGCCACCATCAGCCATGAATTTCTCAACACCGATATCGGTTCCCTCCTGGGCAAAACCTGGGCCCTGACGGATAACGAACTGTTTCAACAGGTGGCGACTCAACTGGAATCTCTCTTTGTTCAAGATCTCAGCCCCGACAATCAAGCCATCACCGACGCGGTGCGCACCATGGCCCAACGCCATCACATTGGGTCTTGGTTGATGGTGCCGGTGTTTTATCAAGACCGCTTTTTGGGGATGATTGAACTGCACCAATGCCGGCCCGATCATCTGCCTTGGACGGGGGAGCAAATCAGTCTCGTAGAAGCGATCGCCAATCAAGTGGGCGTTGCCCTGATCCAAGCCGAAGCCTACGCCAACCTCGAAGACCTCAACGAACAACTGGCCGCCCTCGATCGCACCCGCTCCAACCTCGTCGCCATCACCGGCCACGAACTGCGCACCCCCCTCTCCACGATCCAAGTCTGCCTCGAAAGCCTTGCCACTGAACCGGACATGTCCCCGGAACTGCGCCAAGTCATGCTCAACACCGCCCTCGCCGATGCCGAACGGATGCGCAAGTTAATCCAAGACTTTCTCACCCTCTCCCAACTCGAAAGCGGCCGCGTTGAATGGAACCCCGAACCGCTGCTGATCGAAGAATGCGTTGAATTGGGGGTGAGCAATGTGCGATCGCGCTACCACGGCAGCCGCATCCCCAATATTGACATTCAACTCGCTCCCGACCTCCCCCTCGTCCAAGCCGATGGAGAATGGTTCGTCGAAGTCCTCGCCAAACTCCTCGACAACGCCTGTAAATTCACCCCCCCCGACGGCAACATCATCCTCGTCGCCCGCCAAGATCAAGCCGGACAAATCACCCTGTCCATCACCGATAACGGCCGCGGCATCGAACCCAACCGCCTCGAAACCGTCTTTGACCGGTTTTACCAAGAAGAAGGCGCTCTCCAACGCACCACCGGCGGCACGGGTCTCGGCCTCGCCATCTGTCGGCAAATCATTCAACGCTGGGGTGGACAAATCTGGGCCGAATCCAACGGTAAAGACCAAGGCAGTCGATTTAACTTCACCATTCCCATCGCCACCACCCTCCCCGTCACCCGTGTGCGATCGAGTTCCAATTCACCCCGGCGATCGCGCCGCACCTCCTAGCCCGTTTCCCTCATCCCCGAACAATCCCCTCAACCTGAACCGGCAACAAGCCCCGAATTGGGTTAAAACTATGCGATAATTTGTAACAAAGTTTTTAATATTCACAAAAACCACACCATGAGTCCAAGTGCTCACGAAGATCCGAGTACTGACAATCCGAGTGCTCAGGAAAAGACCCTCGCTGAACAAGCATCTCCCCAGTACGAATGCCTCAGTTGTGGCTACGTTTATGAACCGGAAAAAGGGGACAGCAACAACAACGTTGCCCCCGGTACAGAGTTCGTCGATCTGCCCGCAACCTGGAAATGTCCAGTCTGCGGCGTGCGTCGAACTCAATTCCGGAACATTGGCGCGGCCAATGCTCCCTCTGGTTTTCAAGAAAACCTGACCTATGGTTTTGGGGTTAACACCCTCACCCCCAATCAAAAAAACCTGCTCATTTTTGGAGCCTTGGCCGTGGGCGTGTTATTTTTCCTCAGTCTCTACGGGCTACGCTAACTGCGGCGTGCAACCCGGCCGATTTAACCGATGACCTTATGAACCTCATATTAAGTAAATTCAAGCAACTTCTCATAATTACCCTCCTCGCCATCTTCTGCGTGGCCTGTAGCAGTGTCCCTAGTATTAGCTCCAACCCCTGGCAGGTGATTGACCTCACCACTGAAGCCAGCCTCTATGATGTGGGCTTCACCGACAATCCAGACCATGGTTGGATCGTAGGCAGCCGGTCGAGCATTTTTGAAACCACCGACGGCGGCAAAACCTGGGAACCCCGGATCATTGACCTCGGCGAGGAAAAGGTGAGTTTTCTGTCGGTCAGTTTTGCCGGCCAAGAGGGCTGGATTGTCGGAAAACCGTCGATCCTTCTCCATACCAATGACGGCGGGGCCCATTGGACTCGCGTTATCCTCAGTAGTAAGCTCCCCGGCTCCCCCTATATGATTACGGCGCTCGGCCCGGACAGTGCTGAACTTGCCACGGATCTAGGGGCGATCTATCGCACCGATGACGGTGCCAATAATTGGCACGCCCTCGTGCAAGGGTCGGTCGGGGTGGTGCGGAATATGACGCGATCGCCCCAGGGTGACTATCTCGCCGTTTCCGCCAAAGGAAACTTCTACTCCACTTGGCATCCGGGGGATGATGAATGGGCTCCCCACCAGCGCACAAGCTCCCGTCGGCTTCAAAATATGGGCTTCATTGAGGACGGTCGGCAATGGCTCATCGCACGCGGTGGTCAGTTACAATTTTCACAACCGGATGCTGGGGCAGAGGATGAGGAATGGGGGGACGAAATTTACCCCGAATTTTCCACCAGTTGGGGACTACTGGATGTAGCCTACCGGACTCCGGATGAACTTTGGGTATCCGGCGGCAGTGGTAATCTCCTCGTCAGTTTTGATGAGGGGGAAACCTGGCAAAAAGATCGTCAGGTGGAAAGCGTCCCCGCTAATTTGTATCGCATCGTTTTTCTCGATGCAGACCATGGTTTCATCTTGGGCGATCGCGGCGCGTTACTGCGCTATGAACCCAGTGATGAAATCGCATAGTTCCATCGGAATCGTGCGTTCTCCGAACAAGCGATTCTTTATGGTGTACAGTAGACTTTAATGTTTGTCAAAGGAGACACTTTCACATGGCAGGACAAACCGGAGAACGGCCATTTACCGACATTGTCACCAGTATTCGTTACTGGGTGATCCATAGTATTACAATTCCGATGCTGTTTATTGCAGGGTGGCTGTTTGTCAGCACAGGACTGGCATACGATGCATTCGGTACTCCCCGTCCGAATGAATATTTCACCCAAGATCGTCAAGAAATGCCGATTGTGTCTGATCGCTATGACGCAACAAAGCAGATCGAAATTTTCAATAAATAGTCAACATCTCTATTCAAAAACAAGGGTTATAAACTATGACCAATCCGTCCGGAAACCAACCTGTAACCTATCCCATTTTTACAGTGCGCTGGTTAGCAGTTCACACCTTGGCTGTACCCTCGGTATTTTTCCTGGGTGCGATCGCCGCAATGCAATTTATTCAACGCTAGGAGGCCTCCATGGATCGTTCTAATAATCCCAACAAGCAACCCGTTGAACTCAACCGCACCTCCCTATTCTTAGGACTGCTGTTAATTTTCGTTTTGGGTGTTTTGTTTTCGAGCT
Source organism: Spirulina major PCC 6313 (assembly GCF_001890765.1). Lineage (NCBI taxonomy): Bacteria > Bacillati > Cyanobacteriota > Cyanophyceae > Spirulinales > Spirulinaceae > Spirulina > Spirulina major. Next base: position 2,709,945 of record NZ_KV878783.1, on the reverse strand, counting down.
ACTTCTTTAACTAATCACAGTTTAGGATTTCAAATTAGGAGGATAGACAGATGTTTGCAGATGGGCGAATTCCCCTTTGGGTGGTTGGCGTTGTTGCCGGTATGGGTGCAATTGGTATTGTGGGGCTGTTCTTTTACGGTGCCTACGCCGGTTTGGGTTCCTCGTTGTAATTAACAGGCCGCCCGCCATCGATTGCACATTGCGACTTTAGATGGCACTCTACAGTTAAAACCCGCCGTTTTCCCAAGGGAGAGCGGCGGGTTTTGCCAATGTAGCAACGAGAACGAGGGTTAGGGCCACAGTAGATCTAGGAACAAGGGGCTGAAGCCCCTTGCCTGCCCCAACGATCTCTGCCACTGCTATACCAAGAACGATGACATCGGGAAGAAGCATTATTCGCCCCGATCATCATCATTCACGAGGATGGAAGCGCGATCGCACCACCTCAGCGTTGATGATTAATCTCCACTATCCGGGGAGGAATTCCGTTTTTTGGGAATGGGTTTAGCAACGCGGCTCGGCCCTCCCTCTCCCGGCTTAACCACTTTACTCGGCCGACTCGAATATCGCTTCTGAAAGCCGCCCCCCGGTTTCTTATCAAACTTTTTGCGGGGCTTGGGCTTGGGCATAAAGCCCATATCATTGGCTTCTTGAATCGCTAAATGTTGCCCGTCCCGGACTAAATGAATATCCCAAAAATGGCGCAGGGGTCGTTCTTCGGGCAACACGCCTTTGAGGTGGAGCTTAAAGGATTTTTTGCGCTTTTCCTCAGGATTGCGAGAGGTCTGCTGAATTTTAATAATCACCAACTCCTGTTCAGCAGAACAGAAAACCGCTTCCCCCCGCACGGAAAAATAACCATCCTCACAGCGTGGTTCCGAAGGACTCGGCGGGTCTACGGGCCGGAGCGGACGCTTGATTTTGGGATCTTCCGGGGTTTCACTGGCCTCGGCATCTTGTGGTTCTAAGCTTTCTGGGTTGGGGTGGAGTTTTTCCGGCTCCCAAACTCCCGCGATTTGCACATGGAGTTCTTCTTCCTGCTGACGGGTGCGCGGATAGACAACCCAAAGATGAGGTTTTTCGAGATCCAGGTGATTTTTGATCAAACTAATGACGCGCCCTAGGAGTACGGCATCAATTTCGCTCCCATCATCGGTGACCACCATGCCTTTGGTGTGTTGTTCCTCCGATGGGACATAGCGTCCATGGACTAGACCGATGGCCCGATACTGTCGTGGTTCACTCGGCGGCGGAATGGGCTGGGAGCGAGGGGGTTTGGTAGATGAGATGGATGTGGACTGTTCGACGGAGGCGGCTTGATTGTTCATTATCGTGCTAGATCCTAAGCTCGACAACTGGCGAGATACGCAACGGGTGTGAGGATCACAAAAGTTGTGATCGGGGAGCAAAGCGATCGCACCTCGACATGAGGTACGGGGAGCCAGTGTCTCCTGATGTCTCGAACCAGTGAAGAAGAGCCGTATGGGTACGGTCTCTCTCTACTTTACATGGTGAGTGAGAAAGTCCCCTGCGTGACTAGGGGGGTCTCACCATTGGTCGCATTGATTTTGATGGAAGACTGTCCATTGTTGTCATGATTGTACTTAATGCGGTTGATGGGGCGGGGAATCCGTATGATTTCACCGACAATTCCGTGCGCACGGTGGGGAGACCAGGGGAGTGTGGTGTTAACGCCGATCGTGGTTGAAGGATGATCCAACGGTACAATGATGAGACTGCTACCCTAGCAGGGTTGGGCCGATGGCCTCGCATCGACTAGGCTCTGATCAGGTGGGGTTAGACATCGCCTCATGCTGTTGGTGAGAGTCTCAGCATTCCGCTCAACCGGCGGAGCGGTCTCCTCAGGGGGTGCGCCAGATGTCCGTTTTTTATTCTGCGTTGTCTTAAAAATGGCTGTGAAAAAGACACAATCGCGTCGTCTGTGGGTCTATGTTGTTCTCGTCCTCATTTTGGTGGTTTTTGTGGGGGGGTCGCTCGTGCCCTTGGTGGGGCTGTGGCGCAATCGGTCTGTGCCAGCGCAGGTGACCCCATCGCCCACGCCCAACGCCGTGCCGGTGGTGGATAATGACCTGGCGGCGGAAGCGAAGGGCTATGAATTGGTACTAGAACGAGAGCCGGATAATGTGACGGCGTTGCGCGGGTTAGTGGAGGTGCGCGTCGAACAGGGGGATCTCGACGGCGCGATCGCACCCCTCGAACGTTTAGCCACCCTCGTCCCAGAGCAGCCGGATTATCTGCTGTTGTTGGGGCAAACCCGGCAGTATTTTGGCGATTTAGCCGGGGCCCTCCAAGCCTATGAAACCGCCTTGGATAACCATCCCGGCTACATTAAAGCCCTGCAAAGTATGGTGGCGCTCCAGTTGCAACAAGACCGTCCGGAATGGGCGATCGGCCTGCTGCAAACGACCTTAAAAACCGCCGCCCAAGCCAACGCCGCCCAACCCAATTCGATTGATGTGGCTTCGGTGCAAATGTTGCTCGGACGGGTCTATGAACAGCAAGAACGCTTAACGGAAGCGCTCGCGGTTTACGATCAAGTCATTGCCAAGGATGCCGAGGATTTTCGGCCGGTATGGGCGAAGGCGGAAATTTTCAACGCCCAAGGCCGCACCGAAGATGCCCAAACCCTCTACAGTTTGGCCCTGTCTCTCGCCCCGCCGCGCTATAAAGACCCGATTAAACGCAGTGCAGCGGCGATCGCGGATCAAGCGCCTGCCGATGTTGATGCATCGAGGGGCGAGACTCCAGAGACTCCAACTGTGGATGAGAGCGACCCGAATGGGGATAGCACCGACTAATCCATGGCGCAGGGGGACGGATCAGAGCACGGAGATCAACAGCAGGCGATCGCATCTTGGGACTTGGATGATCGCAATAGTAATACCCTCTGTGGGTCAATGTTGGTGCAAACCTTGGCGGCACGGGGCTTGCGGCAGGCGGTAATCTGTCCCGGCTCCCGTTCGACTCCCTTGGCGGTGGCGTTTGCGGCCTGTAAAACCGTGGCGACGCTGCCCTGTTTAGATGAGCGATCGGCGGCTTTTTTTGCCTTGGGCGTGGCGAAGCGATCGCGCCGTCCCGTCGCCTTGGTTTGCACCTCCGGCACGGCGGGCGCAAATTTCTATCCAGCGGTGATTGAAGCCGCGATGACGGGGGTTCCCCTCCTGATCCTAACGGCAGATCGTCCCCCGGAATTGCGCCATTGCCACGCGGGCCAAGCCATTGATCAGTTGAAACTGTTCGGTTCCTATCCCAATTGGCACATGGAATTCCCGATTCCTAGCCCGGATGTGGAGATTGTGCGATCGTGGCGACAGATGACCCACCACGCCTGGGATCGCGCCCTTTACCCCCATCCCGGCGTTGTGCATCTCAATTTACCCTTCCGCGAACCCCTCGCCCCCACGCGACAACCGGAACTCGCCGCCCAAGTGGCCCAATGGTCGCTGGATGGGACACCCCCACCGCCCGCGCCCACCCATGCCCCGACTGCGATCGCACTGCCCCCCCATCCCCCCGCCGAGGGTGTGATTATTGCCGGTCTCGCCGAACCCGCCGACCCGGTGGCCTACTGTCGGGCGGTGGCACGCCTCGCCGCCACCCTCCACTATCCGGTGCTGGCCGAGGGTCTGTCCCCCCTGCGTCACCATGCCGCCCTCAATCCCCAGTTAATCAGCCATTATGATTTGATTCTGCGCGATCGCACCTTAGCCCACGATCTCGCGCCCCGGTGGGTGATTCAACTGGGGGAACTGCCCACGAGCAAAATCCTACGGCAATGGCTCACCGCCACCGATGCCCCCCGTTGGATTCTCGACCCACGCCCCGATAATTTTGACCCCCTCCACGGCCATAGCCACCCTCTGCACGTTGCGATCGAACAGATTAACTACACCACCCCCACCTTGACCGTCAGCCCTTATCTCTCCCAGTGGCAGCAGGCGGAAACGGCGGCGCGTCAATACCTCGATCGCACCCTTGCGGCCACAGAACCCCTAATCGCGGCGAAAGTGCCCTGGATTTTGGCCCACCACTTGCCGCCCCAGACCCCGATTTTGATTGCCAATAGTATGGCGGTGCGGGATGTGGAAACGTTTTGGCCACCGAGCGATCGCGGCATTGTCCCCTATTTCAATCGGGGGGCTAATGGCATCGATGGTACGCTATCTACCGCCTTGGGCATTGCCCAGGATCATCGCCCCACGGTCTTGCTGACGGGGGATTTAGCCTTGCTCCACGACACGAACGGGTTTCTGTTAACGCCCCAGTTCACGGGCAGTCTCACAATTGTGGTGGTGAATAATGACGGGGGCGGTATTTTTGAACAGTTGGCGATCGCGGCCTACGATCCCCCCTTTACTGAATTTTTCGTCACCCCCCAACGGGTCAACTTCGCCCACCTCTGCGCCGCCTATCACATCACCTATCACCGGATTACCGATTGGGACAACCTGGCGCAGCATCTCACCGCCCCCGTTCCTCCTGGTATCCGCCTGCTGGAAATTCCCACCCAGCGCCGCACCGATGCCCAGGTGCGCCGTCAATGGCTCCAGAATTGGCCGGGCTGTTAAGGGGTGAACAGGAGCGGGCTGCTGGCGAGTTCACCATGATCATTGAGCCGCCAATTTTCCACGGCCACGGTTTGGCCCTGGTGTACCGACAGAATTAGATAATCGTAGTCCGGCCAGGCAATCGCCCGGTCAAACTCCGAAGGGATGGCGGGATGGTCGGGGTGGGAATGGTAGATACCGATGATCGTGAGGTGGCGATCGCTGGCCTGCCGCTGCACCCGGAGCAAGTCTGCTGGCGCGATCGCAAAATTCCGCCGCCGACTGTCCGACCGGGGTTCCGACGCGACGGCCGCGAGGGATTCGGTCACCGCAGCCCGTCCCCACACATTCACCAAGGGCACAACCTCAATGACCGGTGCGATCGCCTCTCCCCGTCCCACCAACACCCCACAGCATTCCTCTGGATAGGTGGCGGCTCCATGGGCGCAGAGGGTATCGTATTGCAGCGTTGACAGTGATAGTCCCATCGCAACGGATCACCCTTAGCGCACCGGAACGAGGCGCGTCACCGTTAAGGTAAATTCACCGCCGCCGGTATCGCCAAAGGAGCGCACCCGCACGATATAGGTTCCGGCCTCCTTAATTCGCGTGAACAGCAGCGAATCCGTGCCGCCGCCCGGTGCATCGTCGTTATCGCCGAGGGGTGTGCCGTCGGGGTTGAGCAGCAGCACAATCGGGTCAAACTCATTGGAGACGAGATCAATCGCTACATTATCCCCCGGTTGCAGATTCACTTCATAATCCCGGAAGAACCCCCCGTCGCCCGTGGGAATGTCTTGATCTGTCAGTACATCGGAGAAATCCTGGCCAGAGGTGAGGGTAGGCCGTTGACATTGCTGTTTTTGTTGAACAGTGGATTTTGCGGTGGGGCCACAGAATGCGCCCGCCAGTGCTGGGGGGGTGAGAGCGCCCAACCCCAATGCAGCGATACCCGTCAACAACGCTAGGGGTAGGGGACGATTGAACGCAGATTTCATAGGTTTGATTTTGGTGCCGTATGCCTTAACCCGTTTATTATGTCCCACGAATTCGGCACTGTGCCAGATTCAGTGATTAAGGTTTACATCGGCGAATTCTGCCGACCGTTGTTCCTGGGCCGCTAGTGGTGAACTACAGTGAGTTGAAGGGGGCTGTTCCCGATCGCCGAGACGGCTCACCGGATCAGCATTACGTTTATTATTTAACGCTTCAGGGAAGGAGAACGCTCATGGGTATTGCATTTGGACGCGCTGAATGTGGTGAATTAGCGATCGCTGAACAGCGGGAATGGCTCGTCACCAACGGCACGGGCAGTTTCGCCGCTGGCACGATCGCCGGCCTGCTCACCCGTCGCTACCATGGCCTGCTGATCGCCGCCCTCAACCCGCCCCTAGGCCGTACCCTCTTGGTCAGCAAGGTAGACACCAGCATTCAATACGGCGGCCACACCTTTCCCCTCTTCACCAATCGCTGGGCCGACCAAACCATCGACCCCCACGGCTATCTCCACCTCGAACAATTTCACCTCGAAGGCACAACCCCCGTCTGGAGTTATGCCTGTGCCGATGTGCGCCTCGAACAACGGATCTGGATGGAACCGGGCCAAAACACGACCTATATCCGCTACAGCGTCCGCCATGCCAGTGAACCCGTTGCCTTGACATTAAAACCCTTTGTCAATTACCGCGATTTCCACGGCGATACCCACACCGACGATTGGCCGATGGAGATCACGCCCCACGACCAGGGCTTACAAATTACGGCATTTCAGGGAGCGACACCATTCGCCCTCGTGATGACCAGCGAAGGGACCGCGCCCCAGTGGTCGATTCGGCCCGCGTGGCATCAGGATTTTGATCTGGCCCAAGAGCGGTATCGGGGGTTAACCGATGCCGAAGATCACCTCAATCCGGCCTTGGTCAGTGTGACGCTGCAAACTGGGGAATCCTGCACCTTGATTTTGACCACCAACGCCAACCCTGACCTCAACATCACCGCCGCCTGGGAACGACGGACAACCTACGAGCGGGAGGTGCTTGAACCTTGGCGATCGCTCCCCCTCCCCCATCGTTCCGAGATTGAACCCCTCATCTTGGCGGCGGATCAGTTTATTGTGGCGCGATCGCTCCCTGACCAACCCGACGGCAAAACGGTGATCGCTGGGTATCCCTGGTTTGGCGACTGGGGACGGGACACGATGATCAGCCTACCCGGCCTCACCCTCAGCACCGAACGGCCGGCGATCGCCCGTCAACTCCTGCGCACCTTCGCCCAATACCTCGACCACGGGATGCTGCCGAACCTCTTCCCCGACGGCACGAACGCCCCCCAATACAACACCGTCGATGCAATCCTCTGGTACTTCGAGGCCCTCCGCGCCTACTATACCCACACCGAAGACCAAGACCTGATCGCCGAACTCTTCCCCGCCCTCGTGGAGGTGATCGATTGGCACATCCACGGCACGCGCTACAGCATCAAGGTTGACCCCAAAGACGGCCTGCTCTACGCCGGAGAACCGGGAGAACAACTCACCTGGATGGATGCAAAGGTGGATGATTGGGTCGTCACGCCGCGCATCGGTAAACCCATCGAAGTCAATGCCCTCTGGTATAACGCCCTCGTGATCATGCAGTATTTCGGGCAATTGTTGGGGGAACCGGTGCAGGTCTATCAAGAGATGGCCCAACAAACAGTAATCGGGTTTAATCGGTTTTGGAACTACCAAACGGGCTATTGTTTCGATGTGCTCGACACACCGACGGGCAATGATTCCACCCTGCGCCCCAACCAAATTTTTGCGGTGTCGCTGCCGAGTCAACTTTCGGCGATCGGGGGATTGCCGCTGTTACTCCCCCGCGAACAAAAATTAATCGTCGATACCGTGGCGCGATCGCTCCTCACCTCCCACGGCTTACGCTCCCTCGCCCCCAATCATCCCGACTATGTGGGCATCTATGGGGGCGATCGCCTCCAACGGGACGGCTCCTACCACCAAGGCACAGTCTGGGGTTGGCTCCTCGGTCACTACGTCCAAGCCCATCTCGCCGTCTATGGCGATCGCGCCCAAGCCCAAGCCCTCCTCACCCCAATGCTCCACCACCTCAACGCCGCTTGTGTCGGCAGCCTCAGCGAAATCTTCGACGGTGATGCCCCCTTTACCCCCCGTGGTGCGATCGCCCAAGCCTGGACAGTGGCGGAAGTGCTGCGGGTGTGGCGTGTATTGGCAACCCATTAAACCCACCCACGCCCGCTAGACTAGAACAGTGGTGAATCCTGCGCAGCAACGATGGTCATCCAAGCTCTCCCTCACGCTCAACCCCTCCAACTCCAGCTTCCCCAGGCGTTAACCCTGCATGTGACACTGGAGCAGTTTGCTCTGCTGGCAGCGGCCAATCGTGACCTTCATCTTGAAAGAACGGCAACCGGAGAATTAATTGTGAATCCTCCCACGGGTGGCAATACGGGTCATCGTAACCTCAGCATCACGGGTCAACTCAGTGTTTGGTTTGAGGCGAACGATACTCTCGGTCGAGCGTTTGACTCGTCCACCGGATTTGCACTCCCCAATGGTGCGAACCGTTCTCCTGATGCGGCTTGGGTACGGTGCGATCGCTGGGATGCCCTCACTCCTGAACAGCAGGATGGATTTATTCCCTTGTGCCCGGATTTTGTCATTGAGTTGCGCTCTAAAACCGACAACCTCCAGGCCTGGTTGACTGACAAAACTTAGTCAGGGTCATACTGGTATGTGCGTATGTTGAACTCGATTTGATAGGTGCGACGGTCGTGTTGTTTTCGAGAAGCCATAGCGGGTTCAGGGTCACGAGCCTGGGTAAAACAGACCGTCCTAATGAGCTGCCAACCTTGCTCCAAAGCGGTTTTGATCCAGTCCCAACCGATGCGGAAATAGCTGTTGCCACGAAACCAGTGGGGGTCTACCCGGCGACGGTCTCCGGACTCCACCACCACGACCCCTTGAGCCGTGACATAGAGCGTCGCGACCGCGAGGAGGAACCAGAGGCGAGACAGAGCGCAGACGGAGCGCAGTTCTGATTTCTGGAGATTCCAACCGCTAGATTGGTCATCGAGAAACGCTTCCTCGATATCAAAGCGCAAGCCATATTCGCGGAACGTCTGTAGGTTAGTGGGTTCATCACTGACGATTGCCCAAAACTCACCATTGATGTTGTTGTAGCCAAGGGCAACATGAACCGGTCCGTACCACTCCTGCTTGTGGAGTTTGACGGTGTGTAGACAAAGGGCTTCCCCCCGTTGGAGATGGAAGTCTTTCAATTGCTGCCAGCCTTTACCAGCCCGCCAGAGCCAGGTGTTGCGCTTGAGACGAATGCGATAGTGCCAGCCCAACTCTTGACTGAGCATCTGCATCGCCTTGAGGTGGACAAAGCCTCGGTCGGCCAGCAACACCACCTTCACCCCTTGGGGCAATCGGTTCGCGCCTTGGTAGAGCAGCTCTCGATAGTCGCTGAAAGCGATGGAGGCACTTTTGTGTTCCAATACTCGCCACACCACGGTTAAGGCTCGGCCTCGATGCACCACAGCCAAACGCACCAGGCAATAGTTGTCCCAGTACATTGAGGTGTCTAAGCTCAGATACAAACAGTCCTCATTCCAAGTGGCAAGCGCTGCTTGAATCAGCGGTTTGTACAGCCGATGGACATTGATGCGACTGTTGTGTAGCCAGCGGCTGACCCGACGTTGCTTGCTTTGAGCTTGGTGCCCACGACAAGGCAGGTAGGGTAGCCAGCGGGTTAGGTTGACTTCACCGCGCTGAATCAAGGCGGCTACCATCCACACACAGGTGGTCAGATGCGCCCGATGTGCCCAGGACACCGATTGACTCAGCCAAGGGGCTAAGGCATCGTAGAGGGGGGAGTTTTTTTCACAGCGTTCGTTGTTTTGAGTGGTATCTAAGCTTAGAACGCTGGCTCCCCTGTTATGACCTCGACCCCTGAAAAACCCTCTCAGTCAAGACTTCGACTTCTAACTCTCAACTTTTGTCAGTCAACCAGCCTCCAGGCACTCCGAGCAAAGATGCAGGAATATCTAGAGAATGGGACGCAGTTGGGCTGGTTGATTGACCCGAAAAACAAGCGGGTGGACATTTATCGTCCGGGTCAAGCGGTTGAGGTGTTAGACCATCCAATCGCATTGTCTGGAGATCCAATTTTGCCAGGGTTTACGCTGGTACTAAAGCGGGTTTGGGCATGAAGAAAATACGGTTTACTGAACTTAGCGAGGACTGACTGTTTACAGTCGATCCAGCGGACTTTGAACCCCACGCCCCCCACGATTGAGAACATGGGTATAGATCATCGTTGTTTTCACATCTTTACGTCCGAGCAATTCCTGAACAGTACGGATGTCATAGCCACTTTGCAAAAGATGAGTGGCAAAACTATGTCGAAAAGTATGGCAACTCACTCTTTTCTCCACAGTTGATTGTCTAACTGCATTTTTTAAGGTTTTCTGGATTTTGCTTTCGCTTAAATAATGTCGTTGCGTTACCCCTGAGCGCGGATCTTGAGAGAACGAATAGGACGGAAACACATATTGCCAAATCCATTCATGATCGGCCTTGGGATATTTTCTTGCCAGGGCAAAGGGCAGATACACAGAGCCATACCCTCGCTCTAGATCCTGTTGATGCAGTTGACGAGCGCTTTTGAGGTGGATCTGTAGAGGAGCTTGTACGCTTTGGGGCAAAGGGGTCACTCGGTCTTCGTTACCTTTGGTATCTCGGATGATGAACTGGTGCTGAGCAAAATCCACGTCTTTAATACGCAGGTTTAACGCCTCCGCCAAGCGCAAGCCACTGCCATAGAGCAATTGAATCACCAGCCGCTCTACTCCGGTCAGATGTTGAATTATTTTTTGGACTTCTTCCGGGGTGAGAACAGTGGGCAACCGTTTGGGGCGCTTGGCTTTCAAGAAATCTCGAACATTGCCTAACTCAATCTGAAGGACATTTCGATAGAGGAACAGTAGTGCGCTCAGGGCTTGATTCTGTGTTGAGGCGGCAACTTGACCTTCCACTGCAAGATGAGTCAGGAATTCTTGAATCTCTGGCACGCCCATTTCGCGAGGGGGACGCTTGTTGTGAAAGCGCAAGTACCGCTTAATCCAATCGATGTACGTTTGCTCAGTACGGTAGGAGTAGTGTTTGAGGCGGATCACCTCTCGAACCACGTCTAACAATTTCTTTGGCGGTTGGGGAGTATTCATCGGGACAAACAAATCCGTATAAAACGCTCATACGGGGATTATACGGAAAATTTCCGTATAATCCCCTCTCTTGGGGTGTTATGCAGATGAAATCTTAAGAAAATCTCTATACGGGTGATTAGATGGAAAAAATCCGTATAATTCATAGTTGGGCTGCTTCATATCCTGGTGAGGACAGTAGTTTGAAGATTGTTGACGAGAGTGAGAGATTGACTAGTTCAAAATACGTGCGCTGTCATAGCCCAAGCTATTCAGTGGTTATAATTAATACCAGACAGCCTCTCTGAGTTGCCGGTTCAAATTCTTGTTCTAATTACTATGCCTCACAGCTACAATCAACAATCCTTCAAGGTTGGGGGGTCGAATCCTAGTAATCCTCTTTTATGTCTCTACTGCTCCTTAATAGTGCTAGAGCTTGCGATAAAAGATCACTTCCATCAATCTGGTTCATGGAAAAGGGGACACTGTATCATCGATTGGCTGACTACTGATCTGGGCGAAACTTCTCTAGGGACACAACTAGAATCTAAGCTCTCCGTTTTATACTGCACTCACAGAGATGGATCTGAGGTTAATGTTGATGCTAACCGTTACCCTGATATCAGATATTTAAGGCATGAAACTGATTTTCCTGGAAAATCTACAGACAGCCAATTAAAAGAAGCCTTAGAAATCATAAAGGATATTAAGACTAGCCTTATCAGTAGGGGAATAAGTCTATGATGAATGCAAATCAGCTGCTAAGAGCAGCAAAGAAAGTTGGTGAAATCAAAACAGTATTTCGATTTCCATATGTTCATCTAATATGTATATCCTCTAGATTTACTGAGCTAGAACTAGATGAGCGTGAACTGGATTTCTGCCGTTCGATCAAAATTAGCGTGGCAGAACTACGAAGGATCTTACGAAATTCCTTACTTTCGTTGCGTTTACTTACTGCTGATGAATTTTTAGAAGAATATCCTGATAATAAAGATCGAGGACACCATTGGTTGAGTGCTCTCATCGATCAGGAATTAAAAGAAACAAGTTCTACAGAAGAGCCATCTACAAGAATTAAAGTTATTCACTTTTATGGCTACAAGGGTGGGCAAGCTCGTTCAACCCTTCTTGGACTTCTATCAACTACTCTGGCAGAAGATGGATGGAAAGTTCTTGTAGTTGATAGCGATATTGAAGCTCCCTCTCTTGATATACTCTACGCTCGAACTTCTCGAACTTTATCTGGTACTCTCTTAGGGGTTATTCAATCTACATCCGATATTATTCCTGAACGTGTTAGGACACCCGAAGGAAGTGGATATGTAGATTTATTGGCTTGTAGACCAAAGTCAGCAGAATTTGATATTGACGCATCTGCATTTGCTCTTCGGTGTGCGCTAGAACCTATGATCATTGAGGATGCTGCTAAACGGATTGTAGAATTTGCAATAGAGAAGAAATATGACGCTCTATTAATAGATCACAGATCAGGACTTTCACCAGTAACCTTACCTTGGATGAATACACTTCTTGGTCCGACAGTTGTTTGTGTTCGTCTTGATGAACAGTGGCGACCTGCTGAACAATTTATAAAATCAGTCCTCCGAACTAACTCTGCCAATCCTGGTGTTTTTGTTTCATGGAAGCCAGATGATGAAAATTTAGATTCATACAGGCAGCGGAATAATATGCAGATTGATTCGCTGTTAGATATTCTTGCTGAAGCAATCTCTGAAGCTGCCGAAATCTCAGACAGTTTTGAAGAAGAGGCAGAAATTTCTTCTGTTGAGCTTGAAGATCATTGGATTGTCTGGTCGTATGATAGCGCTTTCAGGCAGAGCAGACTACCAGAGAAGAATCAGTTATCTGGTCTGAGCATTGAATCACTCAACAAGCTTCGTAGTATTCTTAATGTTAGCTATAAAACAACTGAAAATATTGCCGAAAATACTTTATTACTCAGTCCAAGTGGTGCATCTGATGAAGGCGACTTAATTCAGACAGAAGCTCTTCGAGAACTCAGTGTTCCTAACAATTCAATTTCCTATGTTTTAGGGCGTAAGGGAACAGGTAAGACTCGCTTACTTCGAGAGCTTTCAAAAGCTGGGGTTGGTGAACCACTGTTAGTTGACTCAAACAGTAGAGATGATAAAGGATTAAAGTCTCCTAGTCCAGAACTAACAAGAGCAGCAGAATTATATAAAGACACTCCTGAAAAATTATGGTGGCATCTACTATCTGCTGCGATTGATGTACCTGAAACATCTACTGATGAGCTAAGAAGGTTGTTTTCTCAAGAGATGGAGCAACCTACAAGTGATGATCCAATTTTGCGAATTCTTGAAAAAATAGAGGGAAACTCTAAACGCACTTTTTTAATCGATGGTCTTGAAACAGCGTTTAACGCCAAGCTGATTTTTACTTATGCTGAAGCCCTTTTCCGGTTTATACAAACTGTTGAAACAGATTCCAGGCTATCTAAGTACATACATCTCAAACTTTTTATAAGAAGTGATTTAGTAGGACGAGGCTTCCAAAACATTGAACAACAGCTTCATGGTAAAAGTCTATATTTAAGTTGGGATACACAAAAAATCTTCAACTTCATTTTGTCGCGGATATCTCGAATTCAGTGGTATAAGGAACAGTTTCCAAGCTTGGTTGAAGACATAGAAGAAAATAGAACTGATATTCTTAAAGGTTCTCTACCAACTGAGGATTGTGAAATCCTTTTGATGAAAGCCTTTCCTGAAAAAATACGTAGAAATAATCTCGCGACAAAAACATTTCTCAAAACGTATTTTGCTGATAGCGCAAGTGATCGACCTGAAATTAGTACCAGTGATAAATTGAGGTATTATCCACGAGTTTTTGATAAATTTCTTCAAGTAATTGCTGATCCTCAGCCAACTGATGTTGGTTCTTTCCAAGGATCGCAAACCGAAGGGGGAAAGATCAGTCAAAGTCTTATCTTTATTGCTCATGAAGCAGCATCTAGAGAATATCTCAGTCAACTTCAGTCTGAATTAAATTATTTGGTAAGCTTGTCAGATGATTTTTCTGAGAATCAAACAAGAATTAAGGCATTGTTAGATGCTTTTGAAGGTCTAAAGACACCATTTAAGTTAGATGAATGTGTCTCAGAACTTACTTCCAAGGTGAACATAGATAAAAGAGACATTAGAACTGCAATTGAGAGAATGAAAAACGTAGGAATGTTTGAAGACCGTCCAGATTATCCAGGGCAACTTCGTGTTGGTCGCCTTTTCAAATCATCCTTAAAGATGAAATATGTTAGAGGGAAAAAGTAGCCAAATGTAAGCTGAGAAGCTCACTCTAAATGTATGAATACTTCTTTGCAATAAGCTCCAATTTTACAGTGTAATTGTCCTAAGCTGAGCATATATACAGCAAGGTTCGACAGCATCCCAACAACCCCCTTGCAGCGGACGGGAGGGTAACACTGGTGCTAAGTTCAAGATTAATTGCCGCCGCTGAAGGGGAACGTTAGCTGGCTCTATCCTACTTGTGGGACATTCGCAAAGCCCACCTGTTAGCGTCAAGGTCAAGGTGCATCGATTTCGTTGACAAGCTGTAAAACGCTGTTACGTAGAGGTTCTGCTATCCAAAATCCAGCCTCATCAATCAACGCATTCATCAAAGGCTTTACTTCAGCAATCAAACCTTGGCTTTTCGCTTCAACCAAGATTCCTAAAATTCCTGTGTATTGAAGCTTCAGTTTATTTGCTATCAAGCGACCTCGGCGCTCATCAATCAAAACTTGATCAGCCTGAGTTTCGACCGCTAGAGCGATCGCCTCGGCTTCTCCAATATCCAGTTCGTTACTCAGTGCTTCGACTAAGATGCGATCGCTAACAGCACGAGTTTGAATCCAGTCAAAGGTTTGTACTTCAGTCGCACCTGCTACGGGAAAATTGGGGTCGGTTAGTTCTCGATAAACAGCTTCGGGAATAAAAACTGTTCCATACAGTTGATTAAGAAGATGAAGGTGATTGATTGCAGCAAGGTTGTTGATAGGTGATGTGTCGCTGACGATAATCACAATCTGCCCATCTCCCGCAGGTTTTGAATATCCTGTTCAAAATCTTCCACCCCATAATGCATTGGGATATGGCGACTAGCAAGTAGGTGCTGAAAGGCAACACGGTGCATTCCTGCAAATCGGCTGGCTTGAGCAAGAGTAAGCTTTTCCCGTTGAAAGAGCATAATAGCGATTTCCTGACGCATTTCAGTCTCACTCATGCGAGTTGCGGTTAAAATTTCGTCAGGGACAATAACGCTCATGCCTAAATTCCTCGCTGCTACTCTTACTATTTTATGCTTCTAAGACAGCAAATGGCTGTGTTCCGTCCGATCCAGCTAACTTCACCGTTATGCTGCTTCACCTCAGTACAGGACAAAAGGCTTGAAAAGGATGTAGAGAGAGAGGGGGAATCGGCGTGATGTTAAGCAGCGGGGAGCGATCGCACGATGGAAATCATCCAGCAAATGCTAGATACTGTTGAGCACAAGGGAGGTTGAAGACACCATGACCCAGGCACTTGAGCAACGCACCTATACCCGCGAAGAATATCTGGAGTTTGAAACGGTTTCGGAGGAACGCCATGAATATGTCAACGGAGAAATTCGACGTATGACAGGAGGCACACCTGACCACAACGAAATTGCAATCAATCTTGCAACCCTGCTCAAATCTGCTGTGCGAGGCAAACCCTACCGGATCTTCGGAGCCGACCAACGGTTGTGGATTCCCGATCGCAATCTTTACACCTATCCCGATCTGATGGTTGTCGAAAAACCCTTACAGCTTCAAACTGGGCGTACCGACACCGTGACCAATCCCTGCTTTATTGCTGAAGTGTTGTCCAAATCAACCCAAGACTATGACCACGGCGAAAAGTTTTCTGCTTACCGCACCGTTGAAAGCTTCCGCGAATATCTTCTCATTGACCAGTACAGTATTCACGTAGAACACTACGTCAAAACGACCGCTAATCAATGGCTGCTATCAGAATATGATGATCCAAATATTATATTGTCCCTGAGTTCGCTTGACGTTCAAATCGAAATCATTGCCCTCTATGAAAACATTGAGATTGACGCTTAAAAGCAGTAAGGTAGATTCTCTGCGAGACGATATAGCAATCCGAACTGATTCGTGAGAGATGCAAGGGTAAAACTCTTGATACAAGCTAAATCCTGATCTCACATTTCACCTGGGATTGCTATATCGTCAATCGGGGCGACATAATTCAATCTTTAGTATTCCAAGCACAGCCATGCATTCAAGGTAAAGTAATCTCGTCGCAGCAGGATCTCGCTTCAGTATGGGGATTTTTTATCTGGGGGAATAGGTGTGCTGTTACACCGCCGGGCGCGATCGCGGTGAATCAGTTTGACTTTCAGTGGTCATCGGCTAAAATAGCTGTATTTTAAGAGAAAGGAGTCCTGAATATGCCAAGAGTATTTACTGGAAAAATCATGATTCCAGCCGATAAGATGGATGAATATTTTCAGGCATTAGAAGAAGCTGAAGCGAAACGAAAGCCATTTAGAGACTATCTTGAGAGTTTAGAATCCGAGTTTTCAGGCTATCTGTCACAAAAATACACACCTAGAACAGTTCGTAAACACAGTCACATCATTCAAATGTTTATCGAATTCTTGTGTAGTTATACAGATGTCGAAAAATTGGAAGATGTCACGAAAGGCATGGCAAACTCTCACTTCAAAAAATGGTATCGCCGCAAAGTTTGGGACTCTTCCACTGACAATGATATTAAAGTCGCAGTCAAAAAGTTTTTTCAATTTTTAGATACTGAAAAAGGTATCAAAAATGAAAAGGCAGTATCTGGATTGAAATAGGCTGATTTTTGGCTCAAGGCCGACTGCCCGCTGTTGGGTGTCGGCTGAGCCTTAAATGTTACGCCGCCGGGAGCGATCGCCGTCTGATGGGTTCCACCGTTACCGTTTTCATCGGTGCATCCTCCAGTAAAAATTGGCGAATTAACCGAGCCGCCACCCGTTGCACCAAGCCATTGGCGATCTGTTGACCCATCTCCTGCATTTCATGTTTCGCCAGCAATTCAGGGATCAGCGGCAAAATCGCCATGGGGTCAAAGCCTTGAGTTTCGCGGAGAATCTCAATAATATTCTTGAGGTGTTCAACATTGTTCTGGCCGTCATCTTCTTGTAAATCTCCCGGCATTTCCATCGCCTTCAGCCCCACCTGTTGCCGCATGAGGGACGACATATTGAAGAAGGTGCGGCGGCTGTAGGTGTCCACGGCTTGGATGATTTCATCAGCGAGGCGATCGCGGATGAACGTACCGCGATCGGAAAAGAGAAAATCTAAGGTTTGAGATAACACCTGCTCGAAATCATAATCAGCAGAATTGCGGGCATTGCGGAGGAGATTTTCGAGGCGATTCCAGCGAAAGCCACCATCTTTAAACAGAAGACCTTTTAAAGAATTGCGTAATTCAGGGGATGGATCGGTGAGGAGGCGTTTTGCAACGTAGGGATAGGCTTTACTGAGCACTTTAAAATCCGGTTCAATGCCGATCGCAATCCCTTCGAGCGTCACTAATGAGCGAATAATCAAGGCATAATAAGCCGGAACTTGGAAGGGAAATTCATACATCATTTCCGACATTTGATCGGTGATGCTCTTAAAATTCAACTCCGCCACACTGGCCCCCAGGGCGTTACCAAACACCTGACTGAGGGCAGGAATAATCGGCTCTAGATCAGTGTCGGGGGTGAGAAAGTCGAGTTTCACATAGTCATGGGCGAGGGCTTCAAAATCACGGTTGACGAGATGGACGATCGCTTCAATCAGGCCGTAGCGTTGATAGGGTTTGATCCGGCTCATCATGCCGAAATCGAGGTAGGCGAGTTTGCCGTCGGGGGTGGCGAGGAGGTTGCCGGGGTGGGGGTCAGCGTGGAAGAAGCCATGTTCGAGGAGTTGGCGCAGGGAACAGGCTACGCCTACTTCGACGAGGTAGGTGGCATCAATATTTTTTTCCTGGATCGCGGGAATGTTAGTGAGTTTGGTGCCTTCGATCCATTCCATGGTGAGCACTCGTCGCCCGGTGTAGTCCCAATAGATCGAGGGGATGTAGATTTCGGGGAGATAACCGTAGAGGCGGGCAAATTCTTCGGCGTTGCGACCTTCTTGGCTGTAGTCCATTTCCTCGAAGATGCGCCCGGCAAATTCGTCAGCGATGCCGATTAAGTCACTGCGGATGCGTTTGATATTGGCTTGGGCCCAGAGGGCGAGGCTACGCATGATGTAGACATCGAGGGTGATGCAGCGCAGAAGGTCGGGGCGTTGGACTTTGACGGCGACGGTTTCGCCGGTTTTGAGCTTGCCTTTGTAGACTTGGCCGAGGGAGGCGGCGGCGACGGGTTTGGGGGAGAGTTCGGCGTAGATGGCTTCGGGGCGATCGCCTAATTCTTCTTCGATAAATTGATAGGCGATCGCATTATCAAAGGGCGGTAATTGATCCTGTAACCGCGCCAACTCCTCCATATAAATCGTCGGCACGAGGTCGGGGCGCGTCGAGAGAGCTTGCCCCACTTTGATATAGGTCGGCCCTAATTTAGTGATGGTGTCGCGCAGTTGCACCGCTCGACGGCGTTTCTTGTTCTGCGCCGATCCGGTTACCTTATCCCACCACAACAGCACCCCAAACCAGAGGAAAGGAACCAAGATATCCCACAGTCGCCCCAACACCTGGAACGGTCGCTGGCGGTAATAGGACATGATCGCGTCGGGATCGTAATGCCCAATCTCGCGCCGCATGGGGTCTTGATCGCTTGGGACGGTGAATTGTTCTTGAAGGGATGAAAGGGAAGCCTCAGCCATGGGTTCTACCGGTGCGCATTAAGGATTGAAATATATTGTAACAATTTGTTTTCCCGGATCTTCAGCCCCTCAACCCAAAATCGGATCTTTGACCCTGTTCCTCCGTTGGGCGATCTCCGGGGGGAGGGTGCGATCGCGCCTCATCCGGTTTCCCTAGACACGTCTTCACCTATGCTGAATATGTATCGAGGTAAATGGAAGCCATGATGATGCTAACTATTCCTGAAGCACAAAAATTGTGGCAGCCTTTTGCTAACGCATTAGAGACCCCCTCGAATGAGGACGAGTACCAAAATCTAGTTGATTGGCTCGATCAACTCATCGATGAAGTCGAGGAAGATGAACAACATCCCCTGGCTTCATTGATGGAAATTATTAGTCTGTTAATTGAACAATACGAAAACGAACATATTCCTGAACTCTAGACAGATTTCCCCATGCATGACACTCACTATTCCTAAAAAGTCGAGCGATGGGGGTGTGTCGGATGGGGGGAGTTCAAGGCTGGGGAGGCGTTTGGTCATGGGACAATAGGTGGCTGGGGGTGGAGGATTGGCCCCGCTGGGGTGGATGATGTGGCGGCGGTCATCACGGTGAATTTGCTAGGAACCGAAGGATAATCACCAGAGTCAGACCGTGAGGAAGGGCGATTTAGATGGGAGCAGAGGGACTCGATTAGGGTGCTCACGGGCGATCTGGATGAATCGGCCAAGGTGCGATCGCACCGTTCTCGAACACGAAACTCCTCGCACCTCCGAGCCAAAGGATTTCATTCCCTGAACGAAAAAATGATCTACGCTACAGTTTAGCGTAGCCCCGAATCTCCCACGCTAAAATAAGCAATAATCTTTCCCTATCACGCCGATTCACCATGTTCTTGGCAACCAATCTCCTCATTGACAACCTTGTCCAACAACTCACCCAAGGCTATCGCCGCACCTATGGGGGGTGGAAATCGGAATATGCCGAGATCATTGCCTGGGCAGCAGCCATGGCCCTGGAAAATATCGCCAACAGCGATGCTCTCTATCACAACGTTGAACACACCATTTTTGTCACCCTCGTCGGTCAAGAAATTCTGCGCGGCAAACATATTAAAGAAGGCGGAACCACCCCTGAAGATTGGCTACACTTTCACATCGCCCTGCTCTGCCATGACATCGGCTACGTCAAAGGCGTATGCCAACCCGACGACCCCCTCCATTACCAATACGCCACCGGCATCGGCGACAGTAAAATTCAACTGCCCCCCGGTGCTAGCGATGCCAGCCTTGCCCCCTACCATGTGGATCGCGGCAAACTCTTTGTCCAAGAGCGGTTTGGGGGTCACAAACTGATTGATGCGGAATTACTCAAAGAAAGTATCGAACTCACCCGCTTTCCTGTTCCCGCCGATGAAGACCACAAAGACACCTATCACTATCCTGGTTTGGTGCGAGCGGCAGATTTAATCGGCCAACTCAGTGATCCCCGCTATCTTCAAAAAATTCCCGCCCTTTTCTATGAGTTTGAAGAAATCGGCACCAATCAATTTTTAGGCTACAAAACACCGGGGGATCTCCGCGCCAACTACCCTAGTTTCTATTGGAAAGCGGTTCACCCTTACCTACCGACGGCGCTGAAATTCCTCAACCTCACCCAATCCGGTAAACAGATTATCGCTAATCTCTACGCTACGGTGTTCCGGGTTGAACATGAACAAGATCCCGAAACCCAAAAACCCACGCAGGATTCCGTTGCCGCATAGGCCGAATGTTCCCCGGTTTGTCCTGCGAACAGGCTGAACCGGGGGAATCACAAGCGACAAGCTCAGGGGCGCAGGCGTGCTAAGCCAAGACGGGTTCAGTATTGAAAAACGTCAGGGCAATTTCATTGCTGATAGTGTTGATTGACCCTTGCATTTGCTCCAGGAACTCATGGAGGCCGTCTTCAATGACATCCTCAATCACTAGATATCCTAATTGTGCCGATAATCGTCCTAGGGCGCGTTCTGGGGAGCGGCTCCAGGTTCCCATCGGGGTTTGGGTGATTTCGTAGAGGGATTTTTCGGTTTGGGAAATGCAGAAGTTAATGGAGCGGGGGAAGTGGCGATCGAGGATCAGGAATTCTGCGATCGCTGTCGGATTAATCCGGTTCTGCTGCTTACGATACATCTCATAGGCGCTCGCCGACTTCAACAGCGCGATCCACTGCAATTGATCTAAGGGCGTTCCCACCCAATCCGCCGACGGCAGCAGAATAAAATACTTCACATCCAGGATGCGCATCGTTTTGTCCGCCCGCTCCAACAAACGCCCCATCTTGCCAAAATGCCAGCCCTCGTTATGGGTCATCGTCGCATCCATCACCCCCGCAAACCGATGGCTATAGCGCTTCACCTGGGCAAACAGATCCGGCATCATGTCAATATGCTTAACCGACTCGGCATCTTTCACCATCAGGTAAAAATTATTCACGTCCTCCCACATTTCCGAGGAGATAATTTCACGAATGGAGCGGGCATTTTCCCGCGCCACCCGCAACGCCGAGAGAATTGAGTTGGGATAGTCCGGGTCAAAGGTGAGAAATTGAATCACATTTTCAGCCGTGGCTTCACCGTAACGCGCTTTAAAAAACTCTGAATCGCCCGTCGTAATCACCAGCGGATGCCATTGCTGCGCTAAATGACTGGGCAAATCCAGCATCAAATTCAAATTCACATCCACAAACCGCGCAATATTGTCCGCCCGCTCAATGTAGCGATTGAGCCAATAGATCGAATTCGCAACACGACTTAACATAACCAACATCGGGTAAATCTTTCTCAACTTTACCCTAATGGCATTGTCTCAACGGAGCTGTTAACCAAGAACAAACAGCCCCTTTTGCCCAGATTCAGTGGTGCTCTAACCCAGTTTTAGGGAATTGACTGGCACATCATCCCACGATTCCACCGTCCGCAGTTGGGCCGTCCATCCCGCCGCTTTCTGGCTGTCCGTCAAGTTGTCCACGAACGAAGCATGGCAATCTTCAGCGGCTTTTTGATCGCAGCAGGCAATGCAGGCATGGACCATGCCCGACGGGTCGAGTTGTTCATTAATCCAAATCGTCATAAGGAGGTGAGACTGATCCACAGCGTATTTCATCCTAGCCTGTTCACGCTGATTTTTCGAGGCAGGCGATCGCGCCCCGACTCAGGGGCGCGATCGCAGTGGTCGATATCGTTAGGACCGGCAAGGGGCTTAAGCCCCTTATTCCTAGACACACCCTGGTCTTCAGCAACCTGACTACCGCTATATTTCTGATCTGGGGTGATCATCAAGGGGGAACAATCCCGATCATGGATGCTGGGGGTTTTGGGTTGGGGTGTTGAGGCGGGATGGCGGGGTTAGCAGAGACGCTGGTGGGTTTTGGGGTCGAAGAAGTGAATTTTATCGGGGGCGATCGCAAACCAGAGCACGTCTCCCAATTGCACCGGATGATCGGGGGGGATGCGAATCCGGATCGGGGCTTGGGGAAATTCCATCAGGTGCGCTGTTAGGTAGGTGTCATTGCCGAGGGCTTCGACGAGTTCGACTTTGACAGCGATGTTTTTGGTGGCGGCGGGGCTGAGGTGGAGGTGTTCGGGGCGAATGCCGAGGAGCAGGGTGTGGCCGCCGTAGGATGCGAGGCGATCGCCCCATTCGGGGGGCAAGGTATAGCGGAATTGTCCTAAAACTAGGGTACTCGGCGCACTGATTTGCACCGGGAGAAAATTCATCGGCGGCGACCCGATAAACTCCGCCACAAAGCGATTTGCGGGGTTGTTGTAGAGTTCGAGGGGGGGCGCGATCTGTTGCAGTTCGCC
This sequence comes from Spirulina major PCC 6313, assembly GCF_001890765.1. NCBI lineage: Bacteria > Bacillati > Cyanobacteriota > Cyanophyceae > Spirulinales > Spirulinaceae > Spirulina > Spirulina major. The sequence goes on along the minus strand of NZ_KV878783.1, from coordinate 2,687,432 downwards.
GCCGTTCATGACGGCGATGCGATCGCCCATGGTCATCGCTTCGGTTTGGTCGTGGGTGACGTAGATCGTCGTGATGCCGAGGCTGCGCTGGAGTTGGACGATTTGGGCGCGGGTTTCGTTGCGGAGTTTTGCGTCTAAATTCGACAGGGGTTCATCCATCAAAAACACTTGAGGATTACGGGCGATCGCTCGCCCCAAGGCCACCCGCTGCTTTTGTCCCCCCGAAAGCTGTTTCGGCAGCCGGGTTAATAATTCTTCAATCTGCAACTGTTGCGCCACCGCCTGCACGCGGGCGGCCACCTGTCGCTCCTGGTCCGATTGATAGCGCAGCGCCGCCGGCAATGACCGCGTGGCCGCCCCTAGCCACTCTCGCCCCCAATGGTTCAATGCGGCTTTGGTGTTGGGGTGGGTGATGCTGCGCCGCAGGCCAAAGGCGATGTTATCAAACACCGTCAGATGGGGATAGAGGGCGTAGCTTTGGAACACCATGGCGATATCTCGGTCTTTAGGGGGGAGGGTGTGAATGGTGCGATCGCCCACCGTGATACTACCCGCCGTCTGAGTTTCTAACCCCGCCAAGATCCGTAATAACGTGCTCTTGCCACAGCCCGACGGCCCCACCAAGACCATGAACTCACCATCCCGAATCTGCAAATCAATCCCCCGCAGCACATTGACAGCCTGATTTTTTGCTCCCGATTGGCTCGGAAACTGCTTATAAATCTTGTCAAGAACAACCTCTGCCACCGTACTTTTTGCCCCTAGGAACCGTCGTTCATTTTAGTGTGATTCGGGAGTCTCTGGCGAAAATCCCCATCCCCCCCATGAGAAATATTGGATTCTCACGGTAGGCTATGATCTGAAATTCTCATCCGACTCACTCACACACACTTTCAATACTGGAGTCATTCCTGTGACATTACGCTGGTTGACACTTTCGCTCTTGGGCCTTGTCCTTTGGGCATCCCCTGCCGAAGCCGGTCGGCTGACCTCCTGGCAATTTGATAATCGTGCCAATCAATTGCGGTTTACCACTGATGACGGGGTACAACCCACTGCCAAACTGATTGCCAACCCGGCCCGGTTGATTATTGATTTACCTGGTACGATCCTCAGCCGCCCCACCGTGACTCAACGAGTCGGGGGCACGATTCGCGAGGTGCGGATTGGTCAATTTAACGCCAGTACCACCCGCCTGGTGATTGAACTCGCCCCCGGCTACACCCTCGATCCGGAACGGGTGGAATTTCGCGGCACATCGGATCGGCAGTGGCAAGTGACGTTACCGCCACCGGAGCGGATTGATCTCAACCAAAGTCCAGTGACAGGGTTGGATAATTTTCAAGTGACTCAAAATGGCTTTTTTGTGCGGTTGGCGGAGCTAGCCCAACCCCAAGCGACGGTGCGCCGCAGTGGCGATCGCAAGGAAATCGCGGTGTCAATTCGCGGTAATCGCATCCCCGACAATCTCCAAGACCAAACTATTTTGATCAACCGCTACGGCGTGGATACGATCCGGTTTGAACCCGACGTGATCCGCCTCACCGTTGCTGCCGATGGCCCCGATTGGCGGGCGGCGGTGAGTCGGGCGGGGATTGCGATCGTCCCCAGTGGGGGCCAGGTGCTCAACGGCGATCGCACCACCGTCCCCCTGCCCAGCGATGAACAGGTCGTCCAAATTCCCGTCCCGCCCCCAGAGCGGATTACACCCCCGCAACCCACCGCTAATCCCGGTGATTTTCGCGTCCCCAACTCCCGCATCCTCACCACCATCGACCCCGGCCACGGCGGCCGCGATCCCGGTGCGATCGGGATTGGGGGTCTTCAGGAAAAAGATGTGGTCTTGCCGATTTCCTTGGAAGTGGCGCGAATTCTCTCGGAAGCGGGAGTGAGTGTGTTGATGACGCGATCCGATGATCGATTTATCAGTTTGCAAGAACGGGCGGTGATGGCCAATCGGGCCCGCTCCACCCTGTTCGTCAGCATCCACGCCAACGCAATCAGCATGAGCCGCCCCGATGTGAATGGCGTTGAAACCTATTTCTTCAGTAGCCGCAGCCGTAACTTTGCCAACACGGTGCATCAATCGATCCTGAACCAAATCCGGATCGGGAATCGAGGCGTGAAACAGGCGCGGTTCTATGTGTTGCGCAATACTGCAATGCCATCGATTTTAGTCGAAGTGGGGTTTGTGACCGGGGCCCAGGATGCGCCGCGTTTGGCTGATCCGGCATTTCGGGATCAGATGGCGCGGGCGATCGCTGACGGCATCCTCCGCTACGTCAGCGATAACTATTGATCACCCCTGCGATAAAAAATTCCCATCACTGTCATTGCATCGCCTCCCGTCGGGTGGGCAATGCCCAGCAGCAGACGGTTTTACGGTGTAATGCTGCCCTTGACCGTCTGCCGATCCCTATCCCGTTTACCCCCGTGGGTCTGCGGCGGAATTGCGACACCTCCCCCGCAACACGATACAATTTGCCATGGACGGGCTTGGGGCCCGCACCGTGCAGTGTTCGCGAAAACGGCTTAAATTTTTATGGATTTGTCTAACGATCTTGCCGCGCAGCTTAATGCTGGGGCAATTCTTCCGGAAGGGCTGGTGATCGTCACGTTGATGGCTGTGCTGGTCATTGATCTGATTGTGGGGCGCAAAGCGTCATCCTGGCTTCCCTATGTGGCGATCGCGGGCCTATTCGCCACCGTCGCCGCCCTCGTCTTGCAATGGGATAATCCTAACCCCCTTGCCTTCTTTGACAGTTTCAACAGTGATGACCTCAGCGTCATTTTTCGAGGCATCATCGCCCTGTCCACGGTGATCACGATCCTGATGTCGATCCGCTACATCGAACAATCAGGAACCTCCCTCGCAGAGTTCATGGCGATCATGCTCACCGCCACCCTCGGCGCAATGTTCCTCTCTGGGGCCAATGACCTAGTGATGATCTTTGTGTCCTTGGAAACCTTGAGTATTTCCTCATACCTGATGACGGGCTACACCAAGCGTGACCCCCGTTCCAACGAAGCCGCCTTAAAATATCTCCTGATTGGCGCGGCCAGTTCAGCGATTTTTCTCTATGGCGTGTCGTTACTCTACGGGCTATCTGGTGGAGAAACGAACCTCACCCAAATTGCGGCCCAGTTAGCCCAAGGCGATAGTGGCCAAGCCCTGGGGTTAGCGATCGCCCTCGTCTTCAGCATCGCCGGGATTGCCTTTAAAATCTCCGCTGTCCCCTTCCACCAATGGACTCCCGATGTCTACGAAGGCTCCCCTACTCCGGTGGTGGCCTTCCTCTCCGTCGGCTCCAAAGCGGCTGGGTTTGCCCTCGCCCTGCGGATGCTGCTCACCGCCTTTGAATCCGTCACGGTGGAATGGCATTTCATCTTCACCGCCCTCGCCATCCTCAGCATGATCCTGGGCAACGTCGTCGCCCTCGCCCAAACCAGCATGAAACGGATGCTCGCCTATTCCTCCATCGCCCAAGCCGGGTTTGTGATGTTGGGGATGATCGCCGGCACCGAAGCCGGGTACGCCAGCATGGTGTTTTACCTGCTGATCTACCTGTTCATGAACTTGGGCGCGTTCACCTGTGTGATTCTCTTCTCCCTGCGCACGGGGACGGATCAAATCAGCGACTACGCCGGTCTTTATCAAAAAGATGCCCTCTTAACCTTGGCGTTGAGCATTTGCCTGTTGTCCCTCGGTGGGATTCCCCCCATGGCGGGCTTCTTCGGCAAGATTTATCTCTTCTGGGCCGGTTGGCAAGCAGGTCTCTATGGCTTAGTGTTGCTGGGCTTGGTCACCAGTGTGATCTCGATTTACTACTACATCCGCGTCATCAAAATGATGGTGGTGAAAGAACCCCAAGAAATGTCCGATGCGGTGCAAAATTACCCCCCGATTCGCTGGAATTTAACGGGAATGCGCCCCTTACAAGTGGGGATTGTGTTTTCGTTGGTTGCCACCTCTTTGGCGGGGATTTTGTCGAATCCGCTGCTGACTTTGGCGAATAACTCGATTACCCAAACGGATCTGTTCCAAGGGGTTAATATTCCTACTCTAGAGGTGGTGGCTCAGGTTTCTTCGCCTCCCGATGAACTTTCAGAATAAGGTCTAACGGACGTAGGACTCTAGCAGTATCATAAAAAGGCTTGATTCCGGTCAGGCCTTTTTTTGCACTCTGAATCCTAAATCCGCCGTGAACACTTTCAAAATAGTGAAGGGTGAGCCTGTCGCAGTTAGAGCGATCGGGATTCGACAAGCTCACTCCTCCGCATTTTGGGTTCAGGTTCCGGATTTTGGATGATGGCATCTTCACTTTTAGGACTAGCAGCGGGATATGGCGATCTTGACCCTCGATCAACGCAATTACTACTATGTGCTAGAGGCCGAGCGCACGGGGATTCACAAATCAATTTTGGCGGCATTGGATCAGGTGCAGCGATCGCCCACCCTCGAAAATGACGATACTGGGTTAGGCCTCACCCATACTGACCCGCCCCTCGATACCTTTGCCCTCCAAGTCCAATACGCCGCCAACACGATCCGCACCCTCACCGATCGCCTCATTGACCAGGGTTGGAAAAGTAGCGACCTCTGGGACACGGTGCAGGGGCGGTATAGCGATCGCGTCTTGGCCGTGATTGCCGGGGGCTATACCCCCGCCGTGGAAGATACCGCCGTCGGAACCCTCGCCACCTGCGACCCGACCGCGTTGAAAAATGCCTATCTCGACGACATCGAACAGGAATGGACACCCGATTCTCAAGCCGAACTCGATCCGCAACTCCTCACCCTGATTGAACGCATCCCGGAATATTATCTCGGCTTGTCCCACCAACGGCGCGGCTTAATTGAAGTGGTGCGGATTTGGCGCAAACTGGACAGCCAACGGGCGGCGGTGGAATCGTTGGCACGGGAAACGAAGCAATCGATTCAACAGTTTGCCGAGGATGATCTTGATATTGCCCTGAAGCAGTTTATTCAACGGATTTCGCCCTATTACGCGGGTTTTCCCCACCAACGGGAAGCCCTGCTGCGGTTGACGCAATATTGGCGACAATTGCCAAGTCGTGCCGCTGCGATCGCCTCCCTGGCCGAAAGCACCCGCCCGGATTCTGACCTGCACCTTTTCGATCCCGCCCTCCTCGACTTTACCCAACGCATCCCCCGCTATTACGAAGGCACCGGGGCGCAACGGAACGCCCTCACCGAAGGGTTTCGGGTTTGGCGGCAGTTAAATTCGCGGCAGACGGCTCTGGCGGCCTTGGGGATTGACCCGGAACGACTGAACGCGGCAGGGTCGGATCAAGGGGCATTAAGTGCGATCGCCACCGAACTGGATCGCGAACTGCTCAACTTTGTGCGCCGCATCCCCCTCGCCTACCGCGAAACCCACCAACAACGGGAAGCCCTGATCCGCCTCGTCCAACTCTGGCGCGGCCTAAAAACCCGTGAGCAAACCCTCAGCGCCCTCACCAACGACCTCAAACGCCTCGAACAAGATCCCCCCGCCATCGAAACCCCCGCCCTGATCGTGCCCCAACGCCCCGATCGCTGGACACCCCAAACCATTGAACTCACCCTCAGCATTGTCCCCAACGGGAACTTTACCTGGACGGAAGCCACCAAAGGCGGCACGCGGATGCCCACGAGCCAAACCACCGTAGATGCGATCGTCCGGGTGGCCAAACTCGCCCAACAGGCCCGCGATCGCGTCAATCGTCCCTTCCTCGTCACCAGTTGGTATCGCCCGCCCCACATCAACCGCGCCGTGGGTGGAGTCAGTGACAGCCGCCACATTGTCGGCGATGCGATCGATTTCGTCTGCGAAGGCTTAAGCGGCAATCAACTCTATTGGCTCCTTGACCCCTGGTGGCCCGGCGGTCTCGGTCGCTATACCCGGTTCCCCCACCTCTGCCACATTGATGCCCGCAGCTATCGCGCCCGCTGGACCCATTAGGCCATCCCCCTCGAAACCCTGCCCCCCTTGTCGAGGTTTACCCCAGCACACTAAGCTAGATGGGGGGATGGGGGATACCTTACACCTCTTCCACCCTGTTGAATTTAATCCTTCAACACCACTAAACCCCATAATCTCAACGCAATTTCTATGCTGAAGCACATCATTTCCACCCTCAAGCAAGCAGCACCGGCCACCGATGCTGTTCAGGCGCACTGTGACGGCCCCTGCGGCGTTTACGATCCGTCTGCGGCTCGGATCACGGCTGAAGCTGTATTATCCATGACCAAGAAGATTTTGGACTTGCAATCTGACGGTGATGCTGTGAAGTACCAAAACACCCTCTCGCGCTACATCGCCATCAAAGAAGAGCAAGCCCAAAAAACCAAAGAAGAATTGCTCATTCTCTGGACGGACTATTTCAAGCCGGTTCATCTCGAACAATTCCCCGACCTCCACGACACCTTCTGGAAAGCCACCAAACTCTGCTCCGCGTGCAAAGTGGAAGTGAGCAAAGAGCACGCTGAAGAACTGATGGCGGCGGTTCAAAAGATTCACACCATGTTCTGGAGCAGCAAAGGCAAAGATGTGGCATGGGTCACCGCTAGCTAACTCGCTTAACCCTCAGGCGGCGTTGTGCTGTCTGAACAAGTGATTTAATCGGATTGATCCGAAGGGATAGTCGCAGGGCTATCCCTGCTTTTTTGGGGATGGGGGAGCGATCGCATGGCATTACCGGATTGTTCGGGCTGGGAATTTAGCTTGTGGCTGTTGCGGCGGCGGCGGCGGTGGCGCGTTGAGGGGCGATCGATGCTGCCCCTGTTGGAGCCGGGGGACGAGGTGCTGGTGAATCCGAGGGCCTATCAGCAGCGATCGCCCCAGGTCGGGGACATTGCGATCGTGCAGCATCCCCACCGGCCCGCGTTGCAGATGGTGAAGCGGGTCGGGGAAATTCTACCCACACCCACCGGCGCTGAATTTTGGATCTACGGCGACAATCCAGGGGAAAGCACCGATAGCCGCCAGTTTGGCCCCGTAGCGCGATCGCACCTCCTCGGCCGCATCACCTGCCACTTTCGCTAACCCGTTCCTCAGCCTGAAGAATACTGATCAAATCGCCCCGCCGAAACGTTGCCGCAAGCTGCTGCAAGGACAGGTCTTGTGAGCCGTAAAGCCGCTGCAATGCCCGCTGAATATCCTGGACTGCCGCCGTAAAATAGGCCCCACCCTGTTGCTCAATCAACTGTTGAGCGGGTTTGAATTGGTGATGGCTCACCATGTCTAGGGAACAGTTCAACGCCGCCAGCACGCGCCGCCCCATTTGCATCGCAATAAAACAGGAGGCATAACGCACAAACAGCGGGTCATCAGGATCAGGGCGTTTACGGCGATTTTCCGCCAGGCGATATAGTTGAACCGCGATCGCCACTTGGGTTCCATTCAGTTGGTCAGTAAAAATCACATCGTAGAGTTTGCCGAAATGCTCACGGGAGAAAAATTTAGCCTGATGGGGTTTTTGTCTCCACACGGCCAGCACCGCCACCGCCGCAACACTTGACGTAATATCAGCGGGCCGAACACTGGTGTGAGAACGCTTCCGCCGATAGGTAAACCCCAACTGCTCAAGATCTAGTTCTAACTGTTGTTGTCGTTGATCATTAGCTCGTAAATCCTTGAGATCTACGGGATTTTGACTGTTCGCTGCATAGGTGATTTGTTGGACTAACTCTTCATTTTCCGGGGGGAGTTGATACAGGCGCAACAAAACATAAGCGTGGGTGTTGTGATAGAGCAAATTGGGTTCCTGAGCCGTTTTAAAAATCGTCATGCAGGTTTGACCGCCGTTGATGATTTGTAAATTCTCAACCCGCACCTGATAGTCACCACTTTGCAAAGCGTTGTAGGAAAAATTATCACAGGTCAGCGTCACGCCATTATTGTAAAAATAGAAATTCTGCTTTTCCTCACTCATCAATGTTTCACGAATTCCCTCGTTGACGCGGTTGCCTTGTAAGCCTAAATAGCGGCGAATATTACGCTCTAGTAAACGTTCCCCATGTCGCTCAATGAGAGTAGCAATTTCAGTGACCGCAATTTTTCCCACGAGCACGCGGCTAAAATTCATATCTTCAACGATCGCTTTCCCACTCAGTTGCAATGTTTCCCGCACCGGCCGCGATGCTTGCAGAATTTTCACCAAGCGATCGTGGTTAACATGTTCCCAGGTCACTTGCTCCCCAAATCCGGCTCGTGCGATCGCCTCCTGGGCTGCGGCGTTCCAGCTTAAACCGTTACTACAGGCCAACACCCGCACCTGCGGAATATAGCCATCGCGAATTAAACTCCGGGCGGCTTCGACTTTCACAAGCAAACGTTGATTGATCGCATCAAGGCGGGCGGCGGGATTAAACAGAGACTGAATCGCGTTAATCACACTGGTAATCCCAGTTTCGGGGAAATTGGCATCTCCGGTTAATTTAGACTTGTATTTAGCCTGAAATAAACTGACCGTAAATTCTCCATCTAATTCCTCAGAAATATGCATGGCATCAACCCCGAAATCCCCACCTCCCTCGGTTAAACAATCAAACGTCTCATCCGCTTCTAAATCTAAAAGGGTTTGCACACAGAGGTAGACAAACGCCAATGATTTCAGTCGAGTTTCATCACGAATGCCTAGTTCTTGAATGGCTTGTGGGCGAATCGTCTCCATGACTGAGGCAAGACGCTGATCAATGATAGAAGCGTTGATATTCATACAGTCATATTTGGCTGGCGGTGTTGGTTAAGCGGAATCCTGTCGCACGCTGCACGTTGCTACTCGTTCATGGTTTTGTAGGTGGCGACGGCGGAGGGGGAAATGCGGTTGAGGTAGCGGAAAATCCAGTATTTTAAAACTGTGTCGAGGATCACGGGGAAGGTGGCGATGAAGAGGAAATTGAATTCGCGGCTTTCGGGGAGGCCGAAGTGATGGGAGATGCCTTCTAGAATGACTTCCCAACCGTGGGGGGAGTGGAAGCCGACGAACATATCGGTAAAGAGAATGATTAAAAAGGCTTTGGCGGAATCGCTGAGGCCGTAAATGATTTCATCAATGAAGTCTTTGAGGATTTGAATTTCGCGGCGACTGGCGACGATGACCCCGGCAAAGGCGAGAAGAGAACAGAGATCCGCGAAGATGTTGGAGACAGCATTGGCTCCTGCGTGGCGATATTCCTCGGCGACTTCGATCGCTTTCTCTTTAACTTTTTCTTCACGCTCTGACTCGGAAAGGGGGGGCGTAAGGCCGAGCATGGTGCTGAGGCGGAGGCTTTTTTCGTATTGCTCTAGTTCGACGAAGGCTTCTGCTTGGAGGTCTTGGTTGAGAAAGACGATGTCGCTGGTGTGGGAGAAGAAGTTTTGTTCGATGATCGGTGCAATCAGGAAGGTTTTGGTGATTTGGTGGGTGAGGAGGGGGATGATCACCAAGAGGAGGAGGAATTTAACGGCGATCGCAGTGCGATCGCGGGCTTGGCGAAATTTTTGCACCACTTCCCCTTCGGTGCCGAGGGATTGGGGGTCGAGTTCCCGTTTGACGCGGCTGAAGGTGTTGAGGATGGAGCGGGGGACGGCTCCGGTTTTTTCGGCGGCGCTGGAGAGGTTAGGTTTGGCGGGGCGATCGCTAGGCGGGACGGGAACCGGGGGGGATGCTTTGCCCCAAAAGTTTTTTTTCTGGGGATCTTGGGGAACAGCGGCTTGGGATTGGGGGGGGATGGTGGTGAGGGAGAGGGCTTTTTTGGGGTCGGGCTGGGTGGGGGGGGTGTAGTGGGCGAGGATGCCGTCGATGAAGTTGAGTTTTTCGATGATGATGGCGGAGCGTTCTTGGATGGTGGTGTCGTAAAAGAGGGAGGTGGGGCGATCGCTCCCCCCCAAGAAGATCCGTGTGGCGCGAAATTCCGCGAGGCGCACGTTGATCGCCGTGATGTTGTTTTTAACTTCGGCTTTGAAATAGGAGAGGACGCGATCGCTGTAGTCCGATGCCGTCGCGAACCCCACCGCTTGACCCTGAAAATGCTCGTCCTCGATGGCTTTAATTTTCAATGCTGCCTGATATGCTTCATCTAAGGCCCGCTCTGGGGTCTCTACATACCACCGTCTCACGTTCCGAACAAGATTACGGAGTTTCATAGGGGCGAAAATTGGGTGCTGAAGTCCAGGATTCTAAAGCACAACACCGATTCTGGATCAGCTTGAATGATTGAGCAATCGGTCAAGATGTACAGGGTATGTTAGCAAATTATTTTCGGGTCGGACTGCCTAATGATTGAGGAAATCTAAACAAACCCAACGACTCGATACAATCACAATCATTACCCTAGATCAATGTGTTTGCTATGCTTCAGGCGGATGAGGTGCAACGCTACCTAACCACGGCACAGGCCCAGGCTGATCCAGCGGGGGCGTTTACGATCGCACCCCTGACGGCGGAATTTGAGGCGCGATCGCACCACTTTTGCACCCTATTTCCGGCTCTCCTGCCGGACTGCCACGCCCTCGGCCTCACCGATCGCGATCGCATTGCCGCCGATTTGTGGAATCTCTGGCTACCTCTGGCGCAAACCTTGATTCGCGATCGCGAAACCCTGGGCCGTCCCGTCGTGCAAGGGATGCTCGGCGGTCAAGGCACGGGCAAAACCACCCTCGCCCGCATTCTTGGCCTGATTTTGGACTCGTTCGATTGCCGTTCGGTGCAGTTCTCCCTTGATGACCTCTACAAGTCCTACCTTGAACGCCAACAACTCCAGCAAGCCGATCCGCGCTTAATTTGGCGGGGGCCACCGGGAACCCATGATGTGGCGATCGGGATTGACTTGCTCGATACACTGCGCCAAGCTCACCGCCGTCTGCCGGTGTTGGTGCCGCGCTTTGATAAATCCGCCGTCGGGGGGTTGGGGGATAAGGCCGCGCCGGAGGTGATCGATGGGGTAGATGTGGTGATTTTTGAGGGGTGGTGTGTGGGGGTGCGACCGGTTGATCCGAGGGTGTTTGATGATCCGCCGGAGCCGATTGTGACGGAGCGCGATCGCACCTTTGCCCGTGACATGAACGATCGCCTCCTCGACTATGTGCCCCTCTGGCATCGCTTGGATCGCCTCCTCATCCTCCATCCCGTGGATTATCGATTGAGCCAACAATGGCGCAAAGAGGCCGAACACCAGATGATCGCCCAGGGTAAACCCGGCATGAGTGACGCGGACATTGAGCAATTTGTCGCCTACTTTTGGCAAGCCCTCCACCCGGACCTGTTCATCACACCCCTAACAAGAAATCCCCTCTTCACGGATCTGGTGGTGGAAATTGAGCGCGATCGCACCCTCGGCCGCATCTATCGCCCCTGACGACGTTCGGCCAGTTCCGCCGCGAGGAGAATCGCGGCTTTCATGCTGGCGGGATTGGCCACCCCCTGCCCGGCAATATCAAACGCTGTGCCGTGGTCAGGAGAGGTGCGGATAAAGGGGAGGCCGATGGTGGTGTTGATCGCTTGGTCGAAGCCCATTAATTTCACCGGAATTAAGCCTTGATCATGGTAGAGGGCGAGATAGGCATCGGCGAGGCCGGGGGTTTGGGCATTGCGAAACCAGGCTTGACCGGGTTTGACCCAGAGGGTATCGGGGGGAACGGGGCCGATGAGCTTGACCGTGGGGCGATCGCGCCGTTCTCGCTCCAGCCAGGAGATGAGCCAGTCCTGTTCTTCCGTGCCGAGTTTACCCGCTTCGCCGCTGTGGGGGTTGAGTCCCGCGATCGCAACGGTCGGCGCAGGGATGCCAAAATCGCGGCTTAAACAATCCAGGAGCAAATCCAGTTTACGCCCCATCAGATCCGGGGTGAGCGCATCGGGAACGGTGCGGAGGGGGATATGGGTGGTGGCCAACAGGGTGATCAATGGCCAACCGGTGTAGGGCGATCGCGCCACAAACGCCATCCCGAACCGCTCCACCCCCGCCCGCATCGCCAAAACCTCCGTTTGGCCGGGGAAATCATGCCCCGCCGCCTGCCACAGATGTTTCGCGATCGGGGCAGTAACGATGCCCGCGTACTGCCCGGCGATCGCTTCCGTAATCGCCCGGTCAAGATAGGCAAAACTCGCCGCCCCCGTTGTAGCACTGCCCTCCCCTGCGATCGCGGCACTGTCTAGGGGCAAATCAATCACAGGAAACTGAGCCGGATCAGCAAGATCGGCCTGTTTCAGGGCGTGATAGGTCGCTTCGAGGTGCGATCGCGTCCCCACCAACGTCACCCCGCACCGAGACGCGATCGCCGGATCGGCCAAGGCTTTCAAGACTACTTCCGGGCCAATCCCCGCCGGATCTCCCACTGGAATGATTAGCTGCGATCGTTTCATCTCTCCCCCCTCGATTAACCATGGTTCCGCTTCCAACTTCCCCTACAATGGAACATTAAGCGAAATTTCATTATTTCATTATCAATCGATCATTTACGGAGTTTAACAGCATGAACGCTCACGATCTCATGATTAACGCCGCTGTGTTGTCTTTCACCCTCATCTTAGTGGGGTTAGGACTAGGCTTTTTCCTTTTAAAACTCCAAGGCGGCGAAGCCGAATAAATTGGCAGTTGAGACCGGAAAACATCGGGCGCAACTCTTGCGCCCCTTTTCCATTTTTTGATATTGGTGATCATCAAGATTAACAAACAGTTTAGACCTCCAAACCGCTAACCCTCCTGTCAATTTCAGCAATCAAACCCATGGCCACAGTGGAACCTCGCATTGAGTTCTTTGAAGGGATACCTGAAACACTCACAAACATTCGACTACGGCAAGGTAAAACATCAGGAATTCGGAATATTTTATTAGAATTTGAAACCCTCCAAGCCGTTGATCTCTTTAACAGTTTTACGAAACGATTTACCGGCACAGTTCACCTAATTGATGAAGAAGGGGAAATCAATGCAACCCCCTCCTCCTTTCGCTTTCGCGTTAGCCCCGATGAAGAAGATGACATTCTAGGTGCAGACTGTCAAATTGATATCGAATCGCCTCAAGACTGGGATCGGGTGATGCGATTTCTAGAGCGATATGCAGAAGCGAACGGAATGGGATATGAAGATCGATAACAGGCTGAATGACCGTTTTTAACGCCCTCGGTTTTCAAAAGCTGGCAATCTAACCATTTAACATCATCAATATTTTAGTAGCGATTAAGTTGGGAGCAATATGAAGGTTGCAATTACCGGAGCAACGGGATTTGTCGGTAGTCGTCTAGTCGAAAAACTAACGGCAGATCAGCATCAAGTGGTAGTGTTTTCGCGTCATGGAGAACAAGCCCGGCGAACATTTCCCAGTGCGGCATTTCCGACGGTGGACATTGTGGAATATACGCCGAAAAAATCGGGAGCCTGGCAAGAACAGATCGCGGGTTGTGATGCGGTGGTGAATTTGGCCGGTGCGCCGATCGCAGAGGAACGCTGGACCGCAGCCCGCAAGCATGAGATTAAGACGAGCCGGATTGAAGGGACGGAAAAGATTGTCGAGGCGATTCACCAAGCCGACCCCAAGCCGCCCGTTTTGATCAATGCGTCGGCGATTGGCTATTACGGCACGAGTGAGACGGCGACGTTTACCGAAACCAGCGCACCGGGGGATGATTTTCTCGCGTCGATTTGCCAAGGCTGGGAGGCGGCGGCCCAGCAGGCAGAGGCGGCCGGGGTGCGCACGGTGATTTTTCGGTTTGGGATTGTGTTGGGAAATGGGGGGGCGATCGCCAAAATGATTCCTCCGTTTAAACTCTTTGCCGGTGGGCCGATTGGGACGGGGAAACAGTGGTTTTCCTGGATTCACCGTGAAGATGTGGTGAATTTAATCCTCAAGGCCATCCAAGACCCGCAGATGAGCGGGGTTTACAATGCCACGGCTCCGAATCCGCTACGCATGGAAGACTTTTGCCGGGTGCTCGGTGAGGAAATGGGGCGGCCGTCGTGGTTGCCCGTACCGAGTTTTGTGATTGAAACCCTACTCGGTGATGGTGCGATCGTGGTGCTCGAAGGGCAGCAGGTGTTACCTAAGGCCGTGAGTGACTTAGAGTTTACCTACCAATACCCCACCGCCCAAACCGCAATTCAAGACGTGCTCGCGGCGTGATTGGTTGGTTGCCGGAAGCTGGTGAGGCAATACACTCTCAATCCGATTAGGATTATGCATGTAGGCTAATTCTTCATTCTGTGTTGTGCATCATGACTGTCTTGTCTGATCGTTTCTGGGGTCGATATTACGTCCTGTCTCCCCTTGCTATGCTTATGGGGCTTGCCATCGCGCTACCAATGGCGGCCCAAGCCCTCCCCCACCAGCCCACCGCCTTCGACTCCCTCCAAAAACCGGAGCACAAAGCCAAACCCGCGATCCTCAGCCAAGGGAATCCCGACACCCCACCCCTCCCCCTCCATCGTCAATCTGTGCCCCGCCAACCCTTTCAGCCCCAAATCCTACCCCTCGTGCCCCAGGGCAACCCGGACACCCAATCTACGACCGAGCGGCGCATTACCCCCAATATTGCGATTATTACGCCGTCGGCCTATGGCGCAAGTGAGGGGGATTTGGCGGTGGGGGTGGGGGTGCAGGCGCGATCGCGCTTTAGTGACCGAGGGGATGGGGTGATCGGGGCCAAAATTGGCTTTGGGGATAGCCGCGAAGCGGTGGGGCTAGAATTAGGGCTGGTTTTGGTGGATTTGGATAGCCCCTGGAGTGATGGGGCGTTTAATTTTAAACTGCACCGTCAACTGAATCCCGATCTTGTTGTGGCGGCGGGGATGCAGTCCATCGCCCGCTTTGGCGACACCGACAGCGAAGCCTCCCTCTACGGCGTTGCCACCCAACGCTTCACCCTCCGCCCCCAAATCACCGATCCCCTCAGTCAACTCTATCTGTCGGTGGGGATTGGTAACGGTCAATTTCGGTCTGAGGCGGATGTGTTGGCGAACGAAAGTAGCGTTGGACTGTTTGGGAGTGTGGCGCTGCGGCTGACGGCGGGGTCAAGTGCGATCGCCGAATGGACGGGGCAAGATTTAACCATCGGCATGGCGTTCGTGCCGTTTCCCGATCACCCTTTTGTGATTGTGCCGGCTTTGAGCGATCTCACGGGCAGTGCGGGGGATGGGGTGCGCTTCTTATTTTCAGCGAGCTATAGTTTTTCGTTTTAGGCAATCCATCTTCTGTCAAATTGCGGAGAGTTGTGATGAACCAGCGTCGATGTTTGCACCCGTCCCGTACCGTGGGGTTTGGACTCATGCTGAGTCTGATGATGGTGGGTGGGACTGCGATCGCCCCTAGCCACGGCCAATCCGGCAATCAATCCGACGTGACCGCTCCCAACCCCGTCAACGTCATGCCCGCGATCGACACCGAAGACCCCCAAGTCCAAGAATTCACCAACACCAACACCCTCAGCGAACAAGTGGATCGTGTCGCCTACGAAACCAAAATCCAACAAATTTCCACCACCGAAGCCGTCCAACTCCTCGAAGAATACCAAGCCTTTGAATTTTGCAACCTTTTAGACCTAGACCGTTGTGGAGAAGTCCCCAGCTTAGAAACTATTCTTAATACCCTCTATACCACCTGGCAAGAAACCAACAACAAAACCGCCTTAATTTATGTCGTGCAACTCCCCACCGCCCTGCAATTGGTTGCGATTACGCCCCCCACTACGCCCATAACTAACACCTCCACACTTCAGCAAAAAATCAGTTCTGTACAGTCGATTACCATCCCCGTCGAAACACGCGCACAAGTCGTGGAATTAACCCGCACCCTCCGCCGCAACATCACCAATCGCCGCCTCAGCAGCGATCAATATACCCGGCCCGCCACTGCCCTTTATGACCTGTTGATCGCCCCCTTAAAACCCATTCTTGATGATCAAGACATTGAGCATTTACTCTTTTCGTTGGATCAGGATTTACGATTGTTACCCTTGGCGGCTCTGTATGATGGTGAGGAGTTTTTAATTGAACAGTATGGGGTGGGGATTATTCCGAGTTTTGGCCTCGTAGATACAGGCTATCAAGACATTCGATCCCAGTCATTACTCGCCATGGGAGCCTCAAAATTTACTCAAAACTCTGACTTGCCAGCGGTGGATTTGGAACTGGATTTTATTACTCGTTTAGGGTGGCAGCATCAACTCTTTAAAGATGAGCAATTCACCGTGGCGAATTTCATGGCCGCGAACCAAGCGAATCAATTTGGGTTAATCCATCTCGCCACCCATGCGGAATTTAACCCCGCCAATCCTCAACCTGCTTATCTTCAATTTGCCGATCGCACGGTTAGTTTTACGGAATTGCGGGAATTGGTGCGATCGCTCGGTTGGATCGACTCGGCCTATCCGACGGTGGAACTGCTGATCCTCAGTGCCTGCGAAACGGCGGTGGGCGATCGCGCCAGTGAACTCGGTTTTGCGGGGCTGGCGGTGCAATTGGGGGTGAAGTCCGCTTTGGCCAGTCTGTGGCGGGTCAGCGACCTCGGAACCCTCGCCCTGATGAGCGAATATTATCTCCAACTCCGCCAAACCCCGATTAAATCCCAAGCCCTCCGCCAAGCCCAGATCAACCTGCTTCGCGGTCAAGTTCGCCTCACCGCCGATACCCTCATCCTGTCCAATGGGCAACGCCTCCCCCTGCCGCCCCGCCTCCAACTCGAAGCCCGCCAAGATCTCCAACATCCGATGATTTGGTCAGGGTTTCAATTGGTGGGGTATTGGAATTAGCGACAGATGCGAGGGGTTGACGCAATTCCCTACTGAAAATCTTCTTCAAAGGTAGCGCGGGTCAACGGTTGCCGAATCAACAAACCCTCACCGCCGAGCACCTCTAAGGGTTCAGACTCCACCGATAACCACACGGGCGTATTCGCATCAATGCTGCTGGCGGTGTAGAGAATTTGAGCGACGCGCCCGGTCATGGACATCGTGCCGCCGCCGTTGGTGAAATCTGTGGAAAGGTTGATGTGAACGCCGTCGTTTTTCACCTCTACACCTTCAAGGCGGGTGCTTACCGGGATTGTGGTGCTGTGGGTTTCCGCATCGGGGCCATCGAGGAGGGCTTCGAGGGCGGCGGTGAGGACGATATCGAGATTCGCTTCGGATTTGGCGGTGGTTTCGAGGGGGGCTTCGACGAGTTCTAGGGTGTTGCTGTTGGTATCAAGCCAATAGACGGCGGCATCGGTGGTGCTGACGGTAAGATCGGGGTCAAATTTCGGGGCGTTGTTGGGGGCATTGGCGGGGGCGATCGCAGCCCCCGGATCTTCTGTGCCTGCGTCGGCGTTGTCATCTGCATCGGCGGGGGGTGCATCCGGTTCCGCTTCGTCGGCGGGCGTTTCGACGGTTTCGGTGGGGGTGGGTTCGGGGTCAGGTTCGGCGGCAGGTTCACCAGAGGGGGAATCGGTACAACTGCCCAAGGTGATCGCACTCGCTGCGATCGCAACAATGAGCCAGTGGTTAAAGGAACGGGGCAACAGCATGATCGGGGTCTCCTAGGGCGTTACTGAGGGCTAATCCGAACAACACCGGCAAGGGTGAGGGTTTCGGACTCTACTTCCAATTGTAGGATGCGAGCTAGGATGCCCTGGGGGTCGAGGGACTCTAAATTAATCCGGTTTTGCAGGTTTTCTTCCACGATCGCTTCGACAAACGGCGACAAACGCCCCCCATTGAGGCTAATCGTCGGGTCGGTAAATTCCACCTGTGTGCCATCAATCACGGCCAGCCCGGCGGCAAATTCCACCAGGAGGGTGGCGGTGGGAGATTGCACCGTCGCCGCGATCGCCATCCGCCCCGACGCTTGAAAATCCACCGTCAAGGCTTGCAGGGTGTAGGTTTGATTCCCCGGCAAACTACCACTCAACCGGGTCACGAGTCCCTGTAAGCGTTCCCGAAATTCCGGAGCCGCCAACGCCGCATTAATATCCGCTTCATCCAAGACCAAGCGCGTGCCGAGGGTGAGGGGCGATCGTAAACTCTGGCGCGGATTGCCCCCCTGTTGCAACTGCTTCAAATTCACCGACACCGGATCAGTTTCAAGATCAAATTCCCTCACCCGCAAATAGGGCCGCAACTGTAACCCCTCCGTTGCCAACCGAATTCGATCCACGTTTCCACCCAATACTTGATAACTAGGGGTGTTATCAATCCGCACGACAATTTCATCACTACCCGGTAAACGATTCTGCAATTGCCGCTCAATTACCGTATCTAAAATAAATCCCGTCGGCGCAATTCCTGCAATCAAGCCCGCCAATAAAACTGTTAAAAATTCCATCACTCTAACTCCTCAAAAGTTCCTAGAGTGGGCATCGCCCACCATGATTAAAATCGTGATTACTTTCTACAATGTCTCCCGTTTTAAGGGGATTAAAATCGATCGCCATACCCTGGATGACTGGGGATTTTGGTGGCATTGTTTGGTGGTGGGCATTGCCCACCCTACTCCGTTTGATTTGGTGTAATTTACCCCCGTAATTGCCGCAACAGATTGAAACAAGTGGGGCGTAACGATTGGGGAACATAGGATAGAACCTGACCGATCGCAGCCTTAGGGGAGGGGGGGACTTGGGTTAATAAATCCTGCCCGCTCTGGGTTTCGCCGGTTTCGATCAGGCGTAAGCCTAAGAGTAAGCGGGTTTCATCAAGGCGCGATCGCCGCACTGCTTCGAGCTTATCACTGTCAAATTGAAACGCCTCTAAATACGCACATTTATCCCGCAGATAGACCACCGCCCGCCCTAGGGTATTTTGTTCGGGATGACGACGATACTCCATCAAACGTTCCGGTAAATAGTAAGCCGTTTTTTCCGCCAATGCCAACCGTACAAAGAGATCATTATCTTCGCAATTGGTTAAGCCGGGTCGCATAAAATCGACTTCTTTTAATACCCTGGTGCGAAATAAAGTTGCCCCCACTTGAAAGCTTTGTTTTTCAAACACGGTAACGAGGAGATTTTTAACAATCCCTGGCGGTAGGGTGGCCCGCCCCCAGCGGCGCGAATTTTCCTCAGTCAAATCAAGATGACGCTGATTGTCTGCGCCAATAATCCAGTGATCCGTGCCGACAAAATCTACTTGGGGATGGGACTCTAAAACGGCGATCGTGTGGCTTAAAAAATCAGGAGTGAGGCGATCGTCATCGTCAAATTTAAGGAAATATTGCCCCGTGGCGGCGAAAAAACCGGAGCGCATATTGTTGCTTTTGCCGATGTTTTGGGGATGACGGAGGTACTGAATCCGAGGATCGGCGGTGTATTGTGCCATCAGGGTGGGGGTGGGTTCTGAGGAGCCGTCGTCACAAATGATCAGTTCCCAATCTTGATAGGATTGCTCTAGAACGCTTTCGATGGCGATGCGCAGCAATTCGGCGCGGTTATAGGTCGGAATGCAAACGCTGACAGTCGGCACGGGCGGATTAATTGCGGTTCACTTTGGTTATACCCCATCTTAGCGATGCGAATTTTGATGCTTTCCGCGACGTTTCCCTATCCCCCCACCCAGGGGGGAACTCAGGTCCGCACGTTCAATCTGTTGCGGTATTTGGGCGATCGCCACACCATCACCCTCGCCACCCAACGCGCTCCCGGCACAACCCCCGCAGAGATTGCGGCGTTGCGGGATCATGTTGCCGAGTTGCAGGTGTTTAAGCAGCCCCCTGCCCCCACGGCCACGATGACCGCCAAACTGGGCCGCTTTGCCCAGAGTTGGCTGACGGGGATTCCCGCCCATGTGCGGAGTAATTGCGCGGCTCCGATGGCGGCTTGGGTGGCGGATCAGGTGGAGTCCGGGGTGTTTGATGTGGTGACCTGCGAGCATAGTGGCAATGAAGTGTATGTGCGCCCAGGCTGGCAGCATCGGCTACGGACGGTGGTGAATATTCACAGTTCCCTATCGGCAACCTGTCGGCAACAGTTGGTGATGGGAACGGCGGAACAGGACTGGCGCGATCGCCTCAACCTCCCCCTCTTAGAACGCTACGAACACCATTTTTGTCACAAGTTTTCCGAACTAGTGGTGACGACCCCAGAGGATCGCGCCCACTTTGAAACCCTCAGCCCCGGCTCATCAATGACGGTGATTCCCAACGGTGTGGATCTCGATCTGTTTCCCGTGCGACAGGCTGATCCGGGGGGAACAACCTTGATTTTCTGTGGGGCAATGGACAATCAACCCAATATCGACGCGGCACAATTTCTCTGCCGGGAGATTTTGCCAGCGGTGCGGCAACGGTTGCCGGAGATCACAGTGCAGTTGGTGGGGGCGCGGCCGGTGGCGGCGGTGCAAGGGTTGGGGGCGTTGCCGGGGGTGACGGTGACGGGAAAAGTCCCCTCGATGGCGATCGCATTGCAGGAGGCGACGGTCTGCGTGATTCCGATGCGCAGCGGGTTCGGGATTAAAAATAAAACCCTGGAGGCGATGGCGGCGGGGGTTCCGGTGGTGGGGAGCGATCGCGCCCTCGAAGGCCTCACGGCTGATCCCCATGCCGCGCTTCGGGCCAACACAGTGGAAGAGTTCGTCACCGCCATTACAGCGTTGTTGCAGCATCCGGAGCAGCGGAGAGCGATCGCCGCTGCCGGTCGCGCCTTGATTGAGCGAGAGTTCACCTGGGCGGTGGCGGGCGCACGCTATGAAGCGGTTTTAACCGGAACGTCTGGATCGCCCTAACTGTCGAGAGTTAAGACGGTATGGTGTATTACAGGACGCAGAACGAAACCCACCCCCTGTGGTATCCGGTGAAAAACTGTCCCCTACGTTAAATCGTCTAGCCGACTGTTATGAGTGAGCCAACCTTTGATTATTTTGCCTATGGATCTTGCATGTGTCCGGTGGATTTGAAGCGATCGCTCGGTGAACCCATGCATCCCTACGTCCTTGGCCCCGCCACCCTATCGGGCTATCGTTTGGGGTTTAATCGTCGCTCCCAACGGCGGAATTGCGGGGTGTTGGATGTGGTTCCTGATCCCAACCATCACGTGATTGGGGTGCTGTATCGCCTGCCCTGGCGGTTGAGCGATCGCCTTGATCAGCGCGAAGAAATCCCCACCCAGGGCTATCGCCATGAATTCATCAGCGTTGAACACAAAGGCCAACGGGTGGACAATGTGCGCACCTATGTCGTTGTCCACAAACTCAGTGCCGAACTTGCCCCCAATGATTGGTATTTCAACGTTGTGCTGCGTGGCGCGGTCACCTGTGGCCTGCCGGAGTATTACTGTTGGCAACTGTTTAGCCAGATGCGATCGCTCCAACAGCAGCAACCCCCGATCCAACTTGCCGCCTAACCCCAAACCCCACCAAAATCTAAAATAAAATTGCCCAAAACCACCCCACCGGGCAATCCACCCCCACAATAAAAACGGAATTACCGTCAACCACTCACGGAGCTCTGGTTATGACAGAACACAAACGCATCGGTATCCTAACCAGCGGGGGTGACTGTGCAGGCTTAAACACCATCATTCGTGCTGTTGTGAAGCATGCCACAGCCCACTATGGTTGGGATGTCATTGGGATTAAAGGCGCAACCAACGGACTCATGCAGCGCCCCCCCCAGATCATGCCCCTCAAACTCCACAAAGTCGATCCCCTCCGTACCCAAGGCGGTACTATCCTCGGCACCACCAACAAAGGCAACCCCTTTGCCTTTCCCATGCCGGACGGAACCCTAAAAAACCGCTCCGAAGAAATCATTGCAGGTTATCACCAACTGAATCTTGATGCCCTGATTGGCATTGGTGGCGACGGCAGCCTCGCAATTCTCAGGAAACTTGCGCAACAGGGTGGCATTAACCTGATCGGCATCCCCAAAACCATTGACAATGACGTGGGCGAAACCGAACTCTCCATCGGGTTTAGCACCGCTGTAGACATCGCCACCGATGCCCTCGATCGCCTCCACTTCACCGCCGCTAGTCACGATCGCGTCATGATCCTCGAAGTTATGGGGCGGGATGCGGGCCACATCGCCCTCAATGCCGGGATTGCCGGGGGGGCTCACGTTATTTTGATTCCGGAAATTCCCTACAGACTCGAAGCCATCTGTAATACCATCCGCGAACGGCAAGCAAACGGGTTTAATTTTTCCGTGGTGATTGTGTCTGAAGCAGTTTGTAATGCCGAAGGGGAAACACTCCAGAAAATCGAGCAGTTCGGCGAATGTCGCCTCGGTGGGATTGGTCAATATCTAGCCAACGCCATCACCCAGCACACCAACGCCGAAACTCGCGTTACCGTCCTCGGCCATATTCAACGGGGCGGCATCCCCTCCCCCACCGATCGCGTTCTCGCCTCTGCCTTCGGGGTGGGCGCAGTGGATCTGATTGCTGACGGCAAATCGGACATGATGGTGACCTGGAAAGATCACCAAGTCATGGGCGTTCCTATCCTGGATGCGATCAAGACCTACCGCACTATTGACCTCCAAGACACCCTTGTGTCCACAGCGCGGGGGTTGGGGATTTGTCTCGGCGATCGCTAACCACAACGATCATCCGGCATTGCGCCACTCTGCCTCACCGGTGGAGCCTGTCGCAATGTGTGGGTTGAGGTGCGATCGCACCTCAACCCACAGCAATAGGTTGATAAAGGGCAAGGGATGATCCATGCTCGAAGTGAAAGCCCCTCATCTCGTTTCAGAATTCACCAATATTCTCGTATATTCACTTAAATTCTTGGCAAATGGATACCGAGAGGTTATTCCCCATTTATCCTAGAATACAATCAAGCCTAGTGTTGATGTGAGATGGGAGATCTAGTTTTCACCGTAAGCGCCGATAAAATGACCAATCCAGGGGCTCAGCAGATTGTTGAGTTTATGGCATTCGTTCAGACGCAATCCTAGCGATTCGTCATAGTCACCCAATGACATGGCATTTTATTCGTTCTCCGTCAATGCACCAGAGGATACAGGTGTAACCAAACGACCGAATGATCTTGATCGATGATTCTGGCGGTTGACATTCGTCCCCTGGCTTATCCATGACTTGGCTTCTTCCCAATCCTGACCCTTTGATTGGGCTAACCCTTGCAAATTCTTGACGACAACATGACAGGACGCAGAATATTGATTTTCGTCGTATTGGTACTGTGTGCCATGGCGGCTGTTCTATTTATCAGTAGTGGCTTTAGCGATATCACCGGCCCTATCTTGATCAGTATTTTGCTTGTTGCTGTGACGGTAATTATTTCGGTGGGTTCAACGACCGATTTTTATAGTGATTTAGTGGAAGGGTTTCGCAGTGATGCAATTCTGAAAAAACCAGCCTGTCGCTTCTATCTCTATGGTCGGGGCGGTAGTGGTAAAACGACGCTGATTAAGAGTTGGTTAGGGGGAGATATTCGCCCGGAACAATCGACGAAGGATTTTGCCTATTATGCGTCTGAGCGCTATATCGATCTTGAAACGAAGCGCAAATGTAATGTGATTATTTCGGACTATCAGGGTCAGTCTCCGTCTCAAAATACCCTGAATGTCTCGTCTCAGGTGATTGGAGATCCGGGTAAGCGCTTGGTGAATGGGGTGCTGTTTATCGTTGATATTGCGCCTCGGATTGAACGCAATAATCAGCCGTTAAATACCGAAGAATTGATCGAATGGCTGTCAACGGATACGGAAAATAAGATCCGTAAACGGGTTGAGCAGCATATGGAATATATTGTGCCGGCTATTTTAGAGATTGTGTTTGCGACGGTATATAGTAAGAATTTACTGAATGTGACGTTGATTATTAATAAGATTGATTTGCTTGAAAAAATGGTGTCGATGGGCTGTTTGCCGGGGGTGAGCTTGGCGAATGTGGATGAATATGCCCGTAATTTATTTAAGCGGATTGAAAATAATGTGCGGGAGGCGTGCGATCGCGTCACCACGCCGGAGCACACGATTGAATTCACCATCTCCATCGTCAGTGCGGCCACCGGCACCTGCGTCGCCCAAACGTTTAATAATGTGGTGCGCCGCTATGCGAACCCACCGGCGACGATAACCAAAGAGAAGACAAGCCGACGGCGGATCAAAGGGGCGTAATCTCAACGTTTCCCCGGTTTGCCCTGAGAACTCGCTAAAATCGAACAAAACCACTGGAACCAGAAGCAGGATAGACGATGATCCCAACCGTTATTGAATCCTCCGGGCGTGGCGATCGCGCCTTTGACATCTATTCCCGTCTCCTGCGGGAACGGATTGTCTTTCTCGGCCAACCCGTCACCGATGAGTTAGCGAACCTGATCGTCGCTCAACTCCTTTTTCTCGAAGCCGATGATTCGGAAAAAGATATTTACCTCTATATCAACTCTCCCGGCGGCTCCGTGTCGGCGGGGATGGGCATTTTTGACACGATGAATCAAATTCGCCCCGATGTATCCACGATTTGTGTGGGTTTGGCGGCGAGTATGGGGGCTTTTTTGTTGAGTGCGGGCGCGAAGGGCAAACGCCGTAGTTTGCCCCATTCCCGGATTATGATCCATCAACCCCTCGGCGGGGCCCAAGGTCAGGCGACGGATATTGAAATTCAAGCCAAGGAAATTCTCTATCTCAAAGCCTTGCTCAATCAACATTTGGCGAACCATACCGGGCAACCCCTCGACCGGATCGAGCGGGATACCGACCGCGACTTTTTCATGTCGGCGCAGGAGTCGAAGGACTATGGGCTGATTGATGAGGTGATTGATCGGCGACCGTCGGCGAGTCAACCGGTGTAGGGGCAGGGGGGCGATCGCGCTTCCCGCTTGAGATCTTCAAAGCTGTAGCGCAGGTCAACCTGCGCTACGCTAATTTTGAGCCGTTTTCCCCGCGTATCCCCGTCGCACGGATCAAGCACGGGAGGGAAACAGCACCACACCGTAAGACCGGAGGACTATGTGGGATCAAATTGCCCAACAGATTACCACTTGGACAGATCAGCCATTCACGATTCAGGATCGCCAATCCGTGGGTGGGGGCTGCATCAATCAGGGCTATCGAGTGAGTGACGGCGATCGCAGCTACTTCATCAAACTCAACGCAGCCCACCAAGAAGCCATGTTCCAGGCTGAAGCCCTGGCCCTACGTCAAATGGCCACCACCCACACCATTCGCGTCCCGCACCCCATCGGCGTTGGCGTGGCCGAGCGCTCCAGCTACATTGTGATGGAATGGCTCAACTTTGGCCGGGGAGCTTCCCAAAGTTGGGCGCAAATGGGACGAGACCTCGCCGCCCTCCACCAGGCGACCGGCTCCAATCAATTCGGCTGGGATCAAAACAACACCATCGGCTCCACCCCCCAAGTCAACACCTGGACAGATTCTTGGGCGGACTTTTTCGCCGAGCATCGGATCGGGTTTCAACTCCGCCTCGCCCAGCGGCGCGGCGGTTCGTTTCCGGCCACCGCCACCGTGATCGCAAAGGTACGCGACCTCCTCGCCGCTCATCACCCCCAGCCTGCCCTGGTTCACGGCGATCTCTGGTCGGGGAATGCGGCCTGTACTGTGGATGGTGTTCCCGTCATTCTTGACCCGGCGCTCTATTGGGGCGATCGCGAAACCGACATTGCCATGACGGAACTCTTTGGCGGCTTTCCCGCAGCCTTTTACAGCGGTTATGAAGCCCTGTTTCCCCTAGATTCCGGCTATCCCCAACGAAAAAAACTCTACAACCTCTACCACATCCTCAACCACTTCAACCTGTTCGGCGGTGGCTACGGGGGACAAGCGGCCCGGATGATTGATCAGCTTTGAGCTCCGTAACAACCTAAACGCAAGCCATCTTACATATCTATAAACACGCCAGACAAGGGGCTTCATCCCCTTGTCTCCCTCGCGATCGCACCGCACAAAAAATCCCCTCACCCCGTGGGCATGAGAGGAATTATCCAGAGTAGCAGTTTAAAATCTTAGTCCGCCGCATTTAAGCGGGCATTGGCTTCCACAAACCCCCGCCGCAATTCGACCATCGTTTGAATCATATTGCTTTCCAGTTGTTGCAACAGTTCAGGATTGCTTTGCACCTGTTGATAATCTTCTTGGATACTTTGCAAGCGTTGGAGATAGGCTTGAGCCTGAGTCCGCTCATCTCCACTTAAACTGTTCAACTGGCCACTCACTTCGGCAATTTCGCGATCCAATTCAGCCGCTCGCTCAGCACTCCCCACGAGATCCGCCAGCAAGATCCGCCGTTGCAGCAATTGGATCGGCCGCAACATGCCATTGTAATAGCGGCCGACAAAATCAAACCGCCGCAGAGCGGCATCGGCTTCGGCGGTACGCCCTAAGGTACTGAGGGCCTTGACTTTGCCATACCAAGGCATTGGATCTTCATCATTAATCGTAAGGGCGCGATCGCACGCTTGCAATGCCGCCGACGCATCGGAAGCCGTTAAACATTGCTCCGCAATACGAGTAAACTCATCATTAACCGTCACTTGCTGGGCCTGGGCTGAAGCCATCCCCCACTGAAAACTAGATAAACCCGTGACAATCACAAGCGCGATCGAAAATAACCAAATCTGAAAACGTTTCATGCAAAATTGTTGCTTAATTTGCTATCACCATTATTCCACCCTTTCCTACCAAAACCCGCGACGACCATGAGGTAAAACCGTAGACCAGTTCGTTTTTGCCATCGCCAGTTGATCCTCCGAGATCTTCGCATTCGTCAAATTCGCCCCGCACAAATTCGCCCCCCGCAAATTCGCCCGACTTAAATTCGCATGGCTGAGATCCGCCCCCCGCAAGTCCGCCCCCTCCAAATCCGACCCCGCCATATAAGACCGCCCCAAATTCGCATCCCGCAAATTCGCCCCCGCCAAGCTCGCCCGGCCAAAATCAGTACCCGCCAAATTTGCCTTCTGTAAATTTGTCTTGCGCAACTTAGACTGGTGAAAAATTCCACCCTCTAAATTGGCCTCCATCAGCTTCAACTGACTCAGATTCTGTTGGGCAAAATCCCGCCGCCCCTTCGTATAAGCCGTCAAAACCGTTTCCACATCCAGCCGCGCCGCCGCCCGCCGCCGACTCCCCGGATTACCGCTCGCAGAATCCGGCAGCCGACTCGCGGTACTGCGTCCCGCCACACTGGAACCCCGGCCAGGATATTTCCCCCCACCCATTGCATCCATATTTGCACCCCCGCCCGTCTTTTGACGGCGGGCCCGTCGTTCTCGGAGCTTCATCGCTAGGCGCTCCGTGGCCGACAGGGTGGGCGACGAAGCCGGCATCACTTCATCATCGCTAGAACTGGCAAGATTTCCCCCCGGATTCGGATTCGGGGCCGTCACCAACGACTTCGCCAAGTCATCCATGTACGGCTCCATATCAAGCGCATTCAAAACCTCTTGGGCATTTTGATAGCGATGTCGAACCGAAACCTCCAACATTTTTTTCAAAACATTGGCAAAATTATCGGAAATATCCACATCCTTGCGCCACAGCATTTCCCCGGTTTTTTGATCATAGTCCAGATCCTTCGGCGACTTTCCCGTAAGGAGATAGATACAAGTCACCCCGATCGCATAAATATCGCTGGCAAAAACAGGGCGTAACGCCATCTGCTCCGGCGGTGCAAAGCCAGGAGTCCCGATCGCAAAGGACGTGAGAGCCGTTTGATCAGAGCTATTGGTGGAATTTTGGGGATTAACCTTATTTTTGACCGCACCGAAGTCAATCAAGACGAGCTTTTTATCCTGTTCACGCCGAATTAAGTTGGCCGGTTTAATGTCGCGGTGAATAACTTTATTCTCATGAATGTATTGAATCATCGGCAAAATTTCACTCAGAAATTGCCGTGCTCCGGCTTCAATAATCGGCCCGTGACGCTTAATTTCCTGTTGTAGATTCAGCCCTTTTACATATTCTTGGACGAGATAAAAATCCTTGTTATATTCAAAGTAGTCTAGCAAGCGGGGAACTTGGGGATGATTCCCAATTTTGCCCAGGGTTTCAGCTTCCCGTTCAAATAGCTCCTTCGCCATCTGGAAGATTTGCGGATCATTGCTAGAGGGACGGAGTTGCTTAATCACGCAGGGGGGATGCCCCGGCAGGCCGTGATCTAAGGCGAGGAAGGTGGTTCCAAAGCCTCCTTGGCCGAGAGACTTGACTCCACGATAGCGATCGCGCATCAACATCTTAGAACCACAAGTCTGACAAACTTCGGCCGAATCAGGGTTCTTTGGTTGAGTACAGGAGGGATTGAGACAGTAACTCATGCAGCGTTCTCAAAAGCAGCAGCGTTGTCAAGAGTAAGTATTGAGTAAGGGGTAGGGGTCATTCCCCTCAGTTCTAGTCCCCACCAATCAGTGCTGTTAAGGTGATCAACACCTCAACTCCTCTCTCATCAATAGCATATCCTACTTTTCCTCAAAGTCTCTTGCTCTGCCGCATCGAGTCTTCCTTTCGGCATCATTCTGTAACAAATAGTTTCGTTTATTTTGGCCAGAAAAATACACCATTACTATTCATTTCCACAGCGAAAATATTCAGTATAAATACAGACACTGAAATAATCACTGGCCAAGATAATCCCTGATCCTCGATCGCCCTTGATCACAACAGTCCTAAAACCATCCTGATCTCCCTCAATCGCCCCACGGACATCCCGGAGCCGCAACAGGGTTAAACGCAAGTTTTGGGCATCTGTGTCGGAACGCAGGGCAAAACGGTACTATGGATAGTCGGGTCTTTTTCAAGAAACAACATTACTCATGCTGGTTTCCGTTCACTGGTTACAGACATTCGTTCCCCTCAGCCTTACTCCGGAAGAACTTGCCAAAACTCTGACCATTGCTGGGTTTGAAGTGGAGGGTATTGAAGACCGCCGCACCTGGGCTGATGGGGTGGTGGTGGGTCAGGTGCTGACGCGAGAACAGCACCCCAATGCGGATAAGTTGAGTGTCTGTACGGTGGATGTGGGTGCAGCGGAGCCGTCTACGATCGTCTGTGGGGCGAAAAATGTGGCGGCGGGGCAACAGGTGGCCGTGGCACTGCCGAAAACCTATTTGCCGGCCATTGACCTGAAGTTAAAGAAAACGAAGTTACGTGGGATCAAGTCCGAAGGGATGATTTGTTCCCTGTCGGAATTGGGTCTTGAAAAGGATTCGGAAGGAATTCACGTGTTTACGCAGCCGGATTTAACGCCGGGGGATGATGTGCGGCCGCTCTTGGGGTTGGATGATGTGGTGCTGGATGTGACTTCGACGGCGAACCGGGCCGATGCGTTGAGTGTGGTGGGGATTGCGCGGGAAGTGGCGGCGTTGACGGATGCGGTGGTGACGTTACCCGATATTCCGGCGGTGACGGCTCCGGTGAGCGATCGCCTCACGGTACAGGTGACTGAATCCGCCGCCTGCCCGGCCTATTTCGGCACGATGATCGCAGGGGTGACGATCGCACCCTCTCCTGATTGGCTCCAGTTCCGGCTCCAAGCGGCAGGGGTGCGACCGATTAATAATGTGGTGGATATTACTAACTATGTGCTGCTGGAATGGGGGCAGCCGTTGCACGCCTTTGATTGCGATCGCCTGGAGGCGATCACCCACTCCGCAGCCCTCACCCTTGGGGTTCGCTTCGCCCAGGCGGGGGAAACCCTCAAAACCTTAGACGACCAAGACCGCCCCCTCCAACCCCAAAATTTATTAATTACCGCCAATGATCACCCGGTGGCCCTGGCCGGGGTGATGGGGGGAGCCAGTAGCGAAGTCCACGGCGGCACGGTGAATCTACTCCTCGAAGCGGCCCTGTTTGATTCCGTGGCGATTCGGCGATCGTCCCGCGCCCAAAGTTTGCGCACCGAAGCCTCGACCCGCTACGAGCGGGGGGTGAACCAAGCGGAACTCGAACAGGCGGCAAATCGTGCGATCGCCCTGATCCTCGATCTCGCTGGCGGCACAGTCACCGCCCAAGGCCGTCACGATGGCCGCCCCGCTCCCGACCAATGGAGCCGCCAAATTCCCCTCCGCTTGGCCCGGTTACAGCAGATTCTCGGCCCCGTCAAGACTGGCGAGATTATCGCTGCGGATGTGGAGCGGATTTTAAGCGCCTTGGGGTGTCAATTAGCCCCCACCGCCCCGGAGCAATGGATGGTGACGATTCCCCCCTACCGTTATCGAGATTTAGAGCGAGAAATTGACCTGATCGAAGAAGTGGCGCGGCTCTACGGCTATGACCATTTTTGCGACACCCTCCCCAACAAAACCCAACCGGGGATGGTTCCCTTCGCCACCCAAGCCCGTCAACAGATCCGCAGTCTCTGCCGCGCCGCTGGGTTAACGGAATTGGTGCATTATTCCTTGGTGAAGCCGGAGCAAGCCCAAATCACAATTTCAAACCCGCTGCTCAGTGAATATTCCGCCCTGCGTTATGAGTTAATCTCTGGGTTGATCGATGCCTTTGTCTATAACCAAGCGCGGGGGAATGGGGCGTTAAATGGCTTTGAGTGGGGTCGTGTGTTCTATCAAGATGGGAAAAAACTCTGTGAACGGGATGCGATCGCGGGCATTCTCGGCGGCGATCGCGATGTCATGGGCCGCTGGGCTACGGGCGGCAAGGGTCAACCCCTCACCTGGTACGAGGCCAAGGGGGTGCTCGAAAGTATCTTCGCCGCCCTCAAGATCCCCGTCACCTACCAACCCCACGCCGACGCGCCCCAACTTCACCCCGGCCGGACGGCATCGCTTCACATCGGCGATCAGAACCTGGGCATTTTTGGGCAACTCCATCCGGAAGTGCGGCGCGATCGCGACTTGCCCGCAGCGGTTTATGTGTTCCAACTTGATGCAGCGGTGTTGTTAGCGGCGATCGCCGCCCAAGGCACAGCCGATTTCCGGGGCTTCTCCCTTTACCCCGCCGTTGAGCGCGACTTAGCCTTCTTTGCCCCCGTCGATCTCACCGTGGCCGACCTCAGTGCTGCCATGCTTACCACCGGCAAAACCCTCCTAACCGGTGTTGAACTCTTTGACGACTATCGGGGTGACAACGTCCCCGACGGGCAACGGAGTTTAGCCTTTAGTTTGGCCTACCGAGCCAGCGATCGCACCCTCACCGATGACGACGTTGACCCCGTTCATCAAGCCATTCGTGATGCCCTCGTGAGTCAATTCAACGTCACCTTGCGGAGTTAACGTTAAGCGCATCCTATCGATGATGAGAAGCTACGTCCCTTGGCTGAGGAGGCGCGATCGCATCTGCGCCACAAAACTCGCCACCCTGCCCGTCTGTTGGGTTTGAGCGATCGCGCCTTGAATCCCTTGACTGAGGCTGTCCCAGTTGAGGGCCGATGGCGGTTGGGTGGGGTCTTGTTGTTGGAGAGCGTCGATCAGACTCAACCCCACAATCCGCGTTAGGTACGCCGCGCTGATGCCTTGGACTAACCCCCCCGCCGCATAGGTGACGGGGCTACTTTTGAGCACAGCGGTGATCGTTTGGGTGGAAAGTTCCACTGCGCCGAGTTTAAGGAGAAGTTCCCCGATGGAACGGGCGGCGGGCTTGGCTTGGTCAAGGGCGAGGGGTTGGCCGTGGAGTTGGGCGAGATCAACGAGTAATTGGGCATTAATCGCAACAGTAGCCAACAGATCCAAGGCGGCGACAGGGTTGGCAAAGGCAGCGGTGGCGGCGATCCATTGGTAGCGTTCGAGGATCGGGAGAGCGCGATCGCGCCGTGCTCCGTTTAAGGCCGCTTTCACCTCCGTTTGGATCGCCATCACCTGCCGCCACTGTTGAGCGCGGGCGATCGCCTCTGTTTCCGTGGTGAGTTGAGCGAGGCGGGGGAGGAGGCTGTCCAATTCGGGAGGGCGGGGTTCTTGGAATTCACGGATCGAGCCGTCGGCCTGATGTTGACGGACGGTGATCGGACTGGGGGCGGCGGCGATCGCCACCACATCCGCCGCTGCAATCCATCCCTGCACCCGCTGGCGCAGCGTATCGAGGAGGATGGCCCGCATCTCTTCAGGATATTGGTCTTGCTTGGTGAGAATCAGCAGGATCGGGTAATGCTGTTGTTGCCATTGCTGGAGATGCTGCAATTCAGCGGCGGTGAGGTCGCCATTGACGAGATACAGGAGAGCGGCAGTTTGCGCGGTCGGTGTTGCGGTTTCGACATTGTGCCAGTGGGGATCATGGGGTAAAGCCTGCTGGAGGGCGGTTTTACCCACCCATGGGGAGCCGACGATCGCAGCGGTGAAGGGGGACGAGTCGCCTTGTTCTAATTGCGCCAACCCCTGATCCCAGACCCGTTGATCCACCTGGGGGCATTCAGTGGCGAGGAGTTGGCGCAGGGTGTTGAGGTGGGTTTTCGCGGTGGTGAGGTCGGCCGCTGTGAGGGGCGATCGCGGTTTGGCTACGGTGGGGAGGGAGGGGCGATCGCGTCGGAACCACCATAGCCCACCCCCGATCGCCATCAGCCCCCAGAGGCTCACCGTCCCCCAATCCAATAGCGAATCCTGGAGGGAAATCCAACCCCAGAGCGCAAACGATAACCCCACGCCCCCAATCAAAATCGGTTTCCGAACCCGAACCCCCATGCCCTTGTCTCCCGCAACTGTCTTCCTTCCATCCTACCGGGAGACTGCCCCCCTTTCGCGCTCCCCGGCTGGATTGAAGTCCAGAGATCAGGCGACCCGTGAGCAAGTCTGACGTAGATGTTGAATTTTCAATCAATGTTGATTATAATTTCAAGTATCCTTTCTCCCCTCTTCACGATGCAGTTTGAAAAAATTGATCTGAGTAATTTGATTGCGATCGCCCATGACGACCATGGGTTAGGGCTGTTAATCGATCGCGGTGCAGATCTCGAATATCTCGCCGTCCCAGCCCCGATCCAAGCCTATGAAGGGTTGCAACAGGTGGCGGACTTGGTCAGTGGGGCAATCCCGGCATTGGACGCGCCGGAATCGTTACCCACACCGGCTTCCCACTGCACCCGTTCCCTCAGCTATGACCCGGAAACCGAATCATTGCAAATCGAGTTTCACAATGGGGCGGTGTATGAATACGACCAAGTCGAGCCGGAGGTGTGGGAGGAACTGTGCCAAACGCGATCGCCCGGTCACTATTACAATCAGGTGATCAAAGGTGCGTATCCTTCCGAGCGTCTTAGTTAACCCCCCTGCACCCAAAACCCTCAGATGTGCGTAAAATCGGGAGGAGTGGGCGGGTTGCGCCGCTCCTGCCTGTATCTGTTGAGATTGCCCTGTGCCGCAAAATCTAGCCGAAGAAGCGATCGCCGTCCTTCTTGACCTCGCCCAACGGGGAGAAATTGACCCCTGGGATGTGCAGGTGATTGACGTGATCGATCGCTACCTCCAAAACCTTGTCCGTCCCCAAGCCCTCGAACCCGATGCCGCCGACCTGCCCCAATCGGGTCAAGCCTTCCTCTGGGCCTCGATGCTGGTGCTGCTCAAAGCCCAAACCCTCGAAGCCGATCAAAACCCCGAACCCGACGAACCCGAAGACTTTGGCGATGATCTCGAACCGATGGAACGGGAATTACCCGCCCGGATGGAACGCCACATTCGCCGCCGTCCCACTGCGCCGCCCCTGCGTCGTCGCCGCGTCACCCTCCAGGAACTGATCGCCCAAATACAACAAATGGGTGCAGTGCTAGACCGTAAACCCTTGCGATCGCGCTCCCCCTCACGGGGCTACACCCGCAAAGAAGCCGTCAAACACATTACCCAACTCGCCCACGACGAAAACCTGACGGCAATGGCCGCCCAACTAGAGCAATTCGTCCGCGAAGTCCTCCCCCATAACCCCGACCACACCGACACCACCATCCTGCTTGAACAACTGGTCGAATGGTGGTCTGCGGCCCAAACCAAGCCCGCCACCACCCATGAACGAGTGGGGGTATTTTGGGCGCTGTTGCTCCTCAGTTCCCAATCAAAGGTCGAACTTTCTCAAACCGACTTTTACCAAGACCTCTCGATAAAACCCCTGATCACCTAAGTGGGTTTCAGAAGATGGGATAAAATCGGATCGCATAACCTGTTGAGATAATTCACGAGGATAGATACGCATGAAAGCCATGATTCTGGCAGCAGGGAAGGGGACACGGGTTCGCCCTATTACCTACACCATCCCCAAACCGTTGATTCCTATCCTGCAAAAGCCGGTCATGGAGTTCTTATTAGAACTGTTACGCAAACATGGCTTCACGCAAATCATGGCCAATGTGAGCCACTTAGCGAATGAGATTGAAGGTTATTTCCGGGATGGCCAGCGGTTTGGGGTGGAATTGGGCTATTCCTTTGAAGGCAATATTGTTGATGGTCAGCTTGTGGGGAGAGCACTCGGTTCAGCGGGGGGCATTAAACGGATTCAGGAGTTTAAGCCCTTTTTTGATGACACGTTTGTGGTGCTGTGTGGGGATGCGCTGATTGATTTGGACTTGACCGCAGCGGTGCGCTGGCATAAAGAACGGGGGGCGATCGCCACCATCATCACCAAAACCGTCCCCAAAGCGCAGGTCTCTAGCTACGGAGTCGTGGTCACTGACGACAACGGCAGAGTGAAAGCCTTCCAAGAAAAGCCCGCCGTTGATGAAGCCCTCAGCACGATGATCAACACCGGGATCTATATTTTCGAGCCGGAAGTGATCGACTACATCCCCAGCGGAGAAGTCTACGACATTGGCGGCGACCTGTTCCCGAAATTGGTGGAGATGGGTGCATCGTTCTATGCCGTGGCGATGGATTTTGAATGGGTGGATATTGGCAAAGTCCCCGACTATTGGCAGGCGGTGCGCGGGGTCTTGACCGGTGAAATTAAAAACGTGGGCATCCCTGGCCGGGAAGAACGGCCGGGGGTTTACACGGGGCTGAATGTTCAGGTGAACTGGGACAAGGTGAACATTCAAGGGCCCGTGTATATCGGCAGCATGACCTGGATTGAAGATGGGGCGACGATTATCGGCCCGTCGATGATTGGCCCCAGTTGTCATATTTGCGCTGGGGCGACGGTGGATAATAGTGTGATTTTTGAATATTCGCGCCTGGGGCCGGGGGTGCGTTTGGTGGATAAGCTGGTGTTTGGTCGCTACTGTGTGGATAAAAATGGGGCGGCGATTGATGTGAAGGCGGCGGCGTTGGATTGGCTGATTACCGATACGCGCCAAAGCTTGCCCTTGTCGGAACCGGCAGAACGCAAAGATATGGAAGATCTCTTAAGCGAACAATGAATCGATGGACTTCAGCAGAGCACGCCTTGAGCTATTTAAGCCGGGCGGATCGGATTCCCCATCGTACTGAGGGGGAGCGGGTGGTGTTGGATCATGTGCCGCTCGATGTGTGGCGGGTGTTGGATGTGGGGACGGGGGATGGTCGGTTGGCGGCGTTGCTGAAGTGCGATCGCCCCTTCATGGAATGTGTCGTCCTGGATTTTTCCCCAACGATGCTCGAAAAAGTCACCGCCCGTTTTGGGGATGATCCCCTCGTGACTGTGGTGGCCCATAACCTTGATGAGCCATTGCCCGCCTTGGGGTCGTTTGATGCGATCGTCTCTAGTTTTGCCATTCATCACCTCAGCGACGATCGCAAGCGCAGCCTCTACGGGGAAATCTTCGCCCAACTCAAACCCGGTGGCATTTTCTGTAATCTTGAACATGTTTCCTCGCCAACCCCCGCGCTCCATCGCCATTTTCTGGAATCCATTGGCTACGGTGAGCACGAAGATGACCCGTCGAATCAACTCCTCGATGTGCAGACGCAATTAAATTGGCTCTGGGAGTTGGGGTTTAATGATGTGGATTGCTATTGGAAGTGGCTAGAAATGGCCCTGTTGGTGGGCAAAAAACCGCAGGCCGACCCCAATTAACGGGGAAAATTGAGGGATGTTGTGGCAGGGAAAAGACTGCGATCGCATCACCTCAAGCACCCTGGTTGTTAAAGCGATTGATAGTTGTTGATGGCTGATCTTGAGCAATTTTTGGTGCAATCAAATACACGATAAACTATTACAATTAATCCGTATAAATACGGATTTTAAGGATTGACGAAATTAGGTAATTTGTCCCATTCTAGGTAATCGCAACAGATTCTACTGGTTGAGTCTTGGGAAGCCATTCAAGCCAGAAAATAGGGATTACTCTGCTGAGGGATAATCTGTCGCCATAGGTAATAACATTGCTACAGCTTGTTCAGAAATCATCATATCCAGATCAGAAGCCCCCCTCCCATAGGGAAAGGGGTTTGGGGTGAGGGTAATGTATGAACAAGCGCTAAAACTCCCGTAACAGAATGGGGATCAATATTCACATAACTTTAATTATGAATGCAGAGGGTGATGGGATTCTGTTACAAAACGAAAAGCTACTCGCTTTTCGGAATGCTGCATCTTAGGATAAATCTAGACGATACATCCTCAATGTCTACCGTTTGTCTAGCGTTGTACTCTGCTTCAATGTTCATCCTTATCCGGCGATGGTTCGCGATTGATTAGTCATGGAAAATCTGCAAACCGAGCGCACCGTTGCTCTAACCCCACTATCTCAGATGAGTGACTTGGATCAACCCCATTGGAGTGCCTCCCATCAACTCTTCCAAAATATTTTTGCGGCGATCCATCATACCCAATCAATCCCCACCTTGTTTGCTGATGTTGTGACTGATGTGCGGGCCTTTTTTAAGGTGGATCGGGTGGGGGTTTTTCAGTTTGAATCGAGTTGGGATGGCCATGGGGTGTTTATCGCTGAATCGGTTGATCCCCATTGGACTCCTGGGCTGTTGGTGACGGTGCAGGATTCCTATTTTGGGCATCATTTAATGCAGCGGTATGCCCAGGGAACGATGAGCGCGATCGCAGATGTGGAAGCCGCCGGACTTAGTGCCTGTCACCTCGAAATGTTGCGCACCTTTCAAATTCGCGCCCAATTGATTGTGCCGATTCGCCAAAATGATCACCTCTGGGGATTGCTGGGAATTTATCACTGTCAGGGGGCGCGATCGTGGACGCAAGAGGAGATTGAACTCACCGAACAACTCGCCCAAATCCTCAGCCTTGCCCTCGAAAACCACCAGCACCAACAGCAACTCCAGGCCCAAACGGAACAACTGGCCGGAACCATGGAGCGGGAACGCACCCTCGCCACCACCGTCGATAAAATTCGCCGCTCCCTCGATATCCAAACCATTTTTGAAACCACCACCCAAGAAACCCGCCAACTGTTAACCGTCGAGCGATCGGTGATTTATCGCTTTGCCCCGGATTGGAGTGGCCAGATTGTGGCGGAATCCATGGCCCCGGAATGGCGATCGCTCCTCCAATCCCATCCCCTGATCGCCGACACCTATCTCCAAGAAACCGCCGGCGGCCGCTACCGCGATAACGAACCCTCCGTGATCCACGACATCTACAAAGCTGGATATTCCGACTGTCACGTTGAACTGATCGAACAACTGCAAGCCCGCGCCTACATCATTGTCCCCATCTTCCAATCCCTCAAACTCTGGGGCCTCCTCGCCGTCTACCAAAACTCCACCCCTCGGCAGTGGCAACCCTACGAAGTCGAACTTCTCACCCAAATCAGCATGCAATTGGGCATTGCCCTCCAACAGGCTGAACTCCTCGACACCACCCGCACCCAAGCCGCCGATCTCGCCCTCGCCATCAAAGAACTCCAACAAACCCAAACCCACCTGATCCAAAACGAAAAAATGGCCAGCTTGGGGCAACTCGTCGCCGGGGTCGCCCATGAAATTAACAACCCCGTCAATTTCATTTTTGGCAACCTCACCTACATTGACAACTACACCCAAGATTTACTCGACCTGATTCGGCTCTATCAAGAGTATTACCTCGTCCCCCCCCAGGCGATCCAAGAGCGCACCGAGGAGATTGATTTAGACTTTGTTGCTGAAGACTTGCCGAAAATTCTAGATTCCATGCGGATGGGCACAGAGCGCATCCGGCAAATTGTGCTTTCCCTGCGGACATTTTCCCGCCTAGATGAGTCTCAGATGAAAGCGATCGATATCCATGAGGGGATTGACAGCACCTTGCTCATTTTGCAGCATCGCTTAAAGGGTAAAACAAGCCATCAACCCATTAAGCTGGACAAACACTATGGAACCCTGCCCCTCATTGAATGTTATGGGGCGCAGTTGAATCAGGTGTTCATGAATATTTTGAGTAATGCCATGGATGCCTTAGAAGAACGAGCCAAGGGCGATCCGGCATTTCAACCCCGCTTAACCATTGCCACTGCCCAACAGGGGCAGATGATCCACATCTGCATTCGGGACAATGGCAATGGTATTCCGAGGAATGCCCAAAACCAGATTTTTGATCCGTTTTTCACCACGAAACCGATTGGGAAAGGCACGGGTCTGGGGCTATCGATTAGCTATCAGATTGTGGTGGATCGCCACCATGGCAAGATTGAGATTGACTCTCAACTGGGCCAAGGGACGGAGTTCCGGATTACCATTCCCCATCGTCACCCTACGCTTCACCCCACTCCTTCAGCTTCACCGATCTTCACGCCCAAAGCGCTCAACGCACCGCACAAATAATTCCACACCCATGCAAAGAACGCTTTCATCAAAGTCAAATTGGGGATGATGGTGGGGATAGTCCCAGCCTTGGGCGGGGTTGGCGGAGCCGAGGAAGAAGTAACAGCCGGGTACGGCTTGGAGGAAGAAGGACATGTCTTCGCCGCCCATGGTTTGGCAGTCGGGAACAATGCCAAGGTCGGGTTCGATCACGTCGGCGGCGACGGAGCGCACGAGTTCGGCCATGGCGGTATCGTTGATCACGGGGGGATACAGTTGCCAATAGTTGAGGTCGTAGGTGGCTCCGTGGCTTTGGCAGATGCCGCCGATGATGGTGTTGATGCGATCGCCAATCGTTCCCTCTAGGTCGGCGTTGAAATAGCGCACGGTTCCACTGAGGCGGGCTGTATCGGCAATGACGTTGAGGGCTGTGCCGGCATGAAATTCGCCCACGGTCACCACCGCAGCATCGAGGGGCTTGATAGTGCGGGAGACAATGGTTTGGAGGGCATTGACGACCTGGGAGGCGACGACAACGGCATCAATGGTTTGGTCGGGCATTGCACCATGGCCGCCTTTGCCTAAAATCGTGCAGCGGAAACATTCCACCGCCGCCATTAATGGCCCGCTGCGAACGCCCACCGTCCCCAAGGGTAAATTATTCCAAATGTGCAACCCGATGATCCCGTCCACGTCCGGATTCTG
Organism: Spirulina major PCC 6313; assembly: GCF_001890765.1. Classification (NCBI taxonomy): domain Bacteria; kingdom Bacillati; phylum Cyanobacteriota; class Cyanophyceae; order Spirulinales; family Spirulinaceae; genus Spirulina; species Spirulina major. The sequence continues at coordinate 2,648,270 of NZ_KV878783.1, read as the reverse complement.
CAATACGCCGGCTTCAATCATCGGTTTTGCGCCCCCGACACTTTCTTCGGCGGGCTGAAAAATGAATTTCACCGTGCCGCAAAAGGCATCTCGATGCTGGGCGAGATAGTAGGCCGTTCCGAGGGCGATCGCTACATGGCCATCATGGCCGCAGGCGTGCATCTTGCCCTCTTGTTGGGAACGATAGGGAACATCATTCGCTTCTTGGATGGGGAGCGCATCCATATCCGCCCGAATGGCGAGGACGGGGCCGGGATTGGAACTTGCGATCGTTGCTACTACGCCAGTTTTGGCGATTTCTGTTTGATGATCAATACCCCAATCAGTGAGCTTTGCCGCGATCAGGGTGGCGGTTTGGCGTTCATCAAAGGCGAGTTCCGGTTGTTGATGAATCTGCCGCCGCCATTGCACGAGGTCTCGTTGCAGGTTGCGAATGTCAAGGCGCACCTTAGATAGATCCAGGGTGGGTGCGATCGGAAATGTGGAAACCATAGGACGATTAAAGAGTGAGGAATGGGCAGCCTGAGTTGACTACGTTGAACGGTTTGATCTTAATGGGTGTCGCTGTAGTAGCGATCGCACTGGATCAGACTATGCAATAACACATTCGCCCCCTGCACACATTCTTCGGGGGAGGTGTATTCAAACTCGGAATGACTCAACCCGTTTTCGCTCGGCACAAAAATCATGCCCATATCGGTAATGACGGCGAGTTCTTGGGCATCGTGACTGGCACGACTGGGGAGGTAGGTGTAGGACAGGTCGAGGGCTTGGCTGGCGGTGGCGATGATCTCCTGGAGGTGGGGTTCAGCCAGGGCGGGTTCGTTGCGCAGACGACGTTCAAAGCGAATTTTGGTGTTGGTGGCGATCGCAATTTCCTGCACATGCAAATCCAACTGCTCCAAGAGGCGATCGATGTGCAAACTGGACAAATCCCGAATATCCAAGCTCATTTCCACCCGACCCGGCACCACATTCACCGCATTGGGAAACACCTGAATCTGCCCCACCGTGGCCACCTGTTGCCCTGGTGTATTCGCCACCTCATGCACCGCCAACACCACCCGCGACGCGGCCACAAGCGCATCACAGCGCATATACATCGGCGTAGTTCCGGCGTGGTTTTCTTGCCCTTCGACGCTGATCTGATAGCGGCGTTGCCCGACAATCCCTTCAATCACGCCGATCGCTTTCCCCATCGATTCGAGAATCGGCCCCTGTTCAACGTGCAATTCCAGAAAGGCGGCGATTTCGTGGGGTTGGCGTTGGGCGAGGTGAATCTGATCCCAATTGCCCCCCACCCGCGCTAGACAGTCCTGAATCGATTCGCCATCGGGACGGCGGTAATAGTCAGGATCGGGAAACACCCGCCCGGATATGCCTTTACTGCCGATCATGCTGCTTTCTTCGTCGGTGAAGACAATCACCTCTAGGGGATGGCGCAGATGGAGGTTGCGGTCATGGAGCGATCGCACCACCTCCAGCCCCGCCAACACCCCAAACGCCCCGTCATACCGCCCCCCGCAAGGAACCGTATCAAGATGCGACCCCGTCGCCAACACCGGCAGATGATCCTGCTGACCCGGATAGCGGCCGATCACATTCCCCGCCGGATCAATACGCACGGTCATCCCCGCTTGGGTCATCTGGTTCTGTACCCACTGGCGGGCTTGGCAATCTTCGGGGCTATAGGCAATGCGACGCACCCCACCTTGGGGCAAACGGCCAACATTTGCCAGATCATCAATACTTTGGAGGAGGCGATCGCAATTCACCAAGGGCAAACTCATGCGGGGTGTGGTCGTCATAAAAGGAGTGAGGGGGTAGATGAATAATGGAACAAATCAGCCAGGATGAACATCGCTATCAAGCGCCTATCCTATCGGGTGAACAAACACAACGCCGCCAGCCGTTTCAAGGGATCTGAAGGTCAAACTGGAATGGAGCGATCGCGCATGGCAAGATCACAAAAAGCCTCAAACCCTTACCCAGAATCACGGCCCGATTAACGCTTTGACCATCAATTCCCCTAGACGTTGAACCGAAAACAGCCCACCCGATAACGTTTGGCTCTCCCCCTAGCCTACGCTGTTTTGCGAGTTCCAGGGAGTAGCCTAAGTTACGCTCAAAAGTTTCTCTAAAAATTCCCCCGTCAGCTTGCCAAAGGCCCGCGATCCAGATGAATTGGGAGTACTTAAAACCGCTGGCGTAAAGCCATCAACAGCCTTTGCCACATTCACATCCATCGGAATTGTGGTATCAAACAGATAGTTGGGTTCAAAATCCTGTTTAATTCGTTGCATCACTTGACTATAATAGCGTCCACTAAATAACCCACCCGACAGGATAAACACAATCCCTAATAAGTTAGCAGTCAAGGTTGGATCATATTGCGCTTTGAGCTTTGCGATACGTTGTTGAAGCAATTGAATACCCACCAGAGAAAGAGGCTCAGGACGGGCAGGCAAAAGATAGAAATCACTAGCAACGATCGCACTCCGCGTCAAAAGATTATACCCAGGCGCACAGTCCATCAAAACATAGTCATACTGATCGCGAATGGGCTCTAAAATTGACTGCATGAGCTTCTTTTCAAACTGGACCCACACTTCAGCAAACTTTTGCGAATCTGCTGCTTCGGCGGTGCGTTTATACAAGGTTTCCGCCACAATATATTCGTCGTATAGTTCAATATCACCCGGCAATAAATCCAACCCCGGCAGATCACAGACCGATTTTAAAATCATATCCGGAGTGGAAAACTTACGAACAATATAGGGGCGAATGACTTTATCAATGAGGTAACTCAGCGTGCGGCGGCCGCGTCGTAATTTCCCGAAGTCTTGCGGAGATAAAACGCTCAACGTAGCACTAATTTGGGAGTCTAAATCAACAATTAAGACCCGTTTTTGATGGTCACGCACCAAGCAGGTGGCGAGGTTAACGGTGAGGGTCGTTTTGCCGACACCGCCTTTCATATTAATCGTGCTGAAAACAAGGGTCATGGCGTAAAGGCAGAGATATAAAGGCAGAAAGGGAGGGAGGCAAGGGGCTTAAGCCCCTTGTTTACCTAGAGTTAGGCGGACTTTATTCCGGCAAAAAAACGGATTGCTTGAACCTTTAGCACTGTACCGGAATCTGTTTGGGGTTGGGGTTATTTTTTGCCGCGCACGGTTTTGGCGAGTTTTTGAAGGAATTCGGCGGTGAGTTTGCGAAAGGCACGAGCGCCGGGGGCTTTGGGGTTGTTGATCACGACAGGTTGATAGTCTTCGACGGCTTTGGCCACATCGACGTTTTGGGGGATTTCGGTGGCGAAAATGTTGGCGGGGCCAAATTCGGCTTCAAGGCGGTGCTTGACTTTGAGTTCCATGTTGCTGGCTTGGCCGCGGGCGGTGTAGGCGAGGCCGATCATTTTAATTTTGGTGCGATCGCATTCCCGCAACTGTTTAATCCGACTTTCCAGCAAGCCGATCCCCACCACGGACAAGGGTTCGGCGCGGGCCGGAATCAGGTAAAGATGACTGGCGAGGACGGCACTGCGGGTGATCAGGTTATCGCCGGGGGGGAAGTCAATCAAAATTACGTCATAGTTGCGAATCACGGGTTTGAGGATCATCCGCATCAGGTAGTTTTCGACGCGATTCCAGGTTTTTTCGTAATTCTGCTGGTTAGCGATCGCCTTCGTATTGATCAACGCCGACAGCAAATAATCATCAAACAGTTCCACATCCCCCGCCAAAATATCCAGCCCCGGCACACCACAAACATCACGATAAATCACCTCTTGAATCCTCAAGGGCTGGCCAATATCAGCTTGAATGGTTTGATTCACCAGGGTTTTGAGGGTGCGCCGTTCTTTTTTGAGCTTGGCAAAGTCCAGGGGGGACATCACACTCAAGGTGGCGTTCACTTGGGTATCGAGGTCAACGATCAACACCCGTTTTTGATAATCCCGCGCTAAACAGGTCGCTATGTTGACCGTGACCGTGGTTTTACCCACGCCCCCTTTCATATTGACGATTGAAACAACATATCCCATGGGTATTGGTGTGGCAGATGGCGTGGGTGGAACGGAACAACCGCAATTAAATCATGCTCATCTTGGCACAATCCCCTACGGAATGGATAGTCCCGTGGCCGCAGGTTGGGTGAGGGTGATTTAGTCTGAAGACTGCTCGTGGAGTTTGACACGGTTGAGCATCACGGTATTGGCTGAATAGAGGGCGAGGGCGGCCCAAATACAGCCGAAGGTGATGCCGTGGGTGGTGGTGAAGGGTTCGTGGTAGAGAAAGACCCCGATGCTTAATTGTAGGGTGGGGGCGAGGTATTGATAAAAGCCGAGGCTGACGAGGGGCAGGCGTTTGGCGGCGTTGTTGAACCACAGTAGCGGCATGGAGGTGACGACTCCGGCTCCGATAAAGGCGAGGGTGATGCCGGGGGTAGCGGTGAAATGTCCCAGGCCCTGTAGTTCCCAGGCCCCCACTAAAATCAGCAACAGGGGCGCGATCATCAGGGTTTCCACGGCGAGACCCACCAAGGGCGCGATCGCAATCATTTTGCGCAGCAATCCATACAGTGCAAAGGAAAAGGCTAACCCTAGGGCAATCCAAGGCACTTGCCCCAAATCTTGAATGAAGATCACCACCCCCGCCCCGGCCAAACTCACCGCGACCCACTGCACCCAATTCAGGCGTTCTCGCAACACCACCAACCCCAGCAGCATGGTGACGAGGGGGCAGATGTAATAGCCGAGGCTGGTTTCGACGACGCGATCGCTGTTCACGCCATAGATATAGATGCCCCAATTGAACGCGAGTAAACTGGTGGTGATGAATAGGCCGAGGAGTTGGCGGCGCGATCGCAACACCTGCCGCAATTCCGGCCAGCGTCGCTGCACCGTCAAAATACTCAGCAGAAACACCATCGACCAAATCATCCGATGGCTCAACACCTCCACCGCCGGAATCACGCCAAACAATTTCCAATAGATCGGCAGCAGTCCCCAAGCCCCGTAGGCGAAGACAGCATAGAAAACTCCCGTCAGGGTTGTTGAGGCGGGTGTCCGGTTCATTGCGTGATGGTGTGGGTTAGGGTCAATTGGATGCCAGCATGGGCATTGTCCACAGAGTGACCATCCTATCGCAACTCACTAAACTTCTGATTCACACGATCGAGTAAGTGCAAAATCTCATTACTCACGGTCTGCATCTCGATCAATTTTTGCTGAGCAGCAGCAACTTGATTGTGCTGTTTGAGCGTCACAATCTCCTGGGCCATCTCATGAAGTTGCCGATGCACTCGTTCGAGATCTCGCATCTTCGGAAAATGACCATAGCTCGACAAGCCATCACTGTACAACCACGTACCCAGCTTGCATTGCCGATAGGAGGTGAGGCAAGAAGCAGGAGGGGTTGCATTATCACTACCGATATAGGTGCTCAATTGTAGGCCCCACATCGCATGTTTCGTTTTCGCCAGGGTGAAGTCAATCATGGGTTTTAATCCACCGCTTGAATCCTTTAGTTCCACCCTAACCTGCCACCCTTGAGCATCTGAAAATATCCTTAAAAGCTACAGAAATGCTTCAAGAATTTTGATATAGCAATCCTATTTGATTCATGAACAGGCAAGGGGCTTAAGCCCCTTGTTAGCGGGGATTATGGATTTACGATTGATTGAGGATCGCTATAGAGCGGTTTTTTAATGGGTTAAGCCATGTTCGAGGGCGTAGCGGACGAGTTCGGTGCGGCTGTTTGTACCTGTTTTACTGAACAGCCGACTGACGTATTTCTCGACGTTGCGGACGCTGGTTTCGAGATGGCTGGCAATTTCTTTATTCATTAACCCTTGGGCAACGAGGTCTAAGACACTTTGCTCGCGGGGGGTGAGGTCGATATGGATGGGCGATGCGGATTGGGTGATGCCGGGGCGTTGATCGAGCATTCCTTTGATGCTGGCGAGTTCGCGGGCGATCGCTTCTAATTTCGCGCTGTCCCCTTGGCTGGCTTCGGCCACGGCTCGCCGCGCCAGCAGGTTTTTCACCATCGCTAGCAGTTCATCCGGCTCGAAGGGTTTGGGCAAATAGGCATCACAGCCAGCTTGATAGCCTTGAATGCGATCGCTCGTCATCCCCCGCGCCGTCAGAAAAATTACGGGTAAATTCTTAAAGCGGTCATCCTCACGCAGTTGCTGCAAAAACTGATAGCCATCCACCTGGGGCATCATCAAGTCAGAAATCACCAAATCAAAGGTCTCTTTTTCCAACATCACCCAGGCCTCGGCGGCACTGGCCACCGCCGTCACTGCAAATTCTTCGTCATCTTCAAGATAGATCTGCACGGCCTCGCGCAGGCCCGGTTCATCATCTACCAATAAGAGTTTAGGAATGTCGGTCATAGTCAGAGGGGCGGAGGATAGGTTAAGAGTTTTCAGGATCGCTAGTGATCCTTTTACTGTAGCAGTTGGGTCAGGACTTACGCAGCGAGACAGGCAAACAAGGAGACTAAGCCCCTTGCCTCAAGGAAAAACGGAGAGATGGGCCAGGAGTTTGTATCAGTCTTGTGGGTTTAGGATTTTTAGAGGGTGGGGAAAGCATTGGCGACCACTGGACAGGAGCGCGATCGCGCTAGCCTAACCAAGACAGGGGTAGGCTTGGTTTTCGGCAGGGGGTGTGGCACACTTTTTGAAATAAATGGATTGGGTACAGTATGGAACTGCGGATTGGTTGGCTTTATCCCACCTTGATGAGCACCTACGGCGATCGCGGCAATGTGATCTGTCTGCAACAGCGTTGCCAATGGCGCAACATTGATGTTGCCGTTGTCCGTTTAGATCAAAATGCCACCCCGGAGCAGTTCGATCAGGTGGATGTGATCGTCGGGGGCGGGGCGCAGGATCGGCAGCAAGAAATCGTGATGCGCGACCTGCAAGGGGAGAAGGCGGCGAAGTTGCGATCGCAACTCGACCACGGCATCCCCGGCGTGTTTACCTGTGGATCACCGCAACTCCTCGGCAAGTATTATGAACCCGGCATCGGTCAACGCATTGACGGCCTAGGGTTGCTCGATCTCGTCACCAAACATCCCGGCTTGAATACACCCCGGTGTATTGGCAATGTTGCCTTTGAATTAGTCTCCCCTGAATTAGTTGCCGCCCTCGAACCCCTCTGGCCCGAACCGCCGATCGTGGTGGGGTTTGAAAACCATGGCGGCCGTACCTATTTAGGCGAAACTCAACCCCTCGGCAAAGTGATGATTGGCTACGGCAACAATGGCGAAGATGGCTGGGAAGGGGCGTTGCATCGCCATGCGATCGCCACCTATTCCCACGGCCCCCTCTTGCCCAAAAATCCCTTCCTCGCCGACTGGCTGATCCAAACCGCCCTGCTGCAAAAGTACAATCGCCAGGTGACGTTGCAGAAACTCGATGACTCCCTTGCAATTCAGGCAAGAGCCGCCCTGTTTAAACGATTAGAGTTATCCAGTCTGCTCAAGACAGCGTAAACTAGGGGCAAGGGGCACTTGCCTCTATTGCACTTTCGCACTAGATGAGAATCATGGCTGGACAGGCAATCGATCGAGGCACTACCGGAATTTTGATCCTGATTATTCCGTTTGCATTGTTTGTTGTCTTTCTCTACTCCGCCTGGCCGATTCTGCTTGCCATTGTTGCCCTCAGTATTGCGTTGCGGCTTTGGCAACAATATCAATGGAAAGTCTTGGGCGATCGCATCAATCCTGCCTTTAATGCCCTCCTCAAAGAAAATAAAGGCTGCCTCACAGCGGTTGATCTTTCCCTCCGTTGCGATCTTGCCCTCAACACCGCCCAACAATTCCTCGAACATCGCGCCAACGAATACGGAGCCCAGCGCAAAGTCGTCCCAGAGCGTGGCACACTTTACTATTTCCTCACCGCCAGTGCCTTAGGCGCAATCTTTGACACCAGCACCCCAGCCAGCGATCCCGAAGCCCTCACCCCGGAAGAACTCACCCCTAGCGATCCCACCCCCCAAAAAGCCCTCATCCAAGCGGAACTCGCCAAACGCCTCGATGTCCATTCCGGAACCCTCACCAAGCGCAAATCCGACAGCAGCTTCTCCGACTGGAGCCGAGAAAAAGACCCCGACGGCATTGCCTGGCAATACGCCGCCAAACAAAAACTTTTTATCCCCCTCACCAACGAAAAGTAAGCTCCCCAGTGTGATGCGGATGCGATTAAGACATCAAGGGGCTGATGGAGGTAACCATTTCATCCGGCCATTGAAAACGGCTCTCAACCTCTAGCGAGCAAGATGCTCGCATGACGGAATTACCGGATTATTTCCGTAAGTTTCATCAGCCGCCTTGCCTATTGTTCCGTGGTGAGCAGATCAGGGTGCTTTCGCCCCTTGCACGAGGGAATTAACTGGGGTGAGGGTTAGCGATCGCCCACTTGTGCCCCCTCCTGAGGGCTAAAAATCGACTCCGGGTGGCAATAGTATTTAAACTCCAGAAGATTATAAAAAGGGTCTTCGAGGAAAAAAGTACGGTGCTCCGTCACCTTGCCAGGAAAGCGGCGTTTCTCCGATTCCCGAAACTGGAGATTGTGGGTTTTGGCGCGATCGAGGGTGGTTTCCCAATCGGCTTCATCAGGGAAAATGAGGCCAAAATGACGGGGATAGATGCCCTTTTGGGGAGTGAGGGGATCGGGGGTGACATGGGCCACCACTTGATGGTCCCAGAAATTGAGGATTATCGCTTGGGGGGATTCGCGCCCAACTGTGCAGCCGAGACCCTCCACATAGAACGTTTTAGCCTGGTCAATGTCGTTAATGGGGATCGCCAGGTGAAATAAAGATGCGGTCATAGCGTTCGAGGTGGATCTTGAAAATGGATCTAGCCTAACAAGTTTGGGGCCAGTGGTTGACGATCGGGGCATAAACTGGCCCGTGGGGATTGCCTGGATGAGGGCCTGATTGGCTGGGGCGATCGCTCCACTATGTCAAATTTTCGTAACATTAAGCCGGTCAACGGCGGTAAATTGTTAGATTAGATACAGAATTGTTTGCGGAGGAAGAGAAATGCAGTTATCTTATCGTGGCGTCATTTATAAGCCTCAACATACGACAGTGGATGTTAAAGAAGGCGAAGTTGCCGGACAGTATCGTGGCGCTCCTTGGCGTGTTCATCGCTATGGTCAATATGCTCAAACCCTTCAGCAGGATCACCAATTGATCTATCGCGGCATTCGCTACACACATTAAATGGTGTGACGATGTGGGTCAGGGTTGCATTAAGTTCCCATCGTTTTTAACTCATTCAAACTTTTTTAGCAATCACGGATTTAAATCACTATGCAGCTTTGTTATCGTGGCGTTCAGCATAATTGCCATTCTCTTTCCTTGGAGGTGAGTGAAAGTGAGTTGAGCGGGAAATACCGCAGTCAAGCGTATCATTTACGCTATCCGCGCCATGTTCCCGCTCTAGAGCCTAAGTCTAATTTGTGCTATCGCGGCGTGACTTATCAACGCTGTCCGGAAATTCAAACCGAGGTTAAAATCAAAGCACAATTGGCGGCGATCGCTCGCTCTTGCCACTGTTCTTCTTCCCCACCCCATGCCCCCAAGGCCCAAAACGCTTTTTCTGCTGTTCACTTCGACAACATCAAACAAGATTTAGAGCGACGGATTCAAGTGGCACAAAACCGTGGCGATGATTCCCTCGTCTCGCTACTCCAACAGGAATCAGAACAGCTTGCATCTTAACTAAAGATGTCAATCCGTCTGATTGCTGCCGTTGACTCTAAAGCCCAGCTTGTCTGGGCTTTTATTCTGGGGCAATGTGTTCTAGGGACATGACATTACGTTAATCGGTGGGTTAGGGCGATCGCTCCGGTTAGGCGAGGCCGTTGGTGAGGGAGTCGGTGAGGTATTGGGCGGTGGATTCAACGAGGGCGATCGCATTTTCGTAGAGCATCCGTGTTGGGCCAATTAACCCCACACTGCCCACGGGGGTTGTGCCATGGGAATATTGGGCAGAAATGAGGGTGCAACTGTTGAGGGGTTCGAGGGAGTTTTCCGAGCCGATGCGCACCGTTACCCGCTGCGGGGTGGGGGCTGGCGCGGTGAACATGAGGGGAAAGAGTTGCTCTTGTTCTTTTTCCAAAAGATGGAGGAGGGCTTGAATCTGCTGCACTTCGGAAAATTCCGGTTGGCGCAGGGCTTCGGCGAACCCGTGGATCAAGATGGGCATCACCGTCGGGGTTTGACAGCGGCGCAGAACCTCGGTTAACACCTGCTGCACGAGGTTGCTATAGCGGCGAAACTCTTCGCCGAGTTCTTGCCAGTTGACCTGTTGGAGGGTGGCGAGGGCTTGGCCGCGCAATTTTTGGTTGAGGAAGTTGGAGAGGATTTGCAGTTCATCTTCGATCGCCCAATCGTCATCGTCGGCGATCGCCTCTAATCCCAGCAGCGTTTCCAAATCCAGCAGCACCGATTGGGTTTGGTAGGCATCGGTGACAATAATTAACATTCCTTGGGTGTCGTTAATCGGCAACACCTGAAGATGCTGGATGGTTTGGTTGGTGTTGTGGGGCAGGGTGATCAGGGCAATATAGCCGCTGAGGGTGGCGAGAATCTGCGCGGCCCGTTGGAGAATCTGTTCGAGGTGATAGGTTTGCCAGTCCAGTTTTTGCTGATAGAGGGCGCGGAGGTGCTGGCCCGACAGATCATTAAGGGTGATCAATTGATCCACATAGACCCGATAGCCTGAATCCGAGGGGACACGCCCGGCGGAGGTGTGGGGTTGATAGAGCAAGCCCACCTTTTCGAGGCGACCCATGGTATTACGAATCGTGGCGGAACTGACTTGAAAATCGTACTCGTCGGCTAACGCTTTGGAGCCGACCGGTTCGGCGGTGGCAACATACCGCCGCACCGTTGCCCACAGGATATGTTGTTGTCGCTCACTGAGTTGATCGTGACCTGGCATAGTCAAAGTCTTGGGAGATTAAAAAAATTTATTATTCGGTGAGGCTACGGACAAGAGGGGATGAATCAGTAGCGAGCGATCGCTGGATCAACCAGACTGGCATAGGCATCAATGCCGCCCCTTATATTTGTAACATTGGTAAATCCTTGGCTCCGTAACCATTGGCACATTTGCGCCGAGCGCATACCGTGGTGGCACAGGACATAGGTTTCTGCATGGGGATCAAGGGTTTGGGGGAGCGTCGTTGACCATTGGGCAAAGGTGCTGAGGGGGAAAACTTGAAAATTAGGCAGACTTGCCATTGCGATTTCTTCGGTTTCTCGCACGTCAATGAGTTGGAGCGTATCATCGCCTGCGGCGAGACGTTGGGCCAGATCGGTGACGGAAATACTCGGAAGGGGGTCAGAATGGCTGTGCATGGGAGAGTCAAAATTGTAGAGAATATTAAACGCGCAATGACGAATGATAGATGATGTCGATTCGTCCATTCTATCGGGATCAGGGCAAAGGAGTATGGTGGGTAAACGGGGAATAATCCTAGGGTTCATCGTGGTGGGGCTGCTGTTGGCCGATCGCGGCATTGCTCTGATCGCGCAAATTCTGTGGTTTGAAGAGGTGGGTTACCAGGCGGCGTTTTGGACGCGGATGCAGACTCAGGTGCTGCTCTGGGTGGGGGTAAGTGGGCTTTCGGCGCTGTTTTATTTTAAAAATTTGGCTTGGTGCGATCGCCACCAATACCCCCACCCCGCGCCGGTGGACAATCGCCCCCTGGGCCCGCTGCCCCTTCCCCCCAAGGCCCAATCCCTGTCCCTGCGCTGGTTGTTGCCGATTACCGTCAGTTTGGCGGTGTTCTTGGGCTGGCTGACGGTGCAGTATGCCTACGTGGCGTTTCAATACGGGTGGCTGGGGTCATCGGTTCCCACCCTGACCCCGGATCTGCCGCCGACGCTGAGTTGGCGATCGCTGATTGCCCTGTTTGCCCCCGATCACACTCGGCTCTGGCTGATTGTGGCAGCGATCGCCCTGGGCATCATCGTGCGGGTGCAGTGGATGGTGCGTGGCTTGGGGCTAGTGGTAGTGGTGCTCTTGGGCTATTTAGCCACCAACCATTGGACGCGCCTCCTCACCTGGCAGTCCGCCACCCCGTTCTATGAGCGTGACCCCCTCTTCAACCTGGACATTAGTTTTTATCTCTTTCGCCTGCCGGTGATTGAATTGATGTCCCTCTGGTTTGCTGGGTTGGCGCTTGTGACCCTGATCGCCTGCCTGCTGGTCTATCTCCTGTCCGGTGATAGCCTGTCCCAAGGACGGTTTCCGGGCTTTTCCCCGCCCCAATTGCGCCATCTTTACCGCTTGGGTGGGGTGATGATGGGTGCGATCGCCCTTCAGCACGTTGTCACCTGTTTTCAGCGCGTCTACTCCACACGGGGCGCAGTCTACGGCGCAGGCTACACCGATGTCAATCTCCAACTCCCCTGGGAAATCGGTTTGGGCTGCATCGCCTTGGGCATCGGCATCGGGCTGATCTGGCAATCCACCTCCCGCCGCCGTCCCCGCGACTGTCGCCTCCTCACCGTCGGCCGCAACATCATCATCCTCTACCTGATCCCCTCCCTCCTGGGCCTCACCCTCAGCAGCGCCATGCAACGCTTTAACGTTCAGCCCAACGAACTCGAACGAGAAACCCCCTACCTCACCCGCAGCATCGCCGCCACCCGAAACGCCTTCGGCCTCGATGCGATCGAGGCCCAAACCTTCGACCCCCAAGACACCCTCAGCCTCGCCCAAATCGAAGCCAACCCCCCCACCATCGACAACATCCGCCTCTGGGACACCCGCCCCCTCCTCCAAGCCAACCGCCAACTCCAAGAAATTCGCCTCTACTACAGTTTTAACGATGCCGACATCGATCGCTACACGATCCAACGCTATCTCGACGACGGTACGATCGAAACTCAAACCCAACAGATGATCATCGCCCCCCGCGAACTGGACTACGACAAAGTCGAAGGCGTGACCAAAACCTGGGTGAACGAGCATTTGGTCTACACCCACGGCTACGGGTTCACCCTGTCGCCTGTGAATCGTGTCGGGGAAGGGGGGCTACCGGCCTACGATGTACAGGATATTGGCACGGAAGCCGATGCGGGGCAGCTACAAATCGCGGATGACCTCGTGCCGGGGAGTATTCCCCTCGGTCGGCCGCGGATTTACTTTGGCGAACTGACCCACACCCATATTCTGACCTCCACGAAGGTGCAGGAATTTGACTTTCCCAGCGGGGCGGATAATGTGCTGAATACCTACGATGGTACGGGGGGAATCGCTTTAGATTCCCTGTGGCGGCGTTGGGTGTTTGCGGCCTATTTGCGGGATTGGCCCATGCTGTTTACGGAAAACTTCACGCCGGAAACGCGGCTGTTGTTCCGCCGCACGATTACCCGACGGTTGCAGGAAATTGCACCGTTTTTGCGCTATGACAGCGATCCTTATTTAGTCGTGGCGGATGTGGAGGATCAGCCGGAGACATCGGGGGAGGGGAATTATTTGTATTGGATGATCGATGCCTATACGACGAGCGATCGCTACCCCTACTCCGATCCCGGCGAGAACCCCTACAACTACATTCGCAACTCCGTGAAAGTCGTCGTCGATGCCTATAACGGTGATGTCACCTTCTACATCGCTGACCCCACCGATCCGATCATTCAAACCTGGCATAAGATTTTTCCCCAACTCTTCCGCTCCTTAGAACAGATGCCGCCCGCGTTGCGATCGCACCTCCGCTACCCCGCCGACCTCTTCAACACCCAATCCGAACGCCTCCTCACCTACCACATGCGCGAACCCCGCGTCTTCTACAACCGCGAAGACCAATGGGCCATCCCCCAAGAAATCTACGCCGACACCACCCAACCCGTGGAATCCTATCACCTGATCATGCGGCTCCCCACCGCCAACAACGCCGAATTCGTCCTGCTCCATCCCTACTCCCCCGTCGCCCGCCCCAACCTAATCGCCTGGCTCGCCGCCCGCTCCGACGGCGACAACTACGGCAAACTCCTCCTCTACCAATTCCCCAAACAAAAACTCGTCTTCGGCGTTTCCCAAATCGAAGCCCTGATCAACCAAGACCCCGAAATCTCCCAACAAATCTCCCTCTGGAATACCCAAGGCTCCCAAGCCGTCCAAGGCAACCTCCTCGTCATCCCCATCGAAGATGCGCTACTCTATGTCGAACCCCTCTACCTCGAAGCCGAACAAAATAGCGTCCCCACCCTCGCCCGCGTCATCGTCGCCTACGACAACACCATCGTCATGGCCAAAACCCTCGACCAAGCCCTCCAAGAACTCTTCACCCCCTCCCCCACCCCCGACACCCCAGAAGTGATTCGCCGCTCCGTCGATACCCCCGCCGAACTCCTCACCCCAATCCCCTCTACCCCAGACCCCTCCCCCACCGTTGCCCCATGACAATTCGCTGGATTGTGAAAAAAAGCCGCGTCCTCCTCTCGGTGTATTACGCCTATATGGTGGAATATCGCGCCGAACTTTTGTTTTGGATGTTGTCGGGTTCGTTGCCGTTGATCTTAATGGGAGTCTGGATTGAGGCAGCGGGGACGGGACAATTTGGGCTAACCAGTTTGGAGTTTGCCCGCTATTTTGTAACGGTGTTTTTGGTGCGGCAATTTACCCTGGTGTGGGTGGTGTGGGAATTTGAAAAAGAAGTGGTACAGGGAAAGCTCTCATTACGGCTGCTGCAACCCATTGATCCCGTGTGGCACCATGTGGCGGGTCATCTCTCGGAACGGGTGGCACGGCTGCCGTTTTTGTTGATTTTAATTGGGCTAATTTATGCCTTATATCCCCAGGTGTTTGTGTGGCCGGGGTGGGCGGCGGTGCTGTGGGGTGTGGCGGCAACGTTGGCGGCGTTTTTGCTGCGGTTTTTGCTGCAATATTCCCTGGCAATGATGGCATTTTGGACAGAACGCGCCAGTGCCTTAGAACAGTTTTTCTTTTTGTTTTACTTGTTTTTTTCAGGGTATATTGCACCACTGAATGTGTTCCCGGAATCGATGCTGCGGATTGTGCAATGGACCCCGTTTCCCTATGTCCTCTATTTTCCGGCGGCGATTTTCGTTGGGTTTCCGGTGGATCTCGGACGGGGCTTTTTGGTGATCGCTCTTTGGTGTATTGGTCTCTTCTTTGTCAATCGCCTCCTCTGGCGGCGCGGCTTGAAACAGTATTCCGGCATGGGAGCTTAGGCGATCGCTTTCTCAAAAATGCGGTAGGTTTTTGCGATCGCACTCCCCGTCACTTCGATTAGATGGCGTGACGGTTTATTATCTTCCCAGACAAAGGAATGCTCGGCGGTTTTGTAGGGTTTGCTTGGTTTTGTACCCTGTGCCATCAGCAAGTGAACGAGCGCGAGCGGCACAGCTTTACGGCGATATTCAGGGAGGGCTGTAATGGCGATCACACGGGCGCGATCGATCTGGCGGCGATACCAGAGAAACTTGAGAATTCCCAACCAATTCAACTTGCCATTGACCTGTTTTAAAGCAATATTGTAATCCGGCAACGCCATACAAAATCCGATCATTTTGCCCTGATCTTCCGCAACGGGAAAAATATCAGGATCAACCAAGGTTTTTAGATCCTGGGCCTCTTCCCAAAACTCGTCCCAGGTGCGCGGGCTTGAACTCCAATTATTTGCAAACATCGTTGTAAAGAGGTTGTATAAGGTACGGCAATCTTGCTCGAAGGCTTCCCCTTTAATGTGCAAATTACGGAAGGTAATCCCGGATTTTAAGGCGATTTGATACGATCGCTCAAAGCGAGAATCGAGAGGTTTGCTCAAGTCCATCCTGTAGGCGTAGGCATCCTTCGCCGTTTCCCAACCCAGACGGGTCATGACGTCGATGTAATAGGAGGGATTGTAGGGGGTAAGGATGTGGGGATCATCGGTAAACCCATCAGCGAGGAAAAGACAGCTATTGTGGGTGGAAAAATCAATCGGGCCACGGATGCGGGTGATATTGCGATCGCGTAACCACTGTTCCGCCGCTGCGAAGAGTTGCGCCGCCACATCGTCATCGTCAATCACTTCAAAAAAACCAAACAGCCCGATTTGTTCCCCTTCCCGCTCGATCAAACGGCGATTAATCGACGGCACAATTCGCCCCACCGGTTCACCATCCTTAATCGCCACAAAGGGCTGAATTTCCCCATAGGTGAGAAACGCATTCTCTGGGCTAAATTGTTTGCGCACCCCGCTGTCCAACGGTCGCACCCAATGGGGATCATCCCGATACACTTGCAAGGGCACTGCAAAAAATTGCTCGAACTGTTCAGGGGTTTGCACCGGAAAAATTTCAATAGCTGTCATGGTTGTAATTGGGTAAAAACGCCGCTTAAAAATAAAGTGAATGCTTAAAATTGGGACTACAATAACACGAGTTTTCGCTATCCTGACCCAAAAAGTTCAAGAGAAGTCGGTACACTAGAGAACGCTGCCGCTTTCTCGATTTTCCTAGTTTATGAACTTTCTCTCTAATCTGTTTTCCCCTGGTCAAGCCCTGCCGCCCCTCCGCCGTACCCGGCGCGGCATTGAATTGAAATCTGACGTTGAAATTGAACGGATGCGCGTATCGAGTCGGATTGTGGCGAAGGTGTTGCAAGGGGTTGCCGATCGCGTCCAGCCGGGGATGACCACCGCCGATCTTGATGCCTACGCCGAAGAACAGATTCGCGCCGAGGGAGCTACACCGAGTTTTAAGGGCTATCATGGGTTTCCGGCTTCGATCTGTGCCTGTTTAAATGATCAGGTGGTGCATGGGATTCCCAGCCGGAAGGCGGTGATTCGTAATGGGGATCTTTTAAAAGTGGATACGGGGGCGTTTAAGGATGGCTACCATGGCGATTCCTGTATCACGATCGCAGTCGGTCGCGTTAAACCGAATCGACTGAAATTGATGCAGGTGGCGGAAAAAGCCCTCTATCAAGGCATCGCCCAGGTGAAACCGGGGAATCGACTGCTAGATATTGCCGGGGCGATCGAAGATTATGTTATGCCCTACGGCTACAGCGTTGTGGATGATTTTACGGGTCACGGGGTGGGGCGCAATTTGCACGAACCGCCGGCGGTGTTCCATGCTCGCACGGATGAACTGCCGAACGAGGTGCTCAAGCCGGGGATGACGTTAGCGATTGAGCCGATTATTAATGCGGGGTCGAAGCTGACGCGGACATTGCGCGATCGCTGGACAGTGGTGACGGCCGATCAAAAATGTTCCGCCCAGTTTGAACATACGGTGCTCGTCACCGCCAACGGCCATGAAATTTTGAGCGATCGCACCCCCTTTCAAGCCTGAGTGCTCCCCAGCTGCCCTCCACAGAGCAGCGGTGGATTATGGCAAAATCAACGGAACAAGCATTTTGAAATGAAGATTATGGTGCGTTTAATAGTGCTGCTCTGTTGTGTACTGCTAACCGCCTGCGCCCCCAGTGTGGCGCAGGAACGGCAATTTTTACCTTTGCAGGCGGAGTTGATCAATTCGGTGACGCTGCCTCAACAGGAATTAGACGGCACACCCATCGGCGGATTGTCGGGGTTGACCTACGATCGCACCACCGAAACCTTCTATGCCATTTCCGACGATCGCAGCAACGAAGCCCCCGCCCGCGCCTATCGGTTTCAGATTGAACAGAACGACGCGGACGGCGCGATCGCTCGGATCAGCTTCGACCAAGTGATCACCCTCAAAGACAGCAACGGCGAACCCTTCGCCCCCGGAACCCTCGACCCGGAAGGCATCGCCTTCACCCCCCGCCATACTCTGATGATCAGCAGTGAAGGCAACCTCAACCGCGATATTGCCCCCTGGATTCAAGAGTTTGACCCCAGTACGGGCCAAGCCCTGCGATCGCTCAGACTCCCCGCCCGCTTTCTCCCCGCCACCCCGATCCGTGACCCCGATCCACCCCACGGCATCCGAAATAATCTGGGCTTAGAATCCTTAGATGTGCAGTGGACAGGGCTTTCACCAGACGATCCCTTTCGCCTCTTCACCGCGCCAGAATCCCACCTCACCCAAGACGAGCGCCGCACCGACACCGATGGGCGCGATCGCATTCGGCTCTTGCATTATCTGATTAATCCCTTTGGTGATCCGGTCTTGGTGTCGGAAAATGCCTATCTCCTCGAACCCGCCCCAGAGGGTTCCCTCTCCCATGGTTTGAGCGATCTGCTCACCCTGAATGAAGAAGGCCATCTCCTGACCTTGGAGCGATCGCTCACCCTCAACGGCTACACCGCCCGCCTCTTCCAAGTGGTCGCTGGGAACGCCACCGACACCTCCCGCATCGCCACCCTCGGCGGTGAACTCACCACCGTCGCCCCCCTCAAAAAACGACTCCTCCTCGATCTCAGCACCCTCAACATCCCCCTCGACAACCTCGAAGGCATGACCCTCGGCCCCCGTTTAGCCGATGGCAGTTCCCTCCTCGTCCTCGTCAGTGATGACAATTTCAGCGCGGAACAGGTGACACACTTCCTCTTTTTCCGTTTAATGGAAGGACAATTAACCCCCTAGTGCTATGACCCATGCCACCGATGTTTTGACCCTAGCCCGCTGGATGGCGGCGGATTTCAGCAACCAAGAGCAAGCCTACGAAAATCCGCCCTTTTTTGCCCATATTCGTGTCTGTATGCGCAAAGCACCGGCCACGGGTCTCGACGGGATCAGCTTAATGGTGGAACAGGCCTACGACTATATGCTCAATAGTCCCTATCGGCTGCGGGTGCTGAATTTGAAAACCGTCGGGGATCACATCGAGATTGAAAATTTTCTCGTCAAGGATGAGAAGGACTTTTGGGGGGCGAGTCGGGAGCCGGAACGGTTAACGGCCTTGACGGGCGATCGCCTCACTCTGATGCCTGGCTGTAACATGATCGTGCAATGGACGGGCCATAGTTTTAAGGGCAATGTGGAACCGGGGAAAGCCTGTCGTGTCGTGCGGAAGGGTCAAGAAACCTACCTCGACAGCACCTTTGAAATTGATGAGGCTCTCTTTCAAAGTTGGGATCGGGGGCGCGATCTAGACACTGATGCCGCCGTGTGGGGTTCCGTGGCGGGGGCATTTCGGTTTAAGCGCTGGACGAGTTTCGCCGCTGAAATGATCGCCTAGGCGGTGGTGGGCTAGCGACGGAGAGAGGACGGAAGAAACGAGAATCCCTGTTGCACGCGATGGAGCAGTGCGACGGTGTTCTGGACATTCAAGGGACGCGAGAAAAAATAGCCTTGGCCGTAGGGACAACAGAAGGTACAGAGGGTGTGGAGTTGGGGTTCAGATTCAATACCTTCGGCGATGATGCTTAGGTTCAGACCCTGGGCCAAGGCGATGATCGCCCGGACGATTTCAGCATTCCGGGGATAGTGGATATCGTCTACAAAGGATTTATCAATTTTCAAGACATCGAGGGGAAAGTGATCGAGATAACTTAAGGAACAGTAGCCCGTGCCAAAGTCATCAATACAGAGTTGGATCGCTTGGGTTTTGAGTTGTCGCAGAATGGCGATCGCTGTTTCGGGATCATCCATTAACGCCGTTTCGGTGATTTCGAGCTTCAAATGATGGGGCGATAGGCGCGTTTCAGCGAGGATCGTGGCAACGCGATCGCTCAAATCCCAGGTCAGTTGCCGACTCGATAAATTCACACTAATTTGCAGCGGCAGGTTAAACACCTCCTGCCATGCCTGCACCTGTTGGCAGGCCTCCTTGAGCACCCACGCCCCCAAGGCTTGGATTTGGCCCCGCTCCTCCGCCAGGGGAATAAACTCAGCGGGCGATAACCAGCCTTCTTCGGGATGTTGCCACCGCACCAAGGCTTCAAACCCCGCTAACTGATAGGTTTGTAAATCCACAATCGGCTGATAGTACAAACATAATTCTGAACGTTCGATCGCACTGCGTAAGTCTGTGTCTAGTTTTTGGCGACGCATAATCGTCTGTCGCATCGCCGGATCAAAACAGACGGCCTGATTTTTGCCCTGGGCTTTGGCGCGATACATGGCAATATCGGCATTTTGGAGAATTTCCTCGGCTTGGGTGTAGCAGGTGTGATCAATGACAACGCCGATGCTCGTGCCGCTGAAAACCGTATGACCGCCGATCTGCATGGGTTGGGAGAGGGTGGTGATAATTTTGTTGGCGAGGGCGATCGCCGCCTCCGGTGTGGGCAGGGGGGTCATCAGAATCGTAAATTCATCCCCCCCCAAACGGGCCAAGGTATCCGTCGGGCGCAAACACCCCTGCAATAGGCGGGCGATCGTCACCAACAGCGTATCCCCCAGCCAATGCCCCAAACTATCATTAACTAACTTAAACCCATCCAAATCCAGAAACAGCACCGCAAACTGAGCCTCATGAGACTGCGCCGCCTGAATCGCCTGGTTGACCTGTTGCAAAAAATAGGCCCGATTCCACAACCCCGTTAAGGTATCATGGGTGGCGCTGTAGCGCAGATTTTCTTCAGCCCGTTTGCGGCTGGTAATGTCCACCACACAGCCTTCGTAATAGACCTGGGGCAGATTTTGCTCATCTTGCGCCAAGTTATCCACCACCCGCCGCGCATTTTCAGAAATCCAGATCACCCGCCCATCCTGTTGATAGATCTGAGATTCAAATTCTTTCACCTCACCATGAATCTGGAGTTGCAAAAGGAGTTCTTGGTAGCGTTCAGGTTGGACGTAGGGGGGGTGAGAATTTTCGGATTGCACGGCCAAGAAGGTGGCGGCGGAGTCGTACCCGTAGATATGGGCCATGGCGGGGTTGATGCTGAGGTACTGGCCGCGAGTGTCGATCTGGAAAATCCCTTCAACGGCATTTTCAAAAATGCTGCGGTATTTAGCTTCGGCAGCTTGGGACATGGCTTCGGCCCGTTTACGCTGAAAGACACCGCCGAGTTGCATCGCGACGGAGGAAATGAGTTCTACAAAGCGGGGGTCTTCTTGGCCGGTTTTGCTCATGACGAATTCCAGGACGGCTAACACCTGATGGTCAGCGATGATGGGGGCGAAGAGGCTGGCGCGAATCCCCCAATGGTTCGTAATGTCTTGGCGGGGCAAGGGCGATCGCTCCTGTTGGGCCAGATTCGGAACCCAACGGGGGGTTTGGGTTTGCCAAACTTGGCCCGGCAGTCCTTCCCCCATGGCAAAGGTAAACCCTTGGCTCTGGTGCCAAAACTGGGTAAGGTGGTCTTGGGTGATGGGGTTGAGGGTGGAATTAATGTAGTAAACGGGGCTGAGTTCGAGATGGGTTTGGCTGGGATGGGGAACCCACACAGAACCCAATTCCCAGCCGGTGGTTTCACAGAGCATCCCCAACACTTCCCGCAGGGCTTGGTCAAAGTCGGCGGCAACACTGACGGAATGGGTAATGCAATGGAGGAGGTGCAGTTCTGCTTCGGCGCGTTCGCGTTCGGTGACATCCATGCCGGCCATGAAGAAGAATTCGCAGGTGGTGCGATCGCGACTCAAAATCGGTTTTGCTTGCCATTCCACCGTTAGGGTGTCCCCGTCCTGGGTTAAGACTTGATTCACCGATAAACTCAAGCCCAGAGAGGCGCTGAGTTGGAGCAAAAAGTCTTCCGCCTGATCCCATTCTTCAGGGGGAACACAGAGTTTGATGTAGTCTTGGCCAAGCACTTCGTCGAGTTCATAGCCCAAGGTGACGAGCATGGCGGTGTTCATCGCCGCTATTTTTCCGTCAGGCGTGAGGGCGAGAAAAAAGGCCGGGTTGGCTTCAAAGAGGGTTTGCACTAACTCTGGATCATTTGTTAAATCCAGGGTGGTGGAGATGGGTAAGGGGCGCGGGGGGGTTAATCCGCTCTCTGGTGGAGGGGGAGCATGGGGGGGCGAGGGGGGCAGAGGGTTCGCTGGGCGCGATCGCATCCAGCGACCCAGGACAAAGCCCAGGACTAAACAGAAACTACTCCCCAGTAATTCTGGAGAAACTCCGACCATCGCAAGAGTTCCAAGCAGCACATTCAAGGGTTTTTCTGCTCTCCAAGAAGCATAGGGCTATGATTAATCAAACGGTTCCAGATGGAGGGGTGCATCCCTCTCAGTATACTGATTATCTTTTCGATAATCTTGGGAGAGAAAAAGAAGAGTATCTGTAATCATACTGACAACTAGGGTGGGTTATCTCTCCCTCAGCGGGCTATAGCAATGGGAAAAGAGGGTTCGGACAACGGTATGTTTAGGCACAAGGGGCTTCAGCTCCTTGCCTGTCCTACCGATCTCGACCCCTGCTATATCTGGGGGCGGCTCATCGTTCTCCTTCGCCAAAGCGGTAGCCCTTGCCGTACACCGTATGAATCAGGGCAGTTTCGGGGGGATGTTCAAGTTTGCGCCGCAGGAGTCGGACGAGGGCCGCTAATACATTGCTGTTGGGTTGGGCGGTGGGGCCCCAGAGATGGGCTTGGAGGGTGATATGGGTGAGCACTTGACCCCGGTGTTGGAGAAAGTAACAGAGCAATTGCGCTTCTTTTTCTGAGAGATCAATTTGGCGATCGCCCCGATAGGCGACCCGATTATCCGGGTCGAATTCGAGATCGGCAATGGTGAAGCGGGGGGAAGACTGGGCAGGCGATCGCCGCAACAAGGCCCGCACCCGCGCCAACAGTTCCCGCAATTCAAAAGGCTTTACCAAATAGTCATCCGCCCCCGCATCGAGGCCCTGCACCCGATCATCCAGGGTATCTTTCGCCGTCAAAAACAGCACCGGGGTTTCATCGCCGTGTGATCGCAACGCTTGGCAAATCTCCAACCCCGACAGCGACGGCATCATCCAATCCAGAATCAACAACTGATACCCCTCCGCCTGGGCCAACGCCAACCCCACACTGCCCCGATGGGCCACATCCACCTGATACCCCTCCTGACCCAGCGCCTGACTCAAGGGCGCGGTCAACTCCACCTCATCATCCACCAATAAAATTCGCATTTGGTCTCCTGATTCAATCCCCAAGAATCATCCTGAACTACGGTATATTGAACCCTTAGGCCCCGTTGTATCCACCGTAGCCCCCATGACTCACTCCTTATTCTGCTATTTTCTCCTATGCTGACGATCGCACTCCCCAAAGGCGCACTCCTCAAAGACAGCATCCGCCTCTTTCAATCCGTAGGGCTTGACTTCAGCCTCTTCCTCGACGGTCAAACCCGCCAACTCCAAATCACCGACCCCACCGGAACCGCCCGCGCCCTCCTCGTCCGCGCCCAAGACGTGCCCGTCTATGTGGAATATGGTCAAGCCCAACTCGGCATCGTCGGCTACGACGTGCTACGGGAGAAAAAACCCAACGTCGCCCAACTAGCAAACCTCCACTTTGGCGGCTGTCGGCTCTCGGTGGCCGTGCCCAAAACCAGCGGCTATCAGTCTTCACTGGAATTGCCGCCCCATGGTCGCGTCGCCTCAAAATTCGTCCATTGTGCCCGCGACTATTTTCGCCAACTCGACCTCCCGGTGGAAATCATCCCCCTCTCCGGTTCCGTGGAATTGGGGCCGATTACCGGCATGTCAGAAGCGATCGTTGATCTCGTTTCCACCGGCCGCACCCTGCTCGAAAATGGCTTAGTGGAAATCGATGTGTTGTTTGAAAGTACCGCCCATCTCATCGCCCACCCCCTCAGCTATCGGGTCAACTTTGAGCAACTCAACGCCATTGTCAGCACCGTTCGCGAAGCCACCCTCACGGCTTATCCATAACCTTGAATGTGGAGGGGGGATGAGTGAGCTTCTAGTTCGCTGCCTTGACGGCAAGGGGGGATTAGACACAGGCAAGGTCAACGTTGGAATGTTGTGCATAAGAGCCGTAGCCAGGGTATCGGTGGGGGCAGCGATCGCCGTTTCAGTGACCGGTAGAATTCCCCCAACCCTCTTGATCGGCTCTCGGCCCGCAAACTCTCCTGTTGCCGAAGCCTGAATCCCGTATAAAGCAGTGAGGCGGCCTGAGAGTATCGACCAGTTACGTGTTTTTTCGGAATGCAAAATGATCGAAAAACAAACCATCCAGCGGATCAATTCTCTCCCTTCCCTCACGCTCAGATTCTATTATTTCGGTTCTATTTTTAGTCGAAAAAGAATAATTCAGTATTGTTAAACGATTGATTCTCTCCCACAGAATTAATGTATAACACATCACAACATCTCCGTAGCATACCCGACACAATAGCAACATAACCGTGACTCCTACAACGCCAGTGACTGACATTCTTTGGGTGATTGTTTCTGCCGGCCTGGTCTTCTTGATGCAGCCAGGCTTCATGTGTCTTGAATCTGGACTGACACGATCCAAAAACAACATCAATGTTGCGGTCAAAAATCTCGCTGATTTTGGCATTTCCGTGACCATCTTTTGGCTGTTTGGCTATGCCTTAATGTTTGGACTCAGTCAGTGGGGTGTGATTGGACAGACCGGCTTTTTATTGGATTTTACGGGCAGCCCTCAGATTGCCACCTTTTTCCTCTTTCAGATGATGTTTTGTAGCACCGCGACCACGATCGTTTCAGGGGCGGTGGCGGAACGTCTCAAATTCAATGCCTATTTAGTGATCTCTGCGATCGCCTCTGGATTCATCTACCCCATCTACGGTCACTGGGTCTGGAATGGTGTGGATCAAGGTACAAGTTCCGGTTGGCTCGGTCATTTGGGTTTTGTAGACTTTGCCGGATCAACCGTGGTGCATAGCGTCGGAGGCTGGATTGGCCTAGCGACCCTGATGGTGATCGGCCCACGCCTCGGCCGTTTTCCCAAAGACAAAACCCCTCAAACCATCCACGGCTCCAACCTGCCCCTCTCCGTCTTGGGGGCGATGCTGCTCTGGTTTGGTTGGTTGGGGTTCAACGGCGGCAGCACCCTAGCCCTCACCCCCCAAGTGCCCGTCATCATCGTCAATACCGTCATTGCCGGCTCCGGCGGCATGATCACAGCAGCCATCATCGGCTGGAAGCGGCGCAAACTCCCCAAAGTGGAATCCCTCGTCAATGGTTCCATTGCCGGTCTCGTCGCCATTACGGCCTCCTGCCATGCCGTCAGCACCCCCCTCGCGTTTTTGATCGGTTCCGGTGGGGCCGCCGCCATGATCATCGTGATTTATCTCCTCAACCAATGGCGCATTGATGATGCGGTGGATGCCGTGGCAGTGCATGGCGGGGCGGGAGCCTGGGGGACTCTATCGGTGGGGTTCTTTGGGCAGTTGGATTTATTGGGGACTGACTTGGGACGCTGGCAGCAGATTGGGGTGCAAGGGCTAGGGGTCGCGGTGGGCTTTCTGTGGGCGTTTGGCTTGACTTGGATCATTTTGAACATTACCAATCGGATCTTTCCGCTGCGGGTTTCTGCCGATGATGAAACCAAGGGTCTGAATGTCTCAGAACATGATGCCAAAACGGAGGTGTATGACCTGCTAGAGGTGATGGACTATCAAGCCCGCACCCAAGATCTCAGCGCACGGGTTCCCGTCACGCCATTTACGGAGGTGGGACATATTGCCTCTCGCTATAACCAGGTGATGACGGCGATGGAAGAGGCGATCACACAGACCCATGCGATTGTGAGCACGGCAACGGATGCAATTGTCACCTTTAATACTTCGACGTTACAGGTACTGACGGCGAATCCCAGTGCTGAAAAAGTGTTTCGGTATTCAGCCGAGGAACTGTTAACGCTGTCGATTGCGGATCTGGTTGGCTGGTCTGCTGAAACGATCAGCGATCGCGCCACCCTCTTGAAACGTCTGCTCAACAATGGTCAGCAGGAAATGATTGGCCATCGGGCGGGGGGGGTGGTGTTTCCGTTGGAAGTGACCTTAACTAAGGCAAATTTAGGGGCGCGATCGTTTTTTACCGGAACCTTTCGCGACATCACCGAACGCAAACAGGCCGAAGAAGCCATTCGCCACAAACAACACAGCGTCAAACTCCAGCGCACCCTCGAAGAACTCCAACGGGCCCAAACCCAACTGATTCAAAGTGAAAAAATGTCCAGTGTTGGGCAAATGGTGGCCGGAGTCGCCCATGAGATTAATAACCCCGTTAACTTTATTTCCGGTAATTTGGTCTATGCCAAAAAATACACCGAAGATTTAATTCAACTCATCGATCGCTATCAAGCCTTATTTCCTGAAATCCCCGACGACCTCCAAGACCTCATTGAAGACATTGAATTAGATTTCCTCAAAGAAGACTTGCCCAACTTACAAGATTCTCTCTTGATGGGAACAGAACGGATTCAAGAGATTGTCCAATCCTTGCGCACCTTTTCCCGCTTAGATGAGGCAGAAGTGAAACAGGTGGATATTCATGAGGGGATTGAAAGTACCTTAATGATTTTAAAAAATCGGCTCAAGGCGGCGATTCCTCGGCTGGAATATCCGATTGCGGTGGTGAAAGACTATGCGAATTTACCCCGCGTCGAATGTTATGCCGGACAGTTAAATCAAGTGTTTATGAATTTATTGGCCAATGCGATCGATGCGTTGGCGGAATCTTGGGAGCGCGGGAAGTTTGTGGATGGTGAGCATCCGACGATTTGGATCTATACCCAAATGATCGATGCGGATTGGTTGCGGATTCGGATTTTAGATAATGGTATGGGGATTAAGCCAGAGACGCAATCAAAATTGTTTGATCCCTTTTTCACGACGAAAGAGGTGGGGAAGGGGACGGGGTTGGGCTTGTCAATTAGCTATCAAGTGGTGGTGGAACGGCATCACGGCCGGATGATCTGTCAGTCTGAGGTGGGCCAGGGGGCGGAATTTATTGTGGAAATTCCGATGGTGCAAACGCCGGAAGGGGCGATCGCATCCTCCGATCCTTAGCGGCGAGAGACGCTGCCCGTACCGGGATGACACTCCAGATGGGATCTTATGATCGCTGGAAGCGGAGGAGTTCGATGGACTGGGCGGTGAGGAAAATGCCGAGGATGATGTAGCTGGCGAAGAGGAAGAGGCTGCTGCTGTCGAAAACGCCTTGCACCATGGTGTCGTAATGTTTGATCAACGATAGGTGAGCGATCGCTGTTTCAAAAGGTTGCCCCAACTGCTCCGCCACCAGATCCACCATCGCCAAGGCAATCACCAGGGTAAAGGTCAGAATGGCCGCGATGATCGTGCTGCTGGTGAGGGTAGAGAGGAACATTCCCAAGGACAATAGGGCCGTGGCGAGCAGAATTAACGCCAAATGGGCCAACAGCGGCACAGCGGGCGGAACGGGGCGATCGGCGGCGGCAAAGGCAACGAATTCCAGCACCAACATCGGCATCAGCAACGTGATGTAAAACACCACCACCCCCGCCAATTTCCCCAGGGCCACCACCCAGTTATACACCGGCGAAGTGGCGAGGAGTTCGAGGGTGTGGGCCTTGCGTTCTTCGGCGTAAAGTCCCATGGAGAGCAACGGCACGATGAAGGAGGTGAGCGAACCAATGATCCCCAAATAGCGAAGCAGGAAGAGATAGGGCACATCCACCGGCGGCATGGGAATGCCGGACTGTTCACTGAGGGCCACTTCTTGGATAATGCCCTGATCACTCAAGAGCAAATACACAAACACGATCCCCGACAGCAGCCAAAAGACACCGGCCACCACATAGGCCAGGGGAGAGAGAAAGTAGCTTTGCAGTTCTTTGCGGAAGATGGCAAGGATGTTAACAAAAATGGTCATTTTGGCTCTGGGTTGGCAGCTTCGGGGGTGGGTTCGGGGTCTGCGGCGGGGGGAATGGGTTCCCCGTCGGGTTCGAGGTCTGCGGCGGGGGGAATGGGTTCCTCTTCGGTGGTGAGTTCGAGGAAGACATCTTCGAGGGTGGGGCGGGTGCGTTGCATTGCGTGGAGTTGGCCGCCGGACTTGATGATCGTGCTGGCGATCGCGGCTCCCGGTTCGCTGTGGCCTTGGCAATGAATGTGCAGAATCATTCGCGCCGAATCGGGCAAGGGCGACAGTTGCACATCGCGCACGCCGGCGATCGCGTTTAACTTTTGGGTGAGCAGTTGCGTCGCCCCACTCACCTCCACCGCATAGCCCAGGCTCCCCACCAATGCTTCCATCAGGGTATCAGGGGTATCGGTGGCGACGATTTTGCCATGGTTGATAATCGCAACGCGATCGCAGGTCATGCTCACTTCCGGCAAAATATGGGTCGAGAGAATGATCGTATGATTCCCCGCAAGGCCTTTAATCAGGTGGCGCACCTCGATGATTTGACGCGGATCGAGGCCCACGGTGGGTTCATCAAGAATAATCACCGGCGGATTATGGACGATCGCTTGGGCCAAGCCGACCCGCTGCCGGAACCCCTTCGAGAGGCGACAAATGAGGGTATCTTGTTCCGTTTCAAGGTTGCATTGCACAATGGCGAGATCCACTTGAGCCGCGCGATCGCCCGCCGAGACCCCCTTAAGCCGCGCCACAAAAAAGAGATAGCCCCGCACCGTCATGTCTTCGTACAGGGGCGGCGTTTCCGGTAAATAACCGATCCGCTGCCGCACCGCCATCGATTGGCTGTGGACATCGTAGCCCGCCACCCGTGCCGTTCCTGCCGTCGCCGGCAGGTAGCCGGACAAAATGCGCATCGTCGTCGTTTTTCCCGCCCCGTTGGGGCCGAGAAAGCCGAGAATTTCCCCCGGTTCGACGGTAAAACAAACGTCATCAATGGCGGGATGGGGGCCATAGCGTTTGCTGAGGTGTTCAACTTCAATCATTGATCTATTGCCCTCATCACAGCAGCCTGTTGTCCGTTGTCTCGTCTGTCCATGGTTATTGCTTCACAAGGTCGGCCTAGGGTTTGTCCTGTTCCAGTTTCAAACGATTTAACTCCGCTTCGACGCGATCGCGCTGCTCCAACGTTTGAAACCGCGCCTCAAGCCCCGACGTTCCCAATTGTGTCACGTCCCGTTGAGCTTCAAGATCTAAAATTTGCGCCTCTACCTTGTCAAACATCGCCCAGGGACTGTCCTCCGTATCGGCTAAAAGGGTTTGCAAGCGTTGACTGGCTTGGGCCGATTGGAGCCGCGCTAACACCATATCGCGCTTGAGGCGAGCGTGATGGTATTTGGTTTCGAGGCGGTGGAGGTCTTGTTTGAGTTGGGCGATCGTTGCGGTTTGGGTCTGGAGTTGGGTGCGCAGGAGTGCCGCCGTGTCGAGGTAGGTTTGGCGACGGGTGAGGGCTTCGCGGGCGATCGCTTCATTGCCTTGATTCAGGGCAAGCTGGGCCCGTTGATGCCAATCAGCGGCGGCGGCTTCGTTTTGGTGGGCTTGGCGTTCGGTGCGTTTTTGGGTGGCGATCGCCTGCGCCACCCCCTGCCGCAACCGGGTTAACTCCTGGCTCATCTGCCCCACAATCTGCTCTAGCATCTGGGCCGGATCTTCAGTTGCGGTGAGCCAATGATTCACATTCGCCTGCACCACTTGCCACGCTCGCCCCAACAAATTCATCGCTGTTTCCCCCTTAACTCTCGCCCCGCTCTTCTTGTCATCCTAACCCCTTAGTCTGAGTCTTGAGCCTGGTAAATCTGCGCCACAATCCCCTGAGTCTGCACCGCATTCACCAACCGTTGCGCATCGGCCGCATTGTCAAACGCCCCCAACTGCACCTGAATCCCCTGGGGAAACCGGCGTAGATAGGCATCGGACACCGCCGATCGCGCCTGTTGTAACGACGCTTCCCCCGCGTAATTCACCAACACATAATAGTACGGGTCATTATCAGGGGGAGCACTGGCCACATTCGGGAGCGATTCCGGATCAGGTTCGGGGGTGGCCGGCGTGGCATCGGGGCTAGGAATCGGCGAATTGGGATCAGGAAGCAGGGCAGAGGTGAGATCCGACGGCCGGCCGGGCATGGGTGCAGTCTCATCCCCCGCATCCCCCGTGTCAGGATTTGGCTCGGCGGCGGTGGTGTTCGGGTCGGAGTCGGTGTCATCATCGGCCAAGTCCGGGCCGGTCACGTCCAGCGGTTCCCCCGTCGGCCCCACGTCCGAGGGAACGGTGGCCGTTGTGGTTTCGCTCTCGCCTGTGTCGGCGGGTTCAGCCACGGGAGCCGGTTCACGGAGGGCAAAGACAATCAGGGCGATCGCCACGCCGAGCATTGCGATCGCGCCCACATTCAGGGGGTTTAACCAGGGTTTGCGCTGGGGTTGGGTCGGTTCCTGGTCGAGGGTCTTGAGGAGTTTTTCGGAGGAGGCGAGATAGTCCTGGGGGCTGGTGGCGGGGTCGGGTTGACGTTGGGGCGTTTGAGTATAGTTGGCAATGTCGTGATCTTTCCCCTTGCTGGTGGGCGTTGTGGGGGTCATCGCTGCCACCTCGGACGGCGGCGCGGCGGGAACCGGCTCATGCTGTTGCCGCTGACGACGGTAGCGAGCCAACTCGGTATCCACATCAACATCAAGACAAGCTAGGGCCGTCGCTAAGGTGGGATGGAGGTTAGTTTGCGGGTCAGTCATGGTGCAGAATCATCCAAAGATACCAAGGGTCATCCTGTTCAATAGGATACACCAGACCTTCAGATCCGATAATCACCCGCAAAACAAGGCGGCTGATGAAACTTAAGGAAATAATCCGGTAATTCCGTCATGCGAGCATCTTGCTCGCTAGCGGTTGAGAGCCTTTTTCAATGACCGGATTGAATGGTTAACCTCCATCAGCCCCTTACTCCCAACACGTTAATAGCGAATCCGGGGATCAATGTAGGCGTTGATCAGATCGATCGCAATACTGGCAAAGACGACAATCACCCCGAAAAAGACCATAATCCCTTGCACCGTGGGGTAATCGCGTAGGGAAATCGCTTCGTAGAGACGATTGCCCAAGCCGGGCCAGGAAAACGTCACTTCGGTCAACACCGCGCCCCCTAGTAATGCGGCGAAGGTTAGCCCCAGGACGGTGATCACGGGGATCATGGCGTTTTTGAGGGCGTGGGAAATTAAGATGGTGCGATCGCCAATGCCCCGCGCCCGGGCCGCCTCCACATAGTCCGCTCGGAGGGTCTGCTTTAAATTGACTCGGACAATCCGCTCAAAAATCCCACTCAACAACAGCCCCAAGGAACAACAGGGCAACACCAGATGATGAAACGCCGTGATCAACGCGCTCCAATTCCCCGTTAACACACTGTCGAGGGTGTAGAGTCCGGTGATCGTGCTAGGAGGGTCAAGGTTAATCGGGAAGCGCGTTCCCAACGGGAACCATTTAAACTGCACCGCAAAGATCAGTTGAAACACCATCCCCATCCAAAACAGCGGCAGGGAATAGGTAATGATGCCAAACAATCGCCCGCCCGCATCAAACACCGTATTCGGCCGCGAGGCCGCAAACATCCCAATACTCACCCCCAAAACAACGGCGATCACCATGCCATAAAACGTCAATTCTACGGTGGCGGGGAAGTGATCGCGGATGACATCCCACACGGGTAAACCGCGACTGGTGATCGACGTGCCGAGGTCGAACTTGAGCAGGCTAATCAGATAGCTGAGGTATTGGATCGGGAGGGGTTGAGAGAGGCCGAGTTGTTCGCGGAGGGCTTCTTTGGCGGCTTCGGGGGCGCGGTTGCCGAGGATGGCATCGGCGGGATCGCCGGGGGTGGCGCGGAGGAGGAGAAAGACCACCGAAACGATGGTGAGCAGCATCAAGGGGGCGAGCAAGATGCGGGTCAGGAGGTAATACTGGAGGGCTTTGGCGCGGGACATGCAAGGGGGGGGGAACATCGCTGTGTTTAACAATACCCCAACTGCGATCGCCCCCGATCAGCTAAAAATGTCAGCCACGGCAAGGGTGAAGTCTGGAAACAGGGGTGAGGTGAGTTGATCTTCAATGAATAGGGTGCTGACTTGTTCTAAGTGGGCTTGCGATCGCCGATAGAGTTCAATCCGTTGCTGCTGCCAATCGATGATCCAATAGTCCCGCACCCCCACCCGCGAATAGAGTTTGAGTTTCACTTGGCGATCGCGCATGATATCCCTCGGCGTTTGGGACAGAACTTCCACCACCAATTCCGGAGCCGCCGTAAAATGTCCCGACTCATCCACAGCAGTCGCCAACAGTTCATCACTAATCCACACCAAATCTGGAATCACATTATCCTCCCCCGAAAAAATCAAACCAGGCGTGGTCAAGACTTTGCCCTGTTGATGCTGTTTCGCCCAAAGGGTGAGATAGGTTCCAAGGTTGTTGATGGCGTTTTGATGTTTCCAGTGAGGAGCGCGGGTCACGTATAACTCTCCTGCGATAATTTCATAGCGATGATCGTTATCGGGGAAAAAGGCTAAATCGGCGATCGTCCAATGGTGTTTGGGGTTGAGGTTTGCAACCATAGTCTCTAGACCTGGGTGATGTTTAGCTTGGTTCTATCGTACTATATTCATTCAGGCTTGGGCTGATTCGGATCGGTCGATCGCACGATCGCATCCAGCGTGGCAGCCATCAGGGCCGGGGTTTGTCCCGTCACGGTGAACATGATCGCTTCTCGATAGATGCGTTGGGCGGGATGGTCGAGGCTGTTGGCGGCTCCTTTGGAAATCGTGATGGCCAGATGGGCACACCGTCCCGCAAAGGCGATCGCCTCCCCGCGCCAGGAGTAGTGCTGTTCTGGGGTCGTGGTGGGATCGGTTTTAGCAGTGATGATCGTGTCGTAGAGGTGTTGCCAAGCGGTGACGAGGGAATCGAACAGGGCCGTATCGGGCGATCGCGCCTCGATTACATCCAACGCCGATCGCGCATTGCCCAAGGCGAAGGCCGTCGCGTTGAGAATGCCTTGGCGGTCTTTGCGGTGAATCCAACCGGGGGGATGGTGGGCGAGGAGGCGATCGCTGGTTAATGGATAAGCGGTCAACTGAGCACTGACGGTTTGGGTCGCATTCATCGCCGCGAGGGGCATCGGTTCCGAATACTGCAATCCCGGTTCATCCTGAAGGGGTAGCAAACCAAACACCGCGC
This sequence comes from Spirulina major PCC 6313, assembly GCF_001890765.1. Lineage (NCBI taxonomy): Bacteria > Bacillati > Cyanobacteriota > Cyanophyceae > Spirulinales > Spirulinaceae > Spirulina > Spirulina major. The sequence goes on along the minus strand of NZ_KV878783.1, from coordinate 2,615,304 downwards.
CGCCATCGGGCAGCGTCGCCCCCACCACCACCTGCTCAAAAATTTCCCAGCCCGTCACCCAAGGAATCGCGCCCGTCAGCTTGTACCCGTCATCCGTTGGCATCGCCCGCAGCACCGGTTCCCCCGATCGCCGCAAGTGAGAATAGCCCACCCCCACGCCCACCTCACCCCGCGCCATGGCGGGAATCATCGCGGTTTTCAGGGTTGAATTAGGGCCGTTGGCGATGAAGGATGCAGCGGTTTGGTGTTGGGTTTGAAGAAAAGCTAGGGTTCCGGAATGGCGGGTGAGGTCTAATTGATAGTCGTAGAAGGCGCGATCGCTCCAACCCAAACCACCCCATGCTGTCGCCACTTTCGCCGCTAACCAACCCTGCGCCCCCAACGCCCACCACCCCCGGCGGAGAGCGATCGCCTCTCGCTCCATCCGTTCCGGGGGTGGGGTTAATTCAACAAATTGGGGGGACAAGACGCGAGAAGTCACAACACAAGCCTGAAAAGAACGCTTTTGTATTGTAGCGATCGCATCCTCAATCTTGGCATGCAGTCTAAACCTAGAGCAAGTGCGATTCTTGCATCACTTGACCCAATTTCAGCAGTGAATCCGTCGTCCAACCCGTTGACCGTGATTGAGTCGGCTCAGGAGTTTCACCATAGGCTGCGCCCAAACTTTCACTGAGATGACACAACCGTTGCACAGACCACATCGATTTTAAAGTACGCATAATGAACACTCCTATAATGCTGAACCCCCTTATTATAGAATATTTTCTGTATAAAATGCTACCTTTTGAGGTGCGATCGCGTGATTCATCCCACTCTCAAAGTGAATTTTTCGCCTTCTTGCCCCTAGTCATCAACGGAATCTGCACAATCGGCACCTCAAACGTCACCGTCGATCCCAGACTTTCCCCCATACTGAAAAAATCAATCTTGCCCCCCATCGTCTCCACCAACCGCTGGGAAATCGCCAACCCCAAACCCGTCCCCCCATAGGAGCGCGTCCGGCCAATATCCACCTGACTAAAATTCTTAAACAGCATATCCAACTTATCAAGGGGAACCCCAATCCCCGTATCCGCCACCCGCACCTTCACCAAACCGGGAAACTCTTTCCCATCCACAAACATCTGCCTTTTCACCACCTCGGCGCTGATGGTAATCCCCCCCTCATGGGTGAATTTCACCGCATTACCCACCAGATTCAGCATTACCTGCAAGAGCCGCTGATAGTTGCCATAGAGCACAATCGGCTCGCGGGACGGCGGCATTTGAATCTCAAAGCTGAGGTTTTTCTGTTGTGCCATCGGACGGGTCTTCTTCTCCACATCCTCAAAGAGGGTTTCGAGGGGAACTTCAGTAAAGTTCAACTCCATCCGACCGGCTTCAATTTTAGCGATGTCGAGGATGTCGTTAATCAGGTTGAGGAGATGGAGGGCGGAACGGTGGGCTTCTTCGAGGAATTCCCGCTGTTCGGCGGGGTCATCGGCCATGCCGTCAAGGATCAGTTTCATGAACCCGATGATCCCGTTTAACGGGGTGCGGAGTTCATGGGAGGTGCTGGCGAGAAATTCACTTTTGAGACGGGAGGCTTCTTCGGCCCGCATTCCCGCTTCTTCGAGTTCTTTATAGAGGGTGGCATGGGCGATCGCAGTCCCCACATGGGCCGCCAACTCCCGCACCAGTTCAATCTCCGCATCATTCCAATGACGACGGTGATCGCACTGCTGCAAACAAATCAACGCATTGCGCTTATTTTGATAAAACGTCGAAATCACCAACACCGATCGCTCTTCAAAGGACGAGTCTTGAATATAGTCGAACGCCAGCGGCTCATCCACCGAAATCGCCTGCTCTAGATACGGTGTGCGATCGATGGGAAACCGTTCCCCCAACATTGACCGATAATTCGGCTCACAATATTCCGACTCCACCCGGAATGTTTGCGTTTCTGCATCGTAGGCAATAATCAAACAGCGCGTCACCCGCACTTCTGCCCCCAAACTATCCACCGTCTGCTGCCAAATCGTTTCGAGGTCAAGGGTGAGGCGAATATTGCGCGAAATCTTGGTTAACAGATTTTGGTAGGGGTTGCGCCGAATATTGCGGGCAATCTGAGTCACCAAGTCATTGTAATTATTGTGGGGCAATGTCCCCGTGAGGCGATTCGTGCGGGTGAGGCCATCCTGCTCCAACAATCGCCCCATCACCAGCACTTCCGTCACTCGTCCCTCATGCTTGAGAATCGGGCTGATCGCGAGTTCCACCGGAAATGTTTTGTCCTCATAGACAAAGAGACAGTGGTAATTTTCCGGAACACGCCGTTCCATCACCCGATGAATGGTTTCGAGATAATTATCAGCCGCAACGGGTTTGAGTTTTTCGTGTTCAGGGTTTTGATGGGTCAGAACGGAGGGTGACGCATCAGGTCGTTTCAACTGACATTGCCAATAGAACGAAGAGTAGCGACCTGAACTGTCCTGAGTGAAGGCCAATTCAGCCCCTAGATCCTGCCAGCGAATCGGATGTTGGGGTGCAGAAGCCGCATCCATGGCACACAATCGTAATGTTAGTGCAGTTTACATTCTCATCATACTCGGAAACCTTCTGCTGACCCGGAAATTGCCGCCCATGGGGTCTGGACGGCATTCCGGATCGAGGGGGGGGATTAGTCGTTCCACTCGCCACGGGGGGGGACGGGGGGATTGCGTCGGAAGGTGCGGGATAGTTCGTCATCTTGTTCGCGATCGCCCCGTAGCCATTGCTTAATCGCCGTTTCAATAATCCGGCTGGGGTCACTGCTGAGATGATGGAGTTGATCGACAAGATCAGAGTCCAGTTGAATCGCAACTTCAACTTTGTCGGCAAGGCGGGGGGACTGGGTGGCAGGATCGTTCATTGCTTTAATAACTTTATTTGATACCAGGTTCTACTATTGTACAAAAATTCTAGGGACTCTCTGGATGGTTCGTTTGCAAAAATGTTGCAATCATTACAGTGTGAAGTGCATTTTTATCCTTTGAGGGGCTTATGTCAATTGTGAAGCGTCTGGAGTCTTACACAGAAGTGCATCCAGAAGAAGTATTGATCGTTACGGCAACGGATCAGGGAGAGGAGGATATTGTTCTCATCTTTAAGGGATTTTCGAGTTCGCTGCTGCGCCCGACTGCGGTTGATCCCGATGTGCCCGTCTTGTCAGAAACCGCAGTGATTCAGACGATCGATCGGGTAGCTAGTCCCTACAATCCGGATCATCCCCGCTACCTTGCCCAAGGGTTAAGCTGGGCTGAAATGGAGTCGCTTCTATAATCAGGGGCATGATGGTGGGGATGGGGCGATCGCACCGTCCTCCCATCCTCCCGATTCGATCATGCTGAAGTCCTGTTGTGTCCCCTGTACATCATTACAGCAGCAATTAGGATAAAGTTTTCAACTATAGAGGGTTGACTTCGGGTCAATCAACATTCTGGTGTGAGTGAGGAAAAATTAAATTATGGTTACATCACCGCTTCGCTCCCAAGACGCACAAGGGTCAAGGGGCAAAACATCCAAGCCGAGCATTCACGGCATTGGCTCCTTAGCCCAACTCGACAGTCTCCCGAAAACGCCTCTCTTTGGCACCGATGGGATTCGCGGCAAGGCCGGGGAATTATTGAGCGCCACGTTAGCCCTCGAAGTGGGCTATTGGGCGGGCCGAATTTTACAATCCCAAGCTGGGCAGGTGGGCCCGGTGATTATCGGCCAGGATTCGCGCAATTCTAGTGATATGTTGGCGACGGCCCTGGCTTCGGGGCTGACGACGGCGGGTTTAGAGGTGTGGAATGTGGGGCTGTGTCCCACGCCCTGTGTGTCGCACCTGACGCGCCACACGGCGGCCATCGGGGGGGTGATGATTTCCGCCAGTCATAACCCGCCCGAAGATAATGGCATTAAATTTTTTAACCATAACGGCACAAAGTTAACGAAGGCCACGAGCCAACAAATTGAAACGGCGTTGCGGGGTCGCAGTGATCTCACCGTGACGCGGACGCAGTGGGGTAAGCATCAACATACCGTGACATTGGCCCAGGATTATTGCGAGGCGTTGCAGCGATCGCTCCCCACCTCTGACCTCAGCGGGTTAAAGGTCATCCTTGATTTGGCCTGGGGTGCTGCGGTGCAGTTAGCCCCCGAAGTGTTCCGCGCCATGGGTGCGGAGGTGATTTGTCTCCATGAACATCCCGATGGCGATCGCATCAACGTCAACTGTGGATCGACCCATCTCCAAACCCTCCAAGCCGCCATCCAAGAACACCAAGCCGACCTCGGTTTTGCCTTTGATGGCGATGCCGATCGCGTCATGGCCATTGACTCCCACAGCCGCGTCATCGATGGGGATTATATCCTCTACCTTTGGGGTAAATACCTGATGGAGCGGCAGCAATTGCCCGATCATTTGCTGATCGGGACGGTGATGGCCAATCTTGGGTTTGAACGGGCTTGGCAAGCTCTCGGCGGTCAATTCCACCGCACCGATGTCGGCGATCAAAACGTCCAGGCGGCGATGTTTGCCACGGGGGCAGCCCTGGGCGGTGAGCAGTCCGGGCATATCCTCTGCCATCACCACAGTTTTTCCGGCGATGGTCTGCAAACGGCGCTCCACCTCTCCGCCTTGGTGAAAGAGTCGGGGCAATCCCTCGCGGCACTCCGGGACAACAGTTTCCAAACCTACCCGCAACTGTTGCAAAATGTGCGCGTGGACTGTCGCGATCGCCGTCAACATTGGCAAGACTGCGAACCGGTACAGGCTGCGATCGCCCGCGCCGAAGCCGCCTTTGGCGAGCAAGGCCGCGTCCTCGTCCGCGCCTCCGGCACCGAACCCCTGATCCGCGTCATGGTGGAAGCCGCCGACGCCGATGCCGTCGAACACTGGACGCAATACCTCGTCCAATCCGTCCAAACCCACCTCGGTTAGGCGTTGAAAAAGGTATGCTCTTACTGTTAGGTTGCGGTTGAAATGTCTCGATTCCATAGGTCATAAAACCCTAAGATTCCCTCTATCTTTTGGTAGAGGGAATTTTAGAATTGTTGAACTGAGGTTCCTCCTAAACCGGGCGGATGAGAAGAGTAATCCCAAGCCGACCGAGAACTTGAACCGTCGTGCCCGGTGAAAGCTCATCACTCATATTCTGCTCAGCGAGTTGGGCAGGATAAAAAGAGCCTTGGAAGCGAATTCGGCCCTTTTGATCAAGGGTGACGGTGTCGGTAATCACACCGGGAATCGGGGTTGGGAAGAACTGGGGTTGATTGACGAGGAAACGGGTATTCATAAGTATTTTCAGGGGATGAGGGATTTAGAGAGGTTTAGTCGTTTTGCCAACGTTCTTGAGGGATCAGATCGGCAATGCGATCGCGCAGCAAATAGTCATGAAGAGCCAACTCACGTTCAAAGCTGGTATGTTCACGATCAGGTAGATGAGCCAGTAACGTATAAATCGGTTCGTTCCGACTCACTTTGCCCTGTTGAACTAACGTGCGAGCATCGTCTTGAAGTGCGGAGAGGGTGTAGGTTTGGGGTAATGGAGTGGCAACCATAGTTTGTCCTCGGTCATAGAGTTTGAGGGAATGGTTTGGGGAAAGGCTCGGAGCTTTCCCCGCATTGAGGGCTTAGAACGCACAGGGAGTTTCAGGGAATTGTGCCTGCCATTCTTGTCGCAACGCCCGGAGCAGAGGGCGATCGCCATTGGCGTAGGCTTTTTGGAGGCGTTGACAGAGGCGATCGCGCAGATGAGCTTTTTGGGTGTTCATCGTTTGCAGTTGGATTTGGTGTCGCCGTTGTTGTTCAGGAGTTTGGATGCGTCGATTGTGATCAGTAGGGGCAGAGGTTAGGGGGCGTTGGGGGTGGGTATGGGGCGGGAGGGAGATAAGACCGTAGTGAGGTGGCTTGGGTTGATGGGTACGAGATTGGGGAAGTTTCATCGTGCGTCATCCTAAGTGAGGGTGTAAGGAAGGGAACGGAGTAGACAAATCCACTCCCTGAAGTTGATGCATTACGAAGTCATCGGTTTTATACTGAAAGTTGAGCCAGATAGACTCTTTAACACAGTGCTAATGTGTTATTTCTGTTTTTTGTTCTGGGCCATCTTCAAGGCATTGATGGCGTTGCTTTCGCTTTTGCCACGGCCAAGATTGCCTTTGGAGTCTTTGGCGTAGTAGCCACCATAGATGCTTTTTCCGGTGTAAACGCTTTCAGAAGCCATAATGGTTTCTCCTTGAATGAGTTGAACTACTTTCAGTTAAGCGTCCGTACCTTAAAGATGAAAATACACAAACGTAAGATTTTTTCTGAATATTTCTAAATATTCGCTAAACATCCATAAACATTGGCTAAATATTCATGGACGGGTGTGAAAAATGGACAAAAAAAATTTCGAGCGAATTTTCCAGAGCCTACCAGAAAAACGTAAGCGGGTTTTGCTTGAATTTTTGAAAAATCGCAACACTCAAGAAGTCGCTAATTCTTTAAATATTCAGTGTGCAACAGTAAACGTACACATCAGAAACATTTGTATTGATTTTGGTCTAAAGTCTGACGGTGATGATGATAAGCGTTCGGCACGTCCTGAATTAATTAAACTGTTTGAACAATACAAGCCAGAACTATTCAAACAGGACGACGATTTTATTGGTCGGAAAAATGCAATTACTCATCTCGACCAGTTGCGCCAAGCGGGGAAAAACTGTGTCTTGATACAGGGGGATGGAGGTGTTGGAAAAACAGTGCTAGCGGAGCGATATTTAGCAGAACGGTTTCCGGGGCGGTTGGTGCGGTTCGATGTGGCGAAGGAAAGGCAGGCAGTGGGTTCTGCGGCTGGGTTGTTAGAGACAAAGTTAAAGGATTTGGGGGAGGAGTCGCGGGGGGATTTTGCGGTGTTGTGCGATCGCCTTCGTCATAAACTCCAGTCAGAAGCGTTTGGCATTTTGGTGGACAATTTGGAACCGGCCCTTGATGGAAAGGGACAGTTAGTTCCAGAACATCGCGAATATGTAGAGTTATTACGAGTTTTATCCAATGTGTCGTTAAAGTCTTTTACGCTGATCACGAGTCGGGAGCGAGTAAATGAAAATCTCAATATTGAGCCTTACCGGCTGGAATGTTTAGATATGGAAGCGTGGCGGGATTATTTTGGTCAGAAAAAGTTAACTATTGATTCTCCTGTGTTGGCGGAGATGCGCAAATCTTATCGTGGCAATGCGTTGGGGATGAAGGTTTTGCGCGGGCGAATTGCAGAGAATTATCAAGGCAATATTAAAAAATATTGGGAGGAGCATCAAACTTCCGATGGGTTGGCTGTTGAGCAAGCAATGGAAAATCTAATCACTCAACAATTTGATCGCTTGAAGCAAGTTAATCCTAATGCATATAATCTGCTTTGTCGGATGGGATGTTTTCGGTATCAAGATGTGCCAACGGTTCCACGAGAGGGATTATTTTGTTTGTTGTGGGAGGTTCCTCAGAATAAAGCACAGAAGGCAATTGATACGTTACGCAATCTGGCTTTAGTGGATCATATTGATGGTGAATATCGGTTACATCCCCTAATTAAAGAGCAAGCGATTGAGCGATTAAGAAATAGTGAGGATTGGAAAACATCTAATCGACTAGCAGCAAAATTTTGGACAGACAGTGTTGAGTCAATCAATACAGAAGAAGATGCAATCACTGCACTTGAAGCATATTATCATTGCTTAAATATAAAAGATTTTAATAGTGCAGCCGATATAATTACTAATAATAGAAGACATATTTATGACCTTGATGAGTCATTGGGTAGTTCGTTTTATCGATTAGGCTTGCTTTTGAAAATAAAACAAGTGATAAATGCGATCAAAAATCAAGTCAGCTCAAGCCTTTCTTTGGGACAGATGTATAATGTTCTGGGAGACACATATTGGATGATGGGAAATCTTCAATCTTCACTACTTTCTCACATAGAATCAGCAAAAATTGCAAAGCAAATCATTGATGAACAACATAAAGAAAGCCAAAATAAAGAATTAAATAGGTTGTATGGTGTTTCTTTTTTTAACCAAGCATTATGCAAAGTAGAGTTGCTAGAATTCAAAGAGGCTATAGAGCTTTTGAGATTAGATTGTAAAAGGTTTGAAGATATGTTTCCAGAAGATAGGTTTGTAGATCGTTCTTTTATGGCCTTCTGTTATTCATCCCTCAATAACAAAAAGCAAGCTGAGATACTACTTAAAAAATCAATCAATTTGTTTGAAAATCTGAGAAGTCGCCTTGACACTAATCAAAACAATCTTTATGTATATTCATCGACATGGAGTTTTGGATACCATCATATTTTTTCTGGAAAAATTTACCATAAACTTGGAAAGATTGATAATGCCAAAATGCAATATAGTGCAGCTATTTCATTTGCAAATAAAACAAGTTATCTACAGGTCAAGGCGAAAGGTTTAATGGGATTAGGCGAAATTTATACACAATCTGATTTCAAAACTGCTTTAAGTTATCACACTGAATCTATCGATATTTTAAAAAGAATTGATGCTAAGTGCGATCTTGCTGAAGCTTATTATCAAATTGCCTTGACCTATCAAGCTATGGGCGACGTTCTCAACAGCCAAGAATACTTTAAGAAATCCATCACCCTCTGGCAAAAAATCGATGCCCCCAGACAAATCGAACGAGTCCAAAATTCTATGAATCAGAATATCCATAAAAAAAATCCAGAGCCAGTGCATCCAAAAACATAAGAACAGTAACCAATGAAATTTCGACTTTCAATTCATGCGTTAGGTGAAGCCAAGAAGAGAAAAATCCCCATTCCTTTCATTGAAGCTGTTTTAGAACAACCAGAACAAATCATTCAACAAGATTCGGAAGTGACAATTTATCAATCCAAAATAGACTTTGGCACTGGAAAGTTGTATTTGCTTCGTGTTTTCATCAATACCACTGTTGATCCGGCTGTTGTTATTACCCTTTATCGAACCAGTCAAATTAAAAAATATTGGAGGAACCCATGAAAATCAAATATGACTCCGAAGTTGATGTTCTTCGGATTACGTTGAAAGATGTGGATATTGAAGAAAGCGATGAAGAAACACCGGGAATCATCCTAGATCTTGACTCTAGTCAAAATGTTGTTGGTATTGAAATCCTACAAGCATCTAAGCGTATTGATAACCCACAAGCCATTGAATATATGATTGCCCCGAAAACGATTTAGACCAGCCACCGGAAGCAGACGACCAATGGGGCTTGATATGCGATTCAAAAATAGTTTGGTCAAGCATTCACGGCGTAATTGTAACCTTCTTTGATACACTGAGGGGCAATTTCACCTATTGCTCCTTGCCCCCCAACTGACGATGCAAAGCCGCTGGAACTCCGCCGAAGCCGCCCAATACACCACTGATTTAGCCCTCCGGGTCTATACCTCGCGCCTGTTGGGGCAAGACCCCAGCCTCGTTTTACATGGCGGGGGGAATACCTCAGTGAAGGTGACGGAAACCAATGTGGTGGGGGACTCGGAAGAGATTCTCTACGTCAAAGGCAGCGGCTGGGATCTCGCCACCATTGAAGCGGCGGGGTTTGCTCCCGTGCGCATGGCGCATTTGTTGAAACTGGCTGAGCTTGAGCGTTTGTCTGACCCGCAGATGGTCAATGAATTAAAAACCCAGATGACCAACGCCAGCGCCCCCTCGCCGTCGGTGGAAACGATTCTCCATGCGACGTTGCCCTATAAATATGTGGATCATACCCATGCGGATGGGGTGGTGACGATTACGAATACGCCCAATGGGTGGGAACGGATTGCGGAGATTTACGGCGATCGCGTCGTGATCATTCCCTACGTGATGCCGGGGTTTGATCTCGCCCGTGTCTGTGCCGCCAAATTCCAAGCCGAAGCGGGCCCGCACACCATCGGCATGGTGTTGATGAATCACGGCATTTTCTCCTTTGGGGCGACGGCCCAGGAGTCCTACGAGCGGATGATCCATCTGGTGAGCCTCGCCGAGGACTACATCACCCAACAAAACGCCACCCTCCCCACTCCCAGCGCCTCGATCCCCGATCGCGCCCTCAGCCACGACCTCGCACAACTCCGCGCTGAATTGTCTTGCTTTGCCGGATGCCCCGTCATTCTCCGCAACCATTGCACCCCGAAAACCCTCGCCTTTGCCCAACGGGACGACATCACGACCATCAGCCAACAGGGGCCCGCCACACCGGATCACGTCATCCGCACCAAACGCCTCCCCCTGATTGGCCGGAATGTGGCTGCCTATGCTGCCCACTATGCCGAGTATTTTAAAACCCACGCCCACGCTGATTTAACGATGCTCGACCCTGCGCCCCGCGTGGTACTCGATCCTGAATTGGGGCTGTGTGCCGTGGGGCAGTCGGTCAAAGCGGCGAATATTGTCGCGGATATCTACGACCACACGATTGATGTGATCAGTACAGCGACAAAGTTGGGCCAATATCAAGCCCTCCCAGCGGCGGATATCTTTGCGGTGGAATATTGGGATCTGGAACAGGCGAAATTGCGGAAGGGGGGGAAACCGCCGCAGTTTACCGGGGAAGTGGCGATCGTGACGGGAGCCGCGTCGGGGATTGGCAAGGCCTGCGTGGCGGAACTGCTCAAACAGGGGGCGGCGGTGGTGGGGTTGGATCTCAATCCAGCGATTGAATCGCTCCATGACCGGGCGGATTTTTGCGGGATCACCTGTGATGTGACCGATGAAGGGGCGATCGCTCAAGCCCTGGAAAAAACCGTGCGTCAGTTTGGCGGCGTGGATCTGGTGGTGCTCAATGCGGGGATTTTTCCGCCCAGTTGTGCGATCGCATCCCTCGACACGGCCCAATGGCGCAAGGTGATGAACGTCAATTTGGACGCAAATTTAATGCTGTTGCGGGAATGCCATCCCTTTTTGAAACTCGCCCCCCAAGGCGGTCGCGTTGTGGTGATTGGCTCGAAAAATGTCCCCGCCCCCGGCCCTGGGGTGGCGGCCTATTCGGCGGCGAAAGCAGCCCTGACGCAACTCGTCCGGGTGGCGGCGTTGGAATGGGGCGGCGATCAGATTCGGATTAATATCGTGCATCCCAACGGGGTGTTTGATACGGGGATTTGGACGGATGAGGTGCTCCAAGCCCGCGCCGACCATTACGGTCTGTCGATTCAGGACTACAAAACGAATAATGTGCTCAAGGTGGAGGTAACCAGCGCCACTGTTGCCGAGATGGCGATCGCCATGTGCGGCCCCCTGTTCGCCGCCACCACCGCCGCCCAAGTGCCCATCGATGGTGGCAGCGATCGCGTCATTTAGCCCCAGCCCCCCCGATCGCAACAGACGGGATCGCCTAACGGGGTGGCATGGTGCGATCGCCCCTGAGCCGGGGGTCTGGGGGGGAGATATCCCACCCAGTGGGAGGTTTAGAGGGCTAGACCTCCAATATGGATAGGGTTATCAATAACCTTGAAAACTCAAGCACGCGATCGCCACACCTCCCGCCAGGGTTTGCCCCCCACCTCTAGGCCACCGGTGGAACTCGTCGCCGTCAACAGGAGCGATTCATGGCCGTTCCAATGCTTTTCAAACAGGCGCAGCGTCACGTCACCCCGCATCGTATCCCGACAGCAAAACTGCATCCCCCCCAGCGTCGGCGCTCGCAGCAGTGTCCCGGTGTGGGTCGTCGTCCCCACCAATTCCACCCGATACCGCCAATGTTCCGCCCCCATCACCCACCGCCCCCAGGGGTCAATCGCCCAACTCACACGGCTATTCCAGGGCACAAACTCATAGAACTGGCCCCGGTAGTGAATCCCCACCATCGCCACAGATTCCGCCCAGGTCAGCACTTGCCGCCGTCCACCGCCCGCCGTCAGTGCCAAATCCGGCTCACCGTCAAAACTATTACAGTTGAGCCAAAACCACTCACGGGGAAAAGCGCGACCCCAATTTTTTTCGCTGTAGGCGGGGGCTTGGTGGAGGAAATACATCTGACCGTTCCAGTCAATCCAACCGTTGGCGAGGCCGTGGGCCATGAGGATTTGCCAACCGGGTTCAAAGATTTGGAATTGTGAGAGCCAGCCCGCTGTTGATTGTTGGGGGAAACGGGGCGAACCCCAGCCATACAGGGGCGCGATCGCATAGTCCCAGCGACAATAGAACCCAGTAGCGGGATCGCAGAGATAGCCCTGATTGAGGTGGGCGGTGGCTTGGTAGCCTTCGGTGCTGTGGGCGTGAAATTGGTCGGGGGGGAGTTCGTGGCGGGGTAGGCCGGGGGTGCGCCAATGACCGAGGGCGAGGCGATCGCACTCCGCCCAAAAGAGATCCACATCGGGGAGCGATCGCCACACATACCCATCCTGGGGGCCGAGGATTTGCGCCGCGCCGCCGCTATGGGGTTGGCCGCCCTGGGGGTCTTCGATGGAATACATAAACGCGATCGTTTCCCCCAACTGAGGCAGCGTCACCCGGTAATACCACCCTTCAAAAAACCGTTGATCACTGCCATCCCAGTGATAACCGCTGTGGGGCGTTTGGAGAGGGTTGGGGATCATAGTTGCCGTCTCGTCGTGAATTGTACGGTTTTAATTCAACCGTCTGTCCTATGCTAAAGGTTTCTGCAATTTGGATGCACCCATGGCTGAAATCCTGGCCCAACCCTACCCCTATCCGCTGCCACCCTTGTCACAATTGGCGTTGGTAATTATCGATATGCAACGTGACTTTCTCGAACCGGGAGGGTTTGGGGCAGCCTTGGGCAATGACGTGACCCAACTACAAGCGATCGTCCCCACAGTGCAAACCCTGTTAAACACCTGTCGCACCTTGGGCATCACCGTGATTCATACCCTCGAATGCCATCGCCCGGACTTGTCCGACTGTCCCCCTGCAAAACGGAAGCGGGGCAAGGGTAGCTTGACTATTGGCGATCGCGGCCCCATGGGACGCATCCTGATCCAAGGCGAACCCGGCAACGCGATCATTCCTGAACTCACTCCCCAACCCGGCGAAATCGTCATCCAAAAACCCGGCAAAGGCGCATTCTATCACACCCCCCTCAGTCAAGAACTCGAACAACGCGCCATCACTCACCTCCTGTTCACAGGGGTCACCACGGAAGTCTGTGTCCAAACGACGATGCGCGAGGCCTGCGATCGCGGTTATGAATGTCTCCTGATCGAAGATGCCACCGCCAGCTATTTCCCCGACTTCAAATCCGCCACCCTCAACATGGTCACCGCCCAAGGAGGTATCGTCGGCTGGACTGCCCCCAGCACCGAGGTTTTAGCCGGACTCGCAACGCTTTAACATCCCAAAGATTGCAACCACCCCCGCACAATACTAATCACCACAGGGGCAAACGCTTCAAGCTGCCCCCCCTGGGGCTGGGCTAGATCAGCCATCAGCAACATTAATAACGCCTCATCCTCTAGACCTTCATGAGGATCAATACTATTAGCCCACAGTAAAGCATTGGATAGTTGCTTACGTTTTTCAATCAGGGCGCGGTTATTTTTTTCATCATCTCCCAGGTTTAAAATGCGAATTGTTTCACAGGCGCGATCGCTCACCCCCTCCACCCGGCCGCTAATCTTAAACCGGAGTTCCGTCTCGCAGGCCGCCATCAGAGGCGTTAACGGTAATGCTTGGGATTGATGAGCCTTGCCGCATTGGTTTAGGGTATTGCAACTGACGACAATATTCGTAAAATCAAGGGTGCGTTGAGGGTTTAGACGTTGTGCTTCTAGATGTTCATTATGACCATCCTTGATTGTTGAAATTCGCTGACAACAATAGGCACACAAATAAAACTGTTCATCAAGAGCCTGTTGTCGAATAGCCTGCCGAACATCTGAATTAAGCTCAGAATATGAACGTTGGGGATGCAGTCGTTTCCATGTATTGAGGGCTTGAGGTTCTGATCCTTTTTTAATGGTTCGCATGACGAATTTCTTGTTTTCGCAGTAATAACCTAGCCTTGATTAATTCGAGATGATTTGTGGGAAGTTCAGCGCTTAACCATGTTAATAGCTGTTGGGACTCAGGGAATCGGGAATCTTGAATTGCATCAAAGAGATCATTTAATTGGGTGTCGATCGCTTCATTGCGGATGCTGGTATTCATCACATCAAGAAGAATAGTGTTGGCATCTTGGCCGTAGGGAGAGGGTAATTGATGCAATTGACCATTATTCAAGATGTAGACCAAGACATCTTTGCGATCGCTAATCACTAAGGGTGAATGAGTGGTCAAAATAAACTGACAATTGGGAAATGTGTTGATGAAGCGATCGCATAAACTCCGCTGCCACGACGGATGAAGGTGCAAATCAACCTCATCAATTAAAACAATCCCATCCCCTTCAAGGGGATTTTTAAGGGCAGGATTGAGCATGGCGAGGCGGCGGGCAATATCACCGACAAGTGCCATGAGCGATTTTTCACCTTGGGATAGTTGAGCCACATTCAGAGTTTCGCCATTTTTATCAATTGCCATGTGCAGGCGAGGTTTACGGCGAACCCTCAAATGACTCATCTCCGGCATAAAGTGATAAATCGCGGTGCGAACGGCTGTTAATTGTCGATCTTTTGTTGAAGCATTTAGTTCATTTAATTGTTGCCAGACCTTGCTATCAGATTCTCGAAACAGTTCCATTTGCCGTAAGATATGATCAGAAATTCCTGATTCATTTTCAATATCTTCTCGTTCTCGAAACCATTCAAAAAAACGCCGAAAATCAACCCCTTGACTAATTGAATTATCATAGGCATCTAGTTGTGAAAAGGTGTGTCTGGTTCTGATTTTAAGTGGAATATCAAGCACCACCCGCTCAACGGGATAAAATGCCACCAATGGCAAGCTGACCTGATCATCATGCGTTAGAGTTTCACGATAGCCATGGGCGAGGCGTGTGCAGCCGGTAAGATTACTTGTGAATTGTGGGTTGCGTCCCTGTCTATTTTTAGCAAGATTCCAGCTAAAATAATGCTGCGAATCAGGTTCACTGGAACCTGATTTATGCCATGAATCATCGATATTGACTTCAATACTTGCTGTGGTTGCTGTGTTACGAATAATTTCTTCAGGAATTGGGTTGCCGTTGGATTTTTCAGTGCGTAAACGAGCAATGAACCAACTCAGAGCGATCGCAACTGATTGTAAAATAGAGGTTTTTCCCGCTCCATTATTCCCCACAAAAATGGTAATATTGCCAGACGTTTCTTCTGTGGGAGCGAGGGGAATATCCAGATTTTCGAGGAACCCAATATTCTTGAGAATAACCCGTCGAATTTCCATCGTAAATCCTAGTTCAATCGTTGCAAGGCGTGAATCCTGACCGCGCCCATCTCAACACCATGGGGCTTTGCTCACTTCCCATTATGAGTCACGACGGAACAGGATGGATGTTTATCCTTGGGGCATCAATGGGAAAATGGAGCCGATAGCAGTAGTTTAATCGGACATTATGTTTACGGGACTTGTGCAGGCATTGGGGACGGTTGAGGCGGCGGGGGCGGATCAGTTGAAGATTCAGGTGATGGGGGCGGCGGGAGCGATTCTCGAAGGGTTGGAGATTGGCGATAGTGTGGCGGTGGATGGGGTGTGTTTGACGGTGGATCGGTATTTGCCCCAGGGGTTTATCGCGATCGCATCTCCCGAAACCCTCCAGCGCACCTGTTTAGGAGCGCGATCGCGCGATCGTGACCCCGTTAATTTAGAAACTTCCCTGCGGGTCGGCAGTAAAATCGGCGGGCATTTTGTCACCGGCCATGTAGACGGGGTGGGGCAACTGCTCGCAGCGGTGCAAACCGCCACCTCCTGGGAAATGACCTTTGGAATTGTGCCGGAAGAACGGGAGCAATGGCAGAGTGCGATCGCGCCCTATCTCGTCAACAAAGGCAGCATCGCCGTCAATGGCATCAGTCTCACCGTTGCCCGCTGCGACCCCGACGCGAGCCAGTTCACCGTCGCCGTCATCCCCCACACCTACCACGCCACCAACCTCGCCCAGCTTCAAGCCGGGCAGTGGGTCAACCTTGAAGGCGATATTTTAGGCAAGTATGTCGAGCGATTGCTCCGGGTAACCCCACAAACCGCAACACCTTCTGATGCAATCACTCTCGACTTTTTAACCGAACATGGTTATTCCTAGGGCAATGGATTGCGATTCGTCCAATCCCCAGCCTAAGATCGTGAAGCTAACGCCTCAACCCACCCGCAGACCGTCATGATTCCAGATCTTTTGTTGCGCCGCAAAACTCACTTTATTTTGTGGCGACCGGGTTGCACTGAACCCGCTCCGCGTTTGTTGCTGGGTTTGTTTGCACGCATCATTCCCACCCGTGAAGGGCTGCGCGAAATTCCCCTCGCGCCTAATCCTGACTTTCCGGAGTTGTGGGAAGTGGCGGCGGCGGATTGTGAACTGATCGAGGGTCAAGTGTATGCCTATTGGTTTAAGGTGAAAAATGTGAACCCCTATGGATTTACGGGGCCAAATGAAATTTTGTATTGCACCGATCCCCTCGCGGCTACGGTGGATCGGCGGCCCTCGCGTCTTGCGCCAATTCCTCCCAATGAGGGCGGCGTGGCCAGTGGTGATCCGGCCAGTGTGGTGCGCTATGGCCGGGGGCAGTTAATCCCCTGTAATGCCGATGGCGAAACGGCGATATGGAATGAGGCGCACCCGACGGCGGCACTGCCGAAAAATAATCAATTGGTGATCTACGAACTGCCCACCCGTTGGACACAGACGGGCCAAGGGGGAAAAGGCATCGGCTGTTTTCGGGATATTTTGGCGTTGGTGGAACCGGAGGCGATCGCCCCTGATTTTGCCCAGGTTCCGGCCGTGGCAGCGGGTCAGTCCCACCTGAAAACCTTGGGGATAAACTGCCTGGAACTCTTGCCCCCGGCCGATAGTGATGATGTGCTGGAATGGGGCTACGGCACGGCGAATTTTTTCGCGGCCGATGATGATCTCGGCCGCTCCGCCAGTCAAGAAGCCTCAAGTGCGATGACGGATTTAATCGCTCTGGTGGCGGCTTGTCATCGCTTGGGGATGCGGGTGTTTATTGATGCGGTGATGGCCTTTGCGCGGAATAACCCCTACAGGAATATTAATTTTTTGGATTTCATGGTGCAGTGGGGGGTGAATGATCCGGAGCAGGGCGATCGCGACGGCTTCGGCGGCGATCTGTTCAAATACAACTTTTGGGTGGAGGGCTATCATCCCCTCTCTGGCAAAAAAGACTGGTTTGTCCCCGCCCGCGAATACATGAAACTCTACATCGCCCATTGGCTGGAGCAATACCACATCGACGGCGTGCGCCTCGACAGTGTGAACAATGTCGGCAATTATGACTTTTTGCAGGAATTTCGGGATTTTGCGCGGGCCTATTGGCGCGATCGCGGCGGCGCAGACGAGCAATTTCTCGTCGTCGGGGAAGAACTCTCGGTTCCCATTGCCCTCATCCACCAAAACCGCCTCGATGGCCTCTGGAATGAGAAATTCAAACAGATCGCCCGCCAAGTGATTTTAGGCCAACCGGCAGCGGGCGATCGCAGCTTTGAATGGAGCGTCCGCAAACTGATCGACTGTCGTTACCTCGGCTTCACCGACGGAACCCAAGCCATCAACTACCTCACCTCCCACGATGTCGGCGGCTTCGGCAACGAACGCCTCTACAACTACCTCCTCAACCAAGGCATCACCGACCTCGAACAACGGATCAAACTCGCCTTCGTCTGTCTCCTTACCGCCGTCGGCATCCCGATGATCCTCGCCGGAGATGAATTCGCCGATCAACATGATTTCGACCTCAGCGACGAACACAGCCACCACAAACAAATCGATCCCGTCAACTTCGATCGCTGCCAAGACCCCTGGCGACAACGCCTCTTCCGCTACGTCGCCCGCCTCGTCAGATTCCGCACCCAAGCCCCCGGCCTCGCCGTCAACGACACCCAATTCCTCCAAATTGACTACACCGAAGGCAAACAAGTCATCGTCTGGCAACGGGGCATGGGAGAAAACGCCGTCATCGTCGTCGCCAACTTCTCCGCCTACGGCACACCAGACCCCTTTGCCCCCAGCTCTGAATATCGTGTCAACGCCTGGCCCCAAACCCCCTCCGGCAAACACTGGTGGGAAGTCACCCAAGACCGCATGATCTTTACGGAATGGATCGGCCGCGAACCGATTTTCCCCTGGGAAGCCAAAGTTTACACCCTCATCGATGCCTAACCTCAACCCCCACCATGCCCTCTCACTCCGACACCTGGCACAAACACCGCCAATACCGATCCACCTGAGTCTGAAGTTGAGGAAATTGCTGTAAATGACTCGATAACCCATCAAGGTCAAACTCATTCAGATAGGCTGCCGAGATCTGGGCATAATAGACAACCTGAGGACAGTGATAGTCCTCACCCCACCGCAACAGCTTAGCGTTGAACGCCTGAATATCCTGAATCACCATCGTCTGGAGGATACGGGGCCAACCCGACTGTTCCTCTTGGCGCAACTGTTCAATTAAGCCCGGCCACTCTGCAACATGGTGGATCGCAGGCATCGCCACAGCCGCATCACCTTGCCAAGTCGGCGCAGTCTCCCGACCCAAAATAGTCTGCAATGCTTGCCATAAGTCTAGATAACTAATGGGTTTAATAATAATCGCATCGCATAATGCCTGTAACTCTGGATTATCCTGTTGATCCAACACCGCCGTCACCACAATCACCGGCAAGTCAGCCGTTACAGGGTCATTACGCAGCACCTGTAACACCTCAATGCCATGCATCTGGGGCAGATTCAGATCCAGTAACATCACATCCGGGACTGCGAACAGATGGATCTTGCGGAGCGCACTTGGCCCATCGCCAGCCCAACTGACTTGATGATGGGTATGGGAAAAATAGCCTAATAGCACTTCCCGATTGGAAGACACATCATCCACAATCAACACAGACAGGGGTGGAAATTGATTCAAATTACCATGGCTGTTCAGCGATCGCTCCCCCAACAGGGACGACCTTAAAACCTTGACCCCCGAAAATTGAAAACTAAAACAACTCCCCTCACCCACAACACTCTGAAGCTGCACTGTCCCCCCCAGCAATTCAGTTAACCGTTGAGTAATACTCAGACCGAGTCCAGTACCCCCATATTGCCGTGAGATGGTATTGTCACTTTGGATAAACGGCCCAAAAATATGATCCTGTTGGCTCGGTGCAATGCCAATTCCGGTATCTCGAATCTGGAGGGACAATGTACCAGCCGCCTCGGAGGTTTGTTCAAAACTCACCAAAATGGTAACGGAGCCTGACGGCGTGAATTTTAAGGCATTGCCCACGACGTTAAACAGGATTTGGCGCAGGCGAATGGGATCGAACTCTAGCCGAGGGGGAATGGGGGTGGCAATGTTCGTCTTGAGTTGTAAGTTTTGATCGATCGCTTTTTGGGAAAAAATCTGACAGACTTCCTCGATAATGCCGGGAATATTGACCACTTCGTAAACAATGGGTAATTTTCCGGCTTCAATTTTAGAGAGGTCAAGAATATCATTGATCAGGGCGAGTAAGGTTCGACCGGCTGCTAAAATTGATTGGATATAGGATTGACATTGTAAATCAGCAATATTGTCATTGAGTAAGTAGGAAAATCCAAGAATTGCATTCATTGGGGTGCGAATTTCATGGCTCATGTTAGCGAGAAATTCACTTTTGGCTTGGTTGGCGGCATTGGCGGTTTTGGTGGCTGCTTCTAAGGCGATGTTTTGCTGACTGAGGATTTTGCGCTGTTCGGTTTCTTGGGTGAGCAGGTGAGCTTGGGCGAGGGCAATGCCCACCTGGGCGGCGACGGCTTCTAGGAGTTCAATTTCGGTGCTTTTCCACTGACGATAATGGTCACATTGATGAAGGCAAATAATACCGTTGGGTTGATCTTTATAAAAAGTTCCGATCGCCAAAAATGATTTAACCTGAGACTGCTCAAAATACGATCGCATCGCATCTAAGCGCGAATCTTCCAGCACGTTTTCTGAAATAATCACGTCCTCAGTTTGGAGCAGTTGCTCAATGGAGGGGTTGCCAACTACGGCGATTTTTTGATCCGTTAACAGGGTGACGGTGGGGGTATGATAGCCAGCCATCAAGGGAATTTCGGTATGGGCGTTGGTGTCATAACTATGGATTAAACAGCGATCGACTTTGAAGATTGTGCCCACGAGTTGTGTGGTGGTACGGAAAATATTTTGCGGGTCTAAACTATGGCGAATTTCATCAGTAATTTGTTGCAGGAGTAAGGTGCGCTGGAGTTGCTGTTCTAGGATTAATTGATTGCGCTTGCGTTCGGTAATGTCTCGAATCACCACAAGGACTTCAGCATTGGGGAGAGGAATAATACGGGCTTCTTGTTCACGAATGTGGTGATCAATGTTGAGGGTGTATTCGTGGGATTGTGTCTGTTGGGTAGCGAGGGCATTGTGAACACAGGCCATCCGTTCTGCGGCGATCGCTGCCGGCAGGACATCGGCAACGTTATGCCCTGCTTTTAAAAGGTGGGGTTGGCAAAGGATCAGATTATCTTGGTTGATCACTTCGAGATAGTCGCCCCTTTGATTCATGCGAATCAACAAATCAGGAATGGATTGCATCAGCATTTGGGCGGTTTGTTCGGCGATTTTTTGGTCGGTGATGTCGGTGGTGATGCCATCAATGCGGGTCACTTGGTCGTCTTCGCTACGGAGGGCTTTGGCTCGCGATCGCACCCAGCGCAATTCGCCATCGGGTCGATAAAACCGATATTCATGGTCGTACGTGTCGAGAGGGGATAAGGCTTGTAAATATTGTTTTTGGGTGTCGCGATCATCGGGATGAATGATCTGAAACCAGAGGTCTGAATCAGCATAAAACTGAGCAGCGGTATAGTGAAATACCCTCTCGACGGCGGGGTTAACATACACCATCTGCCCGATCTGGGTTTCCATCGACCAAATCACATCATCCAAGCTGTTGAGGAGGCTATCCAGGCGGGCTTTGGCTAATTCATGGTCATGGATATCAATGCAGGAGCCGATATAGCCAATCAATTCTCCGTGGTCGGTGAAACGCGGCACGCCTTGACCCCACAACCAGCGATAACACCCATCGGCCCGGCGCAGACGATAGTTCAGTTCAAAGGGGCTTTGTTCGGTGAGGGCTTGTTCCTGAATGGTGCGGCAGTGCTGAATATCGTCGGGATGGACATGGCTTAACCCACCCTGGGCAAGTTCTTCGTCTAGGCTACAGCCGGTGAAGATGAGCCAGGTTTGGTTGCAATAGGTGTATTGTCCGGTGGGGTCGGTGACCCAAATCAGGACGGGGGCATGGTCTGCCATGCGGCGAAATCGTTGTTCACTTTCACGGAGGGCAGCGGTGCGATCGCTGACTCGCTGCTCAAGTTCGGCGTTGAGGCGGCGAATTTCAGCTTCGATGCTTTTGCGTTCTTGAATTTCCGCCGCCAGTTGCAGATTGATGGCGCTCAATTGGGCGGGGCTGGGGAGGGTGAGGGCGGCGGGAATAATCTGCACCATCGCTCCGGCCGTCCAGACCGA
Source organism: Spirulina major PCC 6313 (assembly GCF_001890765.1). Taxonomy (NCBI): domain Bacteria; kingdom Bacillati; phylum Cyanobacteriota; class Cyanophyceae; order Spirulinales; family Spirulinaceae; genus Spirulina; species Spirulina major. The sequence continues at coordinate 2,593,693 of NZ_KV878783.1, read as the reverse complement.
CACAAAGGCGGTGATCGCCTTGACCATTCCCGCAATCCAATAAATGGGATGCCATAGCGTCCAAATCGCGAGCAGATGGGTTGTACCACAGGCCACAATAAAGGCACTGAAGAGGATAAAGACACGGGGAAAGGGCACGTCTCGCCGCTGGGATAGAAAATACAACAATAACAGCGGGATTGAATAGTATGCGATCGCAATCAAGCCATCGGAAATAAAATGCAGAGATACTAAAGGTTTTTGCCACAAATAACAATGACCGTGGGGGATATAGAGATGATTATCTAGCACCATTAACTGTTCTCCATTACCTTCAAGAAAAACCAAAAATCCCCAACGCTGAGAAGTTTTAATCTGCACCTTTGGCTGAATTAGGGTTATAACGTTTTGAAATCAAGCCCATTACATGGAAAAATCATGATTCTGGATGGGCGATTTTTTGACTGCTCAGAACAATAATTCGGATTAATCAAGAACGAAAAGATCGGGCAGTCTCAAAATAATTCATCATGCTCGCCAGACTCAAACGCAATTAATAATCAGTGAGCATTCATGCTTAATCACTAATTATAATGAGGGTTTTGTTTCTGGGTTGCGATCGCCCCAAGGTAGCCCTTAAACCGGGATTGTGCGTTTCATCGTCACACCGCCCGCCGGGACGAAGGTGATGCCGCGCCGCTGGGGTCGAATCTGGTCGGGGGGAATGAGGTGCAGGTCGGATTGTTGGAGAATCGTACCGAGGATCAGTTTCATTTCAAACAGGGAAAAGGCCATCCCGATGCAACCCCGATGGCCGCCGCCAAAGGGGAAGAATTCCGCTGGGCTGAATTTGCCGGTGCGGAAGCGATCGCTATTGAATTGGGTGGGGTTGGGATAGGTTGCCGGGACGCGGTGGGCGAGATAAACGCAGGGAATCAACACTGTGCCGCGATCGCAGATATAATCCCCCAGGGCGTAGGGTTCTTTCACAATGCGGGGTTGAGCAATCAGGGCGATGGGATAGATGCGGAGGGCCTCGTGACAAACGGCGTTGAGGTCGGGGAGGGCGGCGAGGCGATCGGGGGGCGCGTCGGTGACTTCGTTTTGCAACCGAGTGCGGCGATCGCGGTCTTCGTAACTCCATAAAATCGCCCAGGCTAGGGCTGAGGCGGTGGTTTCGTGACCCAATAACAGCAGGGTCATTAGTTGATCGTGGAGTTCGCGATCGCTCATTCCCTGGCCCGCTTCATCTTGGGCGGTTAACAACAGACTGAGAATATCGGCGCGATCGGGGTTGTCCTCCTGACTGGCGCGGCGATCGCGAATCTCTGCATAGACGAGGCGATCAATCCCCTCCCGCTGTCGCAAAAATCGCCCCCAGGGACTCCACGCCCCCAAATCTTGCTGCAACACCGGGAAAAAGAACAGGCTGGAATAGAACGGATCACTGATCGCATCAAGAAGCGCACTGATCCGCTGAGTTAACGCATCGTAGCGCGGCCCCGGTTCCACGCCAAACACCACCCGCAGGATAATTTGCAGGGTGATATCCGCCAGGGATGATCGCAGATCCAGTGTCTGCCCCGTGGGAATCTGAGCCAAGACCTGGCGCGTGATGGCCACAATCAGATCGCCGTAGGTTTTCATGCGATCGCCATGCAACGGCGGCATCAGTAATTTTCGTTGGCGCAGATGTTCCGCCCCGTCAAGCATGATCAAGGAGCGATCGCCGGTTAAGGGGCGAAACACATGGGTCACCTTCCCCAGGGCAAAGGTATCAATGGGCGCAGTAAACACCCCCTGCACGAACTCTGGGTCTCCGGTAAACACCACCGGGGGCGACTTCGGCCCCAACACTCGCGTTGTAAAGGTGTGACCATACTGCCGTTGGTAGCGGTCAAAAAATGCGATCGGGTCGCGGACAAGCTCAAGGGTTTGCCAGAGACCCGGATGGGTAGGGCCAGGGGGAAGAGAGGCGATCGACATGGTTAACTCAACTCGAAACAATAGACCAAACCGAGGGCTACAACCGAGGGCTACAACCGAGAGCTGAGCGGAGTCGAAGCCCGGACACTTACCCTTCGACTCCGCTCAGGGTGCGCTGCCTTTCACACAACAAGTTCAGAACCGAGGGCTGAGCGGAGTCGAAGCCCGGAAGTTACAATTTCGCCAACATTAACTTGCGTTGCTTTGAGGGTAATTGGGTGTATTCCGCGACGATCTTGCGGAAGTCCTGACCTTCGATGGTTTCCTGTTCGAGCAGGGCTTCGGCTAAGCGATCCATCAAGGGGCGATGTTCCCGAATCAGGTGGCGGGCGCGATCGTAGCAGTGCATCGCAATATTGCGCACTTGGTGGTCAATTTTCGCCGCCACGGCCTCAGAATATTCCGAGCGATTCCAATCATCCCCACCCAAGAACACCTGTTGACCGTTGGGGGTTTCGAGGGCCACCTGTCCCAGTTCAGACATTCCGTAAAGCGTCACCATCCGCCGGGCTAGATCCGTGACTTTTTTGATGTCGCTCGCAGAACCGCTGTCGATTTCGAGATCCCCGAAAATCTCGGCTTCCGCCGCTCGGCCGCCTAGAGCCACGGTGATTTTATCGAGAATCCACGCCCGCGTATACAGGCCACTATCCACCACTTCTTCATCGGGCACTTGATCCGTGAAGCCCTCAATGCCGCCGGAACGGGGGATAATCGTCACCTTGTTGAGGGGGTCGGAATGTTCAAGGAGGGTCGCGAGGAGGGCGTGACCGAGTTCATGGTAGGCGGTCATGCATTTTTTCTTGCTGTCGAGGAGGGGCTTCATTTTGAGGCCGACGGTGATGCGATCGAGGGCATCTTCGAGTTCTTGGCCGGAAATTTCGTCCTTGCGGCGGCGAGCGGTGAGAATGGCGGCTTCGTTGAGGAGGTTGGCTAGGTCTGCCCCGGCGAGGCCAGGAGTCCGGCGGGACAGGAGTTCGAGGGACACATCGGCGGCGAGTTTTTTGGTGCGGCCGTGGACTTCGAGGATTTTGAGGCGACCTTTGCGATCGGGTAAATCCACCATGACCTGGCGATCGAACCGACCGGGACGCAGCAGGGCCGTGTCGAGGACATCGGGGCGGTTGGTGGCGGCAATCACGATCACGCCGGTATTCCCTTCAAAGCCGTCCATTTCCGTCAGGAGTTGGTTTAGGGTTTGTTCCCGTTCGTCATTGCCGCCGCCGATGCCTGCGCCCCGTTGGCGACCCACGGCATCGATTTCATCAATAAAAATCAAACAAGGGGCATTTTCCTTGGCTTTTTTAAACAGATCCCGCACCCGTGAGGCCCCAACCCCGACGAACATTTCGACAAATTCTGAGCCGGAAATGCTGAAGAATGGAACACCGGCTTCCCCGGCGACGGCTTTGGCGAGGAGGGTTTTACCGGTTCCGGGGGGGCCGATGAGGAGGACACCTTTCGGGATGCGAGCGCCGATGGAGGTGAAGCGTTCGGTTTCTTTGAGGAAGGAGACGACTTCTTGGAGTTCTTCTTTGGCTTCGTCAATGCCGGCTACGTCGTCGAAGACAATGCCGGTTTTGGCTTCCATTTGAAAGCGGGCCCGCGATCGCCCAAAGGAAAACGCCTGACCCGACGAGGACGCAGAACGGCGCAACACCATCACCACCACCGCAAAAATAATCACCAACAGGGCCAGGTTCGCCAAGAGTCCCACGGTGGCGCTGTGGTCGGCGGAGGGTTTGACCGAGAAATCGATATTGTTGGCCCGCACCCGTTGGATCAGTTCTGGGTTGTCCTGGAAGAGGTCTACACTGTAGCTCTGTGTGCCTTCTCCGGCGAGGGTGACTTTCCCCATGCCGGTTTCAGGGTCGTATTCAATGCTTTGAACTTTGCCCTCATCGACTTGCTTCAAGAGTTGACTGTAGGAGAGCGTATTGGGTTGTTCGTCTTGGGCGATCGCGCCTTGGGGCATCGTCCACTGCAACAAGCTCGCCAAGGTCAGGCCGAGGACAACGTGCCAACGCTTGCGAGTCGCCGCCGACGCTCTGGGGTAAAAGTGCTTCTTCATGCGATGAGGGATACTCGGTAAGGTGTGACGATTACAAGTCTTATTTTAAAGTTTCTCACTGGATTTCCGCAGGTTGCCCTTGAGGGAGAGCCTGAAGGATAGGGAATCATAAATGATACAACTCGTTAGGATAGACTATACACTCGGTATGTTTCTCGCGTAAGATAAGCGTGCCCTTTCCCTTTTTATCCCCCAACGCCCGTGAAAATCTTTGTTTATCACACCCCTGAACTGACCCCGACCGATCACCTCCCGGACTGTGCCGTGGTGATCGATGTGCTCCGCGCCACCACGACGATCGCCACAGCCCTCGCCGCCGGAGCGGAAGCGGTGCAAGCCTTCCGCGACCTAGACATTCTCACCCAAGTCAGCGCGGCCTGGCCCGCTGAGCAGCGACTCCGGGCCGGGGAGCGGGGCGGCCAACAGGTAGATGGCTTTGAACTAGGGAACTCTCCCCTCGCTTGTACCGCCTCCCTCGTCCAGGATAAACGCCTCTTTTTGAGTACCACCAACGGCACTCGTGCCCTGCAATGTGTGGAGGATGCGCCCTTAGTGCTCACTGCCGCGCAGATTAACCGCCAAGCGGTGGTCAATGCCCTTAAGGATCATCAACCGGAAACAGTGTGGCTGGTGGGGTCGGGTTGGCAGGGGAGTTATTCCCTGGAAGATACGGTTTGTGCGGGGGCGGTGGCGTTGCCGTTCTATGAAGCGGCTGGGGGGGAGATGTTGGGGAATGATGAAGCCCTCGGCGCGATCGCACTCTATCAACAGTGGCAAGAGGATCTCGTCACCCTCTTTAGCCACGCCAGCCACGGCCAACGCCTGATGCGCTTAGATCTCCTCGATGATATCCGCTACTGCGCCCAAACCGATATCACCGATGTTGTGCCCCAACAATGCGAAAAAGGCGTGCTCAAGCGGGCTTAACCAGCTGCATAGACCTTCAGGAATTACGGCGATTTCCCTAAAATCTCATCAACAAAATCGGCATAGGCGGAAACTCGCGTATCAAGAAAATATTCACCGACGCTGCCGTCGAGTTCGTCGGTGATGTCAATGCCCTCGGTTTGGGGGCGGAGTCGTTGGGAGGCAATCCCGGCGATTTTGCCATCAATAAAGGCGGGGCTGCCCTCGTCGCCTTGGGTGGTGCCGGATTCCCAGGGGAGGCCGATGGGAAGGGAGGGGTTTTGCAGTTGGGCGAGTTGGGCGGGGGGGAGGTTGGGGGTGTTGGGGTCCGGTTCTGATGAGTCCGAGTCGTCTAGTTCTAGGCCAACGGGTAAGGGGGGGCGAACTTCGAGGAGGCGATCGTCTAGTTCGGAGAAGGCGGTATCGCGCCGCAACACCCCTAGATCATAGAGTTGGTATTCTCGACCGAGGGCATCCCGCGAACGGCTGAAGCCATCAAAATCGTAGAGCAGTTGGGTATTGGGGGCGATCGCATTCACCGTAGACGGGTTCGCCTCTGCACCCTTGGGGGGCGTATTGAGCAAGTCCCCAAAGGCATCGTAACGGTTGCCGCCCATCAACTTGCGCTGGATGATCGAGCCGCTCACCTCCCCCTGTACCCCATTGCCCGCGATGCCGTAACCGATGCGGGTAAAGGTGCGATTGATTTCGTCAATGCCAGGGACGGAACTGCGGTAGATGGCGTAGCGGTCGGCTTGGGCGGGGGCGGGGTTGCTGAGTTCGATGATCGCGAGGTTATGGTTGCGTTGGGGGCTGTTGTCCCAGCGGGGGTGAATGTGGACGGCGGCGGCCTGGCGGGAGGTGACGATGGTATCGGGGTCGGCAGGATCGGGGTCGGCAGGATCGGGGTCGGCAGGATTAGGGTCGGCAGGATCAGGGGCGATGGCGGGAAGATGGAAGGTGACGGTGACGCGATCGCTGTCGGCAGTGGTGGAGGGTGTGCCGGGGGCTTGGGTTTCAAAGCAGGAGGCAGCGGTGAGGATGTGGCGACCGCTGGTGAGAAGTGCGCCGGTGCAGACGGTGCGGTCGCCGTCAATGTTGAGCAAGACCACGCCATCGTAACCCTGGCCAGGATTGACTTGGTAGGGCGGGGCTTCGGGATTTAAAAAAACGCTCAGGGCCAACAGTTCTAGCATCGGGACTTTTCCAAGGGTGTCGCCCCTGATTTTAGCGTCTGCGATCGCGTCACCCAAGCCTGATACCCTAGAATACTGGGCTGATCTGTACGGCTACATCATTAGACTTTAAGGATTTAAACGCAACTATGTTATTGGATTTAACAGGAAAAAAAGCCTTAGTAACAGGCATCGCCAACAATCGCTCCATCGCCTGGGGGATTGCCCAACAACTCCACGCCGCCGGGGCTGAAATTGGCGTTGCTTACCTTCCCGATGAGGCGGGCAAGTTTGAAAAAAAAGTGCGCACCCTCGTTGAACCGTTGAATCCGTCGGTGTTTGTGCCCTGCAATGTCCAAAATGACGAACAGGTGGCGACGGCCTTTGCAACGGTGAAAGAAACCTGGGGTAATTTTGACATCCTGATCCACTGCCTCGCCTTTGCCCAGCGTGAGGATTTAACCGGGGAATTTATCAACACCTCCCGCGATGGCTTTAAAACGGCCTTGGAAATTAGCAGCTATTCCTTACCCGTCCTCGCCCAAGCTGCACGACCGCTCATGAATGACGGGGGTGCGATCGTCACCCTCACCTACCTCGGCGGTGTGAAGGTGATTCCTAACTACAACGTGATGGGCGTGGCGAAAGCGGCGTTAGAAATGTCGGTACGGTATTTGGCAGCGGAATTAGGCCCCAAAAATATTCGGGTGAATGGTATTTCAGCCGGGCCGATTCGCACCTTAGCCTCTTCCGCTGTGGGGGGCATTCTCGACATGATCCACCATGTGGAAGCCACCGCCCCTCTGCGCCGCACGGTGACTCAGACAGAAGTGGGCAACGCGGCCACGTTTCTCTGTAGCGATTTAGCCAGTGGGGTGACGGGTCAGATTCTCTATGTGGATTCGGGCTACGAAATTATGGGGATGTAGTCCGTCCTAAAGGGTGAAGCAAGTAGCGAACTAGACGCTCGCACTCCTTGAGGTTCCGACTGTAGTGCGGGCATCTTGCCCGCTGCTTTCCCTCACAAACTGGCAATCCAGAGCGAGCTAGAAGCTCGCACTGCTGCTTTCCCTCACAAACTGGCAATCCAGAGCGAGCTAGAAGCTCGCACTACAGAAGCTTAATCTCGCAAGGGTCGTGTGAGCCTCTGGCTCACTGATTCCAAAACCACCTTTGGGATCAGGGGGAGTTTTGGCGGTGATGCGATCGCATCCACCATTGGCCCAAGGGCGCGATCGCATAGACCGCCCCGCTCACCCCCAGACTCAACAACCCCGCCACCAGGGCACAAAAGCCGTAGGCAGCGATCGCATCCTCAAAACTCAAAATCACCGACCAATCCGCCGCCGTCATCCCAAATCCCCACGACACAGCCCCAACCCCCGCCACCACGAAACCCACCGCCAGCCCCGCCGCTGCGATCGCCCCGCGCGGTATCCCCAAACTCAACACCAACAGCCCCACCGCCACCACCACCAACACCCCCAACCGCCACCACACCCCAAAAGGCATCCCCAACCAAAACAACCACCCCAGCCCATAGCTCAACAGGCCCAGCAGCCCCACCCAACCCGGCCCATAGCGACCCGCCCTCGCCCAAGCCAACCCAAACCCCGTCCCCCACCCCGCCAAGGCAAACACCCACATTGTCCCATCCACCTCCACCATCACCCCCGGTAATTGTACCTGGAGCCACTGGGTCAACGCCGCCGCCGCCCGTGGCCCGATCGCCTCGATCCGTCCCCCCCAATAGCCCACCTGGGAGCCTGCGATCGCCCCCAGCATCGCCCCGATCCACTGCTCGATACTCTGGCGCAACGCTGCCCCCACCGGCTCCAGCACCCGGATCTGAAACCGTCGCCAATCCCGCCGCCATCGTTGCCACTGTGCCCGCCATTGCTGCCGCCAGGGGGACGGATGGAGGCGCTTTAACTGCCGTTGTACCTGGGCGAGGGACGGAGGGCGATCGGCAGGATTGGGGGCGATCATGCGGGTGAGCAACTGCGCCACGGGGGGAGAAATGGGCCAGCGGGGCGACCATTGAAGCGTCCCTTGGGGGGTTTCGGGCCAGGCTTCGGGGGGTTGACCCGTGAGGAGATGGAGCAGGGTGCGCCCCAAGGCATAGATATCAGCACGGGGATCGACCGCTGCCCCTACCACCTGTTCTGGGGGACTGTAGCCCGCCGAAAAGAGGCGCGTCGAAGCCGTGGCCACCCCCACCTGTTTTGCGCCGCCGAAGTCAATGATCACCAGTTGCCCCGTCTCAGCGCGGATCATCAGGTTAGAGGGTTTGAGGTCGCGGTGAATGATGTGGCGGTGGTGGAGGAGGCGCAGGATGCGGACGGCTTGGCGACACCAATCGAGGACGAGGGGTTCGGGGCAGCCTTCGGGGTATTGGTCAAGGAGGAGGGCTTCGAGGGTTTGGCCGTTGATTTTTTCCATCACCAAACCGTAGAGGGTGAGGTCGGGGGTGGGAATTTCAAAGAAGCCGTCGGCATCGACACGGGGAATGCCGCGATGGGAGAGGCTGCGCAGCACGATCGCTTCTTGGGTGAAGAGGTCGAGGGCTTTGGGGGCGGGGTTGGTGAGAACTTTCAGGACTTGTTCGATCTGGCGTTGGGTATCCCAAACGGTGTAGATCGTGGCGAAACCACCCGCCCCTAAGCGTTGATGGGGAATGAAGCGATCGCGCAACTCCAAACTCGTGCCGCACCGCTGACAAAACCGATGCTGACTCGGTTGGGGAAACGGGGCAGGACAGTGGGGATTAACGCAATGGCGCGGCACAGAGGTCATCGCAACGCTCTAATCAGCCTGGGCGAGGGTCTGCAAGGCTTCCCCCGTGACCCGACAGATCCGCCAATCGGGTAACACCGTTGCACCCATGCGTTCGTAGAAGGCGATCGCAGGCTGATTCCAATCCAACACCGACCACTCCACCCGACCGTAGCCCCGTTCTACCGCGACTTGCCCCAAATGTTTCAGCAACGCTTTCCCCACACCCCGCCCCCGATAGTCCGGCAAGACAAATAGATCCTCTAAATACAACCCCGGTCGCGTTAAAAACGTGGAATAGTTCCGAAAAAACAGAGCAAACCCCGCCACAATCCCCTCCCATTCCGCCAAGACCACCTCTGCACAGGGATGGGGCCCAAACAGATGGGTCTCTAAATCCGCCGCCGTCCCCGTGACGGCGTGGCTCAGTTTTTCATAGTCGGCCAAGGCTCGGATCAGTTGAAAAATGGTCGGCACATCGGCAGGCGTAGCAGAGCGCAGGTAAAGGGTCATAATCCCAAATGTTGGCGAAATAACAGCGGTCAACGTTCCATTATCGGGCATGGCAGCAATGGAACGAAAACAGACAGGGAGAATCCTACGATCCTGTTGCCTTTGCTGCGAACATCACCCAAAGTGCAACAAAGCCACAACCCAACCGCTCATCAGCAACCTCACACCCTCAACATAGCCAACCTATCCTATGGAATAAAATAGGTTGAGATTGTAGTTCTAACCCATCAATATTTTTCTAAAAATCATGGCGACTCACGAACATAATGCGGCTTGGATTGGGATTGGTGGCTTGGTGTTGGGGGTGATTACGTTGGGTTGGACGGTGTATTCGGGGCGAGTGCCGTTACAGGTTACGCCTCAGAGTCAGTTCATTTGCGCGTTGCGGCCTGATCCTGATCCGGCGATGGCTCGGCAGGTTTGGACGGTGTTGTATCAGAAGAATCCTGACAAGCAGCCGAAGGAGTGGCTGTACATGGTGCATGAGATGGGGGATGGTTGGAATACGGATGTTCGTTGTATTGAGATTGCGGATCGGATGAATCTTTACAAGGAGGCGGGGTTAATTTCGTTTGAGTATCGTCCGGATGAGAAAACGCCGAATCAGTGGGTGATTTGTGCGCGAACTAAGGCGACACAAAATTGTCCGCCTGTGGTGACGCTTGTGCCGGGGGATGAGACGGAGGCGTTGGTGGCGTTGCAGCGGGTGGCGGGGGCGTTGATGCCGGGGAATCCGGCCAGTTATCAGACTTCGGCAGAGATTACGGTGGAGCAACCAGCACAGATTCCGTTGGCGGGTCTATTGGCGGAGGATTAGTTAGGGGGTGTCGTTGAGGATTTGCCACAGTTGAGCGAGTCGGCTCTGGGCAAGGTGCTCACGATAGTAGTTGAGTGAATCGCTGTAGGGTTTGCTGTGAAGGGCTTGGTGGGTTTGGATGTTGCACTATTCGCGGTGGGCCATAAAGTCAAATTCAAGGGTGATTATGGTTTGGTCGTCCATGGGTTTAGGGTGTTGCCGTAGGCTTGGAGGATATTTTGCAAGGTTTGGCGATCAATGCGGGGTATTGGGTGGGGGCTACGAGAGTATTAGAATACTTTCTGCTTGGCGGTTTAAAAATTCTTGAATAATCTCGAACTGATCTCGTAAAAGCGTAATGATTATTCGAGTTGGGCTGTTGCCAATCCGAAGATAGATGAATTTGGGTGGATGGCCATACACTAAACTACGCTGATGAAAGTCAGCATCTTTGGAAACAATTGTAAAACCATTAGTTTTGGCATAGTCCCAGATGGTTGAATCTTCTGTATTTGTGAGTCCTAAGGTTTTCACATGGGCAGACTCAGGGTAAAGATCGCTGATTTGGGCAATAATGCGATCAGATAAGTTTTCATCGAGTAGAAGTTTCATGATGCACGGACAAAGAGTTTTTTCTCACGTTCTGCGGCGAAGGTGAAGCAGGCTTTAATGTCTTCGGGGGTTAATTCGGAGAAGTCTGCGAGGATTTCGGCTTCGGTCATGCCGCCTGCGAAGTATTCGAGGATGTCGTAAACGGTGATGCGCATGCCTCGAATGCAGGGTTTACCGCTGCGTTTGTCGGGTTCGATGGTGATGATGTTTTGGTAGTCCATGGGGTTAGGGGGATGGGTTGAGTTTGTGGAGGATGGTTAGGAGGATGGGCTAATGGGGGTTAGGGTTGCTATCAATGATTAGGGTTATTGATGGTGGGCATTGCCCACCCTACTTTTCTAGTTGGGTAAGGATTTCGGTGAGCCGGTCTGGATATTCGGATTGGAGTTTTTCGAGGAGTTTAAGGGCGGTGGTGATGGCTTCTTGGGGGTGGGTGAAGTTGCCGCTGGCGAGTTGGGTGGTGATGAATTGTGTTTGTTGTTCGTTGAGGGTGATTTGCATGGGTGTTGAGAGGGTGTGGGTTGATTGTACGGTTAGACAAGGTTAGGGGGATGGGTTGAGTTTTTGGAGGATGGTTAGCAAGATTGGCTAAGGGGGGTTAAAGTTTTTGTCAATAAATGAGGGTTATTGGTGGTGGGCAATACCCACTCTACTTTTTTTCTCACTAATATTGAGATCGGATATAAATATATTGAAGAATGAAGGTTAGTTAGTGCGCAAATCATCTTTTCTTGATGAAAGTATGTAGAATTCAACTTCAAATTCTTGTAAAAGACGATTAGTTACTTCCAGATCGCTACGAAAATTCACAACATCAGAATCTGACATCAGGGTTAGCATATTTTCTGATTGATTATTCAGAACTTCGAGGTTCTCTAATAGTAGCAAAAACGATTTTTCTGTGCTAGCATAAAGGGACTCTATTTCGCGGATTTCACTATCACTGTAGTTTCTATCTTGGCGGCTCTCTAAATCACTAACAAGTAGATGCACTTTCATTAACGTATCTTCTAAGTCTATTAGACGATACTGTAAAACTGTCGAGATTTTGGGATTTATCTGTAGAGCTTTTTGGTATGCATATATGACTTCATTGTTGTTTTGCTCAAGTTTACTTAATGTAAAGCCTTTTGACAGCCAAGATTCAGAGTGATTAGGATTAATTGCAATAGCATTCTCATAAGCTTTTAAAGCTTCTTCATAATCACCTAAGCTCTCAAAATTTAAGCCTTTCTCATACCAAGCATTATGGTTATCAGGGTTGATATTGATAGTACTTTCTTGAGAATTAATTGCTTCACTATAATCTCCCAATCTCCTTAAGATTCTACCACGTTCATACCAAGAATTAGCATATTTAGAATCAATGGTAATAGCAGTATTGTATGCATTCAAAGCTTCTTGATATTCTCTGAGTTTAAGAAGAGCTGCTCCGCGACTATCCCATATTGCTGGATTGGTATTACTGATTTTCAGGGCTTCTGTATAAGCAGTATTGGCTTCATCATATTTTTTTAGTTGAAATAAAGCCAATCCAGAACTATACCAAGCTTCTAAATAATTAGGTTCTGTTTCTATCGCCTTTGCAAAGAATTCTAAGGCTTCCAGATATCCTCCATCATTAAATCGTTCTATCCCTTGTTCATAAAACGCCTTTGCCGTCCCCTCCGCCACCACCGGCAACTGCGCCAACATCGCCGCCAACTCCCCCTGCAACTTCGCAATCGGAACCGCCAACCGGAACCCCGCCTCCTCCCGACCATGCACCGCCACCACCTCACCCCACACATTCACCAACGGCCCCCCGCTCATCCCCGCCGCCGTCTGACTCCCATAGGTAATGTCATAGCCCTCCGCATTGCCCCCATCCACCGCCGAAATTTCCCCCGTCGCCACCTGCTGCTGATATAACGCCCGCTCCCCCCCCTCCGGGAAACCAAACACATAAACCTCATCAAGAGTCTGGATCGTCCCCGAATCCCCCAACGTCAACGCCGGATAAGGACACCCCTCCCCCGGCGCATCAAACGTAATAATCGCCAAATCCATCCCATTCCCCGAAGACTGCACCGCCCGCGCTGGAAAACCCCCCGGATTCACCGTATCCACATCATGCGTCCACACCGAAATCAACTCACTCGGCTTCACCACATGGCCCGCCGTCGCCACCGTACACAGCCCCGCCTCCCCCGCAATAATAAACCCCGTCCCCTGCCCCCGTTGATCCCCATAGGTAATCCGCACCACACTCGGCTTAATTTGCGCCACCAAAACATCCCGCTCCAGGGGTTTTCGTCTTTCCGGTATCCAGTCCGGCAACGTCGCGCACCCCACCAACCCCAACACCATCAACCCACCCAAACCCGTTCGCGCTGATTGCCACACCATAACCACTCAACCCATGAACTCATACCACCAATATTATCGAAGAACAGTTATGGCATGATTGGGCCGCGATCGCCATCACAACAAGGCTGATCCTCTGGTGGTGGGGTTAGCATCGGGCCATCAGGATTTCATTAGCCGTTGGAACCAGGCCAATTTTCCGGCGTAGGGGGGATAGCGGAGGGCAGGATCAAGCCAAGTGCCTCGGTTGAGGACGCTTTTGTGATGGGAAAAGGTGTCAAAGGAATATTTGCCGTGATAGGCTCCGATGCCGCTGTCGCCCACGCCGCCGAAGGGTAATTCTGGCGAGCCGATGTGCATGATCGTGTCGTTGAGACAAACGCCGCCGGAGGAGGTGTGGGTTAAAACCTGGTCTTGGGTGGCGCGATCGCTGCTGAATAGATAAAGGGCGAGGGGTTTCGGGTGGGCGTTGATCTGAGCGATCGCATCGTCCAAACTGTCGTAGGTCAAGATCGGCAAAATCGGGCCGAAAATTTCATCCGCCATGATCGGATCATCCCAGGTCACCCCGTCTAAAATCGTCGGGGCAATATAGCGGGTGTCGCGATCGGATTCGCCTCCGTGGACCACCTGAGCCGGGTTGATCAAGTCCACCAACCGCTGCCAGTGGCGATCGCTAATCATTCGGCAATAGTCCGGACTCTGGGCCGGATCTTCACCGTAGGCGGTGACGATCGCCCGTTTCAGTGCAGCGATTAATTCCGCCTTGATCGCCGTCGGCACCAGCAGATAATCCGGCGCAACACAAATTTGACCGCCATTGATGAATTTCCCCCAGGCAATCCGCCGCGCCGCCACCGCCAAGGGCGTATCCGCCGTGACAATGCAGGGGCTTTTGCCGCCGAGTTCTAGGGTGACGGGGGTGAGGTGTTGCGCCGCTGCCGTCATGATGATCTGACCGATTTTCGTGCCGCCGGTGAAGAAAATATGGTCGAATTTGTGTTGGAGTAAATCTTGGGTGATGTCTTTATCCCCTTCGACGGCGGTGATGTAGTGGGGGGGGAAGGTGGCGGCGATCAGGTCTGCGATCAGGCGGGAGGTGTGGGGGGCCAGTTCGGAGGGTTTGAGGATAGCGGTGTTCCCGGCGGCGATCGCACCGATCAGAGGCGCGATCGCCAACTGAAACGGATAATTCCACGGGCCAATAATCAACACCGTCCCCAAAGGTTCCGGGCGAATCTCCCCCCGCGCCGGAAACAAGACCAAGCCTGTCTTGACCCGCTGCGATCGCATCCAACGCTTCAAATGCTTCAGCGTGTAGCGAATCTCTTCGATGCCATAGGTCACTTCGGTCACCGTCGCCTCAAAGGCCGGTTTATGCAAATCCTGATGCAACGCCGCGCAAATCTCCGCCTCCCGGCTCTGAATTGCGTCCAGGAGGGCGGTTAATTGCCGCGCCCGGAATTCATAGGGGAGGGTGGCTCCGGTTTGAAAAAACTGGTGTTGGGCCTCGATCAGGGGTAGCGTGGCTTGGGTCGTTAGCATAGTGGGGATTCGTCAGAACTCAGAACGGTATGTGGCCCGCAGCCAAGCGGCTCCACGGGGATTGTTTTGCCGGCCATTTTAAACAATTTCCCCTGGGTTTCTCGCCGCCCATTCTCCACCAGAGCACCGCATCAGCGATTTTTCCTGATTTCAGCCCCGTTTGTTGACCGCCGCGCCGGGATTGGCCGTTACGCTTGTTCATCAAACCTGAGTCATCACTGTCGCTCAGATTCCTGTGGTGTGTCGAAAAAAGCACCATTCAGGGGGCAGGAACAGCGCAGCTTTGCTGTTTGTTTCTGAGTACAGGACAAAAGTTGAAATGTACGGCGGCATCTTGATTTTGATGGGGTGGGAGCATCCTGCTCCCTATTTTGTCTGATCCCAGCGGGCAAGATGCCCGCACTACAACAGACTATGGATTTTTAGGGAGCGTGTTGAGTTTTGCTATTGTTCCACCCAACTACGAAATCATCAGGGTTTCAGCCAAAGCCTGATTTTTTGTCCTGTACTCAGGTTTGTTTAGATTTTCTTAGTTTTTAAGCTCTCTTTTTTATGAGATTAAATCCCCATTCCATCAGATTAATGATTGTTATCTTGGGTCTGACACCCGGTTTCGACAGGGAATCGTAGAGATTCCAGGACAGAATTCGCCTCGGACTCCGAGGAATTTTGTGGCGGATTTTGCGGGTCAGAAATTAATACACAGTCCATGACCTTACAAAACTAAATATTATGCAAAATAACTATACAATACAGCTTCTGTGACTTAATATTTCCCCTAGAATGTATTGAAAGCGTTATTCAAAAAACGTCCCCAGCATGATTCATTCTTGTCCACCCGTTACAAAATCAACTGATATAGTCGTTGCTGCGCTGCGAGGTTGGACTGTACTCATTGGTGTGACAGTATTTGTAGGATTATTAATCCCCAACCTGAATCTGATTGACGAATACCTTGTCGTGTTTACCATGATCCCCGGTAGTTTTTTTCTGATTTTGGGTCTCTTATTCTGGGTAAGATCACGCAGTCACACTGTCCCAGAATTGGCCGCAGTATCGGAGCGAATGGTCTGGCCAGACCTGTTGACTCTGTTTAATCAGTCTCAGGATCTGTGGGCTAGTGTCACCAAAAGAGGCGATTTTGATTATTTAAATGAGGCTTGGGCGCGTCAGTTTGGCCATCCCTTGAGCACCTTAGGACAACGATCGCTCCTCACCCTGAGCGACCCCGAAACGCAGCCGATCATTCTCAAAACTCTCCAAGGGTTGCAACGGGGTGACGCGATCGCCCCCTTTAAAACCCGCCATACCCACGCCGAAGGTCATCACTTTTGGCTCCAGTGGCATCCGGTGCGCACCGCTACCCCAAAGCAACTGTGGTTGCGGGTGGAGGATGTCACGCCGCCCCCCCCGACGATGGAAACGTTGCTGTTAAAGGCGTTGCCGGATTTAATTCTGCGCTGTCAGGAGAACGGCACGATTGTGGCCGCCTATCCGGCTCAGGATCAGATCACCCGATCGCTCGATTCATGGGTGGGACAGTTGATTCAGCAGGTTTTACCGGCGGCGGAGGTGAGCCTACTCCTCACCCTGGCTCTGAGCACGCAAACGGTGCAACACCTCACCTATCAAGCTCCCCAGGCGGGACAACTGCGCGATTATGAAGCCCGCTTTAGTGCGGTGAATGAACGGGAAGTGGTGGTGGTGGTGCGAGATGTGACGGCCTATACGGCTTCGTTGCGCGATCGCGACCAAACCTATTACCAACTCCATGCCCGGTTGCGGCAACAGGCGATCGTGGCCAAGCTGGGGCAAGGGGCGATCGCAGCGGAGGATCTTGACCACCTCATGGATCAAGCGGTTCACCTCGCCACCCAAACCCTAGGGGTGAAATTTGGCTATATCTTAGAACAGGTGGAGAGTCAGCAGGCCTTTTTACTTCGGGCGGGGCGGGGCTGGCAGCGCGAAGCTGGTCAAACTGTGATGAGCGGCGGACGGCACTCCTACGCTGGCTACACCCTAGCGGTGGATCAGCCGGTGATCATCACAGCCATGCAGACGGAAACGCGCTTTGACATCACGCCCCTGTTGCAAGAGCATCAGATTCAGGCGGGGGTGAATGTGGTGATTGCGGGGCCCAAGGCCCAACAGGCGTTTGGGGTGTTTGGGGTGCATACGGATCAACCCCGTTCGTTTACGGAGCACGATACACATTTTTTGCAGGCGATCGCCCATGTCCTATCAACCGCGATCGCCCGTCAACAGGCCGACGAACGCCTCCGGTTAATGGATCGCGCCATCTCTGCCAGCCATAACGGGGTGATCCTCACCAACGCCACCCAACCCGGCAACCCAGTCATCTACGTCAACCCCGCCTTTGAGCGGATGACCGGCTACCAGACGACGGAAATCCTGGGGCGGAACTGTGCCATCCTCCAAGGCCCCGACACCCAACCCGAAGCCGTGCAAACCATCCGCACTGCCATCTCCCACCGGCAAGATTGCCATGTGACGCTGCGGAACTATCGCAAGGATGGAACCCCGTTTTGGAATCAACTCTTTATTTCACCGGTCTTTAACGACCAAGGCGAGGCAACCCACTTCGTCGGAATTCAAAATGATGTCACCCAACGCTACCAAGCCGAACTCGCACTCCAGGCCAGCGAAGCACAATATCGCCGCATTGTGGAAACCGCCGCCGAGGGGATTTGGATTCTCGATGAATTGAATATCACGAGTTTTGTGAATACCCAGATGGCCGAGATGTTGGGCTATACCCCGGCAGAAATGCTCGGTCGGTCGTTTTTTGACTTCATGGATGCCGACAGTCGCACCGCTGCCCAACAACAGTTCACCGCCCAACACCAGAGCACCGCAGAAAGCCACGATTTTCGGTTTAAGCGGCGGGATGGTACGGATTTTTGGGCGTTAATTTCCAGCAGTCCCCTGGTGAATGAGGTGGGGGATTATCTGGGGGCGTTAGGGATGGTGACGGATATTACCGATCGCAAACAGGCGGAAACCCAACTGGCCCACTTTGCGTTTTACGACACCTTGACGGATCTGCCGAATCGCACCTATTTTTGCGATCGCCTCCAGGACTCGATCAACACCTACCCGGCAAGCCCGACTCAACCCTTTGCGATCCTGTTTCTGGATCTCGACGGCTTCAAGATGGTGAATGATAGTCTCGGCCATACCGTGGGGGATCATCTTCTGGTGGCGATCGCCCACCGTCTCCAAACCTGCCTGGAACCGTCCCATCTCCTGGCGAGACTTGGGGGCGATGAATTTACGATTTTGATCCCCCAAGTGCGCAATGAAGCCGACGTGGTGGCGATCGCCCAACGCATCCATGACCTCTTTCTGCAACCCTTCACCATCGACCACCACACCATCTTCTCCAACGTCAGCATCGGCATCGCCCTCAGCCATCCCCACTATCACCACCCCGAAGAACTACTCCGCGATGCCGACACCGCCATGTATCAAGCCAAGGCCAACGGCAAAGGCCACTACGCCCTGTTTAACCATGCCATGCACAACGCCGCCGTAGAACGGCTCCAACTTGAAACCGATCTGCGCCTCGCCATCGAACACAATCAATTTGCCCTTGTCTATCAACCCATCGTCTGCCTCAAGAGCGGCAAACTGATCGGCTTTGAAGCCCTCCTCCGGTGGCATCACCCCGAACGCGGCCTGATCTCCCCCGATCAATTCATTCCCGTCGCCGAGGAAACCCGCCTGATTCTGGACATAGGTGCGTGGGTCATGGCCAAAGCCTGTCACCAACTGCGCCGCTGGCAAGACCACTGGGGCAGTGACCTTGATATCACCATCAACATCAACCTCTCCGCCAAACAATTCACCCAACCCAATCTCCTCCAACAAATCGACACCCTCCTCGAACAGACCCAAATCAACCCCCGCCTGCTCAAGCTCGAAATTACCGAAGGGGCGATTATGGCAGATCCCAACACAGCCCAAACCACCTTCCAAGCCCTCAAAGCACGGGGCATTCAACTCAGCATTGATGATTTTGGCACGGGCTATTCGTCCCTCAGTTATCTGCACCATTTTCCCCTCGACACCCTTAAAATTGACCGTTCCTTCATCCAACCCATCCGCCACCCCGGCGGCTCATCGGAAATTGTCAAAACGATCATGACCTTGGCCCATAACTTAGGTATGACCGTTGTGGCGGAAGGGGTGGAAAGCGTAGCACAGTTGGACTATTTAAAAACCCTGAACTGTGAGTATGGTCAAGGCTATTTTTGGTCTCGTCCCCTCCCGGCTGCTCTGGCGGGTGCGATGTTACAGCAGGCCTGTCTTTCTGCCGCTGCTGCTTCGTGAAGACAACCATTCACCCATCGCCTATCGTTCAATAGCCCTTGAAAATCGGGGGATTAGGGGGGGACGAAGGGGGCGATCGCTCTGCTTAGTATGTCTTAAAAATAAATGATTTTTAAGGATGATACAGTGTGCAACAAGGGTCAGTGTGGTGATTGTTGTTGCTTCCGTATTGTATCTCCCGGCTGATTGACTGACAAAAGATCATGTTTGAATCCCGAAACCCCTTACCAGGAAAGGGGTTTAGCGTTAGAGAATTGGATGCCCCTGATCTTGAGCCATCTCGGTGTTGAGTACAGATCGGCAAAAGCCTTACCAGTCCTTGGTTATGCTTGCTTGCCAGGGTGATCGCTGAAACACCCAGGGGGTAAGGATTTCCAAAGTTTTGTCAGTCAATCAGATCTCCCGGTTGTGCCGCTAGATACCGATGCCCCATCCCTCCGAGCCGTCCAAATCCTTCACCTCAATTGAGGCGTTGATGCAGGCGATCGCGCTCCTGCGCACCTTGATCAATCACTACCTCGCCCAGCGTCAACACCTCGAAACCCCCTCACCCGAAGCCTTTGATCCCCAGACCTTAGATCAAGCTATGGCAGCCGCGCCCACCCTCCAAACCCTCGGCGCAGTTTTTGGATTATCGCGGTTTGAAGGGGTGATCTTGCTCTGTTGTGCCGCCCAGGCCCTCTATCCGGATATTGGGGAACAGTTGGCGATCGCGCACCAAAACCCCGAAACCCCCTATCTCACCTTTCAACTCGCCTGCCAATGCTTCCCCGACCCCCATTGGGATGCCATCTTAGACCATCGTCCCCTGCGCCGTTGGCAACTGCTCCACAATGCCGATACCCCTGAAATCCCCAGAGCACGGCTCCAAATTGACGAAGCGATCCTGCATTACCTCATGGATCAGCCCTATCATGATCCCGTGCTTTCTAGCGTCTGCACTCCCCTCGCTAACCCAGCCACCGACCCGCTCCAACCGTCCCATCGCCACATCCTCAATCAAATCGTCGCAGTTTTGGGAAACGGTGAAAATAGTTCGCCCCTGATTCAACTTTGCGGCACATACACCAAAATCCAAACCGCGATCGCTGCCCATGTCGGCCAGCACCTCGGTCTCTCCCTCTACCGCCTGCCCAGTGATGCAATTCCCAGCGATCGCGCCGATCTCCAGCGTCTGATCCTGCGGTGGCAGCGGTGGTACGCCCTCAACCCCAGTTTATTGATCGTAGATGCCCAATCCGTCCCAGTCACGGCAGAGCGGGCCCGCCCCCCCCTGATCGATGCATTTTTAGAAACGGTGAATGTGCCCGTTCTCGTCAGCACGGAAACCCGCCTCAGCTTGTCCCATCCCGCCGTGATTACCTTTGAAGTGGAGGGCTTGCTGTATGCCGAGCAGTTGCAACTATGGCAGCAGGCGTGGCCCCCAGAGGATGACGCATCGCGCCCCATTCTCGCCCAACTCGCCTCACAATTTCGCCTCTCTGCGGCCATGATTCGCACCGCCTGCGCCACCATTCAAAGCGAATCCCCCGCGAGCACCCCCGAAACGCGCGATCGCCTCTGGAACTTCTGCCGCCGCCAAGCCCGCCCCCAACTCGAAGCCCTCGCCCAACGCATTAATGTCCAATCCACCTGGGATGATCTCGTCTTGCCCGAACGGGAAACCGCCATTCTCCACCAAATCACCACCCATGTTCGCCAACAAGCCAAGGTCTATCAACAGTGGGGCTTTTCCGGTAAAACTCAGCGCGGTCTCGGTTTAAGCGTGCTCTTTGCCGGAGCCAGCGGCACGGGAAAAACCACCGCCGCCGAAATTCTCGCCAATGAATTGCACTTGGATCTATTCCGCATTGATCTCAGTGCGGTGATGAGTAAATTTATTGGCGAAACGGAAAAGAATTTGCGACGCATTTTCGACGCGGCGGAAGTGGGCGGTGCGATTCTTCTCTTTGACGAAGCGGATGCCCTGTTTGGCAAACGAACTCAGGTGAAAGATAGCCACGATCGCCACGCCAATATCGAAGTGAGCTATCTCCTGCAACGGATGGAAACCTACCAAGGCCTCGCCATCCTCACCACCAACTTAAAAGACAACCTTGACCAAGCCTTTCTCCGGCGGCTCCGTTTCGTGCTCAATTTCCCCTATCCCAAAACGCCCGAACGGCAACGCATTTGGCAGCGGGCATTTCCGCCCCAAACACCTTTAGCCGCGTTGGATTATGGCGTGTTGGCAGAACTGGACATTACCGGCGGCGTGATTAAAGCGATCGCCCTCAATGCCGCCTTTTTAGCCGCCGATGCCAACGAACCCGTGACGATGCAACATCTCCTCAGCGCCACCCAAACCGAGTTTCTCAAAGAAGGGCGATCGCTCTCCACCATTGACCGCCGCGACTGGGAAGATACAAAGTGACCAAATGCTCATCCTGACCTCCATCAGCCTACCAACTCTTAATCTCTGAAGGTTGAATATGATGAGTTGTCCGGAGTCCATTGGGAATTTCAGGATCTCGTTCAATCAGTGTTCCTTCTGGCAATGAGAAACTAATGATCTTCCAAGGTTCGGGTTCTAAATAGTTACTGCCGTATATTTGTGGGATTTTCTTGTCTTTGCCAAAATAATTAAATCCCCTCACATTGTATTGTGTTGAACCATCCGGTTTTTCCGCATTGCCAAAGTTTGGATCTATCCCAAATTTTTTGATTGGCTCTAGGGCAGATATCCTGACAGCAGTAAAGAATACAACCGTTGGATCGATGATTTTATACTGCTTCATGGACTTAATATCATATTGTATTTCCAAGGTAGAGTCTTTGTGCCATAAAAACCCTGAACGTCCCTTTTTGGTTTGACCGGCCCAAACATTCCTATCTATCGTTTCTTGTTCACCTGTTTCAGCTTCTACACCCTCAGGCATTTGTGATTCACTGATGCCAACCACTGATGTTGACCCCGTATACACCTCTGACCATTTCAGTCTCTGCACTGATTCATTAGAGGCATCGGTATGGTGAATTGATTTCGTTTGAACAGCGCCTCCATTTTGCTGCACCACATGGGTTAATTCATGGGCGATCAATTCCTGACCGCCTTTGCTGCCGGGGTTGTATTCCCCTTTGCGGAAAAACACATCACTGCCGGTGGTGAAGGCTTTGGCTTGGACGGCTTGATTGAGTTGGTCAGATTGGGAATCGGTATGCACTTTCACACCGCTAAAATCGGCTCCCATTGCCTCCCCCATCTTGGCTTGCAGGTTGGTATTGAGAGATTGACCGCCACCTTTCGCTTTTTTAATGCTTGATTCTAAGTCTGAGGAAACGTCACCGCCATCGGCTGCGGTTTGGCGTTGGAGGAGGGGTTTAGTTTGGAGGTCTTCTTCTTCGTCGAGGGTTTCTCGCTGGATGGATTCTGTACTGGGATCAGCGAGGGGAGAATGGATGCGTTGCACGACGTTTTTGGCGACGCGATCGGCTTCCTGTTCGTATTTGTCGTTGGCAGCCCCGACGGTTAATTTTGTTTGGATGGATGGGGTTTGGCTGAGTCGCGCTAGGGGGTCAACGGTGGGCCCTTCTGGATTCCATGGGGGGAGGGATTTCGCCGCGCTCTTTTTTTGCACGGTGGGGCGAGCGACAGAAGGGGCTGTAAATTGGGGAGCCTTTTTTTGAGCGGCAGCGCGAGAGGGGGCGTGATATTGGCGACTCATGAGCATTTCTCAGAGAGTATCTGAGTCTCTTTATAAACGAAAGCGTGACCGTTGCTCAGTGGCCAAAGGTCTAGAGTGGGTGCGATCGCACCCACTCCTATGACTCACTAACCCCAGCGGCGGCACTGGTTTGGGCATCGGCGCGGATCAGGCGGCCATCTTCCATTTCGACGATGCGATCGGCCACGTCTAGGATGCGGTTGTCGTGGGTGACGAGGAGGATGGTGCAGCCCTGTTCCTTGGCAAGGCGTTGCATCAGGGTGACCACATCGCGGCCGGATTGGCGGTCGAGGGCGGCGGTGGGTTCGTCGGCGAGGAGGAGTTTGGGCTGACTGACGAGGGCGCGGGCGATCGCCACTCGTTGGCGTTGACCGCCGGAAAGATTAGCGGGGTAGTAGGTGATGCGATCGCCTAATCCCACCGTATCAAGGGCATGGGCGGCGCGATCGTGCATCTCTGCAATGGAATATTGCGGGTGTAGTTCTAACCCCATGCGCACATTTTGCAGGGCGGTGAGGCTGCCGTGGAGGTTGTGGGCTTGGAAAATATAACCGATGTGGCGACGCACATCGACCTGTTGCCGATTGGTTGCGCCACAGAGTTCCGTGCCAAGAAACTTCAAACTCCCCCCTTGCACCGATCGCAATGCCCCCATCAGGGTTAACAATGTGGTTTTGCCGGAACCAGAGGGGCCGGTCATAATCACGATTTCCCCGGCTTGGATTGTGAGGTGGATGTCATATAACACCTGTTTGCGGAGGTCGCCCGTGCCGAAATAGTGGCTGAGGTGAGCGATCGCAATCACGGGTTCATTTTGAAAAGTTTGGGTCATGATTTATCCATCCTTAAAACATATCGGCGGGATCAGCGGCTTGGAGGCGGCGGGTAGCGATCGCGCCTGACATCAAACACATCACCAAGGTTAGCCCAAACACCACCACCGCCCGATGCACCGTCATCGCGATCGGGAGTGCCGTCGCATTGGCCGCCATCCGGTACAACCCCAGCGGCAACACAAACCCCGGCACAAACCCCAACACCGCCAAAATCACCGCTTCTTCAAAAATCACCCCCAACAAATAGGCATGACGATAGCCCATCGCTTTAAACGTGGCGTATTCCTGCAAATGGGCGTTCACATCCGTAGACAACACCTGATAGACAATCACCACCCCGACAATAAACGCCATCGCCGTCCCCATCGTGAAGATAAACCCGATCGGGCTTTCCCGTTGCCAATAGTTTTGCTCGGCGGCGATAAATTCGGTTTGGGTAAGGACATTGACATCACTGGGCAACAGGGTACGGAGTTGGGCGGCGATCGCATCGGGATCGGCTCCCGGTTCGAGTTGCAACAGACCGAGGCTGATGCTGCCCACATTGCGCCGGGGAAAGATTTGTAAAAAGGTTTGATCGCTGGCCATCAGCATCCCATCTGTCCCAAAGGATGCGCCTAAGCTAAACAGACCGGTGATCGTCAGGGTGCGCCCTTCGGCTTCGGTGGTGACGATTTGGCCGCTGTCTACGGTGGCTAAGACCTCACCATATTGACCCCGCGATCGCCGATCAAAGATCACATGATCCGGCAGTTTCAACCTATCTTGCTGGGCATTCAAATCCGGCAACTCAAACACCCGATCATCCGGGTCAAATCCCACCAATTGAATCAAGGTATCTTGGCGGGTTTGGGGATTTTTCCAGGTGAGAATGCTCGAATAAAGCGGAATACCGTGACGCACACCGGGCACATCCAGGGCTTGATAGATACGACGGCGGCTGAAGGTGGATAGGTTTTGAGTATTTTTGGCTTTGGGGCTAACGAGAATCACGTCGGCCTTAAAGCTGCGGGCAATGCGGGTATTGCTGTCAAAGAGGGAGGCTTGGAACCCCAACTGCATGAACATCAACACATCCGCGAAGGCAATGC
Organism: Spirulina major PCC 6313; assembly: GCF_001890765.1. Lineage (NCBI taxonomy): Bacteria > Bacillati > Cyanobacteriota > Cyanophyceae > Spirulinales > Spirulinaceae > Spirulina > Spirulina major. Next base: position 2,569,005 of record NZ_KV878783.1, on the reverse strand, counting down.
CCGCCAGGGCAACGAGGAGGCGGCTGGGTTCGTGGCTGAGTTGGAGCCAACCGAGCCAGGTACGGCGGCGCAGGGTTTTGAGCATGGGGGTACGGGGTTGGCTTGAACGAGAGTGAATCAGGGAAGCGAGAACGAGGGGAGCGAGAACGAGGGGAGCGAGAACGAGGGGAGCGAGAACGAGGGGAGCGAGAACGAGGGGAGCGAGAACGAGGGGAGCGAGAACGAGGGGAGCGAGAACGAGGGGAGCGAGCTAGAAGCTCGCACTACAGAGGGATCAATCCGGTCAGGGGTTGCTCACTACTTGGCTCACTAATGCTGGGTCTGAACGAGGGGAGCGAGCTAGACGCTCGCACTACAGAGGGATCAATCCGGTCAGGGGTTGTGTGAGGCTCTGGCTCACTCATTTCAGATCTGGATTAGCATTTAATCCCCCAAGGCAATTTCAATTTCTACTTGAAGGTTGGTAAAACTGCGGGCGCGATCGCTCGCGTCGGGGTCGAGGTGGATCGTCACTTCGATGACGCGGGCATCGATGTTGCTGCTGGGGTCAGTGTTGACCACCTCTTGCTGTTGGACTTTGGCTCCAATTTGGGTGACGGTTCCGGTGAGGGGTTCCCGGAGGGCGGCACTGGTGATCCTGGCAGTTTGGCCGGGGCGGATGGCTTGGATGTCGCTTTGATAAATTTCCGCGATCGCCACCATCTGCGCCGTCTGCCCCAGTTCAATAATGCCGTCGGGGCTAATCACCTCGCCGCCCTGGGTATAGACATCCAACACCACGCCGTCACGGGGCGATCGCACATCAAGCTGCTCAAGATTAGCCTGGGCTTGCTGCACGGCGGCTTGGGCTTGGGCAACTTGGGCTTGGGCTGCCTGCACATCAACGGTGCGCACCTCGGCCAGTTGCTCCAAGGTGGCGGTGGCGGCTTGGAGTTCGGGGGCTTGGGTGGTTTGGAGGCGGGTTAGTTCGGCGCGGGCGGTTTCGAGGCGGCGTTGGGCGGTGTCGCGGGCCAGTTGTTTTTGGTCATGGTCGAGGGCGGAAATGGCCCCATCTTGATAGAGGGAATCGTAGCGGCGAAATTCTGCGATCGCGTTTTCTAACTCCGCCTCCCGTTCCGCCACAACGGCCTGCTGGGCTTGGAGTTGGGCGGCGCGATCGGCTGTGATTTGGGTGATCGTGGCCTGTTGAGCCGCGATCGCCCCCGGTTTCGCCCCCGCCTGCACTTGGTTGAGTTGGGCGATCGCAATCTGGACCCGGCTTTGGGCTTCGGCGACGGCGGCAGCGAGGCGATCGCGCCCATCGAGGACGGCGATAATCTGCCCCGCCGAGACGCGATCGCCCAGGCCCACCCGCAATGCTGCAATCCGTTGCTCTTGGCTCGCGGTGGACGCTTGGACTTGAATCGCCTCCCCTTGAGGTTCTAAACGCCCCAACGCCGTCACCGTCTCCCGTTCCACCACCTGAATCGGCGACGCGGCGGGCACATCCGCCACCGATTGTTGTTGCCAATACAGCCCGCCCGCCGTTAAGCCCAGGACAGCTAAACCCAAACCCGTCCAGCGTCGCCAGGGTTTAGAGGTGGGGGGAGTGAGGGGGAGCGAAGACATCGGGGGCAACCTCCAACAGGAGTAACATTGAGGAATAATCTTAAAACTAAACAGTTTAGTTTAGTTCCTGCTATTAAACTAAACAGTTTAGTATGGAGTTGTCAAGCTCAATTTCTGCCACCCATGCCTGTTGATTCTGGTCGCTCTTCCAATTCCACTGATAAACGTGATGTGATCCTCGATGGAGCGATCGCGGAATTCCTCAACCGGGGCTATGCGGCCGCCAGTATGGATCGCGTCGCCACAGCGGCCAGCGTCTCCAAAGCCACGGTCTACAACCATTTTCAAAGCAAAGATCAATTGTTTGTGGCCATCATTGAACGCTTGGTGCGCAGTAAATTTGCGGGTATTTTTGAACCGGAACAGGTGGCCAAAATGGTCAACGAACCGCCTCAGTCGTTCCTGCGCACCTTGGCCACCACGATGCTGCAAGTCCCCGCCAATGACCCCGAATATCTCGGACTAATGCGCACTGTGATCGCCGAATCCGAACGTTTCCCCGAACTCGCCGAAACCTTCCTCCGGGAACTACCCGCCGTCGCCCTCGCCTCTCTCACCTACTATTTCACCCATTGCCCCCATTTAGATGTGCCCGACCCCGAAGCCACAGCACGGATTTTCGTGGGTGCGATCGCGCATTTCATCATCACCCAACACCTCCTCCCCGGCGCTGAAATTATCCCCCTCGACCCCGCCCGCCTCATCGATACCCTCGTCACCCTGATCACCACACCCCAGCCCTAACCTCGCCCGACCAAAATAGATTCAGTTGACTTACTCCCCCGTTTAGAAAACGGGGGATTCTGGGATCAAACAGCAATAGCAGGCAACGCCTGTCTGACATCACCTAACCCAATGGCTGAAGCCCCAGCCACTTTAATATTCATCGCCGCATTCTCATCCCGGTCATTCTCTGCCGAGCAACTGGGACACCGCCAATGGCGAGTCTCTAAATCCAGATGCTCCAAAATATGACCACAACTTGAACAGGTCTTGCTCGAAGGGAACCAGCGCTCAACATAGACCACCCGCTTCCCCTTCTTCGTCGCCACCCACTCCAGGATTTGCAGAAACTCCCGAAACGCCAAATCACTCACCTTACGCCCCCAGAGCCGCTGCATCGCCTTGAGGTTTAAGGTTTCAAAACACAGCATATCAAACTGATTCGTCAGTTGATGGGCTAACTTCCAAAACCAGTCCCGCCGTCGATGGGCAATATCTTCATGCTTGCGGGCTAAGTTCAATCGGGCACGTTCCCGATGGGCTGAACCCTTTTGCTTACGGGACAACTCTCGACTCGCTTTGCGAACCGAGTTAAGTGACTGCTTGAAGAACAAGGGGGCATCAATCTTGAATCCCTCAGAACAGGTCAGAAACGTCTTAAGTCCAAAATCAAAACCAGCAATGTTACCTGTCTCGGTTTTGACTTGGGGTTCTGACAGGGTATCTACCGTGACAATCATGAACAGTTCTCCCAAGGGAGTTCGTTTAATCGTCACGGTCTTGACCTTGCCCTCAATGGGACGAGAGTGCCAATATTGATAGACTTTGTTCCCAANNTCTGACCCGNTGCCACCGAGGAATTTGTACCCAGCTTGCTTGAGGGTGAAGGATTTGTATTTTCGGGTCGGTAGTGCGTCAAAATGATGTGGGTTTGGTAAAGTAGAGGAATCGTTACCACTGCACTAAAACTATGGAATGTCGGCTCTGCGGTCATCCCAAAACCCACAAACACGGCAAAATGCCCAATGGTCATCAACGCTACTTCTGCCCTCACTGCCAGCAAACCTTTGCCGAGAGTTTTGACACCCTCTACTACTATCGCCATGTTACTCCGGAGCAGATTGAGCAAGTACTTCAAGCCCACAGTGAAGGCACTAGCTTGCGAGGAGTCAGCCGCATCAGCGGATTAGCCTATAACACCGTGGTCAGTATTATTCGTGCCGCCAGTGCTAAAGCTTTGCTGGTTCATAACGACCAAGTGCAGGGCGTGGAAACGGAGGACGTGAGTGCTGATGAGATGTGGTCATTCGTGAAAAAACAAACAATGCTTGCCCGAAGAAGTTGAAGTAGGCGATTGCTGGATTGCGATGAGTTTGGCAGATTCGAGCGGGTTAATCTTGACAGCACGAGTGGGGAAACACACCGATGAACTGATTGAAGAACTGGTGGTGAGCACGGAGGGAAAGACCCATTGCCAGCAATGGAATAGTGACAACTGGGGAGGATATGAGCGGGTACTGCCGCTGGAAATTGAGCACTACATTGGCAAAGACCAAACGCAACGGTTGGAGCGTACCAATGGAATTATCAGGCAGCAGACGGGTAGGTGGCATCGACGACAGAACAAGTTTGGCAAACTGTGGCAGCAGACAAAGGTGACGGTGCGTTTAGTGGTGAGTTATTTCAACTGGATCTGGCAGCACAGTCGCTACAAGAGCACGGCGGCACAACGAGCAGGATTGACTGACCATCGCTGGAGTTGGCAGGATATCCTCTCCTTCCCCACAATAATCTAATGCACTACCTTCGGGTCTTCTTAAAGTTTGGCGGGCGAACGCCTTTTTTGTTGTGTTTGAAGAACAGTTGATACGCTTTCTCAATTCGTTGGCAGATATCCTGTACGGCTTGAGAACCCACCTGCAACCACCAGGGGTTCCGTTTCCGAAGCTTGGCGATGTGTTTTTGTAGTCGGGCGCAGTTCAAGTGCTTGCCCCAGATGCGGTAGTACCGTTTGTGGAGGGCAACACAATGGTTGTAGATACGCCCTGCGGCATTGATTGTCCGCTTGAGGTATCTATTCCGCTTATGCTGGTAGAGCTTGAACTTGAGCGTTTTCATGGTTGCTATGATACCTCGGTATCACGGCTGAATAAATTCAGCCCTTCGCTTATATCCCCCGTTTGGAAAACGGGGGCTTTACGCTTTACATTCGTAATTCTTATTATAGTGCTCCGCTTTGGTCTGTTCGGCTGTCCCGTTGGGCTGCGAGGCCGTCCACATCGCTGGGCGATTCAATCGGCTGTTACTAGGCGATCGGGGGGGTGGGTGTGTTAAGCGTCGGCATTGGCGACGTTGAACTTGTAGCCAAAACCGCGAATGGTGGTGATTAGGGAGGGTTGGGAGGCGTTGGCTTCGATTTTTTTGCGGATTTGGCCGATGTGGACATCCACAACCCGCTGATCGCCGAGGGAGGATTCGTCATAGTCCCAGACTTCGCTGATTAACTGGGCGCGGCTGAGGGCTTGGTTGGGGTTTTTGGCGAGGTAATAGAGGAGGTCAAATTCTAAGGTGGTGAAGGGGACTTCGCTGCCGTTGACTTGGACGGCGCGTTGGAGGGGATCAATGGTGAGGTTTTCAAACTGGAGGAGTTTTTGGGTGACGGGCTGACTGACGGGGCGAATGCGCTTGAGAATGGCACTGACCCGCAGTTCTAATTCTTGGAGGTCGAAGGGTTTGGTGAGGTAGTCGTCTGCGCCTTTGCGAAAGCCGATCGCTTTGTCTTCGGTGTCGGTGCGGCTGGTGAGCATGAGGACGAAGACATCGGTACGCTTTTGCATCTCTTCGCAGAGGTTGTAACCGAGGGCATCGGGAAGGTTAACGTCAAGAATGACCAGGGCGGGGTTGAAGCGTTCAAAGAGTTCTAGGGCCGATTTCCCATCAGCGGCAGCTTCGACGTGATAGTCTTTCTGGCGAAGAAAGCGATGCACCAGATTACGGATCGCCGGGTCGTCATCCACGATGAGGATCTTGGTGGTGGGGTCGGTCGCCATAGTTACTCTTTAGGAAAATTCAAACACACCATTTTTGCGCGTTATTCTGGGTGTTCACATTACGAGTGTACTCAGAATTTTAGACAAAAATACGGTGGAGTACGGAGAAGTGAGAAGATTGGACGGTCAAGGTACAGTTTTCGAGACAGGGAAGCACTGCGATCGCTTCAACGATTGTCGCAGATTGAGACGGTTCGGGCTACACTACTGAAAAGCTGATGCGGGCAACCGCTAGTCTGCCACCATCCCATTGAGATGGACGGGTCGGCCGACCCTCGTGAACTGATCTTCAGAGGTATTCCAAGAGATGAGCGAACAAAACTCCTATGAAATCCTGGGTGTAGCGACAGAAGCATCCTTTGACGAGATCCAATCTGCCCGGAGTCGCCTCAGTCAAGAATATAGTAGCGATCGCAAGCAGGTCGAAAAGATCGAAGCGGCCTACGATGCGATCATTATGGATCGCCTCAAACTCCGCCAAGAAGGAAAAATCAAAGTGCCCGAAGGCATCCGTTTTCCGGAACAAAAAAAACCCAAGCCGGCCCCCGTGGCGGAGTCATCCCCCTCGCCGTCTTGGCTCCAAGATTATCTAGACACCCCTTCCCAGTGGGACATTGTGATTCCGGCGATGGTCTTTGGGGTGGGAGCGGCGTTGACGCTCTTGGCCCAAAGTCCCAATGATCCGGTGCTGGCCTTGGTGTTTACCTTTGGGCTGGTGGGGAATGTCTATTTCATCACCCGTAAAGAAAAGCGGTTTGGCCGGGCGCTGTTGATTTCGCTGTTGGCGATCGTGGTGGGCACGACAATCGGGTCACTGTTGGCCAATTTGAGCGGGGTTCCCCTGGGTAATGGGGGGTTATCTGCGGCCCAAGTGGTGAATGTGGTGACGTTGGTGATCTTTTGGCTGGTGAGTAGTTTCCTACGGTAGGGGCGATCGCGTCAGCGACAGGGGCGGACAGATGATTTCGAGGGCGGCGGCCAGGTCAGCGACGATGCGATCGGGGTAGTAGCCCGCGAGACGTTCGCGATCGCGAATTCCCGACAACACGCCAATCACGGGAATATTGTGGGTCTGGGCGGCCACAATATCCGCTTCAGTATCGCCAATCATCCAGGTTTTTTCCGCCGGGGGGAGTGTCGCGAGGGCCTGGGCCATCAAGAGCGGTTTATCATTCACATCCCCGGTTTTGCTGTAGGTGTTGCCGATGCAGTAGCGTTGGGAAGGGGGGAAGAAACGGCCCAGATCGTAGCGGTCGAGGGGGATGCTCAGTTCTTGCTCGCGGCGCATCGTGAGGATGGCGAGATCAATCCCGTAGGCCTGGAGGATTTCGAGACTTTCCACGGCGCGGGGAATGAGGCGATCGTAGACCAGATAGGGCACTTGATGCACCAGTTCTCGGCGCAGGTGGGCAAAGTGGCGGGCTTGGTCAGGGTTGAGGCCGGAACGCTGCCCGATGGCGCGTTCGGGGACTTTAGCCCGTTTGCACCGCCAAAAGTCCGGTTTGGAGAGGAGGGTGACGGGTTGGTCTGGCGCTTTGGCGCGTTCTAGACACAGTTGATAGACGTGATAGTACCGTTCGGATACGTCCATAATCGGGCCATCGAAATCAGTGATCAGCCTCAGCATCGGTTTTGGATGTTCCTTGTCAATAGACGTTAAGGGTTGAATGGGTTGCCGGTGAAGGATGCCCAAGATTGCGGCAATCTAGCTTTCGTTGTACAACAAAAGCTAGTTTTTTGGGGAGGATGGGCGGTGATGGGATGGATCAGGAGTTTTGTTGCTCCAGGGCTTGCTCGATGAGGCGAACGGCTTCGGTGCGGTTTTGGCGTTGGGCGTATTCGAGGGGGGTTTGGTCGTTGTGATCGGTTTGGTTGAGATCTGCGCCGGCATCGAGGAGGGTTTTGAGCATGGGGATGCGATTATGGCGCACGGCAGTGTGGAGGGGAGTGGTGGCATCGCAGTCTGCACAGATGGCGTTGAGGTCAGCCCCGGCGGTGAGGAGGAGTTGAAAGAGGTCGGGCTGATTGGAGGCGATCGCCCAATGTAGGGGTGTGCCATGGTCAGGGGAGAGGGCGTTGATGTTAGCACCGGCATCGATCAGGGCTTGGGCGATCGCCACCTGTTGGCTGTGATGGAGAGCGGTACGGGCTTCGGGGTCTCGCTGATTCACGTCAGCCCCTTGAGCGATCAAGGATGCCACCCACGGCAGTTGATCGGCCTCCACCGCGAGGATCAAGAGACTTCGCCCCTCCGCATCGGTGTGGTTGAGATTTGCGCCAGTGGTGAGGAGGCGCTCAACGAGGTCAAACTGTTCGGCGGCGATCGCACAGTGGGTTAAGGGCAGTCGGTTGTTATGGAGAAAAATCCCATTGGGATTACCGCCCCGTGCTAGGTAGGGGTCGAGGGTTTCGAGGTGGCTACAGAGGTGAGCGGGGAGAATGCCGAGATAGCTCGGCACGGCCCATTTATAGGCCGTCAGGGTGAAGAGTGCCGCCAAGATTACCCCTTGGCTGAGGCTTTTGCTGTGAATGCCGGTCCGAATCAGATGCCAGAGTTGGGCGATCGCCACAATCCCCACCGTCACCCCCGCCACGATCACAGGAGCCACCCCTCCCCAGGTGATCAGCGCCTCCATCGCCATCCCGGCCCCAGTGGCGATCGCTAAAATCCCCAAACCGCCCCAGCCCCCCCAATAACGGCGCAGGGCCTGACAAACCCGCAACCCCGGCGGTGCTGACACCACCGTAATCGGGCGCAACCCCAACGCCGCCCCCGACAGCATTAAGGCGGCGATCGCCCCCCACACCACCGCCCCCAAGGACGACCAGCGCACCGTCGCATCCACCGCCCCCACCAGCACCAACACCCCAGAGGCAAACAACGCCCCCAACTGCACCGACGGATTCCCCACCTGCCGTCCCCAAAAATACCCAAAAATCGACAGCATCACCCCCACCGCCAGCAAATACGCCTGGGGTGTCACCCCCACCCCACTAAAAATATCCAGAGCCGCCGCCGTCAACGCCCACACCAGCCCCCACCACACCCCCAAAAAGCCCCAGGGAAAATCTTGCCACCGTTGTCGCCAGGACACCGGTGGTGTTTCAGCCGCAGGATCTGCTTGGTAGGGGGTTTGGCGGGTTAAAAAGGTCTCTAGGTAGGGGCGCACCCCTTCATCCCAACCCGCTGGGGGCTGTTCCGATAATTGCCAATCCAGGGCCCAAAGTTTGCCATAGCCATTGGCCATGGTGGTCAAGGCGTAGCGGCTGTCTGGACTGAGGGCGACCCCCGTTACCGCTGTCCCCGGTACATCGAGGGTAAAGACACAATCACCCCTCAACACATTCCAGAGGCGGGCCGTCTGGTCGGTGCTGCCGGACAGGATGTGGTGACTATCTCGGCTGAAGGTGGCGGCGGTGACGGCTCCACTGTGGCCCCGCAGGATGTGCAGCCGTTGCCCTAACCCCACCGACCACAGGATTAAGGTTTGGTCTTGACTGGTGGAAACGAGGTAGTGACCATTGGGACTGTAGGCGATGGAGGTGAGGTTGGATTGGGGGGTGGTGACGGTTTGGAGGCATGTCCCCGTGGCGATTTCCCACCGTTTCCAGGTATTGCCCGCCTCAGCGGAAACACAGTACAGACTATCCGGACTAAAACAGAGGGCTTGCACCGCCCGACTATGGGCTTGCCAATAGCGGACACGGCGGCCGGTGGTGAGATCCCAGAGGGTGAGTTCACCTTGGGCAGTGCCGCCCATGAGGTAGTGACCGTCAGGACTTTGGGCAAGGCTGACACAGTAGAGGGATTGGGTATCGAGGGTTTGGCGTAGATCGCCGGTGTCCGCATCCCACTGTTGGAGGCCGCTGGTGCGACTGCTGGTGACGACGCTTTTGCCGTTGGGGCTGATGTCGCAGCAGTCGAGGTAGCCTTTGGGGTTGCCGACCACTTGGCTGAGGGTGCGATCGGGGGTGATGTGCCAGCGTTTGACGAGGCCATCTTGGCTGCCGGTGAAGGCTTGGCCGTCGAGGCTGAAGCGGGCGGTGTGGATGCTGCCGATGTGGGCGGTGAAGGTTTGCAGTTCCCAGCAATGGGCGATCGCTGGCCTGGGCAGGTGGGTGTAGAGGCTCGTCCAGAGGTCAAAGGCGCGGCGGTCTTGGCGATAACTGGGGAGCGATCGCACGGCCTTTAACTGGTGCCAAGCTTCGATCCAGTGGGATTGCTGGAGGGCGGCTTCGGCTTTGGCAATGCCCTCTTGATACTGCTGGAGGGTGGTGGATTGGGTGGTGGTGGATTGGGCGGTGCAGAGGCGGAAGGGGGCTTGGTAGGCAATCTGTTGTTGGTCGATCATCCAGAGGGTAAGCTGTGAGCCACCGACGAGCACCTGTTTCCCATCGGGGCGCAGGGATGCCACGCTGGACGGGTGATCCGTGAGCGATCGCAACCATTGCCCCGTTTCCAGAGACCACAATTCCACCCGCTGCCCCGCCACGAGGCACACTTGGCCGTCCTGACTAATCCCCACCGAATGAATTCCCGCCGGGGTTCCCGTCAGGGTGATCACCACCTGGCCTTGGAGCGTTCGCAGGGTGACTTCCCCCGCACTGGTGGCCGTCAGACAATGCTGACCATCGGGATGAAGGGCGATCGCACTCACGGCTTGGTCAGGGGCGATCGTGCCTAAACAGGTTTCCCGGTAAATATCCCACAGACGCGGCTGCGAACTGACCGTGACCCCATAGGAACCCTGGACCGTGAGGGCGATCGCCGTGCCATCCCCATGGCAAACAAACAAACAGGCCCCCGTCGCCACCTCCATAATTTGCAGCATCGTCGCAGTCTTGCGCAGGAAAAACCGACTATCCGGACTCCAGCGTTGCTGCACGGCGGTGGGGGTTGGGGCCAGGACTTCCCATTCTTGGAGTTGGGGAAAGGTGCAAAGACATTTCCCCGTCATGCGGCTCCACAGTTTCAGGGTTTGGCTATTGGTTTCGGGGTGATGGGCGAGGGAAATAACGTAGCAGCGATCGGGGCTAAATTGAGTCAGGGTAATCCGTTCCCCCGGATGTCCTGAAAGGCGGTGGTGTTGTAGGGTGCGGCATTCCCACAACACTAGGCTGCCGTCTTGATTGCCCCAAATGGCGTACTGGCCGTCATCGCTGTAGTGCAGAGTGGCGATCGCCTCCCGCTGGAGCACTTGCCCGTTGGCATCATCGGTTGGGGGGTTGGTTTCTTGGGCGAGGGTGTAGGCGGCTTGGAGGGGGGGCGATAGGTTCGGAGTATGAAGCCGGTAGCGATCAAACGCTGCCTTGGCCGACCGGGGATCATTACGTTCTAAATGCAGCAAACCCACCAGATCCGCCGCTGTGGGCGGAAAGGTTTCCAACACTTGGCAGATCTGGGATTCGGTGATTTGGCGCGATCGCCACAGCCAGAGTAGCCGGTTATAGGTGGCCGCCGGATGGTGGGGGGTAACCTGTCGCGCCTTATCCCAAAGCCGTAGCGCATCCTGGGGCCGATTCAGGTCAATCAGCGCCACGCCCTGGTTATTATAATTCTCCGCCTGCCAATGTTTCGCTGTGGGGGCTTGGCGGGTATAGGGGCGATGGCAGAGTTCATGGTACTGCCCAATGAGCCGTTGGATACACTGTTGCAGGGTCGGGGGGCGGTCGGTCTGGCATTGTTGAAACAGCGTCTTCAGCGGGGCGGGCAAAAACTCCGGCCCCGGCGCGAGATCGAGAATAATTTTCACCCACTGGCGGAGGTCATCCACCGGCCGCCCCACGGTCGGATAATGCAGATCCGTCAACTTCACCGTGCCTTGTCCATCCAGGAGAAGATTCGAGGCCTTGAGATTGCCGTGGACTAAGCCTTGGCGGTGGAGATAATCTAACCCCCAGGCGGATTGAATGGCGATATCTAAAACTTGTGGGAGGGCGATCGCATCCGCACTCCGGGACAATCGCCCCGTTTGCATCCATGTTTGCAGACTTCCCGCCGCCAAATATTCAGAGAAGATAATTAACTTCCCTTGCCATTGCCGCACATAGTAAAAACTAGCCAGATGGGGATGCAGTCCCAATTTGAGCCAGGTTTTACACCGTTTCCGAAAGGCTTCGACCGTGGCTTTGGTCTGTTGGGGCGGCGACCAGACCTTCGCCACCATCGCTTGATGCCAATGGCGATGGTAAACCTGATAGGTGAATCCCGATTCCTGTTCTCCTAGAACTTCAGCGACCCGATACAGGTTAAGGAGGGTTTCACCAACGTTCCAGTGATCCGAAACCTGCACCTGCATTGTTGACTACTGCTCTCTTGCGATCGTGATTTAAACCCTGATTGTAGCAAGGGCGTGGCAGAGATGGGACTCGCAGAACTGCTTAGACCCCAATCACATACTTTTTCCATTCAATGTTGCGGCCACTGCGAATATACCGAGCAATTTCAAAATGCAGGCTACTGTACGGACGGCGGGGGATGGATTTAAGCTGCATTTGGGCTTCGTCCGGGGTGCGGCTCCCTTTTTTGACGTTGCACCGCACACAGGCCGCCACCAAGTTTTCCCAGCTATCGGGCCCACCGCGCGATCGCGGACTGACATGATCCAGGGTTAAATTGTCGCCCCGATAGTCACAATATTGACAGGTGTGATTGTCCCGTTCAAAAATATTCCGGCGGGTCAAGGGGATTTCTTTGTAGGGAACCCGCACATAGTAGCGCAGCCGGATCACGGTGGGATGGGGAAACCGGGTATAGAGTTCCGTGGTGGTGTATTCAAGTTGTTCTGCTTTGCCCTTCAGCAGTAAGACAACCGCTCGCCGCCAACTCGTGATGTTGAGTGGTTCATAGGAAGCGTTTAGCACCAGAACCTTGCTCATGGGGCCCCTCTGCAACCAGGATTGATGATAGGTGGGTGATGGAAATTTACCCCAAATGTTAGCATAGGTCTCTAATTCGGGGGCCAACTCTGCCGGGAGATAACAATCCTGGCGCGATCGCAATCTGCCCCAATCCCAGCATTAAAATGGTGGGTATGGCCAATCCACCCGAAACCAGGAAATTTTTAGCCATGGATTTGCGATCTTGTCTTCAGAACTATGCTGCCATTGTGGTTGTTACTACCTTGTTTTGGGGGGAAACTCCGTGGGTCGGATCGGCTGCCATCGCGTTGGATCACCCCACGACTCACGCCCAAGTCTGGCCGGATTTAGACAATCCTGATGCTCAGATGATTGTGTTTGCGGACATGTTGTTAAACATGGATCTCACCGCCGACGCGATCGCCCTCTACGAACAACGCTACACCCGCTTCATCGACCAAGGCGAACCCGACAGCGCCGCCCTCACCCTCCTCAGCGTCGGCGATCATTTTGCCCTCCGAGGACACCTCAAAGACGCTATCCCCTATTATCAACGAGTGACAACCATCACTGATGCCACCCTCAGTGCCTGGCTCATCCGTGATGCCCAAGATAAGATCGGCGCAGCCTATTTAGCCCTCGGTGACTTCGAGGCAGCCCGTCAGAGTTACGAAGACCGCCTCGCCCTTGAACGCAGCATCGAAAGTTCATGGGCCGAAACTGAAACCTTGATTGACTTACTCCCCCGTTTAGAAAACGGGGGATTCTGGGATCAAACAGCAATAGCAGGCAACGCCTGTCTGACATCACCTAACCCAATGGCTGAAGCCCCAGCCACTTTAATATTCATCGCCGCATTCTCATCCCGGTCATTCTCTGCCGAGCAACTGGGACACCGCCAATGGCGAGTCTCTAAATCCAGATGCTCCAAAATATGACCACAACTTGAACAGGTCTTGCTCGAAGGGAACCAGCGCTCAACATAGACCACCCGCTTCCCCTTCTTCGTCGCCACCCACTCCAGGATTTGCAGAAACTCCCGAAACGCCAAATCACTCACCTTACGCCCCCAAAGCCGCTGCATCGCCTTGAGGTTCAAGGTTTCAAAACACAGCATATCAAACTGATTCGTCAGTTGATGGGCTAACTTCCAAAACCAGTCCCGCCGTCGATGGGCAATATCTTCATGCTTGCGGGCTAAGTTTAATCGGGCACGTTCCCGATGGGCTGAACCCTTTTGCTTACGGGACAACTCTCGACTCGCTTTGCGAACCGAGTTAAGTGACTGCTTGAAGAACAAGGGGGCATCAATCTTGAATCCCTCAGAACAGGTCAGAAACGTCTTAAGTCCAAAATCAAAACCAGCAATGTTACCTGTCTCGGTTTTGACTTGGGGTTCTGACAGGGTATCTACCGTGACAATCATGAACAGTTCTCCCAAGGGAGTTCGTTTAATCGTCACGGTCTTGACCTTGCCCTCAATGGGGCGAGAGTTCCAATATTGATAGACTTTGTTCCCAATCCTGACCCGGTTGCCACCGAGGAATTTGTACCCAGCTTGCTTGAGGGTGAAGGATTTGTATTTTCGGGTTTTCTTGAAGTTGGGCGGTCGAACGCTTCTATCTTTGTGTTTGAAGAACAGTTGATAGGCTTTCTCAATTCGTTGGCAGATATCCTGTACGGCTTGAGAACCCACCTGCAACCACCAGGGGTTCCGTTTCCGAAGCTTGGCGATGTGTTTTTGCAGTCGGGCGCAGTTCAAGTGCTTGCCCCACATTCGGTAGTACCGTTTGTGGAGGGCAACACAATGGTTGTAGATACGCCCTGCGGCATTGATTGTCCGCTTGAGGTATCTATTCCGCTTATGCTGGTAGAGCTTGAACTTGAGCGTTTTCATGGTTGCTATGATACCTCGGTATCACGGCTGAATAAATTCAGCCCTTCGCTTATATCCCCCGTTTGGAAAACGGGGGCTTTACGCTTTACATTCGTAAACTTGGCCTCGTTTACCAACTCCAAGGCCACCTCGATTTAGCCCTCACAACCTATCAGCAAGTCGTCCAATTCTATGACCGAACTGAGATAAATTCCTATTCAGCGCCCGAAGTGCTGAATCGCATCGCAACCATTCATCAACAACAGGGCCAGGTTGAACCCGCCCTCGCCGCCTCTCAAAAGGCGCTCAAGATTGCCCGCCATGACACCTCAGACCCCCAAGCGCCCCACATTACCAATCAAGTCTTAAGCCTCGAAAACATCAGCGCCCTGTATCAAGCCCAGGGCCAACCGGATCGCGCTCGTCGCTACCGTGATGAAGCTCAGGCCGTTCTGGAGCGATTTGGGCAGCCCGATGCGGGGGGTGTGCCCTATCCCTTGGAATTGATCCTAGCGTCCATTGGCGAGTTTTATTTAGTCGGGCAGGAGAGCGATCGCGCCCAATCCTACTTCGACCGCGCCGTCGAACAAGCCCGCACCTCTCGTAACCAAGACTATGCAGAACTCTATATTCTCAATTTCATCGTCCTCGCCTATACCAAACAAAGCCAATTTGCGGCCGCCATTCCCTACCAAAAACAACTCATTCCGATTTTTCAAGCCATGGACTTATGGGGCAGCGCGGCAATCATGTCCCAAAATCTGGGTAATCTCTACGCCGAAATTGACCAAACCGAGCCAGCCCTAGCGGCCTACAACGATGCCGTGATCTGGTTTCAAGCAAATCAAGACTCTGGCGAATCCAGCGTCTCCATCGGCCATATTTTTAAACAAAAGGCCCGCCTGTATGAGCAGCAAAACCAGTGGGAACTGGCCGAGTCAGCCTACCAAACAGCACTTCAGCACTATGAAGCCTCCCAAACGCCCTTGGGCCAAATTGTTGTCCTCGAACGGTTAGCCCACCTCAGCGCCCAACAGGGAGAATCACAGCAGGCGATCGCCTATCAAAACCAAGCCCTAACCCTCCGTCGCAGCCTCGATCTACCCTGGGCTTCCAAACCCTAACCTCCACCCAACACAATCGCTCCCTGAGCCTGTCGAAGGGTAAGCAACCAGATTCCGCAGCAATCCAACCCTCGGATTCGACCCGCCACGGAGGGCATTAATGACCGTGCGGTATAATTCGGGGAGCATTTTCAACGGTGGGGAGTTTGCGAGAATTGCCCCATTTTTAGGGGGCTGGGGTCACGTTTCCAAGGGTGATCTGGCGTTGAGTCTCTCGTTAAATGTAGAGTTTTTTAGATCGTGAATCCTGATGCAATATCGTCGTTTTGGTCGCACTGAATTATCCATGCCCGTCTTTTCCTGCGGGGGAATGCGGTATCAACACAAATGGCAAGATCAGCCCTGGGCCGAAATTCCCCCAGAGGGTCAGGCGAATCTAGAGGCAACGATTCGCCGGTCTTTGGAATTAGGGATTAATCATATTGAGACGGCGCGGGGCTATGGCACATCGGAACTGCAATTGGGGCGAATTTTACCGACGTTACCCCGTGAGCAGATCATCGTACAAACCAAGGTGTCACCTAAGCCGGATGCGCAGGAGTTTCGTGACACCTTAGAAAAATCCCTCCAGTTGTTGCAGTTGGACTCTGTTGATCTGCTGGGGATTCACGGCATTAATACACCGGACAATTTGACGGATACGATCCGGCCGGGGGGCTGTTTGGATGTGGTGCGGGAGTTCCAAGCCCAGGGACGGATTCGCCATGTGGGGTTTTCGACCCACGGGCCGACGGATGTGATCTGTCGGGCCATTGAAACGGGGCTGTTTGACTATGTGAATTTGCATTGGTACTACATTAATCAAGGCAATTGGCCGGCGATTGAGGCGGCCCAAGGGCAGGATATGGGGGTATTTATTATCAGTCCGTCCGACAAAGGGGGTCACTTGTATGCACCGCCGCCGAAGTTGGTGGAGCTTTGTGCGCCCTTGAGTCCGATGGTGTTTAATAATCTGTTTTGTTTGTCCCATCCGGAGGTGCATACTCTGTCGGTGGGGGCAGCGCGGCCGACGGATTTTGATGAACATTTAAAGACGTTGCCGGTGTTGGCGCAGGCGGGGGACTTGTTGCCGCCGATTTTGGAGCGGTTGGAGCAGGAGGCGATTCGCTGTTTGGGGAAAGAGTGGGTGGAAACGTGGGATCAGGGGTTGCCTGATCCCCACCATGTGCCGGATGAGATTGGGGTGAAGACGATTTTATGGTTGCGCAATTTAGCGATCGCCTATGACATGGTGGACTATGGGAAGGCGCGGTATAACCTGTTGAATAATGGGGGACATTGGTTCCCCGGTAAACAGGCGAGTGATCCGATCGATCGGAGTCGCATCGAGCGATCGCTCCAACATAGCCCCCACCGTCAAAAAATCCCGGCACTCTTAGAAGATGCCGCCCGTCGTTTAGGGGGCGAAACGGTGCAGCGATTGTCCCAAAGTTAAGGGCGACAGGGTGCGGAATTTGCGGCCGTTGGGCTGAGGGGTTTGCTAGCGTGGGAACATATTCCAGGGCGATCGCACCTTAGATCGTCAGTGTGAATGATCTCAATTCGCCTTCAGTCCATTACTTCTCCCGAATACAATGCAACACCCTCTAGCTCTATGTGGTCTTGGTTTAAGTGCGCTGGTTTTGCCTGGCCTGTTGCAGGGGTCGCCGGCGATCGCCATTGATCCCGGCCCCATCACCCCCCCTGCTGAAATCGCGGCAGTACAGATCGCCCAAGCCCCCGCCGAGGCTGCGCTCAAGTTAACTCTGGCGGATCTGCCCCAAGGTTTTATCGAGCCGCCCCCCGCCGTCGCCGCGCAAATGGTGCAGCAACTCGAAGCCCTCAGCGGTCAGTTTCAGCAAAGCGGTGTCAGTCCCGAAGACTTTTACGTCTATATTCACCCCACCCGCTTGCAAGTGGTGGTGGGGTTCAATGGCGTAGTTAGCGATCCGGAACTGTTTGACTATTACCTGACCCAATCCCAACAGCCGGACCAGCAAATCAAAATCACCGAATTAATCCAACAACGCCTCGCCCCGATGGATGGCATTGCTCTCACCCGCTATGAAACCCTAGAAACGGTGAACGGGGTGGGCGATCGCGCCGCTGGGATTCACCTCGGTTTGACCCTCTACGATACCCAATTCAGTAGCGATCTCGTCACGTTCCGGCGGGGGACTGTGGGGCTGTTCACGGCGATCATGTATCCCCAAGATCAAGCGCCCCTTGTGGAATTATTAACCCTCGCCACCACCCTCGATCAGCGCATCTAAGCCGAATCTAGAAACGCGAAGCGAAGCCCTCTCCCACAGGAGAGGGCTTCGCACTACACGGGCGTGGCCATCATACCGGCGAGAAGGGAGATGCTAATTCCCAACGCCAGGCCCATCAAGACTTGAAAGGGAGTATGGCCAAGGAGTTCTTTCAGGCGTTCTTCGTTGAGTTCTTTGCCTTCTTGGAACATTTCGTCGAGGATTTGGTTGAGGATGCGGGCTTGTTTCCCGGCGGCTTGGCGGACTCCGGCGGCATCGTACATGACGATCACCGCAAAGATAGATGCGATCGCAAACTCCGCACTATTCCACCCCTTCGCTTGGCCGACCCCCGTCGCCAGGGCAGACACCAGCGCCGAGTGCGAACTGGGCATCCCGCCGGTGCTGAACAGGTGACGCACATCCAAACGCTGTTTTTGAATCAAGCTGATGATTAACTTCAGCACCTGAGCAATCAGACAGGCAATAATGGCCACCAGTAGGACGTGGTTACTGAGGATCGAATTAAACTCTTGCATTGTGTTTCCGTTGCCCTCTAATTCTTACGCGCCGTAATGAAGTGAGCGATCGCAGCGAGGGGAGCAGCCGCTGGGCCGTAGGGGTCGAGTTGTGCGATCGCCTCCGTCACCAAACGATCCGCCTCCTGACGCGAAGCCTCCAACCCCCACAAACTAGGATAAGTCGCCTTTTGCGCTTGTAAATCTTTCCCGGCGGTTTTCCCCAATTCAGCTTGGGTCGCCGTAATATCCAAAATGTCATCAATAATCTGGAACGCCAAGCCAATATTTTGGGCATAGCGCGACAATCGCTGTAAATCAGCATCCCCCGCCCCGGCCAAAATTGCCCCACAGGTCACACAAGCCTCTAGCAGCGCCCCGGTTTTATGGGTGTGGATAAAGGTCAGCATCTCAGCGGTGACATCGGGTTTTCCTTCCGATTCCAAATCCATCACCTGGCCCCCCACCAAGCCCGCCGCCCCCACAGCCCGCCCCACATGGGCAACCACCTTCAACACTTGGGCCGGCGGCACATCGGAGGTCTGGTCGGCAATATATTCAAAGGCATAGGCCAGCAGCGCATCCCCCGCCAAAATCGCAATATCATCGCCGTAAACCTTATGGTTCGTCAGCTTACCGCGCCGATAGTCGTCATTATCCATCGCGGGTAGATCATCGTGGATCAGCGACATGGTGTGAATCATCTCCAGGGCGCAGGCGGTAGCCATGGCCATCGCCTCCGTGCCGCCGAGCAGTTCACAGGTTGCCAAACAAAGGATGGGCCGTAACCGCTTCCCCCCCGCCAGCAGCGAGTAGCGCATCGCTTCGTAGATTTTGGGCGGTTCTGCCGTCGGGACAGAGGCCGCCAATGCTGCTTCTACTTTAGTTTGTTGCTGCTGAAGATAAGCAGCCAGATCAAAGTCTGGTGCTGGGGTTGCGGCTTGTTGTTCATCCGTTGTGACCATGCCCAAAAGTAACCCATGGAAAATTTGCTCCCCTCATTCTACAGGGATTGGGAACCGCCCACCAAACGGCGAGAGTCCGGCGAGGGTTAGAGGGTGGGAATGCGTCGCTCTGGCGGGGGGAGGGGGCGATCGCTCGGTGTAGGATCGACGGGCGGTGTGGGTAATGGACGTTGTTGGGGCGGTTGGGGGACGGGGGCCGTGCGGGGGGGAAGGGGGGTAATGATGATTTCGCGCTCCGCCGGGGGCAAAGAGTCCGACGGCAGGGGGCCGCTATTAATCCCCACAGGGCCACCACTGGGCACGGACACCAACTGGGGATCACCGGTTAAATAGATGTGACCCAAGGGGCGATTTTGATAGGTGCGGCGGGTCAGTTCCCAACCCTCATCGAGATGGATTTTGAGATAGCCATCGGCGAGGCCACGGGTGCGGCCAATGGGAATCCGAACGTTGGGTTCGCGGGGGGAATTGGCCATTAATACCAACTCGTTACCTTGGGGCACGACGGAGAGAATAAAGCGCCAGCCGAGGTCTTCGCTGCCAATGCGCAACGAGTAGCCGTTGCTGTCGGTGAGGCGGTTACAGATGTCGCTGAAGTCAAAGTTAAAAAGGAGAGGATCAACCCGTGTCGGTTCGCCGTCATATTCTTGCCAGCAGGGCCGACGGTTGGACAGTTGTTCGACGATCAGTAACTGATAGCTGCGTTTTTCCACGCCAAAGGGGGATGCGAGTAAGATAAAGCGGCGTTCATCAACCCGTTGATTGTCAAAGATCGCAGCAGAACTGGGAGGGGTCAACAGAGGACTGGTGAGACAGAGGCCGCAGGCGGCGAGGGCGGTGAACCAATGGCGCAGGTTGAACATTAAAAACTACCTCAATACAACAATCTCGATACAACAAATGACAGCGGACCATCACGCTTCGGGCTTTGACACTCCCCGCGAAGACAGCGACGGGGATTCTTGGTTCATCGACCGGACTTAACTCAGCAGGATTGCTCCAACTCAGCCAGAGGCCCAATCTCCCCAAGCGTATAACTTCCCGTGTGCCCCACGGTAGTGAGTCCAAGGCGCAGGATGTTGATGGCAGCATTCACATCTCGGTCAGCCTCATAGCCGCAATGCGGACAGTGATGGGTTCTGACTGAGAGTGCCTTATGTACCCGCTTGCCGCAGCTTGAGCAATCCTGGCTCGTATAGTGGGGAGGAACGGCCACCGTTGCCTTCCCATATTTCCTGCCAAAATACTCCAACCAACGGCGAAACGTTGACCATCCCGCATCACTAATCGACTTAGCCAGATGCCGATTGCGAACCAACCCTTTCACATTCAAGTCCTCATAGGCCACCAAATCGTTAGATTGGATGACGCAGTAGGCGATGCTCTTCGCCCACTCATTACGCTGCCTACTTACCCTTAAATGCTTCCGGGCGTATCGGTTCCTAGCCTTGTGATAGTTCCTCGACTGTGGTTTTGCCCCCTTACGGTACTTTCTGGACTTCTGCCGATTGGCTCTATTCAACCGCCTTTCAGACTTACGATAGAACTGCGGCGTTTCCACCACAGTGCCATCACTGGCAGCGATGAAATACCGCAACCCTAGGTCAAGGCCAACAGCTTTTTGACTCGGCTCACTCTGCACCTGAACATTAACCTGGATGCAGAACTGAACATAGTAGCCATCGGCACGACGAACGAGGCGAACTCGCTTAATTAGGGATTCGTCATAGCGGGCCAGATCGTAGGTGCCGATCAACCGCAATTCCCCAATCCCGAAGCCATCGGTGAATTTGATACGCTTCGGCCCCAGTAGTTTCCAGCCGGAGGTTTTGTATTCCACCGAGCGGGAATGCTTCTTGAACTTGGGGAATCCTACGGGCTTAATACCCTTTTTGCCATACTCATAGAAGCGACTGATGGAACTCCAGGCCCGTTCTGCTGAAGCCTGACGCGCCATGGAATTGAGTTTCTTAGCAAAGGGAAACTCCTCAGCTAACGCTTTGCAGAGCTTGCTAAGGTCGTATTTGCCCACATCTTGGCTATCCATCCAATAGCGCAACGCCTTATTACGGACAAACTGAGATGTCCGGATAGCGTCGTCTATAGCGGTAGCCTGGGCAGGCTTTACCCGTGCTTTGAACTCAAGTACAATCATTCCCTTGTACTAGCATATCTGGCGTAAGAATGCGGCTAAAGCCGCCGTTGCTTTTCATCCCTGGGCTAAAGCCACAGGGCTTTCAAGCTATCGTCTATTCAGGTAATCACACTACACCCAAGGGTTAAGGTGAACCGGACGAGTCAGGATCAGCCGGCGGGTTTTGGGCTTGGCGTTGCCAGGTGGCCCAGAGATCGGGGCGACGTTGGCGGGTGCGGTGGTGTTGTTGTTCGGTTCGCCATTGTGCGATCGCGGCATGGTTGCCAGAACGCAACACCTCCGGCACGTCCCACCCCCGAAACGAAGCCGGGCGGGTGTATTGGGGATAGTCTAGCAGCCCTGTGGCAAAGCTTTCCGTTTTCAGGGATTCGGTTTTACCCACCGTGCCCGGCAGGAGGCGTGTCACGCCATTAACCAGGGTTAATGCCGGAATTTCTCCCCCCGTCAGTACAAAATCCCCCAGGGAAATTTCCCGCGTCGCTAAATGGCGAATTCGTTCATCAAACCCCTCGTAATGTCCGCAAATCAAGACGAGTTGATCGTAGTCGTGGCTCAGGGTTGTGAGGAGTTGATGGGTGAGGGGTTCCCCTTGGGGGGACATCAGGATAATGTCGCGACGGGGCAAGCAGGGCAGAGATTCCACCGCTGCAAAAATCGGGTCGGGCTTGAGGAGCATCCCCACGCCGCCGCCGTAGGGTTCATCATCGACGCGGTGGTGTTTGTCGGTGGTGAAGTCCCGTGGATTGGTACAGATTACCTCAGCGATCTGATTCTGGAGAGCTTTGGCCAGCAGCCCAGATTGCAGGGGGGAGGTGAAAAAGTCGGGAAATAGGGTGATTAGATCGAAACGCATAGACTGGATGGGGATTTCGCGAAATTCAGGGTTTTCGATAAACTGGATAGTTATGTGTTCGGCTGAAAAGCGATACCATAGATGCTGCAAACCGAATCGTATTCTCCAAAGACCCAGATGCCAAAACCAACAAAGACCGCAATCCTCGTGATCGGTGGTGCGGAAGACAAGGTTCATGGACGAGAAATTTTACATACCTTTTTCAACCGTTCCGGGGGCAGTGATGCGGTCATCGGCATCATTCCATCGGCATCGCGGGAACCTGTCTTAGTTGGCGATCGCTATCGACAAATTTTTTCCGACATGGGGGCGCAGCGGGTCGAACTAATCGATATTCGTGAACGCAGCCAAGGAGAAGATTCCTACTACCTAGAATACCTTGAAGACTGCACCGGCATTTTTATGACCGGTGGCGATCAACTCCGCCTCTGTGGGCTGTTGGCGGAAACCCCATTTATGGAGCGTGTCCGGGAGCGCGTGCAGCAACAGGATCTCAGTTTGGCCGGCACCAGTGCCGGGGCAGCGGTGATGGGCCATCATATGATTGGCGGCGGCGGCAGTGGCGAATCGCCCAACCGTGCCCTCGTGGACATGACCATGGGCTTGGGAATCATCCCGGAAGTGATCGTCGATCAACATTTTCATAACCGAAATCGGATGGCGCGACTGCTGACGGCGGTGGCGATTCATCCCGATCGCCTCGGCATCGGCATTGATGAAGATACCTGCGCCATGTTCGAGCATGATGGCTGGTTAGAGGTGATTGGCAAAGGCAATATCACCATTGTTGATCCGCAGTCTTTGTCCCACACCAATCAACTGGATGTGAGCGTGAGCGATCCCCTCAGCCTCCATAGTTTGCGCCTCCATATTTTGTGTCACGGCGATCGCTTCCATCTTCATCAACGTCGTCCTCTCACCCCCATGACCGGCGAAAAATCAGCCTAGGCAAGCCTGATCGAGCCTGGTCTTGACACCGCCTTGGGAAACTGTTCTCTATGAACAGTCTGGCAACTTTTCCACAAGAGACACTATCCCATGGCGAAATCCGTGCGTCTTCCTCATCCTATTTTTAATCCCCTATGAAAATCCTCAAGACTCTCACCCTACGTGGCCCGAACTATTGGAGTATTCGCTACCCGAAGCTGATTGTGATGCGTCTTGATCTTGAAGATCTCGACGAGGTGTATTCCAACCAAATTGAGGGTTTTTATGATGGTCTCTGTGATGTTCTGCCCAGCCTGATCGAGCATTACTGTTCACCGGGGTATCGGGGTGGCTTTCTCGAACGGGTGCAAAACGGGACATTAATGGGGCATATCATCGAACATGTGGCCCTCGAACTCCAAGAAATGGCAGGGATGACAGCCGGGTTTGGGCGGACGCGGGAAACGGGCGATCGCGGCGTTTACAATGTCGTCTTTGAATATGTCGATGAGCAGGCCGGCCGCTACGCGGGCCGCGCCGCTGTCCGCCTCTGTCAAAGCATTGTAGACACCGGCACCTATCCGGACTCCGAACTCGAACAGGACTTAGCCGATCTGCGCGAATTAGCCGCCAACGCATCCCTTGGGCCCAGCACTGAAACCATCATCACCGAAGCCGAAGCCCGGAAAATCCCCTGGCTCAACCTCAGTGCGCGAGCGATGATCCAACTGGGCTACGGGGCCAACTCCAAACGCATCCAAGCCACCCTCTCCGACCACTCCAGCATCCTCAGCGTCGAACTCGCCTGCGACAAAGAAGGCACGAAACTCATGCTTCGGGATGCTGGCATTCCCGTTCCCCGTGGCACCGTCATTCGCTATATCGATGAACTGCAAGATGCGATCGACGATGTGGGCGGCTACCCCATCGTCCTCAAACCCCTCGACGGCAACCATGGCCGCGGCATCACCATCGACATCAATAGCTGGGACGAAGCCGAAGGAGCCTACGACCTCGCCAGCGAAGCCTCCAAAACCCACTCCGTCATCGTCGAACGCTATTACCAAGGCAGCGATCACCGCATTCTCGTCATCAACGGCAAAGTGGTGGCCGTCGCCGAACGGATTCCGGCCCATGTGGTGGGTGATGATCACCACACGATCAGCGCATTGATCGATCGCACCAACGAAGACCCACGCCGGGGCGAAGGCCATGACAACGTCCTCACCAAAATCAAACTGGACAAAACCGCCACCGATGTCCTCGCCCGCCAAGGCTATAGCCTCGACAGCATTCCCCCCGACGGTGAGCGCGTTTACCTGCGGGCCACGGCCAACCTCAGCACCGGCGGCAGCGCCATCGATCGCACCGACGAAATTCACCCCGAAAACATCTGGATCGCCCAGCGGGTCGTGAAAACCATCGGCCTCGATATTGCGGGGATTGATGTGGTCACCTCAGACATCAGCAAGCCCCTGCGAGAGACCGATGGGGTGATCGTGGAAGTGAACGCCGCCCCTGGGTTTCGGATGCACGCGGCCCCCAGTGCTGGGCTACCCCGCAACGTGGGAGCCGCCGTATTGGATCTGCTCTTTCCCGATGGTGCGTCCCCCCGGATTCCCATCGTGGCGATCACCGGCACCAACGGCAAAACCACCACCACCCGTTTAATTGCCCATATTTTCCGCCAAACGGGTAAAACCATTGGGTTTACCACCACCGACGGCATTTATGTGGGGAATTACCTGGTGGAAAAAGGCGATACCACGGGCCCCCAAAGTGCCCAGGTGATTCTCAAAGACCCCACCGTCGAGGTGGCGATTTTAGAAACGGCACGGGGGGGGATTTTGCGATCGGGTGTGGCGTTTGATCAATGTGATGTGGGGGTGGTGCTGAATGTGGCGGCGGATCACCTGGGGATTGGCGACATTAATACCGTCGAACAGATGGCCCATGTGAAAAGTGTGATCGCGGAAGTGGCTGCGCCCAGTGGTTATGCGGTGTTAAACGCTGATGATCCGCTGGTGGCGAAAATGGCGGAACGGGCCAAGGCGAAGATCGCGTATTTTTCCATGGACCCGGACAATCCGGTGCTGCAAGATCATCTGCGGCGGGGTAAGTTGGCGGCGGTGTATGAAAATGGCTATCTCTCGATCATGGAGGGGAATTGGACGCTCCGGATTGAGGAGGCGAAAAATATTCCGATTACCTTGGCGGGGATGGCTCCGTTTATGATTGCCAATGCTCTGGCGGCTTGTTTGGCGGCGTTTGCCCAAGGGGTGGATGTGGAGGAGATTCGCCAAGGGGTGCGCACCTTCCAATTGTCGTCGGAACAAACGCCGGGCCGGATGAATTTGTTTGATCTCGATCGCTACCATGCCCTCGTAGACTATGCCCACAATCCGGCGGGCTACGAGGCCCTCGGTGGCTTTGTCAAAAACTGGCAGGGTCAGCGGGTCGGCATTGTGGGCGCACCGGGCGATCGCCGCGATGAAGATCTGATTCTGTTGGGTGCCCTTGCGGCGGATATGTTCGATCGCATTTTGGTCAAAGAAGACCAAGATCGACGTGGCCGGGCCGAGGGAGCCGTGGCGGATCTGATCGTGCGGGGGATTACCCAGGCCCAGCCCGATGCTCGCTATGAGGTGATTTTGAATGAAGAAAAAGCGATCGCGGTGGGGCTAGATGAAGTGGAAGATGGAGGATTAGTGGTGATTACGCCCGAAAGTGTATCGAGTGCGATCGCCTTGATCGAAGCCCGCCAACCCCGCTAAGATCCGCCGCTGCATCACAAATTAGGAGCGATCGCATGGGGATTTTCCTGGGTAAAACCTCCGGTTATCACACCATTGAGCGATTCTCCATCCGGAGAATCGCTTGTTAAGATCAAGGAAGCTCGGTCAATCTGCTGAAACTGGATGTCCCGATGCGCTTGATGGTGGTGTGAAGAAGCAAAAAATACGGTACCTGCTGTGGATACGAATGGCGTGGACTGTGAACCCGATCCATTTTTCTACGTCAAAGAAGATACCGAGTGTTGTTTCGTGACTGCTGTGATTTTCCTATGAAACGCCCTACTTTTTTCCTTGTAACCTTGATGAGTGCGATCGCGATCGCACTCCCGACCCTCTCTCAGGCTCAAACCGTCTCCAATGCGTCATCCTACCCAGTTCAAGAGCGGAGTAGCTTCATCAATAGCTGTGCCTATGGTCGGGGGGCTGAGGTGCGGGCGGTCTGTGAATGTACCTATCGCCGCATCACCCAACAATACAACTACGAAGAATACCGAACCATCTATCGCCGCGTTGAACAAGGCAGCCCCCTCCCGGAAACAATTGTGGCCATGATTCGCGATTGTCGGCGGGCAGCCGGTAGCCGCTAACCCGAAAGAACATGACAGCGATCGCCCTCGACCCGTACACTAAAAGCGATATCGTCTCAATTTTTGCCATGACCTCCGAACCCAATGCCCCCGAAACATCCCCCCACGAGCCTGAAACCACACCCCAAAACCCCGAAACTCCCAACGAACCCCTCCCCAGTTTCGGCTTTAACCTCTATGCCGAAAAGATCAATGGTCGTTTCGCCATGATTGGCTTCGCCGCCCTGATGCTCCTCGAAATCATCACCCACCAAGACTTCTTCACCTGGCTCGGCTTGCGGTAGGAAAACCTCTAGAGACTCTGACCCCAGAGAAAAACTGCACTGGAATTGGCAACAACTCCAGTGCAGGATGAACGAACCCCAGAGAGCAAGACTTACAACGCTAAATCATTGGTGAGCGTCACATCTAAATCTTCATTGGGATCAACCGAATAGAACGTCACGGACTTGCGACCTAAAAGCAAGCCGCCCAGCGCCCCAGCCCCAGCACCGCCCAAAATTTCACCGATGGAAATCGAATTATCACCCGTCAGCACGGACAACACCGAAGCGGCTGCCGCCCCGATCGCAGCCCCCCGGAGAATGTCATCCCCATCGGCTCCTTTTTTGACCGTTTCCGTGGTGGTGACATAGTCAGAATTGCCATCGAGCACGAGGCGATTGGGGCCCACGAGAATTTCTTGACCGATAAACCGTGCCCCTTCATCCTCTGTCACTTCCACATAGCCTTCGATCACCGTTCCCTTGGCGAGGAGAATCCGATCATTGCGATCGCGCACATTCGACGACAGCACCAGAGTATAGGGTAAGGGTTCTTCCTCATCCATCGTCAATAAAATTTTCTCTGTTTCCGGATCAGCGGAATCCATCGGCAAGGTTGTCCCCGCCGGAATCGTGGCCCGCGAAATATCCGGCAACCGTTGCGCCGTTGCCGAATCTAGAAGGGGCAAGAGGCCGCCCACGCTCAATGTTGCGGTGAGAAGGGTTGCGGTGGTGTTGCGCCAGGTGAATGAGATCATGGGAAGCGTTACTGTAGGGGTTGGGTAGTTCTGACGAAGCGGCACGCGATGGAGTTCCACGACAATGGCACGATTTAGGCTCAGTACCCGGCTGCTGCTCTCCCATCTCTTGGTGATGGTGGTGGGGCTAGGGACGTTCACGTTGATTGCTAAATTTTCCTCGCCCCGTTTTTTTGTGTTGCGCTTGGAGCAGTTGGAGCAACGGGGTTTAGTGACGGTGCGATCGGCGCGTACCTATTTAATCGACGGGTTTGAAAGTGCCTGGAATAGCAGCAGCCTCTGGTCGGTGATCATTGGCGGCACGACGGCGGGCGGCCTGAGTTTGTGGCTCTCCCAGCGCATCACCCAACCCCTCGGAACCATGGCGACCATCACGCAAAAATTTGCATCGGGCCAACTCCAAGAACGAATGCCGACGACAGAAATCCCCGAATTAAATGAACTGGCCCAAAGTTTTAACCGGATGGCCAACAGTTTAGAGGGGGTGGAAAAACGCCGCCGGGAACTGATTGGCGACTTGACCCATGAGTTGCGCACGCCCTTAACGGTGATGCGCGGTTATCTAGAAGAACTCTCTGATGGGGGGCTAGAACCGTCGCCGGAACTTTATCTGCGTTTGGTACGAGAAACGAAACGTCTTGAACGCTTAACCCACGATTTACAGGAACTATCGAAGGCGGAGGCGGGCTATTTGCCGATTCAACTGCAACGGGTGGAGTTGTTGCCGTTGTTGCGGGGGATGGTGGAACGGTTTCAAGATCAGTTGATTGATGATAATCCTCGGTTGCGGTTGGATTGCCCGGTGGACTTGCCGATGGTGTGGGCGGATTTCGATCGCACGGAACAGGTGGTGATGAATTTGGTGGGGAATGCGCTGCGCTATACAGAAGCAGGCGAGATTACGCTCAAAGCTTGGGGGGCGGATAAGTGCGTCTGGGTGGCGGTGATTGATACGGGGGTGGGGATTGCGGCGGCGGATTTGCCCTATGTGTTTGAACGGTTTTGGCGGGCGGATCGATCGCGATCGCTCCACTCTGGCGGCACGGGGATCGGGTTGGCGATTACCCGCCGTCTGGTGGAACTCCAAAACGGCCAGATTGAAGTCGAAAGCGAGCTAGACCGGGGCAGCACCTTTAAGTTTTGCCTCCCTGTTGCCTAGCTGTTGCGGTTTTGCGGTGGAGAGTTGCGCCGAGATTAGAAGCGATAGGCGCGATCGCCCACCCAGAGCGTCACCGGTACGGATGCCCCCTTTTCCCGCACCCGAATTTCTACCCCCATCGGCGGATTGTTGCCAAAACGACGATTGAGATCGGCGATTTCGTCGTTGATGCGATCGCGCTGATCTTCGGGCATATAGTACCGTTCCAGGCCATAGGTCACTTGGTTGTACTGCAACACCCCTTGTAACGTCACCTCATCCGCGTTGAGATCCTCCGGGGGCGTGAGGCCAATGGCCACGGGCTGCCAGGGGGCGGGGCGTTCCGTGGTGGACGGTTCAACGGGAGAGGTGAGAGTGAGATAAAAGGAGACGGCGCGATCGGGCTGTTGTTCCTGGGCTTGATACACCGCATTCCACCCCGGCAACGTCCGCAACTGATCCAGATTAGAAATTTGGTAGCTCAGGGTTTGGGAATAGCCCCGCAAGAGATCGTAGGGATCAACGGGCACGGTTTGAAGCATTACTGTTTCCCCGGCAACATAGGTTAAAATCGCCTGGCTTGGCAGGCCAATAATTAACGCCATTTGCGCCGCTAATGGCAGCCAAAATCGCCAGGAAGCTGGGGTTGTAGCCATGGGAAATCCTCCAATCAAATGACATCGCTGCAACCGTCTAGCGATCGCAGCATGGTTTCCTTGTACCCCATCGCGGGACATTACCCATCCCCTTTCAGCCAGTTTGCCTTGCTGGTCTGAACTACCGCAAGATCGCGAGGAAGCCCACTACCGCCAAGAACTAAAGTTCTTGGCTCATAGCGTCAACCCGTTAAAACGGGTTCGGAATGAGTCTAAAGCTCAATGTCATGGTACTAGAGGCGGCTGCGGGTTTTGAGGCGGAGGTATTGGTCGATCAGGGGTTCAGTAATGCGATCGGCGGGGGCATCAAGGACGAGGACACCCTGTTGCTTGAGGGTGGCGAAGACGGCTTGGCGTTGGGCGAGGAGGTCGAGGGCGATCGCTTGCTCGTAGGCGGCGGGGAGGGTGGTGGCGGTTTGGTGGGCGCAGCGGTCTACTTGGGGATCGCGGAGGGTGACGCAGAAGGGGAGATAGCGGGGGGTGAGGCGGGTGAGGGCGGCGAGGAGTTCGGCGGAGGCGGTGCGATCGATGATGTCCGTGAGGAGGACGATCAGGGCGCGGCGGCTTTGGTGGCGGATGATCTGTTGAACCGTGCCGAAGTAGTCCGGTTCGGTGAAGGTGGGTTGCAACGGGGTGAGGCGTTCGATCAGGGGGGCGAGGCGGTGGTTGCCGCATTCGGGGGGGAGCCAGGTGTTGAGGGTTTTATCAAAGACCCCGATGCCGACGCGATCGCCCCGACTCAGCCCCGCCATGGCCAAGGCGAGCGCCGCATTCATCCCCCAATCAAACCGCTGTAACCCTTGGACTTGGGCGGTCATTAACCGGCCTTGATCGAGAAGAATGATCAGGGTTTGCTCGCGTTCGGGTTCTAACACGCGCACGAGGGGCTGCGATCGCCGCGCCGTTGCCTTCCAATCAATCAAGCGCAGATCGTCCCCGGTGCGGTACTCCCGTAGTTCTTGAAATTCCGTACCTTGACCGAGGGTGCGGGCTTGGCGAAATGTGCCGGTATTTTGCAACGCGAGGCGAATCGAGAGCGATCGCAACCCGATCAAGTCCGGATACACCGCCACCTCCGTCGCCGCTGATTCTTGCCAATCCCACGCCGCCAAGCCCCAGGGACCCACCTGGCGGCCTTGGAGATTGCCCCAGGGCACAACCCCGCGCCGATCGGGGCGGATCATGTAGGTGAGTTCTTGGTGAGCGTGGGGGGCGAGGTCGAGGTGAAACTGTCGCGTTGAAACGGGAAAGGTCGATGGGGGGCGATCGCAGACCCTCAACCGGGCGGGAAAGTTGCCCGCCGTCACGGTCATCGTCACGGGATTATCTCGCCCCACCGCAAGCCGCCCCAGCGGGAGCCGCGCCAAAGTCGCCCGCTGTCGTCGTGCCCGATTCCCATCCATGCCCATCAGCACCAGCAACCCCAGGTCATAGAGGAGCATCACGGCTGTTACCTGGTCAACGGGAAACCGTTGGGCCAAGGCCACCACTGCGATCGCCCCCAGCCCGAAGAGGCCGTAACTCCGCAGACTGGGAATGATCATCGTCGGCCCTCCTGCGCCATTGCCTCAAGCCCGCCGTAGCTGGCGCGAGAGGGTGAGCAATTCTTGGAAATAGGGGGTGTCGGTGATTTGGCGCACGTCGCGATCGCGCTTGACGGGATCAATCGTCACCAATGGCTGCTGCATCTGTTGGCGTAATAATTCTTCCCGCGACTGCACCGCCTCGGTCACCTTCGCCAACGAATCCGACGCAGCGATCAAGGCCCGCTCGTCGGTATGGGTGGTCACCGATTCAATGGTCGTCAAGGCTTGGCGATAGCTCCCTTCGATCATTTGGTTCGCCCAATAGCCCAGGTGTTCAATATATTCCGTCATGTGACGAGCGCGATCGCCCATCAACTGCAACACCCACTGCATCAACAGTGGCGAATCATAGATGGCTTGTAAAAAGCAATCGCGCTCCAATTGCAGCACCGTGCTGGGTTCCATCGCGATCGCCGTGGCCGTCCGGGGTAGCTGATCAATTAACGCCAATTCCCCAAAACTCTCCCCCGCTTCCATCGTATTGAGAATAATATCCTGTCCTTGACGATCCACCGTCGAGATTCGCACTCGTCCGGATTGGATCACATAAAACGCCGTGCCGAGATCCCCCCGTCGAAACAGCACCTCGCCGGCGGCTAACGGCCGCAGGATCATCTGCTGGACAATCGTAGACTCCTGTTGCAAAATTTCGCCAATCTTGGGTGGTTCCATACTGTTCAACCTACACATTCTGAAAGGACAAAGCGACGCACCGATTCACCCCGACCCTTTAGAGGTTTCGTCGTTGTTTCATAAGCTCTAGCTGATGCCGCACCTGGTCAGGGTCAAGCCAACCATAGCCTGCTTCCCCTAGTTCCTTCAAGAGTTGCTGAAAATCGGCCTCTGTCCAATGGGGTTCTCCTAACCGGGTCAAGATCCCATCGGGGTTAGCGGGGCGCGATCGCACCTGAGTCAACCACTGTTGCACCCGTCCAAAAAGCCGTCGTTGCAACAATCCAGGGGCGGCATCCTGATGACTCATTGCAGTGCGGATATTCCACTGTAACCCCTCTAAATCTGTTTTGGCTTGATGGAGGGAATAGTCATGATAGTTGGGGTCATGGTTGAGCAACGTTTGGAGCCATTCCTGGAACTGGGGCGGCAGGGTGGTGCTGAGGGAATCCGAGAGCCGCGCCGCCGTCACGTCATCGGTGGTTAATCGTTTTTGACTGTGGGGATCGCGGTTGAGGAGGCTCAGTAATGTGCTGCCCAAATTTTGTAAGTCATTGGGGGGCATTGGGGCGGTGGTCATCAATGGCGACCCAAAATCTGTTAACTGTGTGGTGAAATTTTCATCAACGAAAATATTCGAGGGCTTGAGGTTGGCATGGACACAGCCGTCATCGCGCTGCTGGAGATGAATCAGGGTATCGAGGACGTTAGTGGCGATTTTTTGGATTTCGCGGAGGGACAGTTGTGGGGCCAGATCCAACGCACTTGATGGGATGTAGTCGCGGATCAGGGAAAAACCCGTGCCGGTTTTGTGGGTGTGGAGATATTTCACAATCCGGCGACTATGAACCGATTGAAAGCGATCGCACACCTGTTGATAGCGGGTAAACCACTGTTCACCCTGCTGATGTTCTGGAATCTTAAAGTCCTTGATCACCACCAGATTCCCGGTGATTTGATCATTCGCCAGCGTAGATGCACAAAGACCCTGGAGCGAATGACCTAGAGTTCGGACAATGCTATAGCGTTGATTTAAAGAGGTCATAACCTGACATCAACCGTAGGGTGGATTGACATTGATTCCCACTTCACCGACAGTGCCGGAGTTTACCCATCACAGTCACAGGCGGCATGGATTGAAAGCCCGGTGATGATGTAACCTCCTCAACCCGCAAGCGATGATTTTCACAACCATCAGCGGCTGAACGGAACGGGGAAGACAAGCTGTGATGTGACGGGGATTGATAAACACAAGTATTTTATCGGGTGTTTGTGAGCAAGCCGAAGGGGCTGGTCTGACGAACTGGAAGACTCAGTACGAATACTGCCATGATATTTAATTTCATTTAATTTATAGTGTGAGGGATGTTTTTAACAAAAATTTCAGGATGGTGCCTGGTTTAGTTTACCCCGTGCATGGAATGGATTGTGATCCGCGCGATCGCGTTTCTGTCACCTTTGCACCCTTGGCCTTAGAGACGGTGTACAACCAGGCGGATGATCCGGCTAGTGGGGCCGTGGTGGTGATGAGTGGCACGGTGCGATCGCAAACCGACGGCCGCCCGGTGGATTACTTAGAATATCAAGCCTATGAGCCGATGGCGATCGCCGTGTTTGCCGCCATTACCGTCACGATTCGCCAACAATGGCCCGACACCAATCGCATCATCATCCAGCACCGCACCGGCCGCCTCAGCATTGGCGATATCAGCGTCCTCGTGGCGGTCAGTTGCCCCCATCGTGGCGAAGCCTTTGCCGCCTGTCAATATGCGATCGACACCCTGAAGCACAATGCCCCCATCTGGAAAAAGGAGTACTTTGAAGACGGCAGCAGTGAATGGGTGAGCATCGGAGCCTGTGAAGCGATCGAACCCGGCTAATGCCTTGATCTTGTTGGAGTGCGAGTTTCTAGCTCGCTACCCACTAGCGCATCGTGATCTCAGTGATTGGTTTCGCATCGTGAGCCAGAGGCTCACACTACCCTTGCCAAACCATCACTGGCTGCCCTAACCTCAACTTCTGGTATCCTATGACCTCCTCACCCCGCACTCTCCTCGTTTGTCAAAACGTCAACTGCATCCGTCACAATGGCAAAGCCGTCCTCGCCGCCTTCCAAGCTGCCGATCTTCCCGATGATGTGGTGGTCGAAGCCTCGGACTGTCTCGGACAGTGCAACATGGCCCCCAATGCTCGCCTCGTTCCCGATGAGGTGTGGTATTGCCGCCTCACGCCTGAAGACGTGCCGCAAATTGTCACCGAACACCTCCACAACGGCGAACCCGTCGAAGCGAAACTTCACCCCCGCATCCATCCCCGTTTTTCAGTTTAGCGATCGCAAACCACCAAAACCTAACCCCCCCACTCTGGCCGAATTGACAACGCCTTAAAACGAGAACGTGGTGCGGAGGGCAGCGATCGCCACCGGATCATTACTGTCGTTATGACCCGGATTAAACACCACCATCATCCCCGGCGTAATCGTAATATGTTCACTCAAGCGCCACCGATAAAACGCCTCCAGGTGATACGCCGTATCCGAACGTCCCCCATTAAACGCCGTACTACCCCGCGTAAAAAAGCTTGGAATATTACCGAGCGGTTGACCATTAATATTCATATTGCTCTCGGTAATGCGCGGCGGCACACCAAAGAAAATCGCCCCTAAATTTCCCTCTCCTAACAGATCGGGAAACTGGGCCGAAATCATCCAATTATTCGTCTGGGCTGACCCGTCAAAATTCAATTGATGGGACGTTGTCCAACCAACCCAACCGCCCAAAGTAATCGCATCATTCACCGCCCAATTTGCCGTAATCCCAAACGCATTTGTTTCTAAATCAACCCCATTAATCGAGGAAACTTGTTCATCCCCCACAAAAGTATTTAAAAACCCTTGACTCGCCCCCGATTGACCATTGAGAAAATACAAGGCAATATCAGTATTACGAGTCGGAGTGACGAGAGCTTGTAACCCCAAAGTATAGGATTTACCCAGCAAACCTTGGCTCGCCACATTCGCAAATGCTGCCGAATAAACCCCCTGCAAACTCAGAATCGGCGTGGCTTGCCAATCAAACCCAATCCCGGCACTGGTTCCCCCCAATTGAATAATCGGGTTGCGTTGGGCGAAGCGCGAAATTGGCCCAAACCCTGCACTTTCGACCCGCGACGGCCCCCGGAACACGTTCACCGCATTCACCCCCGCCGGGCCCACAATCACCGCTAGGTTATCCGAAATGCGCTGGCGATAGTTGACATCACTAAATAGCACACTATTTTCGGTGTCGGATTCATAGCCCAATCGGGTGAAATTATTATTCACTAAGCCATAGTCAGCGGGTTCGGTGACGCTGGTGTTGAGGTTGCCCGCCTGCATGCCGGTGAGGAGATAGCTACCGGGCGCAAACTGAGTCAGGAAGGTGAATTGGGCATTGTAACCGAGGCTGATTTCGTCGTTCGGGTCGGCGGTATCGGTGCGGCCATCGCTGCCGATCGCGCCTGTGGTGTTGTTGCGATAGTCCACGGAGTTACCGAAGCGGCCTTGCAGCCCCATCACCACTTGCCCGTAGAGTTTCGTGGTGGTGGAGAATTGGTTATCTTCGAGGAATTGGGTGCGGCTTTCGAGGTTGTCTACTTGTGTGCCGAGTTGGGCGAGTTCGGCTTCAAATTCTTGGGAGAGGCGACGCAGGATCTCGAAGTCTTCTTGGGTCGCAAAGTTGGCGGCGGTTTCTGCGAGGAGACGCTCCATGGTTTGCAGACATGCGTTCAACCCGGCGGCGAATTCGTAGCGGCTGAGGGCGGTGTTTCCTCGGAATGTGCCGTTGGGGTAGCCTTTGAGGCAGTCATAGCGGCTGATTAGGTCGCTGAGGGCGGCGTAGGCCCAGTCGCTGGGTTGCACGTCGGAGAGTTGGTTCACTCCGGTGAGTTGGCCCATCGGTGCGGTGGAACTGAGGTCGCCAAAGGTCGGTTGCGGGGTGGGGGTGAACTGGCTCAGGTCGCGATCGCTTACCGTGCTACTGCCGAGTTCGGCGGCGGTGGTGCTGGCGGCGGGGAGTTCGGGCAGTTCGGGCAGGGCTTGGGCGGCGGTGGTGCTGGCAATGAAGGCGGTTGAACTGAGGCTAAGGGCGCGAAAGAGCGATACTAAGTTAGGGCGGGTCATATATTGTGACGCAGGAAAGGAAAGTAAGTTTAGTTTGCTTGATGTAGGGGATTAAACACCTAATCGAACTGAAACATAGCACGGTTTACCGTGTTATTACTTATGGGTTCGGCATCAACTTTCGCAGCAAAGAATTTCGGAAATTTTACCCTGTGCAGCGGAAAACAACACCGCATATACTTTTCACCGTTTGTACTTTTTACCGTTTATACTTGTGAAACATTTTGACCAATGAACCATGCAATACAAAATTCTTCTCTCTGCTGTTCTCGGCTGCGGTGTGCTCTCCCTCGGTGGGGTAACGGATGGGGCTTTGGCTCAAGTCAATGCTCTGTCCTTCAGCTCCTACAATCCGACCACGCGCGAGGTGGTTCTCACGAATAATCGGGGCGTTACTACACTTCCCTCTGCCATCGGCCCTCTCGACGGATTCTCGACATCGGGATTAAGCGTCACTTTTGCTATCAACACTGACACCGTAAACTCTTTTCCGGGGGGGGTCATATGTACGATTTGCACCTGGGCTGAGACCTTCAACGGTTTTACAACTTTATCTATATCGGGGTTTGATTCTCAGGGCCTCCCATTTACCACTCCCGCTGTCCGTTTTACGGTTCTTGTTGTGGATTCGGGAACCGTGAATTTTCCAATTCCTCCAGGGGGTGGTTTTCTTTACGATGCGAATGGAACAGGCCCCTTCCCGGTGGGGTTCAATTTTAATGCACCTCCCACCCCTACGCTTACCCCCACCCCTACGCTTACCCCCACCCCTTCGCTCAATGTACCGGAGTTGAACGCCACTCGCCTCACCCTGCCCGAACCCACCACCCAACCCGACCACCCCAACGCCCAAAACAACCCCGCCGCCAATACTGCACCGGGCGGCCAGAACCTCCGCCCTAACGGCATCCACACCCGCATCATTCCGGAATGGAGTCCCGGTTTGTACCAGTAATTAATTGTTGACACTCCCCCGTTAAATCAAAGATTATAACGGGGGATTCTTCGTTCTACGAAGCGACTTGCTCTGACAGGATTGCTCCAACCAGAGTAGAGGTCATTTCTCCCGAAGCGTTTAACGGTTTCTCTCCGTTGGTTCCGGTATGCCCTACCGTACCCATTCCTTTCTGCAAGATGTTAATCGCGGCATTGTGATCGCGATCTAGTTCACAACCACACCGACAGACATGAGTCCGAGTCGAAAGGGACTTTTTCACGATTGTCCCGCAACGAGAACAGTCTTGGCTGGTTCCATTCGGTGCAACTGCGATCGTTATTTTGCCAAACACTTGAGCAAAATATTCCAACCACAGACGAAACTGATACCAACTGGCATCATTAATCGACTTGGCTAAACAATGGTTTCGCACCATATTCTTGATTCTCAAATCTTCATAGACCACACAGTCGTTAGACTGGATGACGCATCTTGCCAATTTCACGACAAAATCTTGACGTTGCCTACTTATTTTGAGATGACGGCGACCTAACCGCTGTCTAGCTTTCCGGCGATTATTTGACCCTTTTACCCGGCGCGATACCCTCCTTTGTAAACGTTTAATGTCCTGTTCCCCCTGACGGAAAAAGCGAGGATTCTTTTCCGAGATGCCATTGGAATCGGTGTAAAACTCTTTGAGTCCCACATCTAAACCAATACTTTTCCCGGTTGCTTCAACGGATTCCTCTCGGTTAACCTTGATGCAGAATTGCACATAGTATCCGTCTGCTTTTTTCAGCAACCGAACTCGCTTGATTTGGTCTAACGAGTAAAAATGTAAATCACGGGTTCCTTTTAACTTTAACGAACCAATCCGGTTCTTATCGGTAAAGGTAATCCGCTTTCTGTTCTCGGATAGTTTCCAGCCTGACTGCTTAAACTCGACGGAACGGGTGGTCTTTTTGAATTTAGGAAATCCCTTTTTTCCCGGAATCTTTTGTTTACAGTTTTTGAAAAAACGGGTGATCGCTGACCCACACCGTTCGGCAGCAGATTGACGAGCAGTACTGTTGAGATTGGCGGCAAACGGAAACTCTTTGGCGAGGATGGCTGTGTATTTATTGAGGTCATATTTAGTGACCCCTGGATTATCTAGCCAAAATCGGAGACACTTGTTCTGGATGAACTGTGCCGTCCGAATCGCCTCATCAATGTGGGCGAGTTGCTTCGGTTTGCCGTAAGCCTTAAACTCTAATGTCAGCATGGATTCATGGTAGGAAATCGAACCGGAGAAAGCAAGTGTACTTCTTCATGGATTCGCTCTCGCTCAGATGGGGGTGAGTTCGCTTTCATCTCCCGCTAACCCTTCGGATCTAACGGGAGTCTTCCGCTCACATTTTTGATAATTTTTTGATTTTGGATTAGGACATTTACCAGCCGTGGGGAGCAAGTCGATTGGGTGGCTTGCTCTTTTTTATGGGGCTCAGCTTTCCTGAATCGGATCACCTTGCGGCGGATGAATACCCACCTGTCGCCACAATGCTCTGGCACTTTGGATTGATTCTTCGGGCGGATAGCGAGTATCGTTCAGATCCAGCCGACTGACCGTTGCTCGTCCTGATGCGCTGGTTCCCACAATCTCGATCGCGCTCTTTGTCCAAGCAAAATGTTCTGCCCAATCTTGCGTTCTCGGATTAAATAACGGCTGCACCGTTTGGGTCACCGGATCAACTCCACCCACAAAGTTATACCGACGCTCATTGCAGCGGCGACAAGCCAGAGCCAAATTTTCCAGTTCATCCAAACCGCCTAAAGAGCGAGGCAAAACATGGTCAAAGGTGAAACGATTAGCACTAATGCGTTCTGGAGAATGACAATATTCACATAGCCCTCTAGCCCGCTCACGCACCAACTGCCGGAGCACCGTATCGGTGGTCATGTCTGCGCCACCAACATAGCGTTGATGTGGGTGAAAATTCGATCCATCTCACCGATTGATTCCAACTCAAGATGCTCTTCCGGAGTCAGCACATCTGCTTTTTTTCGCTCTAATAGCTCCTCCATCCGTGTCTGTAACAGGTCATCAAACCTAAACAGCATCCACTGATCAACTGCGGTCAGCCGAATTTGGCTAATGAGTTTAGAGGGTTTAGCAAGCGTGGGCAGCATAGAACCGAAGAAAAATACGTTTTTTCTCATTGTAGAGAATGCAGCGGGATTTGCGATCGTGCTTCCTGCCAACTTTAACGATAGTTGACACCCGCATCATTCCGGAATGGAGTCCGGGGCTGTATCAGTAAATAAGTTAGGAGTTTGCCAGGTCATTCACCATAATTCTGCGGGCAGGTCGCGGGTGCGGCTTGCTCTCTTTTTTTTTGGGGCGCTGTCGGTCGGTCTACGCGATTCATAGCAACCAAAATCCAGAAAGAATGCCAACACACGATCAACTCCTCCCTATAACGTCTTCCTAATCTCGTGAGGATCAGACAGAGCGCAATTGAGCCAATTGAGCCAATTGAGCAGCCGTCAATCCCGTCGCCTGGAGAACTAAGTCTTCGTCCATCCCATTAGCCAGCAGAGCTTGAGCAATTTCGAGCTGAGTTGCGGTTCGCCCCTCTTCGCGTCCTTCTTCACGCCCATCTTCACGCCCTTCCCGACGGGCCGTATCAATGGAATTTTGTAAATCACGGTAATACTTGAGGCTGTCTTCGTAGCTGCGCACCTGCTCCGGGTTAAACTTGGCAATTTCTGCCACTTCAAACAGCTTCTCAAATATGGACTCCTGAAGTGGTGCGGGAATTTCATTAATGCGGGTGAGGTTGCGCAACACATACAGCCACTTGTCAAATCGACTGTTCAATTCATCCACCGTCTTGTTGAACTTGGGCATTTCAAGATAGATGAAGGTGAGTTTGTCATAAAACACCTTGCAGGTTTCAATGTCCGTGAGCTTCACATCGTAGCGGTATTTTTCGGGGTCATCTTGATCCGCTTCAAAAACAAAATCGAGCAGTGCGATCGCATACACCGCTTGGAGCTGATAGTTCCATTCCCCCCGTTTCGCCTGCTCTTGAATTGGAAAGCTGGTGTAATACACGGTGCGATCTTTGAAAAAATCCTGTTTGCTCTTTTGCAACTCAACAATGAACTTTTCCCCTCGTTCATTTTCACAGTAGAGGTCAAATATTGCCTTGCGATCGAGGGCAGTCGTGCCTAGTTGCTCAGTTTTGATGTAGTTGAGTGAAGTGATTTCACCCTGTTCTTCTTTGAGTAGTTCGTTCAAGAAATCGAGCAAGAGGTCTTTATTCGGTTCTTCTCCGAAGATTTTTTTAAACCCATAGTCGGTAAAGGGATTGATGTATTTTTCGGTGAACTGATACATCGCCATGGCCGAGAACGCTCTAAGATACTCTTGTTCTATTATAGGTAGAGACGCATCCGGACAAAACGTTCTTCCTAAGCTCGTGAGGATCACTCAGAGCGCAATTGAGCCAATTGAGCAGCCGTCAATCCCGTCGCCTGGAGAACTAAGTCTTCGTCCATCCCATTAGCCAGCAGAGCTTGAGCAATTTCGAGCTGGGTTGCGGTTCGCCCCTCTTCGCGCCCTTCTTCGCGTCCTTCTTCGCGTCCTTCTTCGCGCCCCTCTTCGCGCCCCTCTTCGCGCCCTTCCCGACGGGCCGTATCAATGGAATTTTGTAAATCACGGTA
Source organism: Spirulina major PCC 6313 (assembly GCF_001890765.1). NCBI lineage: Bacteria > Bacillati > Cyanobacteriota > Cyanophyceae > Spirulinales > Spirulinaceae > Spirulina > Spirulina major. The sequence continues at coordinate 2,528,855 of NZ_KV878783.1, read as the reverse complement.
ATATTTGAGGCTGTCTTCGTAGCTGCGCACCTGCTCCGGGTTAAACTTGGCAATTTCTGCCACTTCAAACAGCTTCTCAAATATGGACTCCTGGAGGGGTGTGGGAATTTCATTAATGCGGGTGAGGTTACGCAACACATACAGCCACTTGTCAAATCGACTGTTCAATCCATCCACCGTCTTGTTGAACTTGGGCATTTCAAGATAGATGAAGGTGAGCTTGTCGTAAAACACCTTGCAGGTTTCAATGTCCGTGAGCTTCACATCATAGCGGTATTTTTCGGGGTCATCTTGATCCGCTTCAAAAACAAAATCGAGCAGTGCGATCGCATACACCGCTTGGAGCTGATAGTTCCATTCCCCCCGTTTCGCCTGCTCTTGAATTGGAAAGCTGGTGTAATACACGGTGCGATCTTTGAAAAATACCTGTTTGCTCTTTTGCAACTCAACAATGAACTTTTCCCCTCGTTCATTTTCACAGTAGAGGTCAAATATTGCCTTGCGATCGAGGGCAGTCGTGCCTAGTTGCTCAGTTTTGATGTAGTTGAGTGAAGTGATTTCACCCTGTTCTTCTTTGAGTAGTTCGTTCAAGAAATCGAGCAAGAGGTCTTTATTCGGTTCTTCCCCGAAGATTTTTTTAAACCCATAGTCGGTAAAGGGATTGATGTATTTTTCGGTGAACTGATACATCGCCATGGCCGAGAACGCTCTCAGATACTCTTGTTCGATTATAGATGGAGACACACCCAGACCAGACGTTTATCAGTCGGGTGGCGCGGGGGGGCGATCGCGTTGATGGGCAGGGCTTGAAGGCGGACAGTGTCGAATATTATGATGGACTTAAAAATATCTTTTGAAGACCCATGCAACTTAAAAAACGTGTAACTTTATTGGCCGCTGCGATCGGCGGGCTGAGTTCTTTCTGGATTGCGAATCCTGCGACGGCACAGGTCAATGCACTGACTTATCAGGATGTGCGTGGCTTCAATACCACTGAAGTCACCCTGACGAACAGCCGGGGGATTGTGACGCTGCCGGGATTTCAATCAGCCACTGTTGTTTCGAGAGGGCAACAGGCAGCGGTTATCGGCACCGCCTCGAAATGGACGTTTGATCCGAACCAAGGGATTGATCAAGACCATGTGAGTCGACGGAATGGTGACCCGTTAGTGATTGATCGGGTTGGTAATTCTACGGATAAGCTGTATATCAGTAACTCTAACGGCAATATAGAGGTTTGGATCTTCGTTAATGGTGTTGATATTTCCGGCTGGAGTGCGTCTGGACAACCCTATACCTATACAGGAAGCTTAGATCTTTGGCTTTTTGGTGGCCAAGGGAATGTACGGATTAGCAGCAATAACACCGTGACGCTCCCTGCGGAAACAGCGGGGATTATCTCCCTAACATCTGGGGTTCCGGATGGGTTTACTCTGGTTCAACCTAGTAACGCCTCGACTGCGGGCACGTTACCGACAAACATTCCAGAACTCAACGCGGCGGATGCATTGAATCTTCAAACGACACCGAATCTGCCTGGGGTTATGGCGGCGCAAAATCAAACCACGCTGCGATCGAATGGGGTTCATACCCGGATCATGCCGGAGTGGAGTCCGGGGCTGTATCAGTAGGGTGGGGATAGACAGGTCTTACCCTCTCACTCTAGGGATTTTTCCGGGCCGGGTAGTAATTTGAGGTTTAATCAGATTAAACCTGACATACCCTGCCCCAACCATGATGCTCAAAGCCGTTGCTGTTGCCCTGCTGAGTGGGTCGATGCTGCTGAATCCGCACCTTGCCCAAGCCCAAACCCCCGCTGTCTCAAAGTTTCAAGATGTTTTTCCGGATAGCTGGGCCTACAGTGCCTTGAATCAACTGGTGCGCAATTATGACTGCTTGGCGGGGTATCCAGATGGCAGTTTTCGGGGCGATATTGCTCCGCAAGGGCAAGCCCAACGCGCTCTGTCCCGGTACGAATTTGCCGCCGCTCTCAATGCCTGCCTGCAGCAGATCGAACGGCAGTTAGCCGCCACCACAGCCGATGCGGTGCTAGCAGAAGACATGGCGGTTTTGGATCAATTGATTCGTGAGTTTAATAGGGAGTTGGCGATCGTGCGGGGTCGCGTCGATGGCATGGAAGCGCGGGTGCAGGAACTCGAAGCGAGTCAGTTTTCCACCACGACGAAGTTAAGCGGCGATGTCACCTTTGCGTTTAATGACGAATTCGGCGGTGATGCGGTGCGCAATATTACCCGCAGCACTGCCGCAATCGAAAAAGAAGCGATCATGCAGTACCGCGCCCGGATCGAATTGCTCACCAGTTTTACGGGGCGCGATCGCCTCCGCACCCGGCTCGTCGGCAGCAACAACGCCCCCGTCCTCGCCGACAGCGGCACAACCGGCGGCGACAATCCCGCTAATCTCCTCTTCAGTAACGATGGCCGCCTGGCGATGGATAGCAGCCTCGTCAATCGCAACAGCAGCAGCGTTCATATCGATCTGCTCAGTTATAGTTTTCCCCTCGGAAAACAAGCCGAGTTGAGCATTTTCGCGGCCGGGGGGTCGCACTATCGCTACGCCGACACGGTAAACCCTTATCTTGATGATGAAGACAGGGGCAGTATTGCCATCTCGCGGTTTGGGCAACGGAATCCGATCTACGGCATCGGGGGCGATGGTTCCGGGGTGGGGTTGAATGTTCGCCTTAGTGATGGGGTGCAGGTGGATTTGGGCTATCTCGCTAATCAGGCGGGGACACCGGATCGGGGCTTTGTGGATGGGAATTATTCGGTTCTGGGTCAGGTGGTGCTGGGGGGCGATCGCGCCAAACTCGGCCTCTCCTGGGTTCACGCCTACAATGCCGCCAATGAATTCCGTTTCGGTGGCAGCGGCACGGCTACGGGATCATTCGCCGCCAACCTAATCCCCCTCGCCCTCAATGCTAATGCGGGCCGCTCCTTCTCTGACACCACCCTCAATACGCCTGTGGTGAGTAATTCCTACGGCATCGAGGCCATGGTACAGCCCAGCGACTTTTTCGCCCTATCGGGGTGGGTGGGACTGACGAAAGCGCGGCTGATTGAGGTGGGAGATGGGGACATTTGGAACTATGCGATCGCCCTTTCCTTCCCCGACCTGGGCAAACCCGGCAACATGGGAATGCTGCTAGTCGGCAGTGAACCCACCCTGCGCGGCCTCGAAGTGGCGGGTTCTCGCGTCCCCCTCTTCGACACCGATAATGTCTGGCACATCGAAGCCGCCTACCGTTATCAACTCAATGACCGAATTCGGATCATTCCCGGTTTAATTTGGCTCCCCGCCCTCAATCAAAACGAGAGTAATGATGATGTGTTTATCCTCTCAATTCAAAGTCAATTTGAGTTTTAATCTGCAATTTGACTGTGCAGATTGAAATGCGAACCCGACTCAACAATAACAAGGGGCTGAACACAGGACAACAGGACAAAGCCATCTCATGAGGGAGAGGGTTGGGTGAGGGATTGCATAACTGAGATGCACCCACATTACAATCAACTGAAATAAAGTCCCTCATCTAGCATTAGAGAGGGACGGAAGGTGAAGGATCGGTGTGAGGAATTATATTAAGTTGTTACCCAGGTTTAGAGAGGTGCGATCGCACTTTTTAAATCATGAATTACACTGACCATTGACGCTTGAGTTGATTCACCCAAGACTGTAGCCGTTCTTCCGTTAAATCACTTTGGTTGTCTTCATCAATGCCCAGACCGACCAATTGTGAACCTCGTAGTGCCATTGAAGCATCAAATTCATAGCCTGCTGCGGGCCATTGACCCACCGTTTGGCCGCCTAATTTCGCAATCTTTGCTTCAAGAATACCGATCGCATCGAGGAAATTATCCCCATAGCCTACTTGATCCCCTAGACCAAAATAGGCCACCTGTTTATGACTGAAATCTAGATCATCTAGCTCACCATACAAGCCATCCCAATCACTTTGTAATTCGCCAGTATTCCAGGTGGGACAACCGATGATCAAACAATTATAATCCAGTAAATCTGATGCTTCACAGTCCGCCACATCATGGAGACGAGCCACCGCATCACCCCCTAGGAGCGTGTGAATTTGGGTTGCAATTTCTTCGGTGTTACCAGTTTGAGTGCCGTAGAATAAGCCAATTTTTGCCATGGTTTCAATTCAATTGTGATGGGTATAACGTTAATCAAGGGAATAAAAGGGGTGTGATCCTAAGCCGCATTCTTTAGGCACACCCCAGGGAGGAGAAATGGTCAAAGTATTGCCGGTTGAGTGGCTGATATTTTTATAGCTCTGTAGAACTTAGGGCTTGTTCAACTCGACGAAAATCGAATCCTAACGCTCGCAAAGCATGCCACAAATGACCCTGCAAGAAGAAAAATGCTAAGAAGAAATGGGTATTCGCTAACCACCAGCGTGAGGTGTGATGATTAAAGCCCAAATCCACGGTGTCGGCAAAATAGGGCGCGATGCCTAACTTCAATTCCAACGGTGCTCCGTAAAATTCAGGGGGATAGGCTAAGGTGTTCACCGCACAGAAATAGGCTGCGACGAACCCCGCGAGCGCAATACCGCCCAGGGAATAGGATAAAATGGCTTCACCCGAAAAGGTGAGTACCTTTTTGGCCCAGCCCATCGGTGGCACGAGAATATGCCAAATTCCGCCACCGATGAGCATCACACCGACGAAAATATGCCCGCCGACGAGGTCTTCTAAACTGTTAACCGTTGCAAAGTGGGTTTGGTAACCATAGATCACCAAGGGATCAAGGGTGGGTTGGGTCACGAGGCGCACCGTTTGTGTTGTGGCATCGTATAGACCGCCCCAGGACATCGCTTTGCCGACGAGCAGCAGCGCCCCTGCACCGAGGAAAAGAAGGTGATGCCCCAAAATCATTCCCAGTTGGGCGGGGTTATCCCAACTAAAGTTAAATGTTTTGGCTCGGCCTTCAGCGGTGGTTAAATCCGGGGGGGCTTTGAGCACATGAAACAGGGCCCCCGCCGCAAGAACAGCGGAGGAAATCAGGTGCAGTGCCCCAATCACAAAATAGGGATAAGGGTCGGTTACTATACCGCCTTCTCCTAAACCCCAGCCCAAGGTTGCCAAGTGGGGCAGCAAAATCACGTTTTGCTCTCCCATCGGCAGGGTGGGATCAAAAAAAGACAGTTCAAATAGGGTGAAGGCTCCCGCCCAGAAGGTGGTCAGGGCGGCTTGCCCCATGTGGGCGGCAATAAACAGCCCGGACTGGTCAGCGAAGCGGGCATTTCCTGCCCACCAGCCATAGTTTACGTTTGGGTTGTCGTAGGTTTGCATTGCGTCATTATCGAGATGGTTTTGGTTGTTTAATGCGAACTACTCTCAATTAGCTCGCCATTGCTAGTTTAGAATTATTCTCAATAAATTCAAGTTAAGTTTTATTAAGGGCGGCGATCGCACCGCCAGCATCGGAGTGAACAAGTTTACTTAAACCCTGTGAAATCAATGAATTCACAGGGCATCCCCAAGACCATTGCCATTGTCCGGATCGGGTTTTGAGGGTGGTGCTGACGATCGCAGCGTATTAAATTAATTCACTAATAATAATAAGTTGCAGTAACTAATGCACGGATCAGCCCCCTAAATTTAGCCGCGACGACTGGGGGGTCAACGGAGCGACTGCGCGATCGCTAATCCCATTGCACCTATGCGCCATCGACGAGCGATCGCGCCACTTGGTTATGGCGTTCAATCAGGTGGGGTAATTCCAGCGGTAAAAACTGGCCATTTTCGACGACGTGGCGGCCGTGGATGAAACTGTGATCCACTTGGTTCACTTGACAGAACACCACCCCAGCAACGGGATCATGGTGCGCTCCAGCGAGGGCCAATTGATCGAGGTTAAAACTGATAAAATCTGCGGCCATGCCGGGTGCGATCGCACCGATATCATCCCGACCCAAAACCCTTGCCCCGCCAATGGTGGCCAACTCCAAGGCCTGCCGCGCTGTCATCGCTGCGGCATTTTCTTCCCGGAGCCGCGCCATTAGCATCGCTTGTCGCGCCTCGTTGAGCAGATTTGAGCCATCATTGGAAGCCGAGCCATCCACCCCTAAGCCCACCGGGACATTGTGGGCGAGCATTTTCCGGATCGGAGCCATGCCGCTGGCCAGGCGCATATTACTACAGGGACAATGGGCGACCCCCGTACCGGTGCGCCCAAATTCGGCGATCGCATCATCATCGAGCTTCACACAATGGGCGTGCCACACATCATCACCGAGCCACCCCACCGACGCGGCAAATTCCCCCGGTGTCATCTTGAACATTTCGCGGCTATAGGTGACATCGGCGTGATTTTCGGCGAGGTGGGTATGGAGGCGGACACCGGGATGCGATCGCGCCAACGCCGCCGACTCCCGCAACAAGTCCGGCGACACTGAAAAGGGCGAACAAGGCGCAAGGGTGATCCGCAGCATGGCATGGCGGCGGTTGTCGTGGTAGGTTTCGATCAACCGCTGACTATCAGCTAAAATCGCCGCCTCCGATGCTTCCACAAACTCATCCGGTGGCAAGCCCCCCTTACTTTTGCCGATGCTCATACTGCCCCGGCTAGCGTGGAACCGCAGCCCTGTGGCTTCGATCGCTTCGATTTCGTCATCGAGGCGCGACCCGTTGGGAAAAACGTAAAGATGGTCGCTGGCGGTGGTGCAGCCGGAGAGGATCAATTCGGCGGCGGCGAGTTGGGCACTGGTGGCGATCGCCTGCGGGGTTAAATTTCCCCACACCCCATAGAGAGCTTCGAGCCAATGAAACAGCGAACAATTCTGGGCGGCAGGAATCACCCGTGTGAGGGTTTGGTAAAAGTGGTGATGAGTATTGACGAAACCGGGTAAGACAATGTGGCGATCGCCCAGATCCAACACACGATCCGCCACATCCGGTAGCTCTGCCGTCGTTCCCACCTGGTCAATGACATGATCGCGCAGGAACATCGCCCCGTTACGAATTTCGCGGCGATCGCCGTCCATCGTCACCAGGGTATGAATATTTTTAACAAGCAACGTGCCCATGGCTCGCACCAGAATCACAATTTAGCCAGAATACCAGAGCTATCCCCCCAGCCATGGCGTGATCATCCTTGCCCCTTAGTCATTCACAATAACGAGACCGTTTTGGGTCAGTTGAAGGACGAATTGGAGCAGATCATGGGTGAGTTGTGCGGATTCGACGTTGTATTCCGTGAGCAAAATATCGTGGGCGGCTTGGATCGACTCGGCTTGGTCGAGGACGGCGATCATCCGGGTTCCGATATCGTCTAAGCCAAAATATTCTTCGCTTTTGAGGTTGAGGAGGACGGATTCTCCGGCGAGTTCTTGAATCAGGACATCCGGGGAGAGCTTGATATTGCTCGTTAGTGAGGGGTGGGACATAGGGTGCTTAGATAACGTTCGATCAGGAGGATGGCGACAATGTCATCCACGGGGCGCGGGGGGGTGCGGAGGCCTTGGGGGATGAGGCGGGCGAGACCTTTGGGGGGGAACATTTGCCAGTAGCGATCGCGGGCTTCGAGAGTGCTGTTGCGTTCATCCACGGGGGCAAGGGTGACGGAATCGGCAAACCAGAGGCGGAGTTTGGCTGTCCACAGTTTGGAGGTGGTTTGATTGCCGATGACGAGCGTTGTAATCTCATAGTCGGTTTGGAGTTGGCGCAGGATTAATTCCACGCCCTCCGAGGTGACCACCTGATGGGAGACTAAACGCCCCCTGTCATCAGTGAGGGCAATACCGCATTTATCCCGTCCGGGGTCGAAGCCTAGAATCATAGCCGTAGCTTGAATGGTGGGTGAATGGTGGGGTGAAAATAACGCCACTGTACTGCCATTGTACTGTGGGATCACGGTGTTGCTGGTGGAGGTAAGCGGGCGATCGCCCCCGAAAATCCTGACATCTCATCACCCCGGCAAACCTCACCCCCACCAGCCCAAGCCTCGGACAAGGTGTCTATTTGTTACGCTAAAGCTAACAAAACGTAACGCCTGAATTTAAATCCCCCTATCTTTTCTGAGTTTGCTTCATGCTTCTTCATCTCAGCACCTGGCCCGAAGTTGAAACCTATCTCAACACCTCCAAGGGCATCATCATCCCCATCGGCTCCACGGAACAGCACGGCCCCACGGGCTTAATCGGCACGGATGCGATCTGCGCTGAAGCGATCGCCAAAGGAGTCGGTGCAGCCACCCACGCCCTCGTCGGCCCAACGATTAACGTGGGCATGGCCCTGCACCATACCGCCTTTCCCGGCTCCATGAGCCTGCGACCCAGCACCCTAATTTTAGTGATTCGGGATTCCCTCACCGCCCTCGCCAAAGCCGGATTCCGCCGCTTTTTCTTCCTCAACGGCCACGGCGGCAACATCGCCACCCTCAAAGCCGCCTTCGCTGAAACCTACGATGCCCTTGACCCTCTCACCGAAGGCGATCCTTTGCGCTGCACCGTGGGCAATTGGTTCATGAGTCGTTCCGTTTACACCCTCGCCAAAGAACTCTACGGCGATCAAGAAGGCTCCCACGCCACCCCCAGCGAAGTCGCCCTCACTCAATATGTTTATCCGGAGGCGATCAAAACCGCCCCCCTCAGTCCCACGGTCAATTCTGGCCATCCCATCTACGGCGCGGCAGAATTTCGCCGCAATTACCCCGATGGCCGGATGGGATCAAACCCAGCCCTAGCGACACCGGAGCATGGCCAACGGCTCTATGAGGCGGCGGTGAAGGATCTCAGCAAAAGTTACCTCGAATTTCTGGGTCGTGATTAGCGCGTGATTAGCGCGTGATTAGCGATCGCGGTCTGAACCTTGACGGAATTTGGAAACTGGCTAACAATTCAGAGTAGGGACACCCCCTAATCCTAAATTTTGTTAAGATTTGAAAACTATAAACCCACCTTCTGATGCTAAGTGAGTTAGATCCTAAAGGAAGCAGGATTACTTTCCTAGCGGTGAGTGATGTAGTTCTACTAAGAGGATCGTCCGAGCCATGAGCATGGAAACATTAGAATTCATCATCTATCCTGATGGCCGTGTCCAAGAAACGGTCACCGGCATCATTGGCCGTTCATGCCAAGAGGTCACCGCTGCGATCGAAGCTCAATTGGGTCGGGTGGTGGCCACTGAGCCAACGTCTGACTATTACGCGCAGCCGGAACAGCAGTCCCAAACCGCTCAAAATCAGCAACTCGATTGGGATAGCTGGTCTGCTTAATGTTTTTGTACTTTATCCACTTTTTGATTTAGGTTTAGCCCACTATGTCCCATTTCAGCACTGTCAAAACTCAAATCCGGAACTTAACGTCTTTGAAATCTGCCCTCAGTGACATGGGGATTGATTGGAAAGATGGGCCGAGTGCCGTGCGTGGTTACCAAGGCCAAACCCATACCGCTGATGTTGTGGTTGAGCAAGACAATCACTACGACATCGGCTTTAGCTGGAATGGGCAAGCCTATGAGATGGTGGCGGATCTGCAATATTGGCAGCAACCCTTGTCGGTGGATGGCTTTGTGCAGCGGGTGACGCAGCGTTACGCCTATCACACGGTGTTAACCGAGACCCAAAAGCAAGGCTTCCAAATTACGGAAGAGAATAAAAATCAAGATGGTTCGATCCGTCTTGTGGTTCAACGCTGGAGCTAAGGAATGACCGAATTTGACGCATATCCAGACCAAACAGGTTTAGAACCGGAACTGGGGGGCATTTTCCGGGATGCCCCGGAGCGCAGCGGTTTTGAGCCGGAGTTGGGGGGGGATGTGCGCCAAAAGGGGGTCTATGTGGATGAGATCACCTGTATTGGCTGTAAGCATTGTGCCCATACTGCGCCCAATACGTTTTATATTGAGCCGGATTATGGCCGGGCGCGGGCCATCCGCCAGGATGGTGATCCGGAGGCACTGGTGACGGAGGCGATGGATACTTGTCCGGTGAATTGTATTCATTGGGTGGACTATACGGAGCTGAAGCACCTGGAGCAGGAACGGCAATATCAGGTGATTCCGATCGCTGGCTTTCCGGTGGATGCGGCCCATAGTCAGCGCAAGAAGCGCGATCGCAAAAAAAAGTAGCCCCCGCATTGAAACAGCATTGAATTTCCAAGCACAAGTAAGGAGAGGTCAACACCTCTCCTTGCTTGTCTGTGAGTTTAATTGTCTGTGATGCTGTCGGGTGAGGAGCGATCGCACAAGTAATCAACAAACCTAGCTCACCACTAATTGCCCTTCCGTGGTTAATCCAATCGTGCCATCTAATTTGGTATTTTCTAATTGTGTCCCGATTAAGTTCGCCCCAATCAAATACGCCCCAATCAGCAAGGCACTCGACATATTGGTATTGAGCAGATTGGCGTTGGAGAGGTTGGCATCGGTCAAGTTTGCACCCACCAAATTAGCATCGCTCAGATCCGCTCGTACCAGCTTCGCCTCGCTGAGGTCAGTGCTTAAGAGCTTCGCCGCGACGAGATTAGCCGTGCTTAAGTTGGCCCCGCCTAAATCGGCACTGCTGAGATTAGCACTGTTGAGTTTAGCCCCGATTAAGTTCGCACCAACGAGCTTGACCGCCCGCAGATTCGCTTCGCTGAGGGTGGCATTCACCAACATGGCAAAGGTTAAATCTGTCCCACTGAGGTTGGTTCCGTTCAGGTTAGCATCGAAGAGGTTAATTCCTTTGGCATCCGCGCCCCGAATATTGGCACGGGTGAGATCCGTTTTAACGAAGTTCGCGTAGCTAAGATCTGCACCGCTGAGGTTGGCACCACTGAGGTTTGCTCCGCTGAGGTTGGTGCAATAGAGGCTTGCACCGCTTAAGTCTGCACCGCTGAGGTCAAAGTTGCTCAGATTTGCGTGGCTGAGGTCGCCACCTTGACATTTTTTTGTCTCTAGGAGTCTTTCGATATCTCCGGTGTTGTCAACCATAGGATGTCGTGGGTGGGGTTAAAAAGTCACAAAGCATTCTATCAGTACCTGCCACGAGTTGCCAGTTAATTCTAAGCTTTCCTGGCATTTTGGTCACTGCTTATACAAAACGTTCTAATGTTGACCTAGCCTTCGTTTGCTCCTCCTTTGATCAAAGCAACGAGCTAGAAGCTCGCGCTACAGAGAATTCTAAGAGTGTGAGCCTCTGGCTCACTGATACCAACTCCCGTTTAGCAACGGGAGGTTGGTATCAGTGGTGGATTTTAGAGAGGCGATCGCACCCTCAGCCGCAATCACTTCAGCAGAACAATGCGATCGCCATTTTTTCAAGCCGATTGGCGTTTTAGCCCGATTCAGATCCAGTGTCGCCCTAGATACTATCAAGAATCGCTTGAAAGGCCGCTTTGATCTCCTGCGTCACTTGCTCGGTGGGTGCGCCTTGGGTGGCGGCACGCAGGGCACGGGCAAAGGCGGCGACACCGTTGGGCGCACTGTCGTTGGTGGCGATGCGCTCAAATTCATTGACCACCGATTCTGTCACCATCCCTGTGACACCGGGTGGCACTTCGACCGCTTCACCGCTGAGGGCTTGCTCTAGGCCACTACTAAAAATCGTCACTAACGCGCTACGCAGTTCGGGGCTGAGGGCGGGACGGGCGGCGGGTGCTTCTAAAACGATGGGTTCTGAGGTGGCCGGTGGGGGGACGGGGATTTCGACAGCTTCGGCGTTGGGGTCAAAGCGGGGCAGGGTGTCATCGGCATGGGCGGGAGCGGCGGCGATCGCCATCAAACCCGAAAGAAGGACAGCAGCGGCAGAATAACGCATAGGTCAACTCGAATAGGGTGAACTAGGGTGAGGGATTTAGTGCTATAGATCAGCGATCGCGCCCCTTTGTTCCCTTTTGCCCCGCGAGCCTTGCGGTCTAAAGCTCAGCTTGGCGCGGGTTATAGAGACTCATCGCCTTTTCTAATCCCTGTTTTAACCCAACGGTCACCGCATCGGTGGCTAAATTGAGCACTTCTTTAATAATCGGGGTTTCTTGGGGGGTGAAGCGACCCAAAACATGGGAAATCGTCTCTTTTTCGGGGCCAGAGCCGCCAATCCCCAACCGGAGCCGAGGAAAGTCTTGGGTTCCGAGATGGGCGATCGCGGACTTCATCCCATTATGTCCCCCCGCCGACCCCGACAAGCGCAGCCGCAATCGTCCCACGGGTAAATCCATATCGTCATAGACCGTCAGCACCGATTCCGGTGGGAGCTTGTACCAATCCAACGCCGCCCGGATCGATTCCCCGGAACGGTTCATGTAGGTGGTGGGTTTGAGGAGATACATTTTCTCACCAGTGGGGCCGCGTCCGGTGGCGCAATAGCCCTTAAATCGGCGGTTCTCCTGCCAGGGCATCGCCCACCGCTGGGCCAGTTGATCCACACAGTCAAACCCGATGTTGTGGCGGGTGCGATCGTATTTGGGGCCCGGATTGCCGAGGCCGACGATGAGTTGAACAGGAACAGGCATGGGACAAAAAAGGGGGTGCGATCGCTCACTGTAGCGAATTTAGTCCAGTTTGGCGAGACGGTTAAGAATCACCTGACTGAGTCGGCAACGCGGGGCCCACGCAGGGAAAAATGTTTGTTTTTGCGCGAGAAAACTCTGTACCATTGGGACAACGCTCAGGCAATTCAGGATGTTAGCGACTACGTTTAATACTATCGTGACCATTGGTGGCATTACGATTTTGCCCCTGTTGCTGCTGTCGATGGTGGCTGTGGTGTTGATTGGCGAGCGCCTCTGGTTTTGGTGGCGCATTCATCAGCAGCAGCGGCGGTTTATGTTGACCGTTTTGGGGGCCTATCGCGAAGATCCCCAAGGGGCGATCGCCTATCTCAAAGGCAAACCCACCCTTCCCATTGCCCGCATCTTCCTCAACGCCCTGATCCTCCCCCAGCCCACCCCCGAAGAATTTTGCCTCGCCCTCGAAACCGCCGCCCAAGCCGAAATGCCCCTGCTCAAACGCTTTAACACCGTCTTTGAAACCATCATCACCGTCTCCCCCCTCCTCGGACTGTTGGGGACAATCCTGGGACTGATGCGCACCTTTGTGAATCTCAACCTCGGCGCTCAAACGATGCTCCAAACCGCAGGAGTGACGCGGGGCATTGCCGAAGCCCTGATCTCCACCGCTGCCGGACTCACCCTCGCCATTCTCACTCTCCTCTTCGCCAACCTTTTTCGTGGCCTGGCCCGACGGCAATTTTCCCTGATCCAAACCGCAGGCGGCCAACTCGAACTCCTCTACCGCCGCAACTACCGCCAGCCCACCTATTCCCCAAAACCCACACAGCCCTACCCAGATGAATCCTCTGATGCTGCTGAGTCTTAGCGATCGCGCTGCCTCATCATCTACCCATCAAAGAGACTCAAAAAAGACTTGAGATTAGCTAAAATCGGATGCTCTAAGTTCAAGATACGCGATCCTTTTTTCTTTAAAACAGTCTCGAAATGTTTCATCGAACATTTCCGCTCTGCTTGCTTACGATCTTGCTTAGAGCAAGTATCGTATCGCAAATAAATAGACCACCAAAACTTATCAAACTCTTTGTCTGCGATCGCTTGCCCGGATTGCCCCACACAATCCCGCCAAAACTCTAAACAATCGGCATGGGGCGACGATTGGGCTTTGATTGTCTTGAGGAGCGTTTCTAATTCACCGTGTTGATTGACATTGGTAAAATAGCAGCCTAACTCAAAGGTGATTTTTTCATTAATTCCCATTTCAACCAGTTCACAGGATTGAGTGAGGCGTTGCGATGGGGTAAACACAGCCTCTAAACAGCGATTAACAAATTCAATCCGCTCTTGTTCTGAATAATTATCTTGATCGATGATGATTCCAATTTTTTGAATGTCTCGCTTTTGCAGACTCGCGGCCAAGTCTTTCAAGGTTTGAATTAGTTTTTGTTCGTTCAAACCATTCAAGCATTCATAGTCATCATCACCAATACAGATCGGAGCTTCGACATCAATTTTATAATTGAGGTATTCGATGAGATATTGTAGAAAATATTGATCGTTTTTACTTTCAACGATAAGAATATTAGTCATTGCTCAAGAGCTACTCCCCTCGAATGGGCTTGCCACGTTCTAGGGCATAGTCTAGGGTTTCAATATCTCGATTAATCGCGACAATTTGATTATCTCTTGGACTCCGTGCGAGTTCAAAATAAGCCCCATCCCCCGGATGATCATGGCCAGCCCGCGCAAAGGCTTTAATCATCTCTAAACTATGGGTCGTCGCAAAAATCATCGTATCTAGTTCATTGGCCAAATTAAACAAAGCATTCCAAAACTCTTGCTGGCTACTGTAATGAATCCCATTCTCAATCTCATCAATCAGCAAAACATTATGCTGTCTATCTAGCAATTCAAGAGTAATAGAAACGACACGATTAACAGCATCACCAAACAAAGAGATAGGTAGTCTTTGCTGATTTTTGCGAGTCAGATATAGTGTTGGCTCGTCCATAGAAAATGTTTCGGCATTTTCGATGGATGGATCGAGAATTTGCAGTATCTTTAAAACATCATTGCTTCGGTCATGAAATCTAATCAAATCATAGTGTTGTGCAATAACTCGATTGCTTACTCCAAAAGAAGTATTGATTTTGGGTTGCAATCTATCAGAAGCAGTAGGCGAAAATATTTTTTTTGAATTTGCATTGATACTAGAATTTATATCTTCTGCACCGTCTACCTTTAATCTTATTTTTAGAACTGATTCTGTGTAATCTTGAAATAGTTGATTTTCTATTTCATACTCAGAATCCCGAAAAAGACTTTGCTGAATATAGAGAGCATTAGAGATATTGACATTTCTTTTTTTGTTTTGCCACCCAACTCCTTGGATTTCAATATCTTGGGTAGCATTACGGTTATAAAAAAATGTATCCCACACTGATTTGAGGATGTTTTTTTTAGAATATATCGCTTCCTTTCTAAGCTTTTTGAGTTCGATAATGGATTGAGGGGTTGGGTAAAAGTAGAGGAGGAGGGCTTCGAGGAGGGCGGTTTTTCCGGCGTTGTTTTTGCCGCCGATGAGGTTGACTCGTTTGAAGCCTTGAACGTCGAGATTTTCAAAGCAACGGAAATTTTTAATGCTAAGGGATTCAAGCATCGTGATTGTTTCTAGATTATGCGGAGTCTTCATCTCTGCTGTTTACTGTAGGATATTTTTGACCGATCTGTGAGGGAGGAGAGCGATCGCACCTCTTGATCGGTCAGGGATTTCACTGCTCCTCTTTGCCAACCTCTACCGCCGCAACTACCGCCAGCCCACCTATTCCCCCACCGCAGATCCCCCCCATCGGACTACGGCTAGGCCCTCTAAGTGGGTGTGATTTTGCCGATCGCCCCCAAACCGTCACGTTATAATCGAGCAGAACAAATCAACTGGAGTGAACCCCATGACTCCGCCGATTCCATCTACGCCTCAAACCAACACATCCGATAGTTGGGTTCCTTCACTCCCCCCCACTGACCTCGTTTTTGATGATGGAGTCCCCTTGGAAAGTAATCGTCACCGTCTCGCGATGAACCTGCTCATCGATTCTGTTTATGCTGCCCTCGCCCCCCGTGAAGATTTTTATGCGAGTGGCAATATGTTTGTGTATTACAGTTTGGAACAGATTAAGAATCGTGATTTTCGCGGCCCTGATTTTTTTGTGGCGCTCAATGTAGACGGGCAAAAAGAGCGTCAAGGCTGGGTCGTCTGGGCAGAAGACGGTAAGTATCCCGATGTGATTGTGGAGTTAATGTCACCCTCCACCGCAGCAGTTGACCTCACCACTAAAAAAGAGATTTACGAGCAGCGATTTAGTACCAGCCATTATTTTGTCTTTGACCCATTTAACGCAACCTCGCTGCTGGGTTGGGAGCGGCGTGGCAATGTATTTGTGGCCTTACAACCCAATGAAACGGGGTGGCTTTGGTGTGAAGCTTTAGGGTTGTGGTTGGGAACTTGGTACGGTTCAGTGTTGCAAGAGACGACCCATTGGCTGCGGTTTTACTTCCCCAATGAGCAGTTGGTTTTGTTGCCGCGAGAGCAGGAACGGCAGCGGGCAGAACAAGAACGACAACGGGCCGAGCAGGCAGAAGCACGGGAGCAACAAGAGCGGCTACGGGCAGATCAAGCCGAGGCAAAACAAGCGGCGTTACGGGCCAAGTTGCGGGAATTGGGTGTTGATCCAGAGACGCTTTGAGAGCGATCGCAGCCCAGCCCTTGGGCCCAAAACGATTCAAGGCCCGAAATCCAGCGATCGCCCTTTCTCACCACGAGCGGCGCGATTACTGTAGACAGCGGATCGCTTCGAGGAGGCCGCGGGCTTTGTTGAGGGTTTCTTCGTATTCGGATTCGGGGATGGAGTCCGCCACGAGACCTGCGCCCGCCTGTACCGAGACTTGATGTTGATCGTTGCCTTGGGGACGGACGACCATGGTCCGAATGGCGATCGCACTATTCAATTGCCCCTCAAAATCGTAATAGCCGTAGACCCCGGAATAGGGCCCGCGCCGTTCCGGTTCCAGTTCGTGGATGATTTCCATGGCGCGAATTTTCGGCGCACCGCTCACCGTCCCGGCGGGAAAGGTGGCTTTCAGTAAATCCCAGGCGGTTTGATCCTCGCGTAACTTGCCGATCACATTACTGACAATGTGCATCACATGGGAATAGCGTTCAATCACCATCAACTCATCAACACTCACCGTACCCCACTTGCAGACGCGACCCAAATCATTGCGCCCCAAATCCACGAGCATGACGTGTTCGGCCACTTCTTTGGGGTCGGCGAGGAGGTCTTTTTCTAAGGCGAGGTCTTCGGCGTGGGTTTTGCCCCGGCGACGTGTTCCGGCGATGGGACGGACGATCGCTTGGGTTTCGCCCGTGGGGAGTTTTTCCGCTTTGACCATCACTTCTGGGCTAGAGCCGATGATCTGCCATTGGTCAAAGTTGAAATAGGCCATGTAGGGGGAGGGGTTCACCAACCGCAGGGAGCGATAGAGGTCGAAGGGGTTGCCGCTGTAGGTGGTTTGCAACCGTTGGGAGAGGACGACTTGGAAAATGTCCCCGGCATGGATGTGTTGTTTGGCGGTTTCGACGTTGGCGCAGTAGGCTGCGGGGCTGGTGTTGCTGGTGTAGGCGATGGGGGGCGCGTTGTCGGTGGCGAGTTCGATGGTGCGGGCTTCGATGGGGAGGGGCAGTTGGAGTTTTAAAACGAGTTTGGTGACGCGATCGCAGGCCGCCTGATAGGCCGCCTCCACATCCACCTCCGGATCGCGCAGGTCGGCATAGGCGATCGCCCAAATCTTCCGCTTCACCTGATCAAAAATAATTAAATTATCCACCTGCATCCAAATTCCATCGGGCAGATCATCGGGTTTCGCCCGATGCACCGGCACTCGTGGCTCAATCCAATGGATCAACTCATAGCCCCAAAACCCGAACAGGCCGCCAATCCCCGGCGGTAATTCCGGCAAAGTCACCGGATCATAGGGCGCGAGACAGTGGGCAAGGCTATCAAAGGGATTGCCGTCATAATGCTGCACCTGACCATCACGATGGGTTTGGCGGGTATGGTTGCCCCGCGTCGTCAGCACCCACACCGGATCGCAGCCTAAAAAACTATAGCGGCCAATATTTTCCCCGCCTTCGACGGATTCCAGCAAGAAGCTGTAGGGCTGGCCCGCGCAAATCTTATACCAGGCTGAAACCGGGGTTTCGAGATCCGCCACCCACTCACGATAAACCGGAATAAAATTGCCCTGCTTGGCCAGAGCTTTAAAGTCAGACAGTTCGGGGAAAATCATCGGTGCTGGGGACGTGAAGACGGAGGACTCAGGAAACCAATAGTTTAAGTGTAGGGCAATGGGGCCTACGCTCATGGGGGAATGGTGGGAGGGAAGACGGTGCGATCGCCCTAACGAGAATCACTGGTCGCTAACGAGGCGGGATCTTCGCCATTGGCGGCGGCAGGGTCTTCGCCGAGGTAAATGGTGCGAATGTCGTCGGGGAGATTCACGGTCAGCATCCGATAGCTTTCTTGGAGATAGTCTTGGACTTGGGCGGGGGAGAGCATATCGCCTTCGGCTTGGAGGTAGGCGGCGATCCGGGTGGGACTCCATTGGAAGGTGCGGGCCATGAGGAGGATCAGCCGAATCACGGGGGGGAGCAGGTCGAGGCCCTGTTCAAGGTAGCACCACAGGGGGGGTGAGGTGCTGTTGAGGTCGTAGGTGATCGATTCGACGGGAGGAAGATTGGCTTGGTTGATGCAAAGGGCGGTGACGTTGATTAACCAGTTTTGATAGGAGGTGGCTTCAACGGCGGCCGCGCCGCGCAATTCTAGGCCGCGCATTTCGTAGAAGATATGCCGCCAGGTGAGGGCAAACAGATAGTCACCTTGGACGGGCGATCGCGCTGAGTGGGAAATCAGGGTGTAGACGATGGGATTGTAGCGGCAAAACAACGCAACGAAATAGCGTCCCTGTTCGGGGTGACGCTGAAACAGAGTGAGTAAGTCTTGGTCACTGTAGCGAAACAGTGCTTTGACAATGGGGTGGTTGCACTCAGGAAAGCGTTGGGGTTGCACGGCGGTCTTTTTAGGGTAGGGAGAATCAGCAGAGCATAAATCACAGCCATTCTAGCCTGAATTACTCCTGTAGGGGCTTAGTCACTAAGCCCCTACGGATGGATGGCGATGAGCCGACGGCCACGCTTAGATGGTGGTGATGTCTTTTTCTTTGACGGCGAGCAGGTCTTCGATTTTCCCGGTGTATTTGTCGGTTAATTTTTGCACGTCATCCTGTAAGCTGCGGGATTCATCTTCGGAAATGTCGCTGCTTTTTTCCTGTTTGCGGATGCTGTCGATCGCATCCCGGCGGATGTTGCGGATCGAGACTTTGCCGTCTTCGGCGAGGTTTTTCACCTGTTTGACCAATTCTTGACGGCGATCGCTCGTTAAGGGTGGAATATTGAGCCGAATTACCGCCCCGTCGTTGTTGGGGTTCAAGCCAAGGTCAGACATTTGAATCGCCTTCTCGATCGCGCCCATGCTGCTGCGATCGTAGGGTTGGATCAAAATAGTGGTGGCTTCGGGGGTGCTAATGTTGGCGATTTGTTTGAGGGGGGTCTCTGCCCCGTAGTATTCGACGCTAATCCGGTCGAGCAAGCTGGTGCTGGCTCTGCCGGTGCGAATCGTGTTGAAGTTCCGCTGGGTTGCTTCAATCGCTTTTTGCATCAGTTGTTCAGTGTCAGCTAACTTCATAGTTACCTCCTACGATGGTTCCAATTGGTTCTCCCTGAACGGAGCGCACAATGTTCCCGTTCACCGAGAGATCAAAAACAACAATGGGAATATTATTTTCTTTACAAAGGGCGATCGCTGTCCCATCCATCACCCGTAAATCATGACTCAGCACATGGTTATAGGTGAGGCTGGTATAGCGGCGTGCGTTCGGATTCGTTTTGGGATCAGCATCATAAACACCATCGACTTTGGTGGCTTTGAAGATGACATCCGCATCAATTTCGGCAGCTCGAAGGGCCGCAGTGGTGTCGGTGGTGAAAAAGGGATTGCCTGAACCCGCCCCAAAGATGACCACCAAACCCCGTTCGAGGTGGCGAATGGCCCGCCGCCGGATGTAGGGTTCAGCCACCTCTTGCATGGCGATCGCAGTTTGCACACGGGTCGCAATGTCAATCCGTTCGAGGGCATCTTGGAGGGCGATCGCATTCATCACCGTTGCCAGCATCCCCACATAGTCTGCTGTTGCCCGATCCATCCCAGCGGCAGACGCTTTCACACCGCGAAAGATATTGCCGCCCCCCACCACAATCGCCACTTGGACCCCACTTTTAATGACATCCGAAATTTCTTGCGCAATGCCAGCAACAACAGCGGGATCGATGCCGTATCCCAAATCCCCCATCAAAGCTTCCCCACTCAGTTTGAGTAAGACTCTCTGGTATGCCATCGGTTGCCTGCAACTTGCGTTGGATTGATTTGCCTCAATTACCATAGCAGGTTTTCGCGCCGCGTCGCGCTGGGGGTGCGATCGCCTCAACCCAACCGACCCCGACTGAGGGCATAGTAGCCAATCAATTTATAGACCAACTTCGCCGCAATAAACTCTGAAACCACAGAATCCCGGAGAGGGGCCAATTCCATCACATCGCAGCCGATTACCTGCCGTTGGGTGAAAAGGGTGCGAAGAAATCGGGTGGTTTGGGCCCAATTGAGGCCGCCGGGTTGGGGGGTTCCCACACCGGGCATGATCGCGGGGTCGAGGCCGTCGAAGTCAATGGTGAGGAAGACGCGATCGGTGGGGATGGCAGCGATCGCATCTTCGATCCATTGGGAATTTTCGGTGATGTGATGATCCCACTGCACCGGAATCTGCTGCGATGCGATCAGATCCGCCTCTTCTTTGCAAATGCTCCGAATCGCCACCGGCACAAGGGGAATCCCCCGATCCACAATCCGCCGCATCACACAGGCATGGTTATAGATCGACCCCTGGTAACTGTGGCGCAAATCTCCGTGGGCATCGATTTGCACGACGGTGAAAGGTTCCGTGAATACCTGCTGATAGGCAGCGACTACGCCAGCGGTGATCCCATGTTCACCGCCGAGGGTGATCACAAATTTGCCCGCTTGGAGGAGGGGAGTTAAGGCGGCTTCCACCTGCTGCACCATGGTTTCGGGGAGCAGGTCGGGCTGGTGGCGACTGTCTGCGATCGCATCATGAATCCCAATCCCCACGGCGAAACAGGGTTCTTGTTGTAACTCCACATCGTAATGTTCCAACTGGTCCGACGCAGCGAGGAGCGCGATCGGCCCCTCTTGGCAGCCCTTGCGATAGGTGGTGGTGGCTTCGTAGGGCACGGGCACAATTATCACCTCAACATCGTCATCCGGTACGGCCGTGGCCGCATCAATAAAATAGCGGGGAAAATCATTCATCAGAATTTGCGTTGAACCCTCGGCTTGACGGCAAAAACAAGACGGATTTGCAGAGATGACCGTAGAAACAGTGTCAACGGGTCTCGCTACGTTAGAATAAGCGCTTGGTAATGCTCACTCCAAAAAACCTTATGTCATCATACTGGGCTTGGCTCGCACGCATGGCACTGTTTGGCCTGATCGGCTCTGCCTCGGTCGGGTTCTTTCTCCGCACCGAACTCCAGACTCAACCCCAAGCGGGGAACGGAGCGCGATCGCCCCAAGCCCAGGTTGTCCCCTTTGACCCGGAATATCTGCTACCGTCCGATGCGATCGCCAGCGGTCAATATCGTCCGGCGAGCGATCGCAATGGCAGCGATCGCAACGCCACCCATCGCCCCAACCTCCCCCCCATCCCCAACAGTCGCCTCGCCCCGCCCCCCACCTACGAAAACTACGCCGCCATCCCCGACCTCCCCTTAACCGCCGCCGCCACCTCCCCCACTCCACCACCCCCCGCCAACCGAGACTACGAAACCATCGCCCCCACCCCCCAACCAGAGCAACGCTTCAACCTCAGTCAAAGCATTGTGCGCCATTCCCGTTTGTTTGAAAAACCAATTTCCTTGGGGATGTTAGCGATCGGCAAAGCGGAGGGGAACTATCGCGTCTTTGTCGAAGCCAATAAACTCTACGTCGAACAAACCCCCCTCTATTTCGGACACACCGACCCCGGCAACCTCTCCTGGGGCGAGCGCGTCACCAATTACGGCCCCTGTAGCGACCAAGGCCGCAGCGGTGGAAACATCGCCACAGCAGAGCAGATGTGTAGTCAACGGGCTGTAGATCGTCTCCCTACCAATCTTCAAGATCTCTACAATGCGGGCATTAATCCTGATGAAGATATCGAAGCCGTCATTAATACCGCCGATCTGTATAACCAAGCCAGCCCAGTTCATTCGCGAGTTTTCCCCCAAGCGTTAATCATGGCTTATCAAGGGGGCTTACAAGGCGTAGAAGCCATGGCCTGGGCCCGAACCGCGTCGTTTTATCTCAATGGCAACAATGCCCTAGATCTTCGAGGGGGACAGAATCGCGCCTCTGGGCTGTTGGGCATCTGTGCGCGGGAACGGCGGCCGGTGACGGAATGGGAATGTGTCTATGGCGATCAGTTGCGCCGCTCGAAAGCGATCGCCTCCGTCCTCGAACAATATTTCCAAGTCTACGGCTCTTAACTGCCCATCCCCATGCCAAACGCTAGGATGGGGAGAGGCTCATTTTTTGTCGTTCATGGAGACTGATCATGATTGCACAGATTCAATCGCCTCGAATGACGGTGGCGGAGTATTTGGCGTGGGAAACCGAGCAACTGATTAAGCATGAGTATATTGATGGGGAGGTTTACGCCATGGCCGGATCGACGTTGCCCCATAATGATATTGCGTTGAATGTATATAGCGTCTTGCGGTCGCACCTGCGGGGTAAAGGTTGCCGCGTTAACGTTTCAGATGTGAAAGTCCGAGTTTCTGAGCAGGGGCCGTATTTTTATCCGGATGTGGTGGTGAGTTGTGATCAGCGCGATCGCACCGCGATCGACGCAATCTATCACCCTCGGCTGATTATTGAGGTGCTTTCTCCGAGTACCGGAACCTTTGATTATGGGCAAAAGTTTCAGTTTTACCGCCAAATTTCCAGCCTGGAAGAATATGTCTTAATCGATGCCACTCAAATCCGATGCGATCGCTACACCAAAAACGCAGCGGGCAAGTGGGAATTAACCTCATATCCTGACAGTGACGAGGATTTAGAACAGTGTCAATTAGAGTTCAGTAGTTTAGAGTTGCGCTGTGATTTAGGGTTGATTTATGAAGATGTGGAATTGGGGCGCGATCGTAATCGAGACAGCGAGTAAGAGTATCTTCTGTGTGAAGTCCATCCGTTCGGTTTAAAATGAGCCTATCGTGTTCTCTGTCCCGTCATGCGCCACTGTTTGAATCCTGCCTGTCGTCAGCCGAACCCGGACGGCCACCAGTTTTGCCAGAAATGCGGTAAGCCGTTGCTGTTGCGGGGGCGGTATTGGGCGAAGGCGGTGATTGGTCAGGGGGGGTTTGGGCGGACGTTTTTGGCGGTGGATGAGGATAAGCCCTCGAAGCCGTTTTGTGTGATTAAGCAGTTTTCACCCCAAGATCCGGCAACGTTCACGAAGGCGTTAGAACTATTTGACCAAGAGGCGCAACAGTTAGAAATTTTGGGGCAACATCCCCAAATTCCGGAGTTATTCGCCCATTTTGTCGAACATGATCAGTCTTATTTAGTTCAGGAGTTTATCAATGGGATCACGCTCACGAAAGAACTGGCAGATCATGGGGTATTTTCAGAGCAACAGATTCGGGCATTATTGACAGACTTGCTGAATATTCTGGAGTTTGTTCATAGTAAAAATGTGATTCACCGGGATATTAAACCGGATAACATTATTCGTCGTCAGGCTGATCAAAAATTAGTCCTAGTGGATTTTGGGGCGGCGAAGGTGTTGCAGCAGGTACAGCGGACTGTTACCGGCACTCAAATTGGTTCAGCGGAATATTGTGCGCCAGAGCAAGGGATGGGAAAGGCACGATTTAATAGTGATCTCTATAGTTTGGGGGTGACTTGTTTACATTTACTGACGCAGGTGAGTCCCTTTGATTTATATGCCGTTCATGATGGGGAATGGGTTTGGCGAGATTATCTAAATGGCAATCGGGTCAGTAATGAGCTAGGGAAAATTTTAGATCGATTGGTTGAAGGGGCTTCAAAAAAACGGTATCAATCCACAGCGGAGGTTTTAGCCGATCTCCAACCTGTTCAGAAACAATCATCACAAAACGTTCAAACCTACCACTACGAGATCATCACGCTGAATGAACGTGGGGGGATTGCTCAACGACAAAAGGGACAAAATCAAGGCTATCTGGAAAACACTAAGGGATTAAACCTAGAGATGGTGAGGATTCCGGAGGGGGAATTTATGATGGGATCACCACACAATGAAGCAGGGCGATCAGATGATGAAGGCCCCTCGCATAGAGTAATTGTGCCGGAATTTGCCATGAGTCGCACCGCCATCACCCAAGCCCAATGGCAAATCGTCGCCCAACTGCCCCAAGTGGTGCGATCCCTCAGTGCCGATCCCGCTTATTTCAAAGGCAAAAACAACCCCGTAGAACAGGTAAGTTGGAAAGACAGTATCGAATTTTGTCTACGGTTAAGCGAAGCCACAGGGAAACTGTACCGCCTGCCCAGTGAAGCAGAATGGGAATACGCCTGTCGAGCGGGAACAACCACCCCCTTCCACTTCGGCCCCACCCTCTCCCCCCAAGTCGCCAACTATGACGGTAACTACACCTATGGCCAGGGCAAAAAAGGGGAATATCGAAAGAAAACGATCCCGGTGGGGAGTTTAAACGCGCCCAACCCGTGGGGACTCCATGAGATGCATGGAAATGTGTGGGAGTGGTGCTTAGATGATTGGCATGGGAGTTATCAGGGAGCACCAAAAGATGGGAGAGCATGGATAGATAGTGGCAATTATTCTCAAAACAATAAAGACTGGTTAAAAAGGTTGTTGAACAATAAATCAACGTCAAGCAAGCTGCTGCGGGGTGGTGCTTGGTACCCCAACCCGAAGCACTGCCGTTCTGCCTATCGCGACTCCTACCCCCGCGACGACGGGAACCTCGACATCGGTTTTCGTGTCGTCGCCCCCAGAACTCCTTAGCCCTCTACCCTCTTTCCCTCTTTCCCTCTTCCTGGCGCGAAGCGCCTTTTTTTATTTTTTTAAGAAACCGGGTTTTTGTCAAAATGTCCGCCAAAAACGAGAAGGAATAAACAACCCGGTTTCTGGTGGGCTAGGGAAAATCGGGTTATACTATCGGTGAATTAATGAGTAGCGATCGCCAATCTTCCACCAGGTAAAATCTTCCCTATGTTAATCACCAAACCTCGGTTTGATACCTTTGAAGAATACCTAGAATATGAGCATGATTCTGAGCAACTTCATGAACTGTTCAATGGAGAACTGATTGCAATGCCACCAGAATCTGGCTTCAATGTCCAAATTGCAACCCGCCTCCTCTTTATCTTTGCCTCCCTTCTGGGTACAGATCGCGTCCGAGGCCAGGGACTCGAATTAGAAGTACGCGGCGAACCCAGAAACCGCTATCCTGATTTGACCATTATTCGCGAAGAACACATTCAACAACTCACCCGCCGCAATACCCTCCGTCTCGATATGCTCCCCCCTTTATTGGTGGTTGAAATTGTCAGTCCCGGAGACATTCAACGCCATCGCGATTATATTGCCAAAAGACAGCAATATCAGGATTGTGGCATTCCTGAATACTGGATTGTTGATCCTCAAACCCAAAGAATTTTGATTCTAGAATTGCAGAATAGTTTTTATCAAGAAGTCGGAACATTTAGCCAAAATGACCGCCTCCCATCTCCCAACTTTCCAGAATTCAATTTAACCGCTGCTGAAGTTTTGGGGCATCCGTTCCCATAATCGCCAACAATGCTCATACCACGCCGGGATCAGAAACCGGGTTTCTGTGAGGTTGCAGTGGAAAAATGAGGCAATGCAAGAAACCCGGTTTCTGGCTTCTTCCTTCTCTAGTCGGGGTTAAGTCCATGGTTAATGAGGATTATAAATTTTGGGTTGCAAAAAGAATAAATTGTTCACAATGATTCAATAAAATCTCAGCATCTGTTGCCCTGATTTTGACTTCATCATCAACCCCATAATCTGCGATCGCCCGTTTACTTTGTGCATTAATCAAGAAACGATGAAATTCCAACGGAACAATCCCCTTTTTCGCTAAATCCCTACCAAACGCCGCAATCACCGCCCCATGACTTGAAAAAGCCAAATCCTGCTCCCACAAAAAAGCTTCTGCAATGTAAAACATCCCATAATAAGCCCGTGATGCAGCAAAACCATAAAATCCTTGTTCCGCTAAAACCTGAGCCGCCCGATAACTCTCCTGTGCCTTAAAGATCAAACTTTGAGACTTGGATTTCATGGCAATAAGTAGACCAGGGTGAATCTTACACGCTATGCAACGGATTGTAACAAATGCTGAATTGAAGTGATAACGGGTTTTCTAGCATGATCAGCCCAGAGCTTATGGTTTTTTAAATCTTGCCTGTTCTACTTAGTGTTAATGGCTTATAAACAATTCCCTCTTTTTTAACATTGAACATAAAAGGAGAATCTTGGGCATTGAATCGCTCCAAAGAAATGAAATACCAAGAAATAACAACATCATAATCTAAACAAACTTGACTCATTAAATCCGTAGTCTGATCAATTTCATCGTAGGGATGATCCAATGTTTTTAAAATAATCAACAAATCAATATCTGAATAATCCCTAGCATCCCCCCGCGCCTGTGAACCGTATAAAATAATCGATTCCATCCGATCTTGATAATGATCAATCAATGCCCCTGTCACTTGTTTCAGAACCAATGATAAATTTTTATGCTGCATGGTTTTTTCAAAAATAGTGAATCTTCAGAAAAAAGTTCTCCGCCTCACTGACCAACAGCAGAGCCATGATACGAGATTAGCTTACTTGGCTCTGCCCAGTGACGTTCCCCTCAAGGGCTTCCGCCTCCCCCCATGATATCCTCATCATTAGATGCTGAAGGCACATCCCCGAAGAGGCTTAGGGGGGCAGGGGGGATCTCACGGGTTAAAATCTTGGGAGTAGGTTAACAGGGGTAGAGACCCTTGGCGGGACATAGCAAGTGGGCCAAGATCAAACGGCAAAAAGCGCGGGTCGATGCCAAAAAAGGTAAGACCTTTACCCAACTCTCACGGGCGATCATCGTGGCGGCCCGCAATGGTTTACCCGACCCCGATGGCAATATGCAACTGCGCACCGCTATTGAAAAGGCCAAGGCGGCGGGGATTCCCAATGAAAATATTGAGCGGGCGATCGCCAAGGGTGCAGGAACCTACGAAGCCATCCGCTATGAGGGCTATGGCCCTGGGGGGGTAGCGGTGTTGATCGAAGCCTTCACCGATAACCGCGATCGCACCGCCGCCGATCTCCGCGTCGCCTTTGGTGAAAATGGCGGCAACTTGGGGGAAACCGGCTGTGTGAGTTGGATGTTTGATCAAAAGGGGGTGGTTTGTCTGGCGGGGGTGATTGAGGAAGAAACCTTGTTAGAGGTGGCTTTGGCAGCAGAGGCGGAAAGTCCACTACAACAGGCGACGGCTCTTAACTGCCCATTCCCATGCCAAACGCTAGGATGGGGAGAGGCTCATTCTTTGTCGTTCATGGAGACTGATCATGATTGCACAGATTCAATCGCCTTTTATCGCCAGATTCCCACCCTTGCAGAATATGTCTTAATCGATGCCACTCAAATTAGATGCGATCGCTACACCAAAAACGCAGCGAGTAAGTGGGAATTAACCTCATATCCTGACAGTGACGAGGATTTAGAACAGTGTCAATTAGAGTTCAATCGTTTAGAGTTTCGCTGTGATTTAGGGTTGATTTATGAGGATGTGGAATTGAGCGGCATTTGTGAGAAGTACCCCTTGTGACTCGTCTTCTGCGCAACGAACAGCAGATTTGTATCGTATCATTGCAGAGAAGTGCCGTCTGATCCCATGTCAAACTCTGCTCTGCCTGCTCTCCAACGCCTGATCGAGGTTGTCGCCCGGTTACGTGACCCCGACGGCGGCTGTCCCTGGGACTTAGCCCAAACCCCCCAAAGCCTAATCCCCTATGTGATCGAAGAAGCCTATGAAACCGTGGCGGCGTTGCAAACCGGGACGACGGCGGATGTGTGCGAAGAATTGGGGGATCTGCTCTTGCAGGTGATGTTGCAGGCTCAAATTGCTTCGGAACAGGCACAGTTTACCCTCGCGGATGTTGCCGATGGGATTAGCGAGAAATTGATCCGCCGCCATCCCCATGTGTTTGGTGAAGACACGGCCGATACGGTGGAAGCGGTGCGCCACAATTGGGAGCAAATTAAAGCCCAGGAAAAGGGGAATGCGCCCGCCCGGATGAGCGATGGGTTTCAACGCTACGCCCACGGGTTGCCGCCGTTGATGGCGAGTTTGAAGATCTCGAAAAAGGCGGCGGCGTTTGGGTTTGAGTGGGACAGGATTGAGGATGTGTGGGAAAAGGTGGAGGAGGAGTGGCAGGAGTTGCAGGAGGCGATCGCCTCTGGAGACAAAGCCCACCAAGAAGCCGAACTGGGGGATCTCTTCTTTGCCCTGATTCAAATCGCCCGCTGGCAAGGGCTTGACCCATCCCAGGCTCTCCAAGGCACGAATCACCGTTTTATCCAACGGTTGCAAACCATGGAAGACAACGCCGATCGCCCCCTCACCGACTACGATCTCGCCGCCCTTGATGCCCTCTGGAACCAAGCGAAACGGCAGCTTGGCCAAGGCTCCCCTAAGCCGGAGGATTAGCCGTGACGAAGTGAGCGATCGCCTCTTGGGGCGGCATCGCCGCACTCATCCCCACCCGCGCCAAATCGCTAGAACGTCCCGTTTGACCCTGCAAATACCGTTCCGCAAACGCCACATACTCGTCATAAAGCCCCGGATTGTCAATATCCGCCAACTTTTTGTCCAAACTTTGACACTCCCCGCGCTGAAGCGACGGGGATTCTGGGTTCATCGACCGGACTTAACTCAGCAGGATTGCTCCAACTCAGCCAGAGGCCCAATCTCCCCAAGCGTATAACTTCCCGTGTGCCCCACGGTAGTGAGTCCAAGGCGCAGGATGTTGATGGCAGCATTCACATCTCGGTCAGCCTCATAGCCGCAATGCGGACAGTGATGGGTTCTGACTGAGAGTGCCTTGTTGACTCGTTTGCCGCAGTTTGAGCAATCCTGGCTCGTATAGTGGGGAGGAACGGCCACCGTTGCCTTCCCATATTTCCTGCCAAAATACTCCAACCAACAGCGAAACGTTGACCATCCCGCATCACTAATCGACTTAGCCAGATGCCGATTGCGAACCAACCCTTTCACATTCAAATCTTCATAGGCCACCAAATCGTTAGATTGGATGACGCAGTAGGCGATGCTCTTCGCCCACTCATTACGTTGCCTACTTACCCTTAAATGCTTCCGGGCGTACCGGTTCCTGGCCTTGTGATAGTTCCTCGACTGTGGTTTTGCCCCCTTACGGTACTTTCTGGACTTCTGCCGATTGGCTCTGTTCAACCGCCTTTCAGACTTACGATAGAACTGCGGCGTTTCCACCACAGTGCCATCGCTGGCAGCGATGAAATAGCGCAAACCGAGGTCAAGGCCAACAGCTTTTTGACTCGGCTCACTCTGCACCTGAACATTCACCTGGATGCAGAACTGAACATAGTAGCCATCGGCACGACGAACGAGGCGAACTCGCTTAATTAGGGATTCGTCATAGCGGGCCAGATCGTAGGTGCCGATCAACCGCAATTCCCCAATCCCGAAGCCATCGGTGAATTTGATACGCTTCGGCCCCAGCAGTTTCCAGCCAGAGGTTTTGTATTCCACCGAGCGGGAATGCTTCTTGAACTTGGGGAATCCTACGGGCTTAATACCCTTTTTTCGATGCTCATAGAAGCGACTGATGGAACTCCAGGCTCGTTCTGCTGCTGCTTGACGGGCCATGGAGTTGAGTTTCTTAGCAAAGGGAAACTCCCCAGCCAAGTCCTTGCAGAGCTTGCTAAGGTCGTATTTGCCGACTTTTTGGCTATCCATCCAATAGCGCACAGCTTTGTTACGGACAAACTGAGATGTCCGGATAGCATCGTCTATAGCGGTAGCCTGGGCAGGCTTTACCCGTGCTTTGAACTCAAGTACTATCATTCTCTTATGCTAGCATGTCCAGCGTAAGAATGCGGCTAAAGCCGCCGTTGCTTTTCATCCCTGGGCTAAAGCCACAGGGCTTTCAAGCTATCGTCTATTCCTGTAAGGTGCAGTCATATTGCTGACGGACTTCTTGTTCTAGTGCTACTAAAATCCGCGCTGACATTACGCCCCGAAAGCCACCGCCGTCTAAGGATAAAATTCGATAGGTCATCGCTCATTATGCCTGGAGGCTAGAATTTCTGGCGTGATTCTAGCATTGGATTGATTAATCCTTTGGTTTGTTAAGTATTATCCTCAAATTAACAGGCCGGCATTCAAGACGGTGATGAGGGTCAGAAATGCGGTGTTTGATAACTTCAATGGGCCAGATTTAAGCTGTAGTAAAGAGGGGGTTAACAATGAGCGATCGCACCCCATCCCTGATCACAATCATTCCAAAACGAGCCGGCTCATGCATCGATGATTGGACTAGACGGTATAGCCTGCGGCTAATGGCTCACTGTTGCGATGGGGTTCTGGCATTGTGGGGGGGGTTGAGTCGCTAGGTTCCATCTGTTTGAGGGCATCGGGGTTAAAGCGATAGCCCACATTGCGCACGGTTTGAATCAGGCTGGTGCGTTCAATGCGATCGCTGTCCGGGACGAGTTTTTTGCGCAGGGACAGCACATGGGTGTCGATGGTGCGGGGATTGTCGATCGCATCGGGCCAAGCGCGATGGAGCAGTTCTGTGCGGCTCAAGGGGATGCCTTCGGCTTGGGCTAAAACGTAGAGGAGGCTGAATTCTTGGGGGGTGAGGTCGATGTAGCGCCCGTAAAGATGCACCCGCCGCTGCACTAAGTCAATGCTCAGATCACCATAGTTGAGCAAGAGGGGCACGCTGGTCACACGACAACGCCGCAGCAATGATTCAACCCGTGCCATGAGTTCTTGCATGCCAAAGGGTTTTTTCAAGTAGTCATCGGCTCCGGCTTTTAAGCCAGTCACCACATCATGGGCACTATCTTTGGCCGATAACAACAAGACGAGGGATTGACGCTGTTGCAACAACCATTGACAGAGTTCTAGGCCATTGCCATCGGGTAAATCCGGCTCAAGAATCACGAGGGGGGGTTGGTTGCGCAGGAGAATGTCTCGCGCTTGCTGGAGGTTTGCAGCTTGTTGGATACGATACCCAGCTTGTTGCAAGTGCCACCCCAGCAGCGATCGCAAATGTGGATTGCCTTCGACGATGAGTATTTGACTTGATCCCACGAAGCGTTACCTACGAAAAATTTTTAATGTGTCCTTACCATAACAAATGCAATTTTGAACTGTTGTAACACTGGTTACCCTCGATCCTGTGATTTTTCAGGGTTTGATGTCTCCAATATTCAGGTTAGACTATGCCCTAACTCGGTTTCCCTGAATGAAATTCATCGCCGTTATGCCAAGCGGCGATCGCGCTAAGGAGTGAAGTTTTATGGTAAAGCAACAGTTAAACTCTCCCCAGCAAATTGGGACGGCACAGCAGCGGGCTTGGGTGGAAATTGATCTCACTGCCTTGGGGCACAATGTGCAGCAATTATTCGCACATTTGGCACCGGGCGCGATCTTAATGGCGGTGGTCAAAGCCGATGCCTATGGCCATGGGGCGGTGCCGGTGGCGGAGGTGCTGGTGAGTTTGGGGGTGCAGCGTCTGGCCGTTGCCACTCCCCAAGAAGGGATTGCCCTGCGCCAAGGGGGAATTCACGTCCCGATTTTGGTGTTTGGGGCGATTTACACCCCGGCGGAAATCGAAGCGATCGCCCATCATCACCTTGAACCCACCCTCTGCACGCCCCACCAAGCCGCCCTCTTTGCCGACACCCTGACCCCACGGGGGACAACCCTCCCCGTCCATCTCAATATTGATACGGGCATGTCTCGCCTGGGGACGCGCTGGACGGATGCCCTGTCCTTGGTGCAAGCGGTTCACGAGTTGCCCTCGCTGCATTTGGCCAGTGTCTATTCTCACTTTGCCACGGCGGATGATCCCGACCCTCAGTTTATGGAGATTCAGCGCGATCGCTTTGAGGCCGTCCTCACCGAACTCCGCAATCATGGCCTCTATCCTCCCATGGTGCATCTTGCTAATTCCGCCGGGACTTTGGGCGATCGCGCCCTCCATTACGACGGGGTGCGTATTGGTCTATCCCTCTACGGTCTTTACCCTGCGCCCCATCTCAGCCCCACCCTTACCCTGCGCCCTGTGATGGCGGTGAAAGCACGAGTCACTCAGGTTAAGTCCATTCCACCCCAAACGGGGGTCAGTTACGGCCATCGCTATGTCAGCGATCGCCCCCTGCGCCTCGCCGTCGTCAGCATTGGCTACGCCGACGGTGTACCCCGCCTCCTCACCCACAAAATGCAGGTCTTAATCCGGGGGCAGCGCGTCCCCCAAATCGGCGCGATCACCATGGATCAACTGATGGTAGACGTGACCGAACTCCCGGACGTGCAACCCGGTGATTGTGTCACCCTCCTCGGCCAAGACGGCAGCGAGCAGATCACCGCCGACGATTGGGCCAATGCGATCGGCACGATTTCCTGGGAAATTCTCTGTGGGTTTAAACCACGCCTGCCCCGCGTTTATCTGCATTGAATTTTTATTAACAATAGTCATGCTTGATTACAAAACATCAAGATTGGTCAGTAAGTGAGTTGATGATGACCAGAATTCAACATGATTCGTCTATGCTAGAAAGTAGAATCCAAGAGATTCAAGACCCGGAAAATCAAATAATTTAACAGCAAAAAAAGTCCCATTACCTAGTCTTAACGTTGCCATAGCAATCCTATTTGATTCATAAGCAGGCAAGGGTTGATTCATGAACAGGCAAGGGGCTTAAGCCCGTTGTTGATGAGGAGATCAGATCTCCGATTGATTTAGGATCGCTATCAGTTAGACCCACTCAAGAGGAACCCATTCAAACCCAAGCATAAAAGGCTAAAACAGACTGATGTTATGTTGAATTTTGTCATTATCCCGACTCCGCCACACCAACGCTTGTTCTTAAACCCTCGATAATTTGCTATCTATCTCAATTTATTTCATGGAGTCAATTTCCAATGGATGCCCATATTCTATTAAAACGGTATGCTTCAGGCGATCGCGACTTTCGCGGTTCTGATTTGCCCTATGCCAACTTAATTGGTGCTCAACTCACCCATGCCAACTTCGCCGGTTCACTCCTGAAAGAAGCGAGTTTAGCTCGCGCCTATTTGGAGCGGTGTTTTCTCCAAGGAGCCAATTTGAATGGAGCATTTTTGTACAGTACTGACCTCACCTTTGCCAAACTCGCCAATTCTCAACTGTGCGAAGCCGACCTCACCAAAGCCAATCTCAAAGGCGCTCATTTGGCAAAAGCAGACCTCCAGGGAGCCAAACTGAGCGGAGCCGTCTTAAAATGGGTCACCCTTTTTCGGGCTAATCTGTCGGGTGTCAATCTCTGTGGCGCGAATTTAAATGGGATTAATTTGCGATCGGCTAATCTGCAAGGCGCAAACTTAAACTGGACGAACTTGAGCGGGGCGCGGCTCAGCGGTGCAAACCTCCAAGGGGCACAACTCAACGGCGTAAAATTGGAAGGAGCTTGGATGAATGGCTTGATACTGCCCAATATTAATTTCAGCGGTCTAGAGCTAAGCAGTGTCAAACTCAGCGGCGCTCAGTTACAAAATGCAGAATTAACCGGAGCGGATTTCAGCGACAGCGTCATGCGGCGCATTCAATTAGAGGGCGCAATGATGAAGCAGGCAGATTGCAGCCAAGCCGATCTGCGGGGTAGTCAGATGATCAAAGCCGATCTGATGAAGGCCAATCTCCGGGACGCTCTCCTCACCAATGCCGATTTGCAAGATACCAATTTAAATCTTGTCAATTTCTCCGGGGCAGATTTAACCGGGGCGAATTTGCGGGGTGCTTACCTGTGGGGTGCAAATTTAGATGGTGCTTGTCTCCAAGGGGCAGATCTCCGGGGTGCAAGCTTACGGGATGCGAAGTTAACCGGGACAGACCTCCGGGATGCCTGTTTACTGGGGGCAACGATGCCGGATGGGTCGTTGTATTCCGGGATCTAAACCGCTCTGGGGACTGGCTCGATGGGCTTTTTGCGCGGTGCTCCTGTGCCCTGCGATCGCACCCATGCACAGAGCAGCCCGATCCGGCGCGTTTGGGTCTGGGGTTAGGATAAGGTCGTGGGCAATCGCACCGTAAAGGTTGTGCCACGATTGACGCAGCTTTTGACTTTGATTGTGCCCTGTTGCAATTGCACAAACTGCTGCACAATACTCAATCCTAAACCCGTGCCGGGAATATTGCTGACATTAGCCCCTCGGTGAAAGGGTTCAAATAAATGGGCTTGATCGTCAGGAGAAATACCGATGCCTTCGTCCTTAACGGTGAGAATCACCTGTTGATGGCGTTTGGTTAATTTGAGCCAGATTTTTTGATGGGGTGGGGTGTAGCGGAGGGCGTTGGAGAGCAGATTTTCAACGATGGAGCGGACGAGACGGGGATCAAGGTGGGCGATGAGTTGGCGGCTTTGGCATCTGAATTCGATCGGGACGGGTAAGCGAAGATTTTCCCGTTCCCGGAGCATGTGGCTGCAAAATTCGACGAGATCGATGGGTTGGGGTTTGACTTCGAGGACGTTGGCTTCGATTTTGCCGATGACGAGGATATCGTCAATCATCTGGGTCATGCGCTCGACATTGCCGGTGATGGTGGTGAGGTAGTCGGCTTTTTCGGTGGGGGTGAGTTGGCTGTCGTAGCGTTGGAGGGAGGAGACGGAGAGGGCGATGTTGTTGAGGGGGTTGCGGAATTCGTGGCAGACCATGGTGATGAAGCGCGATCGCACCTCGTTCAATTCCCGCAATTGTTGGTTCGCCTGGCGCAGCTTCGCCGTGCGCTGTTGCACTTGTAATTCCAACTCTTCATTGGTGCGTTGCAAGATGTCTTCTGCCCAGCGTCGCTGCGTGATATCGCGAAAGGTCACCACCGCCCCAATCAACTGCCCCGCTTCATCCCGCATCGGCGTACTGATATATTCCACGGGAAAACTCGTCCCATCCTTGCGCCAAAACACTTCACTGGTGACGCGGTGGGTGCTGCCGTCTTGTAAGGCAGCATAGATGGGGCAGGCTTCGCGGGGATAGGTTTGCCCATCGGCGTAGGAATGGTGCAGCACCTTATGCATGGACTTGCCAATCAGTTCATCAATGGGCCAATCAATCATTACAGCGGCGGCGGGGTTCACAAAGGTGACATTGCCATCGAGGTCAAGGCCATAGACCCCTTCCCCGACGGCATTCAAAATCAGTTGATGTTGACGGCGAAGTTCTTGGAGTTCCTGAGCAACAGGTTTCGAGGGGGGGACAGACATAATGAACAGCCAAGAGAAATTGTGGTGCGGATCGTCAATAGCCTGATTGGGCGAATTGAGTCATTTTTTAGATATTAAGGGCGGAAATCTCCCTCAGGTGCAAGATGCGTTGTGAAAGTACCCCTGATTTTTGTTCAGGAAAGTATAATCTATTACATTTTGTGGTTCTTAATTGCACGTTAAATGAGGGTGAAATTGTCAATGTGGCGATCGCGATCGCCGGAGTCTGCTCACTGCACAGTCTCAACATCATCTCGACAAGCTGCGCCTTATTGGCAGTTGAGGAGGAGTCTGGAGAGAGATAAACGCAGGGACAGTTGGCCGGTAAGAAGACCCGTTTGGGGGTGTTTTCTCTCCTGAATTTCTCTGTCATGAATGGTGGACGACGCTGTGCATTCAGAGTTGATCGGTGACGATAGTTTTGGGCGTTGAACCTCTCCCGTTAACGTAGGCTCAAAATTACCATCGCACATCCCATGAATGTCTTGAACTCAAAATGAAGACCATCCTTGTTATTGAAGACGAAACCCAAACCCGAAATATTTTCCTAAAGTCTTTGCAATTTGAAGGCTTTGAAGCCCATGGTGCGCGCAACGGTGCCGAAGGGATTCAGCTCGCTCACCAATGTCGGCCGGATTTGATTGTCTGTGACATCATTATGCCGGATATGGATGGCTATGCGGTGTTGGCTAATTTGCGATCATCCCCAGATACGGCGATCATTCCCTTCATTTTCTTAACGGCTAAAGTGGCCATGGCGGATCTCCGTCAGGGCATGGAGTTGGGGGCGGATGATTACCTGACTAAACCCTGTACGGTAGAGCAATTTTTAGCCGCGATCGCCACACGCCTCAAACGCCAAGAAGACCTCGGCAAACTCTACGGGCGATCGCCCCAACCCGCCCCCTATCGCGACCCCTTCCCCTCCCCAGACAACCCAGCCACCGACCCCATCTTCCCCGACTATTCCCAACTCCAATCCGTCTTTCAATTCATCGAAACCCACTACAGCCAAGCCATTCACCTCGAAGATGTCGCCCAAGCCGCTGGCTATTCTCCTGCCTATCTCACCCATCTCGTCCAAAAACAAACCGGACGCACCGTTAAACAGTGGATCATTGAGCGGCGCATGACCCAAGCCTGCAAACTGCTGCGCACCACTAGTCAATCCATTCGTAAAATTGCCGATGCCTGTGGCTATGCTGATGCAAGCTACTTTACCCGCCAATTTCGACAGATTCACGGACTTTCTCCGCTCCGCTGGCGACAGCAGATTAACCCTTAATTGGAGAGAAGGATTATAAAATAGCACTCTATTAACGCAGATATTTAGGATGAATTCTGTATCTCATTTAACACAAATCTCCTGTTTCTCGGAATATTAAACATCCACAAAGAAAGTCCTAATTTTCTCCGAATAAAATCCAATGCCATCCCCCGGAATTCCTGTTAAATTACCCAACAATATTAATGGCCAATTCTGATCCTGTTTGTTGAGTTTTCGGTAATTTTGGTTGTAGGTGAACATTCGCTATGGTTTTGAATTCGGCACAGAACGTACTGAGTAATTTAACGCGCTCGCCTGGGCGTTATGGAACGCTGTCTAACTTGCAATCGCTTTGCACTGTTTGCGGACAGCAACATTCCAGTTTTGACCACTGGGAATTTATGCAAACAATGCCCCAAGATCCCATCGAGATGGTCGATGATCTGGTCAAAATGGGGATTTATAAAGAAAATCAACTGCGGGCCGCTGATACAGTGAATGCCCATGAACTTCGGAAGACGCTTTTGCTCAAACGAGTGGGACGCGGTAGCCCGAAGCGCGAAAAACTTATTTTGGATCTCTGTCGCCAAGCGGGGGGATTAGATAATGCCTTCGCAGCGGCCTTTGGCCCCCAAGCGGGTCAATTTTTCGGGGATGCAATTCGCAATGGGCAACCCACCCGCCGCGAGTTCCTGCGCAACATGGCGATCGGGGCGGCGTTGGTGAGCCTTGCGAGTTGCGGGGATGGTGGTTCGAGCGATGCTCCAACGGAGGATGACGCGGAACCCGTCGATACCAGTAATCTGGAAAAAACCGACCTGCGCATTGGCTTTATTCCCATTACCTGCGCCACGCCGATTATTATGTCGGAACCGCTGGGATTTTATGAAAAGTATGGGTTTAACGCCGAAGTGGTGAAAATGCCCAGTTGGGGGGCGGTGCGGGATTCTGCGATCGCGGGCGAACTCGATGCCTACCATATGCTCGCCCCCATGCCCATCGCCATGACCCTCGGCCTCGGTTCCGCCGCCTTCGGGGTCAAACTCGCCAGCATTGAAAACATCAACGGCCAAGCGATCACCATCGCCGAACGCCACAAAGGAAACATCAACGGCCCCGCCGACTTCAAAGGCTTCACCATCGGTGTACCGTTCCCCTACTCGATGCACAACCTGCTGCTGCGCTACTACCTCGCCACCGGCGGCATCGATCCCGATGTAGATGTGCAAATTCGCCCCGTTCCCCCACCGGACAGCATCGCCCAACTGATCGCCGGGGACATTGACGCTTATCTAATGCCCGATCCCTTTAACCAACGCGCAGTTTATGAAGGAGCCGGCTTCATCCACATGCTCACGAAAGAACTGTGGCCCGGTCATCCCTGCTGTGCCTTTGCCGCCAGCGACGAATGGATCGAAACCAACCCCAACACCTTCCGCGCCCTCAATAAAGCGATCATCGAGGCCGCCGGTTACGCCAGCGACCCCGCCAACCGGATCGAAATTGCCGAAGCGATTTCCGATCGCGCCTTCCTCAACCAGCCCGTCGAAGTGGTGCAAGCGGTTCTCACCGGGGACTTTGAAGATGGCAACGGCAACACCCTGAGCATCCCCGATCGCATCGACTTTGACCCCTATCCTTGGCAGAGCTTCGCCAACTGGATTTCCTCACAACTCGTGCGCTGGGATCTCCAAGGCGACGACCTCGCCCCCAAAGTCATCCCCGAAACCGGCTATGACACCGTCGGCACAGACGTATTCTTAACCGACCTCGCCCGCGAACTCGCCGAAGAACTGGGTCAATCGCCGCCGTCCGAGATCTACCGCATCGAAGAATTAAAGTTTGACACCTTCGATCCCGCTGATCCGGAAACCTACGTGCAAGAGCAAATCGACGAATACGGCGTGTAAATTAGGCGGCTTATCCATTCACTTCGGAGGTTTATTTCAACTATGGCAAGCAGTCAATCAAAAGCCCGGTCAAGCAAAAAAGGTGCGTTAGACTCACCCGGCTTGAGTGAAAATGTCCGCGCCTTCCTGCTGTTTGTGGGATCGCTCATTGTCTTTCTCCTCTTTTGGGAGTTTGGCGCTCGCAATGGTCTCTTCACGAAAGGCGTTCCCACGGCCACCAAAACCATCGAGGAACTCTGGTGGTGGATCACGAATCCATTTTTCAACAATGGCCCCAATGATCTCGGCATTGGTTGGAATCTGTTGATTAGTCTGCGACGGGTAGCGATCGGGTATCTACTCGCATCTCTCGTGGCGGTTCCCCTGGGCATTTTGATTGGCATTTCCCCTGTTGCCAACAAAGGCTTTAACGCCTACATTCAACTGCTCAAGCCGATTTCACCCCTGGCGTGGCTGCCCTTAGGACTCTATATCCTCCGGGATTCGGAGCAAACCGGGGTGTTCATTATCTTCATCTCTAGCATTTGGCCAACGTTGATTAACACCTCCTTTGGGGTGGCGAATGTCAACAAGGAATATCTAGAGGTGGCGGAAACCCTAGGCGCGTCCCGGTTGCGCACGATCTTCAAGGTGATTATTCCGGCGGCTTTGCCGAATATTCTCGCTGGTTTGCGGATCAGTATGGGGATTGCCTGGCTGGTGATTGTGGCGGCGGAAATGCTGCTGGGGACGGGGTTAGGCTATTTCATTTGGAATGAGTGGAATAACCTCTATATCCCCAATATTTTGGTGGCGATTTTCATTATTGGGCTGGTGGGTTTGCTGCTCGATAGCCTGTTTGCCGCTGCTGAAAAGTTTGTCACATTTGGTCGAAACTCATGAGTGCTACGCCGTTGAATCTTGATAAAGTTACACCCATGGATGGCGGGTCGCCGACGGCCCAGCTTTCAATCCGCAATGTTACTAAGGTGTTTCCCGGTAAGCAGGATATCTTTAGTAAACTCTCGCGCAAAACGTCCAAAGATTTTGTGGCGATCGAGAATATCAGCCTGGATATTGAACCCAATACCTTCGTAACGATTATCGGCCCGTCGGGCTGTGGCAAGTCCACGCTGCTCAACATGATCGCGGGGCTATCGTCTACCACCGAGGGTCAAATTCTGCTCAACAATCACCCCATTCAGGGGCCGGGGCCCGATCGCGGCATGGTGTTTCAAAACTATGCCCTGATGCCTTGGATGACGGTGGAGGAGAATATCCGGTTTGCGGTGGAGACGGTGTATCCGAAGCGATCGCCCCGCGACATTCAACGCACCGTTACCGAACATATCCAACTCGTGGGCCTTGTGGGGGCGGAAAAGAAACACCCCCACGAAATTTCCGGGGGGATGCGCCAACGGGTGGGCATTGCCCGCGCTTTGGCCATTAGCCCGCAAATGCTCCTGATGGATGAACCCTTTGGGGCCCTCGATGCCCTGACGCGGGGCTTTCTCCAGGATGAGATCGAACGGATTTGGGAACAGCAGCGCAAGACGGTAATCATGATTACCCACAGTATTGAAGAAGCCCTGCTCCTGTCCGATCGGATCATCATGATGACGCGGGGGCCTGCGGCCCGGGTGGATGAAATTCTCGATGTGCCCTTCCCCCGCCCCCGGAACCGGGAAACCCTGGATCAACATCCGGCCTACCACGATCTCAAGGCGGAGATGGAAAGCCATCTGTTCCGCGAGACTCGTGCCGTGGAAGAAGCGCGGGTGCGGGGCCGTTAATGCGGTACGTTCCTGCGTGATCTGTTGTGAATACCCTATGAAGAGGATTTTTTTGAATTATGGCAATTTCTGACGTGACGGAAAAATTGTTGGCTGCCAAGAAAGCCGCTGGCTTGAGCTTTGCGGATTTGGAAGCGAAGCTGGGCTGTGATGAGGTGTGGATCGCGTCGGTGGTCTATCGCCAAGCCAGTGCTTCGGTGGAAGAGGCGACGAAAATCGTTGAAGCGATCGGGGCTGATGCGTCGCTGATTGAACCGCTGACGGAATGCCCGCTGAAAGGCTCGTTGGAGCCGGTGATTCCCACTGATCCCCTGATTTATCGTCTCTATGAAATTATGCAGGTGTATGGCATGCCGTTGAAAACGGTGGTGCATGAGAAGTTTGGTGATGGCATCATGAGTGCGATCGATTTCACCTTGGATGTGGAAAAAGAAGAAGACCCCAAGGGCGATCGCGTCAAAATCATCATGTGCGGTAAGTTCCTGCCCTACAAGAAGTGGTAGCTCGCTGCGTTGCAATCTTAATCTCCTGATTTGGTCTGACTGTTAGCGATCGCTGACAGTCCCTTTTTTTCTCTATCTTGTTTGGACTTCAACCGATGACCCTCACCCCTGCTCAACTCGTCCCCCCCTTTACCCGTGAGATTGCGATCGCCAAAGTGCGCATGGCCGAAAATGCCTGGAATAGCCGCGATGTGGAGCGGGTCGCCCTCGCCTACACCGAAGACAGTTTTTGGCGCAACCGGGCGGAAATTTTCCAAGGCCGCGCTGCGATTCGGGAATTTCTGCGCCGCAAATGGGACAAAGAATTAGACTATCGCCTCGCCAAGGAACTGTGGGCCTTTGGCGACAACCGAATCGCAGTACGCTTTCAATACGAATGGCACGACGACGCGGGGCAATGGTATCGGGCCTACGGCAATGAAAACTGGGAATTTGACGAGGCGGGCCTGATGCGTCGCCGCGAAGCCAGCATCAACGATCGCCCCATTGCCGAGAGCGATCGCCGCTTCCATTGGGACACCACCGCCCCCCGCCCCGACAATCACCCCGGCCTGATCAACTCCCCGGCATAGTGCTACGGTCGCAAGCGTCGCCCCTTCACATCAACCCTTCGGGAAACCGGCAGCCCCCTTACTATGAAACTTAAGGAAATAATCCGGTAATTCCGTAATGCGAGCATCCTGGTTGACTGACAAAAGTTGATAGCCCTTGCCCAGAGGGCGAGGGCTAGGGTGAGGACTTGCCAAGACCTGGCTAATTTTGTCAGTCAACCCGGCGAGCAAGATGCTCGCTAGAGGTTTAGAGCCTTTTTCAATGACCGGATTAATCCGGATTAATATAGTTAACCTCCATCATAAGGGGGAGGGAAATCGACAGTTGAGCACTATCACCCGGTCACTCTTGAATTCTGTGTCAACCTGCGAAATTCCGGCATCATACCATCAGGAACAGCGCGATCAATGAGCAGCCTCGCTCCATGCCATCGTGAGGTTGCAGTTGTTCTCAAACAGGCTTGTCTAAGGGTTTAGTGGCGGTTTGCTGATTTCCCGCAAACACCCTTCCGACATCCATTTTGAGTTTTTTGCCCTGCCCTAAGATTCCTACCATATACTGGACTCAATTAGACTGGAACAAACCTGCCTCTCGCCCCCAGCATCATGAGCATATCCTGTTAGTTTACTCTTAATGTAGAACGTGTGAACTCAATTGCCGAGGTTAAGTATGATTTCAACAGCAAAAAAGCCCAGTGTTGTATTTTTATTTGAATGGTTCAGCAACCCTTACCGGGAATTGTTAGTAAACCACATCAAGCAAAATGGCTGCGTAGTTCACGAAGATTCCTGGCAAACATTTTTTATTTTCAAGGTTCTACAGGTTCGTCCAGATATTTTGCATCTTCATGCACTCCTACCTTTCATTCGAGCGCGATCGCCCTTAACCAAACTCATTAAGCTTCTGATCTTTATTACCCAGATCATAATTCTACGATTGCTAGGTATTAAGACAATCTGGACTGTCCATGAATGGCAAGATAAACTAGGCACAGATTCAGGTGATATCCCCAAATACCACTCGAAGCTCATTGGTATCTGTCTTCATGGTTTTATTGTTCATAGTGAAGCAACAAAACATGAGATCATAAAAGACTTTTCTCTCAGTAAGGCGCGAGAAAAAAAAGTTTTCACAATCTACCATGGAAATTTCATTGATTACTATGAAAATAACACTAACCCTCTTGAATCGAGGGAGAG
Source organism: Spirulina major PCC 6313 (assembly GCF_001890765.1). Lineage (NCBI taxonomy): Bacteria > Bacillati > Cyanobacteriota > Cyanophyceae > Spirulinales > Spirulinaceae > Spirulina > Spirulina major. The sequence continues at coordinate 2,486,424 of NZ_KV878783.1, read as the reverse complement.
GCTAGGTATTCAGCCTGATCAATTCGTTTTCCTATTGCTTGGAGGATTATACAGATACAAAGGAATACTAGATGCTATTCATGCTTTCAAGCAGTTAAATATTCAAGAATCTTATTTGATCATTGCAGGAAAACCAGGAGGAGAACAAGGGCTTGTTGAGGAAATCATGACTCAACTCAAGAACATGAATAATGTTCTGTTTATAGGGGATTATATTCCGGATGAAGATATTCAATTTTATTTGAATGCTTGCGATGTCGTTACTGTTCCCTATAAGGTCTTTACGACTTCTAGTGTCGCAGTTTTGGCCATGTCTTTTGGACGTGCTTGTATAGCCCCAAAAATTGGATTCTTTAAAGATGTACCGGGTAAAACGGGTGCTTTTTTGTTTGAGCAAAGCGATCCCCATGCGCTTTGCCACTCGATGCAAGCAGCCGTTGATCAGCGTGACGTTATTCTGGCTATGGGAAATCATAATTTAGAACGAGCGAAGATCTGGGGGTGGGATTCTGTAGCGCAGCAGACAATTGCTGCCTATGACAGTTAAGGATTAAGCTAATCGCCATTTAAATTTCCAGGGCGATCCCCTTAAAGCAAGGGCTTCAGGCTCATTGACATGCAGTTTAGATGCTGATCAGCTTAGTTAATGGATTGTGTAAATATTTTGCTTCTGGAAACTGAAAAGATGGTTGATACTGAAACGCCAAAATCTTGGGAGTTAACAACACCCATCACTCTGATTATCTTCAATCGTCCAGAGAAAACAAGAACTATACTTGAGGCAATCAGAAAGGCTAGACCTCGAAAGCTTTTAGTGATTGCTGATGGCCCTAGACTCGATCGTCCAGGAGAAACTGAACGGTGCGAAAAGACTCGTGCCCTGATTGACACGGTAGATTGGAACTGTGAAGTTTTGAAGAACTTCTCTGATATCAATTTAGGTTGTAGAAACAGGATTGAAACGGGACTTTCATGGGTTTTTAGCATATGCGAAGAATCCATAATCCTAGAAGATGACTGCTTGCCCCATCCATCTTTCTTTCATTTTTCACAGGCGCTTTTGCAAAAGTATCGTTACGAAGATAGGGTTTTAGCCATTTGCGGCACTAATCATTTAACGCAATGGAAACCTAAACGTCACAGCTATTTCTATTCCAATCATTTTTCACCGTGGGGGTGGGCATCTTGGCAGAGGGTTTGGCAAATGTATGATGTGGATATGAAGTTGTGGGAAGATAGTGAAGAACGAGATAAAGTCAAGGAAAATCTCAAAAATCCGAAAAGATTTAAAATGTACGAAAAATCGTTTAATGAAACCTATGAAAAAAGAAATAATGCATGGGACTATCAAATGTTATTTTTGGGATTGAGAAGTTCTATGGTGTCTATTGTTCCATCAAGGAACTTGATTTCTAATGTTGGTTTTGATCAAGAGTCTACTAATACAAGTACGAAAACTGACATCAGGGCAAATTTACCTGTCTATGCGATGGATGTCCCAGTGTCTCATCCGCAAGATATTGTTGTAGACTACGAATACGAAAATTTGCGTTTCTTTCGCCTTTCAGATCGCAGTTTTCCTGCAAAGGTGGCACGAAAATTATATCTTTTCAGAAAGTATATCTTAAGGGTAGTGCTCAGAAAGTAAGTAGGCCAGGGTAGAAAAAGAGAGGTAGATTGAGAGATGTAAAGAGTGAGTATAAAGAACAGGTGTACTTATGGGAGCAAGGATGAGAGTATTTCTAAGCCCAGAGGAAGAAAGAACCCTGTGGGAGCTAAGGAAAGCAACCACAGTAATACAGAGAGTCAAAGACCGTGCAGAAGCTCTGAGACTCAGCCATCAAGGATGGTACGTCGAAAAGATAGCCCAACACTTGCACTGGAATGTAGGGACAGTGAGGAAAACGTTCAAACGTTGGCAGGAAAAGGGCTTAGGCGGACTCTGGGATGCACCAGGAAGAGGAAAAAAGAGCACCTGGACAGAAGCCGACATGGTGTACCTAGAAACCTGTTTGCGTGAAGAAAAGCGAACCTATAACAGCGTACAGTTAGCCAAGAAACTCAAACGATACAGAGGCATTACCTTGAGCCCAGACCATCTGCGTCAGGTGCTCAAAAAAAGGGGGTGATATGGAAGCGGACACGTCAGAGTCACCGAGAGCGCCAAGACCCAGCAACGCGGGCGATTAAGCAAGCAGACTTAGAGATGCTCGAACTCTCTGCGGCAGCAGGGGAGATTGACTTGCTCTACGGCGACGAATCCGGCAGTTGTTTATGGAGTGCCGCCAGTTACAGCGATTACTTCCGAGGTGAGCAAAAACGACAGGAGCAGACTCGCAAGCGAGGCAAGAGGCTCAGCATCATCGGTTTGTGGCAGCCATTGGTCACCTTCATCTACTCTCTGGTTTTAGGCAGCTTTAAGAGCGATGACTTCATCGCCTTGATGAACCAGCAAGCCCAGAGTGCCGCTGACATCCTCTCGAAAACCGGACGGATAAGGGTCATTGTGCTGGACAACGGCTCCATTCATACCAGCAAGCTTGTTCAAGCCCAGATTGCTACTTGGCAAGCTCAGGGGCTTTATCTTTTCTTCCTGCCCCCCTACTGTTCAGAGATGAATCCTATTGAGTTGGAGTGGCAGCATCTCAAGCGAGATGAGTTGGTTGGTCAGATGTTTGAGTCAGAGAAGGAGTTGGCTTGTGAGGTCATTTTTGGACTTGATGCTCGGGCACAACAAAACGCTCACTCCACTGAATATGTCAATCTGCGACAACCTCAATATTCTGTTACATAGTTCACTCTTTCTTGCCTGAGCTACTTAGGGAAAGATCTGAGTACAGGACAAAAAATCAGGCTTTGGCTGAAACCCTGATGATTTTGTAGGTTGGGTGGAACAATCGCAAAACTCAACACGCTCCATCAAAATCCATAGTCTGTAGCCCGCTGGGATTCAGACAAAATAGGGAGCAGGCTGCTCCCACCCCATCAAAATCAAGATTCCGTCGTACATTTCAACTTTTGTCCTGTACTCAGGTGAGCGATATGTTTTGAGGGAGTTAAGATGACCAAACGACACGACTTGTCTATCGATTCAATCTGCTTATGAATTATGGCAGGCTAGGTTCTGGGTTGTAATAATTCCACCGTCAATCTTCGCTCTGTCTCTCGATCCTGTGGCAAAATCGAGGGTACTGTGGCTATTGCACAACGGGAAGGTGGGATGAGTATTTTAAACGAGATTAAAAATCGGGAGATGTCAGGGGCGAGCGATCGCATCAACATCCTCGTCTCCCAAGCCTCCTATCGCGCCTTTAGTTTCCTGCCGCCTCGCTACCGCTGGATTGTGCCCAGTGTGCTCGAAAGTATCTCGCTGCCGTTGCCAGAATTCCCCCAGGTGAAAGAGGAAATTCTCACCACCTTGGCTGAGCAGATGACCGATGCTCAAGCTGTCGAGGCTGAGATTATCGCGCCGCCGCCGCCCCTCTATTCCGCCTATCGTTGTGTCCACGGTAACCCCTTCGCCTGTGAATGGCCTGCCCAAACCCTAGCGGAAAATCCCGGCGCGACGGCATGCCTGCGCTGCACCTTTCCCACCCTGATCCCCCCGGAAACCCGGCTTCAGGGGCGGCGCGGGCAGTATCAATTTGAAGCTTTTTTAAAAGTGCGTAACTGGGGGCGGTTGTACCATGGCATTGATTTGAGCGATCGCCAGCCGGTGGTGATTAAAGAATTTCTTCTGCCCGATCGCTACTTTACCCCCCAAGACGTCGTCAAGCGGCGCGATCGCTTCAACCAAGTGACCGGCATTCACCTCGCCGATGGTCGCCATCAGGATTTGCGGGTCGTCAGCCCCAGTGATGCGATCGCCCCCCTGGGGGAAAACCGCGCCTATCTCGTCACCGACGGAACCCTCGACACCTTCCCCACCCTCACCCAATACCTCACCGCTACCGGGCCCATGTCCGCCGCCCAAGTGCGCACCGTCCTCCTCCAAATGCTCCAAACCCTTGAAGGCCTCCACGGCCAAAAATACCGCCTTCCCTCCGGCATCATCCACCCCGGCATCCATCACGGCAACATCTCCATTGATAGCGTCCTGATCGTTCCCACCTTCCAAGGCTTCTACGTCTACCTCAGCGACCCCGCCCTCTGGGAAAACATCTTTGAACCCCCCCTCCTCGAACCCAAAGAACCCTCTGTGGAAACCGACCTGCGCGATTTAGGTCATGTGGCCTTCTATCTCATGGCCGGTCGGCAATTTGACCCCGAAACCCGCCAACCCCTCGACCCCGCCTTTGGGGACAATTGGCCGCCGAATTTGCCCCAACCCTTCCGTTACTTTGTCCTGTCGCTGTTGGGGTTAAATTCCCTGCCGTTTGAATCGGCCAGTTTGGCCCGTCAGGCCCTGTTGAAAATCACCTTGCCCGATGATGTGCCCCACGCCGTCAAGCCCGAAGGGGAAGCCACCGAACCCAAACCCAAACGCCAAATCCCCCCGATCGCGTGGTGGATGCTCGGTGGGGTGTTGGGGTTGGCGCTGATTGCGCTGTTGGTGTGGTGGTTTCGACGGCAGCAAACCTCCGAAGCCCCTCCCCGGCCGGTGGTCTGTTGTATTGAGCAGGTGGATGGGTTTCCCAATGGTGAATACATCTTTACCGGTGAGCAACCTGGGATTTGGACCTATATTTGGCAACAGCAAAACCTGATCGTTAAGGGCAAAAGCTTAGGGGAAATTCTTGCCGATCGCATCAATCCCCCCTCAGAAGACGACCCTACCCCGGCAGCACCCGATCCGGCGGCGGCAACCCCACCCCCCACGGATGAGGCGGATGGAGAATTAGTCGAGATTGATCGATTTTTGCTTGATTATCGACCGCAACCGTCCGCCAGTGAGGCCCTCCGGCAAGTGCAACAACAGGATGCTGAGTTTGCGATTAGTAGCCTGATTCAAGACCTGCCGGCGGATTTGTGGTTTTCGCGGGTGGCCTATGATGCGATCGCTGTCTATGTGGCGTTTAGTTATGAGACGCGCGATCGCAGCCTCCCCACCCAACTCAACGGCGCACTCTCTATCGATGATCTGCGTCGTCTCTACACCGGCGAAATCATCAACTGGAATGAATTGGGCGGCCCCGATCTGCCCGTCAAACTCTACATTCCCGCCGACGAAGAAGCCGTGAAAATTTTTGAAACCCAGATCCTCCGCGATCAAGACTCCATCGACACCTTCCGCCGCCTCGCCACCCAACGCACCCGCACCAGCACGATCAACACCGACATCACCCGCCTCTCCACCTTCCGCACCCTCAATGCCGTGCTCCAAGATTTTGAAGAACGCGATATTGGTGCGATCGCCTTCGGCAGCCTCAGTCGCATCTTTGGTCAATGTTCCGTCTATCCCCTCGCCCTCACAGCAGGCCTATCTGCTCCCGTCTCCCCCCTCCTCGACAAAAACAGCAACCCCATCACCCCCGGCACCGACCTCTGCAATGACAAAGGCAGCTACAAAACCAACATCCCCGCCATCCGAGGCGAACAATACCCCCTCTCCTACCCCATCGCCCTGATCTATCCCCGCGACAACCGCCGCGCCCCCATCGGCGAAACCTTCGCCGACCTCCTCCGCACCGACGAAGCCCAACTCCTCCTCCAGGATGCCGGCCTCGTTCCCTTGCGCGAAATCGACATCAACGCCAACCAACCCCCCGAAGCCATCCTGCCCACAGTGCGTTAACCCCCCTCCCCTCGGCACTGCAAAATACCGGCACGTCTTCCCGACTGAGCCTCAACACGAGAACAAAACGACTCAGATCAGCCGATCGCAATTGTCAGCCTCTTTTCGGTTTCCAGACTGAAGCCAGCACCCCCTGGTATAATCAATTACAGATGCAACATCGGCAGAATTCCATGTTCCTAAGGTGGGAAAAACCACTTTTCGGACATGGCTCTTAAGTTATCATCCAAGGGTGAAGTCACGAATCAAGACCATCAAAAGACACTAAAACCCTGAAGCTCTCGATACGCTTCACCCTGCCCATATTCTGAGGGCGTGGATTAACAATTGAATATCGTGTTAGCTCCTGAATCAATTCGGGCAAGCGACAGCCACGCGATCGCGTTGTGGCTTCAATTCACTCAGTTCAGTATCCACTCACATTCTTCTAGGAGTATTTAACGATGTCATTTACCATTGAATCCGCTCGCGGAATCTTTCCGAATACCCTCACTGCTGATATGGTTCCCGCCACCATTGCGCGGTTTAATCAACTCAGTGCAGAAGATCAATTAGCCTTAATTTGGTTTGCCTATTTGGAAATGGGAAAAAGCATTACCGTCGCGGCTCCCGGTGCGGCCAATATGCAGTTTGCTGAATCGACCTTAAACGAAATTCGGCAGATGACCACCCTCGAACAAACTCAGGTGATGTGCGACCTGACGAATCGCGCTGATACCCCGATCGGTCGAACCTATGCCATCTGGTCAGCCAATATCAAACTGGGGTTTTGGTATCGTCTGGGCGAATGGATGGATCAAGGGATTGTCGCTCCGATTCCCAAAGACTATAAACTTTCGGCCAATGCTTCTGCTGTGCTCCAAACGATTCGGAGTTTAGATCCCGGTCAGCAGATTACCGTGTTACGCAATACCGTGGTTGATATGGGCTATGACACCAGCAAACTCGGCAGCTACACTCCGGTGACTGAACCCGTCGCACCGCCGAAGGAAATGTCCCAGCGGACACGGGTCAAAATTGACGGTATTGATAATCCAGTCGTGCTCATGTACATGGACAACATGAACGCTAATGACTTCGATGCCAATATTAAATTGTTTTTGCCCGATGGGGCGCTGCAACCTCCGTTTCAAAAACCGATTGTTGGCACCGATGCGATCTTGCGCTTTTTTAAGGAAGAATGCCAAAACTTGCAATTGCTCCCGGAACGTGGCGTTTCTGAACCCGCAGAAAATGGCTATACCCAGGTTAAGGTGACCGGAAAAGTGCAAACGCCTTGGTTTGGGGCCAGTGTGGGCATGAATATGGCGTGGCGGTTTTTGTTGGATTCCCAAAACAACATCTTTTTTGTGGCGATCGATCTGTTAGCGTCACCCCAAGAATTACTCAACTTGGTGCGTTAAGTCTCTTTTTTCTGAACTAGGCTTCTGGGCGGGATGCTGGTGTGCTAGTGCGATCGCACCAGCATTCACGCCCCGCCGCTTAGTGTTTCGGATTTCATGTACATCATTCCCGTCATGCCCCCCACAACCCCCCCACAAGAACACCAGTGGTCACCCACAGAACAAGAGATTGCGCGTCATGCCTGCGATCGCGCCCGTGAACGGGAAGTTGCCGCCCTACTCGCCTATGTCCGAGACACGGCCAGTGCGATTTCATCCCTGGAAACCCTCTGGAATTTACACGATTTTTTAAGTGCCCGCCGCCATGATCTAGACGGCAAATATGAGGATCAATACGATGCGCTGATCTTTTTATTTGCTCGACTGATCCAAGAAGGCTGGTTAAACCTAGATGAACTGGCCGGCCTTGAAGCCAACAAACTGGCCAAGATCTCGGCCCTCATGACACTATCGCTGTGAACCGGCAGCGGTGAGCGCCAAACAGTCCACGAGCGGCCAAGATGCCCGCACGCCTTCACGTCTTTGATCTGACTGGAGTGGGAGCGTCTCACTCCCTAGCGGCTCAATGATGATGCGGATTCCATGCAAGCCCGATCGCAAAGAATCAGCCCCTCAACGTAACAGATTCGGATCAACCTGGCGCAAGTGATCGCGAAAAATGCGGTGGGCTGTTTTATGGTCGCCCGTCGGTGTTAGATTACAGAGCCACCATAGCGGACGGCTCTGATAACAGCGGGGCTGATCCGTGGCAATCAGTCGCCCCAGGTGCTCACAGTTCCAGCCCAAAAGATTGTAATTCCAAGCTGCAAACACGATCAGAGCCTGTTTCGCACGTTCAATGGTGTCCTCTGGCGAAAACCCTAGGGAATCAATCCCTAAAACCCGTGTTCCGTTGCGACTTTCAAACGGACGTAATAAGCCGCCCGTGTCGAAAATATGGGTATCCGATAAGCCAATGCCATAGTGCCAAACTGGGTTTAGGACAGTCTGCCATTGCAATAATTGTCCGTAGCGGTGACTGGACGGATCGGTCAGCGCATCGATTTCGGCGTGGATCTGGGCGATTTGGGCAGGGGATAACGACATCAGGATATAACCCTCAACATTTCACAGGCTGCGCTGTGGGCAGCCCTCTACTATTTTGACCCTCCTTGATCCCAGCTGCAAAACACGACCCCGATCGCGAATGGATGAGGAGACGGGGGCGATCGCGATCGCCTCCCACAGGATGACCCTGATGATGCTATACTGCGGGCAAGATTTGCCCTCCATCGAGACCAGGGTCATGCAATTCGAGTCGGCAAAACCAACCCAAGCATTGCAACCATCGTCCGTTATGGCTGGCGATCGCCCTCGTCTCCCCTGGCTGCATCAGGGTCGCGCCTCACCCCCTGACCCCCGCCAGCCTCCCCAAGACTAGCCTCTGCGGAGGATAACCCCCCCCTGTGGCTGCTTTGCCATCCACACCGGGAATATGTCAAAGTAGAACCAAGAAGTCACCCCATTCTTAGAATCAAACCTGATGGTATTAGACCCCAACCTCTTTAACTTCGACACGGACGAAGCCGACATTAATCTGCTGTTGCAGTATCTCAAGCAGCAACGTCCTGAAGTTCTAGAGCAGGTAGCGCAGTCGGCAACATCGGAAGTCAGACAAATTATTACCCACAATGTGCAAGGATTGGTGGGTTTACTGCCTGCGGAAGACTTTAATGTGCAAATCGTCACAGACCGGGAAAATATGGCCAATCTGTTGGCTTCGGCGATGATGACAGGCTATTTTTTACGGCGCATGGAGCAGCGGATGGAACTTGATGCGTCGCTCGACAATACCGGAACCCTGCACGGAGATTAACCCTTATGAATTTGCGCCAATTTTTGCGGCCGTGGCTGCGATCGCTGCTTTCGGTCTGTGGTGTGTTGTTGATTGCCCTGGGGGTAAGTGGCGCGATCGCCCCGGAAGCGATCGCCCTCACTAGCGTTGACCTGTCCGATCTCAGTTATCACGAATGCCCCGCCGAATTCTCCGAAGGGGCGGTGACCAGTATGGGCAGCGAGGCCGCCAGTTGCTACATCATCACCGGCACTGCTACCAACTCCACCAATAAATACGTCATCGATGCGGATGTATTCGGGCGCATTTATGACCGCAATGGTAATTCTGTCTTTCAAAACCGGACTCGTGTGGGTTTAATTCCGGAAGTTCCCCCCGGAAAAAGTACGTTTGAAGTGCGGATCACCGTTGACGCTCGCCAAAAGCCCCCGTTACAACTCAAGCAGTTTAAAGCCTCTGGGTTTACTGCCCGCGTGCGTCCGTTTTATTACGACGAAAACGACGAATTGACCAATTTTTAAGGGGCGATCGCTCTACAATTGAGGCTGAAATTGAAGAAGGTGCGATGATTCGCGCCTTTTTTGGTGTTAGGGTTCAGGATTGGAGATTTTGAGAGAGCGATGAGAGAGCAGTTAACGGCAGATCTGTTGGTGGTGGGGGGCGGTACGGGGGGAACCTGTGCGGCGATTCAGGCGGCGCGACGGGGAGCAAACACAATTCTCGTTAGTGCGGGGGATTGGTTGGGGGGAATGCTGACGGCGGCGGGGGTTTCGGTTCCCGATGGCCATGAGTTGACGGCCTGGCAAACGGGGTTATGGGGGGCGTATTTAGCAGCGTTGCGCGATCGCCAACCGGGGGGACTCGATCACAGTTGGGTGAGTCTGTTTAGTTATGAACCCCGGATCGGGGCGGCGATTTTTGCGGATTGGGTGGCGGCGTTGCCGAATTTGCATTGGATTCGCGGCCAGGAACCGACGGGGGTGGAACGGAAGGGCGATCGCATCACTGCCGTCAATTTTCCTGACTATCGGATCACCGCCTCCATCACCCTCGACGGGACAGAACTCGGCGATCTCCTCGCCTTGGGAGACGTTCCCCACCGCTGGGGCTGGGAATTGCAATCGGAATTTAACGAACCCAGTGCGCCCCCGGCGTGGAACGACCTCACCGATCGCTATCCCGTTCAATCTCCCACCTGGGTCGCCTATCTCCAAGACTACGGCGCAAACCAGACCGCCCCCGCGATTCCCTGCCCGACTGGGGTGGATTTCGACAGTTTCAGGGGAGCGTGGGCGAACTACGGCGGGTCGCATTTCCTCGATTATGGCCGCTTGCCGGGGGGTCAGTTCATGCTCAACTGGCCGATTCAGGGCAATGATTACGGTGTTGGGTTAGAGCGATTGATCGCATCCGATACCGCCCGCGCTGAATTTGGCCGCGCAGCCCAGGCCATGAGCCTCGCCTTTGCCCACCATATTCAGGCGGAACTGGGCGATCGCTACGGCCTCGCCGCTCACGCTTTCCCCAATCCCAACAACCCCGCCCTCGCCCTCCAACCCTACTACCGCGAAAGCCGCCGCCTCCGGGGACTCACGACGATCACCGAGGCGGATATTTTGCCCCAAGCGGGGGAATCTGTCGCGGCTCTACCAATAGCTCAGGATCAAGTGCAAGCGATCGCCTTCGGCAACTATGCCAATGATCATCACTACCCCGGTTTTGACTTTCCCCTCCAACCGAAATCGATCCAGTGGGGCGGACGTTGGACGGGGACACCGTTTACGATTCCCTACGGTGCGATCGTGCCGGAGCAGGTGCGGGGCCTCTTGGTCTGTGAAAAAAATATTTCCGTGTCTCACATTGCCAACGGTTCGACCCGCTTACAGCCAATGGTGATGGGGATTGGACAAGCGGCGGGGATGGCGGCGGCGCTCTGTGTTGAGCGGGGTTGTGATCCGGTGGAGTTGGCGGTGCGATCGCTGCAAGAGGCGTTGATCGGAGATGCGATCGCCCCCGCTGCCGTTGTTCCTCTATTCAATCTCCCCCCCAATCATCCCCATTGGGGCCACTGGCAACGCCATTACCTCGACCAGCCCGATGCTTATCCCGCTGATGGTAACGCGCCGATTGACTCAGCATTTACGAGTGAAGTTGAAGCAGGAGAAGCGATCGCCGCCCCCATCACCATCACCGCCCCCCACCAATATCACCTCACCCACGCGGGCCAAACCTGGCAAGTGATCACCACCCGCCCCGAAGTCAAAGCCAAACTACAAACCCTCAACTCCGGCCAATCCGTCCACCTCTGGGGCCGCTGCAACCCCTCCGGCCGCTGGATTGTCGTCGAAAAACTCGATCGCCCCTAAACCACAAAACAGGGCATGATCGCAATCATGCCCCGTTTGAAATGCAGGTAAGGGGCCAAAGCCCCTTGTTTCCCTGGTGATAGTTCGAGTCGTGAGCTTAACGCACCGCACCCATGGCTTGGAGAGAATCAATCGGCTTCATGAAGTAGAGCTTCGCCAACTGCACGCCATTGCTGATGTAGTGGGGGAGTTTCTTGAAGAACTTAACCACACCAGAGGCGTTAGATGCTGCGATCGCCGTCAACTTCTCGTTATTCTTGACGCAGATTTCCAAGGACTCGTAGAACGTCGGATTCTTCACATCCAGCATCACCGGGAACACCCGCGCCGCCGTCTCGTTGGTTTTCTCGATCACATGCTTATCGTATTCACGCGCATCCAAACCCAACGCCGCGTAAAAGTCCTTGCGTTGAATATCATTGAGATACATCGTCGCAAACACCGACAACAAAAAGAACCGGCACCACAGTTTCGCCTTCCAATCGTTGAGAATGCTCGGTTGCGCCCGCATCAAGGCATCAAAGAAATCGCCGTGGCGGTTTTCATCTTGACACCAATTTTCAAAGAAATTGAAAATCGGATAGATGCGATCCTCTGGGTGTTGTTCAAGGTGACGATAGATCGTGATATAACGCCAATAGCCGATTTTCTCCGACAAATAAGTCGCGTAGAAAATGAACTTCGGCTTAAAGAAGGTATAGCTACGGCTCTTGGTCAAAAAGCCCAAATCCAGCGACAAATTAAAATCAGACATCGCTTTATTGAGGAAACCCGCATGACGTGCTTCGTCCCGCGACATCAGCGTGAAGCCTTCGGCCAAGAGGGGGTTTTTGGTCTTGAGACGACGGCCCAATTCTTTATAAAGTAAGAACCCAGAAAATTCAGCGGTACAAGACCGTTCTAAAAATTCAATAAATAATTGGCGTTGCGCACCGTCGATATGATCCCACGATTGGGCAAATTGATCATCACGAACGAAGTGCTTTTGATTATAGTCAGTGCGAAATTCTTCGATGATGGCTCTTAATTCGTCTTCGTTGACGGATAGATCCATCTTGGCCATTTCGTCGAAGTCTGTGGTGTAAAACCGAGGCGTGAGAATCGTTTCTTTGGCGGGAGATTTTACCCCCGGACGGATTTCATCAAATTTGGCTTGTTCAGCGGTCGCTACCATAGTATTAAACGAGAAATGCTAATGTTTGGTGAGATGACCTAGGATGGGCAGGTCTAGGCGGCCCGTGGGCTGTGTTTCAGTGTAACAAGGCTTTTGAGTGGGGTTAATTACTCATTCACTAAATGTAACGAACTGTTACTTAAGGCGGTGCGATCGCTCTTCTCCCCTCAGGTCATGGTTCTGCCACGGCACGAGGGGAGGAGAGGGTCTAGCTAGCGATCCACCGATCCCATAATCACGTCAATACTGCCCAAAATCGCCATAATATCCGCAACTTTCACCCCCTTCAGGAGTTGGGGCAGAATTTGCAAGTTATTGAAATCGGGCGGACGCACCTTAAAACGCCAGGGAAAGATATTGTCATTGCCGACAATATACACACCCAGTTCGCCCTTGCCACTTTCGAGGCGGACATAATGCTCACCCGACGGAATCTTAAAGGTCGGAGCCACTTTTTTCGCCACGTATTGATAATCAAAGCCGTTCCATTCGGACTTGCGGCCTTCCATCATCCGTTTCGCTTCCAGGTTCTCGTAGGGGCCGCCCGGAATCCCGGCGCAGGCTTGGCGAATGATTTTCACCGACTCACGCATTTCCCGAATCCGCACCAGATACCGCGCCATACAGTCGCCGCTGGTTTCCCATTGGATATCCCAGTCAAAATCGTCGTAACATTCGTAGTGATCCACCTTGCGCAGATCCCACTTCACCCCGGAACCGCGCAACATCGGCCCCGACAGACCCCAGTTGATCGCTTCATCGCGGCCAATGGTGCCCACGCCTTCGATGCGGCGGCGGAAAATGGGGTTATTGGTGATCAACTTTTCATATTCATCCACTTTGGGCAGGAAGTAATCGCAAAAGTCGATACATTTATCCAGCCAACCGTAGGGCAGATCGACGGCAACGCCACCGACGCGGAAATAGTTGTTATTGATCAACCGTGCTCCGCTGGCGGCTTCCCACAGGTCGTAGATTAATTCTCGTTCGCGGAAGATGTAGAAGAAGGGGGTTTGTGCACCCACGTCTGCGAGGAAGGGACCAAGCCACAGGAGGTGGTTGGCGATGCGATTGAGTTCGAGCATGATGACGCGAATATATTGCGCCCGCTTGGGGACTTCAATATCCGCGAGTTTTTCCGGTGCGTTGACGGTGATCGCCTCGTTGAACATTCCGGCGGCGTAGTCCCAACGGCTGACGTAGGGGACAAACATCACGGTGGAACGGTTTTCGGCGATTTTTTCCATCCCTCGATGGAGGTAGCCGATCACGGGTTCACAGTCGAGAACGTCTTCCCCGTCGAGGGTGACGATGAGTCGTAGAACGCCGTGCATCGAGGGATGGTGTGGCCCCATGTTCAAGACCATGGGTTCGGTTCTGGTTTCTATCTGTGCCATAGATCGGCGGTTTCCCTCTGTTGATGTGCGATGCGGGGCGGTAACCCCGATGTTTTAGTCGGTGTATGCTTTGACCATTATAGAAAGCTCTGGGCCTTGCGATCCGTTTGATGGCCATTGAGGCGGGGTGTTGGGTGATTTGAATGCCTTATCGAAATGATACTCGGCGGATGGCGAAGAGGCTGCCGGTGGTTCCGACGCAGTCGAGGCGCTTGGGCTGCTGCTGTGGTGTTTTCATCGCACTGACTCTGATTGCGGTAGAAATCCCCATAGGGGGGTGTTATCTTGCGATCGCTGGAATCACCCATAGTATCGGAGTTAGATCGCACATACTTGACAACACCCTGCTGAGGGGAGTTATCCTGCGATCGCGGTCTAATACATAGTTAGGGTGACACTAAGCTCGGTCATTCCTTCTCAGAATGTGAAACCTACCACCTGCTGAGGTAAAACTTATATAATACAGCTATATAGAGTACAAACGAACCTCAACAGTCGCTTTAATTGAGGATCTTTCTGGGAAATTATGACCGCATCAGAAAAAAAACGGCTTCATCTCCAAGCAGAGACTTTTACGGTTGAGGCATTAATTCGCGAAATTAAGCGTGGCTTAATACGAGTTCCCGATTTTCAGCGCCCACTCCGATGGGAATCAGGGGACGTGAAATTGTTTTTTGACAGCATCTATCAAGGGTATCCTGTTGGCTCTTTTTTGATGAGAAGAGCGTATGCTCCTGCTTCTGTCATACGATATGGTTCTGTTAGAGTCGATGCACCAGAGTCAAATTCAGCATTATGGGTTGTCGATGGACAACAACGTTTGACTGCGCTTGCTGCTGGATTGGCACGTGATAAAGAAATGCCAGCAACTCCTGATGATCCTTGGGTTCTTTACTTTGATGCTAAAGAGCAAATATTTCATGTTCCACCCAGAAGTGGTGTTTTTTCCTCAACATGGGTACCTGTTACACAGTTATTAGATGCATCGACCTTAAGCGAGTGGGTCTTTAATTGGAAGCATGCTAAAGATTCAGAACTGCGAAAGTCCGTTTTTGACGCTGGAGCACGAATTCGTCAATACGAAATTCCACTTTATGTTGTTGAAACAGGAGACGAGAAGCTTCTTCGAGATATCTTTTACCGAATCAATGATTCGGGTAAGAAGATGAAATGGCAGGACATTCATGATGCACTTTTTGGACGAAAGTCGGATGAGCCATCTACCCTTAGCGGTTTAGCAGATGAATTGAAGGCTCTTGGTATCGGGCGACCTTCGGAAGATCAACTGCTTTCTGCCATTATGGCTTTCAAAGGTCTAGATGCTACCCGAAGCATTTCAGAGCATTATCGTCGAGATCCTGAGATACTTCGTGATGCAGTCAGCGAGGCGTTACCTGCACTTAGGCAAGTACTAATTTTTCTCAAAACACACGCTGAAATTCCTCATCTTAGATTACTACCACGTTCACTTCCGTTCTTTGTTCTTACGAAGTTTTTTGGTCTCTATCCAGAACCTAATAGTAGAACAATAACCTTACTTGTTCGGTGGACGTGGCGAACTCTATTGGGAATAAAGTCGGTTGATGAAAGAACTTTACTTCGACACAGCCTAGATGCTATCGAAGGCAATGAACCAGAAAAAACCATGCAAAAGCTGTTAGTCCAGATCCCTCGTACAAAAGGGCTAGATTATACCTTGCCCCAAAAATTTGATGCTCGTGCAGCAGATAGCCGAATTATTCTTGTAGCTTTAAGTTCACTTCATCCACTTCATCCTGAAAATGAAAAGCCTATTGATATTGCTGAATTAATTGAAGAATATGATCTCAATGCCTTCCGTAAAATTATCTCAGTTGGTACTGAAGCATCAAATCGGATTCTTCTGCCCCCTATTGTTAAAGGAGTCCGAAAAGAGCTTATTGATCTCATTAATAGAGAGGGACCGGATTCAGAAATACTTAAATCACACTGCGTTAATCGAAATGCTGCTGAACTTCTCAGGGATGGAAAGTTTGATGAATTTTTATCATGCCGTGGCAAACTCCTTATAGAGACAGTTGATTCTTTTAGCTCACGCTTGGCGGCTTGGGACATGAGTGATCGACCAAGTATTAACTATATCTTGCAACAAACAGGAGAAGAGGAATGACAGTTACATTAGGAGTCAGTCTCCATGGAAAAATAATTGGCTATCTGAGTCAGACTACCAATGGACAGATCGCGTTTCGCTTCACTGAATCTTATTTGTCCATGTTAGATCGCCCAGTACTAAGCCAGTCTTTTGAAGACGATTTGTTTCGTACTTACTATGGTAAAAATCGTTCTCTCCCTTCATTTTTTGCTAATTTAATTCCGGAGCATGGTGCATTACGGGATCTTATTGAAAAAAATTTGGGAGTTAATCCCAGTGACGATCTAGCTTTACTGGAGGCTGTGGGGTGTGACTTACCTGGTGCAGTAGAAATACTTCGTGTAGATGAAGATGACTTACTAGTTCAAGAAGACTTAGAAGTCCCTGTTTCTGTAGAAAATGATGAGAATGTCCAGAAAAATAAGGAACTTGGACTTCGATTTTCGTTAGCTGGTGTTCAAATGAAATTCTCTGTTTTACGCGATCCAGAGAGAATCACACTGCCTGCAAGGGATCAAGATGGTGAATGGATTGTCAAATTAGGCTCAACACGCTTTCCATTTACGGTCGAGAATGAATATGCCATTATGCAGTGGGCAATATCTGCTGGGTTTGATGTACCAGAATGTCACTTGCAAGATGCCAAAACAGTTAATGCTTCTCTGAGAAGGCATACTGACTTTGGGGAGCGTGTTTTTGTGATTCGTCGGTACGACAGACGAGAGGGACTCCGCATTCACCAAGAAGACTTTGCTCAGATTGCTAACTTGCGACCTGAACTTAAGTATGACCACCTAAAATATGAACAGTGTGCTGGATTAATTAAACAACTTCTTGGTAATGATGCATACGATGAATTCATCCGTCGGCTTACATTTGTTATTGCTTCTGGAAATGCAGACGCTCATTTGAAAAATTGGTCACTGATATATTTAGATAAGCAATCTCCAAGTCTTGCACCGATGTACGATCAGGTATGTACGGTTGCATGGCCAGAGGTGAAATCTGAGCTTGCTCTTAAGCTGGCAGGTACGAAAAACTGGTTTGCTTTAGAACTGAGACGGTTCGAGTCACTTGCTGAACGTGCTGGCGCTGATCCAATCAAGACGACTGAAACGGTTCAAGAAACGTTAGTTCAATTAGTAGATGCGTGGAATAACTCACCAGCCTCGACCTTACTTCCTCTACCTCATTTACAACACCTTCAGGATTTCTGGGGGCGAGTGCCGCTATTGCGCCCGTATGTGCTTCAAATGAAGTGGCCTACATAAAGAGCAGAATGAATTCTACTTCTGTGTAAAATTTTAATGCAATTGGATCTAATGTTTCTTATAAACTGATGTCCCCTAACAACCGCGCTGCACCGGAACGTACCAATACGTTTGGCTGAGTTGCAAAGGTTATCTGCGTCCGGTGAGCGCGACCGTTAGACCGCTGAATGTTTGTGGGGATACGATCGCGCCGAACCCATCGCAAGGCGGGGGTCAACGGAATGAGACGCGGCGGATGGCGAAGAGGCTGCCAGCGGTGCCGATGGAGATGCCGAGACTGAGGACGACGAGGGAGAGGAGGCTGTGCTGAACGGCGTTGATCGTGAATCCTTCGGCGAGGAAGCGGAGGAAGCCGGTTTGGGCCATGAGAATTTCTTGGATCAGGGTGCGTAGGAGGGTGATCAGGAGGAGGGCGATCGCACCCCCCACGGCCCCGAAGAAAATACCGTGAAGCACGAAGGGTAAGAGAATCCAGGCCTTGGTTGCGCCGACGAGTTGCATGATTTCCAGTTCATTCTGCCGGGCGAGGGCGATCAGGTTGAGGGTGGTGGTGATCACGGCGATCGCTGTTAACGATAACACCACCGTAATCGCGATGCTGACCCAATTTAAGCCCCGCTGAATTTGCCGAAATCGTTCGCTGGCTTCGTTGATATATACCGCCCGATCCACGCCCTCTAACCCCTGCAACTGCTGCACCACAGCGGGGATCACGGTGGTATTGATCACCGTGACTTTCAATTCATCCACGAGGGGATTGCCTTCGAGTTGCTGGGTGGCGAGGGTGCGATCGCTCACCCCCAATTCCGTCAGCAGGGAATCCCAGGCCTCTTCTTTCGTCACCAACCGCACCGCCTCCACCGTCGGCAGGGTTTCCACGGTCGGCAGGAGTTCCGCCCCCGCCACCTCCGGTTCTAGATATACCGACACCTCTAGCTGCGTCCCGAAATGGTCAAAGAGGGCATCCAGTTGCCAGGAGGTTTGCAAACAGAGGCCAAAGAGAAAGAGCAACACCGTCACGGTGCTAATCGCTGCGCCGTTCATCCAGCCGCCCCGCTGCAATCCGGCCCAGGTTTCGCGGAGGAGATAGGTGAGTTTGGTGAGGTTGGCAAGCATGGGCGGTTATTGATCGCGGGAGCGGGGACGGCCAAGGGTGGTGATGTAGACGACGGCTTCTTCGGGGGGAATACCGAGAACATCGTTGACTTGGTCATCGAAAAAGCCACCGATGCCACTGACCCCCAGATCGAGGGCGATCGCGGCCAAATTGAGCCGTTGCCCCAGGTGTCCTGCGTCGAGGTGGAGGTAGCGATAGGCGCGATCGCCGTATTTTTGCACCGCCCGCTTCAAGTCTACGGTGTGAAACACCACCGCCCCGGCATCGCGCCCCAGGTCTTGTCCAAGGCAGAGAAAATGCAACTCGCGGCGGAAGTTTTTAAAGCGAATTTGGCGCAATTCCTGGGCTTTGGGGGCGTAGTAATAACAGCCGGCATCGAGACCATCCACCCCAGAGACGACCACGAAGGTTTCGAGCAAGTTGCGATCGCAATAGTCCGGAGAGGGGTCGAGGCCTTGGCTTTGGTAATCCTGGGGTTGATAGGTGAAATGGAGGAGCGATCGCAATTCTTCAAGGCTTAAATCCGCCCCAGTGTAGGTGCGAGTCGAGCGGCGCTTGGCCATGGCCTGGGCAAGGCTTTGGAGATTGGGACCAAAATCAATCGGCTCCGTAGCCATGCTGATTTTCAAACAAAAGGGAAAATTGTACTTGTCATCCGGATTCGTCACCACTTCCGGATCGGGGTCGGCTTGGGTGTGGATGATCGTGGCGCGGTGAAGGTAGTAGAGCAGTTCGCCATCATCAACCGGGGCATAGCTGTCGTGAATGGGGGAGGGCAGGGCCACAAAGGGGGAGGCAACGGGGGACGGGCGATCGCGCTCATCCACCAGCGGCACCACCGTCAACACCCCCTCCAACGCCCCATCAAAATACATCAACTCATTAATCGCCTGGTCTTGAAACCCCGTAATCAGGTAGGGACGAAAGCCCGTCAACGCTCCCGCCAATTCTAAATTGCCCAACAGATGCCCCGTATCAAGGAAAATCCGCCGATAGGCCCGGTCTTCATAACGCCAAGCGGAGCGGTAAAAAATCGCTGACGTGACGATCGCATAGTCCGTCACCGCCAACACCGGATGCTCAAAACACACCCGCTGCAACTCCGGCCACACCTGTTGATCCCAGAAACGAATCAACGAATGATCGCTCGATTGATAGTTATACAAACCCGCCGGCAGTTGCGGCGTTCCCTTCGAGAGTAGATACACCTCCGCCGGATAGAGTCCCCCCGCCGACGGAGCCGATCGCAAATACAACGGTGGCCCCACCAAGGTCACCATTTTCGCCGTAATCCCATAGCTACGAAAAAGCAATTGCGACAACCGCCACCACACCGCCCCATCGGGATCAGCCCTGTCCGGAGCCGAGCCTTTGAGGTAGGGTTTGAGGTCATAGCGTTGCCCGACTTTGTAGTCTTTGAAGGGAGACGGTTGATTGGCGAAATTGATGCGTTTACTGCGTTGGGTAATGGTTTCCGGATTATATTTGGTGCGTTCGTGATAGTGGATAGCGAAGGAGTCCATAGTTTAGCTGCAATCAAAGCATGAATAGAAGAGATTCAGACTCGGCCATAACAGAAGACGAGGGGATGACATAGCCTAACGGAAGCGTTGCCCCAAACGCTAACCCATCAAAATCCAACGAGCAATATTAAAGTAAATCAATACCCCCAAGACATCAACTGCTGTGGTGATGAAGGGGGCCGACATCAAGGCAGGGTCTAGCTTGAGGGAGCGAAAGAGAAACGGTAAAGCAGACCCCGACACCGAGGCTAGCAGGGAAATTACCACTAAACTGCTGCCCACTGCGCCCGCAACGGCCAAGGTTTTTCCCATCAAAAAATGGGCCCAGAGGGTGGCTAAGGTGCCTAAGGATGCCCCTAACAATAATCCGGCCATGGCTTCACGGAGAATTACCTGCAAAGGGCCGAGGGCCCGCAGTTCGTCGGTGTTGAGACCCCGAATGACGACGGTAGACGATTGTGCGCCGATGTTGCCGCCCGTGCCGGTGAGGAGGGGAATGAAGGCGGCGATCGCGATCGCTTGCCCTGTCACCTCCAACGCCGCCCCTTGGGTTTGAATAATCAACCCCGTCACCGTATTCGTCCCCAACAACACCAATAGCCAAAACACCCGCCGCCGCGCCACCGTGATCAAATTCGTCTGAAAATAATTATCCCCCTCTGCCTGCACCCCCCCGATCGCATAGATATCTTCCGTGGCTTCCCGTTCGAGGATGTCGATCACATCATCCACCGTCACCACCCCCACGAGCCGCTGCTCTTTATCCACCACCGGCAAGGCAAGGAGGTCGTAGCGTTGGATCAGTCGCGCCACTTCTTCTTGATCCATTTCCGTCGTCATGCTGACCACATCGCGGGTCATGATGTCCCCTAGGGTTTTCTCTGGCGAGGAGATCACCAAGTCCCGCAGGGAGACAATCCCGGTGAGGCGGCGGGAACTGTCGGTGACGTAGAGGTAATAGATTAATTCGGAGGCGTTGGCGAGGGTGCGGATGCGATCGAGGGTTTGGGTAACGGTGAGATTTTCTTTGAGGGAAATGTATTCGGGGGTCATGATCCGCCCGGCGGTGTCTTCTTCGTAGCCCAAGAGGAGGGCGGTGGCTTGGCGTTCCTTGGGGCTGAGTTCGGCGAGGAGTTGGCGCACAACTTTGGCGGGGAGTTCATCAAAAAGACGGGCGCGATCGTCGGGGGACATGTGATCCACGATGTCGATCACTTCTTGGCGTTTAAATTCTTGGATTAGGGCCTGTTGAATCGAGGAATCTAAATGTTCGTAAACTTCGATCGCTTCATCCTTGGACAGGAGCCGAAAGGCAATCACCTGCATGGATTCGGGCAACCCTTCGATCGCTTCGGCAATGTCCACGGGTTGCACCGGCACCAGGAGGGCCTTCGCTCCTTGTAAATTCCCTTGTTCTAAGAGCATTTGGAGCTGCGATCGCACTAGCTGACGCAACTCGTAGCGGGGAATGGTTTGGACGGGGTTACTATCAACCAAAATTCAGGCTCAAATCATGATGATTTGTCATCTATCTTAAGCTGACTTCAGATCATTTAACCGATTCGGGGGATTCTGCGCGATCGCCCTCACTTTAACCAGTAGGGCCGCGACACCGCCAACAGGCGCGACAGTTGCCGCAATTGCTCCGATGTGCCCATACAGATCAACAAATCATTAGCGTGGAGATAGGTGTCTCCCATGGGGCCACCGAGGAGCGTCCCATCAGCGCGGCGAATGGCCAACACGAGCGCCCCGGTTTGGCCCCGTAGATTTGTCTCGCTCAGGGTTTTTCCCACACAGGGGCATTGGTTGGGGTCGAGGAGAAATTCATCCAGATAAAACGAGCGATTCGTGCCGGTAATAATCCCATCCACGAAATCCATCACCCGCGGCCGCAGGGCCGCCGCCGCTAACCGTCGCCCCCCGGTCACGTAGGGAGACACCACCGCATCCGCCCCGGCCCGCCGCAGTTTTTTCACGGCCTCTTCCGTGTTGGCACGGGCGATCGCCCTCAGATTCGGATTCAACGTCTTCGCCGACAGCACCGTGTAGAGATTTTCCGCATCGGACTGTAACGCCGCCACCAAACATAACGCCCGCTCAATCCCCGCCGTAATCAAGCAATCATCCAGGGTTGCATCCCCCTGCATCGCCATGTGGCCATCGGCCTGGGCTTCGGCGATCGCCTCCGGTTGCAAATCCACAACCACAAAGGGAATCTGTTCAGCGGCAAATTCCAGCGCAATCTGGTGGCCCGTGCGCCCATAGCCGCAGAGAATGTAATGGTCGTGGAGTGTTTCGATCAAGCGTTGGCGTTGGCGTTGGCGGAGTCTGTCTTGAAAATAGCCCTGAATGACGGCTTCCGTAAAGCGATTGACAATATAGCCAATATTTAAGACACCGAGGAAGATGAGGGCGATCGTGAACAAACGCGACTCCTGCCCCAGGGGTTCAATCTCCGAAAACCCCACCGTTGACAGGGTGATCATCGTCATATAGGCCGCATCCGTCCAAGACCAGCCCTCCACCATGGCATACCACACTGTTCCCAGCAGGAAAATCCCCCCCAGGCCCGCAATTCCGACGAGTAATTGTGTCTTGAGACGTTGATAGTTTTGCTCGGTGTTCATGCAAGGACGAATTTTCGGACTACCATTCTTATAAAGAAGCCATGTTTGTGATCATTCAGGAGTATCCTTGTGAGTCCAGAAACCCTCCTCCAAGCCCCAATCCCCATCAGCACGGAACCCTCTGCCTTCAGTCCTGAACAGTTTGATCAGGTGGTGATGACCACCTACGGTCGATTTCCCATTACGCTTGATCGGGGCGAGGGCTGTCGGGTTTGGGATACCGATGGCAACGCTTATCTAGATTGTGTCGCAGGCATCGCCACTTGCACCCTCGGCCACGCCCATCCGGCCCTGGTCAAAGCAGTGACGCAGCAAATCAAAAAGCTCCATCATGTGTCCAATCTGTACTATATCCGGGAGCAAGGCCAACTCGCGCAATGGATTGTGGATAATTCCTGCGCCGATCGCGTCTTCTTCTGCAATTCTGGCGCAGAAGCCAACGAAGCGGCGATTAAGCTGGCGCGGAAATACGCCCACGATGTGCAAGATATTCAATACCCGGTGATTCTGACTGCTAAAGCCAGTTTCCATGGCCGGACGATCGCCACGGTCACCGCCACCGGTCAAGAAAAATACCAAAAAGGCTTTGATCCACTGTTGCCGGGGTTTGCATATGTGTCCTACAACGATATTGAAGCGTTAGAACATGCGATCGGTGACATCGACGAAGGTAACCGCCGAGTTGGGGCGATCATGCTCGAACCGTTGCAAGGCGAGGGCGGTGTGCGGCCGGGGGATTTAGAATATTTCCTGCGGGTGCGCAAGATTTGTGATGATAACGGCTTGCTCTTGATCTTGGATGAGGTGCAGGTGGGCATGGGCCGCACCGGTAAACTCTGGGGCTATGAAAATCTGGGGATTGAACCGGATATCTTCACCAGTGCCAAGGGCCTCGCGGGAGGCATTCCCATCGGCGCGATGATGTGTAAGAGCAGTTGCGATCGCTTCGGCCCCGGTAACCACGCCAGCACCTTCGGCGGCAACCCCTTCGCCTGCGCCGCTGGCCTCGCCGTGGCGGAAACCATCAGTGCTGAAGGCCTACTCCAAAACGCCCAAGCCCGTGGCGAACAACTGCGCAAAACCCTCCGCGCCATCACCAATCAACACCCCGATCTCTTCGTGGAGGTGCGCGGCTGGGGGTTGATCAACGGGATTGAATTAAACGCCGAACGTGAGATCACCTCAATTGATCTCGTCAAAGCCGCGATGGATGAGGGGTTACTCCTTGTTCCGGCGGGGCCGAAGGTGGTGCGCTTTGTGCCGCCGTTGATCATTTCTGCGGAGGAAATAGAGGAGGCAGGCACGGCGTTTGAACGGGCGATCGCCGCCGTTCTCGCCTAGGAAGTGGGCCCAAAATTCGTTAAAATTACAGTAGCTTGTAACATAACTTCACGATTTACCAACTTTGCCATGGCTCCCAACATTGAAATCTACACCTGGAGCAGTTGCCCGTTCTGTATTCAGGCGAAGCGACTCCTGGATCAAAAAAGGGTTGAATACACCGAATATTGCATTGATGGGGATGCGATCGCCCGTGATCAAATGTCCGACCGGGCCAACGGCCGCCGCTCCCTGCCGCAAATTTTCATCAATAACGAGCATATCGGCGGCTGCGATGATCTCTATGACCTCGAAGCCACCGGCGAACTCGATGCCCGCCTTGAGCAATTAGCTGCATAATCCAGGTTGACATCATAACCCCTTAAAACTCTCTGATCACAACATCAGAGAGTTTTAAGCTTGGATCATGCTTGCTTCGTAACCCCTGAGCAAATTTCGCTCCAAGAAGCACTTTATAATAGCTAGATAAGTAGCATGGAGCATCTTTGAACATGGGGAAACAACTACCGTTCGTCGCGATTTTCAGCGTTGTACTGAGTCTATTGATGAATACACCCAGTGAGGGAAAAACGAGCATCCATCCTTCGACCGAGCGATCGCCCTTCACCCCTTCCCCGATCACCGCTCAGCCTGATGACAATGAACCCTGTGACGAGGTAGAGGATGAAGAGTCAATCACAGACAGAGTGATTTTTTTAAGTGGTGGCATTAGCGATGGAACGGCTGATTTAATTATTTCTCGGCTCCTTGAATTAGATGGAGAAAATCCAGAGAAAGATATTTATCTCTACATCAATTCTCCGGGAGGATCAGTCTACGCGGGTTTGGCAATTTATGACGCAATGCAGTCAGTTCAAGCGGATATTGTGACCGTCAGTATGGGATTTTCTGCATCCATGGCTGCGTTCTTACTCGCTGCGGGGACACCCGGAAAACGGTTTGCATTTCCCCATGCCCGGATCATGATTCATCAACCCTTTGGCTTTGCGATCGGCAATCCAGAGGATCTTGAAATTGGAGCACGAGAATCCAGATATCTGATGGATTTACTCAATCGTTTATTGGCAGTTCATACCGGACAACCGATCGCAAAAATCCGCCGCGATACGGAGCGTGACTATTACATGAGTGCCACGGAAGCCCAGGAATACCGCATCGTAGATCAGGTCATTGAGCAACATCCAATGATGCCAGCAGCGGAATCAACCCCATGATTTTGAAGTGCTAATCTTGGTCGTGTGGATCGTTCGTGAACGTCTAAACCTTGAGTTGTAGGGTGGGCAATGCCCACCTTGTCCACAGCGTAAGACGATCATATATAGCAGTATATTGGTGGTTAGGACATTTTGAGGAAGTCAAAACTCTCTTGTGGTGGGCATTGCCCACCCTACGTGATATCCTGACCCTCACGCCAAGGATTAATCAAAGTAACATTCATGACCAAAAAATCTTTAATATTGCGAGTCACCAAACTCAAATCATGATAGCGACAGGTTGCAGCAATTAAACTATCAATGACAGGCAGTTTTTGACCATGTTTCAATGCTTCTCCGCACATTGTAGCCCATACATCAATAACTCCCTGATCAATTGGCAGAATACGGGATGTAAACCGAGCATCTATACTTTTGAGCCATTGTGATAATAGTCTGGCTTTTTCAGGGTGAAGATTTTCTATTTTGACGATTCCTTTTTTGATTTCACCAATCGTCAGAACACTTAAAAATAATGCATCTTCATTCTGTTCGGACATCCAAGAAATCACTGAATCATTCGGCTTTTTCTTCAAATATTCCGACAAAGTGCAAGTATCTAGAAGATAACTCATAAAATGCAATCTCGTCCTGTGTCCTGATCTCGTTCAAAAAGCATTAGTTCTTCTTCATCTAAGATTGGTAATTGTAATATCTGATTTAAAGAATGGTTTGTCTTTGCGTGAGTCTGTTGAATGATGCGATCAATGGACTGAATCACGTCTTTAGCAATACGATTCTGATCTGGCTCAGATAGGATCTGGATTTTTTGGATCATTTCCTCTAACAAGTGATTCATAGGATCTAAGTTTCTATCATTTCTTTAATATTTCTAAAAACGATCATACCCAAAGGTGCGATCGCGTCAGCCACTTATCGCGTCAGCCACTTATCGCGTCAGCCACTTATCGCGTCAGCCACTTATCGTGCCTCAACATTGCTGGAATTTGAGCAGGATTAAACCAGCGGAGGCCGAAGATATTCATCAAATATATCCCACGCCTGCGAAGCCGCCATAGAGGCATGATGCAGTTAAGATTAAAGGACAATTTGGGTGGTGATGAAGTGGATGACTTCATCGAGGCCCTGTTGGGTTTTGAGGTTGGTGAAGATGAAGGGGCGATCGCTTCGCATTTTTTTCGCATCTCGATCCATGACGGCTAAATCTGCGCCGACATAGGGGGCGAGGTCGATTTTATTGATCACTAAGAGATCGGATTTGGTGATGCCGGGGCCGCCCTTGCGGGGGATTTTATCCCCTGCGGCCACGTCGATCACATAGATGGTTAAATCCACCAATTCCGGGCTAAAGGTGGCCGCCAAATTGTCGCCGCCGCTTTCGAGAAACACCAGTTGCAGCGGTGAAAACGTGGCTTCGAGTTCCGCCACAGCGGCGAGGTTCATTGAGGCATCTTCGCGGATGGCGGTGTGGGGACAACCCCCCGTTTCCACGCCCCGAATCCGATCGCTACTCAGGGCTTGCGATCGCACCAAAAACTGCGCGTCTTCTTGGGTGTAAATATCATTGGTGACTACCGCAATTTCGTAGCGATCGCGCAATGCCTTACAGAGCGCGTCCAATAATGCCGTTTTTCCCGACCCCACGGGCCCCGCGATCCCAACTCGATAGGCTGTCATAGATAATTCCTGGCGCTGAAGAGAGATAATCCATCGTTTATTTTAGACGGCGATCTCAGGCTTGCACCGATCCGACCCACCGAATCACAAACGAGCGAACCCGGTGGATCGGATTCGCTCGTTTAAGATGCTGGGGTGCCAGGGATCGAACCTGGGAATGGCGGTACCAAAAACCGCTGCCTTACCGCTTGGCGACACCCCATTGTGCTGGGCGTTTCAGTGCGCTAGCCTTTGTCAGTATAGCAGCTTGATCCGGAAAATTGTCAAGAATTTTGATCACAAGTTGGTCATGGTTCCGGATCGAGGGCGGTGATCGTGACCTGAACCGTGCCCTGAGCGAGTTTCAGGGTGAGGGTGTCGCCGGGGGTGAGGGTATCGCTCCGCCGCACGATCGCACCATTGGGCCGTTGGGCGATCGCGTAGCCCCGTTGCAACACCGCACGGGGATCAAGGGCGGCAAGTTTTTCGCGAAAAATTTGGGTTTGGAGGCGGGCCTGTTGGAGGCTTGGGGCCTGTTGGGGGAGGCGGTGGAGGCGATCGCGGAGGGTTTGGAGGTGGTCGGATTCATGAGCCAGACGGGTTTGTAGGGCCCGCAGGAGGCGATCGCGCCGCTGGTGATGGTCTTGGAGCCGTTGCAGCGCCGAGGGAACCACCCGTTCCGCTGCGGCCGTGGGTGTATGTACCGTCACATCCGCCACCAGATCCGCCAAGGTTTGATCCCGTTCATGGCCAATCCCTGTCACCACCGGCCGCCGACAGTCTGCGATCGCTCGGATCACCCGTTCATCATTAAAACAGGCCAGATCCTCCGTTGCGCCGCCCCCCCGCGCCAGGATGATCACCTCGGCGCGATCGTCGGCTTCCACCCGGTCTAGGGCGGCGGCGATGCTGGCGGGAGCCTGTTCCCCTTGGACGGTGGCCGGCGCGAAAAGAATGTGAATACTCGGATCGCGGGCTTGGATTGTGCGCTGGATATCGCCCCAGGCCGCAGCGGTGGGGGCCGTGACGATCGCGATCGTGCGGGGATGGGCCGGGAGGGGTTGTTTCAAGAGGGGATCAAACAGACCTTCGGCGGCGAGGCGCGATCGCACCTGTTGCAACCGCAACGCCTGGGCCCCATCCCCCAAGGGCAAAATCTGGACAATTTGCAGCCGATATTCCCCTCGTTTCGCGTAGAGACTCACCGACCCCAGCACCGCCACCTGCTCACCAACGCGAGGATGATGCTTCAACTGAGACCGCATCCGACCCCACACCACCCCCTGCACCGTGGCTTCTTCCGCCGGATCAGCTAGGGTCAAAAATAACCCCACCCGATGATCGTTCGCCGTAGTCACTTCCCCCGTCACCCAGACATGCTGCAAGACGGGGTCATCTTCGAGGCTGCTTTTGATGTAGTCCGTCAGACCGGCCACTGAGACCGAGCGTGAAATCAGTTCCATAGCTTGCAAAGGTTAAGAATTGAGCCAATCGCGGCGGAGGCGATCGATGATCGTCTGGCGGTCTACTTGGGTCAAGATTGTGCGAATCACGGTATTGGGGCCGCGATCGCCCCAGGTACAGCCCTGCTCTAGGTATTGCTGCGCCACCTTGCCCACCACGTAGGAACCGTAGCCCGCCAACCCCCCTTGCAGAAGTGCCGTCGTTGTCCAAGTCCCCCACAGGGAGGCATCCACGAGGCTGGCACTTTTGCCGATGCCCAGCACCGCATTGCTGCCAAACTCTGCTAGTAGTAATGTACCAGAACTAAAGAGGATTTTGCGCCAGAGTTTTTCGGCGGCAAAACTGGTCATCGGCAACCCGTACAGTTTCGCCAAACTCCGAATCAAGGCCAAATCCGTCACCGCACCCCCCACCACATCTAAAAGCGCGATCGGGTTTAAGCCCACCACCACCGCCTTCCACTTCGCATAGTTCCAAATCAAGGCTTCGGCTTCAGCGGCCCGATGTTCAATGGTTTTACTGACGAGGGATTGGGTAGCTTGGCGGGCCTGGACGAGGGCATTGAGGGCGAGGAGCGATCGCCCCTCTTGCTGGAGCAGGTCGAGAATTTTCGCCCGTAATGGTTCAATCTGGGGCGGCGGCGTTTCCCAGGTCTCCGTCACTCGCCCATCGGGCCATTCCGTCCGCACCGGAAATGGAGCAGGATCAGCCGCCACCATCACCACTTCATCCAGGGAAATCAACGCTGTCAACTCCCGATCCAGTCCTCCATTCTCCGCCCACTGCTGCAACTGTTGATAAATCACAGCGCGATCCACGTCAGGATAGAGGTCAATTTTGTTAAACACCAGAATCAGCGGTTTATGGGCCCGTCGCAACTCCCGCAATGCCTCATATTCCGTGCGCGTCATATCCCCCGCCACCACAAACAAAATCAAATCCGCCTGTTGGGCCACCTCTTGGGCCATGGTCGCCCGCCCTTGGCCTTCGATTTCATCTAATCCCGGTGTGTCAATCAGTTCAATTTGCGTCTCGTCCCCCAGTAACCAGCGCACGGATTGGGGATATTTCGTCTCGCCATTGATCGGACTCGTCACTAGGGTATTCTGCCCCACCAAGGCATTTAACACCGCCGATTTGCCCCGACTCACCAGGCCAAACACCGCAATCCGCACTGCATGCTGTTCTAGTTTGGTCAGGGCGGCTTTGATGGTTTGCAGGTGCGATCGCACTGCGGCCTGAAGTTCCGGGCTGGGTAAATATCGCCCATGGCGCTGAAATCCGGCATACCATCCTAGGGTGTGCTTTAGACTCGATTGGGCTTGCTGATAATGATCGTCAGGGTTCATGGGTGTCGAGGCTCTGAAACACTTACCATGGCTAACAATGATGGGCGATCTCAACAACGTTCGCAACAACGTTCACAACTAGAGCGACACTCCGCCCCAATGTGCCCCCGTGACAAACGGCAACGATCGCAGGCCAATCGCAGAACTGAAACGCGATCGCCCCCAATCCCGAACCGTTTTTTTGTACACTAGGGTGCTGAAATTAATGGCAGAGGGTTTATGAAGCGTCTCATGGGTTGGATTGTCAAACGGTTAGAGCAGGCTGTGCCTTGGGCTGAGAAGATTGTGCCGCGCTACTCCAAAGTGGGCGAATCCGTGTTTTTCACCAAAGAACAATTTCCCTGGGCGGAGACCCTCGAAGCCAATTGGCCCGTGATTCGCCAGGAATTGGATCAGATCCTCGAACGGGTGGATGATCTGCCCAATTTTCAAGATATTTCTCAACGCCAATACCGAATCGCCAACGATAACCGCTGGAAAACTTATTTTTTCTGGGCCTTTAATTTTCGCGCCCAGGGGAATTGCGATCGCTGCCCCGAAACCACGAAGCTCCTCGACACCATCCCCGGCGTGAAAGTCGCCTTCTTTTCCATCCTCGCCCCCGGCAAACATATCCCCCGCCATCGCGGTAAACATAAGGGCTTCATCCGCTATCACCTCGCCCTCAAAGTCCCCGAACCCCGCGACCAATGCCGCATCCAAATCGACGACCAAATCGCCATCTGGGAAGAAGGCAAAAGCCTGATTTTTGACGACACCTACGATCACGAAGTCTGGAACGACACCGATGGCTATCGGGCGGTGCTGTTTCTCGACGTGATGCGCCCGCTGCGGTTTCCCCTCTCCTTCGTCAATTGGCTCGCCTGTCATCTCGTTTCCGCCTCGCCCATCGTCCAAGATGCCCGCGCCAACCATGAAGCCTGGGAGCGTAAATTTTCTACGCCCCCACGGGAAACGGTGTCCCGGTAGTCGCCCAACCTTGTAGGCAAGGGGTTTAAACCCCTTGCTCGGTTTGCTGTGTCAGTCCTGTCTCTACCGCAATTTGAGGCTATTGCGCAGCAGGGTTTCGGTCATGGTGGCGAGTTTTTGCAACTCTGTTTCGAGGCGATCGCTCTCCTTCTGATAGTTCACTTTGCGCTGGAGGGCGGCGCGGGCCAGGTCTTCGCGATCGCGCCCTAGGGACTGTTGCGCGATCGCTTCCCAGGCCTTCACTTCTGCGATCGCCTCTTTATACCTCGGTTGCAGATCATCCCAAACCACCCGAATTTGAGTTAAGGCGCGATCGAGTTCCGCCTTCGCTTTTTGGTGTTCCGTACCGTGAAGGGCGCGATCGAGGGGCGTTTCAAGCTGTTCTGGATTGAGGGTCGTTGTAATCCAGGGGATAAAATCCTTCACCTGCTGGCTATGGCTTACCCCGGTTTTGCACCAGGTGGCGAAATGCTCGCAATTATTAAACAGCAAATTATACCGCTGCTCCCCCAGCCGACTGATCGCCCGCTGCACCACCACCGACGGAATAAACGCCGTGGGGTAGGTTTTGCAGTAGACGGGTTGATCTTGGGTGAAGGTGGCGCGATCGGTGCGTTCGACCACCTCGCTGGGCTTGCGGTAGTGAACCACTGTGCCATCACCGCAATCAATGCCGTGATGTTCATACACACCGCTGAGGTTGAGAAACGGACGGATAACGTAGAGTTGATCGCCCAAGGCCATAGGTTTACGGGGTTAGGTGGGGACGGGTTCGCCGGGTCGCAGCTTGATCCATTTGCCCGCTTCTTCTAAAAAGCTCTCACAGCCCACCACGTCCCATTCCATTTCCACATAGTCCGCAGCGGTGCGGATGTTGACGTTGATGCTCGGTTCGGTCGCTTCAAAATCCGGGGATTCGGTGAGGTGGGGCTGTTGATGTTGATGTTCAACGGCGTGGTAGGTGGTGCAGCGATCGACGTAGTGGCAGTTGATGCAAATACACATAGGTCATCCGTCCAGAGTCCTTAGCTGCATTCTAACATTGGGGTTTTGGGATAGGCTGGAAAGGATTTTGATTTGGGGTTTTGATGATGGCAAACGCTTGGCTCGTGGCGATCGCAATCAATACGGTCTTAATCGGCATCGCCTGGATTATCCCGAAAAAACTCCTCACCCCAATGGGCTATCTCCACGCCTGGATTTTGGGGGTGTTGGTGTGGGGGACGCTGCAATGGCAGGGCTACGCGGTGGTGATGTTTTACTTTCTCGTCGGCTCTGGGGTGACGAAAATCGGCATGGC
This sequence comes from Spirulina major PCC 6313, assembly GCF_001890765.1. Lineage (NCBI taxonomy): Bacteria > Bacillati > Cyanobacteriota > Cyanophyceae > Spirulinales > Spirulinaceae > Spirulina > Spirulina major. The sequence goes on along the minus strand of NZ_KV878783.1, from coordinate 2,454,551 downwards.
CGAAAAAGAGGCGGCGGGCATTGCGGAAAAACGCGGCGGCCTGCGCGGCCCAGAAAATGTCTGGGGGTCGGCGTTGGTGGGGACGCTCTGCGCGGTGGGGGCGGCATTGTGGCCCGTGGGCGCGGGCCTGTTCACCCTGGGCTACGTGGCCAGTTTCAGCACGAAATTATCCGATACGACGGCCTCGGAAGTGGGCAAGGCCTACGGTAAACGCACCTTTTTAATCACCACCCTACAACCCGTGGAACGCGGTACGGAAGGGGCGGTGAGTTTAGAGGGAACCCTCGCGGGGGCGTTGGCCTCGGTGATCCTTGCTCTGGTGGGGTTAGCGGTGGGAATGGTTGACCCGCTGGGGGTGGGGTTCTGTGCGATCGCTGCCTTCATTGCCACCAATTTAGAAAGCGTGATCGGGGCGACATTCCAAGAAAATTACGCTTGGCTGACGAATGAAGTGGTGAATGGGATTAATACGGCCATTGGTGCGATCGTTGCCGTGGGCTTGGCCTGGGTGTGGCAAGTGGTGGGGATTTGACGATCGCAGGGGCTGGATCTGTGGTTAGGACAAACGGGATGCCATGGCGGTCAATTTAAAACTGATTAAAACGGAGAGTCCCACCCCGCCAGGGATTCAAAGCCCCGACTCATCGCCAAAGTCGGCTCAAGCCCACTCCTGCCGAACCCGTTTTAACGGGTTTCAGCTATGAGCCAAGAACTGAAGTTCTTGGCGGTTGTGGGCTTGTAGAAGGTTGAGGACATAAAACCCTACTTCTGAGGTTCGGGAATGTACACCTTTGCAGCAGTTGACAACTGTAACACGACTGAAACGGGACAGAGCTAAGATCCTGAATCCTTTGCGCTGTCAGGGCTTCGGGATTTTAATGCCTCAGAAAATCTCAATTTAGCACTCCCGACAAGAGAGTGCTAAATTGACTAGTGAACTCTCTATGTAAACTTGCAATGGCAAAGATTGTTGCTTTTAAAGAAGAATCACGCCGGGCGCTAGAGCGAGGGGTTAATAAACTCGCTGATGCGGTTCGGATTACCCTTGGCCCCAAAGGCCGTAACGTCCTGCTTGAAAAGCAGTTTGGTGCGCCCCAAATCGTCAACGATGGGATTACCGTTGCGAAAGAAATTGAACTCGATGATCCACTCGAAAATACCGGTGCTCGCCTCATTCGGGAAGTGGCTTCCCGCACCAAGGATCTCGCCGGGGACGGAACCACCACCGCCACGGTTTTGGCCCAAGCGCTAATCCGTGAAGGCTTGAAAAACGTGGCAGCCGGTGCAAATCCGGTCGCCCTCAAGCGTGGGTTAGACAAAACCATCAACCATCTGTTGGCGGAAATTGAAGCGTTGGCGAAACCCATTGCCGGGGATGCGATCGCTCAAGTTGCCACCATTTCCTCCGGGAACGATGAAGAAGTGGGTCGAATGATCGCCGAAGCCATGGAAAGAGTCACCAAAGACGGCGTGATCACTGTTGAAGAATCCAAATCCATGGCGACGGAACTTGAAGTCGTCGAAGGGATGCAGATCGATCGCGGCTACATCTCCCCCTACTTCATCACCGACCAAGAACGGCAGATTGTGGATTTTGAAAATCCCCACATCTTGATCGTCGATAAAAAAATCAGTGCGATCGCTGACCTCGTACCCGTCCTCGAAAAAGTGGCGCGTTCGGGGAATCCTCTCCTGATCCTTGCTGAAGATGTGGACGGCGAAGCCCTCGCCACCCTCGTGGTCAACAAAGCGCGGGGTGTGTTGAATGTAGCCGCCATTAAATCCCCTGGGTTTGGCGATCGCCGCAAACAAATGCTCCAAGATGTCGCCGTCCTCACCGGAGGTCGCGTCATCTCCGAAGAAGTGGGCTTAAACTTGGAGACCATCACCATCGACATGCTCGGTAAAGCCCGCAAAATCACCATCGAAAAAGACAACACCACCATCGTCGCCACCGGAGAACTCACCAGCGACGTGGAAAAACGGATCGTCCAAATCCGCAAACAACTCGACGAAACCGATTCCGACTACGACAAGGAAAAACTCCAAGAGCGAATCGCCAAACTGGCCGGTGGTGTTGCCGTGATCAAAGTCGGTGCCGCCACGGAAACCGAACTCAAAGACCGTAAACTCCGGATCGAAGATGCCCTCAATGCCACGAAAGCGGCTGTTGAAGAAGGCATCGTCCCCGGTGGTGGGACGACCTTGATTCGCCTCGTTAAAAAGGCGTTGGCCTACAAAGAAACCCTCACCAACCCCGAAGAAAAAGTCGCTGCGGACATCGTCGCCCGCGCCCTCGAAGAACCCCTCCGCCAACTGGCAGATAATGCCGGTGTGGAAGGGTCTGTTGTGGTGGAAAAAGTGCGTGACAGCGCCGACAACATCGGCTACAACGCCCTTACCGGTGTCTACGAAGACATGATCGCCGCTGGCATCATCGATCCGGCGAAGGTCGTGCGCTCCTCGTTGCAAAACGCCGCCTCGATCGCGGGCATGGTCTTAACCACCGAAGCCCTCGTCGTCGAAAAACCCGAACCCGCTGGCGCAGGTGCTGATCCCGGCATGGGCGGCATGGGCGGTATGGGCGGCATGGGCGGCATGGGTGGCATGGGTGGCATGGGCATGATGTAAGCCTAAGCCAGTCCTGCCCCTGTGGCTCGATTGTCCAATCTGTTTAAACCCCTCTTCACTTGTGAAGGGGGGTTTTTGACATCATCCCCAACCCTCTGAAGCTTGGGCTGATGGTCTGGATTGCGGATTCATTCTGTCGTGTGGGCATCTTGTCCGCTGGAGATTAGCCGTAGCGAGCATCCTGCTCGCATTCCTGATTACGAATGTAAAGCGTAAAGCCCCCGTTTTCCAAACGGGGGATATAAGCGAAGGGCTGAATTTATTCAGCCGTGATACCGAGGTATCATAGCAACCATGAAAACGCTCAAGTTCAAGCTCTACCAGCATAAGCGGAATAGATACCTCAAGCGGACAATCAATGCCGCAGGGCGTATCTACAACCATTGTGTTGCCCTCCACAAACGGTACTACCGAATGTGGGGCAAGCACTTGAACTGCGCCCGACTGCAAAAACACATCGCCAAGCTTCGGAAACGGAACCCCTGGTGGTTGCAGGTGGGTTCTCAAGCCGTACAGGATATCTGCCAACGAATTGAGAAAGCGTATCAACTGTTCTTCAAACACAACAAAAAAGGCGTTCGCCTGCCAAACTTTAAGAAGACCCGAAAGTACAAATCCTTCACCCTCAAGCAAGCTGGGTACAAATTCCTCGGTGGCAACCGGGTCAGGATTGGGAACAAAGTCTATCAATATTGGCACTCTCGTCCCATTGAGGGCAAGGTCAAAACCCTGACTATTAAGCGGACTCCCCTCGGAGAACTGTGGATGATTGTCACTGTCGATACGCCATCAGAGCCTGAAGTCAAAACCGAGACAGGTAACATTGCTGGTTTTGATTTTGGACTCAAGACGTTTCTGACCTGTTCTGAGGGATTCAAGATTGATGCACCCTTGTTCTTCAAGCAGTCACTCAATGCAGTTCGCAAAGCAAGTCGAGAATTATCTCGCAAGCAAAAGGGTTCAGCGAATCGAGAACGTGCCCGATTGAACTTAGCCCGCAAGCATGAAGATATTGCCCATCGACGGCGGGACTGGTTTTGGAAGTTAGCCCATCAACTGACGAATCAGTTTGATGTGCTGTGTTTTGAAACCTTAAACCTCAAGGCGATGCAGCGGCTTTGGGGGCGTAAGGTGAGTGATTTGGCGTTTCGGGAGTTTCTGCAAATCCTGGAGTGGGTGGCGACGAAGAAGGGGAAGCGGGTGGTCTATGTTGACCGCTGGTTCCCTTCGAGCAAGACCTGTTCAAGTTGTGGTCATATTTTGGAGCATCTGGATTTAGAGACTCGCCATTGGCGGTGTCCCAGTTGCTCGGCAGAGAATGACCGGGATGAGAATGCGGCGATGAATATTAAAGTGGCTGGGGCTTCAGCCATTGGGTTAGGTGATGTCAGACAGGCGTTGCCTGCTATTGCTGTTTGATCCCAGAATCCCCCGTTTTCTAAACGGGGGAGTAAGTCAATGATGCTTCCATTGAACAGATTTTGATCGTCTCTTGATTGGGATAGAGCGATTGCGTATAATTAGAGGTCTGTGGGTAAGCGCGAGTTTAGGATGATAAGCTCTCGCATTCGCCCAATATTTGGAACGTTCAGCGATTTCGATCACAGGAGTTTAAAGATTAATGTCTCGATATAGAGGGCCTCGTTTACGGATTACGCGCCGTTTGGGCGAATTGCCGGGGTTGAGCCGGAAAAGCTCCCGCCGGGATTATCCGCCTGGGCAGCATGGCCAAGCGCGTCGTAAGCGTTCAGAATATGCGATTCGGTTAGAGGAGAAGCAAAAATTGCGCTTCAACTATGGCATTACCGAAAAGCAGATGGTGAATTACATGAAGAAAGCCCGGAAAGCCACGGGTTCCACGGGTGAGCGTTTGCTGCAACTGTTGGAGATGCGCTTGGATAATACGGTGTTCCGCTTGGGTATGGCGGGGACGATTCCGGGGGCGCGGCAACTGGTGAACCATGGCCACTTGATGGTGAATGGCCGGGTTGTGGATATTGCGAGCTATCAATGTCGTCCGGGGGATGTGCTGAAGGTGCGCGATCGCGACACCTCGAAAAACCTGGTGAAGGCCAATATGGAATATCCCGGTTTGGCTAATGTCCCCAGTCACCTCGAATACAACAAGGATTTGATGGAAGGGAAAGTCACCGGCGTGATTGAGCGCGAATGGGTGGCGTTGCAAATCAACGAACTGCTCGTGGTTGAATATTATTCTCGGAAGGTTTAGAAAAACCGAGTGGGAAGAGGTGCGATCGCGGCTGACGTACCTCCTCAAACCTCACTTCGTGATCTGAATCCTGATCGCGTTCCAATTCATATCCTCAGGTTTGAAAACCGCCGATCATCCTCACGGCGGTTTTCGTGTGTCTAGGGATTTGAACCTTGATACACTAGGCGTAGTGAGTTCGTGGAGTCCCTTCAATGCAGGCAGGGCCGATGTTTAAAGCAACGCGACGACGGTTGACGCTGTGGTATGCGGCAGTGACGGCGGTGTTGCTCCTCTGTTTTGCGACGGGGGTTTATTTTTATGTGCGCAGCACCTTGATCGATCGCATGGATGACACGTTGAAACATGTGGTGGAGGTGGTGGAGCGATCGCTGATTGTTGAACCCTTTCCGGCCAGCGAGGGGGGCGATCGCCTCAACGTCGAAGCCAGTTTTCGCCACAATGGGGATGTGGTGGAAGCGGATCACATTGATCTTGAATGGTTCAGCCCCACCGGGCAATTACTCTGGTCTACCTTCGACCAACCGCCCACCCTCCCCCTCCAACTCAATCGCCACGGCCAAACCATTCACCTCTCCCCCGATCACCTCCTGCGCCAAGTCACCAAACGGATCGAACGGGGGCGGCAAGTCCTCGGCTATCTTCGCGTCAGTCATCCCTGGTTTGAAGTCACCAAACCGATTCAGCAGTTGATTTTTGACCTGACCTTGGGGACATTGGCGATGATTGGCGGTGTGGCGGGGATTGGCTGGCTCCTGTCCGGGTTGGCGATGCAGCCCATCGGCGAATCCTACCAACAACTGAAGCAGTTTACCGCCGATGCCTCCCACGAACTGCGCAACCCGATCGCCATGATTCAAGCCAATGTGCAAACGGCCCTGAGCTACGGTGATCCACAGATGCAGCACCATCAGTTACAGGTGGTGGAACGGTTGACCCAACGCCTGGGGCGGTTGGTGAATGATCTGCTCTTTTTGGCGCGATCCGATAGTGGCATTTTGCAGCCCACGGGGCAGGCGTTGCCCTTGGATGCGTTGTTGATTGAGGTGCTCGAAGAGCAGCGGCTCGTGGCGGCTCAGGCGGGGGTGGCTTTGTCATTGCAGATTTCCACGCCCAACGGGGCAGATTGTGAGGATGAGACGCTGTTTGCGGTGCAGGGGGATTGGGATCAGTTGGCGCGGATGCTGACGAATTTGATTAGTAATGCCTTGGATAGCACCCGATCGCACTCCCCCCACCCCCAGGCCGTGACCGTTACCTTAACGCGGCGATCGCTCCATCTCGTCATTGAAATCGCCGACACCGGGATCGGCATTCCAGCGGCAGCCTTGCCCCATTTGTTTGATCGGTTTTATCGGGTTGATCCGGCGCGATCGCGGCAATCTGGCAGCACCATCACCACCGGCACAGGCCTAGGGTTAGCGATCGTGCGGGCGATCGTCGATCAGCACCAGGGTGAAATTACGGTACAGAGCCAACCCGACCACGGAACCACCTTCACCATCCTGCTCCCCGCCCTCACCCCCTTAACTCTCAACCATCCCAGCAAGACCGCCCCAGGTCTGTGATGGCATTGTTTGAGGGATGGGAACTCCTGGGACGAAGTGCGATCGCCCTCTAGCAAGAATCCACCCCTCTTTATTTTCGCACTCTTCACAACGGCTTTATTCAGAGCCAAAATAGAAGCATAGAGCCTCATTTAGCACTCATTATCCTATTAGCATCGGGCTTAAAAAATTCTGGCCCGCCGTCTCATTATTCCATAACATCTAGACCCTTAATCATGACCATCTGAATCATGCTATTATTCAACGTTTCTTGACGATTTGCAAACAGGAAAAATCCTCATTCATTGATTCAACGTATAATTGATAATGTTGGCTTCTTACCTTATCCTCCGGTTGATGGGGCAGAAACAACAACACAATCGCGTCATCAACATCGAAAAAAAATGACACAGTTAACGAATATGGGAAATGCTGTTGTTGCTCAAACCTTGCGCTCTAGAATCGCAGAGTTGACGAGAAATCCTAGTACGCGCACGGTATTAGTTGGGGTGACCGCCGTGGCATTGACTCCGGTGGTGTTGCCCTTGGTTCGACCCCTGCTAAAAAGCACAATTAAATCTGGGGTGTTAGTCTATGAAAAGGCAAAAGGTGCGATCGCAGAAACGGCGGAAATGGTAGCCGATGTTGCGGCGGAAGCGCGTGCCGAAGCCCATGGACTCACAACCCTGCCCGCCACAGAATCCACATCTCAAGAGTCCTAATCCCGAATCCGCTCACTCCCCAATCGATACCAGGTCGCACCTCTCCCCGATGGTGGGAGAGGCTTTTTTTTGCGGTTAAGGCTGAAATGGAAATGACGAGGGTTCTATTGCCCTTGAGGGATGGACGAGGGTGTGCAGTTGTTGGGTGAGTTCACGTTTTTGGGCAGTGGCAACCCACTGGCGCAGGGGAATCGCGGTCGTCCCATACAGCGATCGCCCCGATGGCTGGGTCGCTAGTTTGGAACCGACAATCAACGCCCCCAACCCCAGTAAAGCCAGGGGGTTAACTTGGCCGCGATCTTCCAAAATTTCTTTGAAGTGGAAGGTCAAGATTGATTTTTCAAGATGGATAAAGGACATAGTGTTTTGGGATAAAGTCCGAAAAGTCCATGGCAATGATGTGCGCAATTCCAAATCAGATCGGGTCAGAGTCCCGGTTTTGGGTTGAACGTCCCACCCTGAAACTGGATTGCTATTTCAACGGTAGCAGGCTTTTGGGTAAATGAGAATAATTTGCAGTAATTGTTCCTGTTTTGCCCAAGGGGGGGGATGGGGAAATGTCCTAAGAACCTGGTTGACGGGCAAAAGTTGATCGCCCTCACCTCTCACCTCTCACCCCGCTCCCAGAGGGCGAGGGGAGCCGATCCATTTTTCCAGTTCCCTCTCCCCTAGGGTGAGGGCTTTCTGGGATCTGGCTAATTTTGTCAGTCAACCAGCCTCAGGACTGGGGGGAAATTGGCGACGACTGCCGCCATCAAGTTGGTGTTCAACGAGGGGGCGAAGGCTGTTGAGTCCGGCGGCGATCGCCGAGCCATTATGGATGGCCGTGGCGATGAGGGGATTGAGTCCCCAGGTGGTGGCTAAACCCAGGGCGGCGAGGTTCGGTACTACCACCAGCGCCACATTTTGATCGATGAGATTGCGAGTTTGGTGAGCAATGGAAATCGCTTCTAGTAGATCCCGCAGATCATCATTCATCAGCACAACATCGGCGGTTTCTCTGGCAATTTCCGCACCATGGGCAAAGGAAATCGACACATCGGCATAGGCCAGCGCCACGGAATCATTTAAGCCATCCCCCACAAAGGCAACGGTGCGCCCGCCTTGATGCAGGTCGCGGACGATGCGGGCTTTTTCGTCGGGGAAGGCGTGGGCGTAAACCTGATCGCGGGGAATGCCGAGGGTTTGGGCCACTTGTTGGGCGCGGGCGGGTGTATCTCCGGTGAGGAGGTAGATGTTGATGCCGTATTCGGTTTGTAGGGTTTGGATGAGGGCGGAACTTTCGGCGCGGAGGGGATCGCTGTAGGTGATGCTGCCGAGGAATTCGCGATCGCGGGCAATGAAGATCTGAGAATCGGAGGTCGAACGGGGGCCATTCGGGGGGATATTAATGCCAATTTCTGTTAAGAAGCGTTCACTCCCTACATGAACTTCGCGCCTATCGATGATCGCTTGTATGCCTAATCCGACTTCGTATTGCCAGGTGTCGCGGCTCGGCAGGGTTAAGGCGCGATCGCGGGCCGCCTGACAGATCGCCTCAGCCACCGGATGGTTGAGGCGCTGTTCCGCTGCTGCGGCCAGTTGAAGGAGGTCATCGGCGGTGAGATCAGCGCGGGCAGGCTGGATCTCGGTTACCACGATCGCCCCTTGGGTTAATGTGCCGGTTTTATCAAAAACCACCGTATCAATTTCCGCCAATTGTTCGAGGGTGCGACCACTGCGCACGAGGATGCCGTGGCGGGTGGTATGGTTCAACGCCCCCAGGAAGGCAGTGGGCATCGAAACCCGCACACCGGTGACAAAATCCAGGGTCAAAATCGCCGCGACACGGGACGGATCACGGGTCGTGATTAACACAATCGCCCCTAGGATCAGCGAGGGCCAAATGAGGCGATCGGCGAGTTGTTCGGCATAGTTAGCCATGCGGGTATCCTGAACGGGGGCTTTTTGTAACAGGGCTAAACTCAACGCTGCCCGGGTATTCATCCCGACGCGCTCCGCCCGGATGTAGATCTGTCCCGATCGCACCAAGGTCGAAGCCAACACCGCTGTTCCTGGTTGACAGACGACGGGCATTGCTTCCCCGGTTAAACCCTGTTGATCCACCAGCGCTTCCCCTTTGAGCACGACCCCATCCACGGGAATCTGTTCGCCGGGATAGACGATCACCACCGCCCCCACCTCGACCCGATCGCTGGGAATTTGCTGGGGGGGATGGTCGGGTTCGGTTTGCACCCATGCCCAGCGGCCGATCGCATCGAGTAAATCAGCCGTGCGGACTTCCGTGGCCCGGGCGGTTTGTTCTCGGATGGCATCCCCTAGTTCATGGAGGGCGATCACCAAGGCGGGGGTGATCAGTTTTCCCTGGGCTGCACTCAAACTCAACACCAGAAAATCAAGACAGTCAATGTTTAAGCGACGGGTTTGCACCACACTCCGCAAGGCTCGTTGGACAATCGGCCAAGCTGCTTTGAGGAGGGCCAAGGCTGCCAGCGATCGCAGCCACGCCAACCGCGGCCAGCGCCCCACCAGTCCAAGGCCGGTTGCCAACATCGGCCAGCCCAATTCTGCACGGGCCAAGGCGGGCAATGGGGTGAGCAGGTCTGACCCGGAGAACCGGGGAAGATTCGGGGAGACGACGGTGCTGGCGGTTTTTTTCGGACACCGTTGCCAACAGTCCCACACCTGAGCGGCCAAGGCAGATTCCTGAATCACCTGGATGCGATAACTCAGAATCACCGATCGCGCCGCTCGATTAATGCGTACCGTCATGACCCCGATGATGCGGCTTAAGTCCTGTTCCAGGTGGGCTAGGGCGGTGCGATCGCAAGCCAGCAGCGGCAAGCGCAACCGCAACCGCCCCGGCATCCCATGGACAATCCACCCCTGATCCGCAGGAGGCGGTGATACAACACAAACAGTCATAGATTTATTTATTAAGGGTAGGAATCAGCAGCAGGCGGTTCAGGCGGTGCAGCCGTGGGGGGAGTTTCCGCCTGTTCTAAAATCTGTAACAAATACATCCCCAATTCCAATTCCGTCAGGCCCGCATCATCGTATTGAATCACCAGGGATGCCGCAGCGCGATTGATCCGCACCTGCTTCACCCGCGCATCGGCTGTCAATAGGGTTTGTACCTGTTTGGCATAGAGGCGATCGCCCCGTAGCCGAGGAATGCGTAACCGAATTCGCCCTGGAACAGCATGGACAATCACATAGTCATTGGAGGCGATCGCCCCGTCTTCTCCCGCTGCATCCGTCGCAGGATGAGGTGGTGTCGGCGGTGGGGTGGCCTGGGCTTGTTCCCGTAACTGGCCCACACCTTGGCGCACAATCGCCGCAATCAACAAATTCACCAAAAGCGCCTGCGCCCCCCGTAATCGCAGTTGATTCGTCGTGAGCAAGCCCGCCACGACCGGCAAAATCATCGCAATTTCGCTATAAGTATCGAGCCATGCCCCGATCCGGCTGGCTACGGTTGTCTCCGGTGTGGGCGCACTGATGGCTGCCGCAGTATCTGTCATAGGTTATGTTTCCGTTATTCAAAAAAAAATGCGATCGCCACCGAATCACCCTCGTCCGCCGTGATAGCGACGGCCGCCACCCTTAGCCAAAACAGGGCTGACTCGTCTTGAACCCCAACAACTCTGAGCACCACAGCCTTCACCCATAACCCGTCCCCCGCCACAGATCAGCGGCCGATCCGTCACTGGGGTAGTGGCCGATCGCATCCCCCGTGCCACACCCCGCTGAAACGCCCGCAGGTGATTCTGTTGAGAGGCCCGCTGCAAGTTGCGAAACACCCGCTGCACATCGGGATAAGCTTGCGTCATCGCCAGTAAACGGTCATACATCGCACCATTTTCAAGTTCTGCGGTCACACCCTCGGCACAGGCTGCGGCAAGGGAATCGGGAATCGTCACCTGACCCGGCCCAGGATCAGCCGGAATCGGGATTTGGTAACGATGAAAGAGGGGATCAAGAGCGCGAATATGGCGCTCTTCTGCATTGAGAATATTGACAAAAGGTTGCACTTGACCAAAGCGGCGCAGAATCTGGCGATAGGTGGCGCGTGCTTTATATTCGTCTTGCAATGCTTCCGTGAGCGCCGCAGCAAGGCGTTCATGCTCAGTCATGTTGGACATTATCCCCCTATCGAGTCAGACAACAGATGATTGATCTGAAGCTAATCTTGCCGCTTAATGAAAGTAGTTGTCAATATTGATGAAATTAATTCTTAATAAAGAATCAACCCCTCTGGATTTAACCCGTCCATCCCAAGGGTGGGGGAGTCACGAAAAATTACCCCTCAAAATTAGCCCTTACGGTGGGAACCCTTGCGGACAACACGTACAATAGAAAGGCCATAATGAACATTCACCCCGTGTGATGCGGATCTCCGTGCTCGCCTCGTCCTGTCGTGCTGTCGCTAAGAATTTTGAACTTCATCCTGAGTGAAACCCAAAAGTGGTGCAGTTTGATCACAATGGTACTGAGGGTGTTTTCAAAATCAACACCATTCTCACCCCCCCCGTTGATCCGCCCTTGCCTCACCTGCACCCCTCACCCTAATCAAAGTGATTATGTCCGAGCAACAACCACGATTCAAAGTTAAATTCTGGGGAGTGCGGGGCAGCATTCCCTGCCCAGGGGCTGAAACCGTGCGCTACGGCGGCAATACGCCCTGTGTGGAAATGCAAGTGGGGGGCGAGCGTCTGATTTTTGATGGGGGCACAGGGCTACGGGTGCTGGGACAATCCATGCTGGGTCAAATGCCCATAGAAGCTCATATTTTCTTCACCCATACCCACTGGGATCATATTCAGGGCTTTCCGTTCTTTACCCCGGCTTTTGTGGGGGGGAATCGGTTTCATATCTATGGGGCGGTGGCTCCCAATGGGGCGACGATTAAGCAACGCCACCATGATCAGATGCTCCATCCCAATTTCCCCGTGCCGATCCAGGTGATGCAGGCGGAATTGTGTTTCCATGATTTGGATATTGGCGAGACGTTTCAATTGGGGGAGGTGGCGATCGCTAATGCCCGCCTCAACCATCCCGGTGAAGCGATCGGCTATCGCGTCATGTGGGAAGGCCTCAGCGTCGCCTATGTCACCGACACCGAACATTATCCCGATCGCCTCGATCCCAGCGTGCTTTTCCTCGCCGATCATGCCGATGTGCTGATCATCGATGCCTGTTACACCGATGCGGAATACCACAATCCCAAGAGCAGCAAAGTCGGCTGGGGCCATTCCACCTGGCAAGAAGCGGTGAAAGTAGCCAAAGCCGCCCAGGTCAAGCAATTGATTATCTTCCACCATGATCCCCTCCATACCGATGATTTTCTCGATGACATCGGGGCCCAAATCCAAGCGGTGTTTCCCGGCGCAACCCTCGCCCAAGAAGGCAAAACCATCGAACTGATCCCCGCATCGATCTAAGTCTCAACCCCGACCCTGCCCCGGCAGCCCCTTCAGATTTCGTCTACCATAGAGCCAGACGGTATATTGGTGCGCATCCTTACATCCAAGACATCCATCATGCCTGGTTTTGGTCATCTCGTTCAAAAAGCGTTTTATCTCGGTGTCGGTCTTGCCTCCTATGCAGGGGAAAAAGCCGGCACACAATTCCAAGAACTCCGCAAACAAGCCCAACTGCTCGCCGATGAGATGGTGAAGCGGGGCGAACTCCAAGCCGAAGAAGCGGGTAAGTTCGTCGATGATTTGATTCAGCAGGCCCAGCGGCCGCCGGTCACCGATGGCACCGATCCGCCGCCGCCGCCACCATCAGGGCCGCGCCCCATCGAAATCCTCGACGACGAAGAGGATAACCCCCATGACCCCCAAGCGGAACATCTCCGCCAACAGGTGGACGCTCTCCAAGCGGAATTGCGACGGCTGCAAAACCTCGATTAGGCCTGATCTGAACTGTTATGAATGATTGGACAAAGGAATTTTGGACATTCTGCACTGATGTGGCGACGGAGCTTGAGGAGGCGGTGCAGGATATCACCACGGCCGCCACGGCCCTCAGTGAAGAGTTAAATGAGATGCAGCCGGAGGATTGGGAGGCGTGGGTGCAAACCCTGTGGGCGGATCTGACGGAGCCGGAGGATTGGTCAACTTGGCTTCAGGATGAGGAGGCGATCGCTCCCTTTCCCTCCCTGCATTGGGTCGCGCCGCCCCCCACCTGCCAAGGCTGTCAGCATTACCACGGCCATGTTTATAATAAAAACCTGCTCGTCTGTGCGCTGCATCCCTACGGTAAAGGCGATACCCATTGTCCCGACTGGGAAGGAACTCAGCCCTAGCCGTTGCTATCCTTGCGATCTGCTGAACTTTGACACTCCCCGCGAAGACAGCGACGGGGATTCTTGGTTCATCGACCGGACTTAACTCAGCAGGATTGCTCCAACCCAGCCAGAGGTCTAATCTCCCCAAGCGTATAACTTCCCCTGTGCCCCACGGTAGTTAGTCCAAGGCGCAGCATACAAACCCGCTTCACTATCGACTCAGCCCGATGCCGATCGCAGACTAACCCGTTCACATTTCAAGTCTTCCTAGGCGACCAAATCGTTAGATTGGATGACGCAGTCGGCAATCCGCCCACTCATTACGCTGCCTGCTTACCCTTAAATGCTTCTAGGTCTGTCGGTTTTTAGCCTTGTGATAGTTCCTGGACGTTTGAAATCCAATATAATCAGCCTAACACCACTGGCCCAAGGAGGGCGACTAACGTCGCTCGTTTCGTCTTTCATCCCCGCAATCAATTGACGGGGCTTTCAGACTCCCGCACTATTTTCGTAAAGCATTGTCATGACCCAAACCGATTCCCCCCGCTCCGCGCCTGAGATTAAATATGGTGAGCGCGAAATTGAACAAGGTTCCTTAATCACGTTTCCCAATCCCCGACCGGGTCGCCGGTTCACGATCCAGGTGTCCCTACCGGAATTTACCTGTAAATGTCCGTTTTCGGGCTATCCGGACTTTGCCACGATTGAGGTCACCTATGTACCGGATCAGCGGGTGATTGAATTGAAGGCGATGAAGCTCTATATCAACAGTTATCGCGATCGCTACATTTCCCACGAAGAAAGCGTCAATCAAATTTTGGATGATTTTGTCGCCGCCTGCGATCCCCTCGAAATGACGATTAAAGGCGATTTCACCCCCAGAGGCAACGTCCACACCGTGATTGAAGTGACCCACCGTAAATAAGCCCAACGGAGTGCAATCCGTTGAATTTCCCAAATCCCCCGGCGCGATCCAGTCGGGGGGTCGGGGTGTGTTATGGACTTTCGGGTTTGAGGGGAATGGAGAAATAGAAGGTACTGCCCACCCCCAGGATGCTTTCGACCCAGATTTCGCCGCCGTGACGGTGGATGATTTCCCGGCAGATCGGGAGGCCGAGGCCTGTGCCGCCTTTTTCCCGTGAGTCTGAGGCATCCACTTGCTGAAACCGCCCGAAAATCGCCTCGCATTTGTCGGGGGGGATGCCGCGCCCTTGGTCTGTGACAGAAAAGACCACCTGGTCGGGATGGGGGACGAGGTTGATCCAAATGGTGCGATCGCGCTCTGAAAACTTGATCGCATTACTGATCAAGTTAGTGAGGGTTTGCAGAATTTGATCCGAATCGACCCAGATATACACCGGGAAGGTGGAATGGAGCGGCTCGCTGTCGTTGGGGAGAGGATAGCGGGCAAAGGCATTTTGGTTACATTCGAGGCAGAGGGTGAGGCTTTGTTGTTCGGCCATGCTGACCATGGCTTGGGCCGCTTGCTGCATCAGTTCGAGGGCATCACAACGCCGCCGCAGGAGTTTAATCCGCCCGGACTCAATGCGTTCGAGGTCGAGAATGTCGTTGAGCAGACGGGTGAGGCGATCGGTGTTGTTGACGGCGATCTCTAGCATCTTTTGGCCTTTACCGGACAGTTCCCCTAAACGCCCGGTGGCGAGGAGACCGAGGGAACCTCGGATCGAGGTGAGGGGGGTGCGCAGTTCATGGCTGGCGATGGAGATGAATTCATCTTTCATCTGTTCAATGGCTTTGCGTTCGGTGATGTCCATCAGGGAGAGGAGATAGGCGGTGTGGCCATACCAATTGATCTCCACCGATCGCATTTCCACCACACATTGCTGCCCTTGGGGATGGATCAGGCAGATTTCACTGCGATCGCCGCTGGGAATCGGAATGCCGAGATCAAAATTGAGGAGGTCTGCCGCCGGTCGCCCAAACAGTTCGGTGGCGGCCGCGTTGGCAAAATTAATCTGCCCATTGCGATCGCACACCACAATCCCGTAGGCATTGCTTTGAATGACGCGATGGAGTTGCGCTTCACTTTCCCGCAGGGCAATTTCAGCCTTGGTGCGCTCGGCAATTTCAAGCTGCAATTCGGCCGTGCGTTCGGCCACTCGTTCTTCGAGGTGATTGAGAAACTCCGCTTGGGACACCGCAATCCCCAATTGATCAGCGAGGGCGGTGAGCAAGTCGATTTCGTCGGATTCCCAATGGTGGGGAACTTGGCATTGCTGGACGAGAATCCCGCCCCACAACCGTTGTTGGATAAAAATGGGCATCAAGAATTGCGATCGCACCGGATGGGTGCCAAAGGTCAGAATCTGCTGGGGATCGCCGGCGTACTGTTCGGTGTCATCAATCGCTAGGTAGGGGGTATCGATGCCCTGGGGCGATCGCGATCGCGATTCCAACCCCAGCGCCCCAATGTTGTCGCCCACGGATTCTTTAATGACGCGACATTGATGATCCGCATCGCATTGCAAAATGGCAACGCGATCGGTTTGCAAGATTTGATGCACTTCCCAAACAGCGGTTTGGAGAATTTCGTCCAAGTCGAGGGACTGGCGGATTTTGAGGGTCAGTTCGGAGAGGAGTTGCGATCGCCCATAGGCATGTTTTAACTGCGTTTCCGCCTTCATCCGAGCCGTAATGTCAATGCCCACCGACACCGCCGCCTGATTCTGTTGATACTTTTGGGCCACCACCAAGTAATGCCGCCGTTCGTGATCCTTCATATCCATGGAGATGACGCGGGATTGAGTCTGCTCCGGTGACCGAAACAGATCCCGTAACATCTGTTCAAAGGCATCGCCAGACGCTAAGAACCCCAGCGGCTGCCCCGTAAAGTCCTGGGGCTGCATCTCAAACGCACTGGCCAATTGATGATTGGCCCCTAGGTAGTACAGTTCGGATGGGCTGTTTGCCTCGCTGGGAGCCAGCATCCCAATCCAAGACACAAACCCCGGCACGGCATCCAGCACCGCCTGGAGTTGTTCTTTAGCCTGACGAATGACCCGCTCCGATCGCTTTTGCTTCGTGACATCATGGGCAATGCCTAAAATTTGTTCAATCTCACCGGTACTACTGAGCAGGGGCACATAGGTGACATTAAAAGTTAAACGACTCTGTTGGGGAATTTCGAGGGTGCATTCTGCCCCTTGCACTTGGCGACAGTCCACCGCTTGTTCCAGCAAGGGCACATAGGCTTGGGTAATGATGTCCGGGAAAATTTCGCGATCGGTGCGCCCAATCATGTCTTCCCGGCGACGTTTGAGAGTTTGCAGGGCTTGGGTGTTGACGAAGCGATAGCGGAGGTGGCGATCGTAGATCACAAACATGTTGGGAATGTTGTCTACGGCGAGACGGAACCGGGCTTCGGACTTGGCGAGGTTTGCTTCGGCTTGAATGCGATCGCTAATTTCCGCCCGCAAATTCGTATTCACCTTCCGTAACTGGGTCGTGCGCTCGATCACCCGTTGTTCCAACTCCGCCGCCAAACTTTGCAAATCGCGTTCGGCCCGGATGCGATCGCTAATATCCCGCGCCACCCAGATCACCGACTGATTCGGCAGCGGCGAAATATTCGCCGCAAACCACACCGTCCCCTCCGGCAACCGCAAGCAATACTCAAAATTAAACGTCAACTTCTCAGACAACACCTGTTGAATCGGCTGCCAAAACGTCGGAGCATCGGACTCAAAAAACTGATTAAACGTCGCCGCAATCACCTCAGCACTATTCTCAAACAAGCGACCATAGTTCGTCGGCATCACCTGCACCTGCTGACGCTCCACATCCACCACCAGCACCAGATCCGTCATCGCCTCAAAAATACTGCGAATCTCTTGCTCACTTTGCTGCAACTTCTTCGCAATCAGACGGTCTTCCGTCACATCCCGCGCCACCCACACCACCGTATCCTCCGTCAGTGGAAAGAGACGCGCATCAAACCACAGCGGCTGATGATCATGGCTATATTCATATTCCACCTTCGTCATCTGCTGTTGATCCAACGTGGTTTGGATCGCCTGCTTTAAGCGATCGGCATTCATCGGCATCATCTCATCCAAGGTCTTACCCAACAGATGCGTCGTCGCCAGCGTGTTAATCGCCTGGGTCGGGGCAATTTTGCGACAACGGCCATCGCGATCGCGAATCAACACCAAATCCGTCATCGCCTGAAAAATCGCCCGCATCTCCCGTTCCGATGCCAGCAACGCCTCCTGCGCCTGCTTTTGGGCATCAATATTCTCCACCATCCCAAACACAAACTGCACCGCCTGATCCTGCACCGCCCCACACAACGTCATCCGCCCCCAAATCCATTGACCATCCGAACGACGATACCGCTGCTCCGTCTCGTAATGCGCCAACCCCCCCTGCGAAATCTGCTGCAACTTCTCCAGCGTCATAGCCCGATCCGCCTCACCCAGACAATCCAGACAAGACATTTGGTAAAGCTGAGAGCTTTGATAGCCGAGAAAGCGCTGAAACGTTTGATTGGTCTTGAGAATCTTGCCATCGGGTTGAGCCACAAAAATGCCCACCCCCGCATTCTCAAAAATCAGCCGAAATCGAGTTTCACTAGCCCGCAACGCATCCTGCGCCCGCCGTAACCCCAAATGATGACTCACCCGCAACAACACCTCTTCGCGATGAAACGGCTTCGGAATATAGTCAATGCCCCCCACTTGAAACGCCCGCGCCTTATCCGCCGGATGATCCAACGCACTAATGAAAATCACCGGAATATGGCAAGTATTCGGGTCTGCCTTTAAATGCTCGCAGACCGAAAAGCCATCCATTTCCGGCATCATGATATCGAGTAAAATCAGATCCGGTTGCTTCGCTTGCACCGCCATCAAGGCCGCCGCGCCACTCCGAGCCGCTCGGACTTGATACCCATGTTTCACCAAAATTCCGGTTAACAGTCGGAGATTGGCAGGTGTATCATCTGTGACCAAAATGTCCCCAGTTGAACTAGATGGTGCAGGTATATTCATAGACTTTTGAGAAACAGCCAATCATGTCAGCCCGTGATGTTAATCTATTTTTTGCGATTCCCCTGATTACCCAGCATCACAGACAGACGCTAGAGATGACAATGTAATAGTGCGGTCGGGCTGGTGGTCTAAGTCGTTTTAATAATTCAGCAGTTAATTTGTAACATCTCTGGGCTGTATATAAAATTCCTGGGCTTTATACTGAAGGGGGCGGAGTTGCCGGGCTGAATAGTTGGGGTTTTTCAATCACGACGGGGTTCCCTGGGGACTGAGGCTCAGTACGATCTCAACCCTTCGCTCAGACTAGCTCTGACTCATCTTTTTGTCTCCCTCATCTTTACATATTGCCCTAAATTCGGACTGTTTTGCCCAAGCAAACTGAATCTTTAATGAGGCATAGATTCAAGACTAGGGCAAAAGACGAGTAAGGTTGCACAGTCCAAATCTTTAGGTATCTTCCACTGCCTAGTTACGAGCAACGAATGGACGAAATATGCGTTTGGGAAACCGTAGAATCACGGATATCCTTCCCAACTTTTTCACAAGTTGTCCTTAAACTTTATGTATTGAAATAAAAGCTTACATTCTAGTCTACGCTCGTTGCACGGCCGATCTGGTTAGATTTACTGAGGGTATTATGTCGATGGTCACCATGTCACACAAACCTGAACTGGTTATGAATTCTCCTTCTCCTCAACATTTTTATTCTCTTCTCAGTGAGGATCTAAGCCCAGCAACGGCTGAAATTAGTCATGAGCTTAGAACGCCCTTAACCTCGATTCGGGGCGCGTTGGGGTTATTGCTCAGCGGCAAAATTGATCCCCACACGGAACAGGGCCAGCACTTACTCCGGATTGCAGCGAATAACACCGATCGCCTCCTGCGCCTCACGACGACTCTGGAGGATGAACGGCATAATACCCAAGCGTTGCTCTCCAGTGCGGGGTTAGAGCGGCTGCGCTTGGAAAAGGATCTCTTTCAAGCGTGGGATAATCGCCAGTTTGAGGTGTTCTATCAGCCGATTGTGGATGCGCAGGATCGCACGATCCAAGGGTTTGAAGCCTTGTTGCGCTGGCATCACCCCACTCGCGGCGGTGTGTCGCCGGATCTGTTTATTCCGATCGCCGAAGAAACTCAGTTGATCCATGAGTTGGGTCTCTGGGTGTTTGAACAGGCTTGCCAACAGCTTGCCCAATGGCAGAAGGTGTTTCCCCGCAGCAATCCGTTAACGATGAGTGTGAATTTGTCGCCGTTGCAGTTGTTGCAGCGGGATTTTGCCCAGCGGGCGATCGCAATTCTAGAGCGCCATGTGGTGACGGTGGGGAGTTTTCGGGTGGAGGTGACGGAAAGTACGGTGATTGAAAATCCGACGGCGATCGCAACCCTCCAAATCCTTAAGGCATCGGGGATTCAGGTCTATCTGGATGATTTTGGTACAGGCTATTCCTGTTTAGCGCGACTCCATCAACTGTCGGTGGATGTGCTCAAGGTGGATCGCTCCTTTGTGGTGCAGCAACAATGGGAGATGATTCGCGGCATTATCCAACTGGCGAACAGCGTCGGTCTGACGGTGATTACCGAAGGGATTGAAACGGAAGCGGATCTAGAACAAGTGGCAGACCTGGGTTGCCATTCGCTCCAGGGCTATTGGTTCTCGAAGCCGGTGGGGGCAAGTCATGCGCTGCAACTGCTCCACGATGATGCGATCGTGGCGGCTTAGGCGATCGCAGGAGTTTCGAGGGCTGTCAGTAAGGCCGTTGAGTCAGCCACTGCCCCAAACACGCCCCCTTGCATGGTGACCATTTTCAAGGCGGCTTGATGATTACCGAGATCGGTGGCTCCGGTACAGTCGGAGAGGATGAGGCATTCGTAGCCGCGATCGTTGGCTTCCCGCATTGTGGTATGGACACAAACGTCCGTGGTAATCCCCGCCAAAATCAAGTTCTCGATCTGATTTCGTCGCAAGAGCAGATCTAAATCCGTGGCGTAAAATGCGCTTTTGCCGGGTTTGTCAATCACCGCTTCTCCCGGTAATGGCGCGAGTTCCGGAATAATATTCCAGCCCGGTTCGCCCCGTACGAGAATCCGTCCACAGGGTCCCGGATCGCCGATGCCTGCGCCGATTTGTTGACTGCGCCAGCGTTTATTGGCGGGCAGGTCGGTGAGGTCGGGACGATGGCCTTCGCGGGTGTGAAAAATGGTGATGTTTTGCGATCGCAACGCCGCAAATACCCGCTGCAATGGTTCAATCGGGGCGCGTGTTAACGACAGGTCATAGCCCATCCGATCCACATATCCCCCCTCACCACAAAAATCGATCTGCATATCAATCACGATCAGCGCCGTGTTGTCCGGTCGCAAATCGCCGTTGTAGGGGTAGGGGTAAGGTGTGGAGTCAACGTATCGAGCCATGGTAATCAGCGACCAGATCACGAAAAGATGGCTCTATCATTCCGGGGAATGGGGGCGAAAACTGTAGCGAAACACACGAATCGGCACAATATCACAATCCTGCGGTCTGGCTCCGGCGATCGCTTCCCTGAATCCTGATCAAACCGTTAAAAAATCAATCATCGGAATCAAGGGATCGGTGACAATCCCCACCCCTTGAAAACCCCAGCGGCTGAGGAGGTCTTTTAAATTCGCTGTGCTCAACGCTTCGACTTGGAAGCGATCGCGCAATTCTCCCCCATGGGCATTGAGATAACTTCGCGCCTCATAATCCTCTCGAAACAGCAACAAAAACTGCTCCTCCGGTTGGCGGGGTCGCGCCGTCACATACTTACCATCCTGACTGGAGCGAATTAAAGCATAATGATCCGCAAGCATGATTCCCTCTCTCCATCAACCTACTGCTTATACATCACCCAAGTTACGACTCTGAAGGGGGGGTATACGTGAGCCAGAGGCTCACTCTACCTGGAATCCTCTGTGGTGCGAGCGTCTAGCTCGCTGCCCTCACTGAAAGGGGGATTAAACACAGGCGAGGTCAACCTGAGAACGTTGGGTATCAGCAGTAGCTCCATTAACAGACCCGGTGCGATCGCACCGTTGACCCAACCTCCCCCAGGGGCAACCCCCAATTAACTCCCCCCAAGATCCGAAAACTCACGGTTTAAAAAGGGTAACAAAATTTGCCCAATCTCCTGGCCCCAATGTTCTTGGGGATAGTGTTTTGCCTCAGCGATCGCATTCCAGTCCACCATCGGATTTTTTTGCAACTGTTGGCGCACCGGTTCCCCATCCAGCCAGGGATCAGCCATCCCCCAGATAATTTGCGTGGGCTTGCGCCATTGGGCGAGGTCTTGGCTGAGTTGACCCATGGCCTGGCTGAGGTTGAGCTTTTTCGCCGTCATCAGCAACGCCCGGCCCGCTTGGGAGCTTTTTAAAAACGGTTGGCGGTAGAAACTTAACTCATTTTCTTCAATTACCAAGCCGCTACCCCCTTCTAGGGTGCGATCCACCAACAGCGGATCTTGGGTCAACATATCCCCCACAAAGGGAATCGTCCAGCGTTGCATGATCCAAGGCACCGTGGCGCTAGTGGTGAGGGGGGTATTGAGGATGACGAGGCGATCGATCTGTTCGGGATGATTGCAGGCATATTGCACCCCCACCGAGCCAAGATAGCCCTGGGCCACGAGGGTAAACTGTTCAAGCTCCATCGCGTTGATCCAGTCCCCCAAGGCGGCTTCGTAGGCAGCGGGACTGTAGGCAAATTCGCGGGGCTGGGGTTTAGCTGAGCGACCAAACCCCAGCCAATCGGGGGCGATCGCACGATACCCCGCCTCAGCACAGGTTTCCATCACAATTCGCCAGCCGTAGCTATGGCAGAGAATGCCGTGGATAAAGAGGATGGGCGGTTTGCCATTGGGGACATCGGGGGTGATTTCCCGATAAAACCAATCGTGGCCGCCGGCTGCGATCGTCTGTTCAATCAAATTCATGCCACACCCCAAGCGAGGTAGGGCAGTTGGGTGGCGGTGCTGCGCACTTGATCGGCGTTGGCCACCAGTTGGCCGCAACTGTCCCACTTGCCACTCGTCAGCATCGTGCGGGGGCCGTCGGCGAGGGTGACGGGCAGGGTGAGGTCGCCAGCGGTGACGGTGAGGGCGACGAGGTCGAGGCAAACGGGGCGGCTGGGGTCAGCTTCGAGGGCGGTTTGCAGTTGGGTGGCGTGGTCGGGAGTGACGGTGGCGCAGGGAATCCCCAGGGCGACACAGTTGCCGAAGAAGATTTCCGCAAAACTTTCGCCAATCACGGCTTGGATGCCCCATTTTTGCAGGGCTTGGGGGGCATGTTCACGGGAGGAACCGCAGCCAAAGTTACCATTGACCACCAAAATATTCGCCCCTTGGTACTGGGGTTGATCGAAGGGGTGAGTGCCGTTGCTGGCGGCGCGATCGTCGGCGAAGGCATGGGCCCCCAACCCGTCAAAGGTAACGCAGCGCAGGTAACGGGCGGGAATAATGCGATCGGTATCGATGTCGCTGCCGCGCAGGGGGAGACCGCGGCCAGAAACGGTTTTTACTTCACTCATGGGTCTATTTCAACAAGGGTAGGCGTAACTTTTCATGATAGGCGATCGCGCTCCCCCACCCAATCGCCCCTAATCCGCAGGCAAGGGAATAAACTCCGTTTCCCCCGGAACCGGATCAAAGTTGCCCGCCACCCAATCCCGTTTTGCTTGCTCGATGCGATCGCGCCGACTTGACACAAAATTCCACCATTTATGCCGCACCCCCAACGGCTCACCCCCAATCACCAGACAGCGAGCCGGGGCCGTGGCGGTAATCTCCACAGCTTGGCCAGAGTCCAACACCAATAAGTGATGGTGCGCCAAGGGTTGACCATCGACACTTAACCCCGGCGTGACGCTGTAGAGGGCGCGATCGCTGCCTTCGGGCTTCAGGGTGAACCGTCCCCCAGGGGTAAATTGCAAATCGAGATACACCAAGGGTGAAAACACTGGCACAGGGGAAGTCTGACCCCCATAGGTTCCAGCGATCAGCACCGCCGTCACACCGTCCGCTGTCCAAGTGGGGATCGTGGTGGCGGGGTGGTGGGAGAAACTCGGCGGGGCCTCTTCATCGGCATCGGGAAGCGCGATCCAGGTTTGGATGCCGTGGAGTTGGGATTCTAGGGCACGTTCTGAAGCGGGCGATCGCTCCGAATGCACAATCCCCCGCCCCGCCGTCATCCAATTCACCGCCCCCGGCCAAATTTCCTGCACCGTCCCCAGACTATCCCGATGCAAAATCGACCCCGCAAACAAATAGGTCACCGTCGCCAGATTAATGTGGGGATGGGGTCGCACATCAACACCGTGACCGGGGGGAAAGTCCGCTGGCCCGATGTGATCAAAAAAGATAAACGGGCCAATCATGGAGACCGCAGCATTGGGCAGAAGCCGACGCACTGCAAAGCCGCCAAGGTCTTGAATATGGGGTGGAATGATGGTCATTAAAGTCCTCAACCAACGTTTGAACGGGGTGGGAGCAGGATGCTCCCTGTTGGGTCTGCATCCCAAGGGGCAAGATGCCCGCACGACAGAGGCTGGATTTTGATCGAGCCTGTTGGGGTTCGCGATGACTTGACCCAACCGATGTAATGATCAGGACTTCAGCCGAAACCGGATTTTTTGTCCTGTACTCAGCATTGCCAGTCTATCGGGCTGCGATCGCCGTATTTCTGATCGTACCGCCTCCGGATGCACCATTTCCCTTGCTCCCCAGATTGAGTCGGGTGGTGCTGGGGGTGTGCGGTGAGGAGCGATCGTGATTATCGTTATGCGGCTGATTGACTCACACAACATTGCTGATGGGGATGCCCTCGTGATCTGACTCCGTAGACCCCCAGCCTGGGCAACCCAGCCCCGACGGGAACCGATTGGGTCGGGGTGTGGTCTCCAAACCCAGTGTCGTGAGGGAGTCTCCCCAGCCAATTCTGAACAAAAGCGCTATCAGTCCATCAGGGTATGCTGTGGCAGCAGTTTTCGATAGACCAAATCACAGCGAGCCGTTTCAACACCCGTGGCTTTTTGATAGCCATGACGTTCGTATAATTGCACGGCTTCGGCTAAAGATGTGGCCGTTTCAATCCAAATTTCGTGAAATCCCTGCTGTTGAACTGCCGTTTCTAAAGCTGTGAGTAAAAAACGTCCTAACCCTTGACCGCGCACCGTGGGATGGAGATACATTTTACGAATTTCAACAGCATTTTCACCCCGTTCAATCGGATAATATGCCCCCGTACCCACCAGAGTTTCATCCTGTTCAATCACCCAAAATTCACCCCCCTGATCACTGTAATGGGTTTCCACCTCGATCACATCTCGATCGGCTTGTTCCGGTTCCCACGGGAGACCGTATTCTCTTAAAACATCTCGAATCAGGTGGGCGGCGGCGGTGCGATCGCGCTCCTGCCAGTCTCGAATTACAAAAGTTTTATAGGTTTGTAGCATGGCTGAAACGGGAAAGATTGAAGGTCTAGGTTATTCTAGCGTAGGCTATTTTGGGATGGATTAAAATGGAGCGATCGCAAATATTGCACCGTTGCTCACGAATATGATCCTGCTCTTGAATTAAGATCATCAACCATGAAGATGATAATCGTTTTAGTAATGTAATTGAATGAACAGAATCTTGAGCATTGATGATAATGATTCTGATTCTAAAATGGCATTAAAATTTTCTCAAGTGGGGTGATTTTTGACGAGGTGAAACGTTAGGATTAGAAACAAGATTATGGCTTAGAAAAGAGAGTTTGAACCATGACACAACCCGCCCCTGCCTCCTGTTGTCGTTGCTCGACCGCATCCCCACCGGGGTCTACCCATGATCCCGTCACCCCGTCTTACCGAGAATTACAGCAGCTAGGGGCGATCGCGATCGTGGTGGCGGCGGGGGTTTGGATGCAGCAGAGTTTGCCCCAATGGCCGCTCGTGGCGGTGGGGGTGTTGGGCGGCGCGTATCTTTGGAGTGCCTGGCCGGTGCTGATCCAAGCGGGGCGGAATCTGCTGCGGGGACGGATGTTTGATGAGACGTTTTTGATGACGATCGCGACCCTGGGGGCGTTGGTGCTGGGGGAATATCCCGAAGCGGTGGCGGTGATGGTGTTTTATCGGGCGGGGGAATGGGTGCAAGAACAGGCCGTGGGCCAGTCGCGGCGATCGATTGCGGCGGTGTTGGCGGTGCGACCGGATCGGGCGATGGTGTGGCGAGATGAAGCTTGGCAGGTGGTGCATCCGGAACAGGTGCAGGTGGGCGATCGCCTCCAGGTCAATCCTGGCGAAAAAATTCCCCTCGATGGGGTGGTGTTGACGGGAATCTCGGAAATTAACACGGCTGCGTTAACTGGGGAATCCATGCCCCGCCCCGTCGAACCGGGTGATCCGGCCCTCGCGGGAACCCTCAACCAAACCGGCCAACTCACCCTGCGCGTCACGAAGCCGTTTGGAGAATCATCGGTGAGTAAGATCCTCGATCTTGTGGAAAACGCCAGCCGCAGCAAGGCGAAAACCGCGAAATTCATCACCCAATTCGCCCAAATTTACACCCCGATCGTGGTGCTAGGTGCGATCGCCCTCGCCTTGATTCCACCCCTGATTATTCCCGGTGCGACGGTGCAAGCCTGGGGCTATCGGGCGTTAATTTTGCTGGTGGTGTCCTGTCCCTGTGGCTTGGTGATTAGCATTCCCTTGGGCTATTTCGGCGGCATTGGTGGGGCGGCGAAACGGGGCATTTTGATCAAGGGGGCAACGTTCCTCGATACCCTGACTCAGGTGAAAACGGTGATTTTTGACAAGACCGGAACCCTGACCCAAGGGGAGTTTCAAGTTACAGAGATTCACAGCACCAACGGCCGCAGCGATGGGGAATTGCTGGCGATCGCTGCCCACGCCGAAGCCCATTCCAGCCACCCGATCGCGGCCTCGATTCGCGCTGCCTACGGTCAACCGTTAGACCTCGATCGCGTCACGGATTACCGCGAGGAGGCGGGCTATGGGGTGAAAACGCAGGTGCAGGATGCAATGGTGTGGGCGGGGAGCGATCGCCTTTTCCCTGATCTCGCCCTGCCCCCCACCACCGGAACGGTGGTACATCTCAGCGTTGATCACCACTACGCGGGCCACATCACCCTCGCCGATACCCCCAAACCCGACGCGGCCCTCGCACTCCAACGGTTGGCCCAGTTGGGTATCACTCACACGGTAATGCTCACGGGCGACCAACCCAGCACCGCCGCCGCGATCGCCGCTCAATTGGGCGTGAGCGACTATCGCGCGGGCTTACTCCCGGAAGACAAAGTCACAGCCGTAGCAGAAATTCAACGGGAACGACCGGGAGCGATCGCCTTTGTGGGGGATGGGATTAACGACGCGCCCGCCTTGGCCCGTGCTGATGTGGGGTTAGCAATGGGGGCCTTGGGGTCAGATGCGGCGATTGAAACGGCGGATGTGGTGCTGATGCAGGATACGCCGTTACAGGTGGTGGAGGCGATCGCCCTGGCCCATCGCACCCGGCGCATCGTTTGGCAGAATATTGCCCTCGCCCTCGGCATCAAAGGGTTCATGATTCTCCTCAGTGCCTGGGGGGTGGCGACGCTGTGGGAAGCTGTCTTTGCCGATGTGGGGGTGGCTCTGCTTGCGATCGTCAACGCCACCCGGATCGCCCGTTAATGGACGCAAGCGATCGCCGGACTACGGGAGTGGGAGCGTCTCGCTCCCTGCTTCATCTAGGATCTAGGATTCTGCGGGCAAGATGCCCACACTCCCCATCCGGAGCAGCGATCGCACCGCAGAACCCTCTAAAATCGGGAAGAAATACCCCTTGCTCCGGCTGCCATGACCGACGACTTTGAAACGACCCTCCTCGACATTGCCGCTATCCAAGGCGAACTCCACTACAAACAGGCCCAAACCGCCCTCCACAACCTCGTTCAACACCTCGACCTCACCCCCCAAGAAGAAGCCGGACTCCATCACGAACTCGAACACCTCAGTAAAGTGCTCGACAAGCTCGATCATTCCGTCGTGCAGATTGCGGCCTTTGGCATGGTGGGGCGGGGGAAGTCTTCGGTGTTGAATGCGCTGCTGGGGGAGACAGCGTTTGAAGTGGGGCCATTGCATGGGGTGACGCGGACGATTAGTAATGCAGCCTGGACGGTGGAAACCGATGCGCTCCAGGTGCAGCGGGTGGTGATTCCCTCGGTGCGGGATGCCCAGATTCAACTGGTGGATACGCCGGGAATTGATGAGGTGGACGGCCAAACGCGGGAACAGTTAGCGAAACAGGTGGCGAAACAGGCGGATCTGATCCTCTTCATTGTCTCTGGGGATATGACCCAGGTGGAATACAATGCCCTCTCGCAGTTGCGGGAGGTGGGCAAGCCGATGCTCTTGGTGTTTAACAAGATTGACCAATACCCAGAGGCCGATCGCTGCGCCATCTATCACAAACTTTGTGATGAGCGGGTGCGGGAATTGATTTCCCCCGATGAGGTGGTGATGGTGGCAGCCTCGCCCTTGGTGGCGGTGCAGGTGGGCGATCGCGGCCAAACCCGGATCGAACGTCAACGGGGAGCGGCCCAGATCGCGCCGTTAAAGGTGAAAATTCTCGATGTGCTGCACCGGGAAGGAAAATCCCTCCTGGCCTTGAATACGATGCTCTACGCCAGCGAACTGAATGAACAAGTGGTGGCGCGGAAGGTGCAGATCCGGGCCGAGCGGGCAGAGCAATTGACCTGGCGGGCAGTGATGACCAAGGCAGGCGCGATCGCGATCAATCCCGTTACCGTCCTCGACCTCCTCACGGGAGCCGCGATCGATGTGGCGTTGATCCTCTCCCTCTCGAAACTTTACGGCCTGCCCATGACCCACGGCGGCGCGGTGGCCCTGCTGCGTCAGATCGCCCTGGGGATGGGCGGCATTACCCTCAGTGATGTGGTGACAACCTTGGGATTAAGCGGCTTAAAGGGGGTGTTAGGCATCACTGCACCGTTAACGGGGGGCGCGAGTTTAGCCCCCTATCTCTCCGTGGCGATCATGCAGGCCAGTGTGGCGGGGGTGATGACCCATGCGATCGCAACCATCACCCAAACCTACCTCACCAACGGCGCAACCTGGGGCCCCGACGGCCCGAAAACCGTAATCCAAAACATCCTCGCCACCCTCGATGAACAATCCATCCTCTACCGGATCAAAACCGAACTCACCGCCAAACTCCACCCCCCCATCGCTTAACCCTTCCACTGTTTACCGAGGGTGGATTGTTTCAGCCAAGCGAGAAAATCTTGGCGGTCTTGATCGGGCATATCGAGCAAAATATCATCCAGTTCATCGGCAAAATTAGCATTGCCAAAAAACTCTTTGCCAATCCGATAAACCTCTTGTAACACTGCAATTAAATGCTGCTCGGCCCAACTGGGAGCCTTGAAATTGCCGAGGGGATCGACTTTCAGTAATTGATCCACAGCTTTGCCAGAATCCACCTGGGGAATTTGGCGACTTTGGAGGGCCGTGGTCATTTCTTGGTGAAAGAGTTTGGCTTGACGGCCGCCGAGGAGTTCTTCGACATCAAAATACACCGCTTGCAAAATCAGCAAAGCGGCTTGAACCGAGGAAACGGGGCTGGATTCATCGTTGCTATCGCCGATTAATTGTTCAAGCTTGACACGCCCCCAAACACTGTGGCGGTTTTCTTCCTGGAGCAAGACACAAAACTTTCCCTGATTGTCGGTCAGATCTTTCCAAAACGTTTTCGCTTCTTCTGCTTTGGCGACATCGAAGACGCTAATCAGGCGAAACGTTTGGTCTTGATACTTCAAGATCGGAATTTGTTGTTCTCGTTTGGGGTGCTGAACGCTGGAGATCTCAACATCCTGCCGTTGGAGAATAAACATAATGGGGTCGATGACTCCTGCGGAGGGTCAGGGCAACAGGGTAGCAAGTCAGTCTCCTGATTATTGCTATATTAGTTTACCTTGAGAAATTCCTCTGCATCGCTGTGGAATTGGATTGGTGGGGAAATTGCGCGATCGCAAACCCAACCGCTACAATAGCTATGCCTAATTTTCCCGTGGGCGATCGATCAATCTAGCTCTGGTAGCTCAATGGATAGAGCAAACGCCTTCTAAGCGTTCGGTTACAGGTTCGAGTCCTGTCCAGAGCGTACCATGGCGGCCTCTTGGCGACGGGCAGCGGCGGCAAAATCCGGTGAAAATGTGCCAGGGCTGAAGTGAAGCACAAGATCGTCGCGCACTTCGCGGCTAAGGGAATACAAACCGAGCAGATTGGGAACCGTCATCAAGAGCAGGGAAATATCGCTCACTTGCACCACCAATTCCGGGCGGAGCAGGGTTCCGGCAATGATTAAGCTGAGTTGAATGCCTTGATAAAGGGGGCGACGCTTGGAGCCAAACAAATACACCCAGGCCGCTTCGCCGTAATAGCCCCAGGAAATAATCGTCGAAAAGGCAAAGAAAAAGGTCGCGGCCGCCAGGAGCCATGGAAACCAAGCGATCGCACTGCCAAAGGCCGCACTGGTTAATTCTGCCCCGGCAAAGTCCGCATATTGCGGGTCTTGGTAGGTTCCGGTGACGATAATCACCAAGGCCGTCAGGTTACAGATTAAGACCGTATCGATCACGGGTTCGAGGGAGGCGATCAAGCCTTCTTGAATGGGGGTTGTGCCTTCCGTGGCGGCGTGGGCGATCGAAGCCGTGCCGATATTGCCTTCGTTGGAAAATGCCGCCCGCCGAAAGCCCAAGGCCATCAGCCCCACCACGCCACCGAGACCGGCACGGGGATGCCAGGCTTCATGCCAAATCGTTTGTAGCGCAGCGGGGATTGCCTGCCAATGGAGGCCGAGGATATAAACCGCCGTGATCACGTAGAGAGCGCACATGATCGGCACGAGCCAACTGGTGACTTGACCGACGCGATGGAGGCCGCCCACCGTGACGAGGGCAACGGCGATCGCCAGCCCCACGCCATAGCCCCACGCCGACAGATCCGGCATCACATGGACGAGGGTGCGGTAGGACTGGCCCGACTGAAACATCCCGCTTGACCCCAACGCCCCCAACACACAACAGAGGGCAAAAATCGCCGCGAGGATTTTCCCCCAGCGGGCTTTGCCTTGGGCGGCGAGGCCGTGGGTGAGGTAGTACATCGGGCCACCGGAGACGCTGCCGTCGGGGTTGGTTTGGCGATATTTACGGCCCAGGGTGGATTCAATCAGACGGGTGTTCATCGTGAAAATGCCCGCGATCGTCATCCAAAAACAGGCCCCAGGGCCGCCCACACTAATCGCGATCGCAACTCCGGCAATATTCCCCAAGCCAATGGTTGACGACAGGGCTGTGGTGAAGGCTTGGAACGAACTCACCCCGCTGGGCGTGGCGTTATGGGTGCGCAGGAGTGCGATCGCTTCTCCTAAGCCCCGCAATCCCAAAAACCGCATCCGCAGCGTCAACACCACCGTCCCCACAATCGACCATAAAACAATCAGCGGCACTCCTCCCACCGGGAAAAAGAGCACCGCCTCTAAGGCTGCAATCAGTCCACTCAAGCCCGTCTCGATCCCGTCCAACAGTTGAAAAATGAGCGTTTCCTCAATCGTTTATCGCCAACATCATGGGCGCTTTTGCTGCTTGGCCCACGTTTTCCCCGTTATAACATACGCCGTTTTTCGCTGTGGGGCGGGGTTTTCGATCCCCGGCTCCGCCAAGAACTGAAGTTCTTGGCTCATAGCGAAAGTGGGCTATCGCCCACTCCGGAACCCGTGTGAACGGGTTTTCGCTGTGAGGCGGGGATTTCAATCCCCGGCTCCGCTCCGGAACCCGTGTGAACGGGTTTTCGCTGTGAGGCGGGGATTTCAATGCCTGACGGGGGGAACGATCGCACCTTCACTCGCTAAGATCAACAGTGAAATTCTCTCCATTGCCCATGAACGCTGTTGAAATTGAAGAGGCTATCTCCCAACTGGCTGCTGCGCCGTTTGACGCGGACGAGTTCCCGTTTGCGTTTCTGATGGCGTTTGGCAACAAGGCCACGACGATCAAGCGGCTCAAGAGTCAAAAAAGCAGTTCTAACCAATCGGATCAGGGTGGCGTGTTGCAGCGCAACAATATCCACATCAAGGTTTGCGCAGTGGGGGAGGTGGTGGCGACGCTGACGGCGTTGCGGGAGAGTGCCGCGACGCACAAATACAAGGCGACGTTTATCCTGGCGACGGATGGCGAGACTCTGGAGGCGGAAAACCTGAGCGATGGGGATGCGATCGCTTGCAACTACCCCGACTTGCATCATCATTTTGGGTTTTTTCTCCCGTTGGCGGGGATCACCACCGTCAAGCAAATCCGCGAAAATGCTTTTGATATCAAAGCGACGGCGCGGCTAAATCGGCTCTATGTGGAGTTGCTGAAGGATAACCCGGAGTGGGGGCAGCGTCAGGATGAATTTAACCATTTCATGGCGCGGTTGATTTTCTGTTTTTTTGCGGAGGATACGGGTATTTTTCTGGGGGATGGTTTGTTTACGCAGACTGTAGCCCAGATGAGTGACGGGACGAATACCCATGAGGTGATCGGCGAGTTATTTCGGGCGATGGCGACACCGTTAAATGAGCGGGAGGCGGCGGGGATTAAAAATTGGGCGAATGGGTTTCCCTATGTGAATGGGGGGCTGTTTGGTTCTCATTCCCTAGCCTCTTCTCCCAAGGGGGGACAAGAATCTCTGTCTGCGCTTCAGGGTATAGATCCCCCTCAATCCCCCTTAAAAAGGGGGAAGAAGAAAATTCTCCCCCCGTTTCAAGGGGAGCTGGGGGGGATCATAAGTAATTCGCTAGGTGAGGGCATTCCTCGTTTTAGCAAGATGGCGCGATCGCACCTCATCCATGTGGGCGGTCTGGATTGGACGAAGATTAACCCGGATATTTTCGGCTCGATGATTCAGGCGATCGCGGACGAGGAGGAGCGGGGTGCGTTGGGGATGCACTACACGAGTGTGCCGAATATCCTCAAGGTCTTAAATCCATTATTTTTGGATGATCTTCGCGCTCAATTGGCGGCGGCGGGGGACAATGCCCGCAAGTTGTTAAATCTGCGGAAGCGGTTATCGAAGATTCGGGTGTTTGATCCGGCGTGTGGTTCGGGGAATTTTTTGGTGATTGCCTATAAGGAGATGCGGGCGATCGAGGCGGAAATTAATCTGCGGCGGGGGGAGGCGGTTCGCGCTTCTGAGATTCCTCTAACGAATTTTCGGGGAATTGAGATTCGGCATTTTTCCTGTGAGATTGCGCGGTTGGCGTTGATTATTGCGGAGTATCAATGCAATGTGTTGTATCGGGGTGCTTATTTGGCGTTGTTAGAGTTTTTGCCGTTAAAGAGTGAGAATTGGGTGACTTGTGGGAATGCGTTGCGGTTGAATTGGTTGGAGTTATGTCCGCCAACGGGGACGGGGGTGAGGGTTCTTTATGAGGGTTTGGATCTGTGGGGGGAAACCTACGATCAAACAGAAATGGATTTTGAGAATATGGGGGGGGAAACCTACATTTGTGGCAATCCACCCTATTTAGGTTCGACGTGGCAATCCAAGGAGCAAAAGTCAGATTTAAAAGCCATTTTTGAGGGGCGAACTAAAAAATGGAAGTCGCTTGATTATGTATCGGGTTGGTTTATGAAGGCGGCGGATTATGGCACGCAAACCCAAGCAGCAGCGGCGTTTGTGTCTACAAATTCGATTTGTCAGGGTCAACAAGTCCCGATTTTGTGGCCGTTAATTTTTGAAACAAAACACGAAATTAATTTCGCGCATACATCATTCAAGTGGGCAAATTTAGCGAGTCATAACGCAGGCGTAACAGTTGTAATTGTGGGGATTTCTAGAAACGCCAACAAGGTTCGTTATCTATTTTCAGTGAATGACAAAAATCAAACAATTGCAAAAGAAACTGAAAACATAAATGCTTATTTAGTTTCAGGTGCTAACATCATTATCAATAAAAATTCGTACTCATTGAGTAAATTGGCATCCATGGATTATGGGAATAAGCCCACAGATTCTGGTGGATTAATATTATCTACTGAAGAGTACAAAGAAGTCTCTCATGAAAGCAATATCAAAAAATCTTTTATACGTCGCTTTGTCGGATCGAATGATGCAATAGATGGATCTTTAAGATATTGTTTATGGATTAAAGATGAAGAACTCGAAGAAGCTGCTAATATTTTTCCTATTTTTAGACGTATAGAAAAAGTCAAAAGTTTTCGAGAAAAAAGCTCCAAGTTAGCAACTAAATCGGCGGCAAAATGGTCACATCGTTTTCAAGAAGTTCGTCAAAAAGGAATCGAATCTCCTGTCGTGATACCAAGACATAGTTCAGAAAATCGTGAATTTTTACCATTTACACTGTGTGAAGTTGGCACGATAGTAGCAGATAGTGCATTCGCGCTTTACGATGCGCCGTTGTGGAACATGGCGTTAATTGCGTCGCGGTTGCATTTGGTTTGGATTGCGACCGTTTGCGGCAAACTTGAAACCCGTTATCGTTACTCCAATACCCTCGGCTGGAATACCTTTCCTGTTCCCACCCTCACCACCCAAAACAAAAAAGACCTCACCCGCGCCGCCGAAAACATCCTCCTCGCCCGTGAACATTACTTCCCCGCCACCATCGCCGAAATGTACGACCCCAAACGCATGGACAAAGACTATCCCGAAATTCGCCGCACCCACGACCAAAACGACGAAATCATCGAACGCATCTACATCGGTCGTCGCTTCAAAAACGACACCGAACGCCTCGAAAAACTCTTCGAGATGTACACCCAAATGACCAGTAAACAACCATCCACCCAAAAATCCACCCAACGCAAAACCACAAAGCGATCGGGTTAGAATAAGTATGGTGCTTTCAGCAAGAGGTAGCCCTATGGAACAGATTATTCTCCAACGACTTCAGCAATTACCAGAATCAGCACAGCAAGAAGCCTTACAATTCATCGATCAACTCCTCGCTAAATATCAACAACCCAAGCAAATCATGCGTCGCACAGAAGCCCTCGGTATTTGGCAAGGTAAACTCTGGATGGCAGATGACTTTGATGCACCATTAGAAGAATTAGCGGAGTATATGTAGTGCCAGACTTTTTAATTGATACCCATACGCTTCTCTGGTTTATTGAAGACGATTCAAGATTGAGCGATCGGGTAAAAAGTATACTGACGGACGATAGCATTAACCTTTCTGTAAGTGTTGTTAGTTTGTGGGAAATTGTCATTAAAATCAATATCGGAAAATTAAAAATTGGCTACACAATCAAAGAGATTTATCAATTACTAACCCAACTTAATGTAGAAGTTTTATCAATTGAACAGTGTGATTTAGATTACTATTTAACGCTACCCCTCCATCATCGCGATCCTTTTGATCGATCGAGGTTTAGTCATCCTCAGTGCTGACAATGTGTTTAGCTCCTATGAAATAGATCAATTTTGGTAAATCCTCTCCCTATCAAAGCGATCGCAAATTCAAAAACGACAGCGATCGCCCCCCAAAACCCTTCGAGATGTATAGCAAAATGACCGCCAAACAACCATCTACCAAAAAATCCACCCAACGCAAAACAAAATCATAATATCAATAACAACTTATTCATCAAACCAATGATTCAAATTCAAATCAACTTACCCGAAAGTGCCTTCTCTACCCTTCGTAGCACCCCCGATGAATTTGCCCAAGCAATGTTACTTGCAGCCATCGTCAAATGGTATGAAATCGGCATGATCTCTCAATCCAAAGCTGCTGAAATAGCAGGCATCAGCCGTCAATCTT
Source organism: Spirulina major PCC 6313 (assembly GCF_001890765.1). Lineage (NCBI taxonomy): Bacteria > Bacillati > Cyanobacteriota > Cyanophyceae > Spirulinales > Spirulinaceae > Spirulina > Spirulina major. The sequence continues at coordinate 2,419,279 of NZ_KV878783.1, read as the reverse complement.
TCCTGCAAACCCTCGATCAATTTAAAGTATCCCCCTTCCAAACTACCCCAGAAGAACTCAACGAGGAAATTAACCGTGGCTAAATATTGGGTCGTCAATGCCTCACCGATTATCAGTCTAACCAAAATAGATCGCATTGATTTGCTCAACCAACTCTGTGATCAAGTCATTATTCCTCAAGGTGTCGCTGATGAAATTAGTTTAGGAGGCTACACTGATAGCGCTGCTAATTGGATTGAAAAATCTGGCAAAGCATTTATTCAACCTGCACCAGTAATTGATCCAAAAATTGCTAATTGGGATTTAGGTTTAGGTGAAAGTCAAGTTTTATCTTGGGCAATTCAGCGCCCTAATTATGAGGCGATTATTGATGATCTAGCCGCACGGAAAGCCGCTAAAATCTTAAACATTCCCGTTCGTGGTACTTTGGCTATCATCGTACTAGCTAAACAAAGAGGATATATTCCATCTGTAAAGCAGGATTTAGACAACTTATGTCAAGTGGGCTTACGCATTAGTCCTATCTTGATGGCGCAGGCGATCGCCCTAGCAGGAGAATAACAAGTCGCAAATTCAAAAACGAGAGCGATCGCCCCCCAAAACCCTTCGAGATGTATAGCAAAATATCCCCTTTGACAAAAAACCGAATGCTAAAATCAAAACAGATCATTGGAGAATAGGATCATGTTTACCGTTCCGAGCCACTCCCTAAAATTAACCCCCACAGAATACTTTGCTTGGGAAGAACAGCAATTAGAGCGCCACGAGTACATCAATGGCGAAATCTACGCCATGAGTGGCGGAACCCGAAACCATAGCCGCATTGCCTTAAAATTTGGTGCTTTGCTAGATAATCACTTATCTAATCGTAGCTGCGAGGTCTTTAACTCCGACTGTCGGGTGAAAATTGTTGAAACGAATGACTATACCTACCCCGATGTGAGCGTTAGCTGCGATCCAAGAGATAAAACCACAACTCAATATATTACCTATCCTTGTCTAATCGTTGAAGTTTTATCCGACAGTACAGAAGCCTATGACCGTGGCAACAAATTCTTTCGCTATCGCCAGAATCCCCAATTACAAGATTATGTCTTAGTCAGTTCCAAAGAAATTGCGATCGATCTTTATCGTAAAACAGAAAATGGACGCTGGGAAATCATTAACTATCGAGCTGGAGAAACAGTCGAATTGCAATCTGTAAACTTGAACTTCCCCATTGAACAAGTGTATCGCGGTATTGACTTTTCTCCAGAAACCATTCAATCGAGTTAACCCTTCACGCCTAACTTCAAAAAAGATTGTCAATGATGACCAAAGACTTAACCTCATCTCCCCTCGAACGCCAAAACATCTTAAACAACCGTTACGCCCTTGAAAAAATCGAAGAACACCTAGGCTTAGGGGGAACCTATTATGATGGTGAATTACTCTTTACCAAACAACAATTGGTAGAAATTTTCGGCATTAGTGAGAGCACGATCGAAAAATACCTAGCCAGCCACAGCGATGAATTGCGAGCCAACGGCTACACCGTCTTGCGGGGTCGAAAATTACGAGAATTCAAGGCTTTAACTGATGGTAACGTAACTGATTACGGTACCAAAACCACGGTGTTAGGCGTGTTCACCTTTCGCGCCACCCTCAACCTCGCGATGGTTCTCGTCGAGAGCGATCTCGCCCGTGCCATCCGATCGCGCATTCTCGATATCGTCATTGATGCGATCGCTGAACGGACAGGCGGACACACTAAATATATCAACCAGAGAGATTGCAACTATGTCCCGGCTGCCTATCAAGAATTTAACTATCGTAAAACCTTTACCGATGCCCTCGATCATTATCTCGACCTGGGCAACTTTAAATATGGTATTTATACCAATAGAATCTATCAGATTGTTTTTCGAGAACAAGCACAAGAATATAAACAAATCTTGAACTTAAGCAAAAAAGATAGCCCTCGTGAAACAATGTATGCGGAAGTTCTTAAAGCTATTGCTAGTCTTGAAAATGGTTTAGCCGCAGAAATGAAAACTGCATCTGAAAAACAAGGTAGAAAACTAACTAAAGTAGAAGTAGATACAATTTTTTCTGCATCAGAAGATAATCCCTATCTTAAACCCATTATTGAAGATGCGCGTGTCAAAATGGCGAGTCGGGATTTAGGGTTTCGGGATGCACTCCACCAAAAATTAGAAGCCTATGTTCAAAGTGTTCCAGAGAGTGACTTTGATAAGTTTTTAGGTGAGGCCAGCCATTCTTTAGAAGAACAACTTGCTGATCCAACCCTATTGGCTGTGTTTAAACGCTTGAAGGATCGGTAAAGAATGACAACCATTTTTTACTTTGATATTCACTATGCGATTAAGCTCCATGATTGGATTATCGAAAAATCAGAGGGATTTCCTGGAGTCAACAATCTAGGACTACTAGAAAGTGCTTTAGACCACATTCAAAACGATTGCTACTATCCTGAAATCGTAAGGATTCAGGTACTTGAAACGCAGTCACAGCAAGGCTTTCAAAATCGAGGTGAGTTCTAAACTAACAGTTCATTCTCAATAATTACGCAAGACTAGGGGTTACAGCCTTGTTTATTGAGAATAACAAAATAGCTCAAAATAGCTGAAACCCATACTGAGCAGTGCTTACAGTCAAATCCTCATGACCTGAATGCTTACCTGAAATCAAAGATAAACTGACTCATTTGTGTTTTGCCATCAATAAATTTCATGCCTTTGTTGATGGCAATAAACGCTCTAGCATTGCTTTGGGTGCGTATTTCTTGGAAATCAATGGTTATCAATTTTTGATTGGCAAATTTATTCTAGAAATGGAAAATATTACGGTATGGATAGCAGAAGGAAAAGTTTCTAAAGATCTTTTGAGTGAACTGATTGAATCTCTCATTTTTGAAGAAGATTTTAATGAAGCACTCAAGTTTAAGCTAACCTGTGCTGTCATGTCCGATATTCAATGACCCCCACCTGGCATCCGCCGAGGTGGGGGAGTGACCGGAGATAACCCGGTCGTAGCTGCGAATAGGCCACCAAGGTTAGTACGGCAACACTTCCGGTTGCTTCTCTAAATCGGATTATTTGTAAGGCCCTGGAATCTCAGGGAGTGGGTTCAGCCCAGAAACACCGTACTCACTGGCTGAAGAGACCTATAGTTTTGGAATTATCTTCCCATGCACGCATCCCAGTCCAAAACCCTGATGGTACTCCTGCCATGCCCACTAAGAGTAGTCGCGCTCAACGGTGGGTAGCGCAGGGCAAGGCCCAATGGGTGAAAACCAATCTACGGATCAAGGCAGTGCGCCTGAAAGCGGAGCCATCGGGTCGCAATACCCAGCCCATCGTGGTCGGGGTCGATCCCGGCAAACTCTATTCAGGGATTGCCGTTCAATCCGCTCAAGCGACATTATTCCAGTCCCACCTAGAACTCCCCTACCCCAGGGTGCGTGAACGGATGGATCATCGCAGAATGCTACGGCGTTCTCGCCGCAGTCGGCGGATTAATCGAGAGTTACCCTTCCAGCTACGAAATCATCGACCAAAAGCGATTTAACAACCGTAAACAACAGAAAGTGCCCCCCAGTATCCGAGCCAACCGAGACCTAGAGTTTCGAGTTGCTCAGGAGTTGTCCCAACTGTTCCCCATTGCCACCATTGGCTACGAGAAAGTTCGCGCCGACGTGGACTTAACCTCAGGTCGAAAGGGAGCAAAATCTGGGAAAGGTTTCTCTCCGGTCATGGTGGGGCAAGCCTACGCCATTGAGAAAATGGAGCAGATTGCCCCCGTCTACACTCGCTACGGGTGGCAGCAGGATGGCAATGGCACCGCTCAACTTCGCTCTACCCTGGGATTGAAGAAGTCTCAGGACAAAGCAGAACAAATTCCCCAAACCCATGCGGTAGATGGTATCGCTTTAGCCTGTGGATACTTCATCGAGTATCGTCCCTTCCACCGGAAACGCAGTCACGGTTATCTTTGGTTTGGAGAGGTTAAGCTCACATCTGCCCCATTTGTGGTGATTAAACGGCCACCCATCAGTCGCAGGCAACTGCACCTCATGGTTCCCCGTCAGAAGGGTCTACGCCGCAAATATGGGGGCACAGTAACCCGCCATGGATTCCGGAAGGGGGATCTAGTGCGGGCTGAGATGGCAGGTCGCGTCTCGGTGGGCTATGTGAGTGGGGATACGACTCGGCAAGTTTCTGTTTCTGAGTTCACTGGGAAGCGTATTGGGCAGTTTAGTGCTGCCAAGGTTGAGCTACTCTATCGCGCCACGGGTATTTTGGTCAGTTGCCCGCAGAGATTGTCAGTCAGTGGGGCATTTAACCCCGCTGCCTGACGCTTGTTTCCTCCCCCACCTGCGGTGCGAGGTGGGGGTTTCCACAAGGAGTTTTTGATGAACAACCCTGTCTCTGTTCCCGCCATTTCCGTCACCTATGCCCAGGATGGTCAATCCACCCAAGCCAATGAACTGGGGATGCGCCCCATGCAAGAACGCGCCTACAACAAACGCGGCGAACAATATTTATTGATCAAATCCCCCCCCGCCTCCGGAAAAAGTCGCGCCCTGATGTTCATTGCCCTCGACAAACTGGAAAACCAAGGCTTAAAACAGGCGATCGTCGTCGTGCCAGAAAAGTCGATTGGCTCCAGTTTTCATAACGAACCCCTGTCAAACTTTGGCTTTTTTGCCGATTGGATAGTTGCGCCCCAGTGGAATCTCTGCGACGCGCCCGGAACCGATGGCGGCAAAGTGAACGCCATGCAAACCTTTCTGAACAGTGACGATCAGATTTTAATTTGTACCCATGCCACCTTTCGGTTTGCGGTGGAACGGTTCGGCATCGAAGGCTTTGACGATCGCCTCATTGCCATCGATGAATTTCACCATGTTTCGGCCAATCCGGATAATAAATTAGGCGAACAGGTGCGCCAAGTGATGACCCGCAATCGCGCCCACATTGTCGCCATGACCGGCTCCTATTTTCGCGGCGATGCCGAAGCGGTGCTACACCCCGAAGATGAAAAGTGCTTTGAAACCGTCACCTACACCTACTACGAACAACTCAACGGCTATCAATACCTCAAACAATTAGACATCGGCTATTACTTTTATGCGGGGAACTATACCAGCGAAATTATGCGGGTGCTCAACCCAAAAGAGAAAACCATTGTCCATATTCCCAATGTCAACTCCCGCGAAAGCACGAAAGACAAAATCCGCGAAGTCGAACATATTCTCGACACATTAGGGGAATGGCAAGGCACTGATCCGGAGACGGGGTTTCAACGGATTCGCACCCCAGACGGGACGGTGCTGAAGGTTGCGGACTTGGTGGATGATGACCCGACGAAGCGCGATCGCGTCGTTACGGCCCTCAAAGACCCCACCCAAAAAGAAAACCGCGATCATGTGGATATCATTATCGCCCTGGGGATGGCAAAAGAGGGGTTTGATTGGATTTGGTGTGAACATGCCCTGACGGTGGGGTATCGGTCGAGCTTGACGGAAATTGTCCAGATTATTGGCCGCGCCACCCGTGACGCACCGGGCAAGACCCGCGCCCGCTTTTCTAACCTGATCGCGGAACCCGATGCGACCAGTGAGGTGGTGACGGAGGCGGTGAATGATATGTTAAAAGCGATCGCTGCTAGTTTGCTCATGGAACAAGTGCTCGCGACCCGTTTTGAATTTCGCCCCAAACGCCCCGACAATCAACCCACGGCGGGGTATGACTATGGCCCAGAGGGGTATGATCCGACGGGTTGTAATGTGGGAATCAATCGGCAGACGGGCCAGGTGCAACTGGAGATTAAGGGCCTCGCGATGCCGAAAAGCCCAGAAGCCCAGCGGATTTGCACCGAAGATTTGCTCGAACTAACGACGGCCTTGGTGCAGGATAAACCCTCGATTGAGCGGGGCTTGTTTGATTCGGAACTCGTGCCGGAAGAAATCACCACAGTGCGGATGGGGAAGATTATCCAGGAGAAATATCCCACCATTGAACCGGAGGATCAAGAGGCAGTGCGCCAACATGCGATCGCCGCCTTCAACCTCGTGCAACAGGGCAAAAAATACATCCTCAACGAAACCGGAGGAACCTACAATCTTTTTCCCTCGCCCCTGGAAGAGTCAGGAGTGAGGGAAGACCCCGAACCGACGAAAAACACCGCCCTGATCGATGGGGTGAAACAGTTTGCCCTCTCGGTCACTGACCTCGATATGGATCTGATCGATCGCATTAATCCCTTTGGGGAAGCCTACGCCATCCTCGCCAAAGCCATGAACGAAGAACGACTCCAACAGATTGCGGCGGTGATTACGGCTAAACGCTTGAGCCTCAGTGTGGACGAGGCGCGAGACCTGGCTCACCGCGCCGTCCGGTTTAAGCAGGAGCGGGGTCGCTTGCCTGCGCTGACGGCGGCAGACCCCTGGGAGCGACGTATGGCTGAGGGGGTCACATTCCTACAGCGCAAAGTGAAGGAGGACAGGGATGGTTAAAAAAATGCCGCAAACCACAGACAGCGATCGCGCCCTCCTCGATGAATTGGGGATTGATCTCACGGCTCCGGCTCCGGTGCAGTATTCCCCCCGTGAGGAGCGGATCATTGCCGGATTTGAGGAGATTGAGCGGTTTGTGGAGGAGCGGGGACGGTTGCCGCAGCATGGTGATGACCGCGATATTTTCGAGCGTCTCTATGCGGTTCGTCTCGATCGTCTGCGGGCCTTGGCCGACTGCCGCACTCTCTTGGAACCACTGGATTCACGGGGGTTACTCACGGCAACCCCGGATCTAGAGGTTCCGCCGACACTGGATGATCAGGCGTTGCTGGCGGAATTGGGTTTGAATGGGGCGGCGGTGGATGATGTGACGCAACTCACCCATGTGCGTAGCTTGCGCGACAAACGTCGTTCGCGCCAAGACATTAAAGCGGCGGAAGAAATCGCCCAGCGCACCCCCTGTGAGGACTTCAACCAATTTAAACCCCTGTTCCAGCAGGTCAAGCAGGCGTTAAAAACCGGGGCGCGTCACACCCTGAAATATCAAGACAATGCAGCGATTCAGGCGGGAAATCTGTTCATTCTTGACGGGCAGATGGTGTTAGTGGCGGCGATGGGGGAATTTTTCATCAGTGACTATGGCCGCCCCAATGCAGAATTGCGGGTGATTTATGACAACGGCACAGAGAGCAATCTATTATTGCGATCGCTACAACGGGCCTTAAACCGCGATCGCACCAGTCGCCGCATCACCGAACTCGTCAGCAACTTTGGCCCCCTCTTTGCCTCCCAAAATCTCACCCCTGCCGATCGGCACACCGGCCAGGTCTACGTGTTACGCAGTCAATCGGATCATCCCTTCATCGCAGAGCATCGCACCCTGATCCACAAAATCGGCATGACCAGCGGCGATGTGAACCAACGGATCATCCATGCCGCGAAAGACCCCACCTATCTCCTCGCTGCGGTCGAAATCGTCACCACCTTTCAACTCGCCAACATCAACCCGAAAAAACTCGAAGCCCTCCTCCACCGATTTTTTGAGGCGGCGCGGTTGGATCTGGAATTGATGGATCGCTTTGGGTTACCGGTGCAGCCGCAAGAGTGGTTTTTTGTGCCGTTGGGGGCGATCGAAGCCGCGATCGCCCATATCCAAGCGGGCACGCTCGATCAGGTTCACTATGATCTCGAAACCGCCAGCATCATTGCTCGCTAGGGCTTTTGGGCTGTGGGTTGAGGGTCAGCAGTGGCAGAATGGGTGAGGAAATAGCGTAGGCGCATCAAGGTGACGGTTTGCCCCAGGGAAATGGGGAGGAGGGAGATCCCTTCGAGGCGGGACTGTACCCAACCGTCGCCCCAATACCATTCGTGGAAGCCATCAATGCCACGACTGAGGATGAGGCGGAGGCTTTGGGGCGTGGCTACATCAACGTAGTGATCGATGGCGATTGGGCCTGTCCAAGCGGTGAAGGTGGCACCGGCTTTGAGGGGGTTGGAGATGTCAGGGTCGAGGCGTTGGGGAAAAAGCCAGCGGCGGAACTGGTCGGGGTTTTGGAGACTGGCAGCGATCGCAGCTTGGGATGCGTCCAATTCAATGCGGAGACAGCTTTTTTGGTAGTGACCGAACATTGTGGCGTGGGGGGTGAGGGCTGGGGGTCTTGGCCTTCTATTATAAGCGGTTAGGATTCCCGACATCCCAAGGACACGCGGGTCTCTACGCCGGTTTGCCCATTGGTTCCGGAGGCGATCGCACAGAGTTGGCGCACCTGTTTCCCGTCAAGCAAGGCATCGCTAATATTTATCCGCCTGGGCCAAGGCCGGCACGGCCCCACCGCACCAGATCAACACCACCCACAAGAACAATAAACAACGCTTAATCACAACCATCCTCCTTAGAACGCTAGGGCTGCATCTGTTCCATTATGGCCGATGGCAACTGGGGGAACTCTCCTGAGTCTTCACCCCTGCGCTGAAAGATGCAGTACAGTTTTAAAGGATGAAATCAGCGATGACAGTTGTGGGGCAAGTCGTGCGATCGCTTTCGCTCAGTATTTTAGGGGTTGTGGTGGTGGGGACGATGGCCCTCTCGTTGCCAATGCAGCGATCGCACCGTGACCCGAACCGCCTCATTCCCCCCGCCGAAGCCCAACTGGCCCAACGCACCGCCACGGGGTTAATCTGGCCCACCACCGGCACCATTTCCCAACCCTTCCACCGCTACCATGAGGGTCTTGATATTGCTGGCCCCGTCGGCACACCCATCCTCGCCGCCCAAGCCGGGGAGGTGATTCTCGCCGGGTGGGATAATTGGGGTCTTGGCTATGCGGTGGAACTGCGCCACCCGGACGGCAGCCGCACAGTGTACGGACACAATCGCAAAGTAACCGTCAGCGTCGGGCAATGGGTGGAGCAGGGGCAGATCATTGCAGAGATGGGCAGCACGGGCAATTCCACCGGGCCCCACTTGCATTTTGAATATTATCCTGACAGTGTGACCGCCCAGAACCCGTTAGACCAATTACCGGCCTTGGTGGCGGGGCGCATCCCGGCTAGTCCACCCCGGAGCGATCGCTGTCCCGGCACAACGTTAATCAACGGTGAAACCCAGAATTTTCGGGTGCAAATTTGTCAAATCAGCGATCAGCTTTGGTATTTTGGGCAGGCGAAACTTGAGCCTTACCATTCGATCTGGTTGCCAGCGGTGTTTAATGGGTCGAGCTATCAAGCCCGGAATGGCCAATTTATCTATCAAGTGGATGGCGATCGCCTCCAAGTCTTTGAAAATCAGCAGCGGATTCGTCAAGAGCGATTATTGCGTTCTTCGTGAAGCGATCGCACGAAAATTTGTAAATTCTCTGTCCCATTGGGTTAATCTTGCCGTACAACAGTAAACAGAAATTGTTTTTCTCAGTATTGCAAGGAGACCATCGTGGACGCACTCGCTTATACCCATTCCTATGCTTCCCATGAAGCCAACACCGGCATTGAATACGATTTCAGCGAAGTCGATTTTTTTGAATGGGCTAAGGCTCCGAGCGCCCCATGGTTAAAGCTGTTGGCGGTGGGGGTCTTAGTGGCATCCATTAGCGCGATCGCTCCCGTTGCGATCGCCCATACCCAAGTAGACACCCCCAGCGGTCGCTGCCTCAACGCCCGCACCGGCCCCAGCACTCAATACACCGTCGCCACCTGCGTCACCGAAGGCGCAACCCTCAAACCCGTCATCGAAACCAAAGGCGACTGGCTCAAACTTTCCAGCGGGCGCTGGGTCTACGGCCCCTACACCACCTACGGCAAAGCCACGCCCCCCGCCATGGCCACCGGCAACCGCCTCCGCCAAGTCAACACCCCAAAAAATAGCTGCCTCAACGCCCGCACCGGCCCCGGCATTCAATACGCGGCGGCAATGTGTGTCCGCGATGGCGCTCCCCTCAAAGCCGTTACCCAAATCCAAGGCGATTGGCTCCAACTCTCTAGCGGTCGCTGGGTCTACGGCCCCTACACCGCCCCCATCGCCGCCGCTCCCCCCGCCAACACCGGCGGCCGCACTGTCCTCCTGATGGGGTCACGGGGCGACACCGTGAAAGCCGTCCAAACCAAACTCGTCGAACTCAAATACGGCATCGGCCCCGCTGGCATCGACAGCATCTACGGCCCCGACACCAAGTCCGCCGTCTCGGCCTTCCAAAAAGCCAACGGCCTCACCGTCGATGGCATTGTTGGCCCCGCGACCATTGCCAAAATGGGACTGTAGCGATTCTCCAAACGTCAGGCTTAGATCCTGCGAACCCCTTCAAATTTGCGGATTTGAGGGGGCTTTGTCTGGGGTCGAAGATCTGGCGATCGCCTCCCTCACCGCCGGGATTTTACCATTGTGGGGCAGGCGCGAAGGCCAAGGGGCGATCGCCCAGAGCGATAGAATATTAACGATGTTATTTAGAACCTACTCATGACTTGGGTTAATCTCAGCCTCGGTGTGGTGCTCGGCCTCATGATTGTCTTGTTTATTTTTCGGATTGTGCTGACTTGGTATCCCCAAGTGGAGCTAAAAAAAATGCCGTGGAGCCTGATCGCCCTGCCCACCGAGATATTTTTAGCCCCGACCCGCCGCGTGATTAAACCCTTGGGCGGGGTGGATATTGCCCCGATTATTTGGGTGGGGATGATTGCCCTGATTCGGGAATTACTTTTGGGTCAGCAGGGCTTATTACGAATGCTTTAGGCGGAGTTGCGGCAGTGATTCGCGCCCGGTTACTTGGCGATAGAACTGCTCTAGACCCTGCACACAATCGGGGTCATCGTAGAGGCGATCGCCCTGCTGAATAATTTTGGTTTTGATGCGATCGCGCCACTGAGGATCATTCCCCAAGCGGGCGGCAATCTGCACATAGTCATCAGGATTGGCCGCGATCGTGTCCGTCACCCCGATCATTTTCAAAAAGCTATCAGTATGGCGACCGCGCATGAATTCCCCCGGACAGGTGACGATGGGCAGATGGCAGGCCAAGGCCTCTAAACTGGTATTGCCCCCCGACCAATCGAAGCTATCTAGGTACAGATCACAGAGTTGATTCACCGCGAGATAATCACCCCGCGCCACCACACGCCGAAACTCGCAATAGTCAGCGATCGCTAACCCGGCATGATGAAAGGCACGAATCAACCGCTGGCGAATCACCTCACCCCGCAGAAACACAAAGCGAGCCTTGGGGACTTGGCGAGCGATCGCCGGAAACACCCAATCATACTGGGGCAAATATTTAAACGGCGCTTGGCAACAGAGATACAGCACCGCATCCTCCGCAAACCCATAATCAGCGCGGGTTTTCGTCAAGGGGGGAATGGGCGGATTGGGATAAGCCACGCCAATATTCGGCAACTTGACGAGGGTTTCGGTGTAATGGTCGTCCGCCTTTGGCCCCTCCATCAGTTCACTCGACAAAAAATAATCCACCGTCGGCAGCCCCGTGGTCACTGGATGCCCCCACGCCACACATTGCACCGGAGCCAACCGCAACGCCGCCAGGGTCATCGTCGGCGCATCCATCCCCACTTCGGGAAAGACTAAAATATCCAATTCATCCTGCAAAATCTGTTGGGCGGCATTGATCCAAAACCCGTTAAAGGCGTACCAGCGATCGCAACAATCCCGACAGGTTCGCGCCATTCCATCATCAGCCGCCCCCAAATCATAGCCATAGAGTTCAAATTGAGTGCGATCGTGCTGTTGAAGCCAACCCTTGAGCCACAATGTCCCGCTGTAGGCATAGAAATAGGCCGACACATAGCCCACCCGAATTTTTTCACGGTGCGGCCGGGGGGCTAACTCCTGCACCCACTGGGGAAAATTAGCCGCCACAATCCGATGCACCAAGCCCCCATATTGTCCTTGCAAATTTCGCACATTAAACGCCTGATACGCCAGATAAAAATTCGTAACTTGGCTAATTCCCGCTAAAGCCTTTTGACAGTGTTCAGGGGTGTCTAATTGAGTCGCGTTGATCAGAGCCTGTAGCCCTTGAATATAGTGAAACTTCTCATCCAAAATCTCATCCACCCGCCCATAAATCATCGGTACTAGGAGATGAGAGAGGATTTCAAAAACATAGTCCTGAGGACAAGCCTCGCAAGCTGCCTGGGCTTGTTGACGCGCACTGTCAATATCGCCCTCATGGAGCGCCTCAAAAATCACATCAAAATGAAATCTTGGGTCGTGAGGATGAATCGTATTCCCCAACTCCAAACTGCGTAACCGTTTATGGGGCTGTCCTAATTGTTGATAACAATAGCTGAGTTTTCGGTAAACTTCTGCATCCACAGAATAAGCATTCACGAGGGTTTGAAATTGATCGGCAGCGGCCTGCCACTGTTGTTTTTGATGATAGTCATTCCCCAAAATGACCCAAAGAATTTCGCTACCCCAGGCCTGCAATTGTTCAAGACTAATTACCGTGAGGGGAATCGGTGATAATAGAGGTTGAGTCTGGGGCAGTTGAAAATAGGCAGTAACTTTTTGCCAGGGAATTTCTTGATGGTCTGGAATAATTTCAAGACTAAGTTTTTCATCAATGGCAAGGTCTTGTTCTAAGCCCAATGCCATCACGACACTGGATAAAACCAGTTGAGCCATCTCAATTTGCTGCGAATCGCACACAATATCAAGATGATAAAAATACTGCTCAGGATACTGGGCTAAAATTTTAAAAAGCTCTGATAATTGCCCTTGTAATTGGTTTTCTGGTTTTTGCCAATTGGGACAGATTAAAAAAGTTAGCGTCGTTGCACATTGAACTGCCGAAGCGGTGACCGAAGGACGATGACGGGGGAGGGTGAGCGGTGGTTGGTGGTGCTGGAGGGCGGCGATATGATCGAGGAAGCGTTGAGCGGTGGCGCGGGGAGAATAATGGGCGATCGCCCAATCCCGGCCTGCCTGGGCAATCTCGGCCCAGCGGGGTTTTAATGCCTCAATTCGCGCCACACTCCCCGGCAAATCATCCAAATCCAACCCGATGTAATGTGTGCCATTTTCTGGCATCACGGGCAACTGTGCGCCGTACTGTTCCAAGTCGAGATGAATCGTCAAACACCCGGCCGCGAGGGACTCCCACCACCGCCAACTATCCCACCCATGCAAAGCCCACTGGTGATCAAGCACCGTTAAACAGCCGCCAAACGCTGTACTGGCTTGGATGGTTTTGAGGCGTTGATAGTAAGCAGGCAGATGACGTTTTGCGGTGTGTTCCCAGTCCAGGCGATCGCGGGGATCGCTGGGCCCGGTGTGCAATTGGTCAAGGTCTCGCTCTGCCTCCATCGGCCAGAGTTGAGAGAGCAGCGGTGTGATCCGGTGGGCGGCAATGGTGCGGAGGGAATAGTCCGGATTGAGATACGCCGTGTCGCTATAGAGGGAGCCGTAGGGTGTGGCAACCTGGACATTTCGCCATTGAATTGTGTCGTGATTGCTGCGGTAATGATTGAGCATTTGAGGGGTGCGATCGCGCCACGGTTGCACCGTTTCAAGCATTCGTAAAATCCGACTGGAGAGGCCAAAACTCCAGGGTTTAATCTTGTCGGGTCGAGCGTGATGACGATTGAGATGAGTGCTCAATACTAAGTCAAATTGTTGTTCAAACCCCCAATGCTCTTTCGGCCCATCTAAATCATGGAGATACACCGTGAAATAGGGGCGATCGCTATAAAAAAGATAGTTCGGAAAAATAGGATACTGGTTAACACCAATGGTTTGGGTTTTCAGCAGTGCTGAATCCACCACCACCACTTCACAATCATCGGGTGTAATGTTGGGGTCATATCGCAACAGTGATCGATCGGTATCCGGGTCTAATGGCCAATCTTTAAGATCACAAAAACAGTCAACGCCTAGCGCATTCAGTCCCACGACTAAATTAACAACGAGATCATAATTCTGAGGTTGAATGAGGTCGAAAAAGACGCGGCGCGGCAACATAAATTACGAAGGGAGTTGAACGACTGGCAACACTTGAACGGGGGGAAGCGTGACAACTTCAGGATCATCACAAACGAGGGGAATTCGTCCTTGAATATTGGGCAAGAGCGCCGACCATTGCACCGGATGGAGGGGGGGGAGAATTGCGATCGCTAAATGTTCATCTAAGTCCACCGCTTCCATCATCATCAAGTTAAACGCGATCCCCGTCAGTAATGTATTCACGTCTTCAGCATTGGCAGCGGCTGCATAAAATAACAGCGTCATCGGATTTTTTTGTTGAGCTAAGGTTTTAAAGAGTTCGCTGAGGACTTCGTTTAATATGTCCTCCGATTGTGACCAATCCGGGGTGAGAATATAATTAGTACCGCTCAAATTCGTGACCGGCACAGTGGCCATAATTAACGCCTGCTCAACCGTTTGCGCCATTTTTTCCCAGGAAAATTGCTGGGCTTGTTGGAGTCCGGCAAGGCGTAAAGATTGGCGCACACGGGGATTTTGTACCTCACACAGAGCGGCGATCATGGTGGCTTCATCGTCGGGATTGACATAAATGGCGGCTTCCCCGGCGACTTCCGGCAGTGAGGCGATCGGTGATGTAATAATTGGGCAACCACAGGCCAAGGCTTCGAGGACGGGTAAACCAAATCCTTCATAACGGGAGGGATACACGAGGGCGATCGCCCCTGAAAATGCCAACCGCAATTCCTCATCTTCTAAATAAAGGGTGTGAATCGTATTCCCCGGAACCATCGCCCGCAAACCGTCATCCAAGTACCCCATATTTCCCGTACAAACTAATTCAAAACCTAAGCGCGTCGGCAACTGTGCAAACGCTCGGAAAAAGAGTTGTGCATTTTTATAACCGGTTCCTGGCGCACTGAGAATAAAGTAGGGTTTATGAATGCCATATTTTTGTTTGAAGCGTTCAATTTCACCCTCACGGGCGGGAGTGAAAATTGGTTCAACGCCACAATGGGCGACGGTTCTTGGTTTCGTGGCTGCGTCAGGAAAACAGCGCACGAGATCATCTAAGGTATTTTGCGAAATGCCGATATAGGCCTGGGCATGCTCAATGGCGCGGTGCTTTTCTTGCCACATTGGTTCATTAAAATCAGCCCCCAACATTTCTGGAATCATGTCATAGGCCATGAAGACGGAGGGCGTGGTGATTGGAATGGTGTAGTAGGTGGAAATGAAGAGGGTGGCGTTTTCTTGATCGCAAATTTGCTGAAGTTGTTGCCGTTCAATGTCGGGATTTTCATAACTGTGGAGGGGCAGGGTGCGGTAGGTTAAGCCATCTAAGCGAGGGGCTGATCCACCACGATCAATAATGATTAAATGCTGTGCAAATTCGGTTTTTTCCCAATGGCTGAGGAGCGATCGCCACACCCGCGCAATCCCCGTGTTATACCGCTGAAAAAACATCCCATCAATCACAATACAAAAATTAGGGGTAGTAGTTTGTACAAGATCAGAGGGTTGTGCTGTCTGGGGTTTAAATTGAAGTTGCAATGGGGCTGAATTTTTACGAGCTTTTTTCTGTAAAAAACCGTTGGTACACCAGGTTAAGTTATAGCCAAAGAAATCGCAAAAGTGATGATCAATCTCGTAGTGATGATTTTCAGTGAGGAATTGTCGTAAGGCACGATGGGGGCCTGTGTTATAGGTTGGATCGGCGATGAGATCGGAAATAATGCCGTCTTCAATCACAATATATTCATCAGGTTCGAGATATTGATCAAAGAAATTGAGGACAGCATAGCTTGTTTCGTAGGTATGATCAGCATCTTCAATTACCAATAACGGTCGGGGTAACTGAGTGAAGAATTGAGGTGAAAATGATTGATCAAGATTGCGTCCATCACCTTCTAAGAATGTCACTCGCGGATGATTGTACTGGGTAACTTTAACGATATCTAGAGAATAGATATGACCATCAATATTAAAGTTGTCCAACAAGTCTCCAAACCACACAGCACTCCCACCATCTTTAGAACCGATTTCGATAATGGTTTTAGGTTTGATTTGCCATAAAAGAAGGGGATAAAGAGCAAAATCAAAGGGATTTTTGATCATCGGAATGCCTCGATAGGCATAGTTGTGGGAGGCAGTTTGAATTGAGTGAAGTGTTGATTTTGGTAATTCGGTATACCAGGGGCGATCGCGGGTTGGAATGGGTGCTAAATGAGCAGATTCACCCAACATTGCTTCTAATTGTGCTACTTGTAATTGAGCGTCTTGATTGTGGGGATGATATTGTAATTCAAGTTTTGCAGCGGCAAGGGCTTCACGATGTCGAGCTAATAAACAGAGACAAACAGAGCGAGCAATGTGTAATCCTTCTTCTTGTATACCGTTCGTAACACATTGTTCGAGTTGTTGGAAGACGGTGAGAACTTGATCGGCTTTGTAGGATGTTTGAGTTGTGGTGTTGGCATTTGCAGCAACGAAGGCAGCGACTTGAGCGATTAACTCACGCACGGGGGAAGCATTGGACGGGGATGATGGAGTGATTTGGCCGCTGATGTTGTACCCGTGGAGGTGGGGCGGTAGTGACCAGGCGACGGCGGGATCGGGGGTGTGGTCTACGGGTTGGACATTGCCACGCCAGGCAATGCCCATGATTTGCATGGTTTGGTAGACCAGGGTTTGCCAACCGCGATCGCGAAAATAATCCAACCCTTGAGCTACGGCCGGAGCCGCTAAATCATGAAACACCACCAGGGCATCGACTGCCGCGAGGGGTTCGCAGGCGATCGCATCCTCTAGCGGCCCCGGATGTTCATGGTTCCCATCAATAAAAAGCAGTGACCAACGCCGCTGTTGTTCAGTCGCTAAAGCCTCAACCGCCTGCGGACTATATCCCGCAATCAAATTCACACGATCCAAAACCCCCGCTGCTCGCAACGACTGCGACACACTCTCATAGGCCGTCGTATCCCCCAACACCGGATCAATCACATCCAACTCCAGCCCCGCCAGAGCTAGATGACACGCAGACCAACCCATCCAACAGCCAATTTCTAAACCGCGTTGACCCGCAAACTGTCGAGCCAGATTATAGAGCAAATGAGCTTCATCACGACTTAAAAAGCCAATCGTGGGTTGGCGTTGGTCAACATACCAGTAATGCGGAATGTCCCGCCGCAGGTAGGGCCAATTGCAGGTGTCCGGATTCCCGACAATCATGTGGGGAAAGGCCGCGTCGGGGTGGACTTCAGCCAAACCGGGGGAAATGTAGTCGTGGGGCGTTTGGAGGGCAGATTGAATCATCGTGAGGGTTTCCGTGAGCATCCGGTCTTCGGTGAACAGTTGTGTTGCCCGTGCTGCACAGGCACGCCCAATGTCGTGCCGCAGTTCAGCGTCTTGGCTCCACGTTGTGAGGGTATCAATCAGGTCTTGAATGGTTTGGTTGGCATCCTGCTTGGGATCGGCGAGGAGTTGGCCGGTTTCGCCCAACTGTTCCGGAATGCCACTGACAGCAGTGGCAATCACCGGCAAGCCTTTAGCCATCGCTTCGATGATGCTGAGGGGCATGCCTTCGAGTTGGGACGGCAGGATAAAAATGTCGGCAATGTTGAGCCAGGTTTGAACGGTGTCGATTTGTCCCAAAAATTTAACGTGGTCGATGGCGTTGGCGGTTTCGAGTTGGGCTTTTAATTCCGTTTCTAGTTCGGGTTCAAAGAGACCGCCCCCCGCCCATACAAAATAGAGATGATCCCAACGTTCAGTGTGGCGGAGGGCTTGGATGGCGGCGAGTTGAAATTGATAGCCTTTGCGGGATTCGATCCGAGCGGCGGTAAAACAGACGACGGCATCGGCGGGAATGTTTTGAGCGCGGCGGAGGTCGTGGCGGAGGGTGGGATCGATAGGGGTGAAATATTCCGGGGGGCGGCCGTAGTGGATCACCTGGCCTTGGTCGGGGGGGAGGCGAAAATGCTGGTGCAGCAGCGTGAGGTTGTCTTGGGAAACGGCGATGACGGCGTGGGCGTGGGCGTAGTGCTGGGCGAGGAGGTGGAGATAGGGGGCGTTTTGGGTGGCGAGGTGTGGTTCAACGAGGCCTTCGATGATGATGTAGGGAATGTGTCGTTCGAGGGCGATCGCTTTTAAAGCAAAGTTGGTGAACGGGTTGGTATTGCTACAGAGAATCAGATGGGGCTGTGTGGTGGGGTTGATCAGCCATTGGCGGAGGGATTCCGGATCATCGGGATTGATGTTGACTTGATGCACCTGGGGATATTGGGCGCGAATCCAGTCGGTATCGACGGAGGAACCGTATTGTAAATAGGTGACTTGGCAATGGAGTCCTCCCAACCCTTTTAGTAAAGCGTAGTTATATTGAGCGACTCCCCCCACACCCGGATCTGAGCTAGCGAGAAGGATGCGGTATTGAGGTTGAGAGCTACTCATCATTGGGCGTTGGGTTGGGTTCAGGGGCGGGGGCGGCGCTGGGGGGGAGTTCGCCGGTTTCGACGAAGGTTTTAACCTGGTCGAGGGTGCTTTTGAGTTCGGTGTCGTCGGGGTTGAGTTCGTGGAGGGTTTCGAGGTGGGGGAGGGCGGCGGCGAAGTTTTGGGTTTGGAGGTGGATGGCGGCGATCGCTTGCAAATATTGCGGGTTTTCGGGGTTAAGTTTGTGGAGAGTTTCGAGGGGAGCGAGGGATTCTTGGAGTTTGCCGAGTTCGATGCGGGTTTGGACTAATCCTTCGAGGGCGAGTTGGTTTTCCGGTTCGCGTTCGACCACTGCCGCATAGCCGGATTCTTGGGCTTCGAGTTGGGTTTTTGCCGCGTTTTCGGCTTCTGTTGCTGTGGTGTCGGCGGCAGCATTGGAGGGGGGGCGATCCGAGGTCATCAGAGAAATGCCCATGACGGCTGTGCCGCCGAGGAAGGCCACACCAGAGAGAATGATCAGAACTCGTTGCACAATGCCGCGTTGTTGGGTCATGACGGGAAAATAAGGAAATTAAGCTGCGAAATTAATCTGGTGGGGGTTGAGCCTAGCGTACCCAAGTTTTTATCCTAAGCGTTCAATGGCTGCGATCGCTAGCACCCGGGCCGACTCCGTGGCCTCTGGCGACACCAGGTAATAATGTGATCCCAAACCCATCCCAAAGCCCAACAAACTCACACAAACAATTAACCCAAAGGACACCCATTCGCCATAGCCCAAGCGTTGCAATTCCAACCGCGCCAAGGCCCCCGCCGCAAACAAGACCAACAACCGGATAAAGATGGTGAACCATGTCCCTAAGATCACCACGGCAAAGGCCAAGATAATCACAGACACAAAGGCGCGGGAATCCGATTGAATCAACCCCGTCAACACATTGCGCACCATATTACTCGGAGCCGTGAACAGCAAGGCCATCAACACAATTAAGACCGCCGCCAATTCCCAAATTAAGAGGCGAGAGGTGGCTTCGGCTAAAATCCAGCCAAAGACGGCGTAGATGAGCCACAGGATGAACAGAGACAGGACGGGCAAACGCACGGCTGGGGGATTTGGGGTGAGTTAAACAGGTTCCTCAATGCTATCACTTGGCTCTGGAGTGACGGTTTGGGCTTGGAGGATGGCGACGCATTCAACATGGGGGGTTTGGGGGAAGAGGTCGGCGGGTTGGAGGTGGGTGATCCGGTAGCGATCGCCCTCGCAGAGGAGTTTTAAATCACGGGCGAGGGTGGCGGGTTTACAACTGACGTAGACGATCCGCTGCGGATTGAGGCGCAGGAGGCTGTTGATCACGCTGCGATCGCACCCCTTCCGAGGCGGATCAACCAGGGCCACATCCGGGGCCGTGTCGCAGGTTTTGATCCAGTTTTCCATCGTCTTGATATGGAAGACCGTGTTATGAATCCCGTTCAGTTTGGCGTTAATTTCCGCTTGGGCGATCGCACTGCCTTGGGACTCCACCCCAATCGCCAACTTCACCCGCTGCGCCAAGGGCAGCGTAAACGTCCCAATCCCACAATAGGCATCAAGGAACACCTCATCACCCTGTAAATTCAACTGCGTTTGAATCACCCCTAAAAGCTGTTCGGCCACTTCGGTATTGACCTGAAAAAACGTCTCCGGTCGCAGCCGAAATGTCAGCCCCGCAAAGGTTTCTTCTAAATAGGGCTGTCCCGCCATACAGAGGGTATCATCGCCAAAAATCACATTGCCCCGCTGCGGATTGTGGTTTAAACAGACCCCCACCAAGCCCGGATAACGGTCAAGCCAGATTTGCGCCTGTTCCTCAAGGCCCGGCATGGCGCGATCGCAACTCACCAACGTCAACAACTGCTGCCCCGTCCGTCGCCCCACCCGCAACGCCAAATGCCGCAACCGCCCCTGATGACGCTTCTCGTTATAAATACTCCAGCCCCGCTCAGCGATATCCTGCTTCACCTCCGCCAACAGCGGATCAAGGCGCTCATCCTGCACCGGACATTGATTCAGATTCACCACCTGATGGCTGCCCTTGCGGTAATAGCCCGCCTGTACCGTATTAGTCTGAGTCGAGCGATGGAGGGGATAGGTAGCCTTATTGCGATAATGCAGCGTCTCCCCCGTCAACAGGGGCGCAAGGGTCAACGACTCAAACCCCCCAATCCGCTGCAAGGCCTGCTCAACTAAATTCACCTTCGCCGTCCGTTGGGCAGCATCATCAATATGTTGCCACTGACAACCACCGCACTTATCCGCCACAATACAGCGCGGCCGAATCCGATCCGGCGATGCCGTCACAATCCCCTGGAGCTTTCCATGGGCATAGTGACGCTTCACCTGGACAAGGCGCACCTGAACACGATCGCCCGGCACAGTATCGGGGATAAAAATGGCGCGATCGTCCCATTTCGCCACCCCATCGCCGCGATCGCTAAGATCCACAACATCAACATCAATTAAAGTTCCCTGTTGCCACAGGTTAGCCGAATCAGACATGGTGAAAATCTATTTTTGTGTAAATGAATTCCGTTTCTTTTGTAAAGATTCCTAACAAACAGCCCCCTCCCTCGGTAGCCTTTCCCCCTCGATTCTCCCCAGCAATCCCGGATAGTCTACCTCAAAGACCCCCGGCAGTCTGACCCCCGCAAACGGTTCAATCCACCAGTCTACCGTGAGTCCATAGAGGGATAAGGCTGAAATTGAGTATAATCTTAGACGTTCCTCGACTCCCTAGGCGGTTTCGGGGGCACATCGCGATCGCCACTGCACAGTTGACCATTCAGGCATTGTCCCAGGGGCGAAGTGATGTTAAATAAGATTATCTTGCCCGCACCACTCAAACCCGAATTTCCTTGTTGTTCGGACAGGAAAATACGTCAACAGTGGTATTTGACCCTATCACATTTAATATGAGCGTAGTTAGCCAAGTTATTCTCAACGCTGATGATCAACTCCGCTACCCCAGCAGTGGCGAGCTTAAAAGCATCAGCTCCTTTTTAGAAACCGGAATGCAACGCATTCGCATCGCCGAAGGCCTTGCCGAAAATGAGAAAAAGATCGTCGAAAAAGCCAGCAAAGAACTCTGGAAAAGACGGCCTGACTTTATCGCCCCCGGCGGCAACGCCTTCGGCCAGCGTCAGCGTGCCCTCTGTCTCCGGGACTACGGTTGGTATCTCCGCCTCATCACCTATGGAGTCCTCTCCGGTGACAAAGGCCCCATCGAAAGCATCGGACTCATCGGTGTCAAAGAAATGTACAACGCCCTCGAAGTCCCCGTTGCTGGCATGGTTGAAGCTATTCGCTGCCTCAAAGATGCCTCTTTAGGGGTGTTGAGTACCGAAGATGCTCAAGCCACTGAACCCTACTTTGACTACATCATCCAAGCCATGAACTGATTATTCGCCCTTCCGTTCCGATCAAAAAGGCAAGCTCAACCGGGCTTGCCTTTTTGATCAATCGTCTATTGAGCGCCTAAATAGATCACATACTAAAAATTTTGTCAAGGGGTGAAATCCAGCAGTTCCACCAAAACCTTTGCTATACTGGTGCGTATTAGAAAGCGCGATTCCACCGATAGATTAAATAATTTGAGGTTCTGATGTGACATACGCTGATGCGATCGAGAGGAATAGCAACGCAATTCAACACTCTCAAACTTGATGTGCTCTTTCTAACCCAACCCAAATGTTTTCCTTAGCCTCCCAGTTGCATCCTGAAAATTTCAAAATCAAACCAGTGATGAGTGGATGAAATATCAGATTTTTTTGTATTTCTATCATGCCTAGCCCTGAGACGAACAAATAATCTCACACCGCTAACCCCCTAGGCACCATTGACCATCATTTTGTAATTCTAAGCTGGAGGTAACTTCGTGTGATTGCGATTTCCTTGCCCACTCGCAAGCAAGATTGGCAAACAATGAGCTTCGCTTCAACGCTCTATCTCTGCCCCATTCTTGACTTACTTTTAGTAAAAGTCCCGGTGAATGCTCAGCCAGAATTACGCCTCGGCTTACAAGAAGCCTTGGTGAATGCTGCCAAGCATGGGAACAAACTCGACCCTAGCAAGCAGGTTTCGGTGCAGTTTTCGATCTGTGATGATCTGTATTCATGGGTGATTACGGATCAGGGAGAGGGTTTTCGTCCGATCCAATCTTGCCCAACCCATCCCGAAGATTTACTGCCGGATGATTTTTCTGAAAATGGTCGTGGAATGTGTATTCTGTACCACATTTTTGACCAAGTTCATTGGAACCGGGAAGGCACTCAATTGCGGCTCTCGAAGCGGGTTAAACGGGATCACTCCCCCTGGTAATAGTCCCCAACGCCCTAGGGCAGGGTCAAGACTTAATTCGGATCGTCTTGCATGACCAACGCTCAATGTGACGGTGCGCTACGCTTCGCTAACAGCACCCTACCAACAGCCTAATTCTTAGCCTTGACGTTGTACTAGCCTAAACATAGGTGTGAAAGGTTGTACTAGCCTAAACATAGGTGTGAAAGAGCGACAGAATGCGATCAAAGATCGGATCGCCAGACCGGGTCGTGAGGATGGCTTGAATGAGTTGAAAGAATCGAGTGTCGGGGTGTTGATCGCTCTCGATGGTTTTGCTGGCGGGATAAAAGGAAACATCATCGGTGCGCAGTTCGTTGGTGGTTCCGGTTTGCCAACGATCGCCTTTTCGATACCAAGAGAGCGATCGCCCCCGCAGCGTGACTTGAAACCACTCAATTTCTGTGCCACGACGTTCCACAAACACATCAAAATAGGGTTCGCCACCCTGATACCAAACTCGCTCAATCCCCGCCCCCCCTTCACGGTTTAACAAGGTCTGATCGATTTTGCGAAGGGACTGACCTAATGCAGTAATTTCGGCCTGTTCCATTAATTAAAATACTCGTGTTGAACTTCCATCAATTCTAAACCGCTGCTTCCCCAGATCTGACCCCGCCGTGACAGATTGAAATCTGAAACGGAGCGCGACGGCTCCGCTTGCCCTGATCGTCTGAGAATGCGTCGGGTGCGATCGCTCTACCCTGTGCCCCTTTGCAGATTGATCGCGGCGTTGGGATGCGTCAAGCGTTACCACCATCGGAGTCTGGGAACTCAGGGGGGGCGAGCGATCGCGTTTGCTCCACCTCAATCAATTCCACATGGCCACTAAACACGAACCATTGCACCGTATCGGGATGGGTCGCAAAGGGGGCATGATCAAAGGTGAGTTGAAGATGGAACTGTTCCGCTAGGCAATAACGCGCCACATTCAATTCTTGACCCTGCTGCACCGATACTTTGGCATCGGCAGACAGCACACCCGGCTGTTGCACGGAACGTTTAAACACAGTATCGATGAGAACACGCAATTTAGCCGCCATAGTCGTGGATTCATTCTCCAAGATCGCGTAGGACTGCCCTTTGTTGTACACGATTTTGGGGGCGCATTCCTAACTCACCCCTGGCCGGTGATTTTTTCGTAGATGGCGAGGTATTGGCGGGCTTCTGCATCGGGCCAAAATCGGGTTTCCACCGTACGGCGGGCGTTGATCGCCAAGGTCTCCCCCTCTTGATCTAACACCCACTGAATGCCCCGCGCTAAATCCTCCGACTCAAAACAGGCCGCCCGGTAGCCATTGACCTGATGCTCGACAATATCCTTTAAACCCGTGGAATCAAAACTCACCACCGGCACACCACAGGCCAAGGGTTCTAACGCCCCCTTCGGACAGGCATCTTCGAGGGAAGGGGCGACCGCCACATCCGCCGCATTGTAAGCGAGGGCGAGGGAGAGATCATCGAAGCGTTTGCCGAGGTAGCGGGCCGGGAGGCCGATGTCGAGGCTGGGATCGAGTTGATCGGTACCGAGGATCAGCAGTTCCGTGTTGGGGAGGTCGCGCAACTGTTGGAGGGCGGGCTGGAGGTAGGCGAAGCCTTTGCGCTTGTCGCGGGTGGGGTTGAGGGCGCTGAAGAGGATGTAATGGCGATCGCAGTCTAGGTTCAGCAGTTCCCGCGCTTGGGCTTTGGGGCGGGGTTTAAAAATGGTGGTGTCCATCGCTTCGCCGATCACAGCCACGGGATAGCGTTGCAACAAACTGCTGCGTTTGACACAATCGGCCACCCATTGGCTCACCCCGACGATATGTAAATCCAGATTGGCCCAGGCTTTGGCCTTGCGCTGCCACAGTTTGCGGGATAGATCATGCTCTTGGGTTGAACCCAAGAGGGGACAGGCTCCACATTGGGCGGTGAAGCGATCGCACCCTTCGGAATAGTGACAGCCCCCGGTCATGGACCACATATCTTGCAGTGTCCACACCAATGGCTTCCCCAGCTTGGGCAGACTTTCCGGGGTGAGAAAGCCTTTGTTAATCCAATGGAGATTAATCACATCGGGGTTAACGGCGCGGATTTTCGCCAATTCTTGGGGCGGGAAAATGGCGGGGGAAAAGACGTAGGTTTTTTTCTGAGGATAGCGGCGCAGGGGGTAGCGATCGATCACGCCTCGGAGGCTGTTGGCGATCAGTTCCGTGGCTTTTTCTGTGGGGCCGATGACGCTGGGGTCGGTGCTGTCTTTTTTGAGCACCAACATTTGGGAATCTACGCCGATGCGCTGGAGGGCTTTGTGGAGTTGGTAGGTTCCCCGACACGCGCCACCGTCGAGGTCTGAATAGCTGAGGTGGAGAACTTTCATAGGGGTTTGAGGATAACGTCAATCAGATCGGGGGGAATGGCGAGGGTTTGGCAATGGTGGGTAATTTTGGCGCGGATCTTCGCCTTGGGGAGGAGACTATGGGTGAGACATTGCCCGATTTTTTTGAGGTAAAACCATTCGTAACGCCAGCGGGGAATTTGGGGATCGTACAGATGCATCCGATTCACAATATGCCACATATTATGGTGAAATTTGAGCGATCGCACCCCCTGGATAATTTGCCATTTTTGCCGCCATCCCGACGCGAGCGACCATTGCATCCACACGGGTAAATAGCGCACCACATCGGCGGGTTGATAGTCTACGGTGGCTTGCAATTGTGGCGCAATCCGGAGCGGAATCCCCTGATGTTTGGCGCGTTCGGTGTATTCATAGTCGCCGCCGTAGTGGGGAAAACGGCGGCTATCCGGGAGGCCGAGGGTTTGGGCGACGCGGTTGGGGATGATCACGATGTTGCCGTTAAGGGTGTCGGCGGGATTGAGGCGATCGCGGCATTGGGTGGGGTGGCGGATCGGTGTCCCCTGCACTAAGCCGCTAAAGGCGTACCAGTCGGGATGGTTGCGATCGCTCACCACGCCCCCCACGATCGCCCCTTGGTGTTCCGCCATCTGGGCTACGGTTTGCAATTGGGTCATGAAGTCCGCCGCCAGGGTCATATCGTCATTGAGCCAGAGGATCGCCGCCTGGGGATAACGCCCCAAAGCGTAGTCCATGCCAAGAGCGATCGCCCCCGTCCACCACAAATTGCCATCCCCTTGCAATAACGTCACTCTCGGCAATTGGGCGCGAATCTGCTCCGCTGTACCGTCCGTCGATCCATCATCGACGACGATCACCGGATGGGATGCGATCGCACCTTGATCCTCCAATTGCTGCAAAATGGCGCAGGTTTGGGCCCAACGATTGCGCACCGGGAGAATAATCGCCACGCTTATCGGTTCTTCCATCGTTGCCACCAGAGATAAAACGGACTGATCACACTCGATCGCAAAAATTCCATCTGACAGGCCAGCACCGTATCCGTGGCGAAGCGATCGCGATGTTGCCAAAAGAATTTCCCCGCCTTGCGCAGATCATTCAACCACCCCAAGGGAAACAGCAACGGACGCTGCCAGGGTTTGAGGCGCAACATCCGGATATGATGCCGCGCCAACCCGGTACTCCGGACAATAAACAGCAACCCCTCGCGGCTCAGTCGTCGCGCCGGAATTTGGTGAAACAGTTCCATGGCCGGGTTGTACCAGATTTCCCAACCCGCGTTTTGAATATGCATAATCGCTTCGAGGTCTTCGCTGTTGAGCATTGAGGTGGGCGATCGCCCACTCAACACCGGCCGCGTCGGCACATGCTCCCGCCACACCGCCCGCCGCACCACCAACCCCGCCGACGGTGGCAACATCTTCAATTGCGGCTCATACCGTTGCGGCTCCGTCCCCCGCTCCGTAATCGCCAAAAAACTCGCAATTCGTTCAAAATTTGGCGGCGGCTCCACCTCATAATCCCCGTGAATCTGACTCCCGATCGCCCCTGCCCTCGGATATTTCTTCGCAAATAAACAAGCCGCCTGCACCCAGTTCACCGCCGGAATCGTATCATCATCCAAAAACCCAATCAGCAGACCCCGCGCCTCCTGCACCGCCCGCAACCGTGCAAAGGCCGCCCCCTGTTGCGGCTCGTTGCAATAGCGCAAGGGCACATCGGGCAACCAGTCGCCCTGCATCCTATGCACCACGAGATCCAGCCCATCGGTGCTGTTATTGTCCACCACCAACACTTCCCAGGACATCAGCCCTGTGCCCGTCTGTTGCTTCAGTTTCTCTAGGACGATCGGTAAACGGGTCGCACCGTTGTAAGTCGGAATCGCAACGGTCAGATCAACAGCCATGAGCCACAGCACAATGAGGACAATTCAATCTTAGCCCCGTTCGATCACGGCGACCAAGGGGCGAGGAGGTGGAAGCCGTTGGCGGTGGCGAGTTCGGTGGCGGGGCCGATCGCATCCCGCGTCGCTGTATCGACGAGGAGGAAATGGGTGGCGTGGTGGGCTTGGAGGGTGGGGAGATCGGCGGGGATCAGGGGGCGATCGCTGTAAAAGTCCAAACTGGGGCGGCCGTCGGGATGGCTCATATAAATGACGGCATCAGGGGGGGTTTCGGCTTGGATGATTGCACCGATGGCTTGCACGGGGAATTGTTCATTCACTTCCCACACCCAAGATTGGGAACAGAAGAGGCTGGCCAGGCTGCAATAGAGTCCGATGGCGAGGGTGCAAAAGAGGCGATCGCCCCCCAATTGTTTCAACAATACCCGCGCCCCGCTCCCAAAGGTCAGCGTTGCACAAACCGCCGTGATCAGCAGCGGCAGTTGTGGATCGGCAACGGCGAGATAAATGCCGCCGGCGATCGCCACCATGGTTAAAAACGCGAAAAAATAGCCATAGCCGCGCTTGGGCCGCTGCACCGTTGCAAAATAGCCCCCCAAAATCACCGCCAAAAAGGGATAACAGGGGAAAAGATACCAGGGCAATTTTGTCCCCATCCCACTGACGACGGCTAAGAATAGGCTAAATCCCAAGAGGGCCAAGAGTCCCCAGGTTTTCCACTGTTGCCCCGCTTGTTTGACCCCGATGGGAAAAAACACCAACCAGGGCCACCCGTATTTAACAATTTCTAGCAGGTAATACCACAGGGGCCCGTCGTTGCCTTCCACGGCATCCCCCAGACGATCGAAGCCCTGGGCCCCGAAATGCACCGTTAAAAAGTTTGCGCCGTAGGTGTGATATTGCGCGATGTACCAGGCTGTGGTGAGGGCGAGACCGAGGAACAAACCCAGCCAAGCGTAGGAATTGCGAAACAGTTCCCAACGCTGGGACAGAAGAATATATAGCCCTGCGATACCCCAAATCGCCAGGACGAGAATGCCTTTCGTGAGGGCGATCGCTCCCAAACACAGACCCATTCCCATGGCCCAAACGGGTCGTTTTTTCGCCTTGAACAGACAGAGAAACAGCAGAATCATCGCCGTATTGACGATCCCATCGAGCATCGCGAGGCGGCCATGGCGCACCACGGGCAAAAGGGTGAGATAAATTACGGCGGGATAGATGGCGTGGCGTTGGTCTCGGAATAATTCCCGACCGAGGCAGTAGAGGAGCGGTACACCCAGGGCAGAGGCGATCGCTAAGGGAGCCCGCAGGGAAAATTCCAACCAGGGCGATCCCAATTCCCCGCCCCAACTCATGATCTGATAGCCCAACGCCATCAACCAAATCGCTAGGGGTGGTTTCAACCAAAACGGCTCCCCAAAGATGGACAGATGCAGCCAATCGCGCGATCGCACCATTTCCCGCGCCAAGAGGCCATAGGTTCCTTCGTCCCAGTCTCGCAGCGGCATCCCTCCCAAGCCGATCAACCACAGCCCCAACGCCGCGATCGCTAAACCCCAAAACCAGCGGTGATCGCGCTGTGGTTCGGGGCTATGGGGAGAGGGGGCGGGAGCATGAGCCATGGTTGAGGGATGGATGAGGAGCGATCGCAACGAGCAGAGCAAATTTTTGACCCTTCACGATAGATCGGTGTTTCTTCTGTTGTCCAGTATTGGGGAAGATTGAGACGATACCAATGATCTGTCTTCTCCTGCGGTTTCATTGCAGCGTTGTGCAAACAGTACCGGGGTTAATTCCGGCAAAGAGAACACATTAACGTTAATTTGGCGCATTGCAATGATGGGAAGGGCTTGGCGAACAGCGTTGCTCATGGGTGGGTTGGTGGAGATGGGGTGGGGAGGAACAGCGATCGCCCAAACGATTACTCCTGCCACCGATGGCACCGGTACGATTGTCACATCAAACGGCGATCGCATTTCGATCACGGGGGGCAGCCTCAGCGCCGACCACCTCAATCTTTTTCATAGTTTCGACCGCTTCGGCCTCAACGCCCAACAAACTGCTACTTTTCTCAGCAATCCCCAGGTGCTCAATATCCTCGGCCGAGTCGTCGGGGGTGATCCCTCTGTGATCAATGGTGTGCTTGAGGTGATGGGGAGTAATGCCAACCTTTATTTAATCAATCCGGCGGGGATTGTGTTCGGGTCGCAGGCGCGGCTGAATGTGGGCGGGGATTTTTTCGCGACGACGGCGGACGGGATTGGTTTGAGTGATGGTGGCTGGTTTGATGCGGTGGGGGCGATGGATTATGGGGCGTTAACAGGAACACCGTTTCAGTTTCGGTTTACCCAGGCGGAACCGGGGGCGGTGGTGAATAGTGGCGATCTGAATGTTAACCCAGGGCAGCGGTTGGGGTTGATTGGGGGGACGGTGATCAATACGGGCAACCTGACAGCGGCAACGGGGGAGGTGATCGTGACGGCGGTTCCGGGGGAGAATATGATCCGCCTCTCGCAACCGGGGCAACTCCTCAGCCTGGAGATTCCCGCCGAGGCTCTCACCGCGACAACGATCGCGCCCCTCGCTTTGCCCAGTCTCTTAACCGGGGGGGATGTCACCATGGCCAACACCGGGACGCTGACACTCCAAAGCACCGCGAAGGAAATCCCGATCGCGCCTGGTTTGGCGGTTCACAATGGCACGATCGATGTGGCGGGGGAACAGGGGGGAACGGTGGTGATTGGGGGAGATGCGATCGCCCTCAGTGGTGCAACGATCAACGCCAGCGGCACCAACGGCGGCGGCACAGTCTTGATCGGCGGCGAACAACAAGGCGGCGGCGCGATGCCACGGGCGCAGTTGACCGTGATGGACGAAACCAGCGAGATTCGCGCCGATGCGATCACTCAGGGGGACGGCGGCCGAGTCATCCTCTGGGCAGATCAAGCCACAACATTTGCGGGGGACATTTCTGCACGGGGAGGAGCCGACGGGGGCAATGGCGGCTTTGTGGAAGTCTCCGGCGGGGAAACCTTAGCCTTTCAGGGCCAGGTGGATACTGCGGCTCCCTTCGGAACAATGGGATCGGTACTCCTTGATCCGACCAACATCACCATTCGAGCGGGGACGGGAAGCTCTGGTTTTTTGGGATCGCTGCTGTTTGCCGACCCTGGCCCAACGGTGATTTTTGAGTCGGAACTCGAAGGTATTACCGGGGCGATTACATTACAGGCCACCCAAGATATTATTTTTGAAAATTCGACCGGGGATCTCTTCGACCTCCGGGCCGCCACTGGAGGAATTACCTTCACTGCCGGTCGCAATATCACGATGGAGGACACCAATGATCAGATTCGCACCAATGGTCAAGCGGTGACGATCGCAGCCGGGGGAACGGTTAATCTCGGCTCAATCACGACGACGGCAAATCTGGGCAATAGTGCGGGGGATATCAACATATCGGCGGGGGGAACGCTCACTGTTAACCAATTAGACACCTCTGTGAGTGCTCTTCTCGGCACTCTCAACGGCGGTGATGTGCAATTGAGCACGACCCAAGTGGGCGGAAATATTCAATTCCAAACCATTGATACGTCGGCTTTTTCCTTGCTCATGTTGGCGACTTTGGCGCAGGGGGGTAATACCACAATTAATGCCCAAGGAACTGTCCAAGGCAATAGTATCGACACCTCAGCGGCAGGGATTGGGCTGGGCACTTGGATCGCAGGGGCGATCAATATTAGCCACGATGGGGGGGCGAATAATGTCGCGTTTACGGTGGGCGATAGTAGTGTGAATGGCATCGATACGCTGCAAACATCGAGTGCGATCGCCCCCGGCACCTTTCCTGTGTTAGACATCGGTGGCACAGTGAACCCTGGTGCGGACACCCTGCTTACGTCGATCAATACTCCGCCCACGGTCACCCCTCTCCATCGCACCATCACGGCCGGGGAGTCGATTACCTTGACCTATGGGGACTTACTCGCTCAGGTGGACGATGTGAATCGCGACACGATCGCAACCCTCACCCTCAGTAATTTCATCCTCACCGGAACCCTCACCCTCAACGGGATCGAAGTCAGCGATCGCACCACTCCCCTCACCCTCAATCCTGGGGATGTGATCGTCTACACCGCCGCCGTCAGCAGTGCTCCCGGCACCGTTACCCTCTTCGATCTCACCGCCAATGATGGGGTGAGCTTCGCCACCGCCGCCGTCACCCTCACCCTGCTCACCCCACCCCTCATCACCGCCGATCCCGAACCCCCACCCTCTTCAACCGCTCCGGAACCCTCACCCTCTTCAACCGTGACAGCCACAGGCGGTCTGAACTGTCCCCCTATTTGCGCTGAACCACCCACCCCCCTCACCGCCCGGCCATCGTTACCGTCTAACCCAGTCACCGCCCTAGAAACTCAATTCACGGATCTCGTCTTATCCCATCTGGGCTTCGAGAGTCAAAATACACTCACGCTGCAAGAGGTTCAGGAGTTGCTCCGCTCCGTAGAGTTGGCAACGGGGGTGAAGCCCTCGGTGCTTTATATCCGCTTCATTCCCCAGATCTCCCCTCAGTCTCCCTCTATCCCCTCGTCACTGCGCTCTGAAGGAGAAACTGCGATGAGTGGCGATCGCAACGCCACCGATCGCACCATTACCGATCGCAACGCCACCGATCGCAACGCCACCGATCGCACCATTACCGATCGCAACGCCACCGATCGCACCATTACCGATCGCACCGCCACCGATCACGACACCTTGGAATTGCTGTTGATTACAGGAAATGAAGCCCCGATTCGGGTACCCCTGCCCCAGGTGACCCGCGCCATAGTTGAGCCGACAGTAGCCCAGATGCAGCGCACGGTTCAAAATCAACGTTCCCATGCGTACCAAATTCCAGCCCAACAGCTTTATCAGTGGTTTATTCAACCGATCGCGGCCGCGTTGCGAGTTCGCCAAGTAGACCATTTGGCGTTTGTGGTGGATGAGGGTTTGCGGGGGGTTCCCTTAGCGGCTCTGTCTGACGGCGCAGAATTTTTAATCGAGCAGTATAGTGTGAGCCTGATGCCGAGTGTGTCTTTAAGTAATTTTACTTATACCGATTTAACCGATCGCTCGGTTTTGGCCATGGGGATGGATACCTTTAGTGATCAAGCCCCCCTCCCGGCTGTGTCCACTGAATTAGAGGCGATCGCTCAACAACTTTGGTCGGGAAAAATTCTCCTCAATCCTTCCTTCACCAAGGCGAATATCCTCCAGCAGCGCGATCGCACCCCCTACAGCATCATCCACATTGCCACCCACGGCGAATTCCGACCGGGACAGTTCAGCAACTCCTACCTATCGCTCTGGAATGATCAACGCCTTGCTTTAGATCAATTGCGGAGCCTGGGGTTCAACAAGCCCATGGTGGAACTATTGGTGTTGAGTGCCTGTCGTACGGCATTGGGCGATCGCGACGCAGAATTGGGGTTTACGGGCTTAGCTGTGGCGGCGGGGGTGAAGACGGCCATGGGGAGTTTATGGTACGTCAGTGATGTGGGTACATTAGGGCTGACCACGGCATTTTATGAGGCCCTGCGCACTGCTCCGATTCGGGCCCAAGCCCTACAACAGGCCCAGATAGATTTGCTATCGGGTCGGGTAGTGGTGGATGGCACCACGTTGCGATCGCGCCACCACGCCTTTCCCCTCCCCCTGGCTTTGATGGCCAATCGTGATTTACGCCATCCCTACTATTGGAGTAGCTTCACGATGGTAGGAAGCCCCTGGTAGAGCAGCCGATGAATTGACCCCACCCCCCATGAAGTCCCGAAGAGGAACAGGTTATCGTGGAGCAAAATAGCATGACTCCACCTCAATCCTGCGATGAAATTGCGACTCTCTGTTGCTGCGTTAACCTGTAGCCTGTGTTCTGCCCCGTTCGCCTTGGCCCAAACCATCACCCCTGCCGCTGATGGAACTGGCACAATGGTCACCTCAAGCGGCGATCGCATCTCGATCACGGGGGGCAGCCTTAGCGCCGATCACCTTAACCTGTTTCATAGCTTTGAGTCCTTCGGCCTCACTGCTGCTCAAACTGCGACATTTCTCAGCAATCCCCAGGTGATCAATATTTTGGGGCGCGTGGTGGGGGGAGATGGGTCGTTAATTAATGGGCTGCTGGAGGTGGTAGGCAGTGATGCGAATTTATATCTGATCAATCCGGCGGGGATTGTGTTTGGGTCACAGGCGCGGCTGAATGTGGGCGGGGATTTTTTCGCGACGACGGCGGATGGGATTGGTTTGAGCGATGGTGGCTGGTTTGATGCGGTGGGGGCGATGGACTATGG
Source organism: Spirulina major PCC 6313 (assembly GCF_001890765.1). Classification (NCBI taxonomy): domain Bacteria; kingdom Bacillati; phylum Cyanobacteriota; class Cyanophyceae; order Spirulinales; family Spirulinaceae; genus Spirulina; species Spirulina major. The sequence goes on along the minus strand of NZ_KV878783.1, from coordinate 2,385,936 downwards.
GGCTTTAACAGGGATGCCGTTTCAGTTTCGGTTTACGCAGGGGGAACCGGGGGCGGTGATGAATCATGGTGATCTGAGCGTCAACACGGGGCAGCGGTTGGGGTTGATTGGCGGGACGGTGATTAATACGGGAACGCTCACGGCGGCATCCGGGGAGGTGTTGATCACGGCGGTTCCGGGGGAGAATATTCTCCGCCTCTCGCAACCGGGGCAACTCCTCAGCCTTGAGATTCCCGCCGAGGATCTGACCGCGACGACGATCGCGCCCCTCGATTTGCCCAGCCTCTTAACCGGGGGCGATGTCACCATAACCAGCACCGGGACGCTGAAGCTGCAAAGCACCGCGAAGGAAATCCCGATCGCGCCCGGTTTAGCAGTTCACAATGGCACGATCGATGTGGCGGGGGAACAGGGGGGAACGGTGGTGATTGGGGGAGATGCGATCGCCCTCAGTGGTGCAACGATCAACGCCAGCGGCACCAACGGCGGCGGCACAGTCTTGATCGGCGGCGAACAACAAGGCAGCGGCGCGATGCCACGGGCGCAGTTGACCGTGATGGACGAAACCAGCGAGATTCGCGCCGATGCGATCGACCAGGGAAACGGTGGCCGGGTGATTCTCTGGGCGGATCAAACCACGCAGTTTTACGGCGATATTTCAGCGCGGGGGGGCGAGAACGGCGGCGATGGTGGTTTTGTGGAAGTGTCCGGGGCGGAAAATCTCGCCTTTCGGGGCAGGGTAGATACGGCTGCGCCCCAAGGGGAGATGGGGTCGGTGTTGCTTGACCCGACGAATATCACGATTCGGGCGGGGGCGGGAGTTTCAGGGTTTAGCGGTTCGCTGTTGTTTGCCGATCCGGGGCCAACAGACATTTTTGAAAGTGAACTTGAAAGTATTGCCGGATCGATTACGCTCCAAGCTACAAACGACATTATTTTTGAAGATGCCGCTGATAATCTTTTTAACCTCGCGTTGGCATCAGGGCCGATCACCTTCACGGCGGGCCGCAACATCACAATGAACGATACCAATGACACGATCCAGGCAGACCAAAGCGTGACCCTGACGGCGGGAGGTAATTTAGCTCTAGGATCGGTGAACACATCAGCGGCGACGGGCTCGACGAAAGCGATTACGTTGACGGCGGGGGGCTCGGTAACGGCGGAGGATTTGAATACCAGTGTGACAACCAATGGGAGCACGGCGGGGGCTGTGACGGTTACCGCAGGCGGCCCGATTAGCCTTGAGGATATTGACACCTCTTCCAATTCTGCTAGCCCCACTGCTGCCGTGGCGGGAAATGTCACCCTCACCACCAGTGCCCTATCGGGAAATATCGAATTTGAGCAGATCACCACCACCGCCAGCAATGCTGCCCCCTACACGTCCTTCGGGGGAGATGTGACGATCGCAGCACGGGGCACGGTTCAGGGAACCTCGATTGAGACGGTTGGCGTAACCACATCGGGGTCGGTGTCGATTACCCATGATGGCGGGCCGAACAATGTGAATTTTGAGATTGGTGATGATACTGTCAATGGGGTGCAGGCGATTAGCACGACGGCTGGGGTGGCGGCTCAAATCGTGCCGATGACGGCCAATGGGTCAACGGTAACGGTGGGGCCGCAAACGACGATCACGTCGGTGAATAGTCCGCCTGCGGTGCAGGGATTCAGCGTCACAACCGCAGCGGGCCAGCCGACGCAATTCACCTTTGCTGAATTGGCAGGGCAGATTAGCGACTCCGACGGCGATACGATCGCAACCCTCACCCTCTCGAACTTGATCGCGTCGGGAACCTTCACCCTCAACGGGGTCACGATTAGCGATCGCACCACCCCGATCACCCTCAATCCCGGCGACGTGATCACCTTCACCCCCGACAGCACCTTCACGGGAACGGTGACCCTCTTTGACCTCAACGGGAGCGATCGCATTAGTACGGGCACCGCCAGCATCACCACCACCGCCAGCATCACCACTGGTGCGGGTGAGCTTTTTAACACCTGCCCCCCCTTCTGCGATTCAGGGCTTGATCCCCTCGGTGGGCTTGAGCCGCTCACCGCGTCCCAGTTCACCAGCCTCGAAGCACAGTTTACCAATACGTTTGCCGCCCATCTCGGCCTCCCTAGCCCAGAGGTGGTCAGTGTGGATCAAGCCCGCGAATTGCTCCGCTCCGTGGAACGACGCACCGGGGTTAAGCCCGCGTTGCTCTACATTAGCTTCACCCCTGGTCTGATGGGAACGGGAGACCGCGATCGCACCAAAGCCCACGGGAAAGATCCGGCCCACCCTGCCGCGACTCCCTTCGCCCAAGGGGTCACATCAACCCAGTTCACAGAGGAGAATGCCACCCTGGATTTACTGTTGATCACCGGAGATGAGGAAGAGAAGCCGATTCGTGTGCCGATGCGGGGGGTGACTCAGGAAAACGTGACACAATTGGCGCGACAGATGCAGCGCGGGGTGCAGAGTGTCACCTCGAATGCTTATCAGCGATCGGCGCGGCAGTTGTATGACTGGTTGATCGCGCCGATCGAGGCGGCGTTACAGGCGCGGGGGGTGGAACATTTAGCGATTCTGCCGGATCAGGGGTTGCGATCGCTACCTTTCGCCGCGTTGATGCAGGATCAGCAATTCCTGATCGAACGCTACAGCCTCAGTATGATGCCGAGCCTGTCTTTGAGTTTGTTTGAATACAGCGATGTGGCGAATCTGAGTGTTTTGGCCATGGGAGCCGATACCTTTACCGACCAAGCCCCCCTCCCCGCTGTGCCCAGTGAATTGGATATCATCGCCAACCAACTCTGGCCGGGCACGATTTTGCTCAATCCAGACTTTACCCCAGCCAATGCGATCAACCAGCGCGATCGCACCCCCTACGGCATCATCCACATGGCCACCCACGGCGAATTTCAACCCGGCGCGATCGGTAACTCCTACCTCCAATTTTGGGGCGATCAACAATTGTCCCTCGATCAAATTCGGACGCTCAATTTTCATCAACCGATGGTAGATCTGTTGGTGCTCAGTGCTTGCCGGACGGTCTTAGGGGATGCAGAGGCAGAATTGGGGTTTGCGGGTTTGGCCGTGGCTGCTGGGGTGAAAACCTCTCTCGGTAGTCTCTGGTATGTCAGCGATGAGGGTACGCTCGGCCTGATGAGCAGTTTTTATCAGTCCCTCAAAACCGCCCCGATCCGCGCCCAAGCCCTCCAACAGGCCCAACTGGCGATGCTGCGGGGCGAGGTGGTGCTGGAGGGGGGAGAATTGCGATCGCCCACCGCCACCTTCTCCCTCCCCGGCGACCTCACCACCTCCCGCCAATTTCGACACCCCTACTACTGGAGCAGTTTCGTAATGGTGGGCAGCCCTTGGTAACCCTACCGCACCCGAAAGGGGGATGAATTTGCTGAACCCCGCACCGCCCAGACCTGAAGTTCTGGGCTCATAGCGAAAGTGGGCGATCGCCCACTCCAGAACCCGTGTGAACGGGTTTTCGCTCTGAGGCGGGGATTTTAATCCCCGCCTGGGGGGAATTTAGGTCGCCAAGCCAGTTTCGGTGCTGCCCCGGCTGTTGCGGCGGGTGAGGCTGTTGAAGAGCATCGTCCCGATCGCTTTAATCAAGTTGCCTTCGAGTTCGTCGAACATTTTCATGTTCATGCCAAAGGCGGCGTTGGCTTCATCCACGATCGCATCGGCCGTGGCTTGGTCAACGGGTAACGCATCCATGGCAGCCCGATACTTTGTTTTGAAGGCCTTCTCGTCAGGAATCTGTTCAAATTCGTAGAACGCCGTGCCTTCGCCGTCTTCGAGCTTCATCGCGGTAACGGCGATTTTTTTGAGAATTTGACCCCCGGAAAGGTCGCCGAGATAGCGGGTGTAGAGGTGCGCCACGAGGAGTTCCGGGCGTTCGTTGGCAATTTCACGAATCCGATCCACGTAGGCTTGGCCCACGGGGGAAATCGCAACTTCGGTCTGCCATTGGGGGCCATAGTAGAAGGCTAAATCTTGTTCGAGGGCGGCTTTGCGGTTCAGTTCCGGAAAATAGACTGGGGCGAGGACAGGATGGTCTTTGAGGCGTTCCATCTCGGCTTCCATCGCACCGTAGACATAGTAGAGGTTAGCTGCAAGCTTCCGGTACGAGGTTTTCTCGACTACGCCCCGCAAGAAACATTTGATGAAACCCATGTTTTCTGCCATGGTGTGGGACTTTTTCGTCCCTTCTTTGAGCATTGTAGCTAAGTTGACACTCATACTTAATATCCTGTTCTATGATATGGAGTTTTAAACGGAAAATTAGTGACCTAGTTTGTTAGGTTAAACTGATTTGCTGAGAAACGGTGTTAAGAATCGTTACAGGCTGCGGGGAGTTTGCGGCAGGTCTAACCCTAAACCGGGGGGGCGATCGCACTCTTGCCGCCCCATTCATCCTTTGCCCTTATCGCCAAGATTTTTTCAAGTAATGGCGATCGATTTCATTCAGTTCGTATTGAATGGGGCGATGGAGTTCTTTCAATCCCAATCGACGGGTAAAAAAGTCGGCGATGAAAAGTTTCAAGCCGTAACGATGGATGCGAAACTGCACCCGTTTCCACCAACTCTCAACCGTGAGCGCGAGACGCTTGTAAGTGTTCAAGGATAGAGGGGTGAGGCCGCTGGGTTCATAGCCCCGCAGCGAGAGTAAATCCCCCACCCGCGTTTCCACTTGGCGCACTCCGTCCGGGCTGAGGGTCTGCTGCCAAGCCTGTAGGCCTGCCGGGGTGGGAAGTTCGTAATCGCTGTAGTCGGGATAGCGTAGCATCGCATCGCTGTAGGGTACACCGATGAAGGTGCAGAGATCGTTTAAGACGGTGAGATGGTCGGCCATCAGATCTTCGTAGCGCACTTCAATGAAGCGATCGCTCGTCAGTTGCAAACTAAACCCTTCCCAGAGTAATTCCGCCGTCAGCCATCGCTGTACCCCCATCCAGGCATTCCCCGCCACCCCCATTTCTACACAGGACTGGGCCACATCCCTCGGATCGCGCACGAGATGAATAAACCGGGCAGCGGGCCAAAGGGCCAATAGCCGATCAAAATGTTCATGGACGATCGCCCCCACAATCGGCTTCTGATGCCGTTCTCGCTGTTGTTCTAAAAAGCTATGCACCAAGTCCGGATAACTCAAGTTGACATCGATGATGAAGCCCCGCGACTGAAAGATGCGATGGGTAGACAGCCAATCGTGGTAGGTGGCTAAATCCGGAAATCGCCCCTGATGATCCACCCAGGTCACGGCATATTCAAACTCATCACACCAAGTGATTTGGGGGTGATTGTGCAACATCAACCGCAGCAGCACCGTGCCCGAATATTCTGCCCCCACTAAAAAAATGGGGTCTTGTGTTTCCACCATGTCCTCAATCCTCTCCTCTGCGTTTATGCCGTTGCTGATGATGGTGATGCGATCGCACCCTTGCCGTTAAGACTCCTGAACCGCAGCAGACGACCCCCAACCCGGCCAACCTTCCGGACTCACCTGCGCCGTCTGCTTAAACGTGGCACAGGTTAACGCCGTCCCCAGCCACTCATTCAACTGAGCCAAATCACGATCAAAAATCTCTGTCACTCGTTGCAACTGCTCCGGAGCTAATTCAGGACGTTGCTTCATTTGCCACAACCCTTTCACCCAGTCCCGCGCCGCCTGAGGGATCAGCCGTTTGCGGATCGTTTTCAAGATCGGCGCTTGGACGATCGCATCCCGCAACGGGCTTTTGCGCAGCCGCTGACTCGACACATTATCCCGCTCCAACTCCTGCCATTGTGGCGACCCCGGATAGCCAATAAATTGGCAGACCCGCTCCAGTTCCTGTTGAGGCGCATTACACAACTGCTCAAAGAAAATCGGCAGCACATTTTCCGGGCCAAAGGTTTCCAGATAGGGGCGAATTTGCTGGCTGTATTGGCTATAGGCAATCAATTCGGGGTGACGATCCAGCGCGGCATTAATATCGGTTTTGGTGTCGATCACCTTCTGAGTCCATTCGTGGATGTAGTGGGACACCAGCCGCTGCACCGGATGCCGCATCATGTAAATCAACTTCACATCTGTACCGAGATGGGTTTTGAGGCGGGCGATCGCATCGGGATAGGTGGGCAGCTTCGTGTAGTGGGTGCTCGCTTCTCCACAGAGGGCCGCAGGCGGCGCAGCGGCAAACAAGCCCTGATACCACTCAATCCCTTGGGCATAGACATCATCATCACTGAAAAAGTTAGGCTCCTTGGGGGTCGTCATGAAAATTCCCGGTTGAGCCACTAGCTGTTGATAAAGGCTGCTGGTGGCGCATTTCATCGCGCCGATGATGATAAAACGAGGCGAATTTGGCATTGTGTCAGGTCTAGAGGCGATTTCCTAGCTTAGGTATAGCGTGCAACGTCACAAACGACAATACACCCCCCTGTTTAGGACAGCAGCCGCGTCAAGGGTAAGGTTTTATGCTGTTCTAGAAACTCTGTAAAGACCGGGCCAGGAACCGGCGGGCTAAACAAGTAGCCTTGGATTTCATCGCACCGATACCGTCGCAGCATCTCCAATTCCGCAGCGGTTTCAACCCCTTCGGCCACCACTCGCAGTTCTAAGCATTGGGCAAGTTCAAAAATCGTGCGAAGAATGACTTGATTTTTAGCGTTTTGATCAATGTTTTGGACGAAACATTGATCAATTTTTAAGCTATCAAAGGGGAATTGTTGGAGGTAATGGAGGGCGGCATAGCCTGTGCCGAAATCATCGATCGCAATCTGCATGCCCAGGCGTTTGAGTTGATGAAACCGTTCTACGGTGACGGTGGAATCATACATTAAGCTGCTTTCGGTGATTTCTAATTCCAGAGCGTCATAGTCGGCGATCGCACGAGTCAGCAAATCGATCAACCGTTGGCAACTGTCGGGATGATTAAAATGACAGGCCGAAATATTCACCGCCATGCGCAAGGAACCCAACCCCGCCTGCCGCCATTGCATCGCCTGTTGGGTCGCCTGCTGCACCACCCAATGGCTGATCGATTCGATTAAATTCGTTTCCTCGGCAATGGGAATAAAGTGCCCCGGTGTCATCAAACCACGGGTGGGATGTTGCCAGCGAATTAAGGCTTCGGCCCCGATAATTTCGCCACTGGTTAAACAGACTTGGGGTTGATAGTAGAGTCGGAGTTCATTGCGGGCGATCGCATACCGTAAATCCGTCTCCAGCACAATCATATCGCTCGCATTGGGCAGCACATACTGAGGACTCGGTTGATACATCTGAGCATGATTGCCGCCGAGTTGCTGCGCCTGTTGTTTCGCCGTGCGGGCCGCCTGCAAGAGGGGATTCAACATCGTGCCATGCACCGGGGCCATCACCACCCCCACACTCAGCGGCGCAATCACCGTGAGGTCATTTAACAAAAACGGCTCCGCAAACCGCTGTAACACCTGCTCTGACAACGCGATCACTTGGTCATAGGGCAAGGGATGAAACAGAATCGCAAACTCCGCACTGCTACTGAGCCGAGCGAGAAACCCGCGATCGCCCACCCAATCCTGTAATCGCAACGCCGCCGCTTGCAACAACTGATCCCCACAGTCATAGCCCAACGTGGTCGTAATCCGTTCAAACCGATCCAAACTCAGACAAAACAACGGCAAACACCAATCAATATGAGCCTGTCTCTGTTGCTGCCCTAAATAATCTTGATAGAGTTGATGGAACGGCTCCCCCAAACTCCAGCGCATCGGCAAATTGGTCAAGAGATCACGCCCAACTCGCTGTTGCGTGGGGGCTGGCAGCGTTGCAGTCAGGGCGCGATCGCCGGAGTCCAGCACAGAGGATCGCTTCCGGAGGCGCGTTAACACTGCCTTCAGCAACTCCCGCACCGTAAACGGCTTCGTCAAATAGTCATCCGCCCCCAACTCCATCCCATAGCGAAAATTTTCTTTTTCACCTTTCGCCGTCAAAAAAATAAACGGAATACTTTGGGTCTGTTGGTTCGCCTGGAGCCGTTGCAACACTTCATACCCATCCAACTTCGGCATCATCACATCACAGAGAATCAAATCGGGCTGACACAACAACGCCTGATGCACTCCCGCCAAGCCATCCTCCGCTTCTAGGATCTGGTATCCTTCCGCCTGTAAACATTCGCCAATAATTTCGCGAATCGACACCTCATCTTCAATAATTAAAATTGTGACGTGGGATGAATCCATGGCTATTTCGCGACCTCCTCGATGAGTGGCAAAGCAACACGAAATGTGGTGCCAAATCCTTCTTTGCTACAAAACACAATTGTCCCCCCCTGCAATTCAACATATTTTTTGACGATATTTAGCCCAAGTCCAGTTCCTGGCACTTTGCCCACATTGCGGGCCCGATGAAAGGCATCAAAGAGACGATCTTGATCCGCAAAGGGAACGCCAATCCCTTGATCTTCAATCCGGAAAATTAACCGTTGATCCTCAACCGTCAGGCCCACCTGAATTAGACTATCCGGGGGAGAATACTTGATCGCGTTATAGAGTAAATTACTCAAAATATGATGGAGTAATCGTTCTTCAAGATACACAACATAATGGGAGCGATCGCGCAAGCTCCCTTCGGTTTGCAAGACGATGGTTTGGCAGCCCTGGCCCATGGTTAACTCGTCGATCAGGTTGCGGCAGAATTCGATGACATCAAAAAAATGGGGGCGGAGGGTGAGGCGTTCGGTATTGGCCCGACTGACGGTTAAGACATTATCCACAAGGGCTTTCATCCGTAAGCCGGCATCTTGCAGACGTTGGAGGTATTTGTAGCGTTTGGTTTCATCCCATTGCTGGCCGTAGAGGCGCAGGAGTTCGACCGAGCCGAGGATGGTGGTGAGGGGGGTGCGAAATTCATGGGAGGCCATGTCAATGAGCCGGGTTTTGAGTTCGTTGAGTTCTTTTTCGGTGTCGAGGGCGCGGAGGATTTCGGCTTCGGCTTGTTTGCGATCGCTCACATCATCCAAAATCGCAATAAAATAATCCGGCTCCCCTCCCACTTGGCGCACTAAAGATAAGATCATGTGTCCCCAGACCAAGCTCCCGTCCGCCCGCCGATATTTCTGCTCATGGGCATAGGTTTCACGCATGCCACAGAGAAACTGATTCCACTGCGTCGGGGTTAGGCGATTGTCCTGAGGGGCGGGAGAGTCGGACTGCACCTCAATATCCCGGAGCCGCTGATATCGGAGGGTGGCTGCGTCATAGCCCAAAATATCACACAGACGCTGGTTGAACTGGACAAAGCGCCCTTGTAAATCCAATTGAGCAATGCCCATGGCCGCCTGCTCAAACATGGCGCGAAAGCGTTCTTCGCTGTCCCGTAAACTCCGCTCGACTTGTTTGCGTTCGGTGATATCCCGATACATGGAGAGGCTGCCCTGGTACTGATCTTCGCTTAAAATCGGGACGCAATCCCATTCCACCACTTGACCGGTGGAGAGTTCGAGTTCGGCATGGATGCTGTGGTGGCGGCTGTTGAGAAAGTGATGGTAATGCTGGATAAAGTCGGTGGCGGTGAGGAATTGGTCTTGGCAGGAGGTGAGAAAGGTGAGCAGGGGCAGACCGACGGCGGTATCTGGATCGGGACTGGTGGGAAAGAGTTCCCGAAAGCCTTTGTTGACGAGGACGATTTGGGCGGTGGCATCGGTGGCTAACACGCCGATCTGGAGGGTTTGAATCAGGGCCATGAGGTGGCCGGTGGTGGATTGCAGGGCGGCGGTGCGATCGCTGACCCGTTGTTCTAGTCCGAGGTTGAGGCGTTGGAGGTGGGTTTCTTGGGTTTTGCGATCGCTAATGTCAATAATCGTCCCCAGGTAACCAATGATCTGACCCTCGCTATTGCGTTCCGGGGCCGTTTGTTCCAAGAGCCAGCGGGTGGAACCGTCGGGGTGTTGATATTGGTATTCTGCTTTCAGAGTGGTGCTTGGGCTACAGGGTGGTTGCCAAGGGTTGCCGTCGCGATCGCCCCCCTCCGCCCCCACCAACGACAACCACTGGGTTTGAATCGCCTCAATGGCCGGAATTCCCATGATCTCCGTCCATTGCTCATTGACATAATGGAGATGCCCCTGAGGATCAGCATGGAAAATCCCCACCGGAACCAATTCCGCCAAAGACACATAACGCCGCTCACTGCGTTGCAAGGCCAACATTGCATGACGATGCTGCGTCACATTCACCCCAATCCCCAACACATACTGTTGGGACTGCCCCAGCATTGAAAACGGGCGTTTCAGCCATTGCCACCATTGCTGCTTGCCCTGCCCATCGGTGCAACATTCCTCCGGAATCAATAAATCCGTTTGGGTGCGGATGACGTGATGATTTTGCTCCACAAAAACCTGAACTTCTTCGGGGGTATGGTGGCCGAGTTCGAGGCTGGTTTTGCCAATAATGCTTTCTAGGGGACGGCCATACTTTTGGGCAAAGGCTTGATTTGCCCAAATGATGTGATCATCCCAATCTTTGACAAAGACAATATTGGGATCACTATTCAGCAGATGATGGAGAAACAGGGGCGGAGCTAGATCCGGCGGCTGGAGGGATGAGGGGGTGCGGGCTTGGAGGGCGATCGCCATTTGTTGCGCCACCAGGGTTAACCCCTGGCGTTCTTGGGCCGTCCAGGCCGGAACCGTGGCGGACTGCTCCACCAGGAACATACCCCACAGTCCCTGATCGGTTTGAATCGGCACACAATAACTGTGGGGATCGGGCTGCCAGGCTTGCCCGGTGTAGAGAATGGCAAGCCAGCGGGACAGGATCGGGGCATCTAAGGGACATTCGAGGGGGGCGGCAGACCACCAGGATTTCGGGTCGGGGGTGAGTTCACCCTGGGCGGCGACAATGTCCCAACTGTTGAGGGCGGTGCGGACAATGGCGCGATCGCAGTCCCAAGCCTGGGTTACCGCCGCCACCACCCAAGCCCAAAGATCGGGTAAGGATCGATGCTGAGCGATCGCATTGCTTAACTCGGTCAAACAGTGATATTGAGCGATTAGCCGCGTCGATAGTGGAGCCTGGGACGACGTTACGACTATGCCATCAGGCTGCTCCTGCGATACCGTAGCCGATGTATCCTCTTCCCTCATGGTCACGCTGAATCCTTAACAGGGGACAAACGTGGGCTGCTCCAATAGTGACTGAACCACACAGATTCACCATAACGGATTCACAATCATGGATGGAGTCACCAAAGCGGCGATCGCTTGCCAGGCTACGCACCATGATACCGTGCAACACTGCATCCATTCCGTTCATTGCCGGTCATTCTACAGACCGCGATCGCCGTCGTCACCCCCACCGCCAGAAGCCCGAAAACTCCCCCACAACCCCGAAGCTGCTGGCTGCGATCGCCACGATGCAGGATCAGGCGTAGTCTAGCGGAGCCAGTGGGATAAATCGCGGTGGAGAATGGTTTGTAATTGTTCGATGTCGTCGCGATAGGAGGCGATGAGTTGGGCGCGATCGCGCTCCGTGGGTTTGGGCTGGGTGAGGTTTTTTTGATTGACTTGGGCGGATACTTGCGATCGCAGTCCCTGGGGCAGGATTGATTTCGCGATCGCTTTTAACGGGTTGGGGCGATTGAGCAGATTGTGTAACCATTGATTTTTCGGCACGGGGGGCGTGACGCGCACCCGCTCCCCGGTATTGGGTTGAAACGTGGGATCAACACCGAGGAACGTGAAAATTTCGCGAATCGTGCCCAGTTCATCATTTTTCAGATCATCAAAGAGCCAAATTCCCAACTGATCGCGCTCAAAATATTGCAAATAACGCTGCAATTGTTGCCCGTATAATCCTTGGGCTTGGTAATACCAAAAGGGTTTCCAATGGTTGGCGATGCGTTCGGCTTCGGCTTGGAGGGCTTGGCCAAAGTCGGGGAGGGGTTCGCGTTGGCTGCGGCGGAGATGGAGATAGTTAGAAAAGGCGCGATCGATGGGGTTGCGGAGGATGGCGATTAGTTTTGCATCGGGGATCGTGGCATGGATGCGTTGGGGTGCGTCGGGACTGTAGAGATAGACCGTGGAGGCTTCCCCGGCGGCGAGTTCGTCAGTGACTTTGGCGAATAAGTTTTGGTAGGTTGCCAGGTCGAGGGTGGTGGGTTCGTCGCGATCGCCCGGTCCGTTAAAATCCGGCGGCGCATCGCCCCCAAAGGCGAAAAAATTCGGCTCCTTCGCTGGACTCATGAACACTTGGGGATGTTGACGCAGATAGCGATAGAGGGAGGTTGTCCCGGCTTTCGGTGCGCCAATAATGAGGAAATTGGGTAATGTCATCGGGGTGCGATCGCGCCTCCAAACCTCGGTTCTGTCCAACCATAGCCCAATCTCTGACGCACCGATCGCGATCGCAACGAAACCTAACGGGCTTGACGCTCATGTATTACGCTTGTAACATTAAAGAAATCTCAAACTCAATCTAAGTAATTCCCACCATTGGGCGAAACGTTAACCGACTGAACCCGATCCACCCTCAAGGCAATGGGGAGGTGCGCCATGTCTGCAAAAGTGAACCAAATCATCGAGATCATGAAAACCTTAACCCTGATGGAAGCCAGCGAATTGATCGACCAAATCGAGTTCAACTTTGGGGTGGATGCGGGGGCGATGCCCGTGAAGTGGTTCCAAGGGATGGACAATGGCGCGATCGCGTTAGAGACCTGCGATGTGGTACTCGATGCCGTGCCGTCAAATCGTCGGGTGGCGATCGCCAAAGCCGTCTGGATGGTGACGGGGGTAGATTTAAAACAAGCCAAAGCCCTCGTAAAACGGCCACCCGCCATCCTGAAAACCGCCGTCGATGGCCGCGAAGCCGCCAAAATCCGCGCCTACCTCGAATCCTACGGCGCATCGGTGTCCTTTCGCTAACCCTCTTTGATCGTTTCCTTTGCTCCTGGGGCCAGCCATCGCTGGCCCTTTTTTTGGCCTGGTTTTGCTACGATCGCCTATCGTTCCCTTGTTCACAATCCCCATGACTCTCCTCGTTTACGGCATCCCCAATTGCACCACCTGTAAAAAGGCCTGCGCCTGGTTGGATGAGACTGCGATCGCCTACGAATTCATCAACACCAAAACCCACCCCCCCACCGCCGCCCTGATTCAAGACTGGGTCGCCACCCTCGGCAGCAAACCGATGCGCAACACCTCCGGCCAGTCCTACCGAGCGATTGGCGACGAGAAAAAAACCTGGACGGATGCCCAATGGGTCGCCGCCTTTGCCGCCGATGCGATGCTATTAAAACGCCCCCTTTTCGTCAAAGAGGGGCAAGCGGTACTCGTCGGCTTCCGCGCCAATGAGGAAAAACGGCGGGCGATTTTGGGGCCCGGAACCTGATCCGCCACTGCGCCACAGCAGCTCCTGCTTAGACATAACCCAAGGTGTTAGTTTGAAGCTGGTATAAGTGAGCCAGAGGCTCACACTACCCTGCCTGGAATCCTTTGTAGTGCGAGCTTCTAGCTCGCTGCCCTGACTGAAAGGGAGATCAAACTACCCTGCCTGGAATCCTTTGTAGTGCGAGCTTCTAGCTCGCTGCCCTGACTGAAAGGGAGATCAAACTACCCTGCCTGGAATCCTTTGTAGTGCGAGCTTCTAGCTCGCTGCCCTGACTGAAAGGGAGATCAAACGCAGGCTAGGTCAAGATTAGAACGTTGGGTATCAGCAGTAGACACCACAGCAGGAGGGATAGAGAATGTTAAGCTAGACAGTCGGTGATCCCCGGATGACCGTGCCATTTTTGACGTAAATAACTTGCTATGGATGTAACGCAAATTGCTCAATTTATTTGGGCGGGCTCCGCTTTATTTTTAATTATTTTGGTGATTCTCCACAGTCCGAAAGGGGATGGCATTGGCGGAATCGGCGGTCAAGCGCAACTGTTCACCAGTGCGAAAACCGCTGAAACGACCCTCAACCGCGTAACCTGGCTGCTGAGTGTGATTTTTATGAGCTTAACCGTGGCGTTGGCAGCGGGTTGGCTGGGGACTCCGTCGGCAAATGTGACTCCCTCCGATGCGATTATCCAACCGGACGGGTCTGAACCGTTGGTTCCTGTAACTCCTGATGCACCAACCATTCCCCAAACGCTTCCGGCTGAGGAGTAGATCGCCCTGGGGATGGATCGGCGTGATCCCCCTTGTCCCCCTTGGTCAGCAGGGGGGTGGTTTTGGTGTGTTGATGGGGGAGCAGTAACCATGGGGCGTTTTTGGCGATGGGTGGGCTTGAGTGGCGCGATCGCGCTGTTGATTCTCTGGCTGACGGCTCCTGCGAGTCCGGCGGCGAAACTCCCCGAACCGCGATCGCACCCCCTACCCGCTGCCCTCCAACAGTTGACCGCCCCCATGCCGGTGGGCCAAGCTGCCTCAGATTCCCCAGAGGACTATTTCGACGCAATTGAACCCACCCCCGTGGGGGCGTTGGTGTGGTCACGGTTTCCCGTCACGGTGGCGATTCAAGATAACGATGATTCGCAGTGGCGGCAGTCCGTGCGGGGGGCGATCGCAGATTGGGCGGTGTATTTTCCCCTCGTAGAAGCGGCTGATCCAGACACTGCCGATATTGTGGTGATGCGATCGCGCCCACCCCGTACCATCCGCATCGACCGGGAGCAACGCCGCTTAATCATCCCCGATGCCCAGCACGGCCAAGCCCGTTACACCTTCTATTTAGAGCGTCACCCGCCCCCCCATCTCGCCCACCGTTTCACCCTCTACCTCAACCCCGACCAACCCCCCCACCGCATCCAAGGCACAGCCCGCCATGAACTCGGCCACGCCCTCGGCCTCTGGGGTCATAGCCCCAACCCAAACGATGCCCTCTATCCGTCCCAAGTTAGCGACCCGCCCCCCATCTCCCGCCGTGACCTCCGCACCCTGCGCCGCGTCTACCAAGCACCCACCCGCCTCGGCTGGCCCATCCAACCCTAAGCCCAATCAATCGGGAGCCAAAACCCTCGAAATTTATACAATAGAAAAACCCGCAACCTGGGCAAGTTACAGCCGAACAACCATGAGTAATACGGTCACGATTGATATTCCTGAGCATACCTATGCCCGCCTGATTCAGATTGCCCAGGCAACCCGTAAAACACTGACTGACGTAATTTTGAGAGCGTTAGAGATTGGCAGTCCACCCGATTGGCAGGATGTACCAGCAGACTATCAGCCAGATGTTGCGGCACTGGATCGTCTCAGTGATGATGAATTGTGGCGTATTGCCCGCAGCCAAAAACCTTCAGAAACTATGACTCGTTATGATGATTTATTGATCGCAAATCAAGATCGAGACTTGACCGGGGCAGAGCAGCAAGAACTGCAAACTCTACGATTAGAATCAGAGCGTTTTATGCTGTGCAAAGCTCAAGTGATCGCCCTGTTACGCTGGCGGGGTCATTCTGTTCTGGATATAGGATTAGAGTCGTTGGGAGTTTCTTGATCGCCCAATCTAGTTTTTATTTGTTGATATAGTTTTTGGTTCTTTATTATTCTCGTGACGTTATCTTGGAATCCCATCATTATGTGAAATGCATTGTGATTGTGGTATACAATCTCGTTGTTGTGATTGTTGTTTTTTGCGTGGTATGAAACAATTGTTGGGAAATCTACTCCCATCAAAATGCAGCTTTCTTCATGCATCAGGCAATGTTTAAAACTATTAAACAGGCTGTTAATGGTTGCAAGAAAGTCCGTGGCATCTCCAGCGTACTCATTACCATTTCCAATAAGAACTGCCTCAAATTCGTTTCTAGCCGTTTTCAAAGTAGCTACCCGTCCAATTTCATTATGTTTTATAGCCTTGTTTTTATTGAATTCTTCTTTGTCTGTTATTAGATAGGTAAGTTGTGTTAAGCTGTCAAGTATTCTTCGCATATGATAAACGAGAGACTCAACCCTGATTGACGGACAAAAGATTCAGTCAGGGGAGTAAGAAAAAGAGCAAAACTGGAATTCAAGGCGATAAGAGCGTTGCCGATGCTGAGGACGAGAAGCCATAGCCGGTTCAGGGTCAGAATTAGAAAAGAAAGCAACAAGCCGAATCAAGCGCCAGCCCTCAAGGAGAGCAGTACGAATCCACTCAAGACCGATACGAAAATAGCTATTGCCGCGAAACCAATGGGGGTCAACCCAGCGACGCTTGCCCGATTGGACAACCTCAAGACCCTGAGCTGAGACATAGAGAGTCGCCAGAGCCAGAATGAAGCAGAGACGGGAAAGAACACAAACTGAGCGAAGTTGGGAAGATTGGAGGTGCCAACCCCCAGACTGGTCATCGAGAAACGCCTCCTCGATATCAAACCGGAGACCATACTCAGCAAAAGTCTGGAGGTGGGTCGGTTCATCACTGACAACCGCCCAAAACTCGCCATTGACATTGTTGCGACCGAAAATGACATGAACCGGACCATACCATTCACCTTTGTGAAGTTTGACGTTGTGCCAGCAGAGGGCTTCACCGGGTTTGAGATGAAACGCTTTTGGTTGGCTCCAGCCCTTGGCAGAGTGCCAAAGCCAGGTATTGCTTTTGATGCGGATGCGATAATGCCAGCCGAAGGTGCGCACCAGCGTCATAGTCTCCGTCTGCACAAAGCCCCGGTCAGCCAGCAGCACCACCTTACACCCCTTGCGGTAGGAGTCGAGCGACATCTTGGAGCAGTTCTCGGTAGGTGTTGGCGGCAACCGAGGCACTGGGATGAGCCAACACACGCCAGCCTAGGGGTAAAGCACGACCGCGATGCACCACAGCCACCCGAATCAGACAATACTCATCCCAAAATAGTGAGGTGTCTAAGCTCAGGTACATCACCTCATCCTGCCAATCGGCTAAGGCGGCTTTGATGATGGGTTTGTAGAGTCGATGAATATTGATGCGGCTATTGCCCAGCCAGCGTCGGACTCGCCGCTGTTTACTTTGGGCAAACAATCCTCGACAGGGCAGATACGGCAGCCATTTCGTGAGGTTGACTGCTCCGGTTTGGATGACGGCGATGACCATCCAGATGCAGGTAGTCAGGTGGCTCAGATGCGCCCAGGGGATGTCTTGACCCAACCAGGTTTTCAGGGCATTGTAAATTTGGGAGTTTTTTTCACAGTTCTCCAGAGTTTTGTTGTGGTAACTCAATTCTAGAGGACTGACTCCCATTTCTTAATTCTCTGTATTTCAGTCAGGGCAACCTCTTTAGCTATCCCTACCACTTCTTTTGTCAGTCAATCAGGTAATCAACTCTATACGGGTTTTATTAAGATTCTACCTGTGTAATATAGCGGTTTTAGGAAAACTGCGGTACGAATATCCCCCTCAATCCCCCTTACAAAGGGGGAAGTAGCATCTTCATCTTTTCGCAATTCGCTATATACCCTGTAGGGATGTTATGGCGAAAATTTCTGTGTAATTCCGTATTAGTGTTTTAGGTGATTTTCGGTCTTCATTAAAAACGCGATCGCACCGGGGGGTAAAGCCAGCGATCGCACCACCGGGTTAACAGTGGCATCACCGGATAGGTCATCAACGCCGAGACGAAGAGCACCGACACCAACAGCGCCACCTTTGGCGGCAACCCGGTTAAAAAGGGCCCCACCACCTGATTCACCAGCAAAATCAGGGGATAGACCGCCATCATGCCGATGATCACTTTTTTGTAATAGGCGGGTTGGGGGCGATCGCGAATGTGATTAGAGGGGAGGGTAAACCAGAGTTCAATGCCGTCGGGTTGGTCTTGGAGGGCGCGATCGCGCACCAGATGATCCGCCCGCCGAATCCATAACCGATAGGTGTCCGACTGCACCCAAGCCCGCAAATAACGATACGCCGAGAACTTCACGATCACCACATATTCCAGGTAGTTCGGGTCACGGGGACGGATGATCTCCACCCCGACAAAACCCGGTGCAGACCGCGCCGCCCCGTTAATTGCCTTCGTCCATTCTTCATATTCGGCAATGCGATCGCTCGCCACCACCTCAGAAATCACCAACGTCACCGGCGTTTCCTGTGCTGCCTCATCCATTCCTTATCGTCCCCGCGTCTCACTCGTCATCGTTGCACAGCACCACAATCCAGCCACCGGACTGGCTCACGACTGTATCCTTGACCATGCTTAAATTATCATGATCCGACCCGGCAAGAGGCACAGGCACAGGAGCGATCGCGCCGCTATACAGGCCCCAAGCCAATGGGATATACTAATGAGCCAACTCCGCTCTTTAGCAACGATGCATAACTTTCTCCCCACCGCTTACCTACAAGGTCAATTTATCCCGTTTAAAGACGCGAATATCTCCATTGCCACCCATGCCCTCCATTACGGAACCGGCGCATTTGGCGGTTTACGCGGCATCCCTGACCCCAACAATCCCAGGCAAATTCTGCTCTTTCGCCTCGATCGCCACTGCCAACGCCTCAGCAACAGTGCGCGGTTGCTGCAATTCGATTTACCCGCCGATAAAATTGAGCATGTTATTGTTGATTTCATTAAAAAGAATCAACCCACTGTCTCCTTTTATATTCGCCCCTTTGTCTATACCTCTGACCTCGGAATTGCCCCACGACTCCATAACATTGAAAAAGACTTTTTTGTCTATGGTTTAGAATTAGGGGATTATCTCTCTCCTGATGGGGTTGCCTGCCGGATTAGTTCCTGGTATCGCCAAGAAGACCGCAGTTTACCCCTACGCGGCAAAATCAGCGGCGCATACATTACCTCATCCCTGGCGAAAACTGAAGCCGTCGAATCGGGCTTTGATGAAGCGATTTTAATGAACTCCCAAGGCAAGGTTTGTGAAGCGTCGGGGATGAATTTATTCCTGATTCGCAACGGTCAACTAATCACCCCTGGCTACGAGCAAGACATTCTCGAAGGTATTACTCGTGATAGCGTCACAACGATTGCCAAAGCAATGGGATTAACGGTGATTGAGCGGCCGGTGGATAAGTCGGAATTGTTCATTGCGGATGAGGTGTTTTTAAGTGGAACGGCGGCGAAAATTACCCCCGTTAAACAGATCGAAAACTACCATCTCCCCCAAGAGAAACCGATCACTTCCCAACTCCGCGATAAACTCACGGCTATCACTGAAAACCGCGATCCAGACTATGCTGATTGGGTCTATACCGTGTCTCTTGATTAATTGCGATCGCTAAAAATTAGGGGAGGGCTACGATGGCGGTGTATCGTCGGGACGATCGGGCGGTTCACCGGGATCTACTGTGGCGTAAATTTCGGCTAACGGTGCGTCAATGTTGATGCTTTGGAATTGGGCGATCGCATCTTCGCCCTGATAACTTTGCAATAACCAGAGATTATTCTCAGCACGCCGAAACACATCCACCAAATACTCTTGACTACTGATTAAGACGTACTCCTGCAAGCTCGGCAAGGTGCGATAATCTTGAAACTTTTTGCCGCGATCGTAGGCTTCTGTGGACTTGGAAAGAACTTCAATAATGAGCTTCGGCGATCGAATAATATCCGGATCAGAATCATCCTCAGAATCACAGGTCACCACCAAATCGGGATAGAAAAACCGGGTATTGTTGACAAACCCCACTTTGACATCTGCCATAAAGGTTTCGCATTGAGACGATCGCAACCCCATGCGTAATAGCATTGCTGTATTGAGGCTGATGGTGTTGTGGGTTTTAGTCGTACCGGCCATGGCATAGACTTCGCCATTGATGTATTCATGCTTAATCTCGCTGTGGCGTTCCTGTGCGAGGTAGTCTTCTGGGGTGAGGTGGTGGGGGGATTGAGCGGCGATCATAGGATTCTCCTTGTCTATTGTGACGGGTTGCCAGGTCGTACATTGCTAAGGTCTAGGGTGGCGTAAACATCAGTTAAGGGCACTTCAAGATCAATGCTTTGAAATTGTGCGATCGCATCTTCGCCCTGATATGTTTGCATGAACCACCCCTGATCCATCCGTTGAAACACCTCAACTAGATAATCTCGAACACTGATTAAAACATATTCCTGCAAGCTCGCAATTGTGCGGTAATATTGAAACTTTTTGCCGCGATCAAATAATTCTGTAGATTCGGATAACACTTCAATAATGAGCTTTGGCTGAGTAATATAGGCGAGGGATGGATCATCATCTGAATCGCAGGTGACGGTTAAATCAGGATAAAAAAATTGTTTACCCTCGGCTAATTTCACTTTCATATCTGCGAAATAGGTTCGACAACTGGAACCGTGTAAACGATTTCGCAAGAGTAGATAAACATTACCGCTAATAATGTTGTGAAATCCGCCTGTACCCGCCATGGCGTAGACTTCGCCATTGATGTATTCGTGTTTGATGGGGCTGTGGCGTTCCTGGGCGAGGTAGTCTTCTGGGGTGAGATAGTGGGGGGATTGAGCGGCGATCATCTGGGTGTGCTTCCGTTTTTTCCTACTTTAACGGATGGGCAGGACGGCAGCAGCGCCCTAGAGACGACGGCGGAGGCGATCGAGGGCGTGGCAGGCGCTCATGTGGCGGATGGTGGCGCGATCGCGCTCTTGGCCGAATCGATAGTCAAAAATCTCCACCGTGCCATCGGGATGGGCGAGGCCGATATACACCAGCCCTACGGGTTTCTGGGCTGTGCCGCCACCGGGCCCCGCCACGCCGGTAATACTAATCCCCCAATCACTGCTGAACACGGCTTTTACCCCTAGGGCCATTTGTTTGGCAACGGGTTCACTCACTGCGCCTTGGTGGATCAACACTTCCGGACTGATACCCAGTTGGGTTTCTTTGACACGATTGGCGTAGGCGATGATGCCGCCGAGGAAATAGCTCGAACTGCCGGGATTGTCGGTGAATATTGCCCCTAAACCGCCGCCCGTGCAGGATTCGGCAACGGCCACGGTTTGGCGGCGATCGCTCAATAACGCCCCCACCGTCGAAGCAAGGGTCGCCTCGTCGGTGCCGAAATAGTCTTCCCCTGCGAGGGTGCGAATCTGAGCCGCCACGGGTTCAATCAAGGCGATCGCCTCCGCTTCCGACTCTGCCCGTGCCGAGACCCGCAGCCGCACTTCCCCGTTGGCGGCGTAGGGGGCCACCGTGGGGTTTTGGAGGTCAAATAATTCCGTAACCTTGGTGGCGAGGGTGGATTCGCCCACGCCCCAAAAGCGCAGCACCTGAGAATGAATAATCTGCTGGCCCCAGCCTTGGGACTGCAAAAACGGCACAGCGGTATCCTGCCACATCCGATAGAGTTCTGAGGGCACACCGGGAAAGGTGAGAATGGTTAACCCCGGTTTGGGTTGCCAAATCATGCCCGGTGCTGTGCCCGTGGGGTTGGGCAGCACCGCCGCGCCTGCGGGGAGGAGGGCTTGTTTGCTGTTGTTGGGGGTCATCTGCCGCCGCCGCTGGGCAAACTTTTCGGTGATGTCTTGGAGAATTTCGGGCCGTTCGGTGAGGGGGGTTTGGAAAAATTGGGCGATCGCTGCCGTGGTGAGATCATCGGGAGTCGGGCCCAGGCCACCGGTAAAAATGAGCAGAGAGGAGCGAGCGATCGCCACCTCCATCACCTGATGAATCCGTTCAACATTGTCCCCCACCACATTCTGAAAATAATGGGGCACACCCAACCGGGCAAACTCCGCCGCTAAAAACCGCGCATTGCCATTGAGGATTTCCCCCAACAGCAACTCCGTCCCCACACATATAATTTCTGCACTCATAATTAAATCTAGGATCTACCCCTAATTGCTGACATTACTACCACTGCGCCGCCACACTTGCCAGCCCGCATAGGCCAACAGCATCGTCGCCCCGATCGCATAGGCAGCCCCGCTCGGAATCCCCGAAAACGCTAGGGCCAAACTCCCCACCCAGAGGGTCAACGCATAGATAAACAACACCGTCAGCCGTTGGGAAATGCCCGCATCCAGCAGCCGATGGTGAAGGTGGCGTTTATCGGCAAGAAAGGGGGATTTACCTTGCCAGACGCGGGAAATAATCACCGCTGACATATCTAAAATTGGCACGGCGAGGATTAAGTAAGGCAGCAGCACTGCCGTGACTGCCGTGGTTTTCACCAAGCCAATCACCCCCACCCCCGCCAGGGTAAACCCCATAAAATACGATCCCCCATCCCCCATGAAGATTTGAGCGGGGTTGAAGTTGTAGCGTAAAAAGCCTAAGGCTCCACCGGCGAGGGCTGCGGCCAAAAGAGCAGCACCGGGCTGATCCATAAACAGGGTGACGATCAACATCACCACAGCGGCAATTCCGGAAACGCCGGCGGCTAATCCATCTAACCCGTCAATCCAGTTGATCGCGTTGGCCATGCCCACGAGCCAAATCACCGTAATCGGGAGACTGAGCCAGCCAATGTGCATGACGAGATTGTCAAAGGGCATGGAGAGAAATTCAATTTTGACTCCGATCTGCCAGGAGATGATCGCGATCGCCACCTGCATCGCCAACCGTGACATGGGGCTGAGATTAAACAAATCATCCGCCAAGCCAATCAGAAAAAAGCCCACACTCCCAAAGGCCACCCCCCAAATCCCGGCCTGTTCTGGGGCCGAGAGTCCTTCAAACCCCCCCAGTCCCCAGACAATCAGCACCGCGATCAGGGTGCTCGCAAAAATCGACACCCCCCCCAAGCGGACAATGGGTTGGCGATGGACTTTGCGTTCGTTGGGGTGATCAACGTGGCCACTTTTGAGTCCCAGGGTTTTGACCACAGGGGTGCTCCAGAGGACAACGATGGCGGAGACGAGAAAGGCAATGAGATGGTAAAGATGGAAAGACATCAAGTCAGGGGCCTAACCGGAGAGATCAGCTAAAATCTACACTAAATTGCCGCCTACGCCTAGCGTGATCCCCCTAAACCGCCCAAATCTCAGGGGATGAGCGGGGGTTCCCCTGAGCCTGTGGATTCTATTCTGGGTTGAGGGGCCTAGGCGAGGGCGGGCGTAGGCATGCGCAGGTGGGGATAGAGGGGGAAGCGATCGCACAATGCCCCCACCCGTTGGCGACAATCAGCGGCCACCGTTGCATCATCGGGGTTGAGGAGGCGATCGGCGAGGATGTTGGCGATTTCCGTGAATTCCGTCGCCCCCATGCCCCGCGTCGTCATGGCGGGGGAGCCTAAGCGCAGGCCGCTGGTGACAAAGGGGGATTCGGGGTCGAAGGGCACGGTGTTTTTATTGGCCGTAATCCGCACACCGCTGACCAGTTGATCGGCCACTTTTCCGGTCATGCCAATGGAGCGCAGATCAACCAGAATCAGGTGATTATCCGTGCCGTTGGAGACGATCTTAAAGCCGCGATCGACTAAGCCTTGGCCGAGGGTTTGGGCATTGGCGATCACTTGGGCGGAATAGGCTTTAAATTCTGGCTTCAGGGCTTCTCCAAAGGCGACGGCTTTTCCGGCGATCACATGTTCGAGGGGGCCGCCTTGGGTTCCGGGGAAGACCGATTTGTTGAGCTTTTTACCCAGTTCTGCATCGCGGCAGAGGATCAGGCCGCCCCTGGGGCCGCGGAGGGTTTTGTGGGTGGTGGTGGTGACGACATCGCAGTAGGGGACGGGGTTGGGGTGGAGTCCGGCGGCGACGAGGCCCGCGATGTGGGCGATGTCGGCCATGAGGTAAGCTCCGACAGCATCGGCGATTTCCCGGAATTTGGCGAAGTCGATGGTGCGGGGGTAGGCGGAGTAACCGCAGATGATTAGTTTGGGTTTTTCCCGTTGGGCGATCGCTAAAATTTCGTCATAATCGAGGGTTTCCGTGGCTTGGCTCACGCCGTATTGCACCACTTCAAACCATTTCCCCGACACATTCACCGGGGAGCCGTGGGTGAGGTGGCCGCCGTGGGACAAGTCCATGCCCATGATTTTGTCGCCGGGTTCGAGGAGGGTTAAGAAAACGGCGAAATTGGCCTGAGCGCCGGAGTGGGGTTGAACGTTGGCCATGGCGGCCCCGAAGAGTTCTTTGGCGCGATCGATGGCCAGTTGTTCGGCTTGGTCAACGAATTCGCAGCCGCCGTAGTAGCGTTTTTTCGGCAGACCTTCGGCGTATTTGTTGGTGAGGGCGGAGCCTTGGGCGGCCATGACGGCGGCGGAGGTGAAGTTTTCGCTGGCGATCAGTTCGAGGTGATCCCGTTGGCGTTGGAGTTCTTGGTTAATGATGGCAGCGATCGCAGGGTCAGTTTCTACCAAAAATTCCAGGTCAGTATTAGCCATAAGAGATAAAAAATTTAGGTATAGTGGAGAGATTTTTCATGATAACGCTGTTTCGGATTGGGGGATAGCCCATCTCACCTCAGATCCCATCCGTGAAGCTTGGTAGCAATGACAGCGGATCACCTCAGAGATTCGCTTAAAATTAAGGATGAGAAGAGTTAGCGATGCCCAAGGCATGGCTGTTGTCAGCACTTCATCATTGCGGAGGGGACTATGCTTGTGATTATGACAGAGACCCAAATTCTTTCACCCCAACAGGTGTGCCAAGGTTGTTTGTTAGCGGATCAACAGGGACGACCCCGTTGGCACCATGGCAAGCTGGGCTGTGCGTTGGTGAGTTGCGCCAAGAATGGAGCGGAATGCAGCGATCGCACCCCCGCCGGATATTACGAATGCCAAATGGGGTTTCGGCTCACCAACATTGATCCGGTAGATGCCTAGGATAACCCAGTGCGTTATGGTTAGGAAGGTTTTGATTGGGAGACGAACGGGATGAATTGGCGTGGCGCAACAACACGACAAGACCGGATTTTTGCGGCTTTGGTGTATTTGATTCCCATCCTAGAAGTGGCGATGTTGGGCTTTTTCCTGGCGAGTTTGTTTCCGCCCTTGGGACTGTTGTTGATCGGGCTGACCCCCTTGATGCAGGTTTATTTTTTCAATGTGGGGGGGTTGCCCCTTGTGGAGTTGGGCCTCTTTTTTGGGCTGTTCATCTTGGTTGTGCGCAATTCTCAGGTGTCCCATTTTCTGCGCTTCAATACGGTGCAAGCCATTCTCCTGTCGATTTTCACCTTTCTCTGTCGGTTGGTGCTGGATGTATTGGAGCTATCCAGCGGCTTGAGTGCGCCGTTGCTGCGTCCGACGGGGGCGAATCCAACGGCATGGTTAGGGGGCGGGTTAGAAAGTGTACTGTTTTTGGCGGTGCTGACGGCGGCGATTTTTGCGATCGCGCAATCCCTCCGGGGGCAATATGCAGATTTACCGATCGTTTCCGAAGCGGCCTATAACCAAGTGCGTTACTAAATCTCCCTCACTCTGAATTAACGCCACCTTAACGACGCTTCGAGGCGAGGGGACTCCAAAAAAAACCCTCAAACCAGCCCCGCCGCCAAAAAAAGATCGTTAAACAGAGCGCGATCGCCCCCATCACCCCCCAGCAGGCGGCATAGCCCCACCGCCAGCCCAACTCCGGCATATTTTCAAAATTCATCCCATAGACCCCCACAATAAACGTCAGGGGAATAAAGATCGTCGAGATAATCGTCAGGAGATTCACCACCTCCGACATCCGGTTACTCATCGCCGACATATAAATTTCCGTTAAACTCGCGGATAATTCTCGATAGGTTTCGACAATATCCAACAACTGGATCACATGGTCATAGCAATCGCGGAGATACACCTCCACATCCTGACTAATCAGGCCGTAATGTTCGCGAATCAGGCTATTAATCACCGTCCGTTGTGGCCAAATCGAGCGCCGCAGGGCCAACAGTTCCCGCCGAATATCATAGATTTTTTCGAGGGTTTTACGGGTCGGATTGGCGACCACCTCATCTTCGAGGCTGTCGATCCGTTCGCCGTAGTCTTCCAAGACCGGGAAAAACCCATCAATAATTGCATCGAGCAGGATATAGGCGAGATAGTCCGGGCCTGCTTGGCGAATTTTGCCGCGACCGTTTTGGATGCGATCGCGCGCCGGTTGAAAACAGTCCCGCGTCGGTTCCTCCTGGAATGTCAGCAAATAATGCTCCCCCAAGACAAACCCCACCTGCTCAATAAAAAACCCCTCCTCATCCGGTGTCGGCAACACCATCTGCACCACAATCAAGAGGTGATCGTTATAGTCCTCCACCTTCGGCCGCTGGGGCACATTCACCACATCTTCGAGCAGCAGCGGATGAAGATGGCAAATATACCCCACCCGCTTCAGCACATCCTCGCTGCCCAACCCCCGCACATCAATCCACGACACCGACGGCGTTTTTAAATAGGCTTGGCAGGTTTCCGGGGAAACATCGGGGTGGCGGGTGGCGTGCTCCGGGCTGTAGTCAATTAGCACCAGTTCCGACGGAATACCATCGGGATCAATCGTGAGCGTCCCCGGTTCGCTGCCGGGTGGATCAAAGTAATAGTCAAAATAATCATCTTCGGGATCATCCTCGTCAGGTTCGGGTATCCACTGGGTAGGGGTCTGACTCATGCGGAATTATGGGATCGAAGGGACAATTAGGGAGGTTCTTTCCAGCCTAACGGATTGAGCCTCAAGCACGAAATCTAGGCCAGGGAAGGAGCGGGCCTATTGAGCCGGAAACCGTCAGGGTCAGGGGGCGATCGCCGTCATTCGAGATCAAGATCGAGGGGGACTTTTTGGCCCAGGGTATAGCCATTCTGTTGAATCAATGCGTTGATATCTTTCACCCGTTTACCGGGCGCGGGATGACTGGCCAGGAATTGAACATTGGCCCCCGGTGTTTGGGCCAGACGGGCAAAAAAGTCCGTCGCGCCGGCCACATGGCCATAGGTGCGATCGAGTAACGTGAGGCCAAATTCATCGGCTTGGGTTTCCTGGGTTTGGGAAAAGCGAGCCGATCCCACTTGATTGAGAATCCGGCCCGAGAGGGATTGGAGGGCGCTGGCATCTCCGAGGAAAATGGCGATCGCTAACCGTAACGTAATCTCCCGCCCCAAGCCCCGCAGGTGATCCCGATTCGCAAAATGCCCCAACTCATGCCCCAGCACCATCATCAACTCATTTTCCGACTCCATCTCTGCCAACAATCCCTGATACACCAAAATCACATCCCCCGGCACTGCCGCCGCATTCACCGTTTCGTCAGGAATATAAAGGAGTTGATAGTCATGCACCGCCGCCTGTTCCGGGGGTAACTCTGCCTCAAGGCGATCGAGCAAATCATTCAAGCGATCCTGCGTCGTTGAATCCTCCGCCTCGGCCTCCAAGGCCGGAATAATCCACCGCCCTAACTGCCGTTCCGCCTCTGGGGGAATCATCCCAATTACCCCCCCCACCAATAGATTCAGCAGCCACACCACCACTAAAAACGCCCCCACAAACAGGGCCAATAGGCTCAATAACTCGCGTTTACGGGGGGGAGCATTACGATCTTCAGTCATCAATCATTTTGGAAACAACACAGCATTATTTTTCTTCAAGGCTACCTAGTGGACAATCAAATGTTTATTGACGGGTAGCCAAAGTCCACGATTCTTGCCTGGATGCTTTTTTATAAATAACTTACCCGTCATTGTCTTTTTGACTTAGCGCCAGACCACCTCAACCTCCATTTAACCTTCAATCATCTCCCATTAGCCCTGCCTTAACTTCGCACTGGCCGGAAGGGACTTAAAAAGTTCACCAACGGGTAAATATTGCGCGACTGAATCCAAAGCCGCCCCTCACCCCGGAACCGACAGACCAAACCCTCACCCCCTAAAATTCCCGTCCGCAGGCCTTTAAACGATAAGCCCCCCAACATTTCCACCTCATACTGCAACGACGATTCAAACGCCACCACATAGCCCGTATCCACCACATAATCCCCCGCCACCGGCACTTCCACAATGCCGCCATAGGAGCTAAACCACACCGACCCCTGCCCCGTGAGACGCAGTAAAAACAGCGATTCACCACTAAAAAAGCCCTTAAACCCTTGAAATTGGCTATCCACATCCACCGTGGGGCTACAGGCGACAAATCCCGACGACTGCACCATCAGAGCTTGATTATCGGTTAAAGCATAATGTTGCACATCCCCCGGCACACCCGGCGACACATAGAGTTGTCCCGCCTTGCCCTGGGCAGTAAACTCGTTCATAAAAATTGATTCACCCCCCACCATGCGTTTGATCCCCTGCATCATGCCACCCCGCACCTTGGTCGCCATGGTAATGCAACTATCCATGGCTGCCATTGCGGAGGCCTCAACCACAATGCTTTGATTCGCTTGGAGAGTGAGGACGAGGGCAGCGTAGGCGGGAGAATGCTCGATGTCGTAGACAAATTCGGATTTATTGAGTTCCATAGTCCTAGGCGGTGAACGATTTGGGGTTAACGAGGGGGCAGCTTACTACCGACAGCGCGACCGAAATTGTAGTTGTTGTGGGTTTGACAGTAGACTTTGCCGTTGCCTTTAAACCGACAGACAAAGCCTTCTCCACCGAGGAAAGCCCCCAACCAACTACCGCCCGGTTTGCTGATGGCAAAGGTGAGGCTTTTTTCAAAGGCGACGATGTGGCCCGTATCGACGATGTATTCGCCGTCTACGTCAATTTCGTAAATGCCGCCGAAGGAGGTGAGAAGGACTTGACCGCGACCGCTGATGTCAAGCCAAAAGAGACTTTCCCCGGAAAAGATCGATTTAAAGCCTTGGAAGCCGAGGTCAATGTCTACGCCGCTTTCGCTGGCGAGGTAGGAACCGGATTGAACCACAAGTTCACTCTGGCTCAGGTCATAGATCAGGAGATCTCCCATTAGTTTGGGGGAAAGGAAGATTTCGCCGGTAATGGGGGTACGAAAGACGCTGAGAAAGAGGGATTCTCCCGCGAGGACGCGCTTGAGACCGCCGAAAACGCCGCCGCCTTTGCCGCGTCGGAGGGTGGTGCTGGCGTTGATGTGGCCGCTCATGGCGATCATCGCTCCGGCTTGGGCGACGAGTTCTTCGCCGCCGATTAGGGTGATTTTTGCGATCGCACTATCGGGCTGATGTAGTAATTCAATCTCCATCCCGTTTGACTCCTTAGGTTTATCTCAACTTCGGACGGAGGAAACGCACCAACCCATCCACACTGCGGGACTGCATATAAATCACCCCCGTCCCTTTGAGGTGATTGACTAACCCTTCCCCAGAGGTCAACGAACCAATAATGCCCTTGGCAAACCGGACATTGAGCTTAATTTGCGGCTCGTAGGCGACGAGATGCCCCGAATCCACAATAAAATCCTGCGTGATTTGGCGTTTCGTCAAGCCGCCGTAGGCTCCGAAAAAGACTAAGCCTTTGCCGTTGCTTTCCACTTGCAACTTAAACAACCCTTCCCCTGCCAACCAACTGTTAAACCCCGCCCACTTCACCCCCAGCTTAATCCGGGCGGTGCTGGCGATATAGGCCCCCGGTTGCAGACAGAGGGCGGCCTGTTGTTGGCCATCCAGTTGAATCACTTCCATATCACCAATAATCGATTGGGTAAGGACCAGACTCAGCGGGCTATCGGTGCGATTGATAAAGGTATTGGTAAAGAGGGTTTCACCCCCAAAGCCGGCACGGAGCAGGGCGGGAATCAAACCGCCGCTAAATTGTGTGGTCATCGTCAACCCCGCATCCATACTGGCCATGGCTCCGGCTTCAGCAATGATACGCTCACCCGGATCAAGGGTGACGAAGATGGCAGCAAAGGCGGGCTTATAGCGGATCTCGTATTTCACCGCTGTATTACTCCTGATTGTGTGATTGCGTTGTCTTTCCCTGTTGTACAGCAGAGCGGGGAATTTCTCGGCCTTTTTTAAGAAACGCTACAGTTTGCACGCTGGGTCATGAGGGCTTGAGCGTGGCTCTGAGTTGATCAATTTGGGCGGGGGTCAGGCCGGTGAGTTCGATCAGGAGTTCGTTGGAGAGGCCGTTTTGAAGGCCTGCGATCGCCACCTGTTCTTTCGCCAACGCAATCCCCTCTTCGCGCCCCTCTTCGCGTCCTTCGTCACGAGCCGTATCAATCGAATTTTGCAAATCCCGATAATATTTCAGACTGTCTTCATAGGAGCGAACTTGTTCAGGGTTGAACTGGGCAATTTCCGCGACGGCAAAGAGTTTTTGAAAGATGGACTCTTGTAATGCGTCTGGAATTTCATCAATTTTCGTCAGATTGCGGAGGATGTAGAGCCACTTATCAAAGCGCGTTTCTAGCTCCTCTAAAGTTTTCGTGAACTTGGGCATTTCCAAGTAAATGAACGTGAGTTTATCATAAAACACTTTACAGGTCTCGATGTCCGTGAGCTTCACATCATAGCGATACTTTTGCGGCTCCTGTTTATCCTCGTCAAAAACAAAATCTAAGATTGCGATCGTGTAGATGGCGTTGAGTTGATAGTTCCAGATTCCTTGCTGGGTTTGCTCTCGGATGGGGAAGGTGGAATAGTAAACGGTGCGATCTTTGAAAAAGTTTTGCTTCGTTTTTTGCAGTTCAACGATGAACTTTTCACCGCGCTCGTTTTCACAGTAGAGATCAAAAATGGCTTTGCGGTCAAGACTTGTATCCCCCAATTGCTCATTTTTGATGTAGTTCAGACTGACGATCTCTCCCTGTTCCTCTCGCAGGAGTTCATTGAGAAAATCAAGGAGCAGATCTTTATTGGGTTCTTCACCAAAGAGTTTTTTAAACCCATAATCGGTGAAGGGGTTAATGTATTTTTCAGTGAAGTAGTACATCGAAATACGCTCCGTTAGAATAAAATCCCTTCATCATCGCTGACAATTTCCGCTTGGACGGGGGTGGCCTCTGGTTCAAAGTCGGGGTCATCGTCGGCAGGAGAAGCGATCGCAGCTTCGGTGACGATAGGATCAGCCTCGGAGATGGCAACGGGTTCGAGTTCCGTCGGTTCAGGGGCTGGGCTGCTACTGATTTTCGTCAACACCAACATTTGATCCACACAATCTACCTGTACCGTATCCCCTTCTCCAAAGGTATTTTCGAGGATTTTCGTCGCCATCGGATTTTCGAGTTCGCGCTGAATTGCCCGCTTCAGGGGACGCGCTCCATAGACGGGATCGTAGCCCGCTTCCACGAGGTGATCTTTCGCCGCTTCGGTGAGTTCGAGGGTGATACTTTGCTCATCGAGGAGGTTGCGGATGCGCTGGAGTTGGATCGTGACAATTTGCCGTAACTCTTCCCGTAACAGGGGTTTAAAGACGATGCGCTCATCGATACGGTTGAGGAATTCCGGGCGAAAATAGCCGCGCAGCAGTTCGTCCATGTCTTTACTGCCGCCAACGGTGCTTTTGGCGGTTGAGGGGGTGCGATCGCTCTCTGGCACCATTCCCGCCACAATCTCACGCAGCAGAGCTTCCACCTCTTGAGGGGTAACGGCTTCATCTAATTGCGTACCCACCTGGAGCAGGCTTTGATGTTGGGCTTGGAGGAGTTGGCCGATCCGTTGGCGGAGTTTATAGTCGAGTTCTTGCTTGACGGGTCGGGGGGGTGCGATCGCATTCTCCAGAATCACATCGCTGCCGATGTTGCTAGTCATCACAATAATCGTGTTGCGAAAATCCACCGCCCGCCCTTGGGAATCCGTGACGCGCCCATCATCGAGGATTTGCAGCAGGATATTGAATACATCGCGGTGGGCTTTTTCCACTTCGTCAAGGAGGACAACGGAATAGGGACGACGGCGGACGGCTTCGGTGAGTTGGCCGCCTTCTTCGTAGCCAATGTAGCCGGGGGGCGCACCCACAAGGCGCGAAACCGTGTGTTTTTCCATGTATTCCGACATATCGAGACGCACCATCGCGTCGTCGCTATCGAAGAGGAGGGCAGCGATCGCCCGCGCCAATTCCGTTTTCCCCACCCCCGTCGGCCCCATGAACAGGAATGATCCAATGGGACGATTGAGATCCTTCATCCCCGCCCGCGCCCGCCGAATCGCCGCCGACACCGCCGACACCGCCTCATTTTGACCGATTACCCGCTCGTGTAATTGGCCTTCGAGTTGCAGTAACTTTTGTTTTTCCGACTCCATCAAGCGCGTCACCGGAATGCCCGTCCAGCGAGCCACCACATCGGCAATATCCCCCTCGGTGACTTGTTCCCGCAGCAGGGCGCTGCCTTGGTTTTGGCGATCGAGAAATTCGGCTTCTTTGGCTTCCCGTTCTTGCTGGAGTTGTTCGCGCTCAAATTTGAGTTGATAGGCGCGATTTTGGTCATAGTCCCGCAGGGCGCGTTCTACTTGGAGACGCAGCTTATCTTCTTTTTCCTTGAGGCTGTTGATCTCCTCAAGCATTTGTTTTTCGGCTTCCCATTGGGCAGAGAGGCCGGTTTGCTTTGTTTCGAGGTCGGCGATTTCCTGCTGGATGCGGCCTTGGCGATCTTTGGAGGTGGGGTCGCCTTCGAGGGACAGTTTTTCCATCTGCAATTGCATGATCCGCCGATCGAGACTCTCCAACTCCATGGGTTTGGAGGTGATTTCCATCTTTAACCGGGCGGCGGCTTCATCAACGAGATCGATCGCTTTGTCGGGGAGGAAGCGATCGCTAATATACCGATGGGACAACGTCGCCGCTGCCACGAGGGACGAATCGGTAATCTTGACACCATGATGCACTTCGTAACGCTCTTTCAAGCCCCGCAAAATTGAGATCGTATCCTCAACGCTAGGCTGACGCACATAAACCTGTTGAAAACGACGCTCCAGGGCGGGGTCTTTTTCGATATGGTTGCGATATTCATCGAGGGTTGTTGCACCGATGCAGCGTAGTTCCCCCCGTGCCAACATCGGTTTGAGCAGATTCCCCGCATCCATGGCTCCGGCGCGATCGCCCGCCCCCACCACCGTATGCAGTTCATCAATAAACAAGATCGCGCCGCCATCGGAATGGGTCACCTCATGCAACACCGATCGCAGCCGATTTTCAAACTCACCGCGATATTTCGCCCCCGCGATCAGGCTGCCCATATCTAAGGAAACGAGTTGCCGATTTTTCAAGGATTCCGGCACATCCCCATTCACCATCCGCTGGGCGAGACCTTCAGCGATCGCCGTTTTCCCCACCCCCGGCTCCCCAATCAACACCGGGTTATTCTTCGATCGCCGCGACAACACCTGAATCACACTGCGAATCTCCTCATCCCGCCCGATCACCGGGTCCAGTTTCCCCGCCCGCGCCCGTTCCGTCAGGTCAATCCCATATTTCGCCAGGGCTTCATACTGTTCTTCGGGGTTCTGTTCCGTGACTTTTTGGCTGCCCCGCACGGCTTTAATCGTGGTTTCAATATCCTGGGGGTCAAGGTTGAACTTGCGAAACAAACGCCGCCCCAAGCGAGCATCTTCGGCGAATCCCACGAGCAAATGCTCCACCGCAATAAAGCTATCGTCCCAACTACTGCGAGAGGCCTCGGCGCGATCGAGCATCACATCCAAGGCTCGCCCTAAATACAATTGATCCACATAGGGAAACCGCTGTTGACCATTGACGAAGGTTTCAACCTGTTGTTTAAACGCCCCGATTTCAATCGCCGCCTTGTCGAGAATGCGCTTGGTTAACCCATCTTCTTCGAGGAGGGCCAAAATGACGTGTTCGACTTCAAGCTGCTGATTGCCACAGCGGCGGGCAACTTCCTGCGATCGCACGATCGCATCCCACGCCTGTTCTGTAAATTTACTCGCGTCCGTTGGCTGCATACTCCTCTTCGTGGGCAATTTAGCACCCTATTGTATCAGTGTGCTCGGTTCCAAGGTTGGGAGGGGTGCGATCGTGCTATCTAAACTCACCCACACTATTCCAACAACCAAGCAAATAAATCACCGACCGTTAACTCTAATTCTCCAGCAAATTCTGGAGCCGGCAAAATCAAGTCTGGCTCATCAAAAATCTCCGTTGTTTTGTTCGGAGCATATACTAAAACAGATTCTTCATACGGATTAATTAGCCATCCCATTTGAGTGTCATACTTTAAAGCATGAACAATCTTTTTGATTACTTTCGTTGGGCTTTGTTCCGGAGAAAGAACTTCAATCATCCAATCAGGTGCGATCGCAAAAGTACCACAAACTTTCCCATTTTTGTCACGAGAAATTCGCTGCCAAGTATAAACAGAAACGTCAGGAACAATCACTCTGCCTTCAAAGTTACAGCGTAATTCAGGGAAGGCACGAGCAATTTTTTTAGACCGAAGTGCTGCATTGATAAATGTTACGAGATCGCCTTGAATTGCACTGTGTTCTCCACTCGGCATTGGTTTTTGGATGATGACTCCATCAATATATTCGCTAGCTGGTTTGGTGTCAGGTTGTTGTAAAAACTCTTCGAGGGTGAGAGATTTAGTTAGAGCACTTACCATTTAAAATAACCGGGTTGTTTCACTAAATGTCCTATTCATCGTCATTGTAGCTCAGGTGTCAGGCAAGACTTCAGCAGCTTAAAGCTCGTCTAACCACAGCCATAGCTCACCCACTGTCAACTGCAACACCTGAGCAAACTCTGGGATGGGTAATTGATCTTCTGCGCGATCGCAAATTCGAGGCATTTGATCCGGCGTGAACACCCACACTTCTTCTACTTCTGGGTTAATCAGCCAGCCCATCACCGTCACATTTTGCAGACAATAGAGAATTTTTTTGGTGACTTGGGTCTGGCTTTGTTGGGGTGAGAGGATTTCAATCACCCAATCGGGGGGCACGTCGAATTGATTTGCAATCCGCCCCTGATTCGTGCGGGGAATGTTTGTCCAGCGATACACCGAAATATCCGGAACGAGGGCGCGATTGTCAAAGACACACCGCAATTCTGTAAACGCTCTAGCAATTTTTTCTGGTTTTAATGCCAGATTGATCGCTGTTGCCAGTTCGGTTTGAATGGCGCTGTGTTCTCCCTGGGGCATGGGTTTTTGAAAAATTGTGCCATTGATATATTCTTGGGCGGGCTGCGTTTCTGGCAATTGCAAAAACTCCGCCAAAGTGAGGTTCTTTTCAGAAGTTAGCATCATAAATGGTCTTGACAGTTACAAACAAAAAATCATTTGGTAATAGTGTGATCGCTCAACTTGTCTTCCGGTGAACATTGTCTACTTTTAGATTTCTATCTCTCATTCTGGTTTAGGTTTAGATGGATTTTTAAGGGTTTCCTTTTTGAAATACCGTTCACTATAATTCTTCTTCAGATTATCCACAGCCAATTCATGTGTATTGATAAATTGCTGTATCTTGAAGTCACTAATATCATGAATTTCATATTGCGCAAATTCTTTAAAGAATTTTTTTGTTTTCTCTTTTAGTAAGGATTCAGGTGGGGGGGGGTTGACAAATCAGAAAAAACAGCTAAGTTAGCACAATGAAGCCCATCGAGATTCCCCCAGCCGTCGAACGAGAGCAACTGAGACAAGCATCATCAGAGGTGCTGGTGGAACTGGTGTTGCGGCAACAAGAGATTATTCAGCAACTAGTCTGGGAAATAGAGCGGCTCAAGAACAACGCCAACAGCGATAGCGAGAGTTCATCGAAACCCCCATCAAGCGACATCCACAAACGCTCAGAACACCAACCCCCAGAAAAAGAGCCACCAAGCCAAGGAAAACGTAAACCCGGTGGGCAACCCGGTCATCAGGGAAAAACTCGCAAAGGGTTTGGCAGAATAGACCGCTACGAAATGGTGCGAGCACAAGTGTGTGGGTACTGTGGGAGCCAAGAGTTGAGCCTAGTCCCCCGAAAAACGCGCCGCCATGAAGTAGCCGAGTTAATCCAACCCGCCATAGAAGTAGTGGAGTATGAGCAGCAGTGCTGCTGTTGTAGCCGATGCGGACAGGAAACATGGGGAGAGTTACCGCCGCAAGTGCTGGGAGGTCAAAGCTTAGGAGTCGGGCTGCAATCCCTGTTGGTGTGGTTGGGGAACTACGCTCACATGAGCTAT
The DNA here is from genome assembly GCF_001890765.1 of Spirulina major PCC 6313. Lineage (NCBI taxonomy): Bacteria > Bacillati > Cyanobacteriota > Cyanophyceae > Spirulinales > Spirulinaceae > Spirulina > Spirulina major. The sequence continues at coordinate 2,350,094 of NZ_KV878783.1, read as the reverse complement.
GAAAAGCAGCAGGAATTCCTAGAGGAACTGGGGAATATCACCGTGGGAGTAGGGACATTACAAGCGACCAACGAAAGGGCATCCCAAAGCGTTAAGCCGACAGTAGAGGAACTGGGAAACTGGGTGAAACACCAAGACTACGCCCAAGTGGATGAAACACCATGGCTAGTCAAGGGAGTGAAAGAGTGGATGTGGGTAGTGTGTGGGGTGGGTTTTTGCCTCTTCCACGCCGCTGATACTCGTTCAAGGGCGGAATTAGAGACCCTATTAGGTCGAAGCTTTGATGGTGTACTCGTCTCTGATGACTTCAGTGTGTACAACGGTTATGAGGTGAAAGCCCAGCAGAAGTGCTTGGCTCATCTAAGGCGGCACTTCAAGAAAGTCTGCAAGCTCAGGCATGGAAAAAATCCAGAGTTGGCGAAGGCATTCCTGGATTTGATTGACACAGCCTTTGAGCAGCATCGTCAGTGGCGTGAAACCGAGGATGGGGCTGCCTATCATCAATGGGCGGCGGGCTTTATCTATGAGGTGAAGGCGGCTGTGGAGCATTGGCTCCCCCTGGCTGGGCATGAGGCGGGCTTGTTATTGCGCTCTCTACGCGATAAGGCAAATCAGTGGTGGTATTTCCTGTCCCATCCAGAAATTCCCCCGGATAATAATCGTGCGGAACGCTCGTTGCGGTTGGCTGTAACCAAGCGTAAGGTTTGTGGTGGCTCGCGTTCGATGGCAGGTTTTGCCCAGACGGCAAGGTTACTGAGTGTGATTCAGACTTGTCGGACTCAAGGGCGTTCGGTGTTGAGTTTCTTGAAACAAGCTTTGATGGCGACGGCTTCTCCTGAGCAAGTCTCCATGCCTTCCCTCATCCCTGCTACCTGAATCCTTACGTTTTTTTCTCATTATTTCAACTTCATGTGTAAAGGCTGCATTGTATGAAAGTGTTTTTGTGGGAATTATGAGAATTCTTTTACAATTAGCATCTCGATACACATCTTCAAACCATGCAGAATGTGTATTCATTTGTCCGGATTCATGTTTTGTTATCTCTGATCGATCTGCTTTTACTTCGCTCTTACATTCAATCAAAAAATATTGATCTTTTGCAACGCACCAAAGATTGTCAGGCCCTTTCTTTATTTCTTTGTCAGGTCTTTGACACAAAAAACCAAGAGCTTGTCCAATTTCATGAATTGCTGCCTCAAATTTTTCTGAGGGTATTCCAAAGGATAAATCTTGAAGAATGCCGTCGATAGAAATCATCATGTCCTGATAGTTCGTATATTGTGATATCCATGTACGAATACGGCTAACTCGATTTTCATTGATATATTCAAGTCTCGAATAACTAATTCCTTCTTTTGGCTTTAACAGTTGTGAATTACAAGTAAAAGCGGATTTCTGTATTTCATTACTCGCAACTTTGCTAATTTGATATTTATAACGTGCTAACTGTTGTAAGTACCACCCTTTTTCAGATTTATCTCCTGAAAACTCATCACACAGAGATTGCATTTTGTCACAGGCCTTCTCAAGCTCACCTGAAGAGAAGTATTTTTCAGCATCATATTCTTTTTTTAATAATTCATATAAGCTCTTTCGTTTTTCCTCTTCACCAATTCCTTTCATTTCTTCAGAATAATATTCTTTCCATGCTTCATCTCGCTTGAGTAACTGATCGAGCAACTCAAGTAACATATCAGAAGGTTGTAGACTATCGTCAGCATCTTCTCTTGAAAACTCTGCAACTTGTATTCCTATCTCGATCTGTTTTTGAGTCTGCGCTGAAAAATATTTGCTAGTTCCAGAACTTTTCACAAATTTAATTAGGTCACCTCCTACGAGTAGGATGACACTATAGTCTTTATCTCCTCTTACACTTCGACCTAATCCTTGCTCAATTTTTTGTGCTATTCGTATATTTATAATGTCACTACTGATTCGACACTGTTCTTCGTAGCGATCAAGAAGGGAATCAAAAAAAGGCTTTGAATCAAGAATCAAAATTCTACATGAGTCATCTGGAAGATCAATTCCATCATATCTGTTGGCAAAGACTAAAGTTTTTTCATAACAACCATTTTTAAGCTCTTGGACTTTTTTGTATATGTTGTCTGTGTCCACAACAAAAGAACCAATTCTTTCATACTGACCTTTTTTAATAAAACTTGGAATCAGTGAAACGACACCAAAATTACGCCTTGAATTAACTTTGCCCCAGTAATTCACAATCATTTCGCGATCTAAATCTTCATGAATAAGTGATGGAATGAGTATCAATTTCTCTCCCGACCACTTTTGTTCCTGATTTGTAAGAGGACGAGCTACCGAATCGATATCGAAACCTAATCCTTTGATAAAAAATGAATCATCCTGAGTGGTCGCAGACATTAAAACACGATGCTTTGCTCTACTAAAAGAACCAAAGCTATCAATGGGTATCAAAGAAGGAATTATTTCCAATGATTTCCCTGAAATAAAAGCTTGACAGTTTTTAATCATGTCTTTGATTACTGGCCATGTGAACTTCACTTCATTGGTATTTTTGCTTTCCAATATTTTGCTCGTAATATCTCTGTACTTATCAAACCAAGTCCAGTAAGGTATTGGAAGCATGGTATCGTAGTCTCCTTGCTGTATATCCTGGAAACTACCTTCTCCTTGCTCCCTGATCTCGTCACCACAAAGCATAAGAATAGAGCTATATAGATCATGATCTTTGGAAATCTTAATAGTTAAGGAATTCCTTATAGCATCAATACAAGCATGTGAATCATCAATAACTATTGCCCCTACATCAACAGACTTATTCGCCAATCCAAATTTGCTTTTCCCGTTAAATATTTTTTGAATATGAGTTATTAGAATCTTGCTTCCAGAAAGAAAATCATCAGGTAACTCGTTTGATTGAGATATCTCAGTAAATGGGATTCCAAATTTGCGTGCTTCCTGGCAAACTTGCGTGGCGAGGTACTTATTTGGGCACACGTACAAACATGGTCGTAAGTATTCAGGTCATGAGAATTTGGATGTAAGCATTGCTCAGTATGGGTTTCAGCTATTTCGGGCTATTTTGTTATTCTCAATAAACAAGGCTGTAACCCCTAGTCTTGCGTACTTATTGAGAATGAACTGTTAGTTTAGAACTCACCTCGATTTTGAAAGCCTTGCTGTGACTGCGTTTCAAGTACCTGAATCCTTACACATGGTCTTTCACCAGAGTTTAGCTTGGATTGCAGGATTAATAGTCCAATAAGAGTCTTGCCATCACCCGTATGAAGTTTGACGATATTATCTCTTTTGTCTTGCCGTTTTGAAAACCAATCTTTCAATATCTTTTCTTGAGCAGGTCTCAATGGCCCAGTTTCGCTCCGACGATCTAATGAATCATAAACTTCTAGCGGATCAATTTTTTTTGAAATAGTTCTATTTTTGAGTTTCTTTTTGAAATCAACCATTATCTTCTATTTTCCTACAGTGAACTTGATTTATATAAAGTGAGTGAATCGCTACAACACCAATCGCCCCGCCCGAAAAACCTGCTCCGCTGTCAGTTCTAAACTAGGAAACACCGCCGACTTAACCCGATCGCACCCCTGAAATAACGCCACCTGATATTCTCCTTGCACCAAAGAACACACCGTTAATGTTGGTACTTTGGGGGAGCCAATGTATCGCTGCGCTCCCAATGCCTTGTAGTCCACTAGCCAATATTCTGGGATTCCCATCGCTTCATAGTCCCCTAATTTGAGCGTGTAATCATCACGCCAATTTGTGCTGACCACCTCCACCACCAGGCGAATACTTGACCCTGCTATCACCGTCGAAGCCCGTTCCCATAAGGGTTCTGTTGCTAAGGCTGCCCAATCTAATACCGTGATGTCCGGGACATAACCTGCTGCGGGTCGATCCGGCTTCACCACACAGGTCGTCGGAATGACCCAATCTTGCTGCTGTTGCTGAATCTGTAAACCGAATTGCAACGCGAGAAAACCGGCAATGAGTTCGTGTTGACCTCGTGGACGCACGGAAATCACCTCGCCTTCAATGAGTTCGTAGCGATCGCCCCGCTCCGGATAGGTGGCAATGAAGTCTTCAAAGGATAGAGCCAGTGTTGAAGCTTGTACCATGAGCCGTAGCCGAAAAAGATACTATTGATCTTATCGAAAAATGGAATAGGCGATCGCACCCACGAGCAACACCACCCCGGCGATCGCACTTGCACCCACGGGCATCAGTTCCGCCTGACGCTGGGCGATCGCCACAAAGGCCCAAATCATCACCCCTGGATAGACCCCATCTCGGTAATGGAGGGCGATCGCGCCTCCCAACAGCGTCGCCACCCCCACCATCACACAGGCCCACACCTGCGCCCCCAAGCCCAACTCCACCCAGCCAGAACTATAGAGCGCCGTCGCCCCGTTCACCACCGTCGCCACACTAATCCAGCCGAAATAAAGACTCAAAGGGTAATCCACAAACCAGCGCTCGCGTCCCTTGCGCTGCCCCCCGTCACGCCATTGTCCATAGCCCCAAATCAACGCCGCCAAAATCACCCCCATCGCCACCATCGATCCCCAAAAGAGGCGCGAGAGAAAGAGAAACACCCAGACAATCTGCGCCACGGAACTGAGAATGAGGGCATGGCGTACCGGGTTGAGGTCGGCGCGATCGCGCTGTCTCGGCAGGAGTTGATAGACCCCAAAGGTGATCAGTCCCAGATAAATCACCCCCCAAATAATGAAGGCGTAATTGGCGGGAGTGATCACCACTTCTCCAAAGGTATTGTTCGCGATCGCCCCAATGGATTCACCGCCAATCGGGTCAAGATTCGACCAAGCATTGACCGCAAACGTCACCAAAATCGCCAACAGCGTTAGAGCGGGGTGGAGCAGAGTGAAAATAGACTTCATAGCAAATTCAGCGCATAGACCGTCTCTATTCTGGCAAATGACGCTAATGGGGGGGGGCGATCGCGCCCCGTCCCCGTGGGATAGCTGTTTTGACTGTCCGGTTAATTCAAGAGCCTTACAAATACTTCTGCAAAATCACCGCTAACTTCTCTTTGGTGGCTGGGGGCGCGTTGTTTAATGGCGTGAGAATAGCGTATTTGAGGGCGCTGTGGGCATCGGATTGAGGGGGATTCGCTGCCAACTGGGCTACGGTGGCTTGAATCACCTGTTGGGCATTACTGGCATTGCGGTGGAGGTGCTCGATAATCATTTCGACGGTGACGCTGTCATGATCGGGATGCCAACAGTCGTAATCGGTGACGAGGGCGAGGGTGGCGTAGGCGATTTCCGCCTCGCGGGCGAGTTTGGCTTCGGTGAGGTTGGTCATGCCAATCACACTTGCGCCCCAACTACGGTAGAGGTTCGATTCGGCTTTGGTGGAAAAGGCAGGGCCTTCCATGCAGACGTAAGTGCCGCCGCGATGGAGATCTACGTCGGTGAAATTCGCGGCTTCGACGGCATCGCCTACAATTTTTGCCAACTGGGGACAAACCGGATCACCAAAGGCGATATGAGCGACGATGCCCGCTTCAAAAAAAGTGGCTTGGCGGTGTTGGGTGCGATCGATGAATTGATCCGGCACCACCATGTCGAGGGGTTTAATCTCGCCTTTGAGTGATCCCACCGCCGATGCTGAGATCAGATATTCCACACCCAATTGCTTCATGGCGTGGATGTTGGCGCGGAAGGGGAGTTCCGAGGGGGTGAGGTGGTGGTTGCGGCCATGGCGGGCGAGGAAGGCGACGGGTGTGCCGTTGAGTTCGCCGGTGATCAAGGCATCGGAGGGGGGGCCGTAGGGGGTGTCGAGGCTGACTTCTGCGATCGCGCTCAGGGCATCCATCTTGTAGAGACCACTGCCGCCAATGATGCCAATTTTGATCGGATTCATGAGCTAATTGAAAATGAAGTTAACTTAGGTCGATTGATTGCAATCGTTCAGGTATTCCCACCAGCGATTGAGGGGATAATAGAGCACCGGGGCCCAGAGACTACTCAGAATCGCCGAAGATAGGGCAATGCGCTGATGTTCCGTCCAAACGAGGGCCACATTGCGTAATCCTTGGATACTGTACTGCATGGCGGTAATTGTTTCGGCCACCACCGCCATCCCAAAAACAATCAGCGCAATGGAAATGAAGTCTTCTTGGATGTAGCGTTGCTTTTGAATCTTAGCGGTGAGAATGCCCACGAGCATGAGGCTAATGATATGGGAGGGGTAAGACAGGAGAATATCGCTTTCAACGCCAGGCATGGAGGGATCAATCGGCATAATGCCATCCATGACGGGGACACCATCAAAGGCCGTCAGTCCATCTTGAATCAAACCGAGGGCAATGCCAGCGATCGCCCCTTGGAAGACATTGCGCTTTACACTCCACACCACCACCCAAATCAGCAGCCAATTCGGCCGAATCCCCAGCAACTCAGTCCCCGGTAATCGGGTCGGCAAAATCATCAAGCAGATCAACACCGAACCCGCCACAATTAACCAATTACACAGGTTTCGGAACCACGGAGAAAATTCAATAAATCTCAGCACAGTTTGTTGGCAATCCTCAGAATCTAGAGACGACTTTGAAAGGGATGAATCACCACCCACTCCAGATAATCAAAGGGCGCGGTTAGCTTAACGATGACCTCTGGGGCCGGGCTTTTTTCCAGATCCACCGTTTCCACCGAACCCAGGGGAATACCCGGCGGAAATAGATAACTCGCTGGTGATGTGACAATCTTATCGCCGGGCTTCACATCCGGAACCTTGTCAAAAAATTCCATCACCGCTGTTTCTGAGCCTCGGCCCCGGATATAGCCCATATAACTTGTGCGGGCAATCTTCGCCCCCACTTTGCTCGTCGGGTCACTCGCCAACAGGACACGGCTCGTATTGGGGGTGACTTTAATCACCCGACCCACCAAGCCCCCCGGACTGCTGACCACATATCCCGTCTGAATCCCACTCTCAGAACCTCGACCGAGGGTAACCTGTTTCCACCAATGATCAACACTGCGGCCAATGACCGGAGCGGTGATCAGTTCTCCCTGGAAAGATTCACTGTAGTCGAGGAGTTCCTTGAGTTTTTGGTTTTGCTGTTCAAGCTCCACGAGCTTTGTTTCTAACTCAGAGACTCGCGCATCAGCCCAGCGTTCTTGGGGAATCGGGCCGGGCTGAAAGGATTGAACAGCTTGGTAGTACAACTCGGAGATAAACGCCCCTTGGGTCTGACGAAGGAATAGGGCGATCGCTAGCACCAAACCCGTTACAAAGAACTTTGGTCCGTAGCGATCCCACCAGCGGCGCACTGTAAACATTAACTCTGCCTCAACAGTCTTGATGTCATTTTAGCGATACAGGCACGTTTTCCTGCCATCAGTGCAAAATGTCTACATCACGCGCGAGCGACTGCTAAAGACTCGTTCTAACTGCTTAAAGTTCTCCAGCACTCGGCCCGTTCCGAGCACCACACAACTCAAGGGGTCAGCCGCGATATGGGTGACAATGCCAGTTTCATGGCTAATCAGGGTATCAATGCCGTTGAGAAGTGCCCCACCGCCCGCGAGCATAATGCCGCGATCGATAATATCCGCCGCCAACTCAGGCGGAGTCCGTTCTAAGGTACGCTTCACCGCATCAACGATAACCGCCAAGGGTTCCGACATACTGTCACGCACCTCTGTGGACTTAATCGTCACAGTGCGGGGCAACCCAGACAGCAAATGCAAGCCCCGGACTTCCATCGTCAAGTCCTCATCCCCTTGTAAGGGATAGGCCGAACCAATTTGGATTTTGATTTCTTCGGCGGTGCGTTCTCCAACCACCAGGTTATGCACCTTTTTCATGTATTGGGTAATCGACTCGCTGAGTTCATCCCCGGCAACCCGCACGGATTCACTGAGGACAGTGCCCTGCAAGCTCAAGACGGCTACTTCTGTGGTTCCCCCACCAATATCAATAATCATGTTGCCGGTGGGTTCCGCCACCGGCAAGCCTGCACCAATGGCAGCGGCAACGGGTTCATCAATGAGGTACACATCCCGTGCCCCAGCTTGGGAAGCGGCTTCCATGACGGCACGCCGTTCAACACCAGTGACACCGCTGGGAATCCCAATCACGATCCGGGGGGATACTAGGGTGCGGCCTTCATGGACTTGCCGAATAAAGTGTTTCAGCATCAGTTCAGCCGTATCAAAGTCTGCAATAACCCCATCCCGGAGGGGACGCAGGGCTACCACATTACCGGGGGTACGACCTAGCATTTTTTTGGCATCTTCACCAACGGCTAGGGGTAATTTTAGGTCTTGGTCAATGGCAACAACGGAAGGCTCTTGCAAGACAATCCCTTTTCCAGAGACATAGACCAGGGTGTTTGCTGTCCCTAGGTCGATTCCCATATCTCTGGATAATGTAAAGCGACTAAATATTCCCACGCTTTTTTACGCCCCCAAGTGCGATACTCTACTGGCTAGTTTAGAACTGACATGATGGTCACAATGTAACCGATGTGGATTCTATTATGTTTTCCGTCCCCCGTCTAGTCAAATCGGGGATTTTCCTGGCCGGGTGCATGGGGGGTGAGGTGATGGGGCGGTAAAAGAACGGATGAGTCAGGGGTTGAGGGCAAAATCACTTGGGGGCGGGTCAGGGACTCGCTAAAATAGTACAAAAAATCTCAGATAATGAGATCGGCTGAATTAAGCTGAAACCATCAGTTGAACTGTAATCATTACGTAATTTTTAGGAGTTGTTGGGGCGATGAGTTTAAACGTTGTGAATTTGGTGGGGCGTGCGGGGGCTGATCCGGATGTGCGCTATTTTGAGTCGGGGTCGGTGTTGTGCAAGTTGACGTTGGCAGTGAACCGACCGACGAGTAAGACGGATCAACCCGATTGGTTCAACCTGGAAATTTGGGGGAAGACGGCGGAAGTTGCAGCGAATTATGTGCGCAAGGGGAAGTTGTTGGGGATTCAGGGCGAGTTGGTGATTGAGACCTGGCAAGATAGCCGCACGGGGACGGAACGGTCGAAGCCGGTGATCCGGGTGATTCGCCTTGATTTGTTGGGGTCGAAGCGGGATGATGCGGCGGGGGCGGCAGGTTATACCGATTATGGTTCGGGGGGTGAGTTTTAGCTTGGGGGCGATCGCAACTCCCCGCCTCGCTGGCCTATTCGTCCATGGGGCTTGTTAAGATACGTTGGATTGCTTTTCTGCCCACGCCTACTCTTTATTGTTATGACTGAACTGATGGATGAACAGACGTTGCGCGATCGCATTGAAACCGTGCGTCAGCGGCGCGGCTTTTTACTGGATCTCCTCGAACAGCCGGATCTAGGGACATTACGCCTGGATGTCAACCAAGCCCTCGAAGAATTAGACGAACTCTTAGAAGAGTATGAGCGGGTTTTTCCGGCTTAGGATTCAGGGTGCGATCGCCCGGTTGATCCGATTCGAGTTGATCCGCCGTGATGCAATGCCTTGATGAAAACCGGACGATGGAGCAGGTGACCCGATGGGGTTAGTCCAGTCCATAATCCGGTTTTTCCGTGGAGGTTGCAGCGTTGATTTGTGGGATCGATTCAAAGTTACGTCGATGGTGAATAGTTTTGATGGTACGGGGTGCAGATATAGAAGAGTGTCCCGACAAAGCTAAAGGCGGTGGCAATCACTAAACTGCCATTGAGGGGATGGCCATCCCCAAAGGTGGAAAGAATGGTAATGACAAAATCAAAGGCTTGGTGACCCATCTGAACCAGGCCCAAGAGACAGGGCACCATGAAGGAACTGGCCAACACAATGCCAATCAACATCAAGGGCATCACAAAGCTCAACAGGGCTGTGAGAAAACAGGATTGGATGTGATGGTTGGATAAACGCATATCCGAGACGGCTCCTTAGTGCGGACGTTATTCACCGTTAGTTTCGTTCAAGACAGAAGTGCGAAACGCAAGACCTGATGACAGACTTTGGTGAACTTGCCTCTCACGATAAAGGCAATCCGTGAGGAGAATGGCATTATGTCGCAAATCTTAAGAATTTATTAAATTAGTTTGTAAAGATAGCTAGATATGGCTGAAGTGACGCAGTTTCGTTAAAACAGTGGGGGGAATGGCTGAGATCGAGTGATGCGATCGCTCAATTGCATTAACGTTTGATTGAGTTTAGTATCTTTTTTCCGTAATTGCGCAATCTTGTCACAACTGTACAAAACGGTGGTGTGGTCTTTGCCGCCAAATTCTTCGCCAATGCGGGGCAAACTTAAATTGGTATGTTGGCGCATTAAATACATCCCCACTTGGCGGGCGAGGCTGATTTCCCGGCGGCGAGAATTACCTTTCAGAAGATCTGCTGACACCTCAAACACGGCGGTAATCGCGTTTAAAATCGCCTCAGGGGTCGCATCCACCGTTTCCACGGGGGGATTGAGGACGGGGGCAATGTTTTCCACCATCATCGGTAGCCCGGAAATGGAGGTGTAGGCGATCGTCCGAATCAAAGCCCCTTCGAGTTCCCGAATATTAGAGGTGTAATGAGTGGCGAGATATTCAATCACCGTGCGGGGTAAGCGCACATTTTCGTCGTCGGCTTTCTTTTCAAGGATCGCCATCCGGGTTTCAAAGTCGGGAGATTGGATGTCGGCGATCAACCCCATGGAAAAGCGCGAACAGAGGCGTTCTTGGAGGCGGGGGATCTGACTGGGGGGGCGATCGGCGGCGAGGACGACCTGTTTTCCGGCTTCGTGCAGGGTGTTGAAGGTGTAGAAAAACTCTTCTTGGGTATATTCTTTGCCTTCGATGAATTGAATGTCATCCACCATCAACACATCCGCAGCGCGGTAATGCTCCCGAAACCCTTCCATATTGTCTTGGCGGATGGCGGTGATCAGGTCGTTGGTGAATTTTTCCGTGGAGACGTAAAAGACTTGGGTTTGGGGGTTGATTTCGAGGCGATAGTTACCGATCGCTTGCATTAAATGGGTTTTTCCTAATCCCACCCCGCCACAGAGAAAGAGGGGGTTAAATTCTCGGCCCGGCGCTTCCGCCACAGCCAGGGACGCGGCATGGGCCATGCGGTTATTGGCTCCCACCACAAACCGCGAGAAGACGTATTTTTGGTTAAAGGGGGTTTCACTGGGGCGGCTGATGTCGAGGTCGCGATCGCTCCCCGCCGTCGGTTCAATCCGCCAGCTTTGATCATGATCTACCTGAGCCGTGGTGATTTGCAGTTCGAGGGAATGGCCGAGAATTTCCGTCACCACCTCACCGATAGGATGGAGATAGTGTTTTTGGAGCCAGTTACAGGCAAACAGGTTCGGCGCTTCGATCACTAAGCTCTGTTCCGTGAGGTGCTTCACCTGAGTTGGCTTCACCCACGTTTCAAAGGTGGGTTGGGTTAAACGATGTTCTAGGCGAGCCAAGACCTCTTGCCACAGTTGCTCAGGAGACATAGGGGATGCAGAGGAGAAAAGGACAAACGAGGACGATGAGTTTTGTATCTTAGCCCGTTTAATTAGGGATGGCTAGCATTCTGGGATGAACGGCAGCGGGGTGAGGGGGAATCGATACAATGGGGCTAACTGGATGTGTTGGAGAGAACGGGACTGTGAGCGACGAGCATTTATCAATTTTGTCCCATGAGCAGGCAATTTTACATCAACGGGCGATCGCGATCGCTGACCCCACCGCCCCGCAGATCCAGGCCTTAATTACAGCCATGCTCGCGACGGTTCAGGCCTCGAATGGAGTCGGCTTGGCCGCCCCCCAAGTGGGGCATTCCCTGCAACTGGTCATTGTCGCCTCCCATCCTAACCCCCGCTATCCCAACGCGCCAGACCTAGCCCCCTTTGCCCTGATTAACCCGCAGATCCTCGCCCATAGCGAAGACAGGGTGGAAGACTGGGAAGGGTGCTTAAGTGTGCCCGATGTGCGGGGGATTGTGCCCCGCTGGCAGTGGGTGCAGGTGGCCTATGGCGATCGCCACGGTCAGCCCCACTGTGACACCTACAACGGCTTCGTCGCCCGGATTATCCAACATGAACTCGACCACCTCCAGGGCATTCTCTTTACCGAGCATCTCGCAGCGGGCGATCGCCACACCGAAACCGACTATCTCGCCAGGATTAAGCCCTCCCTATGCTAGGCTACGGCGTGGATTCATTAGGGCTTCATCGTTTGTTTGGCGATCGCATCAGCATTATCCATTGACCCCACGCTAGTTTTCCCACCCGATTCTTGGTCCCTTCAATTCAATGCAACACGATAACGTCACCCACTACGCAGATCTCCTCGCAGCCCTCGGCACACCCGCCCGGTTAACCATCGTGCGCCTCTTAGTTAAAAAATCGCCCCACCCCCTCAGCATCGAACAACTCCAAGAACGCCTCAAAATTCCAGCCTCCATCCTCAATCAACACCTCAACAAACTCCGCCAACAGGGAATCTTAATCATCCCCGACCCCAACGCAGCCACCCACTACACCGTTGATGTCAATGTCCTAGAAGACCTCCTCGCCTTCTTTTATGCCGAATGTTGTGTGCGGCAGCGTGTAATTGACTGGGGACGAGTCAACGACAAAAAAGAGCGGCTCTTAACCGAAGCCGAAGTCGCCACCGTCGATCAAGAAAGCCTCGAAAACGTGATCGACACCGCCATCTACGATCGCCTCGGTGGTAAAGTCCTCCAAGCCCTCCTCCTCGCCCGTACCGAAGCGATCCGCTCCGGCCATCAACAAATCGGCGCAGAACACCTCCTCCTTGGGCTGATCTTAGAAGGCAGCGGCCTCGCCACCACCGTCTTGCAACAGTGGGGCCTCACCGCATTTGCCATGCGACAGGTGATCACCCCCCACCTAGACGTAACCGAACCCCCCCAACATATCCCCTTCAGCCCCGAAGCCTCCCACGTCCTCACCCTGGCCCTGGTCGAAGCCAACGAAAGTGGCGATATCTTGATCAACACAGAACATATTTTGGTCGGCCTGATTCGCGCCCTCCAAGAATCCCAAACCCGCAATCATCCCCTCTCCATCGCCTCTCAATTCCTCGTCCAACTCAACCTCGATCCTGAAACCATGCTCACCACCCTCCAAGATCAGGCATGATTGCCCCCCGCCCAACGGGAAAAAGCCCAGAGCATCGGCTCTAGGCTTTTAGATTTCACCCAAAATATTGCAAACTAAAGACCCAAAAGCCTTAGCGGATATATTCCTTCAGAATGCTATTCCGGTTCGGATGGCGTAACTTCCGCAGGGCTTTCGCTTCGATTTGGCGAATGCGCTCACGGGTCACATTGAAGATTTGCCCGATTTCTTCAAGGGTTTTCATCCGACCATCATCCAACCCATAGCGGAGGCGTAACACATCGCGCTCGCGAGGGCTGAGGGTGTCGAGGACACTTTCGAGATCTTCGCGGAGAAGATTTTTCGAGACTTGGTCTTCAGGGGTTTCGCCGTCGGCTTCGATGAAGTCGCCCAGGCGAGAATCTTCCTCTTTGCCGATGGGAGTTTCGAGGGAAATGGGAAGTTGGGCGGATTTGGCGATAAACCGCAGCTTTTCGATCGTCATTTCCATCCGGGTGGCGATTTCTTCCTCGGTGGGTTTGCGCCCCATTTCTTGGGAGAGGATTTTGGTGGTTTTCTTGATCCGGGAGATGGTTTCGTAGAGGTGGACGGGGAGGCGAATGGTGCGGGATTGATCTGCGATCGCTCGCGTAATCGCTTGGCGAATCCACCAGGTGGCATAGGTGGAAAACTTATACCCTTTCGCATGGTCAAATTTTTCCGCCGCCCGAATCAACCCTAGGGAGCCTTCTTGAATCAAGTCCTGAAAAGACAAGCCCCGATTCATATATTTCTTCGCGATGGACACCACCAGTCTGAGGTTAGACTGCACCATTTTGTCCTTGGCACGACGGCCAATGAACAGGCGACGACGAAAATCCGGGTAGGCTAACTCAGTGGCGGCAGCCCATTCGTGAAGATTGGGTTCACGTTCGAGGGAGTCAAAGAGGTCATCGCGAATCCGTTCAAATTCGAGAAGTTCAGCAATTTTTCGAGCGAGTTCGATCTCTTCTTCGGCACGAAGGAGGCGAATCCGACCAATTTCTTGGAGATAGATCCGAATGGAATCCTCTGTGTAGGGTTTCTTGCGCGTTTGCTCACGACGACGGGATGCGCCCTTTTTCTGTTTTGAATCCTCATCTTCGGTGATATCTGCTTTGATCAGAGTTTCATCTGATTCTTGTTCAATCAGATACTCTAGGGCTTCGTTCTGAGGTTGGGTAATCTTTGCGAGATCGTAATTCGCCTGAGTCATGCTGTTTTCCTCTTGCTCCTTCAGTTCAAGACCAGAACATCGTTCATTGTTGTGATTTCACGATGGTTTCGATAATCATTCTGCATTACCGAAGTACTACATCGCCCATCACCTTAACGCAAATATCATTCGGATAAATCCTTGGGTTTTTCCCATGGAGTCGCACGGCACTCTGCGCAAAGTTGAAGACGCGACCGCACAAATTCTTGACTGGACAGGATGTTACACTCCTGACGTGAATCCCTTTGAAACTCATGGTTGGCCAAGACTGATGGCATGAGTTGGATTGATTCGTTGGCAGAGTGTAACGTTTTTAACCTTCTATCAAGGACAGATCCTGCTTTAATGATTCCCTGAGCGTTAATTTAAGAACTCAGTTTTGGTTGGGCTGTCAGACATTGTAATGAATTCAAATCGAAATGACAGCCCATTGATCGTGGATTTTGCAAAAATCGCAAAATTCAAGACATGTCTTAATCAAATTGTTGAAGTTGCTGGCGACTCAGATAGCTTTTTAGTTCTTTTGTATTGAAAATTTCAGGGGGAATTGGGGCATTTTTAATGAGGCTGAGCTGCTCCTCAGATTGATAATCCAAGTGATACGAAGACGATCGCTGCGTCTGTCCTGGGGCTGCGGTGGGGGCATGCTGCGATCGCCCTAGGGTTTACGTGGAATGAGAGATCAGGTTTGTCCTGTGTCGTTCTGAACTGGCACAAGGGCAAGGAGTGGAGGGAGTGGTGGATTGGAAGTCCCAAAGCCTACCGGCTGTATGTTTGCTGCTATTGGGGAGTTGTATGGTGGGGTCGCAGTCGATGCCAGACTCCCCATCTGCGGTGGTGGGCTGTGCAACCTTGCCCCCATTGAAGGCGGGTTTGGCGGCGGCGTTTGAGGCGGCGACTTTGGCTCAGGAGGCGGCGACTTTGGCGGCATGGCATCAGGTGGCGTGGCGGTTGCTGCGGGACGTGCTGACCCCAGCCCAGTTACCCCGGTTGATTCTCTGGGTGGAGGGGGTGCGATCGCTCAACAGCAGCCGCCCCGACTCCACTCTTGATTAATCTGCCCGTGATTAATCTGCCCGTGACCGCCTCCTATTTAGACGTAACCCGCCAACACGTAGAAGCCGAATTTCAAACCTTTATGGCCACCAAAGCCAATCAAGAAGGGTGGCAGTTTCTCGACCTCAGCCGCCAATGGTTAAACAATCCCGCCTATTTTGCCGATCCGACCCATTTGAATCAAACGGGAGCCGCCCAACTCAGTCAACAATTGAGCGATCGCGTCACCCAAACCCTGACCGGGCGTTCCCTCCCTGTGCCCAGCCCCACCCCCAGCCCCAAGATTCTCCTGCCGCCGCCCCCCTAGCGAGCCTAAATCACCTTTTCGAGATCCGCTCCAGCATCATTAAGTTGCTGCGCCCCTTGACGGGTTTGGCGAATACCTTGCACATTCTCTTGCGCCCCTTGATTGAGCACCGTCATGGTCTGGCTCACCTGCTGCACAGCCTGAGCCTGCTCACTGCAATTCTGAGCAATCTGTTGACTACTCTCCACCACCGACTGAATCGCATGGGTGACCTCTGCAAAAATAGCCGCCGTATCGTGGGAAATGGTGGTGCTTGTTGCTAGGGTTTGCGTGCCGTCGGCGGTTGCGCTCACTGTGCCCTGCACAGCCCGTTGAATGTCCTGAACCAGGGTTTGAATCGTGGCCCCCGATTGTTTACTCGCATCGGCTAGTTTCCGAATCTCCGCCGCCACCACGGCGAACCCTTTCCCCTGTTCCCCCGCTCGCACCGCTTCCACCGCCGCATTTAACGCCAACATATTCGTCTGACCGGCGAGATCGCCCACCAGCGTAGACACCTGGGAAATTTGTAACGCCTTGGCTTGCAGGCCTTGGATTTGCGTGGCGATCGCATCGACCGTCTCATTCAGCGTCTCTAGGGCATGGAGCGATCGCGTCATCGCCGCTGTGCCGTCGTTCAAGCGAGCGATCGCCTGTTGAGCCGTAGCTAACGCCCGCTCTGCCTGTTGAACTGACTCTTGCGACGATTGATTCAATTGCTCCATCGTGGCGGTCGTTTGTTGCACCATCAGCGACTGTTGATTCATGATTGAACTCTGCTGATCGAGCGTCGATAACAACTGACCCGAAAACCCCGCCACAGTGCCCGTTAACCCCAACACCGAGCGGAGCAAACGCCGCAACACCATCATCACAATCGGCGTAGCCAGTCCGAGCGTCACCAGCACACTCACCAGGGTTAAAAGGGTCAAGCGGCGTACCGGAGCAAAGACCGAAGCACTTAAGCTCTGATATATCAAAATAAACGTACTATTCGGGTGTTGCGCATCCGGGGTGACGCGATCGTAGTAAATCAGATATGGAGTTCCGGCTTGAATAAATCCCGACTCATTGGTAAGAATCGCCTCAGCAACCTCAGGGGGATAATCATTCTTGAGATTGTCAGAATGACCCAACTCAAACCCCCATTCTTTTTCAACATCAGGATGGATTGACGTACTCCCCCGCATAAATGACGGGGGATTCTGGGTTCAGACAGCAATTGCAGGCGTAGCCCGTCTTATCTTGCCTCGCCCAATGGACAACGCCCTGCCCATAAGGTGCTCACCCCGGAATTTTACTTCGCGCTAGCGAACGCTTTTATTGTATCACCACCGAATCAATTCGGTTATTCGCTTATATCCCCCGAATAAAATTCAGGGGGCTTTACGCATCACGCTCGTAAATAGTCACCATCACGATTAACAACAATTAAATCGCGATTCGTTTGAATATTGGTCTGGCTGAGTTCAAATCCCTGTTGAATCAAAATATTTGTCACCACAATGCCTCGTCGCTGCCCTGCCGCATTAAAAATCGGCACAGCATAGCGAATCACAGGACGGTAGGGAATTTCAATTTGGTTTTGTTCCCGGTTGAGGTTGATCTTAGACACATACATCTCGCCGGGTTGCAGTCTCATCGTGTCTTGAAAATAATCTGACTGACTTTTATCTTGTAATTCAGCTTCTGGAATAACGACTGGATTAGCATCACGGTAGTCCACTCGCACTAGCTCTTTACCGGTTTCATCAAGATAACGAAGCTGATAATAGGTGGGATTAGAACTCAAGAATGTTCTAAAAATAACTTCTAATCGATTTTTCCACACTCTTTCAGAAGATTGATCTAATGGATCAATGCCTTCATTTTCCCTAGCACGAATAATACCTTGAATAGGAGGGACTTGACTGAGGAATTCTAAATCAGACTCTAGCTCTTTGATATAAAAATCGATCACCACAGAGCTATCACTTTTCATCTCATCGTAAACAACCGTGCGAATTGTTGACCTAGATGAAACAATACTATAACTGCTAATGATTCCCACAGGCGTAATCAGACTAGCTAACAAAACGAATAAGATTTTATTTTGAAATTTGGATTGAACAGTCATAGGTCAAGATAGATTAGAGTAAACCAGTTCATTGATTGCCTTTTTTGCACCGGCACTTCACGAAAGATGATCTGAATTTCTGAGGTCATCATAAATCGCTATCAGGAGGTCAGCCTTGAAATCATTAACTATGTTTCTGATTGTAAACAAGCCCAATAGCCTCATCCGACAAAGAATGCAGCGACTTTTACATTTTTCAATACAGGTAGACTTTTCTACACCGACCTACTTAGCAGTTCTCAATACTGTGTGAAGTTTGGGGTTCCTCTCTCTTTCACTGGAAGTTGGGGTTTGATTTTCCCTTAATTTAGGATCACTAGATGAGGGGAAATCTAGTGTATCTCGATTGGCTAAAATATTCAGACCTGAGCTAGCTTAAAATACGACAAGCCAGTATTGGAAAAACCCTGAGTATAGCTAGAGTTTAGCGTGTTCATTGATCCTCTTGGGGGTTTAATCGCTGGTGTGGATCGGTCGCTAGGGACGGAGGTAGGGGGCGGGGTCGATGGGTTTGCCGTTTTGGCGGAGTTCAAAATGGAGGTGGGGCCCGGTGGAGATGCCTGTGGAACCGACTTCGGCGATCGCGTCTCCCTGTTCCACGGGTTGTCCGACAGTGACGAACATTTTATTAGTATGGCCGTAAAGGGTGGCGAACCCGTCGCCATGTTCGATCACCACGGTGCGCCCATAGCCGCCATACCAGCCCGCAAAGGCGACAACACCAGCATCAGCGGCTTGGATCGGGCTGCCGTAGGGGCCTTTGAAGTCAATGCCGGCATGGAGACGTTGCCCACCGAGGACGGGATGCTTGCGCCAGCCGTAGGTATCGCTGATTTCGCCGTCGTGGGGCAGGATGTAGGTTCCTGTGCCGCTGTTGGGATTGTTGGCGGGGGCGTTCCACTGTTGGATTAGGGCTTCGAGTTGGGCGGAGTCTTGGCTGAGTTGGGCTTGGGCGGCTTGGAGGGTGGCGCGATCGCTGTCGTTGGCGAGGAGTTGCTGCTGGAGTTGGAGTTGGGCTTCGAGGTCTTGGGTTTGGGCTTGGATTTGGTGGGTGATCGTGGTGATTTCGGCCTGTTGTTGTTCGAGGGCGGTTTTTTGGTCAAAAAGACGCTGGGCGACTACTTGCAGTTGAGCGAGGCGATCGCGGTCGGCTTGGTAGAGTTGGCGGAGGCGATCGCGCCGATCAAAAAATTCGTTCAGGTTTTCACTCTTGAGCAACACAGACCACCCCTGACTCGCAAGGGATTGCTGCTGTAAAAAGCGCAGCCGGGCAATGGTTGCATTCATCTGGGGCGCGTACTGTTGCCGTTCCTTGGCTAGGGCCGTTTCCAATGCCGCCAAGCGTTGATTAGCGGTGTTGAGTTGGTCTTCGTAATAGTCCAATTGCAGATCCATCACCTGCCGATTGCGCTGCAAGCTCTGGATATATTGCTGTACGGCTTCCGTGGCGGTCTTCGGTTCCGGTTGGTTCCACTCATCCAGGAGCGAATTCGCCCCAGCGGACGCAGTGAAGCATAGCCACGCCCCAAGCATGAGCAAAATACCCACCAGATTTCGCACCTGTTTTGAAACCCTCACCGCTGCCTTCTGTGCTGCTGTGCCCCGTTGGAGCGGGGCGTTCGTGTTTCAACCTAGCGTTAAATATCGAGATCGTCGAGGTCGAGTTTAGAGCCTTCGGTTTCGATGAATTCGCGCCGGGGGGCTACTTTGTCGCCCATCAAGACGGTGAAAATATTATCCGCTGCGGCGGCATCTTGGATTTCCACTTGTTTGAGCATCCGGCTTTCGGGGTTCATGGTGGTGTCCCAAAGTTGGTTGGGCATCATTTCCCCTAAACCTTTAAAGCGTTGGATCGTGTAGTTGGCATTGTCGGGGAATTGGGCGATCGCTTGAGCCAATTCGCGATCGCTGTAAAGATATTGATGATTGCGACCCCGTTCCAACTTATACAGCGGCGGGCAAGCAATATAGACATAGCCCTGATCGATCAGATCCCGTTGATAGCGGAAAAAGAAGGTTAATAACAGCGTCCGAATATGCGCCCCGTCCACGTCCGCATCAGTCATGATAATGATGTTGTGGTAGCGCAGTTGATCCGGGTTGAAATCTTCCCCTTTAATCCCCAAACCAAGGGCGGTGATCAGGGATTGGATTTCGTTGTTTTTATAAATTTTCGCGTCGTCGGTGCGCTCAATGTTGAGGATTTTACCGCGCAGGGGGAGGATCGCTTGGATGCGGCGATCGCGCCCCTGTTTCGCCGAACCGCCTGCCGAATCCCCTTCCACAATGAAGATTTCCGACTCGGAAGGGTCACGAGAACTACAATCAGCCAATTTCCCCGGCAACGGTGACGACTCTAGCACCGACTTCCGCCGCACCAATTCCCGCGCCCGCCGCGCCGCTTCCGCCGCCTTAAACGACTGCACGGCCTTTTCAATAATCGTATCGGCAACGGCGGGGTTGAATTCTAAATATTCGTTCAACACTTCCCCAACGAGGGAATCCACAATGCCGCGCACTTCACTGTTGCCCAGCTTTGTCTTGGTTTGCCCTTCAAATTCCGGGTCAGGCACTTTCACGGAAATCACCGCCGTTAAGCCTTCGCGGATATTTTCGCCGCCGAGGTTGGCTTCGTTTTCTTTAATCTTGTTGCGTTTGCGGGCGACATTGTTCATCGTCCGGGTCAGCACCGCTTTTAAGCCTTCGAGGTGCGTCCCGCCGTCGATGGTGCGGATGTTGTTGGCAAACCCAAGAATATTATCGCTGTAGGAGTCGATGCACCATTGCAACGCCACTTCCACCACCACGCCATCCCGCTCGCCTTCCACATAGATAATATCGACGTGGAGGGGTTCTTTTTCGCGGGTCATGTAGGTGACATATTCGCGAATGCCGCCTTCGTAGCAATAGGTTTCAATGCGGGGCACTTCAGGACGGCGATCGCTAAAGGTAATCTTCACCCCCGCGTTAAGATAGCCCAGTTCCCGCAGCCGCCCCGCCAGCGTGTTGTAGTCAAAATCCACCGTCTCCGAAAAAATGGTGGTATCCGGCAAAAAGGTGAGGGAGGTGCCGCTGCTGGTTTGGGTGGGGTCGGCGGTTTCGGTGAGTTCTCCCATGGGAACGCCCCGTTCGTAGCGTTGGGTGTAAAGGGTTTGGTCGCGACGCACTTCCACCACGACCCAAGTTGAGAGGGCATTGACCACCGACACGCCCACACCGTGCAAGCCACCGGAGACCTTATAGCCGCCGCCGCCAAATTTTCCCCCCGCGTGAAGCACAGTCATCACGGTTTCCAGGGCTGATTTACCCGTGGTGGGGTGAACATCGACGGGAATCCCCCGGCCGTCGTCAGTGACGCAGACGGAACCATCGGGGTTAATTTCCACTTCGATATGGGTGCAATAGCCAGCGAGGGCCTCATCAATGGAGTTATCGACCACCTCATAAACGAGGTGATGCAGTCCACGGGGCCCGGTGGTGCCAATGTACATCCCCGGACGTTTACGAACCGGATCTAACCCTTCTAAAACCTGAATCTGATCGGCACGATAGTTACTGGCCATAAAAATTCCTCG
Source organism: Spirulina major PCC 6313 (assembly GCF_001890765.1). NCBI lineage: Bacteria > Bacillati > Cyanobacteriota > Cyanophyceae > Spirulinales > Spirulinaceae > Spirulina > Spirulina major. The sequence continues at coordinate 2,328,749 of NZ_KV878783.1, read as the reverse complement.
AATCGCGGAGAAGCGGGCTTAAGGCTCTCAAATGGTAAAAAACCTATCAAATTCTAACATAAAAGGGTTAGTGGCGATGCTAGGCTCTGTAGCTTGCAAAAAAAAGTTGGATACCATGCCGAGAAAATTGCCAATTATTGCATCAAGAGCAGGGAATGGAGCGATCGCTCTCGATCGGTTTTTGGCGCGGTAGGAATTCCCATTATCGCACGATTTCGCCCCAGACCTGCTGGGCTGTGGCGGGGGCGAGCAGAACGCCGTTGCGATAGTGGCCGGTGGCGAGGGTGACGTTGGTGTAGCCCGCCAGGGAGCCGATGACAGGGGCGGGTTGGCCGTGGGGGCGGGGGCGTTGACCCGACCAAGATTCAATGATGTCACCCTGGGCGAGGGCGGGACAGACGGCGATCGCTTGCTGCCAGACGGCTTCTTTCAGGTGAGCTTGGGCGGCCACGATGCCCTGTTCATCGGGAAACTCCACCGTCGCGCCCACCCAATAGTCACCGCCGCCAAGGGGAACGAGATGCACATCATGGCCGGAGATCACCGGCTCCACGGGATGGAGGGGGTGAGGGCAGCGGACGCGAAAGGCTTGGCCGAGGACGGGACGGAGATCAAGGGTTTGCTGAAGTTGAGCGGTGAGGGGGGTGGAACCAAGACCGGCGGCGAGAATGAGGCGATCGCAGGCCAGCCAATCCGTGCCGATCTGAACATGGGTGCAGCGGTGCGCGTCCCCCTCGGCCTCGGTACGCAGGGCGGTGACGGCCTGGCCAAAGCGACAGTCTGCGCCGGCTTGGCTGGCGGCTTGGATTAGGGCTGCGGTTAACGGGCGGGGTTGAATTTGGCCATCCTGGGGGGAATGCACCGCTCCGATGAGGCGATCGCAATCCACAAACGGACAATGGGCCGCTAATTGGGCCCGATCCCACAGGTCAAGCGGCCAGCCCTGCTGCGATCGCACCTGCTGCAACCGTTGCCACCGTTCATCCCGTTCATCGTCACGGAATCGCAGCATCACTAAACCATGGGGATTGGTGGGAATCGGGCAGCCTGTCACCTGTTCGAGTTCCGGAATTAGCGTGGCGTAGCGGCGTAGACTCTGCTCGCGCAACCGCCAGCCGCGCCCGGTGGTTTTTTGGCTGATCACCCCCATCAACACCCCCAACGCCGCACCGGTAGAACCGGCAGCGGCGTTGGCTTGTTCAACAAGGACGACGGCTTGCTTTTGGCGGTTGAGTTCGTAGGCAATCATTGCCCCGACGACTCCACCACCCACAATCACAATCGGGTTCATGCCTCGCTGTCGGGTTCGCGGGGAATATAGTCTAGGTACACCTCAAAATCCTTTTCCAGGGCGGCTAAGGCTTCGGTGGCAAAGTTGGGCACACCCTCCGAGGCGGCCGCGTCTAGGCGCTCAATGTCGTTAAATAGGGACTCGGCGAGGTCGGTGGCAACGGCTTGGTCTTTTTCGAGCAGGAGGCTGCGATCGAGGTAGCCCAAGGTGGCCCGCAACCCGCCCAAGGGGCCGTGGAGGAAGGAATTAACATTATTCCAATCGTTCTTAGCCACATAGCCTTCGAGTTCGGGGAGGCGATCGCGCACGGCTTCGATGGGAGCGAGGGCCCGGTCAATGGCCGCAATTTTTTCAGGGGTATAGGTGGGGGGAGCTTGCACCATCGCACCGCCACAACCCGTGAGAAAGGTGGTTAAACCCACGAGGAGTAGAGCGAGTAAGGATCGAATCGGTTTCATACAAAAATTTTCGGGTAACAGTCTCATCGTCTGAGAAAACTATACGGGAAAATCGGAATCCCCACACCCAGAATCCGATTTTGGCCAGAAAACGCCATCCTCTCTAGGCGGTGATGGGCGGCGATCGCGCAGCCAATAGGTTTCCATCGGGCCTTTGCCTTTGATCGGGAGGATGCCGCGCCGCTGACAGATGAAGTGAGGTGCGATCGCCGCCTGGGTCGCTGCGGTAATTTGGATGCGTCTTGGCTTGCCCTGGGACTCCATCCGCGCCGCCACATTGACCGCATCCCCCCAAAGGTCATAGATGAATTTTTTGATCCCAATCACCCCCGCCACCACCGAGCCGGTATGAATACCAATGCGGAGTTCCATCGGAGAACCATCGGGCCAGTGAAACTGCTGGACCGCCTGTTGCATATCGAGGGCCATGGCGGCGATCGCGATCGCATGATCTGCACGGGGTAATGGCAATCCCGCCGCCGCCATATACGCATCCCCAATCGTTTTGATCTTCTCCACACCGTGGGTTTCCGCTAATTGATCGAACACGGAAAAAATCTGATTCAGGGTGCTAATTAACTCCAAGGCTTCAAATTGACTGACATAGGACGAGAAACTAACCAAATCTGCAAACAGGATCGTGACGCTCGGAAATTGTTGGGCGAGACTCCCCTCAAAGCGTTTCAATTGGTCAGCAATGGGGCGGGGCAACACATTGAGCAAGAGACGTTCGGATTTATTTTTTTCGACGAGGAGGGCTTTTTCGGCTTGAATGCGTTGGGTGACATTGGCTTGAATGCCGACAAAGTGGGTCAGTTTGTCCTCTTCGTCAAACACCGGGGAGATGGTGAGTTCATTCCAAAACAGCGTGCCATCCTTGCGAAAGTTGCGCAGGATGACGGTGCAGTGGCGGCGTTCTTGAATGGCGGTGCGGAGTTCGTGGCGGGCGGTTTGATTTTTTTCGGAACCTTGGAGAAAGCGACAGTTGAGGCCGAGCACTTCGGTGGCAGAATAGCCCGTCATCGTTTCAAAGGCAGGATTAACGTAGATCAGCGGCATATCAGGGAGCCGAGCATCGGCGATCACAATCCCGACTCGACTCGCGGCGATCGCTTGATCCCGCAAATATAACGCCGCCTGGACACCACTTTGATAGATCCCCCGCTGATGCCATTGGATTTCGGTCACATCTTGAGCGATCGCCACACTCACCCCGTCCCGATAGGGCGACACCCGCCACGATAACCACCGATAACTACCGTTACGATGGCGAAAGCGGTTTTTATAGTCCACAGGGGTTGTGCGTTGGGACTGGTGACAGCGTTGCTCAGCGGCGAGGGTGCTTTCGAGGTCATCCGGGTGAATCCAGTCCAGCCAAGGCTGTTGGCGGAGTTCCACCGGTGTCCATCCCAGTAGATCTTGCCACAGGTGATTCAATTCCCCAAAATAGCCATCCTCGTGGCGCACACACATTAAATCTACCGACAACTCAAAAAACGACTGTAGCGAAGTTGCCGCATTGCATGGTGTACGAACGTCTCCAGAAAAACCCATAATGCCCTGTGAGTGACCTTTGGTTTCGTGGACTTGTTGACTGCACCCCCTACTCCCATTATTCAGGTTTTCGCGTCACTCTGGGAACATTCAGGACGACCACCGCTGCGGATGGCGCACAGCGATCGCGCTTCCTAGTCTTCTAACACCTGCACATCCACTTCCACCGCATCCACATCAATCGTGCCCGGTGGCGTGATCCGCACAAACCGCCCATCCTTAATCTGGAGGGCTTCACTACAGTTCGGGCAATTAAACGCCACCTGATTCAACGCGGCAAAGGCGTGGCCACACATCGGGCATTGATCTTCCACCACATTCCGCTTCACCCACCAGCGCAGCCCATACACCGCCACCACCGGCAGCAGGGCCAACAAAAACACCGCCAGGAAAATCCCATTCACAATCCACCCCAACCCCACCGCGCTGAGACCCATCACCCCAAGCAAAATCAGCAAACTACAGCCAATGCCGGATAAATTCCATTGGGCAATTTGATTCACACTGACCTCCTAATCCGGAATTCGTAACCTTGTTTCATCCTAGTGATTGATCGTGATCTATTGCATGTGCTGGGCGATGAAATTGGTGTAGACCTCGCCACTCAAGAAGGCGGGCGTGGTTAAGATCCGCTCGTGAAAACTAATCGTGGTGGGAATGCCGGTAATGGCACATTCCCGTAAGGCTCGGCGCATCCGCGTAATCGCCGTGGCGCGATCGGGGCCCCAGACGATTAATTTACCAATCAGGGAATCGTAGTAGGGGGGAATTTCGTAATCGGTATAGACATGGGAATCCATGCGCACACCGGGGCCGCCAGGAGGCAGGTAGGCGGTGATTCGGCCGGGATGGGGGCGGAAATTATGGGCGGGATCTTCGGCGTTGATCCGACATTCGATCGCGTGGCCCTTGAGTTGCACATCGGCTTGGGAAAAGGTGAGGCGATCGCCCTGAGCAATCCGAATCTGTTCGGTAATCAAGTCCAACCCGGTCACCATTTCCGTAACGGGATGTTCCACCTGAATCCGGGTGTTCATTTCCATAAAATAAAATTCCCCCGTTTTATCGAGGAGAAATTCCACCGTTCCCGCCCCCACATATTGAATCGACTGGGCCGCCCGTACTGCTGCTGTGCCCATTTTTTTGCGTAATTTCTGGGTCAAAACGGGGCTGGGGGCTTCTTCGAGGAGTTTTTGGTGACGGCGTTGAATGGAGCAATCCCGTTCGCCGAGGTGGACAACGTTGCCGTAACTGTCGGCAAGGATTTGAAATTCAATATGGCGGGGGGCTTCGAGGAATTTTTCCAAATATACCCCAGCGTTACCAAAGGCGGCTTCAGCTTCTCCCTGGGCGGCCCGAAACATTTTGATCAATTCACTTTCATCGTTGACGAGGCGCATGCCCCGCCCACCGCCGCCCGCCGTGGCTTTGAGAATGACGGGATAGCCGATCTTGCCAGCGATCGCGATCGCCTGTTGTTCATCGCTGAGCAGGCCATCGCTACCCGGTAGGGTGGGAACACCAGCCCGCTGCATTGTGTATTTAGCCGTGGACTTGTCCCCCATGGACATCATGGCCGCCGGGGTGGGGCCAATGAAGGCAATATGATGATCGGCGCAAATTTCAGCGAAACGGGCATTTTCAGCCAGGAACCCATAGCCCGGATGAATGGCGGTGGCGTTGCGGGTCAGGGCGGCGGCGATGATGTTGGGAATGTTGAGATAGCTTTTGCTGCTGGGGGGTTGGCCAATACAGACGCTTTCGTCCGCGAGTTGGACATGGAGGGCGTGTTCATCAATGGTGGAATGGACAGCCACGGTGGCGATCCCCAGTTCTTGACAACTGCGGAGAATACGAAGGGCAATTTCACCCCGATTGGCAATAAGGACTTTAGAAAACTGCATTCGGTTACACAGCAATGGCTCTCGGTCGTGCAATCCACTATACAGTTTTTAGGCTCGTCTGCCCTAGTCTTCGGGGTCGCGGTGCCGCTGGGCCAGATCCGAAGGGGGGCGATCGCTACTCCAGGCCCACCAGGCTTGCTCACATTCACAGTGATAAAACTCTTGCCACTTGCGCCGATAGTCTTCATTCACCACCGGAGCGCGACGATTGAGCCAGACCCGTTGGGCTTGGTGAGGGGATGCACCACAGCGGGGACAATGAAAATTTAAGGCGTGGAGGGCCGGTTCTGTCCAGGCGGGAGGGAGAGGCTCGAACGCTTCCATGCAGACTTTATAAATTAAACGCCCCTTCAGCTTATCAGGTTTCCTGGGGAGCGGTGCGATCGCATCATGTCAGCCCGGTGCAGGGTTCAGAGCCAATTCTCTAGCGGGATCAACGGGAAGAATTTTCCGGTTGTGGCCAGTTGGCGAAGGAAGAGGGGCTGGGAATGCAACAGATTCCTACGTCGCATACTCAGATTTCGCAAATCGTACTATGATCCCCTTGAGTCATGCGGCGGAGAGAATCCGGTTGATCGTCCACCTCCCCATGACAATTGCCCATTTCCTAGCAGGATAGACAACTGTGAACCTTGCACTGAACCTTCTCTCGGCCCTTGGGATTGCGATCTTTTGTGTGATCGCGTGGTTGGGGTCGGAAAACCGCCGCGTTGTGCAGTGGAATGTGATTATTTTTGGGATTGGTCTTCAGCTTTTGGTGGGAATTTTAGTCTTCGGCGGGGGCAGCACCCTGATCGCAGGCATCAATAACATCATTAACCCGATTTTAGATGCGTCGGAAGCGGGGGCGAAGTTCCTTTTTGGCGGCCCTAGTTCTTTACTTGCGACCGATCCGAATCCCACCGCAGGGCCAGGGGCCGCAGCGCGGTGGATTGCGCGGGCGGTGGGGAATGGCTATGTGCCTGTACCGGGCGATCGCCTCGGCCCGGATCAGCTTAATCCTGGGTTTACCTATGTGTTGGCGTTCCGTGCTTTGCCGCAGATTATTTTCTTCGCGGCGTTGGTGGGGCTGCTCTACCGAATGAATGTGATTCAACCGATTGTGAAAGTGTTTGCGATCGTCTTCCAGCGCACAATGAAGATTAGCGGCGCGGAATCCTTATCTGGGGCGGCGAATATTTTTGTGGGGATTGAATCTGCGATCGCCGTCAAACCCTTTTTACCCAAAATGACCCGCAGTGAACTCTGCGCCATCCTCACCAGTTGTTTTGGGTCGATCGCCTCCTCCGTACTCGGACTTTACGCTGGGTTTCTACGGGGCAGCTTTCCCGACATTGCCGGGCATCTGGTCTCCGCCTCGATTCTGACGATCCCCGCCTGTTTTGTGATTTCTAAATTGCTCGTCCCCGAAACCGGCGAGCCGGAAACCATGGGACATATTCCCGACGATGAAGTGGACGAAAACGAGAAGAGACCCAGCTATATGGATAGCTTGATCGTCGGTGCTCTCGATGGGGTGAAGATGGCCATGGGGATTGCGGCGGTGTTGATCGCCATTTTGGGGGTGATTGCCCTCTTCAATGCGCCCTTCAATCAATTGGCGATCTGGTTAGGGGCATCGGGAGACGACTCCCTCATCGGTCAATTTTTTGCCCAACCGCTACGCAATTTAATGGGGATGCTGTTCTTGCCTTTGACTTTTTTGACGGGGGTGGCGTTGGATTGGCAAAACCTCTGGACGGCTTCGCTGTTAATTGGTCAACGCCTCTTTGAAACCAGTATTCCGCCCTATTTAGCGTTGAATGGTCTCTCCGTGTCGGGTGTAATCAGCGATCGCACCCTCTTGATTGTGAGCTACGTCCTCTGCGGGTTTGCCCACCTCGCCTCCTACGGCATCTTTGTCGGTGGCCTGTCCTCCCTCGTCCCGGAGCGGCGATCGGAAATTTCCGAACTGGGGTTTAAAGCCCTCTGGGGAGCCACCCTCGCCACGTTGATGACGGGAGCCGTGGCTGGTCTCTTCTTCGGACTGCTCGGCGATCCCACCAACATCATCGGTGGCTAACGCTCCATCCTCCCTCCTGTTTTCGCCCCTTACAAACAGCACCCATGAAACGCAGCACCCAATGGTTTATCGGCTTAGTTGGCTTGACCGCCGCCCTCTTAATCAGTTGGCAGTGGCAGCCCTCCCTCTGGCAACCGGCCGCCTATGCCCAAGCCCCCACCCCAGCCGCCAGTCCTGCCCCAACTCCAGCGGCTAGCCCTGTGCCCAATCCCGCCGCCAGTCCCACGCCGGCGACGCTACCCACCCCAGCCGCCAGTCCTGCCCCGACTCCAGCGGCTAGCCCTGTGCCCAATCCCGCCGCCAGTCCAGTTCCCAATCCTGCCGCAACGCCTGAAGCACCGGAATCCGTAGCACCGGCGGCCCCAACGGCGCTGCCTATCGCTCCGACCCCCTATCAAGAACCAGAGCAAGGGTTTCAAGTGGGCGTGCTTCAGGGCTACAGCCAAAGCAGCGTCGCGGGCGTGACGGTGTTTGAATCGCCGGCGGTGACGGATGAGAATGGTGAGGTTGTTATGCCTGCGGGCCTGTTGGCCTACACGGTGGCGGTGCGGCCGCGGGCTACGGAAGCGGCATTAAACGCTGGCAGTTTGGCGCAGGTGGCCATTGATACCTTTCGAGCTGGGGAAGGGTTTGCCGCTGGGGCATTTGTGCCGGTGGATGACCAAACGGCCCGACTCCCCTGGACGGGATCATTGGGCAGTGGGGGCAGTGGTACGCCGATGCAGGGGGTGATGGTGGCCCGTCAATTACCGGGACGGGTGGTGATTTTGATGGTGGCGGCCACGGATGCGGCGGCGGATCAGGTGGAGGCGGTGGTGACCACCTTAACGCCGACGTTGACCATGGTGGACGCGGCGGGGTGATGGCGTGAGGAAACGACGTGGTGGGGGGCCACAGCAAGTGAGCACTGTGCCCCACATTCAAGACGAGATTCGCCGCTTGCGGGAGTTAATGCCCGCATCGGGTCGGATGTTGATCACGATCGCAGCCGCACCGCACCAGCCTGAAGCGATCGCATCTCCCTTTCCCTATCCTTGGCGGCGCGATCGCTTCAGGATCACCCTCAATTTTGCCCAGTGGTTGCCCCTCCCCCAAGGCCAGCGGGATTTGCTGCTGTTGCGGGCGGTGACGTGGCAACTCCAGGGACGCGGGGTTCAGGTCAAAGGGATTCATGGCCTCGTAGCCTTGGGGGTCGTGGGCGCTGGGTTTGAATGGGTGCAGCACAATGCTGTCGGGGTGGTGGTGGCGGGGGGATTAACGGCGATCGCCCTGCGGCGAGCCTGGCGAGACTACCACGGCCCGGAGCGTGACCTGGATGCCGATGCGGCGGCGCTGCAAGTGGCGGAACGGCGCGGCTATACCCTTCCAGAGGCGGCGGAACATTTATACTTAGGGCTTGAAGCGATCGCCGCTCCCCATCCCACCGGCATCGAACTCCTCCGCATCCAAACCCTACGAGCGATCGCCCACCGCCCACCAATCTAGTGTCACAGCACAGCTTGATTGGTGGGTTACGGCGGATTGCTGGATTTTAGTGATGGCGGAATTTTAGCCGCCTAACCCACCCCACAGCAAAGCACTATTTTAACTGTGCCATACCACTAGCGACCCCTTCGGATCTTAGTCTTCCGATTCCACCGGAGCCGGCGGCGTTGGCTCCCCGGTGCGATTAAATTGTCCCTGCATCACCATCACGATCGCCGTAATCACCACCACCACGATCGCCACCCCACTTGTCCACAGCAGCAATTGGCGCGAGGGTCGCGGAATTTGCCGCGCCGACGCGGTGGGTGCGGTGGCTTCCTCCCCGTCATAGCCGTCCACATCCTCAAAAAAGGCATCGGAAACTTCCAAGTTGGGATCAATCTCGTCATCTTGGCGAGATTCTGGGGGCGGGGAGGCAAAGGGATAATGAGGGGAGGGTGACGGCGAAGCGGCCGCGGGGGGCGGTTCAGGGGAGTGCTCGTCAGGCATGGCCGCAGGCAGGGCAGGTTCATCAAGGGCCACCCTCAGTTCTTCCATCGAATTGAATGAATCGCCCGCAGCCTGGAGATCAGGAACGAACGCATCAGGTGGCACAGGTTCGGCCGGATGCTCGGTTTCACCCTCAGTGGCACTGTGGGGGGGAATCTCCCAGGCGGCTGGGTTGAGTTCAGCGGGAAAATCGGGGGCTGGGGTTGCGGGGCTGGGGTCGGGGGCGATCGCTTCTGACTCCGTGACCCGATAGAGCGCCGCTACTACGGTGACATTATCGTGACCGTTGCGCTGCCGCCCCAATTGCAGCCAAAAGTCTACGGCGGCCTTGAGACTCATTTCCCCCTCTAACACCGCTGGCACCACATCGCGCCAACAACGTTCCACCAAACGGCGATCGCTCAACCCATCGGAACAGAGCAACAAAATCCCATCTTCATCAATCAAAAATCGTTGAATCGTCGGGTGAATCTTGTCCGCCGGACGGGTTCCCAAGGCTTGGGTGAGGGCCCCCGCATCGGGTCGATGCCAGGCCTCAACGGGAAAACTCCGCCCCAGGCGAATCTCGCGCCCGGCAATATCATCATCCACCGTCAGACAATGACAGGCTTGCTCGGTGATCCAGTAGGCGCGACTATCCCCCACATGGGCGAGATAGAGTTCATGGCTGGTGCCGCGCCGGTCGGGGGTGTCGATCTGTTGGGGCAGTTGTAGGGCGAGGGTGAGGGTGGTGGCCATGCGTTGGCGGGCTGCTCGGCCTTGCTGATCATTGCGGCTACAGATCACATTATTGGCAATGCGAATCAGGGTGGTGAGTTGATCCGCCACCACATCGGGGGCCATGATTTCGGGGTCTTCCACAATTTCCTGGAGCAGGGCTTGTACCTGGAGGCGGAGGGATTGGACGGCCATTTGACTGGCGATCGCACCCCCATCATGGCCGCCAATGCCATCACAGACCAGCAGGAGATGATCATGATTCTGCCCTTTAATTTCCCCAGCGGTGGGATAGTAGCGGTCTTCATTGATGCGATCGGGAGTACCGGGATCGGTGGCACTGGCCACCTGGATCGAGAGGGGAAGCTCGGCCGCCTGTTCGATCAGGAGTTGATTGAGGGCGGTTTGGGCGACGGGGAGGGAAGGGTTAGGCTGGGCAAGGATGGTGAAAATATTTTCGAGGGGCGGCGCGATCGCCGCCTGGGCCGTCGTCAGGAGCGTTGACCAGGCCTCGGCCCAATCCCCTAGGGTGGCCGTTTTGGGAATTAACCCCTGAAGCCGCAGCCGTCCCCCCTCCACACAAAGATTATCCAAATCCACGACACTCGCCGCCACCCCCTGCACCGCCAAGGCCGACCACAACGACAGCGCCTGCCACACCCATTCGCCTTGGCGCAAGGGGTGAGCCGTGGGCCAAGCACTGCGCAAACTCGGCAAGGGTTGACCGTGGCGATCGATCGCGCCATGGTGAAGCAAGAGCACCGTTTGGCCGCCCACTTGACAGGTTCCGTAGACCTCCGGTAAGTAGAGACGCAGGGGATGCAGCTTCAGGTAGGGCAGCACCGAAGCGGGGATCGGGTCGGGCAAGGTGGGGCGTTGTTCGGGGTAAATATCTTGCCAAATATGGGGCAGGATGACCTTATACCGTCCTTCGACTACATTGGGTGCGGTGAGCTTGCCAGCCACTGGCCCCACTGCCCAGAGATAAGGATGGGGAGAAAGCGATGAACGGGTCATAGGGGACGCTGAGATCACGAAAGATAATGAAAGGTTAAATGACACCGAAGGTGTCGGAAACAGTGGCTAAGATGGAAAGCACAAACTCCACGATCGCTGTACTCAAATTAGCTTGCCCTAATCATTGGGTCTTGTCTAGCCACGGTGGATTGGAATGATGAGGCGATCGCAACGTGACATTTTCAACTGATGTTTAGTCTGACTCTGCTTTGGTTACTAGCTGGGGCAATTTTATGTCTGATGGAACTGTTTTTTCCGACGGCATTTATCGAATTCATGATGGGGGTGGCGGCCCTGTTAGTGGGGGTGATGTCCCTGGTGGTGCCGGTGTTTGGCCTCCAAATCTTGACATGGCTGGCATTGACCACGGCGGGAATTCTGCTCTCCCGGCGGATGTTCACCCCGAAACAGCGATCGCGCCTGGTGCTCGAAGAGTCTCGCGATGGCCGCACCCTCACGGAAATTCCCCCCGGTGAAGCCGGACGGGTGCTGTGTGACGGGAACTCTTGGCAAGCGCGGTGTGAAGATGAGGCGATCGCCATTCCTCCCAACACCAAAGTCTTCATCCTCCGACGGGAAGGCAACACCCTGATCATCCTGCCCACGTCCGTGATCCAGCCCTGATGCGGTGTAGTTTATCCGCAAATACCCCTAATTTTTGAGAGGCTTGACCTGAATGCCCACCTTCCTTTTACTCCTAGCCCTTGCCCTTGGCGGCTCCACCGTCGCGGGGTCTGTGCGCATTGTCAACGAAAAACATGAAGCCCTCGTCGAGAGCCTAGGGAGTTACAAACGCAAACTCACCCCCGGCCTCAACTTCATGATGCCCTTCATCGACAAAGTGGTCTACCAAGAAACCACCCGCGAAAAAGTGCTCGATATTCCGCCCCAATCCTGCATCACTAAAGACAACGTTTCGATCAGCGCCGATGCCGTCGTCTACTGGAAAATCGTCAATATGGAAAAGGCCTACTATCGCGTTGAAAATCTCCATAAAGCGATGGCAAACCTAGTCTTAACGCAAATTCGCTCCGAAATGGGCAAACTCGAACTCGACCAAACCTTCACCGCCCGCAGCGAAATCAATGAAATCCTGCTGCGAGAACTAGACATTTCCACCGACCCCTGGGGCGTGAAAGTGCTACGGGTAGAACTGCGGGACATCACCCCTTCTAAAGCGGTGCAAGATTCCATGGAATTACAAATGGCCGCCGAACGCCGGAAGCGAGCTTCAGTGCTGACTTCAGAGGGCGATCGCGATGCCGCCATTAACTCCGCCCAAGGGAAAGCCGAAGCCCTCCTCCTCGATGCCGAAGCCCAGAAAAAAGCAGCAGTCCTCAACGCCGAGGCCGATGCCCAAAAAGAAGTCCTCAAGGCCCAAGCCACCGCTAAAGCCATGGACATCATTATCACCAAGCTGCGCAGTGACCCCAACGCCCGCGATGCCCTGCAATTCATCCTCGCCCAAGACTACCTCACCATGGGTAAAATCGTCGGCAGCAGCGAAAGCAGCAAAATCATGTTCATGGACCCCAGCAGCATCGTGTCCACCCTCGAAGGGATGCGATCGGTAATGGGAGAATATCCCCATGAGGCAAAGGGCAACGCCATGGAACAGTGGTCATAATCCGTGAGACTGCCAGACAGCGAAGTGAATCAACAAGTAATTCTTAGCGAGCTAGAAGCTCGCACTACAGAGGGTCACTGAATCCACAGTGATCCTCAACCTTCGTGATTTTGGTGTACAGAGGCTAAATTTCAAATCATGCCCCTGTTGAGTCAAAAACGCGAAGTCTCGGTAACGGGATGGAGAAGCCCGCGCTCTATGCGTAGCATGAGCGTCGGGAGTATGTCACGTTCCGCCCCATACCCAGCCTAGTGCTGAGTCAAAAACTAATGACGGGTAAATTATTCCTGAAAAATCCTCCAGGCAAGAATTGTGAACGTTGGCTGCCCGTCAATAAATATCTGACTGCCCACTAGACCATTTCTTTGAGGAGTTGAGCGGCTTGCTTAAGTTGCTCGGTGCCGGTTTTGGTTTGGCGGATACCGTTGGCGGTTTCTTTCGCCCCTTGGTTGATGCTGTTCATCGCTTGGACGACCTGTTCGATGGCGGTGGACTGTTGTTTGATGTTGAGGGAAATTTGTTGATTGTTGAGCACCACATTATTCACAGCATCGGCGACCCCGGCAAAGGCATCGGCGGTTTTTTGGGTGCTTTGTACACTCACTTCAACGGTTTTTGTGCCTTCATCGGTGACCATGACGGTGGAGTTGATCGCGTGTTGAATGTCGGTGACGAGGTCGTTGATTTTTTGGGCAGATTGTTTGCTTTGGTCGGCGAGTTTGCGGATTTCTGAGGCGACGACGGAGAAGCCTTTACCATGTTCGCCAGCGCGGACGGCTTCGACGGCGGCATTAAGGGCGAGCATGTTGGTTTGGTTGGCGAGGTCGGAGACGAGTTGGGAGATGTTGCCGATTTGGCCGGTTTGTTCGCTGAGGTGGAGGATTTGTTCGGCGATCGCACTCACCTTATCCCGCAGCACCGTAATCCCCGCTAAGGTTTGATCCACCGCTTGGGTTCCCCCATCACTGAGATGGAGAGCACGTTGGGCGGCATCGGTGGCGGCTTCGGCCTGTTGCGAGGATTGCCGCGACGATGCCCCTAATTCATCCATGGTGGTGGTGGTTTCGCTCACCGATGCCGCCTGTTGACTGGCGGTGCGCTCCTGTTGCTCCACGGTGGAGGCAATTTCCGTGGTGGAAGAGGCGAGACTATTCGCCGCATCATTCAGCCGTTTGGTAATGTTGTAGATGATCCAAGAGGCTGCCCCTGAAGCGATTAAAATCGACATGATCGCCGAGAGCACCACCACCCATAACAGGAAATTTAAAGTTTCCCGTTGTTGGGTCATATTGGCATCAACGATCGCTTCTTCACGACTATTGAAGTCTTCAAGACTACGGCTAATGGCTTCAATTTGCTCTCGTCCCCTTTGAGTTTTCCACGTCTCAATCGCTAAATCAGTTTGTCCTCGATCCACAATTTGAAAGAGAGTGCGATTGATTTGTTCAAGGGCACTAATGTCTTTAACTAACTGATCGAAGGTTTGCTGTTGCTGATCATCCAGAACAAGATCCTGTAATTTTGGAATGGTTTCGGTAATCGTAGCACTGGCTTCCTCATAGGACTGTTTCGACAGTGAATTAGCATCAAGCAAATAGCCCCGCGTTGTTCGTGAGAGGGTCTGCACTTCAAAGCCGATGAGGCTAATATATTCAGAGGTGTTAATGCTACGAGTCACTTCGGTTTCTTTGGTGCGCACGATTTGCACATTGTAAAAAACCGCGATCGCAGACAAAATCGAGAGGCCAATGGGAATGGCATAGCCCCCAATAATCCAGGTGCGCACTTTAAAACCGCTTAACTGTTTTTGAAAGGCTGTGGCGTTGTTGATTGTAGACATTGTTTCTTGGGCGTGATAAGGCGTTTTCATGGGAACCTCTGGGGTAACAGATGGGGGGATGACGGGATGTTAAAGAATACTGTCGTCCACCATCAGTTGCCCTTGGTGTAATAGTTTTGGGAGAGACAGAATACTCATCATTGCATCGTGATAGTCTGTTTCACCCTGGAGATATTCATCGGTGATGCCGTGGATGGCGGTGGGAACTGGCGAAATTTTCTTGGGGTTCAGCAGCACCACATCGAGAATTTCCGTCACCACTACCCCCACCACAAGGCCGTCACATTCGATAATCATGGCCTGACGTTGGCCGGTGGTGGCGATCGCAGGCAAGGCGAGAAACGAGGTGATGTCGATCAGGGTGACAATTTCACCCCGGAGATTGACATTGCCGACAATATGGGACGGACAGCAGGGAATCGGCGTGATCCGGCCAATGTCAGTAAATTCCCGCACATGGGCCAAATCAATCCCAAAGAGTTCTGGCCCTAAGCGCACTACAGCGAGGGATGCCATGCCCTGATTGTCTTGACTATCGGGGGGGTGGCGCAGATGTTCGGCGCGATCGCGGAAAATCTTGCGGTCTTCGGGGCTGGCGGTGGCGCAAAAATGGCGTTGGGTTTGCAGTTGTGCCTCTAAGTCGCCCAAACTTTGCCGCAGGTGATCCACCCCTTCGGCGGTCAACGAAAACAAATCTTGAACCGTGTGGTGCGCCCGTTCGGGGGGATGGAGTAAGGTATCCAGGCTCAGCAGGACAATAATTTCATCGCCGCTATGGGCGAGTCCGGTTTGGACGGGGATTTGCTCCTGTTCCCACCGGTAGCGAACCTGGGCGGTAATGTCGCTGTCATTGAGCGATCGCACATTATGCACCTCGTTGACCAAAATGCCAAAGCGGTGGTCGCTGCCTTGTAAAATAACGATGCGATCGTGAACACTATAGGGTTGGGTTCGGTAGCCCAAGCGGAGATTCACATCCAGCACCGGAATCACCTCCCCCCGGAGATTTAAAACCCCAATGATGTAGCGGGGCGATTCCGGCACTGGCGTTAACTCCGGCAAAAAGAAAATTTCCTCCACAAAGAGACTATCAACGCCATAAAAGGTTTGATCCAACGTAAAAATTAAATACGTGGTTTGTCCGGTGATGAGGATATCAGAAGTGGCTAAGGATTCAGGCATAACGCATCACTACACAACGGGTAGGTGTTGCAGGATTAATCACAGTCAAGACGAGGTTAGAATCCGATCAATCAGATCGGCGACAGTTAGATCACTCCGTTCATCGACTCGACTTTTGGGGGGTAATTGTTGCAGAAAAGCCAAGGCAGTTTGGCGCATTTTTTGACCTCGATTTGAGTTGCCTTCTTGATCATAAAGTTGACTTAATTCGTAATAAGCTAAGATCGTCGTCGGCTCCAAATAAATAATCTTTTTAAACAGTTGCTTTGCTTTTTCAGTATCTCCCCTTTCTTCAAAAATTTGAGCCATCAGGTAATAAATTGACACAGAGAGCGGTTCTAGCTCTAAGGCTTTTTCACAGGATTGGAGCGCGGCTTCGTACTGCCCAGAATTAGCATCGAGTTGCGCCCGCAAAAAATAGGCGGCAAAGGACTGGGGATCGCGACTGAGGATCACGTCTACTTTTTTACGAGAGAGGCGATAGTTTTTCTGTTGAAAAAAGAATTCGGCTTCGGTGAGTAAGTCTTGTACTGTGGGAATCGGAGTCGCGGGCGGGGCGGTGATCACGCTGGGGGCAGGGGGGCGCGGCAGTAGCGGGGGAGTGGGATACGATCGCATCGGCAGCGGGGTCGGGTGGGGCTTTGATGGGAGGGGCGAGGGGCGATCGCGCCGTTGATACACCACGGATTCCGGGAACAAATGGCTTTGGAAGGCTTGAAGTTGTTGACCGTAAAGCTCCGCATGGCCCGTCATTAGATAGCCCGACGGGTTCAGGGCTTGGCGAAAGGAGTCTAAGGCTGTGGCAATGGCTGGGGCGGAAAAATAAATAAAAACATTGCGACAGACAATCAAGTCCACATCACTGGGACACCATTGCTCGGTGCTGGGCTTGGCCAAATTGAACGCCTCAAACCGCACCGATTGCCGGATTTGTGGATCGAGTTGGAAGCCGTCGCCACAGGGTTGAAAGTAACGGGTTTGAAGGGCGGGAGCGAGCGATCGCAACGACCACAGCGGATAATATCCCTGCCGCGCCCGTGTCAACACCGTCGGATTAATATCGGTGCCAATCACCTCACACTGCCACCCCGACTCATGGGCCAACAACTGCTGCACCAAAATCGCCAGGGAATAGGGTTCTTCCCCCGTCGAACAGCCCGCACTCCAGATCCGCAACCGTCGCTCCGGCCGTTTCTGCACCATTAACCGAGGCAACAACACCTGCTCCAACAGTTGAAACTGACCTTGATCACGAAAAAAATAACTTTCAATATTCGTGAGCAATGTGATCAACGCATCCCATTCCGTTGTTCCGACGGCTCCCACCATGGATAAGCGTTGATAATACTGGTCAGGATTCACCAGATGGAGCGCGGCCATGCGCAGCCCAATTTTCCGAGCCAGTTCACCATAGTCTTGGTCACGAATTCGAATGCCAGTCCGTTCGTTAACGAGTTGGACAAAGGGATAAAGCCAATGATCGGGGAGCGTAAACTGCATGAACGCCATAACGCAAAACACACACAAAAAGACAGTGAAGACAAGGAAACTCTGGGGCACAGCGGGCCCTAGACGGGGGCGATCGCACCGGAAGCCCCGACATCACAGGATGCCTCCTAGGTACTCCGGAACTCAGCAGCAGGATTAACCGGAATCCGGATCGTAAAGGTGGTTCCAGTGCCGGGGGTTGACTCACAGGTCAGGTCACCATGGTGCTTCTCCACAATAATTTGATAACTAATCGCTAAGCCTAGCCCGGTTCCCTTCCCCACCGGTTTTGTGGTGAAGAAGGGGTCAAAAATATGGCTAACGGTATCTGGCGGCATCCCTGACCCATTATCTTGCATTTGGATCATGGCGATGCCTTGGGGTTCTCCATCTTCCGTTTCCGGGGCGTGGGGGTCAGGGATAAACTGAGTGCAGATCGTGATTTGGCGAGGATCGGGCTGCTCGTCCATGGCATCGATCGCATTGGCGAGAATATTCATAAACACTTGATTGAGTTGGCCCGCGTAGCAGTCCACCGCCGGCAACTCACCATATTGTTTGATCACTTCGATTTCAGTGCGATCGCCCCGTGCCTTAATCCGGTTATGCAAAATCAAGAGCGTATTTTCTAACCCCTCATGGATATCAACGGGCTTCATTTCCGCTTGATCCAACCGCGAGAAATTCCGCAACGACAGCACAATCTGGCGAATCCGCTCCGCCCCAATCTGCATCGATGCCAAGGTTTTTGGCAAATCTTCAATCACAAATTCAAGATCAATTTCGTCTTCAAGCGCGGTAATTTCCTCGTTTTCCGGTAAATATTTCCGATAGGTTTCCACCAACCGCACCAAGTCGTTCACGTACTCACTGGTATAGCTCAGGTTCCCCGAAATAAAATTCACCGGGTTATTAATTTCATGGGCAATTCCGGCGATCATTTGCCCCAAACTGGACATTTTTTCGGTTTGAATCAGTTGGGCTTGGGTGCGTTTCAGTTCTTGGAGGGTGAGTTCAATTTGTTGGGCTTGGGTTTGGGCGGCAAGGGCAGCGGCGCGGGTTTGGGCGAACAGTTCCGCTTGGTCAATGGCGAGGGCCAATTGATCCACCACGGCTTGGAGCACTTCCACTTCTTGGTCACTCCAGTGCCGACTGTCATGGCGTTGACTGCAAGCGATCGCCCCAAGATGATCCGACCGCGTTTTTAACGGCAACAACAACAGCGACTGAATCTCTAGATCCTGCAACAGCGCCATCAACAGATCCTGTTCAGACGGACTCAAGCTGGGAAATTGTGGCGGCTGTTGAATATCATCAATGCGCAGAATTTTCTGTTGGCTGATTTGCTTGGCTAAAAAACTCAACTGTTCCGGAGGACAGGTGGAAATCCGCTGGCCACATTGGGCATCCTTGCCCGCCTCATGACTGACCATCAAGCTGATTGTCTCTTCCTGAGACCAACACCAGAGATAGGTGCAAGAATCCACCTTGAGCAGTTGGCGAATCTCAAACACGGCGGTGTCGAGGATGGTGTTGAGGTCAAGGGAGTTGCGGATTTGGTTGGCGAGGCGAAAGAGCAGGGCTTCCCGGCGCGAGAGGAGAGCGGTGCGGGCCCAGCAGCGATCAATGTCGATGGCAAGGCTATCGGCCAGGGAGGCGATCCCCTCATGGATAAAGGGCCGCAGAGATTGATAGGTCCAGAGGGCAACGACTCCAATGAGGCGATCGTCTAGCACCATTGGGTAACTGATCAGATGCAGTTTCGTGGGGGGACTGCTGGGGTGGTTACTCAGGTTACAGAAGACGGAGGCTTCGGGATGGTGGGCGGTGGCGATCGCCACTGCATTGGATTGGAGCGGATCACCAAAGGCAGGGAACACCACATCAATGATCGGTTTTTGGGTTCTGGCAATGGTGCCGATGATCGAATGGTCGAGGGCGAGAATGGGTGATTTAAAGAGACGTGAGGTGAGGAGAGGGGCGCTGGTGTCGGGGTTGTAGCTAAAGCCTTGACGTTCGAGGTAGTCGCCTTGGCTGTTGTAGACCCAAATGGCGGCCACTGCGCCGTCGAGTTCGTCAATGATGGCATCGGTGCAATATTGGAGGCTGTCGCCGAGGCCGTGGGCATGGACAAGAAAGCGGCTGACGCGATTGATCAGATGGGCGAGGCGAGATTGTTCGAGGACATCGGCTTCGATCCGTTTGCGATCGCTCACATCCCGCAAATACACAAACAGACCGGCATCATTGCGCTGCAAATTCACCACAAGCCAGCAGTTGCCCACAGCGGAAAAGGCCTCAAAATGGGTCGTGCCCCCGTCGCTCATCACCCGCCGATATTCCGCCTCAAAAATAGTGCCCAGCCATTGGGGAAACAGTTGCCAGAGGTTGCCATCCACGAGGCTATTGATGGATTTGCCCAGCAGTTGGGCTGCTGCATGGTTAGCCGCCAGAAACTGCCATTGCTCGTCAATGCTGAATACAGCATCGGAAGCGTTGTCAAAAAAGCTCACATTCATAACGCTCAAAACCATTACACAATTCCTCCCCAGTCGCCAATCTTCCGGATGGTCATGATTCACTTAATCTTAGGTAATCTCACTGGGAAAAACAGTCATTGAGTTGCGATCGCAGCGGCAAAATCGTGAGCAAGACAAGACAATCTATCTTTAAATTTTGATCCATCAAGACCAGAGAGAGCAAAACTCGAACACACTTGTAGAACACTTGGACTACAAATAAATGGGTTCAATCTTAGATAAGCTAATCAGCATCTAAATTGCACCCTAGTTTTTCTAAGCCCCTTTGTACAAGGGTTTCAGCGCAACTGGCACAATGTAGTTTGAATGCCGATCAGCTTATTAGTTTTAACCTAGGAAAAAAACGAGTGTTTAGAATCTGTCCTTTTCCATTTTAACAATCGTGACTATAGCGATCCTAAATCAATCGAAGATCTGATCTCCTCATCAACAAGGGGCTTAAGCCCCTTGCCTGTTCATGAAGCAAATAGGATTGCTATATAGACCAAATCATCACGAATTATTTATGGTTCCAGCATCCCCATTGTTGCACTCTTTAACGATTGCCCAAGTTTTGAGCATATTGCTTCGGCTGCACCCTGTCACAGTGATCAGAGAATTGAGTGTTTGACAATCATTCCAGTGATCACCGTCCCTTGAGTTTCATTATCTCGTCTGATTACCGCTCTCAGAGAGGTGTGATCCGCAAGTTGTTGTAATTCTTAAGAGATCAAACACAGGTTCGATGCTAAAGCGGGCAACAGAGCAACGTTCACAGTAGGGGTGCGATCGCACCGGCCGCCACGCGCAATTGCTGCGAGGCGGCCAACCAGCCCGCCTCAAAGGTGGCCAGATGGGTGGTGGTGATCACCGTCTGAAAGCGGTCTTGAATGGCGGTGAGGAGGTGATTTTGGCGTTGAAGATCCAATTCTGCTAAGACATCATCCAGCAAGAGTAAGGGCGGCTCCCCCACCACGGATTCAATTAAATGCAGTTCCGCTAATTTCAGGGCAAGGACGAGGGTACGCTGCTGGCCCTGGGAGGCATAGAGCCGGGCGGGACTGTCGTTAATCAATAGGTCGATGTCGTCCCGGTGGGGGCCGACGACCGTTGTGCCCCGCTGCTGTTCAGCCCGTTGCTGTTGATGAATGTGGGTGAGAAAGGCGGCTTGCACCTGCTGCGGTTCATCCTCCTGCCAGGGCACATTGGGGGCGTAGTGGAGGGTTAAGGTTTCCGGTTGGCCGCTGATTTGCTGATGCCAATGCTGGGCGAGGGGGGCGAGACGCTGGAGGACGCGGGCGCGGCGACGGGTGACGCGGGAACCGGTGGTGGCCAGTTGGGCATCCCAAAGGGCGATCGCATCCGGTGGGACGGACGCGGATTCCCGTTTACTTTGGCGCAGGAGGGCGTTGCGTTGACGGAGCACATGGGTGTATTGCTGCAAGATATGGGCGTAAACGGGTTCGAGTTGCACCACTAAGCTATCGAGCCAGCGGCGGCGACAGTCCGGAGCACCCCGCACCAACTCTAAATCCACACAGGAGAATTGCACGGCGTTGAGGCTGCCGAGGGCATCGAGTTGGCGGCGTAGGGCTTCATGGTTGCGGTGAATGGTGCGTCGTCCGCGATCGCGCAGGGTGATGTCGAGATCATTCGTGCCGTAGCGATGGGCAACGGTGGCCGCCACCTGAGCATCGGGAATGCCATGGCGGATCAGGTCGCGATCGCGGCTGACGCGATGGCTTTTCAAGGTAGCCAGGAGTTCGATCGCTTCGAGAAGGTTCGATTTCCCCTGAGCATTGTCACCCACAATGATGGTTTTGGGTGCTTGGAACTGGACGATCTGATCGTGATAGTTCCGAAAATTGCGTAAATGCAGGTGCTGAAGGTACATCGAAAGGAGCGATCGCTCAACAGTTTGGCCAGCAATCACTGTAGCAAATCACCCATCCGATGACTCACCGAATTATCGCTCCCGGAATCCAGACCGCCCCATCTCCCATGGGCCCCAATCGTTACAATAGTCAAAGGTCAAGTTATGCTTGAAACCGATTGAATCATGCTGGAATCATCCCCCAACTCGCCCTTTATTGTGTAACTGAAATGATGCGCTGGTGTTGGCTGAGCCGTTGGAGTCTGTTAAGTTCTGTGTTGGTGGGTTGCTGGAGTGGCTCCCCAAGTCTTGCCCAATGGCTCCCGGAACCCGATGCGGCACTGCCCCCCTTCGCGAGTGATGCCCCCCCGCCGGCTCCCCCCGATGCTGCTGACGATCTGACCCGCCCCGACCCCTTTGACCGGGATTTTCGCGTCACGGCTTTACAGGAAGACAGCACCGGGGCGTTGTGGATTGCCTCTTGGTTGGGGTTGAGCCGGATTGATCCCAATACGGGCCGAATCTTGGCGCGGGTGGGGTTGCCGAATTATCGGATGGAGTCCCTGGCGATGGATCGAGCCGGGCGGATTTGGGGCGGCACGAATAGCGGCATTGTCCGGGTTGATCCCCGCAGTAATGAGGTAACGGCCTATCAGTTTGCGTTGCCGTCGAATCGAATTTTGTCCTTGGCGGTGGATCAGCGGGGTTATCTCTGGGCGGGGGGCGATCGCGGCCTCAGCCTGATCAGCCCCGATCAAGGCTTAATGATGACCACCCTGCAAGCCTTGGCCGGAGTCAGTGCCAACGCCCTCACGGTGGACACCACGGGTCAATTGTGGGTGGGAACCCTCGACGGCTTGGTCCAGGTCAACACCGCCAGCGCCTACCCCATGGGGCGGATGACCAACCTCCCCGGCGGCGTGGTGCAAACCCTCGCCACGGCCCCCGATGGCCTGATCTGGGCGGGAACCCCCAACTCCCTGTTGGTAATTAATCCCCTAGAGCGGCGGATTGTGCGATCGGTGACCCCGTTTCGGGGCGAAAGTGTGACCTCGATTCGGTTCGCCCGCGATCGCACCGTCTGGATCGGCACCGAAGCGGGCCTCTTCCAAGTCCAACCCGACAGCGGCGCGATTCTGGGGGAAATGCCCAGTTTGCCGTCGGGTCATGTGCTCTCCCTGTCGCCGGATACGGGGAATAAAGTATGGGTCGGGACGCGCCAGGGGTTAGCCTGGGTGAGCCAAACCACGGGACTGGTGCGGCCCCATTTAGGATTTGTGCCGCCGCCGGTTTCGCCGTTTTAGTGGTGTCGTTGTCATTTCAGGGTAAGACTATGTTTTTTTCGGTTGTGATTCCCACCTATAACCGCTTGGCGATTTTGCAGAAATGTTTGCGATCGCTCGCCCACCAAACCTTCACCCCCAATACCCCCATCCAAGGCTACGAAGTGATCCTCGTGGACGACGGTTCCACTGATGGGACGTTGGATTGGATTGCCGCCCATCGCAAGGAACTCCCCTTCGTTGTCACCTATGCCCAAGACCACGCCGGCCCCGCCCAAGCCCGTAACCTTGGTGTGGAAAAAGCCCAAGGGGACACGATTATTTTTATTGATAGCGATCTCGTCGTGACTCCCGCCTTTCTCCAAGCCCATGCCGACGGACTCACCCAAGGCCAGCGAGAACTCGGCAGCGATCGCTGTTTCACCTACGGCGCGGTGATTAATACCGCCAACTTCGACCATCCCACCGCCGAACCCTACAAACTCACCGACTTTTCCGCCGCCTATTTTGCCACCGGGAATGTCGCGATCGCCAAACAATGGCTCCTCGCCGCCGGACTCTTCGACACCCAATTTCAACTCTACGGCTGGGAAGACCTTGAACTTGGCGTGCGCCTCAAACAGCTAGAACTCACCCTGATCAAATGCCCCAAAGCCGTCGGCTACCATTGGCATCCCCCCTTCAGCCTCGACCAAATCCCCACCCTGATCGACAAAGAAATCCAACGCGGCCGCATGGGCGTTCTCTTCTACCGCAAACATCCCACCTGGAACGTGCGGATGATGATCCAAATGACTTGGATGCACCGCCTCCTCTGGGATATCCTCTCCCTACGCGGTTGGCTCAACGAAAAACGCATGGCCCCCCTCCTGCAATGGCTAATCGATCGCGGCAAACCTCAACTCGCCCTCGAAATCGCCCGCATTTTCCTCAACTGGTACAACGTCCAAGGCCTCTACGCCGCCTACGCCGAACAATCCAGCCCCGCACCCTAACCCCCCACTCCCCCCATCCCAACCCCCCCCAACCCACCTAAGATTCAGCTATCTCACCATTGACGCATCCGGGGTTAGATCTCCTAGGATCACACTAGGATTACAACAGCACTTCCCCGCGCAGCCCAACACCTCACCCCCATAGTTTCCATCTTTAACCCATGATGTGTTAACGGTGCTGCGCCAGTGCCACTTTTTCCGTGCATCTATACACCGCATCTACCAAACATCATGCTTGAGCGACTTCCCCATGAAGCCCAAAAATGGGCCGAAAAACTGCCCTGGCAAGAGCGTCGCTATCTGTTGTCGCTGTGTCATTTACTCTGTGCCGCCGCACCCGATGATCAAGCCCATTTTCTCGATCAATACACCGCAGATGGGTTAATTGCCAAAATCATCCAAGACTATGAAACCCAGGCCAAAGTGCAACGGCATTTAGAAAGTTTCCACATTCAAACCATCCTCACCAGCGACACTCTGCGCCACTACATTCGACAGTTCTACATCCATTCCGCCCAAGATGCTCGCCGCAAACCCGACAAGTTCTTAGAATCCGCCCTGCGCTTAGTGCTCAGTCCCAAGGAAAAAAATTATGTCTTGAACTATATTTTAGGATTTGAGCTAATTAAGATGATTTTTCAAATGAGTTGGTTGCAGCAAGAGCGATTTTATCTGATGCAGCATAACCAAGAGGAATTCTTTCTCACCTATGTCAAACCCATTCAGCACGCCCATCGCCTCAACGGCATTATTAACCCCAAAGATGCCAATTTATTCTTTGCCCAGCGCAACTATTTTATTAAAGAACCGAAAATTTCTGAGCGTAAGTTAGTGGAATTGGCGATGGTGACGTTTACGACGGATTTAGTGAGTAATTTGGGGTTTGCGATCGTGCGCAATATTCGCCCGGTTCCGTTTGATTATGACTTTATCTATCGCCCGGAAGAAGAAATGATTTTCACGTAAAGAGGGCGGCAGGAGGTGAGATCGCCCCCCTTGAGCACCCATGCTAGAGTTTAAGTACATTTTTCCTCAATGTTGGAGAGTCGCCGATGGTTTCCACTCCCCAAAAATCGGACATCATCTACCCTGAGCGCGACGGTCAACCGATGGCAGACAATACCCAACAGTTTCGCTGGATTGTCACGATCAAAGAAAATCTTGAACTGCTCTATGCCGATCGGGATGACGTTTTCGTGGCAGGGGATTTACTGTGGTATCCGGTGATGGGTGAGCCGAAAATTCGTGTGGCACCGGATGCGCTGGTGGTCTTCGGGCGACCGAAAGGCGACCGAGGTTCCTACCGACAATGGCAAGAAGACAACATTGCCCCGCAAGTGGTGTTTGAAATTCTTTCCCCCGGTAATCGCTTCGCAGAAATGGTGCGCAAATTAGAGTTCTATGATCGCTACGACGTTGAAGAATATTACATCTACAACCCCGATACCCTCGATTTAACCGGCCTTATTCGCCAGGATGAAAAATTGGCGATCGTTGATGATATGGCAGGCTGGGTAAGTCCGCGTTTACAGATTCGGTTTGAACTCACTGCCGAAACCCTAGAACTCTATGGTCCGACGGGCGATCGCTTCTTAACCTATGTGGAATTGGGGCAATTACGCGCCGCCGAAACCCAACGCGCCGATGCGGAACGCGATCGCGCCAACCAAGCCGAAGCCCGGCTCGCAGCCTTAAAATCCCGCTTGCAAGCCTTGGGAATTGACCCTGAAAGTGATGCTTAAGGTGCGTTACTCGCTCGGATCGCTGGGTGCGGTGAGGGCAACCATGTAGAAGCCGTCCATGTGGTGATGGGGGGGAAAGATCGTGAGGGAACCGTCGGGACGGGCGAAGGGGGCGAGGGGGGAATCGGGGGCAGGGGGCGCGATCGCCCAGCCGGGATGCGCGGCGAGAAACTGCGTGATTTGCTGCTCGTTTTCGGGGGGGTTGAGGGTGCAGGTGGCATAGACGAGGCGGCCGCTGGGTTTGACCCAGGTGGCAGCGTTGGCGAGAATTTGGGCTTGGAGGGGGAGGAGTTCGGCGATGGTGGTGGGGGTTTGTCGCCAGCGGATATCGGGGTGACGGTGGAGGGTTCCCAAACCGGAACAGGGGGCATCGACGAGGACACGATCGCCCATGCCTCGGTATTCTGTGCGCTTGGCACTGTCGCCGAGTTCGGTTTTAATGCAGGTGAGGCCGAGGCGTTGGGCGTTTTGGGTGACTTTGCGAAGGCGGTGGGGGGTGCGATCGCAGGCCCAGATTGTGCCGCAATCCTCCATCAATTCCGCTAAATGGGTGGTTTTGCCCCCCGGCGCAGCACAGGCATCAATCACCGTTTCCCCCGGTTGCGGGTCAACCAACAGCCCCACCCATTGCGCACTGCTATCCTGCACCGTCCACCACCCCGGCTTAAACCCCGGCAATTTCGGAATCGCCCCCACGGAACCCACGAGGCGCAGGGCTTGGGGCAGCGTCGCCACGGGTTGCGCATTAGCACCGGACGGAGCAAGGGCAGCTTGGACATCCTCACGAGTCGAGCGCAGGGGATTGACCCGCAGATCTAACATCGGGGTTTGATTAAACCAATCACAGAGGGCGATCGCATCGGTCTCGCCAAACTGCTCAAACCATTGCGCCACCATCCAATCCGGGAAACTGTGGAGGATCGCCGCCCGTTGCACCGGATCATCGGGAAGTGCGATCGCCTCATGCCCCGCCTCAATCGTCCGTAAATACTGCCGCAACAGCCCATTCACCACCTTCGCCAGTCGTCCCTGTCCATTGGTTTTCGCCAACTCCACCGCCGTATCCACCGCCGCCGACGGCGGAATCTGATCCAAATACCGCAATTGATAGAGGCCGATTTGGAGAATCGATCGCAACATTGGCGGCTGATCCTGGGCTTTTTTCGCGCCGAGATGGTCAATGATTGCATTGAGGGTGCGCTGTCGCCGCACCACACCGTAGACGAGTTCTGTCGTGAGGGCGCGATCGGCCTTGCCAAGAGTATCTTTTTTATATTTGCCGAGGGTGCGATCGAGGGCGATATCGGTATAGGCAGCGTGGCGATCGATTTGTTGGAGAGCAGTGAGGGCGAGTTGGCGGGCGTTAACAGTCATGGAGGGTTTAGAAACGGTGGGCATCGTGAATCAATGGGATTTTCAACAATAGCGGGTTTAGGAACAAGGGGGGCTAATTTTCTCCTAATCTGATGGAGGTTCACTATTTAATCCGGTCATTGAAAAAGGCTCTAAACCTCTAGCGAGCAAGATGCTCGCATTACGGAATTACCGGATTATTTCCTTAAGTTTCATAAGATTAGGGAGTTGCGTGATGTTGTGGGTTAAGTGGAGGAAAGATCATTAACAGGCAGAAGGTGGATCGGTTACAGGTGCAATGTTATGAGACGGCGGATCAGGTGGCGATCGCAGCCGCAACGGCAATTCGGCAGGTAATTTTAGAGGCGATCGCGACTCACGGCCATGCCCGGATCATCTGGGCCACAGGTAATTCTCAGCTTGCTTGTTTAAGCTACCTGATCAAAGATGATGCAATTCCCTGGTCTAGCGTCACCTGTTTTCATTTGGATGAATATTTAGGAATTGCCGCCGATCATCCCGCCAGTTTTCGCCACTACTTAAAAACGCGCCTTGCGGATCGGGTCAATCCCGCTGGGTTTCACTATCTCGCCGGGGATTGTTTGGAGCCGCTGCGGGAATGCGATCGCTACAATCAACTGCTCAACACCGCCCCCATTGACCTCTGTTGTTTAGGCATTGGCAACAACGGCCATCTCGCCTTCAATGAACCGAGCGTCGCCGATTTTAATGATCCCGTCGCTGTAAAACTGGTTAAACTCGACGCGAAAAACCGCGAACAGCAATACCACCAAGGTCATTTTCCCACCCTCGTCGCCGTCCCGGCCTACGCCTTCACCCTCACCCTCTCCCAAATCGCGAAAAGTCAGCGCCTCCTCTGTTTAGCTCAAGGGGAACATAAACGTGCGATCGTCCACCAACTCCTTACCGGCCCCATTGATCCCACCTGTCCCGCCACCCTCCTCCGCCGTCATCCCCACGCCACCCTCCTCCTCGATACCGCCGCCGCCCCAACACCGGACTAATCAATCAGGCGTTATCATAGAGCCAAAATATACCTCCTAAAATCCGCCGTAACACACCACATCAATAGCAAGCCTTTGGCTTTAGCTGAAACAGTCCAGTGTGTTAGGCGGCTAAAACTGTACATCAGAGCAAACAATCTAAAATCCGCCGTAACACACCACATCAATAGCAAGCCTTTGGCAGGTGCGTTACGCAGGAAGCAAGGTTAAGCTATTTCTAGCAAAAATTTTCGCCTGCTAACGCACCCTACAAAACTACAAAACTTTGACGTGAATGGACTGGAGGAATTCTCCGACGACTTCGGTGAAGGTTTGGGTGGCTTCGTAGGGGAGGACGTTACGGCCGGGGATTTTGCGGCCTTGGCCCTGGGGGAGATGGTGGAGATAGGCTTCAAGGCGTTGGTCGGCGCTTTCCACGTAGCCACGGGTGACGCTGGAGGCTGTTTCGCCGAAGATGACGAGGGTGGGACAGGGGACAGCGGCGATCGCATCGCCATAATCCTGTCGCCAAAAGCCCGCCAAAAACGCGAATACCGCGTGACGACTGGCCATCTGCCGCGATCCCCGATGGAGGCAATCAAGCCAGTCTTGATCCACATCCGCCGCTGTGCCGAATAACTGCCGCTCGGAAAACGATCGCAAAAACGCCTCCCGCCGCGCATAGCGATAGAACCCATTCCCCAAGGGCGTATCAAAGAGATTCCACGCTAATTTTTGGCGGCTGGGTTTGGT
Source organism: Spirulina major PCC 6313 (assembly GCF_001890765.1). Lineage (NCBI taxonomy): Bacteria > Bacillati > Cyanobacteriota > Cyanophyceae > Spirulinales > Spirulinaceae > Spirulina > Spirulina major. The sequence goes on along the minus strand of NZ_KV878783.1, from coordinate 2,300,113 downwards.
GGGGCTGGTCATCAACCGCCAAGCTGGGGGGCCGGATAACACCATGGCTCGCACTTGGTCGGGGGCTTGGGCCACCCATTCCAAGCCCACGGGAGCTAATGCGCCTTGGATGATCACGATCACCGGCTCTTGAATGACGGTATCGACAAGGGTTTGTAATTGCCTTGCCCAATCGGCGGGGGTGTAGGCGGCGCGGGGCATGGAGCTTTCGCCACAGCCAAGGAGGTCGGGGTTATAGATGGCGTTGCGGTGGCCGTGGTCGTACCAGGCGGTGATGAAGCGGTGCCAAAACTGGCGGGAGAGTCCCACGCCGATGGGGTGGACAAGAACGATGGGCGGGCCTTGGGGATCGCCGTTGGGGGGGAGATGGCGATCGTAGGCGCAGGTGTAGGATTGCCAGGGGTGAAAGAGAGTAGAGGTCATGGGAGGTCAAGATTCATGAAAGAACACTCGCGATCGCAGACGATGGCACTCATCCCCTGCAAAACGATCGCACCGCCTCCCAAATTTCCGGCATCACATGGGCAAGGAGGTGATCGCTGTCGAGTTCGATCAATTTTACCCAAGGACGGGACTGGGCATAGTCGCGGGAGGCAGCCACGGGGATCACGTCGTCGTGAATGCCGTGGAGGATCAGAGTGGGGATGGGGCGGGTGAGGGCGGCGAGATGTTCGTAGGCTTCAGCGTCGGTGAGGAAGTCGTCATGGAGGGGGATTTCGCGCTGTGCGCCGTAGTGGTAGACGGGATGAAATCCGGTGCTGTGCCATTGGGCGATCGCATCCTCCCCCAGTCGCGCCAACCAATGGTTTAAAAAGCCAAAGGCGGGCGCGAGTAAAATCAACCGCTCCACTTGGGGCTGCTGCTGGGCGAGCCAGGCTGCCGTGAGTCCGCCTAAACTAGAGCCGATCACGGTAACGGGGCGATCGGGGGGAAAACTGGCGGCGGCTTGGGTGAGTTGGCGGCTGAGGGTGAGGTGGGTGAAGTCGTTTTGGTTGAGGTCGAGAATGGTTAAGGGGTGGCCCTGCTCGGTGCAGCGATCGCTCAGATACTGCGCCTTAGCCGATTGGGGACTGGAGGCGAAGCCATGGAGATAGAGCCAAAAGGGATCAGTCATAAACGATAGTGGGGAGACAGCAGCGAGCTAGAAGCTCGCACTACAGAGCATTAATCCAGATTAATCATAGTCGTGTGAGCCTCTGGCTCACTAACACTGAATACAGAGAATTAATCCAGATTAATCATAGAGACAGCAGCGAGCTAGAAGCTCGCACTACAGAGCATTAATCCAGATTAATCATAGTCGTGTGAGCCTCTGGCTCACTACCCCCAGATTTGGACTACCCCCAAATACAATCGGGATTTGGAGTGTGGATTGGGTATCAGCCCAAAAAAACAGCCTTGAACCAAGGCTGTTGATCTCGTTGGGATGGGAGAGAAACGCTTAGAGGGCAGATTGACAGTAGTGAGGATCGACAATCTGCGATCGCACCTTCACCGGCTGCACCGATTGATCCACCGGGGCGCGATCGGGGGTAAACAGATGGGTGGTCACGGCTTTGCAGACTCGTTCGTGGCTGCCCAGGCTGGGATATGACCAGCTATAGGTGACAACATCCGCCGTCGCTTGGGCAGGGGGTTGACTGAGGAGAATGCCGCCGATCATGCTCACGGCGAGGAGAGCGAAGAGCAGGAGACGACTGAGAGTACGCATGAATTTCCCGTATAAAACAATACATCACTTGCTTCTATTATGACGGAGATCGACGGAAAACGACAAATGAGGTGCGATTGCGATCGCCAATCCGTTCATAGCGAAACTGATCCACACTGCGCATCGCTAAATACACCCCCAAACCGCCCAAGGGTCGATCCTCTAGCGGTTGATGAATAACCTTCTCGCAATTCAGTTCGTCCTGAATGTGGTAGGGGTTATAGTCCGCTCCGGCATCTTCTAAACACACCGTCAACGCCGCATCATCAATCCACGCCTGAATCGACACATCCCCCGTTAACCCGGATTCTTGATAGCCGTGGATGATGATGTTGGTGATCACTTCATCGACGGCGAGACGGAGATTATACGTCCGCGCCTTGGACAAGCCCGCCGATGCTGCCGCCGCTTGGACATAGGACGCGATCGCCCCCAACGCCTCTAAATTTCCCGCCACCGTTAAACCCTCCATCCGTCCTCCTCCCTCGGTAAACGACGCACCGCCAACAACGTCACATCATCAAACTGTTTCGCCACCCCAGTATGATCCCGCACCGCCGCCATAATATTGTTCAACAGGGTTTGCGCAGAGGTCATCGACAGAGAAAGATGCCGCAACAGTTCGAGTTTTGTAAAAAAACGTTCATCCGTTGCCCGCGCATCCGTAACCCCATCGGTATAGCCCAGCAACATTTCCCCCGGAGTCAGCACCGTCCGCCGCATCCGAAACGGAATTTTCGGCATCACCCCCAAGGCGGGCCCCGATGCGCGTAATTCTTCACGCACTGCCCCGGCTGCCGTCAGCACCATCAACGGCTCATGACCCGCATTGACATAGGTGAGTTCGCCTGTTTTCGGATTCAAGACCCCAAAAAACAGGGTGGCGAACATGCCCAAATCACCATGATTAATCGCAATGTAGTCGTTGGTGAGGCGAATGGCGCGGAGGGCGAGCATGTGTTGGGCATCGAGGCGCATGGGGTGGGAGGCATCGGCCGGGGGGGCGATCGCATCCCCGCCATATTGCTCCGCCAGCATTTGATGCTCTTCGAGCGACTGAACACTCAATCCTGCTAACACCGTCTGCCCCGAAAAAATCCGCATCAAACTGCGGAACAACCCCATAAACAGCGCCGCCCCCACCCCTTTATCACAGACATCCGCAATCACCAGCCCCACCTGGCCCTGGGGCAACTCAAAAATATCGTAAAAATCCCCCGCCATTTGATCCGCCGGCTGAAAATGGGCGGCAATCTCCCAGCCTGGTACGTGGGGAATCATGGCAGGCAGGAAATTGATTTGAATTTGGCGGCCTTTCTCCAAGTCCATATTGAGGCTTTGGGAATAGCGTTGCAGCCGACCGTAGATCTGAGCATTTTCGAGGACGAGGCTCATTTGACCGGCGGTCATGTCCATTACATTCACGGTGGCCGGGCTGAAGTAGTGGGGAACACTGTGGAGCAGGGTGATCACACCATAGAGGGTCTGTTCTTTGAGGATGGGCACGCCTAACACCGATCGCGCCTTGTATTGATTATCGGGCCACTTCAGCCAGCGTTCGTCTTGCTCCGTGTCGGGGATGAGGACGATTTGACGATGGGTATTAATCCACCCTGCTAACCCCCGATCGATGAATTGATTAAACAGCGTGCCGGGTGTCTGGGTGAGATCGTGGGTAAAAATGGCATCTTCAATCTTGCCGTGGTGATCCACGAGCAGGAGGCTGCCCCGCTCCGCGCCGGTCATGGTGGTGGAGAGGGTGAGGGCTTCGAAGAGAAATTGTTTGAGGATTTCGGTGTTAATGGGCGATCGCGCAATTTCCACAAACCCTGCGAGTAGTTGTCGCTGGGCTTCGAGGGCCGTTTGCGCGAGGGTGAGTTCTGCAACTTTCTGCTGAAGTCGGACAATTTCCTGAAGCAGAATCTGTTCTCGTAAACCATTAGCCACCAGATCAATCCCCCCCCCAAAAAATGACGAAGACCTTCGCCTGCGATCGCTGACCCCCATTGCATTTTGACCTGGATTGCAAGGCGGGGTCTAGCTTGATCAACTCTAGCAGACCCCGCCCAGGACTCAAGCCCTGCAACCTAGAAGTTACGGTCAAAAACGGTTAAACCTACTTCCAGAGTGTCACAGGTGGTAAAAAAGTTCAGAAAGCCCGTCACGGACATCGTGCGCCGGATATCTTCTCCTAACCCGACAAGCACCAATTGCCCTTGTTTGGTCGTGGTTTGCCGATAGAGAGAGAGCAACATCCGCAGACCCGCACTGGACATATAGGGAACATCGGTGAGGTTGAGCAAAATTTTGCTCTTCGGTTCCGCCAAGGACAAGACACGCTGCTGCACTTTGGGCGCGGTATTTGCATCAACATCACCCTCTAGAGCAATGACCTGGATATCACCAACCGTTTTAATATTGATTTTCATAGTGACGGGGTTGGGGCTGGACGATAAAAACCGCTGAGCTATTCGATTAATAGGGTATATGGTTTTTTTCCTCGATGCGGGGGCTTGTCCGGATCGCTAAGCTCTAGAGCGTCTCATCCATGGGGGAATCGCGGGATTGATCTAGGGAACGTTCCTCGGCTTCTGGCGTGGCGATCGCGCCCTCCTCAACCGCCGCCTCATCACCCTCAGCCTCACTGGAATGATCCTCAACGGCAGGGCGTTCTAGGGTCAGCTCAGGCGCTGGGGTCGTTGGCGTGACTGCCGGTACAGTGGGTGGCGGATCAGCGTCCATCGCTGAATCCTCACCCTCGGCTGAATCCATGTCTTCGGGTTCAGCGTCTTCAGGTTCTGTTCCCTCCATTTGAGGCTCAACATCTGCCGCAGTGGGTTCGGTATCGGGTTTCTTAAGGTCTTCGCTGGGAGATGCGGGAGCGATCGCAGGATCTTCGGCCTGCGCGTCTGATTTCAGTTCATCGTCCTCCATCGCCTCGGTTTGGGGTTCGCCCTCGGCCTCGGTACGCTCAGAATCACTGTCTTCAATTTCTGTCGCTTGGGGTGCTGGGGTTGATTCGGCTGGGGGAAGTTGGGGATCAACCAGGGCGCGGAGTTGGCGATCGCTTAACTGCCCCTGAATCAACGCCGCCAGGGGATCAGGTTGCCCCGGTTGGTACTCAATGCGTTGCACCACATTGTTAAACACATTGTCCACTGGTTCCCCTTGGGCATTGAGGAACTCCAGCTTGACCCAGTTGGTTCCTGGCTTAAACCCTTTGAGATAGATCGGTTGCCAGCGATCCAGCACAAAACTTTGATCATTAATCGTGACGCGAATCCGCCAGTCGGCGATCGCCCCCGGTCCCTCACCCACAAACTTCAGCGGCGCATTGGTCAAATAAAAATCCAACAAAATCGGCTCGGCCCCATAGCGCCCCACCGGGCTGTTGTAGGTAATCAAGGGCAACGCAGGATCAGGGTTATTTTGGCGATTGGGGGTTAAAACACTAAACGTCGTTTGGGCAAAAGCCCCCTCATTTTTAAAACTTTCATCCCAAGGTTTCACCGCAAACGCTCGCAGGGTATGGGTTCCGGGCGTAACATCTTCAAAGGCGATCGCCTCCTCCACACTATATATAGGCCGCGCCGGCTGATTATCCAACCCCACCATCAAATGAGGCCCCAACCCCAGATCTAACCCCTGAAACAGCGGCAGATCCTCCACCTGCAACACCACCTTTACAGTGGAGTCGCTGACAACCGCGCCCAGCACTGGCTGTTGGATCATCACTTGGGGTTGATAGGCCTCAAGGGCAGGCTGTAACAATCGCACCGACTGCGGCGGGGCCATTTCCGTCAGCATCGTCGCCGCCGTCTGCTGCGCATCAGAGGTCGAAGCGGCAGGGCGATCGCCCCCACAACCCGTCACGCCAATCCCCAACAGTAACGATAAGAAAATGGCAATTCCTGCCCGTAATCCTGACCTCATACGCCCTCCAACACAGCATCAACCCAGAGGCAACCCAATCCTGCGATCGCCCTCCTCTATAGGACTATAGCCGAATCAGCCCCCCGACCAAAACACCCCAGAACCCCACCCTCCCCCATACCCCCTTCCCCCTGAAAATGCACCCTCCCTTTATTAAGACAATATTTCATTTTGTAAACATATTCGTGAAGATTCTTGACGAGCCAAGCCCAAAAAACACCGACCAAATCCAGTCAAATCAAGACATTGGGGAATTTTAAATATTGTTAACCTCTCCGGCATCGGGTGAAAGCAAGACTTATCATCTACTACAAGCGTTCTGTCATCAGAACCGATTGAACTTGCGCTATCCGTAATCTTGCTCGTCAAGCCACGGATACTTTAAGAAAAGCAACAACCCCTTGGTTTGTTTGCGATTCATCATCTAAATTCTCAAACGGGAATACGCTCATTTTCGTTGTCTAGGGAGGAGAATCCTCATGACAATCAGTCCTCCAGAACGAGAGGCTAAGGTCAGAGTAACGGTAGATAAAGACCCAGTAGCCACTTCAACCGAGAAGTGGGGTAAACCTGGTCATTTCAGCCGCGCATTAGCAAAAGGCCCCAAAACCACCACTTGGATTTGGAACCTACACGCCGATGCGCACGATTTCGATAGTCAAACCAGTGACCTAGAAGATATTTCTCGGAAAATCTTCAGTGCTCACTTTGGTCACCTAGCCGTCGTCTTTGTTTGGTTAAGCGGAATGTACTTCCATGGTGCTCGCTTCTCCAACTACACGGCTTGGCTCAATGATCCGATTAACATCAAGCCCAGTGCACAAGTTGTTTGGCCCATCGTGGGTCAAGGCATTCTCAACGGCGACGTTGGCGGCGGCTTCCACGGCATCCAGATCACCTCTGGATTGTTCTATCTGTGGCGCGCCTGTGGCTTCACCACCAGCTACCAACTGATGGCAACGGCCATCGGCGGTCTGGTGATGGCTGCTCTGTGTATCTTTGCGGGTTGGTTCCACTATCACAAAGCAGCTCCGAAGCTGGAGTGGTTCCAAAACACCGAATCCATGCTTAACCATCACCTTTCGGTGCTCTTAGGTTGCGGTTCCTTGGGTTGGACGGGTCACCTGATCCACGTGTCCTTACCTGTGAACAAACTGCTGGATGCCGGTGTGGCAGCTAAAGATATCCCCTTGCCCCATGAGTACGTACTCAATGCGGACAAGATGGCAGAGTGGTTCCCCAGTTTTGCTCAAGGGTTAACACCTTTCTTTACCCTCAACTGGGGTGCTTATTCGGATATCCTCACCTTCAAAGGTGGTTTGAACCCGGTGACGGGCAGCCTTTGGCTCACCGATGTGGCACATCACCACCTCGCGATCGCCGTGCTGTTCATCATCGCCGGTCATATGTACCGCACCAACTGGGGAATTGGTCACAGCCTCAAGGAAATTCTTGAAGCCCATAAAGGCCCATTCACCGGGGAAGGTCACAAAGGTCTCTATGAGATCCTCACCACCTCTTGGCACGCACAACTGGCGATCAACCTCGCCATGCTCGGTTCACTCACCATCATTGTGGCCCAGCATATGTACGCCATGCCCCCCTATCCGTATCAAGCCATTGACTACGGAACTCAGATTTCGCTGTTTACCCACCACATGTGGATCGGCGGCTTCTTAATCGTGGGTGCAGGCGCTCATGGTGCGATCTTCATGGTTCGGGATTATGACCCCGCCAAGAATGTCAACAACCTCCTCGATCGCGTTCTGCGTCACCGCGATGCGATCATCTCGCACCTGAACTGGGTGTGTATTTTCCTCGGCTTCCACAGCTTTGGACTCTACATCCACAACGACACCATGCGTGCGTTGGGTCGTCCCCAAGACATGTTCTCGGATACGGCGATTCAACTCCAGCCCATCTTCGCGCAGTGGGTGCAAAATCTGCACACCCTCGCTCCCGGTGGGACCGCACCCAATGCCCTTGAGCCTGTGAGCTACGCCTTTGGCGGCGGTATTGTTGCGGTCGGTGGAAAAGTTGCCATGATGCCAATCACCCTCGGGACGGCGGACTTCATGGTTCACCACATCCACGCCTTTACGATCCACGTTACCGCGTTGATCCTCTTGAAAGGTGTACTCTATGCCCGCAGCTCCCGTCTGGTTCCAGACAAAGCTGAATTGGGTTTCCGCTTCCCCTGTGACGGGCCCGGTCGCGGCGGTACTTGCCAGGTTTCTGGTTGGGACCACGTCTTCCTCGGTCTGTTCTGGATGTATAACTCTCTCTCGATTGTGATCTTCCACTTCAGTTGGAAAATGCAATCCGATGTGTGGGGAACGGTCTCCGGTGACAATGTCTCCCATATCACTGCTGGCAATTTTGCCCAAAGTGCGATTACGATCAACGGCTGGCTGCGAGATTTCCTCTGGGCCCAAGCTGCTAACGTGATCAACTCCTATGGTTCAGCACTGTCGGCCTACGGCATTATGTTCCTGGCCGGTCACTTTGTGTTTGCCTTCAGCCTCATGTTCCTGTTCAGTGGTCGCGGCTACTGGCAAGAACTGATCGAGTCGATTGTTTGGGCACATAATAAGTTGAAAGTGGCTCCGGCCATTCAACCCCGTGCGCTCAGCATCGTTCAAGGTCGCGCTGTTGGGGTAGCTCACTACCTCTTAGGTGGCATTGTTACCACGTGGGCGTTCTTCTTGGCGCGGATGCTATCCGTCGGTTGAACATCCTAACTAGAAGCGATCGCCCTAGGGACATTCTGTTCTGATCCTCGATCGCTTTGCACCCGACCTCCACCGGACGGAGTTCGGTGGGGGGCATCAAACAAATGAGCTGCTTGTTCAAGCATCATTGTTCACGCTAGGAGTATTTCCTAAAAAGGTTTATGGCAACTAAATTTCCAAAATTTAGCCAAGATCTCGCCCAAGACCCGACAACACGTCGGATTTGGTACGGGATTGCCACGGCCCACGATTTTGAAACCCATGATGGGATGACCGAAGAAAATCTTTACCAAAAGATCTTTGCTTCGCACTTCGGTCACTTGGCCATCATCTTCTTGTGGACCTCTGGCACGATTTTTCACGTCGCTTGGCAAGGCAACTTTGAACAGTGGATTAAAGATCCTCTGAATGTCCGTCCGATCGCCCATGCGATTTGGGACCCTCAGTTTGGGAGTGGCGCGATCGATGCGTTCACCCAAGCCGGGGCGAGCAACCCTGTTAATATCTGCTACTCCGGGGTTTACCACTGGTTCTACACCATTGGGATGACGACGAACCAAGACCTCTATCAAGGTTCGATCTTCTTGTTAATCCTGTCAGCGTTGATGCTGTTCGCCGGTTGGCTGCACTTGCAACCCAAGTTCCGCCCCAGCTTGCAATGGTTCAAGTTGGCTGAACACCGTCTCAACCACCACTTGGCTGCCCTCTTTGGGGTGAGTTCCTTGGCTTGGACGGGTCACTTGGTTCACGTGGCAATTCCGGAATCTCGCGGTATTCATGTGGGTTGGGATAACTTCCTGTCGGTGAAACCTCACCCGGCGGGCTTGGCTCCCTTCTTCACGGGGAACTGGAGCGTCTACGCTCAGAACCCGGATACGGCGGGCCATGTCTTCGGTACGTCCGAAGGTGCAGGTACGGCGATTTTGACCTTCTTGGGTGGTTTCCATCCCCAGACGGAATCGTTGTGGTTGACGGATATTGCGCATCACCACCTGGCGATCGCAGTGATCTTCATCATTGCCGGTCACATGTACAAAACCAACTTCGGGATTGGTCACGAAATCAAGACCATTCACGAAGCCCACAATCCCCCCAAAGGCACGCCCTTCGGTGGACTACTGGGTGCAGGTCACAAAGGGTTGTATGACACAATCAACAACTCCCTCCACTTCCAACTTGGTTTAGCCCTGGCTAGCCTTGGGGTTGTGACCTCGCTGGTGGCGCAACACATGTATTCGCTGCCGTCCTACGTCTTCATCGCCAAGGACTACACCACCCAAGCGGCGCTCTATACCCATCACCAGTACATTGCTGGCTTCCTGATGGTTGGTGCGTTTGCCCACGGTGCGATCTTCTTTGTTCGGGACTACGATCCTGAAGCCAACAAAGATAACGTCTTGGCGCGGATGCTCGAACATAAAGAAGCGATCATCTCTCACTTAAGCTGGGTTTCCCTGTTCCTCGGTTTCCATACCCTGGGTCTCTATGTCCACAACGATGTGGTGGTTGCCTTTGGTACTCCTGAAAAACAAATCCTGATTGAGCCGGTGTTTGCCCAGTGGATTCAAGCTTCCCACGGTAAACTCCTCTATGGCTTTGATGTATTGCTGTCGAACCCTGACAGTATTGCATCTACCGCTTGGCCCAATTCTGGCAATGTCTGGTTAGGGGGATGGTTAGAAGCCATCAACAGTGGAACAAACTCTTTGTTCTTGACCATTGGGCCTGGGGACTTCTTGGTTCACCATGCGATCGCCCTCGGTCTCCACACCACCGCCTTAATCCTGATCAAAGGCGCGTTGGATGCTCGCGGTTCCAAGCTGATGCCCGACAAAAAAGACTTCGGCTACAGCTTCCCCTGCGACGGCCCCGGCCGTGGCGGCACCTGCGACATCTCCGCTTGGGATTCCTTCTACCTCGCCATGTTCTGGATGCTCAACACTCTTGGTTGGGTAACCTTCTACTGGCACTGGAAGCACCTCGGTATTTGGCAGGGCAACGTTGCTCAGTTCAACGAAAACTCTACCTACCTGATGGGCTGGTTCCGGGATTATCTCTGGGCGAACTCCGCACAGTTAATCAACGGCTACAACCCCTTCGGTGTGAATAACCTGTCGGTCTGGGCTTGGATGTTCCTCTTCGGACACCTGGTTTGGGCAACGGGCTTCATGTTCCTCATCTCTTGGCGGGGTTACTGGCAAGAGCTAATCGAAACGATCGTTTGGGCTCACGAGCGCACTCCTCTGGCGAACCTGATTCGTTGGAAAGATAAGCCCGTAGCACTCTCCATCGTTCAAGCTCGTGTGGTGGGTCTGGCTCACTTCTCAGTGGGGTATGTCCTAACCTACGCCGCTTTCTTGATTGCCTCAACAGCGGGTAAATTCGGCTAACCGTTTAGCTGACGCTTAATGCTGTCAAAGCCCTCACCTCCGGGTGGGGGCTTTTTGCATGGAGTAGTAGCGTTGGTGACTTGGGGCAGTATCCAGCCAGCATGGATGTCCCCCATGACTTCCGGAACTGCTATGTATAGCACTAGCCAGAGCGGTTAGGACATTCAGAGACTCTGGAACAAGGGGCTTTATCAGCCCCTTGCCTGTCCTAATGCCCTTGTTGATTGCTATAGATCGAGCCGATTAGACTGGTTTTGGATTAGGATTAACACTCTACATTGCCCCCAAAAAGTAATGTCTGCCTGCCCATCAAAAACCACCTCAAGTGACATCGATCGGGGGATACTTCGGGGTGAGAATCAGGGCTAGAATCCTGTCTTGCTGAGGTGGGAGGAGCACGGAATTTCCTGAAAAGGGACAAATCAAGATATCATAGTCGTTTAGATTCACTTTAATGTTGCAAGTCACCTTGGGGAAGGTCTCAAACAATGTTGTTAGATAGACTCTGTCTTATCTTGAGCGTAGTCGAAGCGTAAGTTTGAATAGGCCAGATTTTGGGATTGCTCGGTGATCCATCTATAGGCTAATTGCCTATTGAAGTTCTTGATTACCGCCATCGATGAGTCATGGAGAATCTTTTAGACAAGACCGAATGAAAAGTAACGAAACATATCTCAATCATCCAACTTTTGGCCTCCTTTTCAAGGTTTGTCCGATTGAAGATAATCAAGAACTCTATACGACTCTCTACGCTCAACGCTTATTTTTTGTTGTTTCCCAAGCGACTCATGGGTTAGCGTTTGAGCCGTTGGGACGGTCGGATGCACGGTTGTTGGTGGAAAATCGGCTGCGGAAGTTGCGGCGCATCAATGCGTTGGAGGATTATAAGGATTTGAATTTGATCTATAAGCGAACGTTTCAGTGACGGGGTGGGGCTTGGTGCAGTGTGATCATGGTGTGATTTTTCTGGTATGACTTCGATCGCTTCTCGTTTAGCAGCCATTGGTCAGACGTTGCCGCCTGAGGTGCGTCTGTTGGCGGTGAGTAAGACGTTTCCGGCGACGGCGATGCGGGAGGCCTATGGGGCGGGGGTGCGGGATTTTGGTGAGAGTCGGATTCAGGAGGCGATCGCAAAACAAGCGGAGTTGCACGATCTACCGGACATCCGCTGGCATTTGATCGGCCACTTGCAAAGTAACAAAGCGAAGAAAGCCGTGGAGCAGTTTGATTGGATTCACACCTGCGATAGTTTGAAGCTGGCGCAGCGCCTCGACCGATTGGCGGCGGAATTGGGAAAATCGCCCCAGGTGTTGTTGCAGGTGAAGCCGCGCCAGGATGCGAATAAATATGGCTGGCGGTTGGCGGATCTCGCGGCGGATTTACCCCAGTTGGCCCAGTGTCAGCACTTGAAAATTCAAGGTTTGATGACGATTTTGCCGTTGGGGTTGACGACGGCGGATACGCTGAGGGCGTTTCAAGAGACACGGGATGCAGCGGCTCACATTGCAGCGGCCTATGGCCCTCCCTTGGAGATGACGGAATTGTCCATGGGGATGTCCGGGGACTATCCGATCGCCATTGCAGCGGGGTCAACGATGGTGCGCATTGGTCGCGGTATTTTTGGCGATCGCCCCCCAAATCCAGCGACCTGAGAAACGTTTTCATGGTACAAGAGGGCGGTCTCCAGATATGATGATAGCGACCTTATGATCACAAGGAATAAGGGCATTGGTATGATTAAGCCTATAGAACGGGATAGGGACCATTACAACCATGAATATTTTTAATAAACTCAAGGATCTTGTTGGCTACAATGAACCAGAGTATGAGTATTATGAGGAGGATATGGAGGGTAACGATTACCAAAATCTGTATCAACAGGAGAATGCTCCGGCTGCTGAGGAAGACCGTCAACGCCCTCGCCGGACAAGGGATCGTTCAACAGCGATGACTGCTCCCGAAACCCCTTCTCCATCCCCTGGTTTATCATCAACCGCAACCGCAGCAGCAAGGAGTAACGTGATAGGAATGCCCGGATCGGCAAACGGAATTTCAGAAGTCGTCGTCATTGAACCCCGTTCCTTTGAAGAAATGCCCCAAGTGATTCAGGCGCTCCGGGAACGGAAATCGGTGGTGTTGAATTTAACGATTATTGACCCAGATGAGGCGCAGCGGGCGGTGGATTTTGTGGCGGGTGGAACCTATGCCATCGATGGCCATCAAGAGCGGATTGGGGAAAGCATTTTTCTGTTTACCCCGAGTTGTGTGCAGGTGAGCACCCAAAATGCGATCGCTGCCCAGGAATTAGCTTCTCCTCTCACAACCCGGCCCACCATGAGCGCCGGTACTGGTGCGCCGAACCCGAACGCATCGTGGTCTTTAGACCCCAATCGTCTCGCTCAGTAGGGTGTCGCGTTGATTCAGACTGTTGGACAGTTCCCTGTCCCCAATCGCGGGGGTGCAACGATGCACCCCCTTCGTTATTGTTGAGCCTAGTGAGCAGGAGGTAATCGGGTCATGGTGTATCAATTGGGTGTGATTGGTGGGGGGGTGATGGGGGAGGCGCTCCTGTCGCGGCTGGTGGCAGAGCAGGTGTATGATCCCCGTGCTGTGATCGTCAGTGATCCGATGGTGGCGCGGGGTGAGGTGTTGCGATCGCGCTACGGCGTGACCCCCACCACGAGCAACACAGAAGCCAGCCAGGCGGACATTCTGCTACTGGCGGTCAAGCCCCAAATGCTTAGCGCGGTGCAGCAGAGTTTGGCAGCGGTGCAGCTTGCGCCCCAGACCTTGGTTTTGTCTATTTTGGCCGGGGTGACCCTTGAGCGCCTCAACCAAGTATTTCCCCAACAACCGACGATCCGGGTGATGCCCAATACACCGGCTACGGTGGGTGCAGGGATGACAGCGATCGCCCCCAATGCGCAGGTTTCAGCGACGCAAATCACCCAAGCCGAGCGCATTTTTGCGGCGGTGGGTGAGGTGGTGACGGTTTCGGAAAGCTTGATGGATGCGGTAACGGGGCTATCGGGATCGGGGCCTGCCTTTGTGGCGCTCCTGATTGAAGCCCTGGCCGATGGCGGTGTGGCAGCGGGCTTACCCCGTGCCATTGCCCAGAAACTCGCCCTCCAAACGGTGTACGGCACAACGCAACTGCTGCGAGAAACGGATCTGCATCCGGCCCAACTCAAGGATCAAGTCACCAGTCCGGGGGGCACGACGATCGCAGGGGTGGCGGCACTGGAAGAATATGGGTTTCGTTCGGCAGTCATTAAGGCGGTGCAGGCAGCCTATGGGCGATCGCGGGAGTTGGGTCAATCGGGGTGAATCGTCTGGGCAAAGGCGCGGTAGTCTTGGCCGATGTCGGCGCGATCGCCCAACACCATCCCCCGCCATTCAATCCAAGCATGGCTTTCCATCTGGCCCTGATGGCGACGCATGCCAATGCGTAAATCCGCCGCCACGCCGTACCACCGTAACCCGTAGGCCAGAGTCAGCGATCGCCGCAAACAATTACTCCAGGGCCGACTGTAGCGATCCGCCAAAGTCACCATCGCCGCCAAGCGTTTGATTTGAAGAAACGATAAGCAAGGTTCGATCCGACCCGGATCAGGCCCACAGGTTCGCAAACAGTGCTGCGCCCGCCGCAACCCCAACCCTTGCACCAACACCGCTACCAGCGGCAACAGGATCATGGCCCCTAGAAACCAGCCCCAATCCTGCCGCGACAACCGCTGGGCCGTCTGCCATTTGTGCCGCCACCCCATCTCACAACACCGCTCGAAACGCTTGGGTGCGTAGATCAATTCCTGTAATCGCTGTGCCCACCACCACGGCATCGGCTCCGCCATCCAACGCTTGGCGCACCATCTCTGGGGTGGCGATGCCGCCTTCACAAATGGTGAAGGTGTCGAGTTCTTGGGCGATACGGCGGAGCAGATCCCAAGCCGGTGGGGTTTGGTTGGCGGTGGTTTCGGTGTAGCCGTAGAGGGTGGTGCCGACGAGATCCGCCCCGGCCGCGATCGCCTCAGACGCACTGGCAAAATCATCCACATCCGCCATCACTAACTTACCTCGATCATGGATCGCCGCGATCAACTCCGCCACTGTCACCCCACCGGGGCGATCGCGCCGCGTCGCATCCATGGCCACAATATCCGCCCCCGCCTCAATCACCGCGATCGCATCTTCTAAACGCGGCGTAATATACACCGCACAGCCAGGGATCATCTGCTTCCACAGACCGATAATCGGAATCTGGGGCAACCGTTGGCGCACCGCTGCAATATGGGCGGGGCTATCAATCCGCACCGCGATCGCCCCTTGATTCACCGTCGCCTGGGCGATCGCCGCAATCATTTCCGGCGCATGGAGGGGCGAATCTGCCGGAGCTTGGCACGAGACAATTAACTGATCACGAAGGCTAGAAAGCATGGTGCTATCGTAGAGAATACCATCGACAGCATAATCCACAATGGCAACCTTAAGCCCCGAAGAAATCGAACATTTTCGCACCCAACTCAACCGCTATCCGCCCGCCCTCAAAGCCCTCACCGAAATCGAAGACTGCGAAGGGAACCTCGCAGATGCCACCATCTCCCTCGCCATCCGCGCCGGACAACAACCCCAAGAAGACAACGCCGCTTGGCTTGCCGACCTCGCGAAACGCTGTCGCGCTGTGATCTGCCAAGACATTCCCCGCCAAAACCTCGCCGCCGGTGCGATCGACAAAACAATCATCGCCGTTGCCAATTCTGACCTGATCCCCCCCTCCTTAGCCACACCGGTCATTTTGTATGTGTTAAAAACAGGATTAGAGGACTTTTGCCGCCCCTTAGAAACCCCTTCTTAAATGATGGCAACTCCTGTGTTCCAAGGTGCGTCATTGCAGGGACGGTGAATCAAAAACTATGGTGCAACTTTTTACTCAACTATTCTCCCCCCCCATCAACAAGATGATGATTCTTGGACTCTGTCTAGGAATAGGACTCTCAAGCTGTGGCGAAAGTAAAGTCACACAATGTAATAAGCTGATGCTTGAAATCAGTAAATTAGAATCAATTGATCAAAACTTCTATGAGCAAATGAAAAACTCTGAATCCTTTGAACAGGCCCAGAGTTTTGACGAGTTCAAGCAAGCTGCCCAGGAAATGTCCACCGCCTTTAACAAAATTGCCGAGGATATCACCCTCTACATCGAAGCCATTCAAAACGTCAAAGTAGCAGATCAAGAACTTCAGACGTTCCAAGCAACCTATGTAGAACAAGGCGGGCATCACCGTGACTTAATTCAAGACGCATCGGGGGTTTTGAATGAAGTGAGCCAACTGAATTTAGATGCTGAAGGTCGGATTAAACTCGACCAACTCGCCACCGCCATTGATCAATTTTCCGTTGAAGTGGAAAAATCGAGCCTCACCGTGGCGGACACGATCCGCACCCTCCAAACCTATTGCGGTGTGACCCCCACGCCACCAGCCACAGAATCAGAGCCAGCCCCCGAAGTGGCTCCCGATCCTCCCCCCCAATAGGCTGTTGGGATCATTGCTGTGCATCGCACTCCACGATCATGATCACCGTGACATACTCCAGACAGCGATACAAGTATACGTTTCTGGCTTCTCCCACCTACTGCATCTGTAAAGCCGTTGGGCTAGCGGTGTTAGTCTGTGGAGTGACTGTAAGACCTGAAGAGAGTAAATCTCGGAAGGCAGGTGCCTGATTGACTGACAAAAGAAGTGGTAGGGATAGCTAAAGAGGTTGCCCTGACTGAAATACAGAGAATTAAGAAATGGGAGTCAGTCCTCTAGAATTGAGTTACCACAACAAAACTCTGGAGAACTGTGAAAAAAACTCCCAAATTTACAATGCCCTGAAAACCTGGTTGGGTCAAGACATCCCCTGGGCGCATCTGAGCCACCTGACTACCTGCATCTGGATGGTCATCGCCGTCATCCAAACCGGAGCAGTCAACCTCACGAAATGGCTGCCGTATCTGCCCTGTCGAGGATTGTTTGCCCAAAGTAAACAGCGGCGAGTCCGACGCTGGCTGGGCAATAGCCGCATCAATATTCATCGACTCTACAAACCCATCATCAAAGCCGCCTTAGCCGATTGGCAGGATGAGGTGATGTACCTGAGCTTAGACACCTCACTATTTTGGGATGAGTATTGTCTGATTCGGGTGGCTGTGGTGCATCGCGGTCGTGCTTTACCCCTAGGCTGGCGTGTGTTGGCTCATCCCAGTGCCTCGGTTGCCGCCAACACCTACCGAGAACTGCTCCAAGATGTCGCTCGACTCCTACCGCAAGGGGTGAAGGTGGTGCTGCTGGCTGACCGTGGCTTTGTGCAGACGGAGACTATGACGCTGGTGCGCACCTTCGGCTGGCATTATCGCATCCGCATCAAAAGCAATACCTGGCTTTGGCACTCTGCCAAGGGCTGGAGCCAACCAAAAGCGTTTCATCTCAAACCCGGTGAAGCCCTCTGCTGGCACAACGTCAAACTTCACAAAGGTGAATGGTATGGTCCGGTTCATGTCATTTTCGGTCGCAACAATGTCAATGGCGAGTTTTGGGCGGTTGTCAGTGATGAACCGACCCACCTCCAGACTTTTGCTGAGTATGGTCTCCGGTTTGATATCGAGGAGGCGTTTCTCGATGACCAGTCTGGGGGTTGGCACCTCCAATCTTCCCAACTTCGCTCAGTTTGTGTTCTTTCCCGTCTCTGCTTCATTCTGGCTCTGGCGACTCTCTATGTCTCAGCTCAGGGTCTTGAGGTTGTCCAATCGGGCAAGCGTCGCTGGGTTGACCCCCATTGGTTTCGCGGCAATAGCTATTTTCGTATCGGTCTTGAGTGGATTCGTACTGCTCTCCTTGAGGGCTGGCGCTTGATTCGGCTTGTTGCTTTCTTTTCTAATTCTGACCCTGAACCGGCTATGGCTTCTCGTCCTCAGCATCGGCAACGCTCTTATCGCCTTGAATTCCAGTTTTGCTCTTTTTCTTACTCCCCTGACTGAATCTTTTGTCCGTCAATCAGGGCAGGTGCTATGAAGCAGAAACCCTGATCAGTGATGATTGGGAATCCCCGTGATTTTAATCCGGGGAGAAGTCAACAATGGTGATAGTTACTGATGTAAAGCGTAAAGCCCCCGTTTTCCAAACGGGGGATATAAGCGAAGGGCTGAATTTATTCAGCCGTGATACCGAGGTATCATAGCAACCATGAAAACGCTCAAGTTCAAGCTCTACCAGCATAAGCGGAATAGATACCTCAAGCGGACAATCAATGCCGCAGGGCGTATCTACAACCATTGTGTTGCCCTCCACAAACGGTACTACCGAATGTGGGGCAAGCACTTGAACTGCGCCCGACTGCAAAAACACATCGCCAAGCTTCGGAAACGGAACCCCTGGTGGTTGCAGGTGGGTTCTCAAGCCGTACAGGATATCTGCCAACGAATTGAGAAAGCGTATCAACTGTTCTTCAAACACAAAGATAGAAGCGTTCGACCGCCCAACTTCAAGAAAACCCGAAAATACAAATCCTTCACCCTCAAGCAAGCTGGGTACAAATTCCTCGGTGGCAACCGGGTCAGGATTGGGAACAAAGTCTATCAATATTGGAACTCTCGCCCCATTGAGGGCAAGGTCAAGACCGTGACGATTAAACGAACTCCCTTGGGAGAACTGTTCATGATTGTCACGGTAGATACCCTGTCAGAACCCCAAGTCAAAACCGAGACAGGTAACATTGCTGGTTTTGATTTTGGACTTAAGACCTTCTTGACCTGTTCTGAGGGATTCAAGATTGATGCCCCCTTGTTCTTCAAGCAGTCACTCAATGCAGTTCGCAAAGCGAGTCGAGAGTTGTCCCGTAAGCAAAAGGGTTCAGCCCATCGAGAACGTGCCCGATTGAACTTAGCCCGCAAGCATGAAGATATTGCCCATCGACGGCGGGACTGGTTCTGGAAGTTGGCTCACCGCCTGACGAATCAGTTTGATGTGCTGTGTTTTGAAACCTTGAACCTCAAGGCGATGCAGCGGCTTTGGGGGCGTAAGGTGAGTGATTTGGCGTTTCGGGAGTTTCTGCAAATCCTGGAGTGGGTGGCGACGAAGAAGGGGAAGCGGGTGGTCTATGTTGACCGCTGGTTCCCTTCGAGCAAGACCTGTTCAAGTTGTGGTCATATTTTGGAGCATCTGGATTTAGAGACTCGCCATTGGCGGTGTCCCAGTTGCTCGGCAGAGAATGACCGGGATGAGAATGCGGCGATGAATATTAAAGTGGCTGGGGCTTCAGCCATTGGGTTAGGTGATGTCAGACAGGCGTTGCCTGCTATTGCTGTTTGATCCCAGAATCCCCCGTTTAGAAAACGGGGGAGTAAGTCAACTATGATCTGCAAGCAGAGCACGGCTTGACCTTTGAACTGGTCTAGGTGATCTGACTCTCGTTTCGATGATCTAGTGACAGGAACTGACTCGCAGTTATTCAGTTGAGTGGGGGCGATCGCAACCCAGCAGCGGTAAGCCTTTGGATTGCGATCGCCCCCACCTCAAGATTGTCTAGGGGTTAGGCTTCGATTTTGACCTTGGTTTTATAAAACGCGACGTATCCTTCGATCACCTTCGCCCGCTCCGTTGTCGTGGCGGGGTAGTACCAGGCGGCATCTTTGATCTCGGTGCCGTTAACGGTCACGGTGTAGTAGCTGGCTTGGCCTTTCCAGGGGCAATGGGTGTGGGTTGTACTCGGCGTAAAATAATCCGAGTTCAGGGCATCGGGGGGGAAGTAGTAGTTGCCTTCGACTTGTTGGCAGCGATCGCTACTGGCAAGGACAACATCATTGAGGACTGCTTTCGGCATAGGTTTACAAAAAGTAATAAAACTAAACTGATTGTAAGGATAAAAGGGCTAAAAATGCCAATATTCTCACTGCATCAAGAGGCGCTGATCTCCAAATTTTTTATATAAATTTAAGCTTGTCGATTTCAACAGACTTTCTCTAGCCGATCCCTGAAATCCGATGTAGCATGATCCCAAAGACTTTAATAAATCTGTTTATCATGCTCAATACAACCGACGAGACATTTGATCGCCATGTTCTCGCTGCCCGCAACCCTGTCATGGTTTACTTTTGGGCCCCTTGGTGTAAACTCTGCCACTTAGTCGAACCGACCCTCTTAAAAACCCAAGGCGAGTTTCCAGTTCCCCTGCAAATTGCTCGCGTTAATGCGGATGAAAATTTGAAGCTGGCCGCAACATATCGCCTCAAAATTTTACCAACCCTAGTCCTGTTCGCTCAAGGTGAGTTGATCTATCGCCTCGAAGGGTTTCCAGGGCGAGATGAACTCTATCGGAGCCTAAGCCAGGCCAGTCTTCAACTGCTCACGCCTTCGCTCTAACCTTCACGGTGAGCAATGACCCAAACTAAATCGTGATCTGTCGTTGGTGGCCGGGGCAATCAGTCTAAAACTGATTGCCTTCTTTGATGGTGCGGTGATGGTGCGGTGATGGTGCGATCGCCCTCCCCCGCCCCCCAGTCCCATAGCCCAAGCTCAAATTCCCATCGCAGACGTTAACACATCTTTAAATAACGCCATGTGTCACAATTGGTAGCGGTATTCTGCAACAAGGATAAGCAACTAGCATTTGTGATGGAATCATTCCTCTACGACTACGCTTGGTTAATCCCCGTGTTGCCCCTCTTCGGTGCAGCATTGGTGGGAATCGGCCTCATATCAGTCAACAACGTAACCAATAAACTGCGCCAACTTAACGCCGTCGTCATCCTCGTCCTCATTGGCGTGGCCATGACAATGTCCTTCGCGTTGCTTTGGAGTCAACTTCAAGGCCATGCGCCCTACACCCAAAGTTTTGAATGGGCCGCCGCCGGTAGTTTTCGGCTCACTATGGGGTACATCATTGATCCCCTAACATCGGTCATGTTAGCGATCGTGACCAGTGTCGCCCTCTTGGTGATGATCTACACCGACGGCTACATGGCCCATGATCCCGGCTATGTCCGGTTTTATGCCTACTTGAGTATATTTAGTGCCTCAATGTTGGGACTGGTGATCAGCCCCAACCTTGTGCAAGTCTATATTTTCTGGGAATTGGTGGGGATGTGCTCCTACCTGCTGATTGGCTTTTGGTACGATCGCAAAGCCGCCGCCGATGCCTGCCAAAAAGCCTTCGTCACCAACCGCGTTGGCGACTTTGGCCTCCTCCTCGGCATGCTCGGCCTCTATTGGGCCACCGGCAGCTTTGAATTTGCCGTCATCGGTGAACGCCTTGAGGAATTGGTGGCATCCGGAGCCTTGGCCGGTGGCCTCGCGGCCCTCTTCGGCATCTTGGTCTTTCTGGGCCCCGTGGCCAAATCCGCCCAATTCCCCCTCCATGTGTGGCTGCCCGACGCGATGGAAGGCCCCACCCCCATTTCCGCTCTGATCCACGCCGCCACCATGGTGGCGGCGGGCGTGTTTTTGATTGCGCGGATGTATCCCGTCTTTGAACCCTTCCCCCTCGTGATGAACGTGATCGCCTGGACGGGGGCCTTAACCGCCTTCCTGGGTGCATCGATCGCCATCACCCAAAACGACATCAAAAAAGGCCTCGCCTATTCCACCATTTCCCAACTGGGCTACATGGTGATGGCCATGGGCTGCGGCGCGTATTCGGCGGGTCTCTTTCACCTGATGACCCATGCCTACTTCAAAGCCATGCTTTTCCTCTGCTCCGGCTCGGTGATCCATGGGATGGAAGCGGTGGTGGGCCATAACCCGGTGTTGGCTCAGGATATGCGTTTGATGGGGGGCTTGCGAAAATATATGCCCATTACCGCCACCACCTTTTTAATTGGCAACTTGGCAATCTGTGGGATTCCGCCCTTTGCTGGGTTTTGGTCAAAAGATGAAATTCTAGGGTCAGCCTTTGGGGCGAATCCGGCCCTCTGGCTCGTGGGCTGGCTGACGGCGGGGATCACGGCGTTCTATATGTTCCGGATGTATTTCCTCACCTTTGAGGGGCCATTCCGGGGTACGGATACCGCGATTCAAGGTGAGTTAATGGCGGCGGCCGGTGCGATCGCTGGTGGTGGTTCTGATGATCACGGCGATCACCATGATGCCAAACCCCACGAATCCCCTTGGACGATGACCTTGCCCTTGGCGATTTTGGCGATTCCCTCAGCCCTGATCGGGTTAGCGGGTGTGCCGTGGCACAATCGCTTTGAACATCTGGTTCATGCTCCCGGTGAAGCGATCGCCGCCCTGGCCGAGTTTGACCAAACTGAGTTTCTCATTATGGCGGGTTCTTCCGTTGGCATTGGGTTGATCGGGATTGCCCTGGCTGGCCTGATGTATAGCCAAAAGGCGATCGATCCGAAGGCGATCGCTCAGAAAATCCAACCCCTTTACAACTTCTCCCTCAACAAATGGTATTTTGATGAACTCTACGATCGCATCTTCGTCGTCGGCACTCGCCGCATTGCGCGGCAAATGCTCGAAATTGACTATCGCGTCGTGGATGGAGCCGTCAACTTTACCGGCCTCGTCACCGTGGTTACGGGTCAAGGGTTGAAGTACTTTGAAAACGGTCGCGTCCAATTCTACGCCCTGATTATTTTCGCGGCGGTATTAGGGTTTGTCGTGGTCTCTAGTCTCTAGAAACACAGTGGCGGGATGCGATCGCGTCTCCCGCTGCCCCCATCTCCACCCCCCGATACCCCCTTGCTAATACCAGACTTGTTATGAATGCAACCCATTTTCCGTGGCTGACCGTCATCATTTTGTTTCCCTTGGTGGCGGGCCTCTTGCTCCCGATCATCCCAGACAAAGACGGGAAAACCGTGCGCTGGTATTCCCTGATCGTCGGGTTGATTGATTTTGTTTTCATCGTCTACGCCTTCTACACCGGCTACGACCTCTCCGAACCCGGCTTGCAACTGGTGGAAAGCTACACCTGGATTCCGGACATTGACCTGAAATGGTCAGTGGGGGTTGATGGTCTCTCGATGCCCTTGGTGATTTTGACCGGGTTTATCACCACCCTGGCGATGATGGCCGCCTGGCCCGTCACCCTCAAACCGAAGCTCTTTTACTTTTTAATGTTGGCGATGTACGGCGGTCAGATCGCCGTCTTTGCCGTGCAGGATTTACTGCTCTTCTTCCTGGTGTGGGAATTGGAACTCGTGCCGGTGTACCTAATTTTGTCGATCTGGGGCGGGAAAAAACGCCTCTACGCCGCAACCAAGTTCATTCTTTACACCGCCGGCGGTTCGCTGTTCATCCTGGCTGCCGCGTTGACGATGGCGTTTTACGGCGATACGGTCACCTTTGATATGAGTGCGATCGCTGCCAAAGACTACGGTCTCGGCCTACAACTCATTCTCTACGCCGGTTTCCTGATCGCCTACGGAGTCAAACTCCCCATCTTCCCCCTCCATACCTGGCTCCCCGATGCCCACGGCGAAGCCACCGCCCCCGCCCACATGCTCCTCGCCGGGATTCTCCTCAAAATGGGCGGCTATGCTCTGATCCGGATGAACGTAGGCATGCTCCCCGATGCCCATGCGCGATTCGCCCCAGTGTTGATTATTTTGGGGGTGGTCAATATTGTCTATGCCGCCTTCACCTCCTTTGCCCAGCGCAACCTGAAGCGAAAAATCGCCTATTCCTCCATTTCCCACATGGGCTTTGTGTTGATTGGGATCGCCTCCTTCACAGAACTGGGGATGAGCGGCGCGATGCTGCAAATGATTTCCCACGGGCTGATCGGCGCGAGTCTCTTCTTCATGGTGGGTGCCACCTACGATCGCACCCATACCCTGATGCTCGATGAAATGGGCGGTGTGGGCAAAACAATGAAAAAAGCCTTCGCCATGTGGACGGCCTGCTCCCTCGCCTCCCTTGCCCTGCCGGGGATGAGCGGTTTTGTGGCGGAATTAATGGTGTTTGTGGGCTTTGCCACCAGTGATGCCTATAGCACCACCTTCCGGGTGATTGTGGTGATCCTTGCCGCTGTGGGGGTGATCCTCACGCCGATTTACCTGCTTTCGATGTTGCGGGAAATCTTCTACGGCGAAGAAAACAAAGAGTTAGTGTCCCATGAAAAACTCGTGGATGTGGAACCCCGCGAAGTGTTCATCATTGGGGCGTTGCTCGTGCCGATCATCGGCATTGGTCTCTATCCCAAAATCGCCACCCAAATCTACGACAGCACCCTAACCCAACTCACCGCCATGGTGCGGGGTCACGTTCCCACTTTGGTAGAGACGGCGAAAACCCCACCGCCGGCGATCGCAGAGGTGTCCATGGCTCCCACTATCGGGCCCAATTAGCCATCACGATCATTCAGTTAACCAAGGGATGGATGAGCGATCGCGCTTGTCCATCTTTTTTTAGGGGTCGTTGGGGTCGGTTGGACTGTAATGGGGGCAGGTCTGCGGGTCTCCGAGGGGATGAACAGCGCAGCGGAGGAAAGCAGACCGGGCAAAGTAGCAACAGGTGCGACAGCGATCGCGCCGCCCCGCCAATAATCGCAACTGCTGGTCATGATCTCGGAGACGCTGCCGAATTGCGGCATGGGAGGTCAGACGCATCCGTTCAAACGCAACTGAAGCCATTGATCTCTGTTCAACAACTCGATGATCCCACTTTAGCGCCCCTAAAGCCGCTAGACACCGCACCCGTCGATCAGACCCTGTCTTGGAGGCAATCATTATTCAGCTAAAAGAGAAAAAATAAATCCTCAAATCCTAGTATTTTCTTGTCCGTAAAAACCGATCATTAGCCCACTTTTCGTGTATCGCAATCCGATTTGATTCATAAACAGGCAAGGGGCTTAAGCCCCTTGCCTGTTTATGAGGAGATAAGATCTCCGATTGATTTAGGATCGCTGTATTTCATCAAAGCTTTACAAGATTTACACCATTCTTTACCCAGTATTGATTGATATTGATCGTGTTTTTCTGCATATTAGTGGTGTAGTCCAAGTTGTTCAGTCCTTAATATTATGTTTAACTCTACCGTTAAGACTATTCTCGCTGCCGCCACAGCAACCCTCTCTTGGGGTGCGATCGCAACCACCGCATCTGCCTATGACTTCGTACCCCAGCAAGAAGGCGAGATCAACGTCGGTTTAGGCTGTTACGATGGCTGTATTGCCATTGATCCCATCTTTGAAAGTATTATTTCCCTAACCGATAGCAGCACCGGCAGCCGCAGCCGCCTTTTTGTTGATAACTTAGCCACCAAGAGCACCTATAACGGCGGTCAAACTGTTTTCCAGCAAAAAGATGCCGGGACGAACTTTAGCGGCTTCTTCTTCCGCCCGTCAGAATATAACGAAAGCACTGGCTACGCCGAAGAAAAAGGACAACTCGAAGTCGGTACGTTTGAGTTCACATTTGCCAGTGTTATTTCGGCGTTGACCATTGACTTTTTTGATACGGAGTCGACAAATACCACGGGAGCCTTGGCAATCAATGGGGTTAGCCTCACCCCGGATTATGTTGCCAAGGGTCGAGATGGCAACTTAGTGTCTCAAACCTTCTTTGATGTCAAATCGATCACCCTGAAGTTTGGTAACGACACCGCCAGTGGCACAGGGGATGGCGTGAACTTCAAGATGGCAGGTGAACCAGCAGTGGGCACTCCAGAACCCGGTACGATCACAGCCGGTTTGATGGCATCGAGCATGATTGCTGCCGCTCGCAAGCGTCAAAAGCGTAACGGTTAAGACTACCCCCAAATTGAGAGCAATGGACTCATTGAGAAGAGGGAGCAGAATCATCTGCTCCCTCTTGTTGTGTGCCTTGACGGTGTGAGGATTAGCCCTGTTTTTGGGCAGGAATACCGGGTTAGGGGGACGAGGGCGGCAACCCTTCAATCGCAATCAACGCTTCTGTGACGGACTTCACCAACGGCGCAGCGACCGTGGAGCCGAAGAGGTCTTCGCCTTGGGGTTCGTCAATCACCACTAACACTAAATATTGCGGACTTTCGAGGGGGAGGATGGTGAAAAAGCTGACGATTTTGCGATCGCTGAAATAGCCCCCGTCAGGACTCGCCTTTTCCGCTGTTCCCGATTTTCCCCCCAGACGATAGCCCGAAATCCGCGCCGATTGTCCACTGGGGGCATCAATCACCGCCGCCATTTGATCGAGCACCACCTCTGTGGTGGCGGGGGAAAACACGCGCTTAACCGGGTGATCCGTGGGTTCCCACACCAGGGTATTCTCCGCATCCACCAAGCCCCGCACCAGATGCGGCGTGACGAGCAGCCCACCATTGGCGATCGCCGCTTGCAGTTGGGCTAATTTTAACGGTGTCAGCGAAAAGCCTTGGCCAAAGGCCGTCGTCGCTGCTTCCACCGGAGAATAGATAAATTGGTCGGCAGACTTGAGTTGTCCCGCCGCCGCTCCGGGAAGTTCAATGGCTGGGGCAACGGTGAGATCGAGGTTTTTCAGCGCCTCGTAGTATACCTTGGGGTCCATCTGTTGCACCAAGTCCACCATGGCCACATTGCTCGAATAGCTGAGAATTTCCCCTAGGTTTAGATCGCCGCGACCCCCGACGGATTCGTAATCATGGTTGGTAATTTCCCAGGTATCAATCTCGATTTTGCCAGCATCGTAGAAGGTGTCATTGGATTGAATCGCTCCCGCTTCGAGGGCGATCGCAATATTAATCGGCTTAAACGTTGATCCCGGTTCGTAGAGATCCGTCACCGCCCAATTTTTAAACAGGGTCAGGTCAAATTTAGAATATTCATTGGGGTCAAAGGTGGGTTCGCACGCCAAGGCCAACAGCGCCCCATCGTTAACATTCATCACCAACACCGCCCCCCGTTTCGCCTTGTAGGTTTCCACCTGCTGCTTGAGGAGCGATCGCGCCACCCGCTGCAACCGCATATCCACCGTCAGTTGCAAACGCTGATCATCAAACCCCAACAGCCCCGACGGAATATGATCCGGCATTAACGCCCCATTTCCCGCCCGACTCATTTGCAGCGTGCGCAGATTCCGTTCCAAGGCCTTCTCTTGGGTATATTCCAACCCCGCCTGCCCCTTATGGTCTAAATCCACATACCCCACCACATCGGACACCAATTCCTGCTGAGGATAGAGGCGGGAATATTGACGGATCAACTCCAACCCATTCAGCTTTAAATCCCGAATTTGATCCGCCGTTTCCTCCGACAAATTCGCCGCCAACGGAATGCCACTATCCCGCACCTTGAGGGTCCTCAACAACGCCTCAGCATCTTGGGTAAGGGGACGGGCTAACTGCTGCGCCATAGCCTCACGGCTGACGGGGAATTGATTGGGGTGGGCATAGAGCGTATAGACCAGGCGATCCGTCGCTAAGATATTCCCGGCTCGATCCACGATTTCACGGCGGGGAATATAGGGGCGCATATAGGTCATTTGCTGATTCCGCGCCTGTTCCATCAAGTCAGGGGCGCGTAGAATCTGCAATCGATATAGATTGAATCCTAACCCCGCCAAACTCGCAGCGAGCAGGCCCCAGACAATCCACAACCGTCGGGGTTGAAGACGGTAGGGGCGCGGGGTCAAGGGCGGGGTGGAGGAATCCGGTGGGGAGGACGTTGCAGGGAAGTCAGGATTGGACATAGGGCAGGCAGGGCCTTAATAGCCCAAGGGTGCATCTGCGGTGAAACTGACCAAGGGGGCGGTGGGGGTGGAGACGGGTTGAGCCGGTTGGCCCGTGGCCTTGGGGAGAAAGATGGTATTGGCTGGACTGGGGGCAACGAGGTTATTTTCGGGCGCAGTGGCCTGTTGGGCCAATTGGTTTTTCATTAACTCGTTGGCGGTGGTGAGTTCGCGTTTTTCCCGTTGGAGTTGTTCGAGGTGGCGAAAATCTTCGCTCCAGGCCTGTTGGATGTATACCGTTGAGCCGTACACCATCAGGACGGCGGTGGCGAGACAAAAAGTGAGAATGGATGAGCCTTGTTGAATGATTAAGAGGGTGCGCAGCCAGAGGGGGACTTTGGGGGTCGTGGTCTGACGGGCACGCCGGGAGGGTTTGGCGGGGGCTTGGGGGGCTGTGGAAGGTGTGGCGGGGGGAACGAGGGTGAGGGGGGCGGGGGTGTTGGGTTGCGCGATCGCCGCTGCCCCTTGCATCGCAGGATGACGAATCACTTTGCCACTATCCACGGCGGCGGGTTCACGGAAGGCACGCGGTACATCCGGGCGTTGGGCGGTGGCAGCACGGCGACGGTGCGATGCCCGATGGGAGGGATAGCGTTGGACAGAAGCGATCATAGTCAATCCTTCGATGTACTGGCAATTGATGATTTCTATTCTAATGCGCCCCCATCCTATCATTGGATTCAGGGAACGGAGCGATTTTTGCGATCGCCATCAAGGGCGAGGGGGGACGAGAGTCCCTAGAATTAGCCCTGGGCAGAGAAAAATGGAGGCCGAAACAATCATGCTGCTTTTACAATTCAGTACGTCCCATTATTGCCGCAAAGCACGGCTAATGTTGGGATTCAAGGGGATACCGTATGATGTGGAAAACCTGACACCGGGCTTGCACCTAGTCCGCCTCAAACCGTTGACGGGTTTAACCACGGTGCCGGTGCTCTGCCCATCGGGAACGGCGGATGGGGAGGCGATCGCCGATTCCACTGCGATCGCCCAGTATCTAGACCAGCATTATCCCGATCCCCCCTTGTTGCTCGGTGATCCTGAGGGCGATCGCCAGGTGCAATGGCTCGAAGATTGGCTCGATGAAAGTATTGGCGTGGCCACCCGCTTTGTTTATTACGACTATCGCGCCCAGGACGGGAAACACCTCGATACCTCATGGGTGAATGGCCTGGTGATTCAACTGGTGTGCCGTCAATACAACATCAATGCAGCGGCTGTCCGCTTGGCGCGGCAACGGTTGGATCTGGCCTTGAATCAGGTGTTAACGCCGTGGCAGACCGGGCCGTTTCTCGTGGGCGATCGCTACACCCTCGCCGATCTTACCGCCGCTGCTCTATTGGCTCCGTTGGCGATCGTCCCCCCCTACCTGGAGCAATACCCCTGGCTTTGGGAGCGAATCGCCGCCGTCCATCAGCATTGCGGCGAACTGTTACCTCCCAGGGTTCATGATTGATTCAGTCCCATCGATGTCAAGCCCTAGGCCTCATCGGCTGGGGGAAGTTTTTGCTGCTTGATTTCCGCCTTGTAGCGTTGGAGTTCCTGCTCCAGTTCCGTGATGCGGCGATCGCGCACCTGCACCTGTTTGTAATCCTGCATCGCGCTAATTTGTCGCTGCAACTTCACCCAGAGGCTAAACAACCAAGCCAAGGTCGCCCCCGCCCCCATCGTGATCAACAGTTCAATGGCGAGGGGAGCTTCGACGGTTTTTCCCGGTAGAAGCTGCACCGTGATCGGGTTAGTATTTTCCAGGCAGAAAAATGCGATCGCTAAACAAACCAAAAAAATCAACACAAAATTGACTTGGCGCATCATGAATACATCTCCTCTCCAAATGATTAAAATCGGGGCTAGGGTGCAGGGATCTTGAAAACCCTAGGGGTATTGTCGGGGTACCAGACATTACAGCGCACTTTGGAGCGCGGCTTGAGCCTCTGGCGTATTGAGAAACCCTAAAAATGCCGTCACCGCCGGATTGGGCGGATTTTTATACACATAGTACAGGGTGCGCTGATAGGGATAGGCCGGATCGCTGGGATTAAAATTGTTAATCGGCACCATGCGCACCGTCTGCTGATTCTCCACTTGGGCGGCCGTGGCATAGCCAATCCCGTTCATTTGCAACTGTTGCAGCATCCCAGTGGTTTCATCCCGCTCCATCGTCACCACATTCGACCCGCTAGCCTCTTGGCCCCCTAAGACCACCTCTTTAAAAGTGGCATAGGTTCCGCTCACCGCTGGGCGATTCAGCGCCCGAATCGGCTGATCCGGCCCACCCACCTGAGACCAGTTCGTAATCTGCCCGGTATAAATGCCCTGAATCTGTGCTTGGGTTAAGCCGCCTCGATAGGGGTTATCCACACTGACGACAAAGGCTAGCTGATCCGGGGCAACGGGAACGGTCTGTAAGTCTTGGTTTTGTTCAGCGGCGGTGAGGGGACGAGAGGAGGCGGCTAAATCGATTTGACCGGCGATCAGGCTTTCAATCCCCTTGCTTGTGCCTTGGGCTTGGATGGTGGTGCTGGCGCTGGGAAATTGGGTTTTAAAACTATTGGTGAAGGCGGCGTTAATTTTCGCCATACTCGTCGAGCCGTCGATCCAGAGTTGGGTTCCGGCGGGGACTTCACTAGGGACGGGGAACGAATTGGCGGCTGTCCCGTTGGTGGGGGGCGCGGCTCCGTCGGCGGGGTTGGGATTGGTGGCGGTGTCAGGGGTGGGGATGAGGTTCGAGCCGGTGCGTTGGGTGAAAAACCAGATGCCGCCCCCCAGAATTCCAGCAGTGACAAGCAGGGCGAGGATGAGGGGAAGGGTTTCGTTTTTTGGGGTCATGGTGGTTGTGCTGGGGTTAGGGTGTAACAGGGACAAACTCGTAACCGTACTGGGTGCGGGTTCCTGGCTCAATTGTGACCAGTTGGACGGCTTGGTTACGATCGCCCGATGGCAAAAACTTAATCTCGCCTTGGCTTCCCTGGGTGAAGGTGGTGCTTAGGAGTGTCTCTTTTAAGCCGGTGCGACTGGGGGCGATCGCAATCCCTTGGGCGATCGCCTGCACCGCATCGTAGGCCATGGCCGTGCGCCAATTCACATCCCCACCCCACAGGTCTCGCGCTACTTGGGGAAACGTCGCATCCGGGTCACCCAAAATATGCCATGGTACTGCAATGATGATCCCTGTGCCGGCCTCCCCTGTGGCTAATAATTCCGGTTTATAGGCACTGTCTCCCGCCAGGATCGGTAATGCTCCTTGATTCGCCGTCACCACCGCCACCATCTGCTCAAACACCGCCGAATTGGGCGCGAGCATCAGGGTTTCGGCCCCATTGGCACGGGCGGCATTCAGCGCCGCTTCGGCGTTAAAGTCCGGCGCGGTGAAATTAAATTCCGTCACCACTTCCCCCCCTTGGGAGGCAAGATCGGTCATAAAGACATCCCGCAGCGATTGGCTATAGTTACTCTCGGCATTATAAAAAACTGCGGCTTTGGTGGTTTGGAGGGTGTCGAGTTGATAGCGAGCGAGGGCACTCCCGGCGAAGCGATCGCTCGGTACTGTCCGAAAAATATAATCTCCGGCGGTGGAGAGCGCAACGGATGTACTCGTCGGCGAAATCATCACCAACTGCCCCGCCTCATACACCTCTGCCCCCGCTAAGGAACTATCGCTACCAAAATGCCCCACCACCGCCAACACCTCCGGCTGCTCCACCAAGGCTTGGGCCACGGCTTGCACCACCGCCGGATCATTATCATCATTCACCACCAGCACCTGTAGCGGAATCCCCTTAATCCCGCCGCCTTGGTTGATCTGGTTTTGGCTTTGGGCCACGCCCCGCAGCAGTTCCTTGGCGGCGTTGAGACTACTGCCAATGGGGACAGCGGTGGCGATCCGGTGGACGAGTTGACCATCGGCCCGCAAATTATTGAGATAAATCAACGCTTCCGGGTCGTTGGGTTGCTTCACGAGGGAGGCTTCTAATTGTTGAATTGCTGTGGGAAGATCACCGGCGGCGATCGCCGCTTGGGCAGCTTGTTTTTCCGGGGTGATGTTATCGGTAATCAGCCACCGTTCTCCCCGACTGAAGCGACTATCGAAGGCTCCGTCCACATCTTGGACGGTTGCCGATTCATCCCCTTGCATCCGCTCACCCAGCCACAGCACCCCACCCGCAACCACTCCCCCCGTTAAAACCAGCGTGAGCAAAAGCGTTGCAGTTTCTTTGAGATTACGAGCCATGGGTAGTTTAGGAAGAGAGCAAATAACGTCACGGGTGATGCTGGCGGGTTAAGGGGTGAGGGGCACAAAGTCGTAGCCAGTGCCGGAACGATTGCCGGGGGCAATGGTGACGAGTTGAGCAGCTTGGTTGCGATCGCCCGACTGGACAAACCGAATCGTACCGCTAGCCCCGGTGGCCTGGAACGATTGGGCGGCGATCGCACTCTGCACCCCTGCCCGCGTCGGATTTTGCTGGAGGGCAGCTTGGAACACCTGCACTGCATCGTAGGCCATGGCCGTGCGCCAATTCACGTCCCCGCCCCACAGTTCCCGCGCCGCAGCGGCGAAGGTTTCACCATTGCCCTGTTGACTTTGCCATGGCACAGCGAGGGTCATTCCCACTCCGTTGGCTCCGGCTGTTTCTAGGGTGGTGAAATTGTAGACACTATCCCCCGCCAGGATCGGCAAGCGACGACCATTAGCCTGCACCACTTGCAGGGCTGGGTCTAGGGTTTCGGAGTTGGGCAGGAGGGCGATCGCTTGCGCCCCCTGTTGTTGCGCCTCATTCAGGGCCTGGACGGGGTCAATGCCACTGCTGAGATCATATTCCCCGACAATCTGCCCATTTTCAAACACCAATTCATTACTAAATTCCTGCTTGAGGGAATTGCTGTAATCGCTTTGACTGTTATAAAACACCACGGTGTTTTGGGTTTGAAGTTGCTCCACTTGATAGCGGGCGAGGGCTTTCCCGGTGGCGGCATCGTTGGGAACCGTGCGAAAGATAAAATTGCCGAGGCTTGCGAGGGGGGTGGCGGTACTCGTGGGGGAAATCATCACTAATCCCGCCGCTTGATAGACCTGGGCGGCGGCTGCGCTGGTATCACTGCCGAAATGCCCCACCACACCCAGCACCTCGGGCCGATCCACCAGGGCTTGAGCCACTTGACTGGCCAGGGTGGGATCATTGTTGTCATTGACGATCGCAACCTTCAGCCGCGTGCCATTTACCCCCCCGGCCTGATTGATTTCGGCCTGGGCTTGGGCTGTCCCGCGCAGGAGTTCTTGGGCGGCATCGGCGTTGGTTCCGGCCGGAATAGCGATCGCCACGGTGTAGGATGCATCCGTACCAATGCGGGCATTGTTGAGATAAATCAGAGCTTCGGGATCATTGGGGGTGGCTTGTAACGAAGCTTCAAGACGGGGGATGGCGGCGGCAAAATCGCCTTGGGCGATCGCCGCGACGGCGGCCTGTTTATCCGGGGTCGTCACCGACGTGATCAGCCGATCCCCTGTGCTGATCGCCACTGTGCCACTGTTCGTCGCGGCAGGATTCGAGTCGGTCGCGGGAGGATTTGACCCGGTTTCCCCCGGCCCAGAGGATTTTGAACCACTCATCACCCACCACACACCGCCCCCGACGATCGCGCCCGTAATGGCCAACGACAAAACCAATGCGGCTGTTTCTTTCCCTTGGGCCATGATTGCTACAGATCTCCTAAATAGGTTGCGTGTGTCTAGACTACCGAAGGCAACATCGAGATTTCTCACCCCTGCGCCCAATCCTTCCGGTTTCAACCGTCAAAGTTTCGCCCCTAAACGTTGCCAAGCGGCTTGGGGATCAGGGGCTTGGGTAATCGGGCGACCGATCACCAGATAGCTCGCCCCGGCTTGAAAGGCTTGGGCCGGGGTCATCACCCGTTGTTGATCTCCCGCTGTGGCCCAAGGGGGACGGACACCGGGACAAACGAGGAGAAAGTCCGGCCCGCAGATTTGGCGGAGTTGGGCGGCTTCGTGGGGTGAGCAGACAATGCCGGGTACGCCGGAGGCTTGGGCGAGTAATGCCATCTTGAGGACATAGTCCGGCAGTTCAAGCGAAACATGGAGATCGAAGGCCAGATCGCGGGCGCTCAAACTGGTGAGCAGGGTGACGGCGAGGAGTTTGAGGGGGGCATCCGCAACGGCATCCACGGCGGCTTTGAGGGCCGCTTGACCGGCGGGGGCGTGGATGGTGAGGAAGTCCACGTCATAGGCTTGGGCCGATCGCACTCCCCCGGCCATGGTGTTGGGAATATCGTGGAGTTTGAGATCCAGAAAAATCCGTTTACCTCGGCGTTTCAACTCCGCCAAAATCTCCGGCCCGGCGGCGATGAATAGCTCTAGACCGACTTTCCAAAACCCCACCTCTGGCAGTTGATCCAATAAATCGAACGCGGCTTTGAGATCCGGCACGTCCAACGGCACAATAATGCGATCGCTCAAACTCATAACCCGATAATCTCCCGTGATCCTATGGAACGAGGCGGATAAACTTCTTCTTGCCCATCTGGAGCACCTTACCATCGAGGTCTTGGGACGTGGCGAATTCTAAATTAACATCGGTGATGCGATCGCCCTCTAAACGCACCGCCCCCCCTTGGATTTGCCGTCGCCCCTCACCGCTGCTCTTACACAGTCCCGTCGCACTGAGAAGATAAAACACCTTCACCGGAAACTCCACTGTTGCCAAACTAAACTCCGGCACGGCATCACCGCTGGCCTGATTGCCTTGCACCAACGCTTGGGCCGCCGTTTGGGCCTCCTGGGCGGCGGCAGGGCTGTGGTATTGCCCCACCACATCAAGGGCCAATTGCTTCTGGGCAGTGCGGGGATCGTCCGGCAACTGGTCTAAATGGGTGTTCGTCAGTAGCTCGAAATAACTCCTCAGCAAGGCATCGGGGGTTTTTTCTAGCTTGGAATACATGGTTAAAGCGTCTTCGGTCAGTCCCACATAATTATTGAGAGACTTCGACATTTTATTCACCCCATCAAACCCCAGCAGCAAGGGCAACAACAGGCAAAATTGCGGCGCTTGCCCAAATTGCCGTTGTAAATCTCGCCCCACCAAGAGATTAAATTTTTGATCAGTTCCCCCCAGTTCTACATCAGCTTGCACCGCCACCGAATCATAACCCTGCATCAAGGGATACATGAACTCATGGAGATAGATCGGATTTTCTTTTTTATACCGCTCCGCAAACCCTTCTTTGGCCAACATTTGCCCCACAGTCATCGTAGCCAGCAGTTCTAAAATTTCTTTTAAATCCAGTTGCCCTAACCATTCGGAGTTGTAGCGAATTTCGAGCCGGCCGGGGGTGTCGAAATCAAGAATTGGCCGCAATTGATCGAGGTAGGTTTGGGCGTTGAGTTTGACCTGTTCGGGGGTCAGTTGGCGGCGCACTTCGGACTTGCCCGTGGGGTCGCCAATTTGGGCGGTAAAGTCGCCAATGATCACCACTGCGGTATGGCCGGCATCCTGAAAGGCGCGGAGTTTGCGAAAGGGGATGCTATGGCCCAAATGCAGGTCTGAGCCGGTGGGATCAATGCCGAGCTTGATGCGCAGGGGGCGATCGCCCTGTTGCAGGCGAGCGATTAACTGTTCATTGGGATCATGGGAATCGGGCGCATGGGGAAAAATTTCCTGAGTGCCGCGTTGCAGCCATTGAAACTCTGAGGGGGAAGTCACCGGAAGCATGGGGGGAGTAGTTTAAAGACGAGGTGAATAAATCAGGGATGCGTGAAAGGGTGCGATCGCACGACAGGACTCAGAACCGGAGACTCAAGCTTAGGGGTCTTGATCCCATGTGCAAAAATCCTGTAATGTTTAACGCCAATCCCCAGCATCTAACGATAAGATACAGTGAGTAAACGGGCCAACCTTGAAAAAAGAGAGGTCTTATGTTAGCTCAGAGTCAAGGTCAGGGCAGCGATCGCCCTCATCCTAGGATTTGCTAAGGGCAATTGAGATGATCGATTCATCATTAGAGTGAGGAACTAAAATAACTGTGGCGACTAGCACTGTTCGGAAAAAGCAGGACTCCAAAAATCCCCGTTCTACCCCTGATAATTTTTTACTTGGGGTTGCTAAAGTCGCCGGTGGAACTGTTTTGGGCATCACCATGCTTAGTAGCTCCATCATCGCTGGTGGGCTGGTGGGCCTCGCCATCAGCTTTCGCAACCTGCCCGATGTGCGGGTACTCAAAAACTTCGCCCCCACCGAAACCACCTACATCTACGACGTGAAGGGCAAAATCCTCGACAGTCTCCACGGCGAGCACAACCGCGAAGTTGTCCCCCTCGAACGGATTTCCCCCGATCTCAAACGCGCTGTTCTTGCGATCGAAGATAGCCACTTCTACCTCCACGACGGCATCAACCCCAACAGCATCGGCCGCGCCCTCGTCGCCAACTGGCGCAGTGGTGGTGTTGTGGAAGGGGGGTCTACGATCACCATGCAATTGGTGAAAAACCTCTTTTTGTCCCGCGATCGCACCATTTCCCGCAAACTCGCCGAAGCCGTCCTCGCCATTCGGATCGAGCAAATTTTCGCCAAAGACCACATCCTAGAGATGTACCTCAACAACATCTACTGGGGTCACAACAGCTACGGCGTGGAAACCGCCGCCCAAAGCTACTTTAAAAAATCCGCCGCCGATCTCAACCTTGCCGAAGCCACTGTCATGGCGGGCTTGATCCAAGCCCCGGAAGACTACAGCCCCTTCATCGACTACCAAGAAACCAAGCGCCGCCAAAGCCTCGTCCTGTCCCGCATGGAAGGGCTGGGCTGGATCACCGCCGCCGAAGCCCAAGAAGCCCGCGCCACCCCCCTCCTGATCGGCCAACCCACCGCCTGGAAAAGTAGCGAACTTCCCTACATCACCGAAGCCGTGATCGGCGAACTCCAACGCCGCTTTGGGGAAGATGCTGTCCTCCAAGGTGGCATGCGCGTCCAAACCACGGTTGACTACTCCTTCCAACGAATGGCGGAAGAAAATGTCGCCGAAGCCCATCAACGTCTCCGCGCCCGTGGCCTCTATGCTGACCAAGTGGCTCTCGTTGCCGTTGATCCCCGCACCCACTTCGTCAAAGCCCTCGTCGGGGGGGTGAATTACAAAGAAAGCCAATTTAACCGGGCCATTCAATCCCTCCGCCAACCCGGTTCTGCCTTTAAACCCTTCGTCTACTACACTGCCTTCGCTAGCGGTAAATATACCCCCTATTCCGTCGTGGAAGATACCCCCGTGAAATACCGCGATGGGTCAGCGTACTACGAACCCCAAAACTACGGGGGCAGTTTTGCCGGGGCAATGTCGGTGCGAGATTCCCTGATTCAGTCTCGGAATATTCCGGCGGTGAAATTGGGTCAAGCCGTGGGCATTGATAAGGTGATTGAAATCTGTCGCACCTTGGGGATTAAAAGCCCCCTTGATCCGGTGGTGTCCCTGCCCTTGGGGTCGATTGGGGTTACGCCAATGGAAATGGCGGGAGCCTATGCCACCTTTGCGAGTAACGGCTGGCATTCTGACCCGACGATTATTGTGCGGGTTACCGATAGCAGTGGTAATGTCATTCTCGACAATACCCCTAAGCCTCGCTTGGTGCTTGATCCCTGGGCGGCTGCTTCGTTAACGTCGTCCCTGCAAGGCGTTGTCCAAGGGGGCGGCACAGCACCCCAGGCTAATTTGGGTCGTCCGGCGGCGGGAAAAACTGGTACGACGACTTCGGAGCGGGATGTGTGGTTTGTGGGGTATACGCCGCAACTTTCGACGGCGGTTTGGATTGGGAATGATAATTATCGACCGCTGGGGAAAGGGGTGACGGGTGGGGGCTACGCGGCTCCGATTTGGCGTGATTTCATGCGTGAAGCCCTGAAAAATGAACCTGTATTACAGTTCCCGGCTGCCTCAAAATTCCCCCGTCCGAAGAGTTAGCGGATCGGATTGGTGCGATCGCTCTATCCTGGCGGGCAGACTGTCCGCTGTTGTATGCCATGCAAGCCCTGAAACTCCAAGGATTGTTTAACGCTCGGTTTTTGAAAAATCTGCTGCCGATTCCGGCGACGAATCGACTGGAGCGATCGCAGCGTGTCCCTAATTTTCTCTTGCCGGATGTGGCGAATCGGACGACGGTGAAGCTCTCGGATTTTGTGGGGAAACATCCGGTTTTGCTGGACTTCACCCGCATTTTTACCGAAAACCACTATTGCCCCCTCTGCTACCCCCATCTTGTGGCGTTGAATGAGCAGTATGAGACGTTCGCGGCGCAGGGGATTGCGGTGTTGCTGGTGACGAGTACGGATACGCGGCAAAGTCAGCGGGTGGTGCAGGATTTGGGGCTGAAGCTGCCGGTGTTGAGTAATCCGAGTTGTGATGTGTTTCGGCTGTTTCAGACGGGGCAGGCCTTGGGTGCGCCGCTGCCGGCTCAGTTTGTGATCGATTTGGAGGGGCGGTTACAGGCGAAGCATTTGTTTTCGTTTTTGGAGCCGAATGCGCCGATCGCACAATTACAAATGTGGTGCGACCAGACGTTAACTCGTCCCCTGGGGCCGATCCTCGCAGATTCCATCGCCGCGCCGACGCACCCAGAGGGCGAGGACAATCAAGAAGGTGATGCCGAGTAGGCCGGCGAGGGGGTTGCGATCGATGCCGGTGACCCAGGGGGGGACGCGATCGCGGTACTGTACCAATGCCCCAACATTGATGATGTAGTACCCCCACACGAGGCCGCTGTGAAGACCAATGGGAAGGCCAAGGCGGTGCTGGGTTTGACGTTTGGCCCAGACGAGGATTAGGCCGAGGAGGACGAGGCTGGGAAATTGGGGAAAGGTGCGGATCATTTCGGCCACGGGTTTGAGGTAGTGGGCGATCGCAAACAGTACCGCACTACCCCACAACGCCACCGAGGGGGAATAGTCAGTTTCCAGTTCATCCAATAACCAGCCCCGAAACACAAACTCTTCCGCCAGCCCCACCCCCAAGGCTACCCCAAGGCCCTCAACCATCACCCGCACCACATAATCGGCGGTCACAAACTCCACCCAGCCAAAGGCTGCCATGGTCAGAAAGAGCGCGATCGTCATGCCCGTGCCGAGGGCCAAACCATGGAGACAATAGAGACCATTTTGGCGTGTCCAGACCAAACCGTAATAGGCAAAGGGGCGATCGCGTTGTTTCACCCGTCGCCCCCAAAACCACACAAGCACGAAAAACTCGATAAACAACAGCCCCATCGTGGCGATGGTTTCGGTGTTGGGGTCAGAACGGAGCAGGAGATGCAGCGGTAACGCTAGGGGAACCCAGAGCACGGCTAATCCCAACAGAAACACTCCCACGCGCCAGAAAACGGGGAGTGCAGCAATTTTCGTATAGGGTAATGTCACCAAAATTTATTCGTCGGGTTCAATACTGCTACTCAGACCGTGATTTTGCAGCGTTTCACAGTAAAATTCCGCGTGCTCAAAAGCGCAGGTAATCACCAACGCTACGCCGCTGTTGTGGGCTTCCATCATAATACTAACGGCTTGGGGTTGGGTAAGACTGGGCACGGTTTGCATTAAGGTTTGCACCACATACTCCATCGAGTTGAAATCATCATTATGGAGTAACACGCGGTAACGGGGGGCAGGTTTGCGCACCGTTGATGTGTCTTGGACCACAGAGGGCCGATCTAGAATTTCTGTAGACATAGTTATACACCTCCTGTTAGTCGGGAGTTAATAATGGCAGGCAAAATAATTGAGATCTTGAAAAAACTCTGTACAATTTTATCGAAGAAACCCGAATTGGGAAGGCGAGATCACCGATCCTCCATCGTACTGCGGTGGACTCGCGGTTCACTGCGTTGAACAAAATCGCAGGACTACCTTTGATACCCTAGCAGGTAAGCTACAGAATTTTTTCGGGGTCTTTCTGCCTCGCCTGACCCCAACCGTTGACCACCATCAAGATGAGGAGCGATTTTACGGTATGACCGGCCCCCTAAAGTCTTTCGGTTCATCACGATCTAAACGATCTAAACCGGCTCCCGATGCGCCCCATTTGGTGGCGGATTTGTTTGAGACGATTCATCATCTCAAGCAGCAGGTGCAGGTGTTGCCAACCTCAGCCGCGCCGTTGTCAGTGGTGCGGTCTAATCCTTCCCCAGGGCAGACACCAACGGTGATGGCGGCGATCGCACAACTCGAAGCCAAACTCAATGCCTATACCGAGCAGACCCAAGCCCAAATTGAAGCCAGCGAGGAGCGGGTTGATCGTCAATTACAGTTCATCCGGCAACAGTTGCTGCTCATTCTAGGGGATTTAGATACCCATGTGGCGGACAAGGTGCGCGAGGCCTTGGCCCCAATCCAATCAGAGCAGGAGACGTTGGCCCAACAACTGGAAACGGTGGAGCGGGAGGTGGCCGTTCATCGCTATGACTTGTTTGATGTGCAAACCCAACTCACCCACCATATTGACTACACCGAAGACCGCCTCGATCACCATCAAGACGGGTTTCAAAAGCTGCTGGTGGTGGGGATGGCGATCGCCCTCGGTTGTCTCGCGCTCCCCATCGCCCTGCAATGGACGATCCATGCCACCCCCAGCGCCCAATCCGCCACCGAAACGCCCCACACCCCCTAGGCGATTGGGGGAAGGCAAGGGTGTAGAATAAACCTGCACGGGCTAAATTCAGTAGCGATGTACCACGTTAATCATCTTGAAAGTACCCTGAAGGAATTTTTTGGGTACGACACCTTCCGACCCGGACAGCGCGAGATCATTGAAGCGGCGCTGCAACAGCGGGATTTGCTTGCGATTATGCCCACGGGGGCGGGGAAATCTCTGTGTTTTCAACTGCCGGCCCTGTTGCAGCCGGGGTTGATGGTGGTGGTGTCGCCGTTGATTGCCTTGATGCAGGATCAGGTGGATGCCCTGGTGGATAACGGGATCGGGGCGACGTTTTTGAATAGTAGTTTGGATCGTGAGGCGATGCGATCGCGCCAAGCCGACATCCTCAACGGCAAAATCAAACTCCTCTACGCCGCCCCGGAACGTTTGGTGAATGACAATTTTTTACCCTTTTTAGATCACGTCAAAACCACGGTGGGGATCAGTGGGTTTGCCATTGATGAAGCCCATTGTGTGTCCGAATGGGGCCATGATTTTCGCCCCGAATATCGCCGCCTCAATTTCCTGCGCCAGCGTTACCCCGACATTGCGATGCTGGCCTTCACCGCCACCGCCACCGCCCGCGTCCAGCAGGATATTCTTTCCCAACTGCGCCTCCGGAATCCCCATCGTTATCTCGCCAGCTTCAACCGCCCCAACCTCTACTACGAAGTCCGCAAACGGGAAAAACAAAGCTACGGCCAACTGCTCCAGGCGATCCGGGAACAGCAGGGCGGCTCTGGGATTATTTATTGCATCAGTCGGCGCAAGGTGGATGAGGTGGCGGCACGGTTGCAGCGCGATCGCATTGCCGCCCTGCCCTACCACGCAGGTCTCGATGCCCAACAGCGGGCCGAAAATCAAACCCGCTTCATCCGGGACGATGTGCAGATTATCGTCGCCACGATCGCCTTTGGGATGGGGATCAATAAACCTGATGTGCGGTTTGTCTTCCATTACGAACTGCCCCGCAACCTCGAAGGCTACTACCAAGAATCCGGGCGGGCCGGTCGTGATGCGGAGCCGTCAAACTGCATTCTCTTTTTTAGCCTCTCGGACATTCCCCGCCTCGAATACCTAATCGACCAAAAACCCGACGAAACCGAACGCCGCATCGCCCGCCAACAGATGCAACAAGTCCTTGACTATGCCGAGGGCACGGACTGCCGCCGTACGATCCAATTGGGCTATTTTGGCGAACAGTTTCCCGGTGATTGTGGGGGCTGTGATAATTGCTGTAACCCGCCGCCGGTGGAGGATTGGACGGTGGAGGCGCAAAAGCTGCTCTCCTGTGTGGCCCGCTGTCAGCAACGCTTTGGTACGACGCACATTATCGATGTGCTGCGGGGATCACTCAATCAGAAGGTGAAAAAGTACGGTCACGATCGCCTTTCCACCCACGGCATCGGCAAAGACCGCAGCACCGAAGATTGGAAACTGTTGGCGCGATCGCTCCTCCATCAGGGCCTTGTGAGTGAGACCACCGATGGGTTTCGGGTGCTATTTCTCAATGACAACAGCTGGGAAGTGCTGCGCCATCAACGCCCGGTCAAGATTGCCGTGCCGCGCCGCAGTGGAGGACGCGCGATCGCAGAAACCAGCGAAACAGCGATCGCCGCTGAACTCCTCTTTGACGAACTGCGCCACCTTCGCAAACAACTGGCCGATGAGCAGGGTGTCCCCCCCTACTTCATTTTCTCCGACTCCAGTCTCCGCGCCATGGCTAAAAAACAGCCTACAACTCTCGATCAATTCAGCCGTGTGTCCGGAGTCGGGACGGTGAAACGTCAACGCTACGGACAAACCTTTGTGGATCTGATCCGTCAATTCTTCGCCCTGCAACCCCAAGACCCCGATACCATCCAACCTCGGCATGGCCTCACCGCCACTCAAGCCCATACCCTCCACCTTTATCACCAAGGTCTCACTGTGGCGGAGATTGCCGCCCAGCGTAGCCTGAAAGATAGCACGATTTTAGGGCATCTCAGTGAGGCGATCGCTGTGGGGGAAGTGATCGACGTAGATCGCCTTGTGTCACCTGAGCGTCAGGCCGAGATTTTGAAGGTGATGCCCACCCATGGCGATCGCAGCCTCACCCAAATTCGCGAGCATCTCGGCCCCGACTACGATTTTGGCGAAATCCGCCTCATGCGGGGCGTGTGGCAACAACAACAGCAGGCGTTTTAAATCAAGTCGTGTATTATGCGATCGGTTTTTGGTAGGACAGAATTTGATATTTCACGAGATGTAAGCGGCTAACCAGGGCAATGAGCAGGGTTTGGGTCGCAGCAGACCATTGTGACCAATCAATGCCGTTTTTAGCTCCGGTTTGGATGAGGAAATCGTAGGTGGGGAGGGTGTTTTCCGTAATGTCGCGCTCGATGTGGGGCTGAAAGCCAAGATCGGCGGCGAGTTGGCGATAGGTTTCGATGCTGTATTGGACATTGGATTGACCATAAAAGCCCGAATCGTTGCTGAGGGTGCTGTTGAGTTCGGTGACGGGCAAAAACCAGGCTTGGGGCACAAAGTCGGAGAGGGCGAGATAGCCGCCGGGTTTGAGGACGCGCCATGCTTCTTGGAAGAACTGGCGGCGATCGGGAAAGTGAAAAATACATTCCACGGCGAGGATGCGATCGCAGGATGCATCCGCAAAGGGCAATTCACAGGCGTTCCCTTCCACCCAGGTGATTTGATTACCGGGGCGGGCGGTGACGTTTTGCCGGGCTTGGTCAAGTTGGCGGGGGTCGATGTTGAGGCCGGTCAGATTCATGCCGGTAAATTGTTCATTGAGGCTGGCGATCGTGCCGCCAAAACCACAGCCGATATCAAAAACTGTTTGCCCATCGCCCACCAAAGCGGCACTGTAGACTTCGTGGGTGAGTTGTTCGGCGGCGTGGCGAAAGTCTGCGGGGGTGTTTTGGGCGTGGCTGGGGTCTTCCCAATAGCCCCAATGGACGTGCTTACCGAAGGCGGTGATTGCGGTAGGGTCACCAGCGGCGAGGAGTTGGAGGATGCGGTCAAAATAGGGGAGGTTAACGGGGGATGAAGTCATGGGAGGAAGGGGTGAGGGATTAGGCGACTCGAAAACGGAAACGTTGCGGGGGCTGAGGGTCAACATCGTGCCTGAATGGCTAGACGCTCAACTACAAGGACTTGCTGGCTGGGATGAATCGAATGGTGAGGGGATAGC
Organism: Spirulina major PCC 6313; assembly: GCF_001890765.1. Lineage (NCBI taxonomy): Bacteria > Bacillati > Cyanobacteriota > Cyanophyceae > Spirulinales > Spirulinaceae > Spirulina > Spirulina major. The sequence goes on along the minus strand of NZ_KV878783.1, from coordinate 2,256,810 downwards.
GCGATTTTTTTCCCTGCACCGCTTGCACTCCGATGATCACCACGATGATGGTTTGAATTGCGGCCCAAACGATCAAAAAGGCGATGTAGGCGAAGGCTCCGGCCATTGCCCCGACGATGGCGGTGGGATCGTTGGGATTAAATTGTTCAAATCCGAACACCAAGATGACAAAAACTCCAATTCCTAAGCCGATCAGCACCAAAATAAAGCCATAGATCAGCATGGAAATTTGGAAGTTGAGGGATTCGCGACCGTGGTAGTCGATGAAGTTGGATTCGCGGCGACGGGCTGACCAGACGATCAGGGGGATGACGAGGCTGGCAAAGGGAATGGGAAGACCGATCGCGGCGAGGGGAATCCAGAGTAAGGAGGACAGATGGCAAAACATCGCCCAGCCGCGCTCGTTTTCTGGCGAAATGGTCATGGGTCTAGCTCCGTTTTTATTCTAACCCGGCAATCACTTGGTCCCCTAAGGACACCCCGTTGAGGCGGTCAATTTCTCGGATACCAGTGGGGCTGGTGACGTTGACTTCGGTGAGGTGGCCACCGATCACATCGAGGCCGACAAAGTAGAGGCCGTCGGCTTGGAGGCGGGGGGCGACCATGGCGCAAATGTCTTGCTCGCGGGGGGTGATGTCCACGGTGGCGACGCGACCCCCGACGGCCATGTTGCCGCGAAAGTCGCTGCCGGTGGGGATGCGGTTGACAGCACCGATCGCTTTTCCGTCTAGCAGGATGATCCGTTTATCGCCCTCGGTGGCGGCGGGGAGATATTGCTGGAGCATGATCGGCATCGTGCCCCATTGGGTGCTGATTTCGATCAGGGAGTTGGTGTTGCGATCGCCCTCTTGCAAAAAGAGAATCCCCTCGCCCCCTTTCCCTGCCAATGGTTTTAACACCACCGATCCCTGCTCGGCTAAAAAGTCCAAAATCACCGCTTTGCTTGCGGTGACAATGGTGGTGGGGATCGCGTCGGGAAAATTCAGGGCGTAGAGTTTTTCGTTGGCTGCCTGAACGCCGCGAGGCCGGTTAATCACGAGGGTTTGGGATGGATCGAGGAGGTCTAAGATCTGGGTGACATAAAGATAGGGGATGGTGACGGGCGGATCTTGGCGCATCATCACCACATCCATGGTGGTGAGGGATTGAAACACTGTTTGACCCAAGCGATACCAAGGATCAGGGGCGTGCCAATGGCCCGCTACGAGTTGCACGGGATCAAGGGTGACCGGGGTGAGTTGGGCCCAGGGTGACCCGGTTTTGATCGTGAGGCTGCCCATGGTGGTGATCCAAACGGTGTGGCCGCGATGCTGCGCCGCCTCCATCATTGCCACGCTGCTGTCGTGGGTGGGATCGAGTGTTGCGATTGGGTCAATAATAAAGGCGATATTCACGCAGACGCTACCAAATCATTGAGGGACTGTGGTTATTGTGCCACAGACTCGAATCAATGGTTGTAACGGCGTTCAAGCCATGCCCGCACCTCGTGTTCATTGTCGAAATAGTAGGTTTCATGGCTGCGGGGATCAAAGACTTGCCAGTCGTTGTGGCCCTGGGGCGATCGCCGCTGTTGAATGTGGGGTTCGCTGGGCTGGACTAAGAAGGTGGTGACGGTGTTGGCCAGGGTGGTGGCACTGGATTTGACGAAGGTGGCCAGTTCATGGCGTAGATCGTCGAGATGGAAGTGATGGGCTGAATGGTGTACGGTTGAGTATTTCATGAGAATAGAGACCTCCGATTTGCTGTGAGCGGCCCCAACGCCACCGCCTAACTCGTCGAGGATCGAGAGTTAAGCCCCGATCGCAACCTAATGCGCGATCGCTGGGGTGGATTGGATTGCCAAGGTGGGAAATTGAGAGCGTGCGTCGATGAATTTCCCCTGATTCCAATATAACAAGTTGCGTTGTCAAAATGTTCACTGTTAACATTTTTCACGAAATCGCCAAGTTTGAGGATTGCTCAAACCCAAGGATTTCAGCCCATCGCAACGCAGAGTTGGATGTTAAGATGACTAGGTTAAAACTCGCGATCGCCATTTCTACCCTAGAGTTTGGAGAAAGGGTCTGAAACGCCAAATTGAGTTAATCCAGTGTGGTTAGCGGCGAGCGAGTTTGGCCATTCCGTTCATCACTTCGTCCCAAGGAGAGCTGACTGTGCGAATTCCGCTCGATTATTACCGAATCTTGGGGATACCCATCCAAGCCGATGGGCAGCAACTTAGTCAGGCTTACCACGATCGCGCCCTACAGTTACCGCGCCGTGAATATAGCGATCTGGCGATTAATACCCGCAAACAACTCTTAGACGAAGCCTATGCGGTGCTCGCCAATGAGGAGGAGCGATCGCAATACGATGCGCGATTTCTCAACACCCCCTATCCCGAAGGCAACCAAACCGCCAGCCCCCCCAGCCTCGACCTCGATGCCGAACAACTGATCGGGGCGTTGCTCCTCCTCCACGAACTCGGCGAGTACGAACTCGTCTTGCAACTGGCCGAACCCCTGATTGACCCCCACGCCCAACTGCCCCCCGACCAAGCCAAACTCGTTAACAATCGCCTCAGCCGGGCGGATATCGTCCTCACCATTGCCCTCGCCTGTCTGGAACTGGGCCGCGAACAATGGCAACAGGGTCACTCCGACCAAGCCGCCCAAACCACCCACTACGGCCAAGACATTCTCCTCCGGGAAGGCCTTTTTCCCAATATTCGCGGCGAAATCCAAGCCGACCTTTATAAACTTCGCCCCTACCGCATCCTCGAACTCCTCACCCAAGACCCGGAGAATCACGACGCACGGCAGCGGGGCCTGAAGGTACTCGGTGAAATGCTCGACGATCGCGGCGGCATTGACGGCAGCGGTGATGATCAATCGGGGTTAAGCCTGGATGATTTTCTCCGGTTTATTCAGCAGATTCGCAACTACCTCACCACCGCTGAACAGCAAGACTTGTTTGAGGCCGAAGCCCGTCGCCCGTCGGCGGTAGCGATGTATTTAGCGGTCTATGCGCTGTTGGCGCGGGGGTTTGCCTACGGTGAGCCGCAGTATATTACCCAGGCGCAGGACTGGCTGGCGCGGTTGGGACGGCGGCAGGATGTGTACTTAGAGCAGGCGGTTTGTGCGCTGCTGTTGGGGCAGACTGAGGCGGCGAATCGGGCGTTGGAGTTGAGCCAAGACTATGAACCCTTGGCGTTTATTCGGGAACAGTCCCAAGCTGCGCCGGATTTGTTGCCGGGGTTATGTCTCTATGGTGAACGGTGGTTACAAACGGAAGTGTTTCCCCATTTTCGGGATTTGAGCGATCGCACCGTCGCCCTGAAGGATTACTTCGCCAACGACCAAGTCCAAGCCTATCTCGAAGCGATTCCCAGCGAACCCAGCCCCGCTGATTCCGAAAACCAATGGACTGCGGTGGAAGCCCAATTGACCGCCACCGAAGCCGCCCCCACCGCCGCCGATTTTGCCAGTTCCGCCGCGGCCGCCTACGCCACGGCCACCGCAGCGGCCACCAATCCCGCTGTCCCGATCCCCCCGCCCCCGCGTCCCCCCTCTCCCCGTGACCCGGCGGCGAAGTCTGCTGCTGATGTGCCGGTGGCGCGGCGATCGCAACGCTCGCCCCGGCGCGGCAATCTCAACACGGGTCGCCTGATTGCCGTGGGTGCGGGGGGGGTACTCGCGATCGCGCTTCTCGGCTTCGTGGTGAATCAACTGTGGCAACTGATCTTCAACCGTCCGGCGGCAGTGATCGAAGCCCCGGCCCCGGAAACATCTCCCATGCCCCCCCCGGAACCCGTCGCCCCGCCCCCCGCCGAGGCCACCCCCGCCGCGATTCCCGCCGCTGAAACCCCCCTCGACCTCACCACCGGAGAAGACATTGTCCAAACCTGGCTGAATGTGAAAGCGATCGCCTTCAGTCCCGACCACGACACCACTGAACTTTCCCTCATTTTGGCGGAACCCATCCTCACCCAATGGCAACGCCTCGCCCAAGATTTTGAAGCCCGCAACGTCTATCGGGAATACGAGCACACCGTAAATGTGGAAACCGTCAACACCGACGACACCAACCCCGACCGAGCCATGATTGAAGCCGCCGTGCGAGAAGTGGCGACGGAATATCAAAACGGTGTCCCCAACGAAGCCGCCTCCTACGACGACAATCTCCGGGTGCGCTATACGGTCACTCGTGAAAGCGGTCAATGGTTGATTCAATCGATGGACGTGTTGCCCTAACAAAAAAACCCCTCCTTAATCTTCAGGGGAGACAAAGGAGGGGGTGAAAAATCAGGGTGCATCTACCATTACTTCGTTCTGGTTTGACCCGTGCCGATCCGGATGATTCAAGCGTCATAATCAGATTTTTTGGTTTCTAGTTGAGCGAACCTGGCCCATGCGTCTCCTAATCTTGCGGTTGATTAAAATCCTATCCACCCTCTTGATCCTCAGTGCCCTTGGTTTGGAGGCGTGGCATCTTTACGCGGCAGTCGTGGGCATGGCGGTTCCGGCGGGTTTAACGCCCATTTTCTGGCTGGAACGGTTCGCGATCGCGGCTCATCTGGTCGAAAGCGGCATCGCGATCGCCCTCTCCCCCTCCCGCGGCCAACACCCCATCCCCGCCGCCCTCTATACCTTTTTCACCGGCTTCGTCGGATTGATCGAACTGCGCGATCGCCCCCGACTAACTGACTAACGCTGCACCCAGTCCTGAATCCCTTTCAAATCCGGGTCACCTGCTAGATAGCCAATACCGCGATGGAGATGGAGGCGAAACTGTTGCGCCAGGGTCTCCGGGTCAAGGCTAAAGCCATCCTCAAAACAACGTTGCTTGAGGGCAATCAGCAGCACCTCAGCATCCTCGCCGCCAAAGGTTGCCCAGGTCATCTCGACATTACTATCGGCGGGAATCGGCACCGGGGACGGCGGATGGGGTTCGGCCAGGGAGCGACAGAAGGCCCAGCGACAGAGACTATTCCATTGATCAATTTTCGTGATCCGCTTCAGTTTGATCAGATGATCTTTGGCGGTTTGGCTGAGTTGAATCCGGTGAATCGGTGGCTGCATGATGGAAAAATGAAGGATGGAAAAGGATTAGCGTGAATATTCTTGAATGGTAAAAATTGGGTTTCGGGTTTTAGGTTGATTGCGTTGTTTAACACGGACTAAACGGTTTTCCATGCTCTGCTGCTGACAAAGAAACTCATGCAAAGCGATCGCTTGTTCAATATAGGCGCGATCATCTTTACGAATGATGATACCGGCATGGCTGATGCCGCTTTTGTGGAGTTGAATAAAATCATCACGATTGAAGGTCACAACAATTCGTTGATTCGTGGTGGCATACCTTAAAACATCGTCATCTGCGATCGCTCGATTGGCATTGCCTACATCTAGAGAGGTGAGCACGTCATGACCCAAGTGGCGTAATTGTTCAACCATCACGAAAGCCAAATTTTCGTTGGCATATAATTCAAATACCCGATTCATCGTCATGATGATACGCTACAAGTAAATCATCAATTTCTGTTTGATTTTGATCGTAATAGGACTGGGTGATTAATATATCAAACGGTGTTAGGCTGGGAAAGTTTGTCAGAATTTCCTGTGCATCTGCCCCTTGTTTTTGTAACGAAATGATTGTCCAAACTGGAATGCGTGTATTCCGAATCCGGGCATGACCCCCACAGACACCCGGCGTTTTTTGAATAGCTTGCCGAATGAATGACGTTTGAAAGGTGTTGTAGTCGTCCGGCGACAAGGATGCCACTGCCCCCGCTAATGATTCCGCTAGTTTTTGATTCATAACTCACGCATTGAACGCCGCTGATTGTGTTGATTTTAGCCTAGCTCAACGTGACGGTGCGTTACGCTTCGCGCTTCAGCACCCTACGAGTCTCCTAATTCTTAGAATTGACGCTGCACTAGAGTTTGGGGGTGGTGACGCGATCTAGATTGGGAAAATACCCCGGCGCGATCGCGCTCTTCCGTTCCATCGGATCGTAGTCAATGCGGTATTCTCGCGTGATGGTTTGGTTGTGGCGCAGTTGTTCGACTTCGATCGCGCCGATTTCCGTATCCGTGGACAGGAGGATCACTTGATGGCTGGCTACGGGGAAATAACGCTCAATTAAATTGTGGCGATGGGAAGAATCAAGGCGGCCCAAAGGGGTATCAATGGCGACGGGTAAATGGCGACCGGAAACGCGAGCGAGGCCCCAGAGAAAGGCAGTGGCGAGGATTTGTTTTTCTCCGGCGGAAAGGCGTTTTTTCGGGATAGTTTGGCCGGTGGTGTTGTAGAGGGTGAGGGTAAATTTTTCGGTATCGACGGTGACGCGACTAATGAAGTCGGTTTTGCGGAGGAGATAGCGAAAACATTCGGTGACGGCGGATTCTAACTGATCGACTTTGCGGAGTTTGAGGCGATCGCGAAATTCAATTAGGGTGTTTTGAACGCGATCGATAGATTTTAAAATGTGCTGATCATTTTGCCGGGAGACGATCGCATTACTGTAGTTGAGCAATTGGGCTTTGCTGGTGTTGAGGGTGTCGCGCAGGTGTTTGACGGTTTGGGTTTGGGTGTGGTGGGCGGCGGTGAGGGTGGCGTGATGGGCGGCGGCTTGGCTGAGGGTCGCGCCGAGTTGGGCGTATTCTTCTGGGGTGGCAGCGGCGGCCAGTTGGCGCTGGGTGTTGTCGATTTCAATGGCGACGACTTCGAGGCGATCGCAAAGGGTTTTCACCTCTGCTTGGGCGTGGGGGAGCTGGTGCTTAAGCAGGTAATCGAGGCGTTGGAGGGTTTGGGCATCGAGGTTTAAATAGGGCTGAATCTGGGCGATCGCGCTTTCCCGTTTCGTCTGTTCTTGGGTGATAAAGTCCCGGAGTTGTTGTAAGGATTCGGGGTGAATATTTTGGGTTTGGGCGAAGTCGAGGAGGGCGCGATCGTGGTCGTTGATCTGTTGGTGGGCGATCGCAACTTGGGCAGCGTTCAATTCCCCATGACCCTGTTGCCGCGCTCGCTCTAAGAGGGGCGCAATCTGCCCCAAGGGGAGAACTTGGGCGGCCCATTGGCGGAGGTGATCTTGGTGGTGTTGGGCTTCTTGGTTGAGTTGCTGGAGTTGGCTTTCGAGGGTGGCGCGTTGGGCACTAATTTCACCGCCGCGAATGTTAAACATCTGGGTGGCGATCTCTAATTCGTTGGCGGCTTTGTCGATTTGGTTTTGGAGGTTGCCGAGGTCTTGATAGGCTTTTTGATAGGCCTGTTGGTGTTGGTCGATTTCGGTTTCGAGGCGGTGGAGTTGGTCTTGTTCGTCCTGTTGGGCGATCGCTTTTTGTTTGCGATCGCGCAGTATTTTCAAATCCAACCCCAAGCGATCGGGCAACTCCAACCCCAGCAAGGATTGAATCGCATTAATCACATCGGGGGGCGGGGTCTCCTGTTCGGCCAGTTCTTTAATTTGCTCCCCATCAAAGAGGAATAAATTAGAAATTCCCAAGGGTAATAAATCTTCAATGCGTTCGTCCCAAATTTTCGCCAAGGCTTGATCGGGAATTTCGGTTTGTGTCTCCAGATGGGTGGTAAAAACGCTGAGGGTTTCTTTTGGGGTGGCGTGGTTTTCCCACGCCCGACGCAGGCGATAATGCACCGGCTCACCGATTAGGGCGTGTTCAAACACCAGTTCAATCGCAACTTCGGCGCGGGGTGGGGTGTGGTGATGAATGCACTGGTTTAAAAAGTCGCTGTAGGCGAGGTTGCCCCGGTTAGAACATTGGGCGCGTTGACCGTACAACACGAGGCGCAGGGCATCCATGATCGTGGTTTTGCCGCCGCCATTCATGCCGCCGATCAAGATAATCGGCTGGGTGGCATCGGTGGCGAGGTTGAGGGTTTGGCAACCGGCATAGGGGCCAAAGTTTTGCAGGGTTAGGCGTTGGAAAATCACGATTTTTTACCGAATTTTGCGTCGCCCCAGGTGGTGGGTTTGTTGTTAGATGGGGCGTGGTTGAGGGTAAGCTGGCGGACGGTGTGGAGGTCTCCGGAAGCGATCGCACCTTTGAGGGCATAGCGATCTTGGGCCTGTTGGATGGCTTCGGCTTCGGTGCGGGAACTGGTGTGAAAACATTTCTCTAGGTCATCGAAAATCCCGATTCGCTTGCCTTTGGTGCGATATTTCCGCTCGGTGTCGAGGAGTTTGGCCATCAGTTCTAGGTGCATGGCATCGGTGCAAATTTCTTCGAGGACTTACCATTCTTCGGTTCCCAAGAGCCGCGCTGTTTCGCCTTCGGGAAAGGGGAAGGGTTCGCCGGTGCTTTCGGCATAAATCCGGGGCAAGCTGTCTTCAAATTCGTGTTTTTCTTCGACTTTCGATTCTATTTATTCACAACATCAAGTGATTTTTCCTTCTGTTGCTATACACCAGTCTAAGATTAATTGTCCAATATCTTCCCATTCTTCATTTATTACACCATCTTGGACTAATTCTGCTTTGCATGACTGATATATCTTGTGATTACTTTCATTGTCAATATAGTTAATTATGTTGGCCATAGTATGCTCGCCAAAGCGTGGACATATAAGGCAAGAACATGCTTTAGATTGATTTTTCAGACATCTTGAAGCACTTAAACAATTTTCGTCAAGAGCGGTGAAAGAAGCACCCTGAAGCTTTAATATCTTGGATATCCATTGCTTTTCTTTAGATTCAAAAATATCAAATAATTTAGTTCCACATTTTATATCAATAAACATTTTGATATCAGATATATTTTGATCTTTGACGAATTTCAGAAATTTCAAAAAAGACTCTCTATCTTTGTCTCCTTGTTGCTTTGAAATATAGTCAAAGAAAATTTGACAAGGGATTAGATTTTCTATTTCTCTAGACTTCAAAACACATAAATATACATGCAAATCATGTTCAGGTCTCCACTCTTTTTTGATTGTACATGCTGTATTTCCTAGCTTACTTTTTGGGAAAAATTTATCACTATCTACGATACAAATGCCTAACTGTTTAGGATTAGAGTCTCGTATTTTTTTGAATTCTTGACTAATTGTATGTCCTCCTCCTCCCCTTTCATTGAATGTAATTTTTACACGTGATTGATTTTTATGGATCAGAAAACATTTTACAATGAACTTATAGAATCTTGAATCATCTAAATTTTCACAAAGAAATATAGTCTTTTGTATTTGACTAGAATCGCTAAAAAAGCTGGGAGAAACTTGAATTATGGTTTTACCAGAATCTTCTTTTACCGAACTTGAATAACAAGGATAAACTACTTCAATATATCGTTTAACTATAGAAAAGTAGACCATTATAGTAGTCAGCTCATAGAGAATTCTCTTGTAAGTGGCAATTGCTGTAGAAGATAGTTCTTGAATTTGAGTGATAGAAGATAATGTCTCTCGATTTGAAGCCATGATTACATGTTTACCTTCACGATGAGCACATGCTAAAAGTTCAAGTGAATTTACGGTAGAACTACAGACATTATTCAATATAGATTTGTGTATGTTGATCAACATCGGTTTTAGTGACTATATAAAATTCGATATCTTAACTATGATTCTTTACATGCTTTTACTCCATATCAAAGAAACCGAGTGGCCAACTGCTCTCCAGAAACCCATCTCGTGTAAAACCTGTAGTCCTAACAGAAGTTTTCATTGGATCATCACTAGGTTCAAATAAAACTATATTAACTTCCTTAGATAGCTCAGGATCTTTCTCTATTAACATCCCTAAACGGTTAATTAGTACCTCACTATGAGTTTCTATTAATATTTTTAAGCTTCTATTTTGTTTTCTCGATTCTTTGACAGCAAGAGCAAAAACGTCAGCAAGTAATTTATGAAGACGAGGGTGAAGATGTAGTTCTGGTTGTTCAATTGCAAGAGTTATAATTTTATCTCTTGAAAGAAAAGTGTGCCTACGCCGAGTGTTTCTTTTAGGTTGATCGATAAGATACCACAACTGTGTGACAATTGGCAGTAGCTGAGAAAATCCAAATCCAGTATCCGCAATATTAAATTGATTGCCATCTGAATTTTTTATTTCAACTGAAACTAATCCTTTGCTATTATTTATATGTACTGAAAAACCAAGATTTGTTTCAGTCCATTTATTGAATCTTTTCATTTCTTCTTTTTTTAAATTACGAAGAAACATTGCAAGATTTTGTCCCTGCGGATCAATTTCTTCAACCGCAAAAGCTTGAGTCCTATAAAACCTTAAAGCTGTTGCTCGAACAGGCCCGATATATATAACATGGGTAAAGTAGTCTTTGATTTTATGGTCTAATGTTTCTAGAATGAGTGGAACTCTCATGGCAATAATCAAGTCTCTCAATGTCCGAAAATCTTGGCTTTCAAGACTCCAAGAGCTTGTGTTTTTTGTCCATGTCTTAGTGCAATTTTTTATTTTCTTGATATCTTCTAACATACTTTGAGAATCACCAATTCCAAAAGAAACAACCATTTCTATTATTTTCTCTAATCCAGTTCGAGAATTATCCAAACTTTTTGCCTTTTCAATAAGCTTTTCTGTTGTCTTTGTTAATCCACGAGATACTATTCTGGAAATATATAATAAATTTAGTGAATCTGCTGAATCAGAGATTTCTGATTTTTCTTTCTTGTCTAAAGATTTTTCTTCAATTTGAGGTAATATAGACCAAGTATCTCTATCAGTTAAAACATAGTGTATATCAGAGCTTAACATATCTGTGGAATTTACTAAAAATTTACGCACTGCACCACTTTTATCGGTTTCTATTTGAATTGAGTTATCTCCAATATGTACTTGTAGTGCATGAATCTTTGTTGATTCCTTGTTATGATCTTCAATCAAGCTAATCCTTGCTTCAAGAAGTAAGCCTCCAGACTGAATAATATTCAACATTCTGGATGCGTAAAAAAAGAATCTTTCTTCATCTTCCATTAAATTGACATTTATTGCTGTGTTTTCCAGTAAAAATCCAAGCGAAAACGCGATATTTCCTTGGTCATTCTGAAATTGTTTTACATCACTATATTCACCAAAATCGACAAAGTCTCCTGTCCAAAGAATAGGGCCTTTTGTTCTTACCTCAATGCTTTGTCTGAATAAAGGAAACGCTCTAAGAAATGTACTTTTTCCCGAACTATTTTGCCCTAACAATATAGTGAGTGGTTTTATTCTTATTTTACCTGTGTCGGACAAGCATCTTAGATTTTCAACTCTAATGAATTCCATGTGTATTTTTTTGTTGGTAACGTTGTATCTGTATGATTTTCTTAGTTCTTTAAAAAGATGCTAAGTAGGTCGGGGTAGAAAAGCCCATGCAGACTGTAAAATGTGAATTTGACTGTATTCCTTATCTGGCAAGGGCTTGAGCTTGATTTGCCAACAGAATTATAGTTGACTATTTCAAGCCTGGTCTACTTATTGCTGTACTGTCATAGATAGAAGGTTTCATATTCTATTATGTTTGAACTTAGAAGTTAGCGTTACTAAAATTTTTGGTTACTTTAGATCTTATCTGTCTATGCCACGCTAACGCAACCGGATCGGGGTAATAATCGCGTCGGTTGGGAAGTACGATCGCGCCCCCGTGGAATGACTTCAACCCGGCTCCGTTCGGTGAATCCTCCTGAAGACCGGATGCAACCACCACACGATAACCATCTGGATCGATACTGAACCAACCACGATCAAAGGCCCAGTGATGGTTTTTGCAGAGTGAGAGACCGTTAACAATGCGATCGTCGTGAAACTCTGAGAAGGGGCGGATGTGTGCGCCGTCTACGATGCCTTGACCGTTGGGCGCGATGACTTGGAGCCGACACAATGCACAGCGTTGCTCGTAAATGGATACCACGACCCGCCGAAATGCCGCATCTCTGACAATATTTTGCTGCTCATCTTCGAGGTCTTCAACACGGTAGATTGTGCCACCGCTTTCCTTTAATCGGTTTTGCCAGGTTTGAAACGCATCCACTTTAAACAGTTTTGGCAACTGATCAGACTTATCTGAAAACCAAGCATCAATGAGTGTGTTTATCAAGGTGTGACGAGAATTTTGATCGCACATTAATAAAAATAATTCATCATCCATATACGCATAGACCACCACCTTTTTAAGGGTCTCTAAACTTTTCGGCTTAAAACTAGAGAGAATGTCTTCTAAACCGGGTTTAGTGCAAAGATGCCAAAACTTATCACCCTTGAGATGATAAAAGGGTAAATACATCTGAGAATGATGATTCTCGGAGCCTAAATAACTCCAGTATTTTAAAAATGCGGCAATCAATCCGGGGCTTGGATAGATGCGGTTTTGGGTGATTTCTCCCCGCTCGATCAGTTCCATAACTGCGAGTAACAGGATGGGCTTATGGGGGGCAATGCCTCGCGCTCGGTCTACGCGCAGCTTTGCGAATTTTTTACAGTAGAATGCTAAATCCTGGATCGGCATGGCTGGACATTGCCCCTGTTATTTGCTCACTCTATCCTAAAATCTGACACCATTAACGGCTATGGGCAGAGCCAACCAAGCACTAAAACAAACTCTCGAACAATACGAAATCACCCAGTATCGTCTCGCTAAGACACTGGGTATTGAACGTGCGAACGTTTATCGGTGGTTTAACGATAGCCGCGACCCCAACTCCGAAACCGTCGTGCAGATCGTCGAAGCCCTCAAAACCCTCAACCCCGCCGCCGCCAAAACCTTCGTGAAACTCTACCTCGGCGACCTCGTAGAGGAAGAATAACCCCGCCCCCCTTGGTTAAAATAGCGAAAACACCAAAGCAGCCCACCGATGAATCACGAGCAAGCCACAGAACAGACCCTCAGCCCAGAGCAAGAGATACAGCACTGTCAGCAAAAATTAGCCGAATTTCAACAACGCCGCAAAACCATATTGCAAAAAACCGATCGCATCCTCGCCCAAGCCCAAAAGATGCGACAAAAATTCTCACCCCCCAAACCGTGATCCTCATGCCAGCCAATCGAGAATTTTACGTGATCATCGAACGCGATGAAGATGGACTGTATGTAGGCGAAGTCCCCCAACTCAAAGCTTGCTACAGCCAAGGCGAAACCATCGAAGAACTGATGGTCAACATCCGCGAAGTGATTGAACTCTGTCTAGAAGAAATGGACGATGATTCAGTGAACGAGTTCATTGGCGTGCAAACCGTCGTCGTGTGATGCCAAAACTTCCCCCGATTACTGGAACAGAATTGATGGCAGCCCTCCAAAAAATTGGGTTTGACCTCATTCGCCAAAAAGGGAGTCATGTTCGCCTCAAACACCCCGATGGGCGTGTTGTCACCGTTCCGACTCATGCCGGTAAAACTCTCGGTAAAGGACTCCTCCTGAAAATCCTGCGCGATGCAGCCCTCAGTAAAGACGACTTGATCAAATTGCTGTCCTGAACCCCTCAACCCCGCCACCGCCAAACCTTTCGTTAAACTCTACCTCGGCGATCGCGTAGAGGAAGAATAACCCCGCCCCCCTTGGTTAGAATGGCGAGAAACCCACCGCGAGACCGATGAAAACCCTGCAAGAGGTGCGCGACCAGATACAAGCCCACCGCGACTATTTACGAGAGCATTTTCGGATTACTCAGATTGCCGTGTTTGGCTCCTATGCACGGGGCGAACAAACCGAAACCAGCAATGCGCCGACCCTGTGGATGCTGTCTGAACTGCGCGACTACCTTAGCCATCTGTGGGGGTTGGCCGTTGATGTGGTGACGCAACCCAGCTTAAAACCCCAGTGGCGCGATCGCATCCTAGCCGAGGCCATCCCCCTATAAATCCGCGTTCTGTCGGTGCATTTGTGGAGGATATTGCCAGGGCGATCACTGAGATTGAACAGTTCATGCAAGGCGTATCGTTCGTGGAATTTCAGCAGAACCGCGAGAAATTGCTCGCGATCGTCAAACTGCTAGAAATTATCGGTGAAGCCGTCAAACAATACTCAACGCGGATCGCAGCTCATGCGCTCAGGTTAGATCTCGTTTTACTAACAACACTCGCGAGTTCAATCGTGTTGATACTCTTAAGGTAGAAGACTGGACAACTTAGTGGTAATAAGCCCGTCATGGAAATAGCGTTTATGGGTCAATATTAGTAATGCCTGCTCCGCTCCGTTGGACGGCGATGCCGTGGTGTGAATCCTATAGTGAGGTGGTCGATGGGCGATCGCCCTCTGAATATGCCGACGACCATCTACCGGGAGCGATTAATTTACCCGTCTTGACCGATGCACAGCGGGCAGAAGTGGGGACGCTGCATCAACAGGTGTCGGGGTTTGAAGCGCGGAAACGGGGGGCGGCCTATGTGGCGGCGAATATTGCGACCCATCTTCACCATCATTTCGCGACGAAACCGGCGGACTATCACCCCTTGATCTACTGTTGGCGGGGGGGAATGCGATCGCACAGTTTCGCCCTCGTGTTGCAGCAAATCGGCTGGTCAGTCACCCTAATTGAGGGCGGATATAAAACCTATCGCGCCCATGTGCGAGACCAGTTAACCACCTTGCCGACCCGGTTCCAGTTCCGCATTCTCTGTGGCCTCACCGGCAGCGGCAAAACGAAACTACTGCACCACCTTGCCCAGAGTAATCCCCAAGCGCAAGTGCTGGATTTAGAAGCGATCGCCCACCATCACGGCTCTCTCCTAGGCCGCGAACCCCACCAGCCCCAGCCCAGCCAAAAACGTTTTGACAGCATTCTCCATCACACCCTCAGCCACTTCGACCCCGCTCAACCGGTTTGGGTGGAAGCCGAAAGCCACAAGATCGGCACGGTCTACCTCCCGCCCGCCCTCTGGCATCAGATGCAGCAGGGCACTTGCATCGAACTCTATGCCCCCCTCACCGCCAGGGTAGACTTTCTCCTCGCCACCTATCCCCACCTCACCCAACAGCCAGACTTCCTCAAAACCCAACTCGCTCGCCTCCAACGCCGCTACGGACGCGACAAAATTACCCAGTGGAATCAGTGGATTGATGCGGCTCAATGGCCCGCCCTGATTGCCGATCTCCTCATCACCCATTACGACCCATCCTATGCAACCTCGATGGCGCGACATTTCCCCCCCCAGGCCCACCGGATCACCCTCACGGATTTATCCACGGGGGCATTGCAAGAAGCAGCGCGGCAGTTGTGCGATCGCACATTCCCCCGATCAGAGGTCTAGCCGCCAGCCATGCATCAAAACAGACAAAGCGGCTTCAGCCCCTTGTTTGCTAAGGCTGCGAATGCCTGAACCGCTGTGGCGATCGCGATACATCATCAATTCATAACCTAAAGGTGAAGCATTGTTGCAGGTTTTAGGGATTTTCGTTAAATTTAATTACAGATGCTTTACAAATAAAGCACTCAAGTTCTTATCCAAAGAGGTCATACTATGGAAAGCCAAGATCGCAACAACTTCAAGTTCGGATTTACCGAAGGTGCAGAAAACTGGAATGGCCGCCTTGCCATGATTGGTTTCGCCACTGCTCTGATCATTGAACTCGCCAGCGGTAAAGGATTGCTGCACTTCTGGGGCTTAATGTAGGTTCTCCCCTAGCGAGCAATCTACTCGATTTTTTCATGAATGAAGAGAGAGCACTGGATCGGCGTGCAATCTGAACCAGTGCTCTGCTCATCTCATTACCGAACAAAATCCCAACTCCCGCGTTGGGATTTTTTCATTAAACCATAAGCATGGATACTTCCATACGTTGTATAGAGGTGGGCTAACCGTGGAACTGCCAATAGTTCCAAGCAGCGGCGGCGAAGGTGACTACCCCCGTGACGATCGCATCTTCATCCACACAAAATTCTGGATGGTGCAGGGGCGGATTAGATTGATCAGGGCGACCGACTCCGAGGCGAAACATACTGCCGGGGGCGTGTTCGAGGTAGAGGGCAAAATCTTCCGCACCGAGGGAGGGGTCAGGCAAGAGTTGAACGCGATCGCGCCCCCACAGATCCACGGCGGTCTGTTCCAGCAATTGGGTCATGGCGGGATCATTTTGCACCGAGGGGACACCGCGCCGATAGTTGACCTCGCCCGTAGCCCCGTATTGGGTACAGATGCTCGTGACGAGATGCTCGATCCATTGGGGCAGGTCGGCATGGGTTTCGGGGTGGAGCGATCGCACCGTTCCCGCCATCCGCACCTGATCGGCGATCACATTGGGGGCGCGACCGCCGCTAATTTGGCCGATGGTGAGCACAATCGGACGCAGCGGGTTTTGGGTGCGACTAATCGCCTGCTGGAGGGTGGTGATCACCTGAGCGGCAATCCAGATCGCATCCTTGGCTTCGTGGGGACGCGCACCATGGCCCGATTCCCCTTGGATAAAAATTTCCAGATCATCGGCGGCAGCAGTTAATGCCCCGTAACGGACACCGAGCGATCGCGCCGGAATCGACGGAAACACATGCATCCCCAGAATATGGGTCACATCCCGCATCGCCCCATCCCGCACCATCCAGCCTGCACCTTGGGCGATTTCCTCCGCTGGTTGAAACAAAAACCGCACCGTCCCCGGTAGCTTGTCCTGGAGTTGGGCCAACACCATCGCAGCCCCTAGGCCCACCGTCGTATGCACATCATGGCCACAGGCGTGCATCACCCCTGGATGGCGCGAGGCAAACTCAAGATTTGTCCGCTCGGCGATCGGCAGGGCATCCATATCCGTCCGAATCGCCAACACCCGCGAGTCGCTATTCTGGCCGGTTAAGTGACCCACCACGCCGGTTTTGCCCACAGCTTCTTCCACTTGCAAGCCCGACGAGGACAACACCCCCGCCACATAGGCCGCAGTTTGATATTCTTGGCCGCTGAGTTCCGGATGGGCGTGGAGGTGGCGGCGGATTTCAATCAGACGCGGGGCCAGGGTTTGGGCAAGGTCTTTAATCTGATGTAACGTCATAGATTTCAGCCAGTTAGGGTGAGCGGTGCGGCATTAGGGGTTGAGCTTGGGCGCTGTAGTGGTTCTTTTGGAGGTCGGCGACGACGCTGTTATAGTTTTGGGACCAAAGTTGTTGCGGGAGGCGGACAAATTTGCGATCGCTCCCATCGCCAATCGCCGCAATCACGGGGACTTTGGCGTGTTGTTTTTGCTGTTCGCCGCTATGGGAATTGAGAATACTGCGGAGGGTGGTTTGGGCTTTGGGATCGGTGGCTTGTTGGGGGGTCAATTCCACGAGGATCATTTGGGCCACTTCGACGGGTTCGGCATCGTCGATCAACAGTTGCGCCACTTTATCATCGCGCCGATCCGCCTTGCCCCACAGGATAAAGGGGACATCCTCTTGGAGCAACGGTTCTAGGGTTTCAAAGGTACGGGGGAAAATTACCCCTTCGGCTTCCCCGGATTGATCTTCAAGGCCAAGGAAGGCCATGCGATCGCCCTTTTTCGTGTTGATCACCCGGATTGTATTCACCACTGCGATCGTGCTGAGGCGGTGACGTTTGCCATAATTCCCCAAATCCACCAGGTTAATCGGAGCCATCACCGTTAACGCCGGACGCAGGGCATCGAGAGGATGTTCAGACACGTAGAACCCCAGTAATTCTTTTTCGAGCTTCAGTTTTTCCGCCGACGGGAAATCGGGCACATTGGGCAGCGTCGGCGCGGCATTAAAGCCATTACTGGCCGCCGTCGTCGCGTCTAAACTGCCAAACAGACTCATCTGACCACTATCGCGATCCTTGGCCTGCTGTTGCGCCCAGGCCAGCATCGTATCGATCGCTTCGATCAACTGATTGCGATTGTCATTCAACCCTTGGAATGCGCCACATTTAATCAGGGTTTCAATGGTGCGACGGTTCACGGTGCGCGAGTCAATCCGACTACAAAAGTCCGCGAAGGATTGGAACGCGCCCCCCGCGGCCGACCGGGCATTGAGAATATTTTCGATCGCGCCATCCCCCAAGCTCGGCACAGCGGAGAATCCAAACAGAATCGACGCTTCACAAGGGGTAAAGTCCACATCGGAGCGGTTAATATCCGGCGGCTCGACGTTAATTCCCATCCGCTTACAGGTGTTGATGTAGCTTTCCACCTTATCTTTATTGCCGCTGTTGCTCGTCAACAACGCTGCCATGTACTCGATCGGGTAGTTAGCTTTCAGGTACGCCGTTTGATAGGTGACGTAGGCGTAGGCGGTGGAGTGGGATTTATTGAAGCAGTTGGACGCGACCCACCCCGATGGCAGTAGAAAATTATGGTCGCGCTCTACACCAATGTCGTAAACCGACTGAGGGGGTAGGGCGCGACGGTGAATGATTTTTACCATGATGTGTAGGACTCAATCAGGATGCTGGGTTGTTGCTATATCGGGGTCGATCCTCACACCAAATCCCGAACCCGATCCCGATCAAGGAGGATGAATCAACTAGTAGGCTAAGGTCGCTAAGGTTTCCCGCAAATAGCGACGGACTTGCTCGTCCAAATTATCCGAGAGGGGGGTATCGCTGGCTTGTTTTAAGCTTTGCCACCGGCCAAAACCTGAACTGTTGGCGATCGCTTGTTTGAGGCTAGGCCAGACATCTTGGTCACTAGCCCAGGCGGCAGATGGAACCGTAGAACTCGACATTTGCACCTCCGAAGGTTACAAAGGTTTACACTTTCTCATCAACCATACTGTAGTCTAGAGCTTCATTATGATGCAAGGAACACAAAACGGATCATGATCACAATCGGGTGATCCCGTCATGTCATCTCATCCGTTGCGGATTCGTCTGCGGTGGGGGTGGTTGCGGCAGTTGCTGACTCTGCGTCTGTTACCGATGCTTCCTCTGCGGTGGTGGGTTCTGCTTCGGCGGGAAGCTCTGCTGTTTCCGCAACGGCAGCGGCTGGTTCAACAGATGCCGAGGCTTCAACGGCGGTCTTGACGGATGCTAAGGGTGGTTCTGACGGGTCTGGTGAATCGTCAGGGGTTGGGATAGCGATCGCATCAGTCTCTGATTCCTCAGGCTCTGGTGCTGTCGAGACGGGGGCAGGAGGGGGAGCAACGGCAGGACTGGCCGACGAGACGACCGGTAAGATCTTTTGGACGGGAAAACCTGGGCTGGTGAAGGCGGCAGAAATTGCGGCGACGGGATAGGGTTCGGTCGCGTCAAATTGGGACGGGCGAGTGAGTAGGACCCCCACCACACTGAGGGGTACTTGCCAGAACAGATTAGCGGCGAGGAGGGCGATCGCTGCAACGCCCAGCCCTAAAACATGGTTGGGAATCGGGGTCGCACTTTGGGCCAAGGGAGCGAGGGCATAGAGTTGACCGATCACCCAAATCATCGGAATCACGCCCAAGCCGGTCAAAATGTGGGTGCGATTGCTCTGGAGGCGCTGCAACATTTTGCGCTGCTCCAGGCTGAGTTGACTCGGTTGCAGGGACAACAACAACAGGCCAAAGGGGGAAAAGGGGCGTTTCCATTGCATCACGAGAATCGGCACGATGCCCACACTGACGAGCAGAATCATTTCGAGCAGCGTCGGGGCAATGGGGTAGCCGGCGGCAATGCCTAACCAAGCGACGAAGAGCCAGAGGGGCACAGCCGCAAGGCCCGAGAGGTGGAGCCACAGGTACGGGTCGGAACGAAAAGAAGTCATGGTGCAATCTAAAAAATGAGCGATCGCGCTCCGACAAGAACGCGATCGCAATGGGCATTAGACCATGGAGAGGGTACGGCGTTTCATGATCATTTGGTACGCTTCGATGCGATCGCCCTCTTGCCAGTCGTTAAACTTATCCGAGCCGATCCCGCATTCGTAACCTGCATTCACCTCACGCACATCCTCTTTGATCCGTTTCAGCGAATCCATGATGCCATCGTGGATGACTTGGTCACCCCGCATCACCCGCATCCGACGGTTCCGAATCACCTTACCGGAGAGCACATAGCACCCCGCCACTGATCCTTTACCCACCGGGAAGACCGCACGAACTTCCACCGTACCGAGGTATTCTTCCACTTCTTCCGGTTCGAGGAGACCTTCCATCGCCGCTTGCACATCATCCAAGAGGTTGTAGATAATCGTGTACTCACGAATATCCACCCCTTCACGATCCGCAGCACTGGCCGCGCCCGATGCCAGGTCAGTATTAAACCCGATGATCACCGCGCCAGAGGCCGCCGCGAGATCCACATCCGTCTCGCTAATCTCACCCGGAGCCGCTAAGAGCATCCGGATTTGGACTTCACCTTGGGGCAGTTTTTCGAGGGAGGCCGCGATCGCCTCCACCGACCCTTGGACATCCGCTTTCAGAATCAGGTTGAGTTCTTTCAACTCACCCTCTTGGGCCTGAGCAGACAAGCTGCTCAAGGTCACGCGGCGGGACATCGCCTGCTGGAGACGATTTTCCCGTCGTTCGGCGGCCCGTTCATCGGCCACCGCCCGCGCTTCTTTTTCACTGGCGAAGATGCTGAACTCATCCCCGGCTGAGGGCACATCGTTCATCCCCAGAACTTCCACCGCAAAGGATGGCGTGGCCGATTCGACGCGATCGCCGCGATCGTCCACCATAGCGCGGATTTTACCCAGGGTTGCCCCTGCCACCACACTATCGCCAACGCGCAGCGTCCCATTCTGAATCAGTAGCGTCGCCACCGGCCCCCGCGACTTATCGAGGTGCGCTTCGATCACCGTACCGCGAGCCGGTCGATCCGGATTCGCCGACAGTTCTTCCATTTCCGACACCAGCAGGATCATCTCCAGCAGGGTATCGAGGTTATCCCCCTTGATCGCACTGACGGGAACCATAATCGTTTCACCGCCCCACTCTTCCGGCACTAACCCCTGTTCGGTCAGTTCCTGTTTAATGCGATCGGGTTCTGAATCCGGCTTATCCACCTTGTTAATCGCCACGATCAACGGCACACCCGCCGCCTTCGCATGGCTAATCGCCTCACGGGTTTGGGGTTGCACGCCATCATCGGCCGCCACCACCAAAATCGCGATATCGGTGACTTTCGTTCCCCGGGCCCGCATCGCCGTAAAGGCTTCGTGACCCGGTGTATCGAGGAACACCACCTGCTGCACCTTGCCATTGTGCTCCACATCAACGTGATACGCACCAATATGCTGGGTGATGCCACCGGCCTCGCCTTGAGCCACTTTTGTTTTGCGGATCGAGTCGAGGAGTGTCGTTTTCCCATGGTCAACGTGACCCATGATCGTCACCACCGGAGGACGAGTTTGCAGGTTTTCGAGATCATCGAGATCGAGCATTTCGCTCTTGGTGGCTGCCGATTTCGCCTCAGGGGTTTCCACTTCAATCCCCAACTCTTGGATCACCTTGGTGGAGGTTTCTAGATCCAGGGTTTGGGTGATGTTAATCGCAATTCCTTTCGTAAAGAGATCCCGAATGATTTCCGTTTCTGGAATCTTGATCAGTTCAGACAGTTCCCGCATGCTCATGCTGCCGGTCAGGGTCACCACTTCCGGTGGCTTCGCCGCCGCTTTTTGTTGCTCGCGGGCAGCATTGCGATTGTTGGATTCAGAGCGATCCTTCGTCGGCCGGCTGGGTTTACGCCCCTTGGGCATAATTTGCGGCGTGTTGGATTTGGACTGGTTGGGCTTCGGTGGCCGGGCAATGGAGATACTCACCGCCGTTGAGGTATCGTCTTCACCCTGTTGATCGAGATCAAATTCATCATCGTCATCCTCGATCAGGAGGGGTTTCCGCTTCCCTTTGGTGCCGGTTTTGGTCTTCGCGGCCTTACCAAGTTTCGCTTTATCGGCATCATCGTCCTCTTCGTCCCAATCTTTGCCTTTGCGGGTGCTAGGCCGCTTGGGTTTGGGTTGGGGGCGTTCGGGCGGCGCGAGGAGCGTTTTCTGCGGTGCATCGTCGGGGGTGATGGTGTCATCATCCTGATCGTCTAGATCGACGGACTCCGGCTTCGCCTTGGGCTTAACCAGTTGCACCACATCGGGTTTTTTCGGACGCGGCGCGGCAGCAGCGGGGGCTGTTTCTGAGGCAGCCGGGGAACTGCGCCGATCCCGTTGGGGTAATTTGGGTTTGACCGGTTTGGCTGGAGAACTGGCGCTTGGGAGTTCATTGCCTGTGGTTCGCGCTGCTTTCTGCTTCCTGGGCCGCGCCGGGGGTGAGAGCAGTTCGAGGGAACTGTCGTCATCGTTACTAGGGGCGTTGTCCCGACTGGCCATGCGTTCTGATGGACGTTCCGGGGGTGGGGCGGGGTTTTTGGGTTTGCCGCCGGAGGGGCTAGGACTGTCGCCTTTGTCGCCTCTATCGGGTCGTCGGGGAGAGGGCGCGGTTTTGCCACTGGCCGGTTTGCTGGGACGGCTGGGTGGCGAAATGAGTCGAGCATCACTCCCGGCTTCGGAGTCATCTGGGGTGGCTTCGGGGGGAGTCTTGGGTTTGTTGAGGGTGCCAGACTCAGATTGATGACGGACAATGCCCCGAATTTGTGGTTTGCGGGGGCCGCGTTCAGCTTTTTTGATGGCTGGGGTTGCGATCGCCCCTTGGTCTTGAGGGTTGGGTTGATAGCTCTGGGCCGCCGCCCGAATCTGAGTCACCTCTTCTTCGGTGATTGTGCTGCTGTGGCTTTTGACCGCAATCTTCAGAGTTTCACAAATGGTGATGATGTCTTTGTTTTCCAAATTTAACTCTTTGGATAGTTCGTAAATTCTCGTTTTTCCGTTGTTCATCCACTATGCCCCGTGTGTGTTTTCAAAAAGGTGAGTATTGTGCTGGTGTTTGGTGATTGAATGGTCTGCTGTGGTTCGGGTTGGAGGTTTGTCTGGTCTCACTGTCTGCATTCCTACAGTGCAATGAAAGTCTTAGTTCTATCCTAGTCAGTTCTGTGGATTCTTGACAGTCGGACAGTCCGCCAATGAGGACGACTGATTCAGTCGCTCCCAAAGCGCATCATAGATAGCGTCGGGAATATTGGTTTTAAGCGATCGCCCCAAGCGATTCTTTTTTTGAGCACCTTGCAAGCAATCCGCCGTCGGACAGAGGTACGCAGAACGCCCCATCCCTTCGTCTAATTGTACCGTCCGAGTGGGATGGAGGCGGACAATTCGCCAAAAAATCACTTTCGGCCCACAGGTGCGGCAGGCTAAACACCGTCGATAATTTTGATGCAAACCGTTTTCCTCCTCAACTCTGAACTCAACCGATCCGTGGGTAGAGACCCTCACCGCGACCGACAGACGACGCGATCGCGCCCCTATTCCTCTTCGCCAACACCCACCCCAGCACCGGCCCGATGCTCAAACTCCGCACGATAGCGAGCCGTATCCTTGATGTCAATTTTCCACCCCGTCAGGCGAGCGGCTAAACGGACATTTTGCCCCTCTTTCCCGATCGCTAAACTAAGCTGATTTTCCGGCACCAACACCAACGCCTGCCGCTCTTCGGCATCCACAAGCAAGACTTCATCAACTTTAGCCGGGCTGAGGGCATTGGCAATATAAGTGGCCGGATCAGGCGACCAGCGAATCGCGTCGATTTTTTCCCCCCGCAACTCATTCACCACCGCTTGAATCCGCGATCCCCGCGCCCCGATACAAGCCCCCACCGGGTCCACATCCCGCTCCAGGGTATCCACGGAAATTTTGGTGCGCGGCCCCACATAGCGTGAGGGGGGATTCGCTTCCCTCGCCACCGCCACAATCCGCACAATTTCTTCTTCAATTTCCGGGACTTCCGTGGCAAACAGTTCCACCACGAGGCCCGCCGCCGCCCGTGACACAATCAACTGCGGGCCCCGATGCACCCCCTCACGCACTTTTTTCAAATAAACCTTAAAGGTGGCATTGACCCGATAGGTGTCGTTGGGGAGTTGTTCCCGCTTCGGGAGTTCGGCCTCCACTTCCCCTGCTTCACTGTTGACGGCCATGATGACGGATTGCCGTTCAAAGCGCAGTACTTTGGCCGGGATGACTTGATCTTCAATATCTTTAAATTCATCTTGGATCAGTTTGCGCTGCTGATCTCGCAGTTTTTGGAGCAGGACTTGCTTGGTTTGAATGGCGGCCATCCGCCCAAAGTCTTGTTTTTCGGGGGTGACATCTAAAACCACAGAATCACCAATCTGCGCTTCCGAGGTCACTTCTTGGACTTCTTGAAGGGAGATATGGTGGTCGGTGTCTTCAAGGTCTTCGACAATAATTTTGGTGGAAAGCACCCGAAAGCCTTCTTCATCCACATCGAGTTCTACTTCAAAGTTTTCAAAGTAGTCTTCGCCAAATTGGACTGTTTTTTTGTCCATCAATTGGGAGCGGCGATAGCGTTCGTAACCTTTGAGGAGGGCTTCACGGAGGGCTTCTTTGACGGAATCTTCAGGCAGACGATGCTGATTACTGATCTCAGTGATCATCTGACGTAGACCGGGTAAATTAACTAAGGACATAGGGGAATTTTAGGCTCCAATTAGATCGCATCGGCGTGGTCATCGAGTTGGACGGTGGCGATCGCTTGCCGAGGAATGGCGATCGTTTTACCTTTTTGACTGAGATAGAGATGCTCCGAATCTCGACGTTGGAGACGGCCGGGCCATTGCTTTTTTCCGTCATAGGGGGCGTAGGTTTTAACAACCACAGCAAACCCCTGAAACGCTGTAAATTCTCGATCCGTTGTCAGTTGGCGCGATACCCCCGGACTCGACAGTTCTAGGACATAGGCCCCCGGAATCAGGTCTGTTGCATCGAGTTGAGCTTCAAACAAGCGACTCATCTGTTCACAGTCGTTCAAGCCGGTATCCCCGGTGAGGTTGCGGATATCGATCCGGAGCACCGGGGGGCTTTTACTCGTTTGAAACACTGCGCCGACGACTTCTAGGCCGAGTTGCTCAGCAATGGGAGCGGCTAATTCTAAAAGTTGGGGGATCAGGGGATGAGCCATGAGAAAATCACCAATAAAAAAAGCGGGCCAGACCCACTTCTGCAAAGATATTGCAAATCTTGACAGGGGTGAAGCACCTGCCAACGACAGATACTTCTGGTTTCCATCATAGGAGACGCACTCTCGGTCTGACAACAGTGGGGTCTGGCGGGCTTCACTGTCCGTGCTGGATCGAGACGGGCGGCGGGTTAGCGCGTGGGAGCGGCTTGGGCCCCGTGGCTGCGGGGATCACTCCCGGCGGGGGGAGGTGGGGCGGTGAGGTTGGGATCAACGCGGGAGGTGCGGCCGGTGGTGTTGGCGTAGGGGAGGGGTTGGGCGAGGGCGAGGGCGTTCATGTCGGCTGCGAGGATGGTGAGGGGTTGTTCGCCGATGGTTTGGGCGATCGCCTCTCCCGTTGCGTCAAGATAGACAAACTGGGGAATCCCGTCTACGTCGTATTGCAGCAGTTCCGGGAGCCATTTGGAATTATCAACGTTGAGCATGACGAAGTTGATGCGATCGCCATACTCCGCCTTCACCGTCGCCAGGTCACCCGCCATCGCTTGGCAACTGGTACACCAATTGGCGTAAAACTCGATCAGCGTTGGCTTGCCATTGGTGAGCGCCACCGTGAGGGGGATCGCTTGTTCGGCCTGTTGATCAAGATTCCCGGTACTGGTTTCCTGTTGGAGCGAAAAGAAGAGCGCCGCGCTGAGGAGGATCGCCACAGCAGCAATTAAAATGTTACGAACGCGGTTCGGTGTCGTGAGATTCTCTGTCATACCCGTTTCGATTTAGACTGTTCCGGTTTCCTCATAATGTAACCTGTACAAGGCAGGGGTGTTGATGATCATATCGAGGGGGTCGCCATGAAAAAACGAGTCACATTGACCTTTCCCCGCCGCACTGTCCATATGCCTGTCACGTACCGACTGGCGAAAGACTTTAACGTGGCTGCCAATATTATCCGGGCCCAAGTGGCTCCCAATCAGGTGGGTAAATTGATTGTGGAGTTACTAGGGGATATTGATGAGATTGACGCTTCGATTGATTGGATGCGATCGCACGACATCACGGTATCGGTCACCAGCCGCGAAATTGTGATTGACGAGACGATTTGTGTGGATTGCGGTCTTTGTACCGGGGTTTGTCCCACCGAGGCCCTCAGTTTGCACCCCCAAACCTTTCAGTTGCAATTCACGCGATCGCGCTGTGTCCTGTGCGAGCAATGTATTCCCACCTGCCCTGTGATCGCCATTTCCACCACATTCTGAGCCTGTCCCATCCCAATGTGCTTTCCCGCTCATTTCCCATCGAGTTCCGATGTTTTTCAATGATATTCACCTCGAATCTAATCTTGACAGTCTGCAACTCTATGACCTGTCCTTTGAAAATAGCCGCCTTGGGGTCGAACTCGCTGATGTCTTTGATAGTGATCCGCTCTTGCCGGGTGTAATTCTCACGGAAAATCAGTCGTTTATCGGCATGATTTCCCGGCGACAGTTTTTGGAATATCTTCTCCTCCCCCAGGGGTTGGATTTATTTCTGGACAATCCACTGCGGGTCTTTTTTCGCTACAACCACAACGACCTGCTCGTGCTCTCCGCTAAGACACCGATCTTGACGGCGTTGCAACGGGCCTTGAAGCGATCGCCCCAATTCGCCAGCGAGCCGGTGATCGTCTGTGTTGCCCCGGCAGACTATCGTGTGCTTGATTTTGGTCAACTCAGCCTCACCGCTTGGCAACTGCGGGGCATTGAAACCCAAGTGCGCTACGAACGCACCCAAGCTCAGATGATCCAAAGCGAACGGATGGCGAGCTTGGGTCGCCTCGTCGATGGCATTGCCCATGAAATTCTTGATCCCGTCGGCTTCATTTGGGGCAACCTCACCCACATCGACCGATACAGCCAAGATCTGCTCCAACTGATCGCCGCCTACCAAACCCATATTCCCAATCCCCCGGCTCCGCTCCAGGCCTTAATTGAAGACCTTGAACTGGACTATCTCCAAGCGGATGTGCCCAGAGCCGTGGAGAGTGTCACCACCGGCGCGAAACGCCTGCGGGACTTGGCGATGAGTTTGCAGAATTTCTGTCATGTGGATGATGTTTACCCCAAACCGGCGGATCTCCATACGGTGTTAGATGGGATTTTGCTGCTGCTGAAAAGTCGCCTTTCCAGCGAAATTGCGATCAAAAAGTCCTATTGTCAATTGCCGCCGATCACCTGCTACGTGGGGCATTTGACTCAGGTGTTGATGAATATTTTGATCACGGCGGTGGATTCACTCCTAGAACCTGCCGTCACGAATCAGGTGCGATCGCCCCGACCGGACGGTACGGAACCCGACATCATTCCCCCCACGATCGAGATTGTGACGGCGATTCAATCCCAGCGCGATCGCCCTGACCTGAAGCGACCGGGCCGCTGGGTGTCGATTCGGATTGCGGACAATGGGCCGGGAATGAGCGCCGATGAACAGGAAAAACTGCGGGAATCCTTCACGATCCAACGCCGGACAGAAAAGGAAACCAGTTTGTCCCTCAGTTATCAAATCATCACCGCAAAGCATGGCGGCGAGTTTTTGTTTACCTCCACACCGGGCGATCGCACCGAGTTTGAAATTATCCTACCCTTTGATTAGGGGCTGCCCAGCGCGATCTAGATCATGCCGGAACGCTTCTCAACCTGTCGCTCATTTTCACAACCTCGGATGATTTTATTTGATTTTCAAACCCTATCCCTCACCGAACTGCATCACCAATGGCGCAGTATTGATGATGGGGTGATGGGAGGGGTTAGTGCTAGCCGTATTGAAAAACAAGCCGACGGAGCCTTGTTTACGGGCTATACCTCCACGGATCGCTCCGGGGGGTTTGTGTCGGTGCGATCGCGCGACTTTGACCCCCCCCGCGACCTCAGCGCCTACAGCGGCATCCGGTTACGCATCAAAGGCGACGGTCAACGCTACAAATTTTTCCTCCGCGATCAATCCAGTTGGGACGGCATCGCTTACGCCACCTCCTTCGACACTGCCGCCGGTCAATGGCTCACCGTCGAACTCCCCTTTGACCAGTTCAAAGCCGTTTTCCGCGCCAAAACCCTCAGCGATGCGCCACCCCTCACCACCCGCCACATCATCGCCTGTCAACTGATGCTGAGTAAATTTGAATACGACCAAGCCTTAAACCCGCACTTTTTCCCCGGCAACTTTAGCCTGTGGGTACAACGGATTGAAGCCGATTAACCTCAACGTGATTAAACGCGATGACCCAACCCTCTGAATTAAAATCCCCATCCGCTCCCGTCACGGTGTGGCAACTCAAACCCTGGTGGTGTCAACCCTGGTCAATTTTACTGACAGGATTTGGCAGTATTGGCGGCAGTTGGCTGCTGTTCCATCGGGTCTGGGTGACGGGGTTGGTGGCGGTGCCGATGGTGACTTGGATGGTGTTTTTTGTGGTGATTTATCCGGCATTGTTTGCCCAATATCAGCAAGATCAGCAGACTCAAGATTGAGCGCATTGATCGCGCTGCGATGAGTCATTCGGCGGCAAGATCTAAGCGTTAAAGTTCATTTATTCTCTTGTTAACCCAAGCGATTTGTTGACATTGTAGGGTTAGGACTGTGACCTTGTCTCAGATCGGTAAAAGCCATGAACTGGAATGATTTTGGTGTGAAGCATTGCTCGAAAACAGGTGTGCAGTCCAAGCTAAAAATTGGGGTTCAATCCGTTTTATTGTCTACCCTGGCGTTACTCCCATTGAGTCTGGAAATCTCCCCGGCGATCGCACAAAATATCGCACAAAATATCGCACAAAATACAGAGATTCGGGGAGAAGTGGTGTTTACCCTCACCGACCTCGCCGGAGCAGAGATGTTAGCTGTGTCTAACGATGGTCAATATGCCCTCGTGGTTGGTGACGAGACCGCGACCCTGGTGGCCATTGGCGCAGAGACCCTCACCGTTGCGGGCACTTGGACATTGACCGCAGAATTTTTACCGGCAGGCTCGACGGCCGCCGAACTCACGGGGGTTGCCATCAGCCCCGACGGTACGTTTGCCCTGCTGGGGGTCAAGGATGCGGATGACGCTAATACTGACACGTTTAATGAGATGCCCGGAAAAGTTGTGGCCCTGGCCTTACCTGACCTAGAACCGATGGGACAGGTCACGGTCGGACGGGGCCCGGACTCCGTAGCGATCGCGCCAAACGGCCAATTTGCCGCCGTGGCCAATGAAGATGAAGAAAACGAAGAAGACCTGACTAATCTTGAGAACCGTCCTGGCACGATTTCGATCATTGATTTACGCAATGGCGTAGACCAGATGACTCAGGTGGAAATCCCCATTCCGCCGGATAACCTGCCGTTCTTCCCCCATGATCCACAGCCCGAAACGATTAAAATTGCAGCGGATAGCTCGTTTCTCGTGGCCACGCTCCAAGAAAATAACGCCGTCGCTCGCATTGATCTGCCGTCTCCCCTCCCTAGCCCGCTGACCGCCGCCGCATTTGCAGTGCAAAACTTTGACCTGGGCATTCGTACCGGGTTGGGCTTAATTGTGGACAAAGTGGGCACAGGCCAATGCCGTTCTAGCCGCTATGACCTGTCCCTCCGACAAGAGTTTACCTCTGCCCGTGAGCCGGACGGGATTGCCCTCACTCCAGACGGACGTTTTTTTGTCACCGCAGATGAAGATAATTTGACCAGCGTTAATCAACAGTCTGATCAGGGAATTCCCCTGAGTCCCCATGGAACCCGCAGCATTAGTGTGTTTGATGCCACTACGGGAGCGTTGCTCGGAGACAGTGGTAACTCGATTGAGGAGAGCATCCTTGGGTTGGGATTGCCCCAACGCTGTAGTAGCAAAGGGCCAGAGCCAGAGGTGGTTTCTGTGGGTGTTGTGGGCGATCGCACCCTGGCCTTTGTCGCCATTGAGCGATCCGATGCCATGACGATCCACGACATTTCCGACCCCGCCAATATTCAACTGCTCGACACGGTCATTCTCAATCCTGAGGTTGTCCGAGCCGATGCAGAGGCTGGGTTTGAACCCGAAGGCATTGAATTCATTGCCGCGACAAATCAGGTGGTGGTGTCCAATCCCGAAGCCGGGGCGATGAGCTTGATTAACGTGATCATTCCTTAGCGACGGGCGCGGGAGTCGGTTGATCGGCCTCGTGCCAGCGTTGGATTTTGCCGTTGTGGAGATCAAGGGTGATGTGATTGGCGCGATCGCCCTTGGTATCCGACCAATGCCAATCGAGTTCGGCGCGATCGCTTTGAATGAGCAAGTGAGTCAGGGTGATGGTGATCTCGGTGCAGGTGGTGAAGTAGTCAGCGGTGATCTGAGCGATCGCATCCCGTCCCGTGATGACCTGATGCTTTAACACCAGTTCGGCCGCGTCGGTAAATAGTGCCGCAAACCCCGATGCATCCCGCGCCATACAGGTCTGCATTGCCTGCTCCACTAAGGCTCGCGTTGCGCGATGGTGGCCGCGGACGTGCCGCTCTAAGGCAATTAAAAGCCCTAAGCCTGCGATCGTCGTCAGGGCCGCGATTAACCAATATCCATCCACAATCGGCCGGGCTTGATCCATCGCCCAACCCCCCACCGCTGGCCCCACTAAATACCCCATCGCCCAACATTGGGAATTGAGCGATAAATAAATACCCCGCAGGGACGGGGGCGCAAGTTCCACCACGAGGGCAGAAGCCGCCGGGGTATAGGTGACCATCGCCACGGCAAAGAGGCTAAAGGCTAAGAGAGCGGGCCGTATCGCCCCAGACTCCACCACCCCTGCGCCCCACACGGCCACAAACCCCATCCCCCAGAGGAGCATTGAGATCATCAAGGCCCGCCACCGACTGACGGCATTCAGCGATCGCGCGATCGGCATTTGGCAGATCATCGCAAGGACGAGGTGAAAGGTCACCAGACCACTGAGCACCGCCGGGGAAAAGCCGCCCGCCGTCAGAAAATTGGTGAGGTAGAGGGGGAGGGTGCTTTGGATTTGGGAGATGTAGGCGGTGAAGAGGATATTTACCCCGCAGTAGGTCATCAAGGTGGAATCGCGAACGGCGTAGAGCCAGCCCTGTGTGAGGTTGGGGGCGGGGGTGTGGGGCGATCGCGTCTCCGCAATCAACACCGCCACCAACCCCATAAACACCACAAACGACAGACCATCGATCACAAACAGCATCCGATAGTTGCCCGCCCAAGCGATCCACTGCCCCGCCAACACCGTCCCAATCCCCAACCCCACCAAATCCGCTAACCGCGTCAGGGCGAAGGCTTCGTTGCGTTGTGCCCCCGTGGTCAGATCCGCCACCGCCGCCTCGGCCGCAGGCCAATAGAGACCCACCCCTAACCCCATCAACAGGTTACCCAGTACCAAGGTCGGAAAATCATCAGCCAACGCCAACGCCCCATCCGCCACCGCCGACACCAACGCCGAAATTAAGACGATCCGCTTCCGTCCCCAGCGCGGCGAGTCCGCCCCCATCCCGCCAAAAAACCGCCCAAACACACCGGACAGGGACTGACTCCCTAAGGCCAACCCCACCGCAGTGGCCGATAGTCCCACTTCATTGACAAAAAAAATCGCTGCGTAAAACAGCGTGAAGCCGGTTCCAATCTGCGAAAGGAGCCGGCCAAGGGCTAATATCCAAACTTGGCGATTCATGGATTAGGGGGAATGGATCAAACGGCGATCGCAAACGACGTTAGAAGGTGCGATCGGGCCAGGCGCGTCGAGTGCAGCCTAATCGAGGTAGCCAATCAACGTATTAATATCTTCAATCTCATTGGATGCCACCGGCCGATTGCCCAAAATCACGATCTCGCTGATATTCAAGGAACTCTTCGTGATCGGACGTTGGCCCGACAACACCATGCTGCTGCTGATATTCAAGCCACTGGCAATCACCGGACGAATTCCCATGGCATTGTAGGTACTCACAACATTGAGATGGCTGGGTTCAATGGGACGGTTTTGGGGCAATGGAAAGCCACCGGATTGATACACCTGTAGGCTGCCTTCTTTGGCTTTCACCACGTCTGCGGGCTTCTTCGGTGCTTCAGCCGTTTTGGGTGCATCTTTACTATCTTTGTTGGCAAGGTTTGCGCTAGCGTTTTGAGCAGTCACGGTGCTTTCCCCTCAGTGTGCAATTCAGGACAAGGTCATTAAAAAAATCGATGGGATGCGCTAAAACTAAAATCGAGTTAGGGCAATAATCACAGGGCGCGATGAGGGCTTAATGTCATCACCACGGTCTATTAGGGCATTTTAACTTTCTTTTAAGATTAACACTTCACCCTACCCATAAACTTACATCTATCTTTACGCCGCGTCTATACGAATCCAAAATAGCCATTATCAAGATCTGTAATCGGACCGTGGGCGCAGGCTCCCAAGGGCGGGAGTCAGACCAACGGTCGGACAAGAAAAAAGCAAGCCGTTGGATTGGCTTGCTAGATTGAGCTTGCTGTATTGGGAGGAGATGTGAGTTACAGATGATGTGCAGAGATTGACGAACGAGTGTCGAATAAATGCTGTAGTGCTCACCTCTTATGTAAATTAATGTAACAGTTCTGCCCGCAACTTGCAACATTCGTTTACGTTTCCTGACTATGTGGGTCTTCAGGACAAACCCATACTCTCCATTGTTTGCAACAAGGCGGTTAAATTCTGGTCTTGTTGCAAAATTTACGGGGTTGACGCAAGGGATCAATCGCTGCACCTCTGATGCTGTCGTTGAGACATTGGGAGTCTGCGTTTGTCCTGTGTGGATCTTCAGTAATATCTAATGATCATCTTAAATCTCGATACACTAAGGAAGTCTTACACAGAATGAAGAACACTCTATGGAACGTCGTCAATTTTTGAGTTGGATCAGCGTCGGCATGCTGGCCAGTTCCCTCCCGGTGGTGCTAGCTGCCTGTAGCCCCGCCGCCACGGATGACACGGCTGCATCGGAGGAGCCGGAAGCCGCCCCCGATGACACCACCGCCGCAGAGGAAACCACCCCGGATGCCACCACGACCGAAGGCACTGCCGCAGAGGTGGATGCCGATGGATTTCTGGCCTTAGCTACGGTGGATCAACTCGCCGCTGGAGCTGTCCTTGACGAAACCAGTGCAGCGGCTCCGGTGCTAATCCTGCGTGATCCGGGTACGGATGCGGTGGTGGCATTGAACCCGACCTGCACCCATAAGGGCTGTACGGTGGCCTTTAAGTCAGAGTCTGGCACCTTGGTTTGCCCCTGCCATGATGCTGAATTTAACCTGGATGGTTCCGTTGCCAAAGGCCCCGCCGAAGATCCGCTGCCCGTTTACGAAAGCCGCGAAGAGGGGGATCAAATCTTGGTGAAGGTCAGTTAAGATCCGACCGACGACCCGAAAGCATGGCGATTCAATGACTAATCTGATGCAAGTACCCTCGTTGAAATAACGGGGGTTTTGATTAGCGGGACGGATCGCCATCATTGGCATTGAAGCCGCGCCGCTTCATGTAGTCGCGGAGGGCTTGGGTGAGTTCGGTGTCTTGGGAGGCGGTGCGAGCGCCCACTTCGGCAGACCAGCGTTTGAGGTCTTCGATCTGGTCGCGGGCGATCGCAGCCAAGGGCACAGTATCTTCTACGGCTCGCAAAATATCCGTATCCACAAAGTCCCGCCGTTGCCCATCTTGACCTTCGGCGAAGGCTTGGTGCATTGCGTCGAAAATCACCTGCTCAATTTCTGCGCCGCTAAAGTCTTTGGTCTGTTTGGCGAGGAGCGATCGGTTAAATTCCCGCAGGCGAGAGGGGCGCAGGCGTTGAAGATGGACGTTAAAAATTTCTTGGCGTTCTTTTTCTGTGGGCAGGTTGAGGAAGAAAATTTCATCAAAGCGGCCTTTGCGGAGCAGTTCAGCGGGGAGGATGCGCACATTATTTGCCGTCGCAACGATGAAAACCGGGGCCGTTTTTTCCTGCATCCAGGTGATCAACGCCCCGAACATCCGCCGCGATGTGCCAGAATCGCCATCGACGCTGCCGCTAATGTTGCCGAAGGCTTTGTCAATTTCATCAATCCACAAGACGCAGGGGGCGATCGCTTCTGTGATCTGAATCATCCGCCGCACCCGGCTTTCACTTTCCCCCACCAACCCACCAAACAATCGCCCTGTATCCAACCGCAACAGGGGCAACCGCCATTCATGGGCGATGGTTTTCGCCGAAAGGGATTTCCCCGTACCCTGAATGCCGACGAGGAGCACACCTTTTGGGTTGGGAATCCCATAGCGGCGGGCTTCCTCGGTAAAGGCATCCTTGCGCAGCCGGACCCACTGCTTGAGATTTTCTAACCCCCCCACACTTTTGAGGGAGGCTTGGGCGGCGTAGAATTCCAGCAATCCCGTTTGGCGAATGGCTTGTTTTTTTTCTTCGAGGGCGCTTTCAATGTCGGCGGCGTTCACTTGCCCTTTGGCGGCGAGGGCACGGGCGAGGACGCGCTGAATCCGGGTACGGCTCAAGCCTTGGCAGGCGTTGACAAATTGTTCTTTGGCGAGGGTGTTGAGACGGAGTTGATCGGGGGTGACGGCGGCGGTGAGGAGGTGAGCGATCGCGCCTTCATCGGGGAGCGGGCAATCAATCACCGTTACCTCTTCGGCCAGTTCCGGCGGCACGATCAGGGTGTAACTGGTCAAAATCAGGGTGTGGTGGGTATATTTCAGATCCGCCGCCAGATTCTTCAACTCCCGAATCACCGGGGCATTGGACGGATTGTGGGGATATTGCAAAATAAAATGGAGATCCTTTAACACAAAGATCGTCGGCTCTACTTCTTCCGTCCGCACCCGTCCCAAGGCTCCCATCACCGAATTGCGGTGGGTGCTGTTATCTTGCCAGCCCCGCACTAAATCCCATACCAACAGTTGCCGCTGGGGAATGAGGTGCTGTGCCACCTGGGCCAACTGTTGTAGGGCCGGCTCTTCTTCTGGTGTGACGATATAGAGCAGGGGATAGCGAGCGCGAATTAACAGATCAAGATCGAGCATGAGAGAGAGAGGTTAAGAGCACGGTCGGCAGGGTGATCACCGCGTTTGTCGGGAACGCAGGTTCACAGGATTAAAACGGTGTCGTGGTCAGCATTTTATCGTTGTCGGGGATGAGACTGGCGAGGGGCGATCGCCTCAATGGATCGCTAAACAATGGATGCCGCTTCGATAAAAATGCGCTTAATCTCCCCGTGAGCGTCCCGGATCTTGGCTTCAATCCGTCGGATCGCGGCTTCAATTTCATCGGCGGCGAGTTCATCTTGAAATTCAATATTCAGGGCTAACAGCACATCTGTTGGGCCGAGATGGATCGTGATCGGTGGCCCTAGGGCTGAGACAGCGGGATCGTTCTGGACAATCTGCTTAATGCTGGCACGGGTTTCCGGGAGGGCACTTTCTCCGAGGAGAAGTCCTTTCGTTTCAAAAACCAGCACCACAGCAACAATGATTAACAATAGGCCGATCAAAATCGAGGCGATGCCGTCGTATTGGGTATTCTGCTGCCATTCACTCACCCCAAGCCCGATCGCAGCAATGGCTAAGCCGATTAAGGCGGCGGCATCTTCAAAAATGACGACAAACGTGGTGGGATCTTTGCTTTTGCGGAGGGCTTGCCAAAAGGTGAGGCTGTGGGGGCGAGTGCGGTTAAATTCCCCCACGGAAATGACGAGGGCGATACTTTCAAAGAGGGCAGCGATCGCTAACACGCCGTAGCTCACCGCAAAATTGCGCGACGGCTCCGGATGCTGTAGACTTTGCACCCCTTCGTAGATCGAAAACCCACCACCGAGGGCAAAAATCAACACCGCCACCATCAATGCCCAAAAATAAAGCTCTTGGCTGCGGCCGAGGGGATAGTCTTCGTCGGGTTCGGCGGCACTCTGTTTTAAACCGTAGAGCAAGAGTAGCTCATTGGCTGTATCTACCACGGAATGAAACCCTTCGGAGAGCATGGCAGAACTCCCGCTGAGAGACGCACCCACGAATTTTGCGATCGCAATAGCCAGATTCGCGGCCAGGGCGGCATAAATAGAGCGTTTGGAAGAGCCGTGATCCATGGGCGAAGACAATGAAGATCAAGTTAAAGACGGGGCAGGCAATCATCGCCGCCCCGTTGACATGCTCAACGTGCAAAACGGAGGAATACTTTCACGCCGTCGATTACCCTAGAGCATCGGGCGGTTTTCCGGCACTTTCGTTTCCATTTTGGACTTGGCCTTGTTGGCACTGCGGCGGAGGGCTTGGAGGCGGGTTTCGTAACGCTTCCGGACGCGGCGGTTGGGGGTTTGCTCCACTAAGGTTTTGAGGGCGCTGCCGAGGCTCTTATAGGCGTTGGGGAGGCTGTAGCCGAAGCGGGTGGCGAGGGCGATCGCTCGTTGATCGGCTTCGAGGGCTTCTTCGAGCCGTTTATCACCATTGTTTTTCTGCCAGAGGCGAAAGCCCGAAACCCCACAGAGGGCCAACGCCAGGAGGAGCAAAAGACCATCTTGCACCCACAGTTCACCCACAGCCCCGCCTAGGCCAATGGCGAGGGCGGCCATTTCCCATCCTTCTTTCGGAATCGTGTCGTTTTGAATCCGCCCCACTTCATGCCAAAACAAGAGGTTACGCTGATCGATCGCCAGGTTATCCCACTTGGCTAGATCGATTTGGATTTCAATTTCGTCCCGTCCCAATTCTTCACAGCGCACGAGGGGCGGATTGACTTCGGTGGTTGCTTCCACCATCACCCAGCTTTGTAGCTCAGGCGGTAGAAGGGTTTTTAAACGCCGAAGCTCACTCATTTCGGCGCGGGCAGAAGCGGCGGCATAGGATGTCATAGATTCTTTTCAGTGTCCTGTAACTCTGCGTTGCTGTTCTTTATCTTATCGTCTCTCGATTCAGGGTCTGCGAAAAAGCCGTGGGAATCTTGGTTCAATGGTGCGATCGCTCGGTCAACAAGTCCCGCCAATCCCCCCCTAAGCCCCATCAAGCACCGCCTGCTCAATCTGACGCAAGGCCGTGTCAAAGTCATCATTGACGATCTGCACATCAAATTCATCCCTGGCGGCGAGTTCGGTTTGGGCGTGGGCTAAGCGTTGCTGAATCACCGGGTCAGCATCCGTGCCGCGATCGCGCAAGCGCCGTTCCAACTCATCCAAAGACGGGGGCAAAATAAAGACCCGAAACGCCGCCGGGAACGTTTGCCGAACCACCCGCGCCCCCACCAGTTCAATTTCTAAAATCACCGTTTTCCCGGCTGCAATTTCCGCCTCCACGGCCCCACGGGGCGTACCGTAGAGATTGCCGGCATATTCGGCCCATTCTAAAAGTTGTTCCGTGGCGATCATCTCTTCAAAGGTGGCGCGATCGACAAAGTAATACTGTTGCCCATGGACTTCGCCCGGTCGCGGTTGTCGTGTGGTTGCAGAGATGGACAGATGCAATTCCGGATGGGTGCTTAACAAGGCTTTGACCAGGGTTCCTTTTCCCACCCCGCTCGGCCCGGTCAAGACGACGAGCCGACCCAGGGATGTAGACGGCTGGCATGCTTGAGGGGTAAGGGTTTCAGGCTGCATGGGGTGGAGAGGATGAGAGAATGAGGTTAAGACGAGGCTGCGGAGCCATCTTTGTGTAACAGAAAGCGATGGGCAACGGTTTCGGGCTGAATGGCCGAGAGAATGACATGACTCGAATCGGTAATGATCACGGCGCGGGTTCGTCGTCCGTAGGTGGCATCCACAAGCTGACCGCGATCGCGAGCTTCTGTAATGATACGCTTAATAGGGGCCGATTCGGGACTGACGATCGCAATGATCCGGTTCGCCGAAACAATATTCCCAAAGCCGATATTAATCAGTTGAATATCCATAAAGACCGA
This sequence comes from Spirulina major PCC 6313, assembly GCF_001890765.1. Taxonomy (NCBI): domain Bacteria; kingdom Bacillati; phylum Cyanobacteriota; class Cyanophyceae; order Spirulinales; family Spirulinaceae; genus Spirulina; species Spirulina major. The sequence goes on along the minus strand of NZ_KV878783.1, from coordinate 2,219,067 downwards.
GCGGCGCTGCCGTCTTGAAGGGACGTTAAAGGCGTTTTGAGCGCTATTCCCACCATGGTAACGAAAATCTTTCAGCGCACCATTATCCGGCTCTCCCCCTGACCTCGCCCACGCCTATGCAAGCTTTTGACTACACCACCTTGGTGGCCATTTGTGCCGAACTCCAAACGGACTGGATTCCGGCCCGCGTCGAACAGGTCTATCAGCGCGATCGCCATACTCTCGACATTGCCCTGCGCACCCTCAGCCGCCGCGATTGGCTCACCCTTTGCTGGCATCCCCAACTGGCCCGGCTCGGCATCGGCACGGCCCCACCCCGCACCCCGGACACCTTTACCCTCAGCGACCAACTCCGCCACCAACTCAACGGCTTGGCATTAGTTGCGATCGCCCTCCTCCAACCCTGGGAGCGCGTCGTAGATTTACAGTTTGCCCGGCGACCGGGAGAAGACCCCCTCTGGCATCTTTATGTGGAAATCATGGGCAAATATAGCAACGTCATCCTCACCGATGGCACCGGGCAAATTGTCACCACCGCCCACCAAGTCAACGCCCAACAATCCCGCGTCCGCACCGTCCAAACCGGCCAAGCCTACGAACCGCCGCCCCCCCTCCTCGGCGATATCCCCGATCGCACCGAATCCTTCGCCCAGTGGCAGGAGCGGATCAGCCTCGTGCCCGGTACGCTGAAAAAACAATTACTCAAAATCTATCGGGGCGTGAGTCCGGCGGTGGTGGCCTGGCTAACCGAGCGGGCGAATTTAGATGCCCAAACCGTCACAACGCAACTGACCCCGCAACAGTGGCAAGACCTGTGGCAACAGTGGCAAACCTGGCTCAATTGCTTAGCTGCTGAGGAGTTTACCCCAACGCGATTGCCTCAGGGTTATACGGTGTTGCCCGGTGTGGCGGGGCGAGCGGTTGCCACGGTGCAAGAACTGGTGGATCAGTATTACAGCACCCAGGCGCAACAGCAGCAATTCCAGCAACTTCACCACCAACTGAGCCAAAAGGTGAAAACCCTGGCGGCCAAGGTGCGGCAAAAATGCGAGACATTCCGCGATCGCCTCTCCCAGTCAGATGATGCTCAACAGTTTCGCGATCAGGCGGATCTCCTCATGGCCTATCTCCATGAATGGCAACCGGGACAACAGGCGATCGCCCTCCCCGATTTCACCACAGGCGACCCGGTGACGATCCCCCTCAACCCAGAAAAAAACGCCGTCCAAAACGCCCAAGCTCTGTATAAGCAACACCAAAAGTTAAAGCGGGCGCGATCGGCTGTGGAGCCATTACTGGCTACGGCTCAGGCGGAATTGGACTATTTAGAACAGATTGAAGCCGCATTGCAGCAGTGCGATCGCCAGTCCTGGGATGATGAACTGGCTGCCCTGCTCGAAATTCGCACCGAACTGATTCAACAAGGCTATCTCGACCCCGGCAAAGAACGCGCCAACAATACCGCGCCGGAATCCCAACCCCGTCGCTACCGCACCCCCTCCGGGTTTGAGCTCTGGGTCGGCCGCAACAACCGCCAAAATGATCACCTGACGTTTCGCACGGCGGGGGAATATGACCTGTGGTTCCATGCTCAGGAAATTGCCGGGAGTCATGTCCTGTTACGGTTAGAGCCGGGAACTGTGCCGGATGAGCGTGATTTGCAATGTGCGGCGAATGTGGCGGCGTACTATAGTCGTGCTCGCCAGAGTGATCAGGTTCCGGTGGTTTACACACAGCCCAAATTTGTGTATAAACCAAAGGGTGCAAAACCCGGTATCGCGATTTATCAGCGCGAACAGGTGATCTGGGGGCGATCGCAACAAGCCCAAGCCTATCTCAACACACAAAACCCAGAAAATCACTCATAATTTTGTTGAAACGTCTGTCATTCCTGCTACACTGTGTTGACGTAAAGAAATATTTCAAGTGATTGCCTTGGACGGTGTGCTTGGATTTTTTCATGCGAATTCAAACGACAGACTTAAGTAATGTCAGCCCACAGTCCTCCCTGTGGGCTTTTTTCATGCTGAAGTTGAGCTTTGAGCACCTTGTTGAAGCCGCAAAGAAAACTTTGACAAAGTTATGTCATCTTGTTATGGTGGTAATTGTGCTCGAAACATTCAGCACCAGCCAGGATAGCTCAGTTGGTAGAGCAGAGGACTGAAAATCCTCGTGTCGGCGGTTCAATTCCGCCTCCCGGCATCTTTCCAGCATCGAATGAAGATCCGTGAAGATCGTTTGAAGATCGGTTAAGGCGTTTAAGCCTCCGTGCTCAGGGCTACTGCTTATACATAACCCAAGTGACGAATCTGGAGGGGGTATGAGTGAGCCAGAGGCTCACGCTACCCTGCCTGGAATCCTCTGTAGTGCGAGCTTCTAGCTCGCTGCCTTGACTACAGAGGGGATTAAACGCAGGCGAGGTCAACCTTAAAACGTTGTGTATAAACAGTAGGTTCTCAGGGTGGAGCGTTCATAAAAATCGCTGCCCTGTTGTGGGTGGGCAGCGATCGCGTAGGGTTTAATCACATTGCTTCTGTTCTATCATGGCTAACCGTATTTTTACGGTCACTTCATGGAAAAAACATAATCGAGCCTGTCAAATCCTCAGACTTTAACCGTAAAAACACGGAAACTTCACAATCATTCCCCATCATCCTAACAAGACGAACCAACGCAGGGCAGGGGGGACGGGTTTAAGCGGTGGAGCACTTGTTGCAAGGCCATCACCGTCCAATCAATATCTTCGGGGGTGGTGTCGCGACCGAGGGAAACGCGGATGCCTTGGCGGGCTTGGATTTCACCGTAGCCGAGGGCGGTGAGGATCGGGCTGGGGCTGGCTTGGCCACTGTGGCAGGCGGAACCGGCACTGAGGGCAATGCCCGCGAGATTCATCTGGCGCACGATCGCCCGCCCGGTGATCTCCGGCGGAAAATCGCGCAGGACAAAACTGGCGTGGTGGGGGAGGCGATCGCGCCGATGGCCTGTGAGTTGGAAATAGGGGCAGGCTTCAAGGCGGGTAATGAGGCGATCGCGCAACTGCTGTAAGCGGTGTGCTTCCGTCGGCAACTGTTCCTGGGCCAATTGAGCCGCTAACCCAAACCCAGCCAAGGTTGGCACGGCTTGGGTTCCGGAGCGCAATTGATGTTCTTGGCCGCCTCCTGCCAAGAGGGGAACCAGTTCCACGCCGGGCCGGACGTAGAGTGCGCCTGAGCCTTGGGGGCCGTAGAGTTTATGACCCGATACGGACAGCAAATCCACATCTAAGGCTTGGACATCGAGGGGGAGCCGCCCTGCCACTTGCACCGCGTCGGTGTGGAAGAGAATGCGATGGCGGCGGGCAATTTGCGCTAATTCTGCGATCGCCTGCACTGTGCCGATTTCGCTTTGACCGTAGATGATCGAAACCAAAACCGTATTGGGTTGGAGGGCGGCGAGGAGTTCAAGGGGGTTGATTTTGCCCGTGGCATCAACGGGGAGTTCCGTCACCTGCCAACCTCGTGCCGCCAGTTGACGGGCCGGGGCGGCGATCGCAGGATGTTCCACTGCTGAAATAATGATGTGTTGCGGCGTGGGGTAGCGGTGGGCCACTCCAAAGATGGCGAGGTTATCGGCTTCCGTTCCTCCAGAGGTGAAATGAATACTATCGGCGGTGGGCGCGTTGAGCAATTGCGCCACTTGCCAGCGGGCGGTTTCGAGGGCGATCGCCGCCCGCTCCCCCCAATGGTGCAGACTGGATGGATTGCCCCAGAGCGTCGCGCCCTGGTGGTGCAACGTTGCCAACACATCGGGATGAGGGGGAGTCGTCGCACTGTAGTCTAAATAAATTTGCATCGTTTTCCCCTCGCCGTAGCAACTCGTTTGCACCCGCACCCTTAGCCGCCGGGTTTACACACATTGTAATCTTCATGGGAAACCAACGCCTCCGGCACAATCCCACTGCCCAGATCTCGACAGAGCAACCGATAATGTCGCGTCACCGGGATGCTGATCACCACACGATTATGGCGCAGGCGTTTGCCACGATAGGTGCGATAATTTTCCCGACGCTGGAGACCGGCGATAATCTGCCGAGCCTTGAGCACCACAGCTTTGGGAAACTGGGTTAGATCAATTACGTCGTGAGCAAAGGTGGCTTCCCATTGTTGTTTTTCCGATTGGCGTTGGGTTTGATCTCGTGCTGCTTGGGCACAGCGATGACAAATTTGCCCTTGGCCCCGGTGGCCGCATGGAAACAGTTTTTTGCGTTTCGCTTTAGCCATGACAGTGTCTAGCGGTAGTGAACAAAAATTCTAGAGGGTGCGATCGCCCATCAACACGCTTCCCAAACCGGGCAGGAGAGAGTGCGGGGATCATGGCTTTATTGTGACTGATTTACACCCTGAGCGACCATCTCCGCCAGAATAGAGGGTGCGAATTCCCCAGACACCATGGAAACCACTGCCGAATTTTATTGCGCCTGCTGCGGCGAACCCAATCAGACCTTTGTGGATCTTAGCCAAGGCTTTCAGCAAACCTATGTCGAAGACTGCCAAGTCTGTTGCCGTCCCAATGTCCTCTATGTGCGCGTCGATGAAGATACCCTCGATGTGGCAATCGACACCGATTTCAACGAGTGACCTACGGGCGGCGCGATCGCACCCAACCACAGTAAAGCACCGTCAACACCACCCACGCCGCCACACAATAAAACCCCGCCCCATCCACCCCAATCTCAATCTGTTGCGTCACATACGGCTCCACAAAACTCCCATACGCCCCCTCCAACGCATCCCGCTCCTTAAGTTTCTGCTCTAATTCATCCATCACTGACTAACCTTCATAAATCATCTGAAGGCATGGTCAGTTTGGGGTACTACCCTAAAGCAAACTGAAGGCGGCAAGGCTGAAAACCTTGTTATAATCAGGGTTTGAAGGGTTTGGGGTAGTTAGAGAAGTTCCCAAACCCCCCAAGGTTTTTACTCGCGATTGGGGTTGTTATGCCAAAGGCAAGTTATGGGAAGGAGCCAAAGGACAGAGCCAAGCAGTTATTAGATGCGCTGTTGGCTTATGTCAATTTTGAGTTGGCAGAATTAGCCGAAATTGACATTACCCACCGTTGGCAAGAGGAACGGGGACAACCCCCGAAGCTAATCGTGGAGACTCAACGCCGCACCTTAGAATTTTTGACGGCTAAAGACCCGCGCTATCCTGGCCAACTTGGGGCTGACCAGGTTCGGCAAACTTTGACAACCTATCTAGGGGATTTCTTGGAAATTCTCGAAGACAATCGCGGCAAAACGAAAGGGAAAGATGAATGGCATTTCACGTTAAAGCTGTGGAGTAAGGATCGGGAAGAAAATCTCGCTGCGTTTGAACGGCTTTGGGAGGAAAAGCGTCCAGACAAGGGTAAACCTTCACTACCTCCGCCAGCGGGGATTGATTGGCGGCAACTCTGTCAAGCACAGGCGACGAAACGCCAAGAAATTAGTACAAATTCGCTGACCTATAGCGATCGCATTCAGCGCGATCGCGCTGATCTTTATGTGCCGTTGGGGTTAATGGAGCGGAAGCAGCGGGAGCGGCGGCCGGATGTGGAGGGTGCAGAGGAAGGGTCAAAGCTCTACGGGGTTGAGAGTTATGAGGTGACAGAAACCTATGAGCAGGATCGGTTTTTTCAGGAGGTGTTAGCGGCGGGGAAAAGTAAGAGTGAGGGGCGACGTTTGGCGATTATTGGGGAGCCGGGGGCGGGAAAAACGACGTTATTACAAACCATTGAGCAATGGATTTTGGCAGAAACGGATTTCATCCCGGTCTGGGTATCGTTAGCCGATTTGCGGGGGCGAACTCTGGAGGAATATTTGGGGGGAGTTTGGTTAAAGCAATTATTGAATGTGCTTGAAACGACGGCGGCGCACCGAGAGCAATGTGTGGAGATGTTTAATGCGGGGCGGGCTTGGTTGTTGTTGGATGGGGTGGATGAGGTTGCGGGAACTTCAAATGCGGTTTTGGGGGAGATTGCCCAGCAGTTGGCGGGTTGGGTGGATGCGGCGCGGGTGATTTTAACTTGTCGGTTGAATGTGTGGGATGGGGAGCGCAATGCGTTGTTTCGGTTTGATACGTTTCGGACGTTGGAGTTTCGTTATCCGGAGCAGGTGGAGGCGTTTATTGATCGTTGGTTTAATGCGCCGGACATTTCTGCACTGGCGGGGAAGTTAAAAGAAGAGTTGGCGGCTCCGGAGCATTGCCGGATTCAGGATTTGGTGAAAAATCCGTTACGGTTGGCGTTGCTTTGTCGGACGTGGCAGGTGCGGCAGGGGAAGTTTCCGGATACGCAGGCGGGGTTATATGGGCGGTTTGTGGAGGTGTTTTATGAGTGGAAGGGCGACGAATTTCCCACAACGGACGCGCAGCGGCGGGCTTTAAATGAGGGGTTGGGGGTTTTGGCGTTGCGGGCGATGGAGTTGGAGGGGTCTCGGTTTCGGTTGACGGGGCGGTTTGTGCGGGATGTGTGGAGGGATGCGGATGCGGGGCTGTTCCGTTTGGCGTTGGATTTGGGCTGGTTAAATCGGGTGGGGGTGGCGGAGGAGAATCCGGAGGCGGAGGTTTTCGCGTTTTATCATGCGACGTTTCAGGAGTATCTTGCGGCGTTGGCGGTGGAGGATTGGGATTATTTTTTACCGAAGGATCATGTGGATTGTCCGGTGGAGGGGAAACGGTATCGGATTTTTGAGAAGCAATGGAAGCAGGTGATTTTGTTGTGGTTGGGGCGTGAGGATGTTGGGAATGAGCAGAAGGAGCAGTTTATTCGGGTGTTGGTTGGGTTTGATGATGCTTGTAGAGAGTGGAACTTTAACAAAGTAGATAGAGGACTTTATGAATATCAAGCCTATTTTCTAGCGGCTGCGGCAATTAATGAGTTTAAAGTTTGTTCCCTTGCGGCTGAGATTGTGCGGCAGGTGGTGAAATGGGGGTTTGGTTATTTCAATATTGAGAAACAGGAATGGCGAACATTTTTAGACCCACTTAAAGAGGGTGCGAGAACTGTTCTCGGTGAGACGATTCGGGAAAAAGCAACTACTGCATTAGTGAGAATTTTACAACAAGATGCTGGGTTTAGCATCACCTGGTATCAAGCAGCCAAGAGTTTATGGGGAATCGCATTAGGAAATCAGAAGGTGATCGCCGCCTTAGCAGAAATTTTACGAGATACTGGGGTTGATCGTGACATTCGTAGGATAGCAGCCTTGAGTTTAGGGGAAATCGCCCCAGGGAACGAGCAGGCGATCGCCGCCTTAGAGGAAATCTTACGGGATGCTGGGGCTGATGCTTATATCCGTAATCAAGCAGCCTGGAGTTTAGGGAAAATCGACCCAGATAATGAGCAGGCGATCGCCGCCTTAGAGGAAATCTTACGGGATGCTGGGGCTGATGCTTATATCCGTAATCAAGCAGCCTGGAGTTTAGGGAAAATCGACCCAGATAATGAGCAGGCGATCACTGCTTTAACGGAAACCTTGAGGGATGTTGGGGCTAATGCTTATATCCGTAATCAAGCAGCCTGGAGTTTAGGGGAAATTGCTCCAGGGAATGAGCAGGTGATCACTGCTTTAGTGGAAACTTTACAGGATGCTGGAGCCGATCTTGATACCCGTTATCAATCAGTCGAGAGCTTGGAGACAATTGTCTTAGAAAACAAGCAGATGATCGCCACCTTAGAGAGAATTTTGAGGAATGCTGGGGCTGATGCTTACACCCGTTTGCTAGCAGCCGAAAGTTTAGGGAAAATTGTCCCAAGAAATAGGCAGGCGATCACCACTTTAGAGGAAATCTTACAGGATGCCAGGGGTGATACTTACACCCGTTTTCTAGCAGCCGAAAGTTTAGGGAAAATTGACTCAGAGAATGAGCAAGCAATCGCCACTTTAGTGGAAATCTTACAGGATGCTTCGGCTAATATTTATACTCGTGAGCAAGCAGCCGAAAGTTTAGGTGAAATCAACCCAGGGAACAAGCAGGCAATAATCGCCTTAGCGGAAATCTTGAGGGATGCTGGAGCTGATGCCTACACCCGTTTGCTAGTAGCCTGGAGTTTAGGAAAAATCAACCCAGGGAACAAGCAGGCAATAATCGCCTTAGCGGAAATTTGGAGGAATGCTGGGACTAATCTTGATATCCGTGGTCAAGCAGCCGAGCGTTTAGGGGAAATCAACCCAGGGAACCCCCAGGCGATCGCCGCCTTAGTGGAAATCTTACGGGATGCTGGGGCTGATGATGACACCCGTGGGCTAGCAGCGGAGAGCTTAGGGAAAATTCTTACTACACGCAAGCACTATGCAGGGGTTGTTTCTGCATTAAAAGACTGCCTCAGCGATGAAGTTTACGAAAGCAACTTTGACCAATTCAAGGAATGCTACAAAGTCATCTGGAACTGTGCCGAAAACCTCCCCTATCCCGACTTTTATCAAGCCTGGCACAATCCCCCCACCACCCCCCACCCCGAAATCATCGACCAAACCCCCCATAACAGCCAAACAACCCCCGCCACCCCCTTCACCTGCGAATCCCTAAAACACCTGCCCATTTATTGCCTCAACGCCAAACCCCTCGCCACCGAAACCCGCGAAAGCGAAATCGCCCTCAAACTGTGCAAACTCATCTGGAAACCCCTCCAACTTAAAGAGATTTATCCCGACGTTTCCACCCCCGGCCAACTCAGTCGCTATCTCGATACCTTGCACCTCAACCAACAACTTCCCCACCGCGCCCTCCTCCTCATCAACTGCGAAACACCCACCCCAGAACTCATCACCCTTTGCCAACAACTCACCGACACCGTAGCGATCGCCCTCCTCACCCACCAACCCCTAGAAGCCCCCTTAAAAGGCTTCCCCCCCAATCAACCCAACCTCTTATCTGCCATCGAAACCTGGTTAGAGGAGATTTGAGAAACCGAGTTTCTAACCCCTTAATAAACTTCGTCATGGCTGCCGAAATCAACAAAAATAGCCTTGTCATCTTCGGTAAGATAAAATAATACTCTCACGTCGTAATCTACCGTAAAACTCCATAAATCCTTCAGTTTTCCTGATAGCTTATGGGTTCTCAATCTTGGGTCGTAAGGGTCTGACGTAAATATTTCTAGTTTTTGCCAAAACTTTGACTCTAAGTTTTCATTCCCTTTAATCCTTTTTTTAAAAGCCCGTTTAAAAGCTGAACTGAAACTGACTTCCATGATTATTCCTCAATCAGTTGTCTCAATTCGTCAATCTGGTTAGAAAACTTGAGGTTTCCTTGTTGTTGTTCTTTCTGGGCTGCTTGCAAATTCTCATAAATCCTATCGCGACGTTCTTCACGGAGATACTGCTGCAACAATGATTGAATTTCTTCTTTTTCATCGGTAGAAAGACCTTTAATTCCCTCAACTACATCATTAAATGTCATCATTGACGAAGCCTCACGCTACTAAATCACCTTCAATGATATTCTACTTCACCACTTAGCCGCACCCCCCCACCACACCCCATCCTGGGACACCCCATATCCCGGCGAAGACCCCCCCGAACCCACAACCCCCGCCCAACTGCGCCGTGCCCTCCTCCTCACCCACTGCCCACAACCCCCGAACTCATCACCCTCTGTGAACAACTCACCGACACCCTAGCGATCGCCCTCCTCACCCACCAACCCCTAGAAGCCCCCTTAAAAGGCTTCCCCCCCGATCAACCCAACCTGTTATCTGCCATCCAAACCTGGTTAGCAGAACTCTAAACCGCCCAAACCGCTAAACTATCCACAAGCCCTAACTAAAAAACATGCCCATCATTAAAATTCCTAAGCAGTATCTAATCAGCCAAAATGAAGAATTCATCACTGTAGATGTCCCTGATTCATTGATATCACTGTGGCAACGCGACTATGCCAAGATCAACAAAGCCAAGGGATTTTTAAAAGATAAACGAGATAAAATGCTCACTCATGCTGAAACAATACGTCAGGAGTGGGATCGGTGAAGTATCTCTACGACACCAATATTTTTATTGACTACCTGATCGGAGAGCCAAAAATTTCACCGATCTTCTCAGAACAATTTCTTCGCCAAAATGAAGAAATCATTTCTAGCATTGTGCGAATTGAGTTGCTCAGTTTTTCAGAGCTATCACAGGAAGAAGAAGCGGTAATCACTGATTTATTGATGCAATTTGAACGAGTCTCCCTCTTGCCCGAAATTGAAGATCGCACCATTCAATTGCGGCGGCAGTATCACCTCAAACTACCCGATGCTTTAATTGCAGCAACAGCATTACACTGTACTGCGGCTGTGATGACTCGAAATGTGGATGATTTTAAGCGAGTGACTGAATTAACCCTGTGTAATCCGTTTGATGAGAGCCGCATTTGAACTCAATCGAATGGTTTAACGATCGAGAGCATTGAGGAGTTTGAGGTGGTCGAAGACAGAAACGAGGGTGTTGGCGGTGATCATGCCGCTGGCGGCGACGGCGGGGACACCGATGCCGGGGAAGGTGGAATCACCGCAGCAGAGAAGTTTGGGGATGGGGGTATGGCAGCCGGGAAAAATGCCGGTTTGGGCGGAGATGGCGGGGCCATAGGAACCCCGATCGCGCCTTAAAAAGTGGCGATGGGTTAGGGGTGTGCCTTCGAGGGTGACGGCACAGCGATCGCGCAAATCGGGAATCACCCGCTCCATGGCCTGCCACACCGGGGCGAGGCGTTCCTGTTTCATCGCGTCATAGGCGGCGCTGCCCCGTTCAAGGTCTGCCCAGAGGTGAAAGGGTTCTGTGGCGGGGGTGTAGACATGGAGGGCATGGTGGCCGGGGGGGGCGAGGGTGGGATCGAGTACCGACGGCATTGAGAACACTACTACATTTTGCGGGTCGGTGACACCGCGATCCCAATCGGCGACGACGATGCCGTGACAGTCGAGATCGTCTAAGCCTGCGCCATCGAAGCCGAGATGGAGGTGCAGAAAGCTATCACAGGCGGGGGGTGGGGTGAATTTGGCTTGGAGGTTGGGGTCAGGGATGAGGCGGATCGTGTCCCAAATCGAGGCGTTGGAGGCGATCGCTTGTTTCGCCCGAACTTCCTCACCGCCCCGCAGTCGCACCCCGACGGCTTGCCCCGACTCGATCAAAATTTCCTCAACGGTGGCATTGCAGCGCACTTCGCCGCCGTGTTTCGTCACGCCGCGCACGAGGGCATCAATTAACGCCCCACTACCGCCGAGGGGATAGTCCAGCACCACATCGGGCTGATACCAATCGGCAAACATAAACGCCATTTCCGCCGTACTCGTGCCGCTAGCGGGGAAGCCGGAGAGGAGAAAACAGAGGAGATCGAGCCAATGGCGTAAAAAAGCATCGCTGATCACCTCATCGACGATGCGGCTAAAGGGGGCGGTGATCTGGCGAAAAGCGCCGAGGTGGTCGAGGAGGTGATGCCCCGAACGGGCGAGGGTGAGGGGGGCGAGCCAATCCCAGCGCCACGCACCGGGGGAAATCGCCGTGGCTGCCGCACCGAGGGGAGCCATCACCCGCTGGAGTTCGCGCCATTGTTGGACAGCGATCGCACCCCGCAACTTCAGCAACAAATCACAAAACGCATCGGCTCCCACCGTGGCCCGAAACTGCCCCTCTGGTACATGGCAATCCCAACCGGTGTAGGTGGCACAGGGAACCGATTCCCCCAGGAGATGGAGCACCTGTTGGAGGGGGTTACTCGACGGCCAGCGGGTCAGCCCCGAATGGAGGGACGGGCCGGAGTCGAAGTGATAGCCCCCACGTTGGAAGCTGTGGGCTGCGCCGCCCGGTTGGCTGTGGCTTTCACAGACCAAGACCTCGCGGCCGTAATAGGCTAAGAGTCCGGCGCAGCAGAGGCCACCAATACCACTGCCAATGACAATCACATCAGGTTGACTCATAGGGGAACTGCTCTAGGGATGGGGTGAATACTGAAAGATCAGATTGAATTTTTGCGTCCAGATCCCAGGGGTGAGCCTGAGGTGCGATCGCCACTAACATGAGGTTTCATAACAAATTCACGACGTGCCAAGGGTTTCATTCCTACAATGGGAGATATTAAAATCACTTTGGTTTGCTCAGTTGCTCAGTGATTACGATAAAACAAACTCTTTCCCGTTGTCTGCCCAAGCCCCAATGACCCAGACACGATCGCAACCATCGCCGCCTCAAGGCCTAACCACTGCACAAGTTGAACTGAGTCGCAAAACTCATGGCTCTAATGTCCTCACCCCACCGCCCCGCGAACCGTGGTGGGTGTTGCTGCTGAGTAAATTTGAAGATCCGGTGATTCGGATTTTAATCATCGCGGCGGTGATTGCGATCGCGGTCGGTGCGATCGAAGGCGAGTTCATCGAAGGCCTGGGTATTTTAGCGGCGATTTTCCTCGCCACGATTTTGGCCTTTGTCAATGAATATCGCGCCAACCAAGCCTTTGAAATCCTCAATCACTACGTTGATGAGGCCAAAGTCCGCGTCATCCGGGACGGACACCCCACCACGATTCCGCGCAAAGATGTGGTGGTGGGTGATTGGATCTATGTGGAACAGGGGGAAGAAATCCCGGCGGATGGCGAAGTGGTCGAAGCCGTGTCCCTCCTGGTCAATCAATCCAAAATTACCGGCGAATCCGAACCCGTCCGCAAACTCAGCCGCCCCGAACTCGATCCCAACAACCCGGCTGAATTCACCTATCCGCCCTACATGGTCTATCGCACCACGATTGTGGATCAAGGCAATGGGCTGTATGTGGTGACGGCAGTGGGCGATCGCACCGAAATCGGCCAACTCGCCACCGCGATCGCCACCGTCGAAGCCGGCGAGGAAACCCCCCTCAACCAACAACTCGAACGCCTCAGCGAATTGATCGGTGTCGTCGGACTCTTCTTCGCCGCGACCATCTTCGTCGCCCTCTTCTTGCGCGGTTTAATCACCCAAGATTTCGCCCTCACCGGCAGCCAAAGCTATTTCTTAACGGTGGTCATTACGGCGATTTTAGTGACACTCATTCCTGTCTGGCTCCCCGTCGTCTATGACGGTCTGCGCCTGATTGATGAGGATCTAGACGTTCCAAGCTGGCTGGATGTGGAAACCCTCCAGGGTTGGTTAAAGGCCTTGGCGGGGGGTCTCGCCGTCTTGGGTCTGGGCGTTGGTTTAGGAACCCTGACGCAAACCTTGCCGCCCCCCTCCGGGCTATGGCTACCGCCCCATGTCGGTCAACTGTTGCTGGAATATTTCATGGTGGCCGTCACGATCATTGTGGTAGCCGTGCCGGAAGGCCTGCCCATGAGCGTCACCCTGTCTTTGGCCTACAGCATGAAACGCATGGCCAAGAGTAATAACCTCGTGCGGCGGATGCACGCCTGTGAAACCATTGGCGCAGCCACGGTAATTTGCTCCGATAAAACGGGCACATTGACGAAAAACCAGATGCGTATCCATGAGGTGAATTTCCCCAGTCTCCATAGCCGCAAGGTGGCGGATTTGGATCGCGCCACCCGGTTAATCGGGGAAGGGATGGCGGGAAATAGCACCGCCGATCTGGACAAAAAGCCGGGGAGTGCGCCCACGGTGATCGGTAATGCCACCGAAGGGGCCTTACTGCTCTGGTTGGATCAGCAAAAGCAGGACTACATAAGTTTGCGTCGCGGCTTAGATATTAAGTTTCGCCTTTCGTTTTCCACCCAGACGAAATACATGGCGACCTTGGGACATTCGGCGGTGTTGGATGAGGAGATCATGCACCTGAAGGGAGCGCCGGAGGTGTTGCTGGAAAAATGCTCCCATATTATGACGGAATACGGGATGTTTCCCCTCAGCAATAAGCATCCGATCCGGGAGATGTTGTACGACTACCAAGCTCGCGGGATGCGGACGCTGGGGTTTGCCTATACCCGACTGCCGGATAATTTGATGCGGCCGGATGAGGATAACCAGGCACTGCCCCATTCGCTCTGTTGGCTGGGGTTTGTGGCGATCGCAGATCCGCTCCGGGATGAAGTGCCCGACGCGATTCGGGTCTGTTTGCAGGCGGGTATTCAAGTCAAAATCATTACCGGCGACTGCACCGAAACCGCCCAGGAAATCGCTCGCCAAATCGGGCTGTGGGACGATGACAGCGAGATTCAACATCCCTACGCCTTGATGAGTGGGAAAGACTTCCGCGATCTCTGTGATCATGACGCTCGGCAGGCGGTGCAAGAGTTGAAGGTGTTGGCGCGGGCGATCCCGTTGGATAAATTACGGCTGGTGCGGTTGCTCCAAGCACAGGGCGAAGTGGTGGGCGTGACCGGGGATGGAACCAATGATGCTGGGGCGTTAAAGCAGGCCAAAGTCGGCCTTGCCATGGGCAGCGGTACAGCGATCGCCAAAGATGCCAGCGACATCATCCTCCTGGATGACTCCTTTAAAAGTATTGTCAATGCGGTGGTCTGGGGGCGATCGCTCTACAAAAACATCCAGCGTTTCATCCTCTTTCAACTCACGATCAACGTCGTCGCCCTGGGGATTGCCCTCCTCGGCCCCTTTATCGGCATCTCCCTCCCCCTCACCGTCACCCAAATGCTCTGGGTCAACCTGATCATGGACACCTTTGCCGCCCTTGCCCTCGCCACCGAACCCCCCTCCCGCCGCGTCCTCGAAGAAAAACCCCGCTCCCCATCAGACTTCATCATCTCCACAGAAATGACCCGAACCATCCTGATTACCGGGGGAATCTTCTTAGTCTTTTTAGTGGGCTTCTTGCTGTATCTCAACCAAGGCGGCATGACAGACTATGAACTCTCGGTCTTTTTTGCTGTGTTTGTCTTTTTGCAGTTTTGGAACCTGTTCAATGCCCGTTGTTTAGGCGTGCAGCAGTCCGCATTTAAGGGGCTTTTGGATAACCAAGGCTTTGTCTGGATTGCCCTAACAATCTTTGTCGGTCAAGTGTTAATCATTCAATTCGGAGGGGATGTGTTTCGCACCGTGCCCCTGAATATCGGGGATTGGCTCAAGATTATCGGGGGTGCATCCGTGGTGCTCTGGATCGGGGAGGGGTGGCGCTGGTTGCGCCATCGTCAGCAGGGCACGCCTTAAATTTCTGGCATCCTAACGGGTTAAAACGTCTCCTCTCCCCGTCAGGGTAATGGGTTAGGGCCGCGACGCGCTTTGATCGGTGGGTTACGGCGGATTACTCAATTGCAGTGATAGCAGGTATTGAAGCCGCTTAATCTACCCTACGACTCTAAATTTTGTTTCATTCACGCCGCGTCACTCTTCAGCGTCAAAGCAGCGAGCTAGCAGCTCGCACTACGGAACACTCATGTAGGGTGAGCCTCTGGCTCACTGCTGATTACCTGGCTCACTAGATGGCTTGATGGCAGCGAGCTAGAAGCTCGCACTACAAAGCAGCGAGCTAGAAGCTCGCACTACAAAGCACTCATGTAGGGTGAGCCTCTGGCTCACTGCTGATTACCTGACTCACTAGATGGCTTGATGGCAGCGAGCTAGAAGCTCGCACTACGGAGCAGCGAGCTAGAAGCTCGCACTACAAAGCAGCGAGCTAGAAGCTCGCACTACGGAACACTCATGTAGGGTGAGCCTCTGGCTCACTGCTGATTACCTGGCTAACTAGATGGCTTGATGGCAGCGAGCTAGAAGCTCGCACTACAAAGCACTCATGTAGGGTGAGCCTCTGGCTCACTGCTGATTACCTGACTAACTAGATGGCTTGATGGCAGCGAGCTAGAAGCTCGCACTACGGAGCAGCGAGCTAGAAGCTCGCACTACAAAGCACTCATGTAGGGTGAGCCTCTGGCTCACTGCTTCCAAACCAAATTCAACTTTCAAATTCGACCCCCATTCTCTAATACAGGGGATTCAGTCCGGATCGGGTATCGCTCAACACAACTGTTCCCCATTCAATTCGCCAAGAAATGTAAAGTAAGATCACCGCTTCTGAATTGTGTATAGGAATCCATGGTGAACGCTGAACTCACTCAATCCCGCCCATCGCTTCGTCAACCCCGCGCTGTCCAAACCCTGTGGGTCGATACCCTGACCATCTTCTGGGGGGATTGGCTGGATCTGCGGGTGCGGGTTCTCCAGGTCGCGTCTACGGGCTTAATTTCACCCCTGATCTATATCCTTGCCTTTGGTCTTGGGCTGGGCAGTGCCTTAGATCAAGCCATGGATGCGCCGATGGGGGATAACTATCTGGAATTTATTTTGCCGGGGATGATTGCCCTGTCGTCGATGACGATTAGTTTTGGCGGTACGACGTTTTCGATTTGTGGCGATCGCCTCTACAGCAAAACCTTTGAAGAACTGCTCCTGATGCCGATCCATCCCCTCGCCCTCCATTTAGGGAAAATGCTCGCGGGGATTGTCCGGGGCTTAATGACTGCCGGATCGGTGCTCGTGGTGGCGATTCTCTTCACGGGCAAAGTGTGGAGCTTCATTAACCCGCTCTTTTTGCTGGTGGTGGTGCTGAACTGTGCTGTGTTTGCTGGCTTGGGGGTGATTGCTGGGTTAACGGTGCAGTCCCTCGAAAGTGTGGGCTTGTTTAATAATTTCGTGATTGTGCCGATGTCGTTCCTGGGCGCGACCTTTTTTGACCCCGCCACCTTACCCCTCCTGTTAAAAGGCGTGGTCTATTGCTTGCCCCTCACCTACACCACCACGGCATTACGGGCGGCAGCCTACGCGCCCCTGTCGGAATTTCCCTGGTATTCCATCCCGATTCTGCTCACGGTAGCGATCGCCCTTTCC
Source organism: Spirulina major PCC 6313 (assembly GCF_001890765.1). Lineage (NCBI taxonomy): Bacteria > Bacillati > Cyanobacteriota > Cyanophyceae > Spirulinales > Spirulinaceae > Spirulina > Spirulina major. The sequence goes on along the minus strand of NZ_KV878783.1, from coordinate 2,202,301 downwards.
TTCTGGGGTTCCCGCAAATTCGCCAACCAACGGGATTAACGGCTTTTAACCTAGCCCGCATGTGATCCCCTGAGCAGAGCAGCGAGCGAGATGCTGGCACGCCAGAGGATGACGGCCATGGGAGTGTGAGCCTCTGGCTCACTCCTGCCAGAGTGGGATGCTCCCGGCTAAGTTGAGCGCGTTGTTGCCAAGTTCCGCAGAAATCTATTGACATTTATTTTCAATAAGGACATAATGTCTTCAGTGTTCTCCTCTCTGTTATGGATTCAGCCGGTGGGACTTTGGCCAAGGTCAAGTCCCACCTTTTTGTATTCGACGATTCGCGTTAGCCCAGAAAAGGCTTAGTGAATCGGGGGCGATCGCGTCTGAGCTTCCCCACAAAATGCTAATCTAGGGAAAATTTACAAAAGTTCAAGCTTCGCGTCGGGCGCAACACCCCCTAACCGAAATGACAGTAACTGAAAATAATATTCAACAAGTCTCCTCAGCACCCTCATCCTACGATGCGATCGTGATCGGCTCCGGGATTGGTGGCCTCGTCACCGCGACCCAACTGGCCGCCAAGGGCATGAGCGTTGTGGTGCTCGAACGCTATTTAATTCCGGGGGGGAGTGCGGGATATTTTGAGCGGGAGGGGTATCGCTTTGATGTGGGCGCGTCGATGATTTTTGGGTTTGGGACGGAAGGGACGACGAACCTCCTCACCCGCGCCCTCGCTGCGGTGGATCAGGCGATTGAAACCATCCCCGACCCCTGCCAAATTCACTACCATCTGCCCAATGATTTAGAGATTAAAGTCCACCGGGACTATGAGCAATTTTTAGGGGAACTGTGCGATCGCTTCCCCCAGGAAAAAACCGGGATTCGCAAATTCTACGATGAATGTTGGGCAGTGTTTAACTGCCTCAATGTGATGGAATTGCTGTCATTAGAGGAATTCCGCTACCTGTTCCGCATCTTTTTTCAGCGTCCCTGGGCTTGCTTGGGGTTGGTGAAATATCTGCCGCAAAATGTGGGAGATGTGGCCCGCCGCCATCTTAGCGACCCGGAATTGCTGAAGTTTATTGATATGGAATGTTACTGCTGGTCGGTGGTTCCGGCAGCACAAACCCCGATGATTAATGCCGGGATGGTGTTTAGCGATCGCCACTACGGCGGCATCAACTACCCCAAGGGCGGCGTGGGCCAAATTGCCCAAAAACTCGCCATCGGCCTCACCCAACACGGCGGCGAAATTCGCTACAAAGCACGGGTGAATAAAATCCTGATCGAGGGCGATCGCGCCGTGGGGGTCACCCTCGCCAGCGGCGAAACCCTCCGCGCCCAGCGCATCATCTCCAACGCCACCCGCTGGGACACCTTCGAGAAACTCCTTCCCCCGGAACAACTCCCCGCCCGTGAGCAACGCTGGCAGAGCCGTTACCAAAAATCCCCCAGCTTTCTATCCGTGCATTTAGGAGTGAAGGCCGCCGCCCTGCCACCGGGCACAGAATGCCACCATATCCTGCTCGAAGATTGGGCCCAGATGGAAGACCCGGAAGGGACAATTTTCGTCTCAATCCCCACCCTCCTTGACCCCAGCCTCGCCCCACCGGATCGCCACATCATCCACACCTTTACCCCCAGTTGGATCGACGCTTGGCAGAACCTGAGCCAGTCGGACTATGAGGCGAAAAAAACCGCTGCGGCTCAACGGTTGATCACCCGCTTAGAGGCGATTTTCCCCGGTCTGGGCGATCAGGTGGATTATCTGGAAATCGGCACAGCCCGCACCCATCGCCGTTTTCTCGGTCGGGAGGATGGCACCTATGGGCCCATTCCCCGCCGTAAGTTGCCGGGGCTGTTGACAATGCCCTTTAACCGCACGGCAATTCCGGGGCTGTATTGTGTGGGGGATAGTACGTTTCCGGGGCAGGGGCTGAATGCGGTGGCGTTTTCGGGGTTTGCCTGTGCCCATCGGGTGGCGGCGGATTTGGGGCAGGTTTAAGGGGTGCGGGCGGTGAATGGGGGGCGATGAGTGAATCAAGGCTAGACTACGGCGATCGCCCTCCAATATCCACCCCAAAGGTGTCACCTTCCATACCACATTTGATGCAAATTTGACTTAGGCAATCGGCTGAATATACACTAGAGTTAACTGCAACCTATTGCATTCATGTCGTGATTGTATAAAAACATTACGACTCCTCGCCTAAATCATCAGCGCGTCGTCAGTCTTTTTTATCTCCATCAGTTAGTTTTGTCGGTTTGAGCGATCGCTGCTCTGGTGCGATCGACTTTCCCATTAGCATTGACACCCTGTAGGCATCTACACCGCCCCACTACCCGTGCTCCCATCATGACGACCCCCACCCCTTCACGCTATATCCCGCGATATTCCGCCGAAAGCATCGACTACATCGTCCAAGCCGCCCTCGCTTGCCGCAAAAAAGTGGAATATTCCCCCGCTCGGCTCCATCAACTCGCCCGCGAACTGAAGATTCCCGCCGAACACCTCCATATCATCGAAGAAGATTGGCTTGCCACGCCCCCCCACAGCACCGCCACCCCTGAACCCGCCGAACCCGCCGCCCCCACCTCAGACAATCAATCCTGGCTAAACTACTGTTTAGTCAATGCGGGCTTGGTAACCTTGAACCTGATCATTGTGGGGAGCTTATCCTGGGCAATTTATCCCATCGTAGGTTGGGGCTTAGCCCTCGTCCTTCACCCGACCCTCTCTTCCTCAAAATCCTAGGCCGAATCCCGGCCATGGCTTCCAGCGATCGTTTATCCTAGTCAGTACAGGTTACAAAGCTTTACACTGACACAACATTTTATGCACTGTATTATTCACCGCCGAGCGCAATTCGCGGCGAGCCACCGCTATTGGCTGCCCGAATGGAGCGAGGCGGACAATCAAGCCAAATTCGGGGCCTGTAGTCGCTTTCCCGGTCACGGCCACAACTATACGCTTTATGTATCCCTGGCGGGCGAACTGGATCAATACGGCATGGTGCAAAACCTCTCCGAGGTTAAGTCTGCCATCCGCAATGCTGTGATCCAAGACCTCAATTTTTCCTATCTCAATACCGTGTGGCCAGAGTTTGAAGTGACCCTCCCCACCACGGAAAATGTGGCACGGGTGATTTGGCAGCGTCTTGCGCCTCATCTCCCCTTGATTAACATCCAACTCTTTGAACATCCTGAACTTTGGGCCACCTACGCCGGCAATCATATGAACGCAACCCTAACGATTAGCACCCACTTCAGCGCCGCTCACCGTCTGGCGTTGGAGAGTTTAGACTATGACCAAAATGTGGAAATTTACGGTAAATGTGCCCGGCCCCATGGCCATGGTCATAACTACCATTTAGAGGTGAGTGTGGCGGGGGCGATTGACCCACGCACGGGGATGATTGTGGATTTGACGGCGTTTCAGGAGGTGGTGGATCGGTTAATTGTCGAACCGATGGATCACACGTTCCTGAATAAAGATATTCCCTACTTTGCAGAGATTGTCCCCACTGCGGAAAATATTGCGATGTATGTTGCCCAAACGTTGCAAGCTCCTCTCGCGGCGTTGGGGGTGGAGTTGGATCGCGTCAAACTGATTGAAAGCCCCAATAATTCGGCGGAAATTTTCTGCCGCAGGGCGACGGCTCCCCAAGGGTTAGGCGCGATCGCTGAACCGGCCTTGGTTTAATCCCAACTTTCGATCCAAACACCACCCTTGCCCCTGATTGACTGACCCAAGGGTTTGGAAACCAAACCCCTACCGGATCGGCCCTCGTAGGGGCTTGGTGACCAAGCCCAGATGTCTACGGGGTCAGATCACGACATCAGAACCTTTTTGTCCGTCAATCAGCCCTTGTCCTCTGGATCATTCCAAAAAGGGGGTGAGATCCTCTGACGTAGGTGCGTTGATCTGTCGGGCTTCGTTGCATTCGACGTAACTGGCTTGGTTTTCGGGGTAGAGGGTGCAGAGGAGATCGCTGTCGTAGGGGTTGTTTTCTTCGGCGGCGGGCGATCGCGGCCCCGTCCATTGGGCGATCCAGCGAAGTTGATAACCATCGGGGCGATCGGGGGAGGGTGATGCGATCGCCGTCACCTGCCAAAACTCATTTTCCGGCAACGTTGCCCAGGTTGACCTTGCTAAGGCCGGTTTGACAAAATCATCCATGCTATGAGGCACGGTGTAAAGCTGCTGTAACCAACGCTCCATCGTGGGCCAATCTTTATTTCCCAATTCCAGTTCAATGGCCGGGCGTAACAGGTTGAGCAATTGGATGCTGCGCGGCAATGGCTCCGTCCCCATCTGAACCTGGCGGACAAATAAACTCTGACTAAAATCATCCACCAACAAACTCGGATAGGCCATAATCCACCCCTGCACCACAAAAAAGAACTCCAGCCAACAGGTCAATAACAACTGACTGGTAAACAGGATCGTCAGGTAACGCCGTGAGGCAAGATTGGGGGGATGCCAGGAAAAATCCGACCGGACACAGTGGGGAATAATCGCCAAGCAGGCCGCACCCGGCAGCCAACCCAACAGCAGAATCTGGGGGCTGATGTTGAGTAATCCCCGTAAAAAGAGGCAGATAAATGCCGAGGTTAACCAAGGGGTGATCACCCATGATTGTTCTAAACCGGCCCAGGTCACGCCAATTCCCAAACAGATGAAACTCGTGAAAGCGAGCACTTCTCGCAAAAAGTCATTGGCGGCGATCGCACTGATAAAAAAGAAAACAGCGAGGGCGGTGAAGGTTTGCCACGAGTTAAACTGTGGGGGTTTGACCAGTTTGAAGAGAAAGCCGAAAAATTTCGCCATGGCTATCCGTAATATTGCAACAGAGCCAGCAAGAGCACGAGGAGAATCGCGCTGTTGCTGAAGGCATTAGCCCAAAAAATGGCGGATATTTTTTGGGGATCGGTGTAGGTCAGGGCTTGCAATAGATACTGAACCAATGAAGAATCCTCGTGATCGGGGTCGGATTCTGGCCAATCACTAAACATCACTTCGATGAAATCTAATCCTTTGAATTCCACAATACAGACAATAAAAAAGATTAAGATAAATAATAAAACAATGCAAATGTTTAAGATTGCCAAATTCTGAAAGTCATAGCCTTGACCCAACACAATGTAACTAATCAGTTGGAGTTTGAGGGGTTTGGGTAGTAGTCCCTGAATCACAAACCCTAAAACCCAAAGCGCGATCGCACTCATCAGATTAATGGTCACCGAATATTGAATGCACTCCCGACGAGTCAACAGTAATTTTCGGGAAAAAATATAGGCTTCAATGGCGATGCTAAACACCAGAGAAAGCAATTGAAAGACAATGATCGGGGCGGGAAATACAGTCCAAGCAAAAATATCCGGCATCGTTAGGCTCTTGAGAATCGTCTCCAAAGAAACAAAGATAAATGAACGAATCGCAACTTTTATGAAGCTTTAGTCGTAATTGTCGATACAGCGGCGAAAGTAACGTTACTTTGAAATCATATCCTTTGAGTTCACGATCAAAGCCATGCGCGTTTTTTCTCGGCGATCTTCCCCGTTGGCTTCCTCGGAAAACAGCACCAGGGATCGTATCCTGCAAGCAGCCTTAAAGCTGTTTGCTCGTAAAGGCTACGATGCTACAACAACGAAAGACCTGGCGACGGCGGCAGGGGTAGCGGAAGGAACATTATTTCGTCACTTTAGTAATAAAAAGGCGATTCTGATCGAAGTGGCGACGAAGGGCTGGGTTGAGATTCTGACGGATTTATTAACCGAGTTGAGCGAGATGGGCAGCTATAAAGCGGTGGCCCAGGTGATGCGGCGGCGGATGTTGCGGATGGCCGAAAGTAGTGACTTGATGCGGGTGTGCTTTATGGAGGCGCAGTTTCATCCGGAGTTGCGCGATCGCATTCAATCTGATGTGATTACCAAAATGACCGATGTGGCTGAAGCCTTTTTTGAAACCGCCATGGAGAAAGGCATCTATCGTCGCATGAATCCGAAAGTGGTGGCGCGGGTCTTTTTGGGGATGTTCGCCGTGGCGGGGTTTTCAGATCAAACGATCATGGAACCCGATGCCTCCCCTGAAGCGATGAAGGAAATGGCGGAAGGGTTGGCGGATATTTTCCTCAATGGGGTGCTGGCTTAGGGGCTAGTCTCTTCAGGGATCGGGAGGGTCGCGGCGGCATGATATCCCGATTCTGTGCAGACTCCCGACAGGGGCACATCCCAGGGATCATGGGGGAGGGTGTCAACGTAGGCTGATTCAAACAGTAAGCCGATGGCGGGAATGCCCTGCCATTGGGGATCGGCGCAGAAGCGATCGTAATAGCCGCCGCCGTAGCCGAGTCGATAACCGGCGCGATCGCAGGCCACACAGGGCACGAGAATTAGATCCACCTGGGACGGCTCCACCCTGGGTAAGGTGGGGTCAGGCTCCCCAATGCCGTACTGCCCCTGTACCAACGGTTGGCCCCATCGCCACCGATGCCATTGCAGCGTTTTTCCCACGCAACGCGGTAAACCCCAATCCTTCGCTAGGGTGGAGAATAGGGGGGTTAAATCCGGTTCTTGACGGATGCTTTGGTAGGCTAAAATTGTGCGGGCCTGTTGCACTTGGGGGAGTTGGGTTAAGCGATCGCACAGATGCTGACTGTGAGCTTGCCAAGCGGTGGAAGAGAGCGCACGCCGCTGGCTTAAAAAAGTGCGGCGCAGTTGTTGTTTCGACGGGTGAGCGGGGGCGCGAAAATCAGACATTTCGGTACAGCAATGGCAATCAGCGGCGTGAGACAATACCCCCATTCACCATAAAACAAACTCTGCTCCCCCGCCGCAAGCGTTCCCTTTGATCCTGCCCTGTACCAGGCAAGCCCCCAGCAATCTAGCGGGTTGAGTCCTGTTGTCCCCTCAGATCGGATCGTGAATTGAGTTTTAATGAAAAAAGCATCGGGATTGGGTTTTGATCGTTGATGCTGTTTTACAAGATGTGCCTATGGCTGCCTCCCTGCTCCACAATCGCTACGGAATTACCCGCACCTTGACCACCGGCTTTCTGCATCAGCAGTATTTAGCCGAAGATTTGCAGCGGCCCGGCAATCCCACCTGTTGGGTGCAGCATTTCCGCCTCAACGCGACCCATCCCACGTTACTTCAGGCGGCGCGAACCCTGTTTCAGAAGGAAACTAAACGCTTGAAACGGTTGGGACAAAGCCCCTATATCCCCACGGTTCAGGCGGCGTTTGAGGAGGAGCAGGAATTTTATCTGGTGCAGGATTGGCAACCGGGGCGATCGCTCCTCGAACAATTGGATACCACCCCCAAGCGAGAGGCCAGTGAGGTGATTCGCTTACTACAGCAATGGTTGCCCATTCTCACCGTGGTGCATGATCAGGGCCTCACCCATCGCAACTTGAGTCCGGCAAGTTGGCGTTGGAGTGAGCGCGATCGCCATTGGTTGTTAACAGATTTTGGCGGTTTGGCCCAGTTGGGCCTGTTACAACTCAATGGCCAGGGTAAAGTGACGCTGCGGCAGCGGGTCGGGCAACCGGGCTATAGCCCCCCCCAATGGCAGGGTAAAATCACCCCGGCTTACGATCTTTACAGTGTGGGGGTGTTGGCGGTGCAGCTTTTAAGAGGCTGTGATCCCGAAGCGATTGATCTCAAAGCGATGGATCTCGATGGGATGTTCAAGGAGGGCGATCGCCTCCAAACCGTCCTCCACGGTCTGCTGCAATTCACCTATCCCACCGCCCAAGATGCCCTCCAATGGCTCAACGGCACCGCCATGACCATCGCCACCTGGGACGAAGACGACGATTCCCCCGCCGCCACCGTTGCTCAAACCGCATCCACCCATACCCCTGCCACCACCGCCCACCAAAAAACCGCCATCCTCAACCCCACTGATCCCCCTAAACCGCCGCCCCCACTCTCCTCCCCCTCCCCCCCAGCGGATCTGATTGGGCAACGCTACCGGATCATCCGGCAACTGGGTGATGGGGGGTTTGGGAAAACCTTTCTGGCCGAAGATGAGCAATTTCCCGGCCGCCCCCAATGTGTGGTGAAACAACTGCACCCCTACCGCACCACACCCCAAGCCTTGAAGTTAGCCCGCCGTCTCTTTTTCAGCGAAGCGGAAGTCCTCAGCCAACTGGGGCAACATCCACAGATCCCGCAATTGCTCGCCTATTTTGAAGAAGATAGCGAGTTTTATCTGGTGCAGGACTATATCGAAGGGCAGGATATTGATGCAGAGTTACCCCCTGGCAAAACCTGGAGCGAGGTCAAGGTAACGCGCCTGTTGCGGGAGGTTTTAGCCATTTTAGAGTTTGTCCATGGCAAGAATGTGATTCACCGAGATTTGAAACCGGCCAATATTCGACGACGCACGACGGGGGAATTGGTGCTGATTGATTTTGGGGCGGTGAAGCAAATTGGCGAACAGGTGGATCGTCAGGGGAAAACGAATATGACGGTGGCGATCGGCACGCCGGGCTATGCCCCTAGTGAGCAAACCCAAGGGAAACCCCGGCTCAATAGTGACCTCTATGCCTTGGGCATGATTGCGATTCAGGCGTTAACGGGCGTTGAGCCGGAACATTTACCCGAAGATCCCCAAACCGGGGAGGTGCTGTGGCACGATCGCATCCAGCAAAAAAACATGAATCCAGCCCTGCGGGATATTTTGGATCGCATGGTGCGCTACGACTTTCGGCAACGTTACACCACGGTGGCGGAGGTGTTGCGGGATCTCGATGGGATTGGATCGCGGCGTTCAACGGTGATCCGCCCGATTCAAAAACTGAATCAAAAAAAAGTACCGCCGGCGGCGACGATCGCGATCGTGATTGCCGTTGTGGTGGCGACGTTGGTGCTGTTCTACAGCGTCGCCGTCCATGTGATTCGGCAAATCACCCAAACCGCCACCCTCTCGACTGCCGACCCCGCGATCACTGCTCCCCAGGATACGGAAGACCCGTCCGACGCACCGCTGCCGCAGCTTCCCGCTCAACTGCGTTCCTTTGATTTTGCGATCGCCGCTGCCACCTACAGCCCCGCCCTCGATCGCATCGTCATGATCCCCACCAACGCCAACCAACTACACCATTACAGCCCCCTCTCCCAACGCTTACAAACCATCCCCCTGCAAAACAGCCCCCGCCTCGTTGTCGTCGATCCCTCCGGGCAACTGGCCGCCGTGGCCAATGGCAATCAATTGACCCTCATTAACCTCCAACGCAACCAAATCGAAAACCAGATTATGGTCGCCGGACAAATTCATGATCTCGTCCTCACCGCCAATCGCTGGGCCTATGTGTCCAGCACCGACAATCCCAGACTGTGGGGGATTAACCTCAACACCAACGAAGCCGCTCTCCTCGAAACGGCCGGCCTCAGTTTTGCCCAAAGTAGCCTCACCCTCCACCCCAACGGCCGCACCCTCTTAGCCCTGAGTCGGGGGGGGAAACAGGTGCAAGTGGTGGATCTCTCCCAGGGGGAGCCGGTGGTGCGGGGACGCTGGCAAGGGGCCGGGGATCAGAACGTTGGCGATCGCCTCTGGATCACCCAAGACGGCCGCCGGGCCGTGAGCGATCGCGGCTTCTCATTCCCACTGCCCAGTTTGCAAGGAAATCAAACGATGCAACCGAGTGCGATCGCCCTCCAAAACCCCAACCCCCTCCCCCATCGCTTCTCCCTCAGCCCCCCCCTCCTCGCCCTCGACGGCGACCCCGCCAATCAACTCATTCAACTCGACCCCCAAACCCTCGCCCGCCGCCAAGCCTGGCAACTTCCCCCCCTCACCTCCGCCGGCAACACCACCCCCCTCACCGGGCAATATCTCTTCGTCAACCCCCGCAACAACGAATACTACATCCTCGCCCAACCCAGCACTGGAACCGGAACGGTCCTCCTCCAAGGTCAACTCACCCCCTAGCACACCATCCCGTTGATGTTATTGTTTGTTGAATTTATGTGAACCATAACGAAAGATCATCACACAACCTTAAGAAATATTAAAAAATCAGGACAATTAATGGGAGAATGAACCTGTTTCTGTAGCGCATCACTCCGCGTTGAACCCTCACCTTGAATCCTGAATGACTGAATCATTTCCGTGGCTCACCACCATTCTCGCCCTACCCTTCGTGGCGGCACTCCTCGTTCCCATCATCCCAGACAAGGACGGCAAAACCCTCCGCTGGTATGCTCTGAGCGTTGCTCTCATTGATTTCGCCCTCATGTGCCAAGTGTTTTGGCAACATTACGATCCCGCCCAATCCGGTTTCCAAATCGTTGAAACCTTTAACTGGATTACCCCCCTCGGTATTCATTGGACAGTATCCGTCGATGGCATTTCCGTTCCCCTCGTCCTCTTAGCCGGATTTGTCAGCACTCTTGCCCTGCTCTCCGCCTGGCAAGTAGACCGCAAACCCCGCCTTTTCTATTTCCTAATGTTGGTGCTCTATGCCGCCCAAATTGGGGTCTTTGTCGCCCAAGACCTCATTTTGTTCTTCATCATGTGGGAACTAGAATTAGTGCCGGTGTACTTGCTCGTCTGCATTTGGGGCGGGCCCAAACGGCAGTATGCTGCCATGAAATTTTTACTCTATACCGCCTTGGCCTCGATCTTTATCCTCGTGGCAGGTTTGGCCTTGGCGCTCTATGGTGGTGGGCCGCTGAGTTTTGATTTGGTGGATCTCGGCTTGAAAGAAATTCCCCTCACCTTGGAAATTCCCCTCTATCTAGGCTTGCTCGTTGCCTTTGGGGTGAAGTTAGCCGCCTTCCCCTTCCATACCTGGCTTCCCGATGCCCATGGTGAAGCCTCAGCCCCGGTGTCGATGATCTTGGCTGGGGTGCTGTTGAAAATGGGGGCCTATGGCTTGATTCGGTTCAATATGGGCCTGTTACCCGATGCCCATATTTATTTCGCGCCGCTGTTGGTGACGTTGGGGGTGGTGAATATTGTCTATGGCGCGTTGACCTCCTTCGCCCAGATGAATATGAAACGCCGCTTGGCCTATTCGTCGGTGTCCCATATGGGGTTTGTGTTGATTGGGTTAGCGTCGTTTACGGATTTGGGGATGAGTGGGGCGATGCTCCAGATGATTTCCCACGGCTTGATTGCGTCGGTGTTGTTCTTCTTAACGGGGGTCACCTACGATCGCACCCACACCCTGACCATGGATGACATGGGGGGCATTGGGCGGTTAATGCCGAAGGTCTTCGCCCTCTACACCACCGGGGCCCTCGCCTCCCTCGCTCTCCCTGGCATGAGTGGCTTTGTCAGTGAGTTGGCGGTCTTCTTGGGCATTGCCACCAGTCCGGCCTATAGTTTGACGTTTCGGGTGGTGATTGTTTTCTTGGCTGCGGTGGGAGTCATTCTCACGCCGATCTATCTGCTCTCAATGGTGCGCCAGGTATTTTACGGATCGTTCTACGGCTCGAAGATTATTCCCGCCTGCGATATTGCTGACCCTGAACTGCGCCGCGATTTCACAGAAAACCAAGCGGCGGTCTGTTTCGGGACGGATTGTGTCTTGCCCGGTGAATCGGTATTTGGGGATACTCGCCCTCGTGAAGTGATGATTGCGGTGAGTTTTCTGGCGTTGATTATTGCGATCGGCTGCTATCCGAAACTCGCCACGTCGATCTATGACACCAGCACCACAGCGGTGAATGGTGCGATGGTGGCCACCTATGAACAGGTGCAGGCCGGGGCGACAGCGATCGCAGAAGCAACGATTCTGCCCCATCCTTAACCCGGTCAATGGGCTAGGACTTGCTGGGAATTGACCGAAAAAAAGGGGCGTGAAGCCCCTTTTTTTCGGCTCGATGCTCAACATTTAACGTTAAGCCCCGCTATCGAGTTCCGCCTGGCACACATCAACCAAATGCTGCACCACTGCGATGGTACGCACGGGGTCAAAGGCGGGGTCTTGCTCGATTTTGTGGAGGTAATGCTGGGGGTCGCGCTGGATCGTGGGTTCGAGCATCCGGACGACTCCGATGCCATCGCCGATCATGCCGTAACAGAGGGCGATCGCATACCACACCGTCTCATCATCGGGGGCGATCGCCCACAACTGCCGAAACACCGACAACGCCGCGTAGGGATGCCCCATTAACCGCAACAAATCCCCCTGCTGATAGACGGCCCAATAGTCATCGGGTCGCAGGCGTAACGCCTCACCATAGGCCTGAAACGCAGCCTCATAGGCCCCACTTTGGCGCAGGGCATCCCCCCGCCGATACACCGTCCAATAGTCATCGGGTCGCAGGTTCAACGCCGCATCAAAACAAGCGATCGCCTCATCCAATTGCCCCGCCAACCGCAACGCCTCCCCCTGACGGTAACAACTCCAATAGTCATCGGGATTAGTTCGTCGCGCTTGGGCAAAATAATGGGCCGCCTGGGGATAATTCTCCAAATCCTTGAGGGCAATATAGCCCAAGCTATACCACGCCCAATAGTCATCCGAACGGGCTTGGGCCGCCGCTTGATAACAATGCATCGCGTCTTCATAATCGCCCAATTCTTCGAGAATTGTGCCCTTGCGATACCAGCCCCAATAGTCATCCGGCTTATGTTCCAGGGCTTTTTCATAGCAAAACAACGCATCTTGATACCGGCGCTGATCATGGAGGGCGCGGGCCTGTTGATACCAGCCCTGATAGTTATCGGGACGCGCTTCGAGGGTGCGATAGATGGGGTGATTCATAGGGGAGGGCGGTGAAGCGATTCAGAGGATGACTAAGGTGATGAGGAATCGGGCTGCATTATTTTAAAAGATTTCACCGGAATTGAGATGTGTTGTATGATTCAGTGGCGAATTGAAACCACTTCATAATTCGTTAAACTTACGCCATCTGTGGGGCGATTTTTGGAAAGGAAGGGCCTAGAATAGGGAGGAGTCCCGATTCGCCATCAATCAGCCACTGAACCATGAGCGCAGTTCTAAACGTAAGCCAACAAAATTTGGGTGCCGAAGACGTTGTGAACTTGTTGACTTCACCGCAAGTTCTTCCCCATTTATTACGAGAATTGACCATTGAGCGTGCGATCGCAGAGATAGACTACAGCGACGCAGAATTGACTCAATGCTGCGAGGCATTGGCGAAAAACCCCCAATATTTCAACGTGGCCCCGGAGCAGATTCGCCGCATTGCCCCGCGTCAGTTGAAACTGCAAAAATTCAAACTCGCCGCTTGGGGGAATCTCGTTGAAGCGGATTTTCTCAATCAACAGGAACGCTACGACCAAGTTTTGTTTTCCTTGATTCAAACCGACAATCTCGAAATCATCCAGGAACTCTATTTCCGGCTGCGGGAAGGGGAAGCGGATTTCGCAGAACTGGCCACCCGCTATTCCCAAGGCCCCGAAGCCCGTACCAATGGCCTCGTGGGGCCCCTAGAACTGCATAATCTCCATCAAAAATTGGCGCAGATGTTGCGGATTAGCCAGCCGGGCCAGGTGTCGCCGCCGTTTCGGGTGGATCAATGGGTGGTGATTGTGCGTTTGGAACGCTATATTCCGGCGCAGTTTGATGAGGCTTTGCGGCAACGGTTGCTGGATGAGCGGTTTGAAACTTGGATGCGCCAGGCGATCGCTCAACAGGCCGATGTGATTCAGATTCCCGATCTGCTCAATCTCCCCGCTGGGGCGGCTCCCGCATCTCTGCCCGCTGGGGCTCCGGCGACGGAACCGGCTCCCGCTCCGGCGGCACCGCAGGCGATCGCGCCCCTCCCCAGCAGTATTGACGAAGAACTCGAACCACCCCTCTACCCTGAAAATTCCTCCGCCGCCGCGAAAGCACCCCAAAACGCGGCCCGGAAATCCCTCCCGGTTCCGACGGTGAATGGTCTCGATCGTAATTCCAGCAAGCGTCGCAGCCCCCGTTTTACCGAAGCGGTGTTGATGTCCCTCGTGCCGTTGGCGTTGGGAGGGTGGTCTTTAGCGGCTCTCTTTGGTTTTGGTTCGGACTCAGCACCGGATACTACGGCTCAACTCGCTGAAACGGCGAACTCGCCCACGTCATCAACGGCGATCGTTGCCACCACCCAAGCCAACGCCCAAAAAGAAGCGTTCCGCAATGCGGTGAACCATGCTAATGCTGCGGTGGAGGCGATTCCCAAGGCGAGAACGGCGGCGGATTGGGATGCGATCGCCCACCATTGGGAAACCTCAGTGGAGTTGATGCGGGCGGTTCCCGTCAATGACCCTAACTACGCTCAAGCCCAAGATAAGGTCATTGAATATCAAGGTTACGAAGAATACGCCCGCCAGCAGCAAGGGAATTCAGATCTCGCCTTTTATACGGCGGTGCGGGATGCAGAAGAGGCGGTTTTGATCGGTCAAAGTGCCCAAACTCATCAAAATTGGGATAAGGCGGTACGCGCTTGGGATCAAGCTGTGGTCTCGATGGAAGCGGTTCCTGAAGACAGCCAGTTCTACGGCGTGGCTCAGGAAAAAGCGATCGAATATCAAGTGTATTTAGAATATGTCAAACGGCTGCGGGACAACACCGAGACGATCGCATTTGAGGTGCAAATCCAAGGCCGTGATACGCAAGAAAGGGTCGCTCTGCCGCTGTCACCCTCCAATAGTTCAGAGTTGTCAGGCGGTGATCTGCTGCCGGAGAATCGAGAAGTTGATGGAGATGATCCCCAAATTGATGCTTCACTAGAGGGGGCAGACGCGGATTCAGCGGCTGTGGATTAACCCTTCGCGCCGGGAGTCTGATGGCTCCGGTTCACCTTCTGACGATGACTGTGATTTCTCAATCCTTGGCGGCGATCGCCACAACGCCCGCTGCCATTCAAACCCTCTTGCCCCTCTGTCGTGAACAGGGTTGGCCGCTCTTCGTGCCGCCCCACCTCGCGACGGAATTTCCCCTGCAATCCTACGGCGCTGGATTGCGCGATCGCCTCCCTGGTCTTTGGCAGGACTATGATGGTCTGATTTTTGCCCTCGCCACGGGGGCCGTGGTGCGTCTCATTGCGCCATGCTTAACCGACAAAGCCACCGACCCGGCGGTGCTCGTGGTTGATCCCCAGGGTAAGACTGTGATCAGTCTCTGCGGTGGCCACCAAGGCGGCGGCGATCGCCTCGCCCAAACCCTCGCCCATTATTGGGGCGCGACCCCGATCATCACCGGCGCATCCCATGGTCAACAGATGCCAGCGGTGGATCTGTGGGGGAAACCCTGGGGCTGGCGACGGGGGGCGGGGGATTGGACAGGGGTGAGTGCAGCGATCGCCCGTCAGGCGGTGGTTCATGTCACCCAAACCAGCGGCGCGACCGGTTGGCGCGACAGTCTCCCCCCCGATCATCCCCTGACCTTCGCGCCAGACCCCATCGCCGCCGCCCAGGTTTGGATCGACTATCGCCCCCACCCGGCTCAGCCTGAACCCCCCACGGTGCAATGGTATCCCCGCGTCCTCTGGGTGGGGATGGGGTGTGAACGGGGCACAAGTTTGGCCGTGATCACAGCGGCATTAACGCAAGTGTGCCAAGACTTTAACCTCGCGCCCGCTGCGATCGCTGGCATTGCCAGTATCGACCTCAAAGGGGACGAAGCCGCGCTCCTCGATCTTTGCGCTGCCCGTGACTATCCCTTCCGTACCTTTGCCGCCGCCACCCTCGCCGCGATCGCTGTTCCCAACCCCTCGGACTATGTGGCCCAAACCGTCGGCACTCCCAGCGTTGCCGAGGCTGCCGCCCTCCAGGCCAGCGGAGCCGCTGAGTTACTCGTCCCGAAACAGGTGATCAAAGCTGAGGGCGAAGGAGCCGTGACGATCGCGATCGCCCGCTCGGCCACAGAATACACGGGCCGCACCGGTGCGATCGCCCTCGTCGGCATGGGCCCCGGTTCCCTCAGTCAGATCACCCCCGCCGCCCAAATGGCCATCACCGCCGCCGATGTCCTGATCGGCTATTCCCTCTACCTCGACCTGATCGCGCCCCTCCGCCGTCCCGGTCAACAGGTGGAAGCCCTACCGATTACCCAAGAAACCCAACGGGCCGAGCGGGCCGTTGAACTGGCCAATCTGGGCCTGAGTGTGGCGGTGGTGTCGTCGGGGGATTGCGGAATTTACGGGATGGCGGGGTTAGTGATGGAAGTCTTAGCCGCCCAAGGTTGGGATGGTAAAGCTCCCGCTGTGCAGGTGTTCCCCGGCATCACGGCCCTCCAGGCCGCAGCGGCCCGGGTGGGCACACCGTTGATGCATGATTTTTGTGCCGTGAGTTTGAGCGACCTCCTCACGCCTTGGGATGTGATTGTTAAACGTCTCGAAGCCGCTGCCCACGGAGATTTTGTGACGGCGTTGTATAATCCGCGATCGCGCCAACGCCAGCAGCAGATCGTCACTGCCCGCGACATTTTCCTCGCCCATCGCCGCCCCGATACCCCCGTCGCCCTCGTCAAATCCGCCTACCGCCCCGATGAGGCCATTACCCTCACCACCCTTGATGAGATGCTCACCCACCCCATCGACATGCTCACCACTGTCCTAATCGGCAACAGCAACACCCGCCGCTACACCGATTGGCTGATCACCCCCAGGGGCTACGCGATTCCGGGGCAGGATTAGCATTGGCTGTAAGTCAATCGTGATCTGCATCTCATTTTTCCTCTACGTCTTATTGATCTTCTCCCACCACCACGCTCCTAACGTCGCTATGGTGGGGGATTGATACAGCAGACTCACAAACCACCGACCAGGCTGCAACAGAGTTTCCTGTTCGGTAGTGGGATAGAAACGATAGCGGTATGCTTTTTGAGCCATGCTCACAGCCTAGTGGATTGTTTCAGCTAAAGCTGTGTATTAGAAAATCGCTGAAATTCTTTACAATGCAAAAAAACATCAAAATTTCATTGCACTATTTTAGCTAAAACAGTCCACTACAATAAAGCCTGATTTTAACTGTGTCATGTGACTAGATCGCACTCTCGCAACCCGTGGCATAGGGACAATGGGAGCAGCGATCGCGCTCTGGGGTGGCGGTGAAATTGCCCTGGGCCAATTGCTGAATCATGGCGTGCGCCTCGTGATCTAAATTCTCTAAATCTTGGGGGGTGAAGCTGTGGAGGTGGTCATGGCGGAGATAGGCGATGTGGGCGTGGGGCTTTGGGGTGGCGCGGCTGTAGGCCCAGAGTTGGAAGCGGTGATGGTGCGGTTGGCGGGTGCGATCGATTTTGAAATCCAGGACAAAATCCGCGCCGACAAGATCCACAAACCCATTGAACAAAATTCCCTCGCGTTCGAGTTGTACCGGCACTTCGCGATCGCCCTGACGATAGGCTGCAAATTCCGGCGCGGTGCGGAATCGCTGGGCATAGTTGAGCGCATCTTTGAGGGCTGACTCTGGCTGGTTTGGGTAGTAGCGGCGCAGGGTGGCGAGGTCGATGATGTTCTGTTCTAGGGCGGTGTGGGTGATGTTGCCAATGGTTCGGCCGGAGGGGCGATCGCGGGTTTCCCCGGTCGATGGATCATCCTCTGGGTAATAGCCCGGATGCCCATCCACATAGTTAAATTTGAACTGCAACGGACAGAGAGCGTACTCCGTGAGAGCGGTGATCGGTAGGTCAGAAAATCCGGCGGTGGCCAGGGTGGGCAGGGGAACGGGGACAGGCTCAACCGCATCCATGGGAACAGGGTGGCTAAGGGGAGCCGGATCGAAGGGAATCGCGATCGCATCAACGCAAGTTTCTAAACCGGGTTTTAACAGATCGAGGGCGGGCCCTTTCGGTTCGGCGGCGGTGAGGATGAGGCGATCGCGAGCACGGGTGAGGGCAACATAGAGGAGGCGTTTGGCTTCGGCCTGTGCGCGTTGGTTGTGGCGATGTTCCAAAACAGTATAGAGGGCCGACGCTTGGGCGGTTCCGGTTTCATCGTCGAGCTTGAGACCGAGGCCAAGATCGGCATCCACATAAAATCGGGTGTGATCGGTTTTCGATTGGCGGGATAGGTCAATAACGCACACCACGGGCCACTCTAAGCCCTTCGCGCTGTGGATCGTGGTGAGGGTGACGGCATTGTCAGCGGCGAGGGCGGGGCGGGGAACTTTGAGATCATCGATGGCGGCGATCGCTTTGAGATGGCGCACCACGGCGATCGCATCCCCATGGCCGGATTCGAGCGATCGCACCAATTCCCCAAACCCGCGCCAATCCGCCAGCCGTCGGGCCGCGTTGGGCAGGTTCGCGATCACGGCAGTGTAACCCGTGAGGCGATCGCTCAATTGCAGTAGCCGCGTCGGGGGTTCCGTGCGTCGCTCTGCTTTCAACTGCTGTAAACAGTGATAGGCATGGATTAACGGAGGATCGGTGCTGTGGGCGAGATGTTGCCACCAGGTGGTTTTTGCGGGGAGAGATTGGGCGAAGTGGTAAAGGGTGCGATCGCTCACCGCAAAAAAGGGACTCCGCAACACCGTCGCCAGGGCGAGATTATCCGTCCCATCCGCCAAGGTCTGCAACATCGCCCAACCATCCCGCGCCTCTGGGGTTTCGAGCAGTTTGCCGTCTCCCCCTTGCACCACGGGAATCCCACGGGATGCGATCGCCGCTGCGGGCAGATCCAACGACTGCCACGATCGCGCTAACACCGCCACATCCCCCGGCCGAATCCGCCGCACCTCACCGCTTTCCGGGTCATGGATGCAGGATTGATCGAGCATCTCTGCAATCAAATCCGCAATTTTATCCGCTTCCACCCGGCGGCACGCCTCAACCGTCGTATCCAGCGCGGGATCTTTTGTTTGGGCTTCGGTGGGTTGGACAGTGTAGAGTTCGATACGGGGCGTGGGGTTGAGGGGGGCGCAACGATGGGCGGTGAGGGGTTGATGTAACGTATCAAGGAGGGGCGCGAAAACTTGGTTAATCTGCGTTAACAGGGTGGTATGGGTGCGAAAACTGACGCTTAATTCCACCGGGCGATCGCGCCCATGGATGCGTTGCTGCCACGTTTGAAACACCTGCACCGCTGCCCCCCGAAACCCATAGATCGACTGTTTCACATCCCCCACAATCGTCACGATTGCCCCCGTGGTTAACCGTTCTAAAAATTGCCCTTGGATGAGGCTAGTGTCTTGAAATTCATCAATTAAAAACACCGTCCACCGCTGGGCATAATGGGCTTGGACTTCGGGATTTTCTAAGGCTTGGAGGGCATGGATTTCTAAATCATTAAAATCAAGAACGCGCTGTTCTGTTTTCCCCCGGCGAATCGTCTCGTAAACGGTGAGAAAAGCCTCGCGCAGGGCGGGAAGTAGTGCATCAGTTTGGTCATCAATGGCGTTGGGTTCAAGGGTGATGATTTCGGCGTTAGATTGGGCTAGGGATCGTAGGGTTTTAATGGCGGTTTTGACATCATTAAGGATGACTTTATCGCCCCATTCTTTCGCACTGCCGACGTTGATTTTGAGGTCTTGAAGTGCGGCGATCGCTCCTTTAAGATTGCGCCCCTGTTCTAAGTCTGCGATCGCTTCTAGAGCCGTCAACCGATGCAGGTCTAACTTATCACCGGGAGCCGCATAGGTGGTTAATACGTCTTTCGCCGCTATCCATTCATCCGATGTGATTAATGCCGTTAACTGGTCTTGGCGCAGAGGTGCAAGGATCGGTAACCAGGCGGCGCGATCGCATTCTAGGGCGGCCATGGCGGTGCTCGGATTTTTGAGCAATGCCTCAAACAGGTTACACAGTCGGGAAAACGGCAGCGGGAGGGGGCTGGGCAATGGGGCGATCGCATCGATCAACGCCCTAGCCTGCCACACTGGGCCGAGGAGCGTATCTTGGACGATGAAATCAGGGGGGACTTGGGCGGCTTCGGGATGGTCGCGACAGATTTGTTGGGCGAGGGCGTGGAGGGTGCTAATCGGGGCGGCTTCGAGTTCGGCGCGGGTGTCGGGGCGATCGCCCATTTGGGCAGTGATGGTGCGACGAATGCGCGATCGCAATTCCTGGGCGGCCTTGTCCGTAAAGGTCACAGCCACAATATTCAGCGGTGAATAGCCTTGGTTGAGAAAATATAAATACCGTTCAGCGAGCATATGGGTTTTGCCCGTCCCCGCTCCCGCCGTCACCGCGACGCTGCCGGGATGCTGGGCCGCTTGGGCCTGTTGTTCCGTAAGTTTCATGCTCTTTCTCCTTGGGTTTTACGACGGAGGCGATCGCCTTGGCGACAGAGCGATGAATAATCACAATATTCGCAAGCTGCCCCCTTCACGTCGGGCTGGACGGGATAATTTCCCGTTGTTAGATGGGTCTTGCAGCGTTCAATGGCGGCCGCGAGTTCGTTCGGTTGCTGATCCTTGGGGATGGCGATTTTCTTCTGCTTCGACAGAGAATAATAGTAGGCATCCTGCACCGATGCAGCAGAATCAAGGTGGGGCGCGGCCACATCTTGATACAAGGGCAATTGCAGATCTAACACCGCTCGGCCTTGAGCGTTTTTAATCCCTTGGGGGCGATCGCTCCCGGTTTTGTAGTCAATTAAAACAAGGCCGTTGGGGGTGCGATCGATGCGATCCACCCGGCCCGATACTTGCAAACCGTGCCATTCCCCGGTGAAACAATGTTCAAGGGCGATGGGTTCAGCCTTGGCGGGTAAAAAACTCGGATGTTTGAGGACGAGGGCGAGGGTGGCTAGTTGTTCCGGGCGGCGGTGTTCCCAAGCCGGCAGGGCGGGCAGGGTTAACGCCTGTTCGGCGGCGGTATAGGTGCGATCGAGGAGGGCGGGATCGGTGAGGTCTTGGTCTGGGTTGGTTTGATGGAACGTGATTAGGAATTCGAGGGTTTTGTGGTAGAGGTTGCCGCGTAGGGAGGGGGTGAGGTCGTCTTCCGGCTCCTGGGGGGGATTGAGGTTGAGCAGTTTACGGGCAAACCATTTAAAGGGACATTGCCCCAACTGGGTCAACTGTGAGGCGCTAAAGTGCCAATCAGGACGGTCCAAGGGCAGGGCGATCGCACCATCGTATTCATCCGCCGCCGCCTCACTTTCCCGCCGCAATTCCACCGCCCAAGCATGGCGAGCCAACCCTAAAACCGGATCATCCGGATCTACGGCGGCCGCTTGGAGACCGTGACGGCGTTCCTCTTCGGGGCTGGCGATCGCCTTGGGTGGCGGCTCCGTAGTTTTGAGGTTCAACTGCTGGAGGTAGGGGCTGGGTAACTGTTCGTCCTTGTCCTGCCGAATCGCGTAGGAAAAACTCACCCGTTCCGTCACCGTTTGCACCATGCCATAAAAATACAGCGCCTCCTGACGGGCCAGGGCGGCCGCACTGGGTAACCGCACACCGTAATCCTCAAGGGTGCGGCGATCGAAAAAGTCCACCACCGGATCGGGCTGAATCGGAACCGGAAACAGACCCTCCGCCATCCCCAACACAAACCCATAGCGATATCGGGCCCCCAACACCGCCTGCGGCCCATGGAGTTCAACGCCGCCGCGACCGGGTTGGGCGGGGACCGTGAGGGATTCGAGGAGGTCGAGCAATTCTTGGCGAAAGTCTGCCCAGGTGAGGAGTTCTGCCTCGGCATTGTTGGCGAGGTCGGCGAGGTGTTGGCGTAGGGCGTTGACGGCGAGGATGTCGCGAGGCCAACGGTTAGCCCGTTGATAGAGATTAAACCTGTTAAGGCAATCTTTCCACCAGTCCACCCAGGTATCCCGTCGCCGGGCTTGGTTGACCCGCCCCAAGGGGTGCAAATCGAGGTCAAGGTGTGCCGTTGCGATCGCCTGCCAAGCCGCGAACCCCTGGGGATGCTCCTGCCGGACAATCGCCCAAAACTCCCGATCCGGATTACTGCACAGAGGATGGCTCAACAGTTGCGCCGTCTGCTCAAAGGGAAACCCCGCCACCAACACTTCGATCAGCAGTTTTAACCAGGTTCCGAGGCGCGTACTCAGGAGCGGAATCTGATACAGGGCCCGCACCGGAATCTGATATTCCCACGCCACATCCAGCAGTTGGGGGCCGTAGGCGGTTTCATCGCGGGCGATCAGGACGATACTGCGGGCGGGGACTTGCCGGTTGAGGAGGGTTTTCACTTGGGTGAGAACGCCGCGAATCTCGGCTTCGCGGTGGTCGTAGTGATGAGCCTGAACGGCGGCGGGGGGGGAGGCGGCAGCGGTTAAAAATTGTGTACTTAACTGGTCGCCGCAGGTTTGGGGAGCAGCGGAATCCCACTGCACTGTCCAGCCCTGGTGCTGCAACCAGTCCACCGACTGCTGCACATCGGCAAACCAGGGGTGATCGGGTTGGGGCAAAATCAAGGCACTGCCGGGGCCAGCGATCGCATCCAGCCACGCCAATTCATCGCGGCGGGGTTGAAAATAGCCATAAATCAGCAGCGGTTTAGGGGTAGGGGAAAGGTCGAGGGTTCTCCAATACAGTTCGCTTTCGTCTATCTGTTGCTGATCATGGAGAGTCTGCTGAAACGCACGGGCCACCACCAGCAATTGACGGATACGCAGCGATCGCACCTCATCCGTGAGTAACAGGGGCAACTGCGGCCCACTCTGCAACAAATCTCGCACCGCCGGGAGCCACACCTTCGCCGTCCCAAACCGATCCTTTGGCCGGAGGGTCTCCCCCAAAACAGCCCGCAAACATCGCAACGCCTCTAACCCCGATGCAACACGGCAGTTAGGCCAAGGGTGCCGCAGATGAGCAACAGCCAGTTGGCGGAGGGTTTGGGGGGATCGAGCCGCGATCGCCCGTGCCGCCAGGCGAGACCCCGTGACCACCGTCCAATCGTTTTGCAGCGCGAGGCGAGTGGCCAGGGTATGGGGGTGGGCATTCACCCAAACGACACGATCAACAGTTTTAGACATCAACAGTTTTAGACATCAACAGTTTGCAGGGGGTATCGTTCGCAGCATAGATCAAAAGCGATCGCCCGGATGATGAAGTGTTGCTGCAAAATTTCACGAAAATGATACATTTGACTCATCGCACCATGCAGAGCCACAACCCGAACCTAATCTAACCCTTGATACAACTGTGCGATCGCGATCTCTACCTCAATACTTTGAAAAATAACTTTTTCATTAACTCCATAAATCACAGCTTCCCATGTGTTATCAGCCTGACGGCGACGACATTCTACTTGTTGTTGATCTTGTTCAATGAGAATACATTCTTCTAAGGATTCCAGTTTTTGATAGTCGGTAAACTTATCCCCTTCGTCAAAATTCCTTGTACTTTTGAGAGGATCTCGACAATCAATTTAGGGTAGCGTTTAATCAGGCGATCTTGTTTGTCGCGATCGTCACAAGTCACAAAGGTATCTGGGTAATAATAAAAGTCATCTTCGTAATTGACCTTGACATTCCCTGAATAAAAGCGGCAGTCCGAACGACCCAGATGTAAATTAATCTGGTTTAAGAAATTAATGGCAATGCGATCATGATTATCTGTGCCTCTTGCCCTGAAATAGACTAAACCATAGCGATATTCATGACAATGTTGGCTGTTGTTTTCGAGTTCGAGATATTCTTGGGGGTTGAGATGATGGGGAACTGCAATCATGATGAATGGGGGGAATTGTTCTGGGTTTATTCTAGTAAATCCTCTCGGTTGCCCTGCTGAAGGGGGCGATCGCTCTGCGACACTCCATGAACGCCCCCTTCACCCCCATTGCCCTCTCAACACTTGCGATTCTCTATGGTGTATAGTTTTGGGCCGATGCGATCGCTCGGATACAATCCGCCCCTACAAATTTCATAAATTGTCAATCATCGTAGGGGCGCAACGCTTGCGCCCAAGCCCCACGAAAAAACGCACCGTTGCTGGGTGGGGGCAGCAGTGCGCTGGGGTTGATGGGGTTTGGGGTGCATCACAATTAGCATTATATTATGGGGCAGTTTCAACTCTGCTCCGATTCTAATCGGGCGAGCGTTGTAGCTGCTTCAGCAAGATAGAGTGCAGTAATCGCTCGTTTTTTAGGATCAGTTTCTCGGCTAAGACGGTGGCTAAAGATCCGAATGCGATTATGGTAAGCACGAATTGACTCGGAATCATCAATGGTGTGGATAGTGGGGTTCATAGGTCAAGGGGAATACTCGCAACAGTGATAGAGAGAAGTTGTTGTTCAGGCTCAAGATAGGTGAACTGAACTTCAAGAAGTGTGTCTATTGCCAAGGTAACATCCTGTCGAGCTTCGGGAGGATTGACGGATTGATGAAAGGCAATCGCAGTATAGTCTCCGGGCGGTAAATCAGGAAATTGAGCATCTGCCCAACGCCAGTTCACAGATTTCTGGCTGATTAGGGTTCCATCTTGTTGCAAAATTGCAATAAAGAGAGTTCCCTGAGTGGAGGCCATTGCGTAACCATCTTGGTTCCGAATGCTAATGAAAATGTCAGACATTGAGCCAAGTGTTGGGTTTTAGTTTTTCTTCATTCTACAGTTTTAGACAACGTTTGCGCCCCCGTCCGGATGATGTAGTTTAGGTTTGGGGGGCGATCGCTCCAATGCGATCGCTCGGATACAATCCGCCCCTACAAATTTCATAAATTGTCAATCATCGTAGGGGCGAAACGCTTGCGCCCTCAATGCTTACA
Organism: Spirulina major PCC 6313; assembly: GCF_001890765.1. Lineage (NCBI taxonomy): Bacteria > Bacillati > Cyanobacteriota > Cyanophyceae > Spirulinales > Spirulinaceae > Spirulina > Spirulina major. The sequence goes on along the minus strand of NZ_KV878783.1, from coordinate 2,177,749 downwards.
CCCAAGCCCCACAAAAAAACGCACCACTGCCAGGTATGGGGGCGGCGGTGCGTTGGGTAATCTCTAAAGTAGATCTGACATTAGTTACCCTGAACTATTTGTGTAACTTGACTAAGCCCTTGCGAACAGCATCCTGAAAGATAGTTGGAATAGATAAACGACCAGAATTAGCAGGTGCTTTAGGTGCATTGCGATTAGACATATTAACGTTGACTCGACCATTATGTACTTCTACATGAGTATGAGCACCAAAGCTATAACCTGTGTTACCTTCTTTTCCAATAAAGGTTCCTGGTTCGATAGTTTTACCTTTCATGCTTTCGTTGATCGATCCTTCAGCTAAATGCCAATAAATAAAGGTCTTATTGAGAGCTTTGTTATAAATAGCAACAGTGCCATTATAAGCCCAGTGTGACTTGACCTTATTTCCAAAAAATTCCTTCCCATTTTTGGCTTCGATCACTTCCCCACCTACCAAAGCATGGATTGCACTATTCGCCTTTCCACCAGATGAATCCATTGATCGGCCGGTATTATGATAACCATCATTCCGTCGAGAACTAATGTAGTTTCCGGTACTATCTTGGTACAAAGTATTAAGATAGTGAGACTCCTTGTATGTGTAATTGGGATTAGGGCTAACACCACTACCTGGTAAATTCAACTTCCATAAATGATAATTGTTGCTTGATTTGGGAGTGGGGTGCATATAGATTTGATTGCCACCATTACCACCGGGATCTAAGGCGCGTCCTGTAGCTTTATTAACGATCATGTAAGCGTCACCCACTTTTGTCAGCTTCCACAATTGATAAGAGTTATGAGTTTGGGGATCAGGGTGGATATAAGGTAATGATCCATTAGAACCCCCACCTCCATCCAGAGCTTTTCCAGTTGCCTTGTTGATGATCAGGTAATAATCACCCACTTTATGGAATCCCCACTGATGGAAAGTATTGGCTGAATTGGGTGAGGAATGCGGATAAACTGAATTATTCGCACCCCCTGCATCTAGGGCTTTATTAATTGCTTTACTGACAACTGTTGAGAACTGTAAACCAGGAAAGCGAGCAAGATTTTTGTCTCGCAATTGAGCATCAGTAAGGCTCGGAGGATTGCCCTTTGTCACATAGTAAGCAGCGACATAGCCTTTCTTCCCATTGGCTTCGACCTCATACCAATCGGAACGAGTCTGACCATTGGGTGTCGTATATGTCCCACCTGTCACAGAACGCAAAATCGTCACACGGGAATTCTGAGACAACGACCCAATTAATGATCCACTGGTGGAAGCACTAGAGCGTAAGTTGAGGTTAACACCGCCCACATTACCATTCACGAAACCTGGCTCTGATTGTACTTGTCGCCAAGAGGGTTGTTGCCCTGGACGCAAGGCTTCCGTGCGCCCAGTATTGCGATTGTGGGCAATACGCCCGCCTTCAAAATCGGAGAAAATGGTATCACCATCATGGTACTCACGACGAGTTGGCATCCCCAACCAGTGAGAAGCCCCACCTAGATCGGTGTATAGGCTGCCAATACTGCCCCAAGTAGCAACACTGCCAACGCCACTTAAGTGATGAATACGAGATTTACCACCAGAAGAAGAGAAAGGCTGCCATGTGGCATAGCGACCATCGGCACGATTAATTTTGTTTTCATTAGAGCGAGGAAAACCGAGCATTCCAGTCAGCCCGCCCATTGCCATGTACTCTGTGTAATTGCCTCCTAGCACCCAAAACGCTTCTGTTTTGCCATCTTCTAGCATCAGTAAACGTCGTCCATTGGGGCCATCAAATTCTTGCACCCATCCACTACCATTTGGCCCAACTACCCGCCGCATCGAACCCACGGTTTGAGTCGCCCAAGAGCGTTGACCCCAATAGGCATTTTTGAAGGCCAGAATTTGGCTGCGAGACCGCCGAGCATAGACTGAGCGCCAGAAGAGACCCCAAGCATTGCGATTCCTGTACTCTTCCCAGGTGAAGGCGAAAGCACCCAGCCCAGCACTACGAATGATAAAGCCATTAGTGGTGTAAAGAATTTCCCATGGACGGCCTTGAGCGTCTTTAGTCCAGTATCGAGGGCGATTGGTTGTAATTTTCCCAATCCAACTTTCGGCACGGGTATACTCCGTAGACCAATCTTTGCCCATAAAGAGCGTCATCGTCTTAGACCACAAATCAGCGGCCCGTTCGGAAGCGTTTATGGGTGAGTCATCAAATTGAAATTCCTCTTCTGGAACAACTTCGGGGAATACGTCAATATCTATGGCATCATCATCTCCGGTCAGAGAAGGGTTGATGTCAGCTAAAGGTGGGGTCTGATCATCTGTTTTAATCGTCTTCGCCAAATGCACGGCGGCCGCGACATTTAACAATCCTGCCCCCGTCTCCAGATCCGGATTTGCCACACCCAAATCGGTGGCGGTTTGTTTCAGGATTTGGATGACTTGTTGATAACTGAGGTCGGGGTTGACTGCCCAAACTTGGGAGGCTGCGCCGGTGACTTGGGCGGTGGCCATTGATGAGCCAAACCCTGTTTTGCCCACCACGGGATTATCCTGCGTACCACCCTTGGCCATGATGTCTAACCCTTGGCCATAACTGGAATAGTCAGCGCGATCGTAGCCTTGCCAGTTGGATGCATCGGGATCAAACTGCTCCGCTGCGCCGACGGTGATGATGTTATCGAACTGCTGGGACGCTTGACCCAATGCTGACATCAACCCTGCTTGGTTCCCCGAAGCGACTGCGACGAGGATGTTATTTTGGCGGGCATATTCCAACGCGGCCGTTTCCATCGGGGTGAATTCGTAGCGAGTGGTGACGTTGCCGTCTGCGTCGATTTGGGTGAGATCCATGCTCAGATTAACGATCGCATTCGGTTGACCCGACTCCACCGCCGCATCAACAAATTCCACCAGGGAACTCACCCATTGACCCGAACCCACAGAACGCCCCACCCACAGGGGTGCATCGTCATTGATCGTATTGATCAGGCTGACGACTTGCGTGCCATGTTCATCGCCCTCGCCATCGGTGAGCAGTGAATTATCATCGCCGTCGATGAAGTCTGAGCCGATCAAAATTTCGCCAGCATCCAAGCCGATCGCATCCACATTCACGCCGGTATCAATCACCCCCACCAAGGGCTGAAATTCTCGTGCGGCTTCAAAATCGGCGGCGGTGTAGTCCACACCATGGGTGTAGGCGTTGGCATATTCGATCAGGGCTTGGCCCATGTTCTGAGTGCGCCAATCGCGACCTTCGGCGACCACCTCATCCATGAGGGCGGTTTCGGCCGTTGCGCCGCGCACTTGGAACACAATGTCGTTATAGTCTTGGTCGGATTGGTCTAGGGTGACATCTTCAAAGGCGAAGGTGTTGCCGTCCCCTGTCACATCGGCGATCTGACCAAAATAGAAATCATCGTTGGGGTTGTCTGTGGCCATGGAGAAGCGGACGTTTTCGATTTTGCCGTTGGCTACGTCTTCGATGGAGTGGTTAGACGCAAGCATGATGCCGAAGCGATCGCCCGCCTTCATCTCAAACTCTCGCACGCCACGATAATCACCAGCGTTGAAATCCGCCTCGCGCATTGTGCCGCTGAAACGTGCCCCATCGGTGGCATCGGAGATAATCACATAACCTTGCTCAGAATTGCTCAAGGCTCGTTCTGCCGCAAGCTGGATGAAATCATCACTAGCGGGATCAAGTCCATCAAGGCTGAAAATGCCCACTTCGCCGCGACGGTATGCACCCCCATCAAAGAGGAAGTCAATGCCCACCGTGCCATCCTCACCGACGGTAAACACCCCGCCCGTATAGTCGAATTCAGGGCGTGAAGCAAAGGGTAAAATCTCGACATCATTGATATCAAAGGCGATCGCATCACGCCCTGAATCACCCCCATCAAAATCATCAGCAACGTTATCAACATCAAAATCATCAATATCAAAATCATCAACATCTGGCGTGTCATCACCAAGGCCCTCAAGGAGCGCACTGGGTGTGAGAATTGGTTCCAGGAGAAGGGCTTGGAAATTCTTGGGGGCTTGTGGCTTTCTAGACATAGCTCTTAAGACAAAGGGGTAGTAACCTGAATCAGAACGTGGTTGATACGACATAACGCTCTTATTTAGTACTATCTAGAGAATTTTTGTGTTTTTATGCAGTGTGGTTAATATTTCTTGTGAAGTTTTGATGAAGATTACAACAGCTAATGTAAAGGAGCAATAAATATCATATTTTTGTTTACGTAAAAACACTGAATTTGCATTTCAATACGATTCAATACTACTGAAATAGTCGGCAGATTTTTGACGATGAGAGGATTATGGTATCAGGTGTTACAAGTGAGAGCACTAAGGAGTTAAAACCCTAAAAGCCTTTTTCAGCAAGGGTTATCGTTCAATCAAGCGTTTGATTGAAGTGGGTGACCGGGATGAATGGTGGGTTGTGGAGACGATCGCACCAGAGGTGCGATCGAGGGTGATGGGAGTTTCCGGATCAATTGAGCGAGGCGGAAGAATTTTGTGGTGTTGAGCGGGTTGACAGGCAAATTTTGGGGATGATCAGGGGCGATCGCCCTGCTATTTTTGCTCAAAACAGTTCATGGATATTGATTTTGAGCACAATGAATGATCGATATTTTGGAATCAAAATTACTCCAAATCACCGCTAACTCAGCCTTTTACAACTATTTTTTCAGGGCTGCAAAAATTTTAACTTTTCTGGAAGAGTAATTATCGTACAATGCAAAAGTCAATGAAAGAGGGTGTAAACATTCATTGTTATGGTTGCTGAGAAACCGAATTTCTCGTTGTCTTCAACCTGGGTCAATATGGACTGGTTGACTCCCGACCTGCGGCAATATTGGCAGATCGGTCAAAGTAAAAAAACAGGTCAGTTTGTGATGCTCACAGACGACCGACAGTTAGCGCACATTGTTGATGAGTTTGAAGCCTTTGCGTTGAGTCGTTGCACCGGGAAACAGACCTTGCGACGTTTGCAGTCTCAATGTCAACGGCAGTTTGGCGATCGCCTTCCCGCCGACTTTCTCCCGACACTCTTCCACAAGCTCCAAGCACTGAACATTATTGCCAACCCCGATGCAGATATCGCCGCCCCAGTCGATGCCTCGGTTTCGTCCCAATCGGTCCTGAAACCCGGTGTTACCTTGATTGATCATCCCGATGGCTATTGCCTCGTCCGTAACCCGGAGAATATGCAATATCTCCAGGTGGATATGCTGTCTAAAGACGTGATCACCCGTCTTGGCACTGCACCACCCCAACAGATTTGCCGCGACCTCGATGTGCCCCCCGCGCATTTTCAGGAACTGATGAAAGTGCTGACGGTGGCGGGGATGTTGGCGGGCGTAAACCCTCCGAAGCCGAAGCCGAAAAAGTGGACACCGCTGCAATTGCTGTATTACAAGCGATCGCTAATTAATCCCGATCGCGCCTTAACCGCTCCGGCCCAATGGCTGCGCTGGATTTGGACTGCACCCGTGTTTTGGGCGTTGTTGGGGTTGATGGGGTTCTCGCTGGTGTGGGGGCTGCACGATTCCGCAGAACTGATCACCACCGGGAATCTGCTCTGGCAAACCCGTGGGCCGGTGTTGATTGTGCCCTTTGTCCTGTTGTCGATGTTGGTGGTGACGATCCATGAATTGGGTCATGCCTTAACCCTGAAGCATTACGGCGGCCAGGTGCAGGACATGGGACTGCTGTTTATGTGTTTAATTCCGGCGGCTTACACCAATTCCACAGATTCCTATCAATTGAAGAAAAAACAGCAGCGGGTGCTCGTGGTGGCAGCGGGGATCATTTGCCAATGTGTGATCGGGGCGGTGGCGCTGTGGTTGTGGCACTTTTCGGCGGTGAATAGCTGGCTCAAACCCACAAGTTATCTGTTGTTGGCGGCATCGTTATTTACGTTGGTGGTGAATTTGAACCCGATGGCGCGGTTTGATGGCTATCATCTGCTGGTGGCGATGACGGGAATTAATAGCCTTAAGGATCGCTCGTTTAAGTTTTATCGATCGCTCTTCAGCCGACAGCCGCAGACGGAATCAGCACGAGATCAACGGATTTTGGCGATCTATGCGCCGTTGTCGCTGCTGTATATCTGTTTTGTGTTTGGCTCGCTGTTCCGTTTTGTGGTGATTTGGACGCTGGATCATGCCGCTGTGGTGGTGGCGTTCTTCATCATTGCTTGGTTGATTTATTACTTTTTTCCGGAGATTCCCCCTCGTTCCCATGACACCGCACCCTCAAAATCCTGACGAAAAATTCCAGGGTAAACCCCAATTTCAGGCTGTGCCGCCGCGTCCAGCCTCGACCCCCAATCCGGGCCAAGCCGGCGGACAGCAACCGCCGTCGCGATCGCCCCAATCCCCTGCTGTGCCTAGCCCGGATTCACCCTATCAAGGGTTATTTATTCTAGGGGCGATCGCCGTCACCCTCGGCCTCATCAGCCAAATTTCATCCCAACCATCGGTACGCGCCGAAGATGCTTGGCTAGAACCATTGCCCCAAACCCGTCGCACAGTCTACGCCCAATCCCCCGGCGTGATCACCGATGTGTTTGTCCAGTCCGATGGCACCGTAGAGGCGGGGCAACCGCTGGTGTTGCTCGAAAGTGAGGTCCTAGAGGCGGATGTGGAATCCTTTGCGCTGCGGAGTTTAGAAGCGCAAACCGAAGTCAATGCCGCCCAACAAAATGCGTTGACCGCCCAAGCCCAGGTTCAAGAAATCGCTGCGAATTTAAAGCAAGCCGAGTTGCGGTTTCAGGAGTTGGAGCACGAAATCGCCCAGTTAGAGGCTGGATCACCGCCGCCGGAAATTGCCAGCTATGACAACCAAATCCAAAATCTCCAAGCACGGGTTGCTAATTTAGAGAAATCTCTCACCGGCTATCGAGCCGCAGAGGAGGGCGGAGCAATCTCAAACGAGCGAGTCCTAGATATTGAACGCCAAAAACTTTTAGCCCAGTCTGAGATCTATGAGGTGACGGCTCGACGGGATGCAGTCATTAAACGGATGGAGGACGAGTGGAAGCAGCGTTATGACCGCGTTGTCCAACTGCGCAATAGCTATCAGGTGGCACGGCAAGACTATCAAGCCGCCCAAACCCTCGTAGTTAATCGTGTGCCGATGCAGCAGCAGTTACACCAACAACTCTTGAAGCGAGAGCAGCGCGAGCAAGAGCGGGCCGTGTTGGCCGCGCCGATGTCTGGCACGGTGGTCACCCAGGATCTTCATAAACTGGCGGGGCGAGTCGTCCGAGAAGGAGATGAGGTGCTGGATATTGTTGATCCTCAGCAGTTGAGGATTAGGATGCAGGTCAAGCAGGAGGATCAGCTTTTGATTGGCGAGGGGGCGGTGGTGACGTTTTCATTACCAGAACAGGAACTGCAAACATTCACCGGCACGATTGAGCAGATTGGGACGGTCGTGGAGCGCGATGAACAGTTGAATCGTTCGCTGATTCCTGTGATTGCGATCGCCACCGATCAGCCCGATGGTTTACAACCAGGGGCGCGGGTCTATGCCAAAATCGAGTCTCCCCAAAAAATGACCTTGGGCCAGCAAGCATGGCGACAAATTCTCACACTCTTTCGACGCTAAAGACGTTAAGTTAGTCCGGTCATCACATGACGCGAAAAAAGCAGTGCATTGAATCGGAACGCTGGGGACAGTGAACGGTGTTGGCTTTGGTGATCAGCCGTTGCCAAAGGAGAGGGGCGATCGCGCTCCGGTATCGCGCTACATTAAAGCCTGATTCTTCATGCTGTCTTGCCGATGGTTGCCGCCCTGCCCATTGTGTATCATCCCGACTATGTGACACCGTTGCCGGAGCAGCATCGGTTTCCGATGCCGAAATTTAAGCTGCTCCATGATCATCTTTTGCGCGAAGGGATTACCCACCCCGATGCGGTGTTTAAACCCGATCGCGCCTCCCCGGAACTTCTCGCCCTCGTCCATGACCCCGCCTATGTCACCGCCTACTGTACCGGAACCCTCGACCCGAAAGCCCAGCGGCGGATTGGCCTGCCCTGGAGTCCGGGACTGGTGAAACGCACCTGTACGGCGGTGGGGGGCACGGTGTTGACGGCGCAACTGGCGTTACAGCATGGCATCGTGTGCAATACGGCGGGGGGGACGCACCATGCGTTTCCGGATTATGGGTCGGGGTTTTGCATTTTTAATGATTTGGCGATCGCAGCGCGATCGCTCCTCCTCACAGAACAAGTGCGGCGGGTGTTGATTGTGGATCTTGATGTGCATCAGGGGGATGGGACGGCGTGGATTTTTCGGGAGGAGCCGAGGGTGTTTACCTTTTCGATGCACTGTGAGGCGAATTTTCCAGGCCAGAAACAGCAGAGCGATCGCGATATTCCCCTCCCCGCTGGCCTCGATGATGATGGATATTTGCAAATTCTTGCGGCCCAATTGCCGGAGGTTTTGCAGCTTGCCCAGCCAGATCTCGTGCTTTACGATGCCGGGGTGGATGTCCATGGGGGCGATCGCCTCGGTAAACTGGCGCTCAGTGATGCGGGGATTTATCGGCGCGATCGCATGGTGTTGAGCAGTTGCCACGCGGCGGGCTATCCCGTCGCCTGTGTTATTGGTGGCGGCTACGCTCCGGACATTCACGCCCTCGTGCTGCGCCATGCCTTTTTGCACCAGGCCGCACGGGATACGCTCTGCAACCCCGTATTATTTTCTTGAAGGCTGGAGGAAACTGGGGCAATGGCGAACCAACGGAGCGAACCGATCGATATTTTGATTTTGTCCAATGGGCCCGGCGAGGTGGCGAATTGGGTGCGGCCCGTGGTGCGGGAACTGCGGCAGCAGTGGGGGAGCGATCGCACCCAGTTGCGCATCTCGGTGATCCTCTCGCCCTGCACCAATGCGATGGGTACGGAAGCGGAGGTGGTGCGGGGCTTTGAGGGGTGCGATCGCGTCCAAGCCGCCGATCACTTTTGGCCCTTTCTGTTATGGGGTAAAACCCGTGAGGATTGGGATTGGCGACCGACAGGCATTGTGATTTTCCTCGGCGGCGATCAAGTTTTTCCCGTCGTGATTGGTAAACGCTTGGGGTACAAAATCGTCATCTATGCCGAATGGGAAGCCCGCTGGCCGCGCTGGGTGGATCGGTTTGCCGTCATGAACGAAGCCGTTACCCAAAAACTCCCGCCCCACTCTCGGCACAAGGCGCAGGTTGTCGGGGATCTGCTGCGGGATGTGGAGCAATCCAGTTCCCCCGCAGCGACCGAGACGGAATGGATCGGGATTTTACCCGGTTCCAAACCGATGAAACTCACCCAAGGTGTACCCACGGCGATCGCGATCGCCAACCGCCTCAAACCGCTGCGCCCCCAGAGCCGCATCGCCATCCCCATCGCCCCCACCCTCGACCCCGCCACCCTCGCCCGCTACGCTGACCCCGAATTTAATGCGATCGCCGCCCGTTTCGACAACGCCACCGCCACCCTAATCACCCCCCCCGCGGCCCCTCCCTATCTGCAAACCGCCCAGGGCAACCGCATCGACCTCTGGACAGACTACCCCGCCCATGATCGGCTTCGTCACTGTCAAATTTGCATCACCACCATCGGCGCAAACACCGCCGAACTCGCTGCCCTCGGCGTGCCCATGTGTGTGATTATTCCCACTCAACAGATCGATGCGATGCGGGCCTGGGATGGCGTACCGGGATTGATCGCCAATCTACCGGGCATCGGCACAGCCTTCGTCACCGCCTTTAATTCTGTAATGTATTGGCACTATCAACGGCGGGAAAAACAGGGTAAAAAGATCCTCTATGCTTGGCCGAATCTCTGGGCGGGTCGGGAGATTGTGCCGGAATTGGTCGGCGAGGTGGCTACTCCTGACGCGATCGCCACTTGTATTGATGCCCTCTGCAATGACCCGACCCGCCTCGCCCAAATGCGCACCGATCTGCAAGGGGTGCGGGGTCAGAGCGGTGCGGCCCGGGCCTTAGTGGCTGGGTTAGCCGCGTTGCTTGAACCGATGCGGGAACCTCCTAGGGGATGAGGTTAACGGCAGACTCGTTCGCCGTCGGCGTTGGTGATGCCGAAAACGTCGAATTCACGGCCTTCAAATTCACCGATGACGGTGAGGCGATCGCCCACTTGCACATGGCGGGCCGTGAAATCACCACACACATCCCAGGTATCGGTTTTGATGCTGCGATCGCCCACGCGCAACCGAAAACCATCTTCCCACACCCGTTCCACAACCCCCGTTAAACTGCGGGTATCGGCTTGGGCGGGTTCAGCACTGTTGAAGATCACGGCGGCGAAACTGGCGGCGCTGAGGGTTAAACCTGTGGCGATCGCGGCGAGGGAACGGGTGGGAAACTTGAGGTGAATCATGGTGTGTTTTGGCGTGATAGATGTAACGTTTGTTGATGTTTCTTAATCTACGGGGAGATTATGACCACAACATGACCGCGAAACTTTAGGGAAGACGCGGCAGGGCGATCGCTACCGTCGTCCCCGCGCCCACCTCGCTGGTAATCCGCAACTCTCCCCCATGCACCCGCACAATCTGCTGGGCGATCGCCAAGCCCAACCCAAACCCCGCCGCCGCCCCGGACGGATTCACCCGGTAAAACGGTTCGCAGAGATGGGGCAACGCGGCCGCCGGAATTCCCGGCCCGGTGTCCTGCACTTCGAGAATCATGTGGGCGGCTGCGGAAATGACTCGGAAGGCGATCGCCCCCGGCGCAGGCGTATAGTGACAGGCATTGATCAGCACATTAATCACCGCCTGCCCCAACAATGCCCCATCTCCACAGACTGCGATCGCCGTTGCTGGCATCTCCGCCGTGAACATCAGACCCGCCGCCGTGGCTTGGCTCTGCCCTTCATTGGCCCACTGTTGGAGCCAGGGGGCCAAGTCGATCGCCCCAAACGGGGGGGGCTGGGTGTCGTTGCCCTCCTGTCGGGCCAACCAGAGCAGTTGTCGCACCAATTCACTCATGTGTTTCGTGAGGGTGACAATTTTCGTCAGACGTTGGCGCACGCCCACTGGGGGCGGCTCCCCCTCTTCCCAGTCCTCCCAATCCATCAATCCCACCTGAGCATTACTGAGGATTGCGGCGAGGGGGGTGCGCAATTCATGGGAGGCATTGGCGGTGAAGCGTTCCAACTGGGTGCAGGCGGCGGTCAGTTGGCGGTTCGTGGTTTGTAACTGGGTGGCTTGGGTCGTCAGTTCGCGCTCAAGATGCCAAAAGAGATGGATCGCCAACGCCGTCCCCACTAACCCGAAGCCGCCGGAAATCCACAGCACATACCAGGTGATTTGCTGATAATGGTCTTGGTGGGCTTGGCGCTGTTGGAGGAGTTGTTCTTCGACGGCGGCAAATTGATCGATGGCGTGGCGAGTGGCATCCATGGCGGCTTTACCGGCGTTGAGCCAGTCGTAGAGGGTTACGCCGTCCGATGCTTGGTTTTGCGATCGCAGTGCGCCCCGTTGCAGCGTCACTTTTTGCGCCAAGAGTGCCAGAGTGATGTCAACTTGCTCACGAATAACTTGCACTTGTGCCCCTTGGCTCGGATTATCACGAACGAGGTTTTCCAGGCGACGGAGCGATCGCGGAATCACCGCTTGAGCTTGGTAATAGGGGTCTAAAAATTCCTCCCGTTGGGTGAGGCCATAGCCGCGCATTCCCGTTTCCGCATCGATCAGGGCGTTGAGGAGTCGTTTCGATTCCAGGCGCACCACTTGGGTATGTTGCACCCACATTTCATCTTCGGTGAGGCTCATTTTCAGCCAAGCTACGGCGCTTAAACTGGTGATTAAGCAGAGAATCGGGATCGCGATGATGGTGTTGCCGCGCACCCGCACCGGGAGAGCCTGCCAGCGGGCGGCGAGGGTGGGGAGGATCATGCTGTTGAGGGGGGCTGAAAACAATACCCCATGCCGTATACCGTGGTGATCCAGTCTTCGATGCCTAGGGGTTGGAGGCGTTGGCGGAGTCGTCGTATCCGGGAGGCGATCGCATTACTTTCGGGTGCTTCATCCCATGTCCAGAGGGCGTGCTCTAGTTGGGCATGGGAGAGCACTTGTCGGGGATGGCGCATTAAATATTCCATGAGTTGAAAATCGCCGCTTTTCAGGTGCATCTGTGCAGCGTGATAGTGCAATTGCAGGGTATCGAGGTGCAAGGTTAACTCAGCAACCGCCACCACATCGCCGCACCAGTGGGGCGATCGCCGTCGCAAGGCCCGCACCCGCGCCAACAGTTCCGCCACATCCACGGGCTTGACCAGATAATCATCCGCCCCGGCATCTAAGCCCTGGACTTTTTCGGCGATCGTATCTTTGGCGGTCAGGAGCAAAATCGGCGTGCTCTGCTGGGCGTGGCGCACCTGACGGCAGAGGGTGACACCATCCACACCGGGCAAGAGCCAATCGAGAATTAATAAATCATAGGGCTGGTCATGGAGGAGGGTTTGAGCGATCGCGCCATCGGCCACTCCATCCACAATATGCCCCGATCGTGTTAACGCGGCTTGCAAGGGTTCCCGCTGTTCCGGATCATCTTCGACGAGGAGGATACGCATCCAAGATCTCCCATTTAAAAAAGACATTTTAAGTCCATTGTGCCTTGGACGGGGTTGCGATCGCGCCGCACGGCTTCCCATTGCCCCGTGCTGCGCGATCCCCACACTCCCCAGCGGGCAGATGCGATAGGCTTTGGCAGCGGAGCAATCCCACCGCCGCCCCTCACGCCCCGGCTAGATCGCATCTGACTCCGGCTTGGCGTGAATTCTCTCCTGACTAAGCGCGTCTCGATCCGAAAATGGCAGTATTCAGCCTTGCTCCCCTTTTTGCAAAACCACCATGACAGCCGTGCCCGATGTCACCGAAAATCCTCAGACCTACGATCGCTTGCATCAGGTCTTAGCGGCAGGGCTGCGTCGTCAGCTTTTGTTCGGGGTGTGTGAGGATGAACCCTTAGTGCAAGTTTTGTCCCAACGGTTAACCCAAGATTTGGAAACCGATGATGTCTTGTTGTTCACGATTCCGTGGGATGTGACCGACCCGAAACTCCTCGCCACGATCGCATCAGTTCTCCAAGACCATCCCTACCTCACCCAAGCCACCAACCCGCCCATTTTAGAACTGCGGAACGTGGCCCAACTAACCCGCCAACCCGCCCCGATCCAGCAGCAGTTTTTGCGGCAGTTGCGATCGCTCGGTCGCCATTTACCGGAATTGGAATTTAACCTAGTGGTGTGGGTGAATGGCCCCTGGCTCCATCAGATTCAGCATAGTGTGCCGGAGTTTTGGCGGTGTCATACGGGGGTGTTTCCCTTTGCGTCGGAGCAGGGGATTCGGCCCGTGGGGTATTTGCCGCCGCGACCGAGCACCCCGTCCAAAGAGGGGGTATTCCCCTTGGTGACCTTGGCGGGGCAGTGGGAAAGCGGGCCCGATCTGGAGGCATTGGTGCAACAGTATCGCGAGCGCATTGCCCAAGGTGAGACGAGCCGAGCGGTGCTCGATCAGGCCATTCTCGCGGCGGAACAATGGTTGCACCAGTTACCGGCGCAGGCCTTGGCGCAGATGGTAGACCTGTTTAATGATTTAGGAAATTTCTATTGGATGCGATCGCGCCGCCAAGACCCAGCCCCATCCCCCGACACTGCCGCAAGCATTGCCCCGGCCCGGGTGGATCTTGAAAAAGCCCTCCACCAATACCATCGCGCCCTACAAAACATCGGGGCTGGCCCTAACACCGCCGACACCTACGCCATGCTGCATAACAATATCGGTGCGGTCTATAGTGACCTCGCTCAATATTGCGATCGTTGCGAGAATATTCAACAGGCGATTTGGGCCTATGAGGCCTCCTTGAGCCATCGTGATCCGGAACGCGATCGCGCCAAATTCGGAGCCAGCCAAAACAACCTAGGGACTGCCTATTGGCATCTCTCCCAACACCAAGACCCTCTCCCCAACTTGAAAGCCGCGATCGCCGCCTATCACCAAGCCGTCGCCCAATATGAAACCCTCAGCGACTGGGCCAACTGGGCGATGATCCAAACCAATCTCGGTACCACCTATTGGATGGTGGCGCAGCACGAACCGCAGGCGGAGTATTTAGAAGCGGCGATCGCGGCCTATTGTGCCAGCCTGACCCATCGCACCCCCGACGCTGACCCCCTCGGCTGCGCCACCACCCACAACAACCTCGCCGCCGCCTATTGGCATCTGGCCAGCGATCGCGATCGTGACCCTGAAACCGCCAAAACCGACCTCCTCAACGCCGCCCAATCCTACCAAACCGCCAGCCAACTCGGCCACACCCTCAGCATCCAAAACCCGCCCCGTTTCGTCAGCTTTGATTTTCCCACCAGCTACCACAACCTGGGTATTGTCCATTACCAACTCGCCACCGAATCCCGCATCCCCTTCACCCCCTCGGAAAAACTGCACCACCTCAACGCCGCCCTCCAAGCCTACAGCCAAACCCTCGACTTCCTCACCCCCAGTACCGACCTCTACCAAACCACCGTTATCGGCATCGTCCAAGCCATCCGCACCTGCTACGAACTCGGCGGCATCGACGGCCAAAACCGCGCCCTTAACGCCATTCCCGGCACACTCCTGCCGCAAATTCTCCCCCAACTCAAGGGCTAACCCGACTCCCGAAAAACACGCGCGATCGCGTCCCACGTCCACCCCGTCAAATCCTCCAAATAGGCCGACTGCTTCACCCCCAACAACCGCGCCGATTGAATAATTTGGGTGCGATCGATGTTGAAGCGGCGGCAGAGTTGATCCGGGCTGAGGGTCGAATAGTGGTAAATACTGGCGGTTTTGGGTAAAAACTCAGGGGATTGTTGCCGTAGGGGTGTGGGGGGATCAATGGGGGGGCGCGGCTGGATCAGTATCGGTTCCGGTGGGGGCGCAGTGGGGGCGCTGTCTGGGGGGTGGCTCTCGGTGCTGGGTTCGAGGGTGGCGATCGCTGGCGGCGGTAAGGCTAAGGGGGGCGCTTCTAGGGCTTGGAGCCGCGCTTCAATGTCATCTAAGCGGTTTAAGATATCCGCCGCGAGATCCGGCTGGGGGTGTGCCTCCCAATCTGCCTCGATGGTGTCCCATTGGGGAGTCCATTGCGCCACATAGTCCCGCACCACTTGGCGCAGTAGTTCCACCCGATTCAGGCTCAATTCCGCCGCGATCCGGTCAAAGGCATCGGCTTCGTCCGGATTCAGGGTCGTGGCGAGATAGATTTTGCGGCGGGGGTGTGGGGCCATGGAGTTAATGATCCCATGGGCGATCGCTTCTGGCCTATCCCGTACCTTTGTTCCTAACTGCGCCCGACCCTTCCCGCTGCCGACGGCTATTTGCCGCCGTAATAAAACAGGATTTCTTTTTCCTTGAGGGGGGCGAAGTCAGCATCGAGGAGGCGTTGATTGAGGTCGGCTTGGGAGAGGTGTTTAGCACCGATGCGGACAATGCGCGATCGCATCGTATTACTCACGCCGCTGCGTTGGCGATCGCCCTCTAACCCCATCACGTCTTGATAGAGTTTCAATTTCGCCGCCGGGATCGGGCTGCCGTCGAGGTCGAGGCCTTGGGCGATCGCTGCGTCCACAGCCTCAGCACCGGTTGTCTTTTGGGTATCAGTCATGGGTTTAACTCCATCGGGTCATCCCTTCAACCTACCCCCAAATGGGCAATGTTAAAATACGCCCAAAAATCTCCCCCGGTTTGCCCCGATGACCCGCGCCCCTGTCGCCCTTTCCCGCGCTGAATTTCTTGCGCTACCCAGCCTCGAAGCATCGCCCGCCTGGGAATACCACATTGAGGGGGCGATCGCTTGCCAGTCTTAACAAAGATTGAGATGGAATTAACCGTTGATCACGTTTTTCAATGGTTAACTTTGAAGCGACCAGACGTTAAGAGTTGAACGATTCAGATGTGCTTAATTTGCGACAAATTGAGGAGAACACCCCGCGATTTTGCTTAGGCCACTCTAGATTTTGACCCTGCATAGAATCGCCCCGCAGAATATTTTCTTTAACTGGAGAAAAGCATCTTTCACCTTGGCTGACAAACACCATTTAAATCCATAGCATGATCGAGAGACGTTTTTTGTTGATTATTGGGTGTTTTTATGAAACGGTACAACGCGCTGAGTTCTTCTCTGTTATTGATCACGATAAGTGGGTTGAATTTGTTTGCTCCCCAAGGTGCGATCGCACAATCACCGACCCCATCTATTGATGATCTATGCCCTGCTGGGACAGAATCCGTGGCTCTGAATGTGGTGGGTGGCGAGGGAACCACAGTGGAAAAAACGCCCCGTAATCCCACTTTTCCGATTCCATTACCGGGGCCCTTACCGAGCATTACCATCCGCGATAATTTCAACACCGATTGGGCGATTCCTACGACGGAAATCTATCAAAAATATGTTATTGCGATCGCCCCAGAGGACACGGACGATTACGACATCGAAGTGAATTTAAAATATGGCGACGATGAACATGATGAAATCTACGATCGCCGCTCCACAGATTTAACTGAAGGGGAGGTCTTTTTGATCACCGCCGAACCTCGCCAAGACCTCCAGCCCTATCAGGTGAATGTGCGCGTTGGCGATGAAGCGATCGGTAATCGCTACACTGCCGCCGTTGTGGGCTGTCGCACATCCGCCACACCGCCGCCGCCTCTGGTGGAGAGGGGAACCTGTATGCGGTTGATGGTTGTGGGGGGACGGGATGAGCAAAATACGGTGGAAAAACGGATTTCAGTACCCACTGTAACCGGCCCGTTTGGGATTGGGGTTCGTAATAATTGGAATACGGATTGGATTGTGCCGGTGCCTCAACAGTTTCGTAGTTTTATCGCCATGATTGACGCGATTGATGAGGATGGCAGCAGCGATTATGACATTGAATTGAATCTGAAATATAACGATGACACGTCTGATGAAATATTTGATCAAGATGAGCAACGGATCAGCACCGATGAGCCGTTACGCATTGATGCCCGACCGCGTGCCGATAATCAACCCTATCAAGTGAATGTGTTTGTGGGCGGGGTGGATCATGTGGGCGATCGCTACCAGGCCTCGGTGTATGGCTGTTATTAAGGGTTTGGAGATTCAGGGTTTGGAGACCAAACCCCGACGCGACATCCGGTAGGGGCATGGTCTCTATGCCCTTCTTACCTCGGTAGTGCCATCAACGTGTCTATGCTATAGATAGTTGTTTGAATAGAATCCAAGTCAATGATCGCCTCTGATATCACCCCCACGTTGACCGAACTCGGTCGCCAAACCCGCCACGCTGCCCAACAATTGGCCACCTTATCGACCGCCGATCGCAATGCGGCCCTAGAAGCGATCGCCACTGCCCTCGAAGCCGCTACCCCGGAAATATTGGCCGCCAATCAGGCCGATTGTGATGCCGCAGAACGGGACGGGATCGCGAAGCCCCTCTATGCGCGGTTGAAGCTGGGCGCGAGTAAGTTGCAGGGGGCGATCGCCGGGGTGCGGGATGTGGCGAAATTGGCTGATCCCGTTGGCCATGTGCAGATTCACCGGGAACTGGATACGGGGTTGGTGTTGAAGCGGATTACCTGCCCGCTGGGGGTGTTGGGGATTATTTTTGAAGCGCGTCCCGATGCTCTGATTCAAATCACCAGTTTGGCGATTAAGTCCGGTAATGGCGTGATTTTGAAAGGAGGCAGCGAGGCGTTGCGATCGTGCCAAACCCTTGTTGAGGTGATCCATCGCGCTTTAGAGACGACCGCTGTTAATCCCGATGCGGTGCAACTCCTCACCACCCGCGCCGAAATCCGATCGCTCCTCACTTTGGATGATTATGTGGATCTGATTATTCCCCGTGGGTCGAATGAATTTGTGCGCTACATCCAAGCCAATACGCGGATTCCGGTGTTAGGTCATGCCGATGGGATTTGCCATTTGTATCTAGATGCGGCGGCGGATTTAGAGATGGCGATCGCTATTGCCGTGGATGCGAAAACCCATTATCCGGCGGCTTGTAATGCCATTGAAACGCTGCTGGTGCATGACGCGATCGCGCCTCAAATCCTGCCCCCCCTCGCGGCCGCCCTCCAAGCCCAGGGCGTAGAACTGCGCGGCGATGCGTTAACTCAGGCGATCATTCCCATCATTCCTGCCACCGATGCGGATTGGGCGACGGAATACAGCGATCTAATCCTGTCGATTAAAGTCGTGGATTCCGTCACCGCCGCCATTGACCACATCAACACCTACGGCTCGAAACATACCGATGCGATCGTGACTCAGGATGAAGCGATCGCCCGTCAATTTCAGCAAAACGTAGATGCGGCGGGGGTGTTTCACAATTGTTCGACCCGATTCGCCGACGGTTTCCGCTACGGGTTCGGTGCAGAAGTGGGAATCAGCACCGCTCAAATGCCGCCCCGTGGCCCCGTGGGGTTAGAGGGGTTAATCACCTATAAATACGAAGTCTGCGGCCAGGGTCACATTGCTGCCACCTATACCGGGGAAAACGCGAAACCCTTCACCCACCAGGATTTAGGGGAATGAGCAGCGATCGCATTCACCTCACTAACATTCGCGCCTACGGGTATACTGGCGCATTGCCCGAAGAAACGGTTTTAGGGCAATGGTTTTCAGTAGATTTAACCCTGTGGGTGGATATTGCCGCAGCGGGAGCGAGCGATCGCCTCGAAGAGACGGTGGATTATCGAGATGCGATCGCGATCGTCAAAACCACGATCCAAACCCAACCCTACGCCCTGATCGAACGCCTCGCCACCGTGATCAGTGAGCAGGTTCTCGCGTTGCCTCGGATCTCGCAAGTTCGCGTTAAGCTCACCAAAGAAGCCGCCCCCATACCCGACTTTGGCGGCCAAATTGCGATCGACATTACCCGCCCGGAGTGATAGGGATATTTTGACTGTTTTAGTTTCATGACTGCATATCGAACCAGTGCAATTTGCGCTTGAGTCTTTTGAATAGATCAATACATGGGGCTTTTTAGATGGGTAAATATGAAAAGCTATTATTGAAGATAATCAGGGGTGAGTCGGACACAACTATTAATTTTAAACAACTTTTTAGTTTGTTGCTTAAGTTGGGTTTTGACCAAAGGGTGAAGGGTGATCACTTTATTTTCACGAGGGAGGATATTATTGAAATTATCAACATTCAGCCAAGAGATTCCCAAGCCAAGGCATATCAAGTTAAGCAAATTAGAAGTTTAATTCTTAAATATAATTTAGGTGATCGCGATGTCAATTAAGTATCAATTAGTGATTTATTGGAGCTATGAGGATGATTGCTTTGTGGTGGAGGTTCCGGAGTTGCCGGGATGTTTTGCGGATGGACAAAGTTATACGGAGGCGGTGCGTAATGTGGAGGGGGTGATTCGGGAATGGATCGCGACGGCGCAGGAGTTGGGGCGGGAGGTTCCGGAACCGAGGGGGCGGCTCATCTCTGCGTGATGGGGTTGGGGCTTTATGGGTTTAGGGTTTTTTGTGTTTTTTAGGAGTTTTTGGAGGGATGTCACAACTCTCTCCTACAACGTGCCTTCCGTGGAGAACTCTGAACAACCCAGCGCACCCTAAGCCTGTCGTTGGCGAAGCCTCCCGGAGGGATTAGGATAAGCGATCGCACTTCGACAGGTTCAGCCCTCGGTGATGAGTCAGCGATCGCCCTTGCCTCGTCAGTCAGTCCTCCAAACCCGTTAAAGTAAAGAAACGTATCAATCTCTCATCATCAGCCCCAAGGTAAGGATAAATACTCATGCGCTTAATCTTAATGACTGGCAAAGGAGGAGTCGGTAAAACCTCAGTGGCCGCCGCCACCGGCCTCCGTTGCGCCGAACTCGGTTACAAAACCCTCGTCCTGAGTACCGATCCTGCCCACTCCCTCGCCGACAGCTACGAAATCGACCTCGGCCACGAAGCCCAGCAAATTCGCCCCAACCTTTGGGCCGCTGAACTTGATGCCCTGATGGAACTCGAAGGCAACTGGGGCGCAGTCAAACGCTACATCACCCAAGTCCTCCAAGCCCGCGGCCTCGACGGAGTCCAAGCCGAAGAACTCGCCATCCTCCCCGGCATGGATGAAATTTTCGGCCTCGTGCGCATGAAACGCCACTACGACGACGGCGACTATGAGGTGCTGATCATCGACTCCGCCCCCACCGGCACCGCCCTACGTCTCCTCAGCATCCCCGAAGTCGGCGGCTGGTATATGCGCCGCTTCTACAAACCCTTGCAGGGGATGTCTGTGGCCCTGCGTCCCCTCGTGGAGCCGTTTTTTAAGCCCATTGCCGGGTTTTCCCTGCCGGATAAAGAGGTGATGGATGCGCCCTACGAATTTTATGAGCAAATCGAAGCCCTGGAAAAGGTTCTCACCGACAATCAAAAAACCTCGGTGCGCCTCGTTACCAATCCAGAGCGGATGGTGTTGAAAGAATCCCGCCGCGCCCATGCCTACCTGAGTTTGTACAACGTCGCCACGGATTTAATCATTGCCAATCGAATCATTCCCGATACCGTCAATGATCCGTTTTTCCAACAATGGAAAGCTAATCAACAGGTTTACAAGCAAGAAATTCACAGCGATTTTCATCCCCTGCCCGTGAAAGAAGTGCCCCTTTATTCGACGGAAATGTGCGGACTCGAAGCCCTCGATCGCCTCAAGAAAACTCTCTACGGTGACGAAGACCCCACCCAAGTCTATTACCAAGAAAACACAATGCGCGTCGTCCAAGACGGTGATCAATACAGTCTTGAACTCTACCTACCCGGCATCCGCAAGGATCAAATTCAACTCAATAAAACCGGCGACGAATTAAACGTTCGCATCGGCAACCATCGCCGTAACCTCGTCCTCCCCCAAGCTCTCGCCGCCCTCCAACCCGCTGGCGCAAAAATGGAAGAGGACTACCTCAAAATCCGCTTCAAAACGGTGGTCATGACTTAGATTATGTTTTCTACTTCACTCACTACTAATGGGCATCGCGTCAAGGGTCATACTAGAGAAAGACAACAACTGAGATATGCTCTATGCCAACCTTACTGGACAGAATTACAATTAATACTAAGCAGTGCGGTGGTCGTCCGTGCATTCGGGGGATGAGAATCCGGGTATCGGATGTACTGGATCTGTTTGCCGCTGGTCTAAGTGCAGAAGAAATTTTAGAGGAAATGCCCGATTTGGAAGCCGATGATCTGAAAGCCTCACTACTCTATGCTGCACGGAAACTAAACCATCCCATTTTAGTGGCATGACCATCTGGATTGATGCGCATCTCTCTCCAGCGATCGCAACCTGGATAACCAGCACATTCGCGGTTGAAGCAATAGCCTTACGAAATCTGGGACTCAGCGAAGTCGAAGTCTGGTGCTCCGGGGTTCGACTCCGCTCACCCCTCTGGATAACAACTCACCTTTTTAAGCTAGACAAGACACTAGGGCGGAGTCGGAACTTGGCTATTCTGATTCGACTCCGCTCAATCTTTGCTTTTTGGAGTATCCAATCCGGATTTCGTGATCATGTCGCGATCGCTCCTCATCGGTGCAGTTGAATCTACTGGGTCGATCGCTGAACAACAAGGGGCTTGAAGCCCCTTGCCTGCGTTGTAGAGTTAAAGTTCGCCGAAGCCTTTCTTTTTCTTGGTTTTTTTGCGTTTTTTGCCGCCGCCCATGTTGGGCATCCCACCGCCGGGGCCACCGCCGAACATGCCGCCGAGACCGCCGCCGCCCATACCGGGCATCCCCATCCCTGGGATGCCGCCGCCTTGGCCCATTTGTTTCATCATCGATCGCATCCGGGTGAAGTCGGCGATCAGTTTTGAGACTGCGCGGACGGAATGGCCGGAGCCGCGAGCGATGCGATCGCGCCGACTTGGAGACTTGGCCAAGAGGTCGGGATCTTTACGTTCGGCCATGGTCATCGAACTGATCATCGCTTCGGTGATTTTCAGTTGCGACTCGCCTTTTTGAAGGTCGGAACTGCTTAGTTTGCCCATGCCGGGAATGAGCTTCATAATCCCGCCCAACGACCCCATATTTTTCAGCAGCTTCATCTGCTTCAGGAAGTCGTTAAAGTCAAACCGCGCCTCCATGATTTTCTCTTGGAGTTCGGCGGCATCGGAGAGATCGATTTCCTCTTGGGCTTTTTCCACGAGGGTGAGAATGTCGCCCATGTTGAGGATGCGCGAAGCCATGCGATCGGGATAGAAGGGCTGGAGGGCTTCCACTTTTTCCCCCACCCCGATGAATTTAATCGGCTGGCCGGAAATGCAGCGTACCGAAAGCGCCGCCCCGCCTCGGCTGTCCCCGTCCATTTTCGTCAGGATCGCCCCCGTGATGCCGATTTCATCGTGGAAGGTGCGGGTGAGGTTGGCGGCCTCTTGCCCGGTCATGGCATCAACGACGAGGAGGGTGTCATCGGGCTTAACGATCGCTTTAATCTGGGCCAACTCGCCCATCATGTCTGCGTCAATTTGCAACCGTCCGGCGGTATCGATGATCACCGTATCCACGCCCAATTCTTTCGCTCGTTCCACCCCTTGGCGGGCAATTTCGACGGGGTTCGCATCCTTACCCAGATCAAAGACGGGCACATCAATCTGTTGCCCTAGGGTGATCAATTGATCGATCGCTGCCGGACGATAAACATCGGTGGCCACCATCAAACAACTGCGCTGCTCTTTGCGGAGGTAGAGGGCGAGTTTAGCGGTGGCGGTGGTTTTCCCCGTCCCTTGGAGACCGGCCATCAAAATAACGGTGGGGGCGGTGTCGGCGTGGGCGAGGGGGGCGTTGCTGTCGCCCATGATCGCGATCAATTCATCATGGACGATTTTGATAAATTGTTGATCGGGACGGACTCCGGTGATCACTTCTGCACCGAGGGCTTTTTGCTCCACTTCTTTGATAAAATCCCGCACCACTTGCAGGTTAACATCGGCTTCGAGGAGGGCCCGCCGCACTTCTTTGAGTGCGTCTTTGATGTTGGTGTCGGAAATTTTGTCTTGGCCGCGTAGCTTTTTCCAAGCGTCTTCTAAGCGGTCGGCGAGAGCGTCAAACATGGTGGGTTACGTCGAGTGAAGTCAGGGGTGCATCGAATCCGGTTGGGTGTGAGATTCGAGGGTAACCCTTAGAATAGCGTGTTTCTGGGCCGTTCTAAAGGAGGGGCAGAGGCGCGATCGCACCCCTCACCGCCCAATTTCGGCGCGATCGCGCCCCTTGATTTCTGGCTCCCCCTCAGTTTTCTACCCGTTGCGGCTCCAACCACGCATCTAGATCAATCCCCGTCAGGGGTTGACCGATTTTTAAATATTCGACGCGCACGGCTTTGAGAAGATGTTTCATGTGGATCGGCTCATGGGCTTCGGCGGCAACGAAGGCGGCATTGAGCGCGATCGCTCGGATATTGCCCCCCGCCACTTCAAGCTGGGCCAATTCATCATAATCCAACGCCTGGGTGGGGGTTTGAGGGGGAAAAATGCGCTGCCAGATGGCGTAACGATGCTCTGCCTTGGGAAACGGAAAGGTGAGCATAAACCGGAGCCGTCGCACAAAGGCCTGATCGAGGGAATCGCGTAGATTTGTGGTTAAAATCGCCAAGCCTTGATAGGCTTCCATCCGTTGTAATAGGTAACTCACTTCTAAATTGGCGTGGCGATCGTGGCTATCTTTCACCTGCGTTCGTTTGCCAAATAAAGCATCAGCTTCATCGAAGAGTAACACCGCTGATCCGGCTTCGGCCGCGTCGAAAATTTGGCGGAGATTTTTCTCGGTTTCGCCGATGTATTTACTACTAACGGCGCTGAGATCAATGCGATAGAGATCGAGTTGGAATTCTTGGGCCAGCACTTCGGCGGCCATGGTTTTCCCCGTCCCACTGGCCCCAGCAAACAGAGCCGTGATCCCCAACCCCCGCCCACTTTTTGAGGCAAATCCCCATTTTTCGTACACTTTCGCCCGTTGTTGCACATGGCTGGCAATGTCGCGGAGGATCTTCAGTTCGCGATCGGGGAGGATCAGGTCGTCCCAGGTGGCGGTGCAATTGATACGTTGGGCGAGGTGGTCGAGGCGGGGGCGGGCTTGGGTGCGGCAGTAGTTCCAGAGGCGATCGCGCAATTCTGGCACTGGGCTATCTTGGACGGCGGCGCAGGCGGCTTGGATCGTGTGGCTGTTGAGGCTGAATTGGGTGATGAGGGGGTCAAGGTGGCCATTGAGGTCAGCGGCGCGATCGCCTAAGTAGGTGTGCCACAATTGCCGTTTTTCGGGGTAAGGGAGCGGGCGCAGTTCAAAGGTGAGGGGGGTTTGGCCGTTGAGGGTTTGGCGACTGTGATTGCTGAGGATGATCGGCACGGAGAGGCCCGCGACGAAGTTGGCGATCGCCTCTCCTTGGTCGGGTCGGGTTTGGGCATCGGCATCAATGAAGAGGATCGCTTGGCTGAGAATTGCCTCACGTAGCCATTGTTGTTTGAGGGTGGCCAAGGCTTCGCGATCGCTGCTCAGGTTACTAATCGGGAGTTGATAAATCTGCAAGCCTAAGGCCTGGGCGATGGTGGCGGCGATCGCCGCTTTCGACTGTTGATCGGTGCTGCACAGTTGCACGAGGGGATAATGCCCCGAACGCCAGACGGGGATGACTTGATCGGCGATCGCTTGGCGAGAGGGAGGGAGTGCGATGGTTTCGAGGCTGAGGGGGTGCATCCAGACGGACAAGGTGCGATCGAACGCAGGCACATCGAGCAAATAACACAAAATCCGGGGGTCAAGGGTTAACCGTGCCTGCGTCAGCCCTGCCGTTGCATCGAACCTGAACAATCGCCACTGCAACAGGGGCCGCTGGGGCGACAACACATCCCACACCGCATCGGGAAACAGGGCCAACGCCAGGGCCAGCGTCGGATAGGTATGCTCCGGATTGCCCGCAATCTCAGCGCAGAGGGTCGCACAATGGGGATCAAGTTCCATCGCCGCCCCCAGCAGGACAATTTCCGCCTCAAACGACGACAACCCCAACCGCTGCGACAGACTCGCCAAGAGTGACACGGGCGGCGACGGATGGTCGCGCTGCACTTGACCCGATTCGAGATAATGACTGAGGTGCGATCGCACCCAAGCAACCCCGTGATAAAGTTCCTGTAATTGTTTTGGCATCACTCAACCACTATCAGCGCAGGTTTACCCTATAGCAACGAAACTACAACTTTCCAAGGTGATGATGAATACCCTTGCTGAGGCCGTGACACCTCGACAGACTTTCAGCACCACTTTGCTCGGTCATGATGGAACAACGCCAAACAGAGCATGACAGACAAAAAATAAGCAAGAAAAAGCCTCATGCCGGAAGACTACCCCAAGCACTGGGTGCTGCTAGAGAAGGATTGTTTATCTCCTCAAGTTTGTTCTTCGCAATTTCCAGTTCCCTTCGCTTTATCGGGTCTTTTGTTTGCTCAGTTGCCGCTTCAACATCCTTGACTGCTTCATCAACCTTTTTCTCGACTTCTTTAGAAGGGTCACCAGCACCACCGCCTCCTATATCTTTTTGCGGTCCTCCCATCGTTCCTTGTGATGGCGGTCCTGATACAGAACCGCCCATGTTATTACCTTTAACTCCACCTTTAACTCCACCTTTCACCCCGCTAACACCCTCTGCGCCTTTCGATCCAGGAAAACGATTGATGTGATTCGGATCGCTGTTGAAAGATTGAGGGACCATGGGGTCATTAATCCGCTGCATGACATTGGCTGCAACGCGATCAGCTTCTTGTTCGTATTGATCACCCGCTGCGCCAACCGTGAGCTTGGTTTGGATGGGGGTGGTGGATTGACTGACATTACTAATCAGAGCATCAGCCGGGAAATTCGTGGGAGGGGCGGCTTGGCGTTGGGCCTGGGGTGGGTTCACCTTGGCGGCTTGCTTAGCCTGCTGGATTTTGCGGGATATTTTGGCGTAGGGCAGCATGGTTATGAAATGGAGTAACAAACTGGGATAAGCTCCAAACTCACTCACCCTTACAACCCTTAGAAAATTGTAGTGTAGTGCGGTGAGCGGTGTTGTTTAACACTTTAAGGTGCTATTGCGGTTAATCATACTATCGTTCTTTAGCCATGAAACTTAGACCAAAGTCTAATAAAGTTAGCCTCAAAAAAACAGGCTTTGCTGTTGAATGAGACGGCTCCGATGCACCGTTTGAATATTTTGTGAACATAGAATATTTCAAGACCCTTCACGTTGTTGGGATGCGCCGGTTTGCTGGACGACGTGGGTGAGTTCGTGGGCGATTAGTTCTTGGCCGCCTTTGCTGCTGGGGTTGTATTCCCCTTGGCGAAAAAAGACATCGCTGCCGGTGGTGAAGGCTTTGGCTTGGAGAGCGTGGTTAAGATTGTCGGAGGTGCGATCGGTGTGGACTTTGACATGGCTAAAGTCTGCGCCCATCGCTTGCCCCATCGATCGCTGAAGGTTTGGGTCGAGGGTTTGACCACCACCACGGGCGCGGTGAATGTCGGATTCAACATCCATCGGGGCGATGCTTTCGCCGTTGGCCTGGCGTTGGATGGTGGCTTGGCTGACATTGTTGATGAGTGCGCCGGGTGGGAGAGTTGTGGGCGGGGGTGCGATCGCCTCTCTCTGTAACGCTTGGGCTGGAGCGGGTAGATTAGTTTGATGCGGCTTGCGAAATACATCTGAGTAGGAAGACATAACCAAAAAGGGGGGTGTCAGGATTTGCTAGAACAGGGGTCACAATAATTGTACGCCGGGCCACTGGCGACAGTGGGATAGACCGAAGTCTAATTATGCGATCGCACCCAGGCAACCCCGCGATATAACTCCTGCAACTGTTCTGACATTGTTTCAATCGTTTGATGTATAAAATCCAAAAATCACAAGTCACATAAAAACTCTATAAATCTAGAGATTTGAGAACAATTTCGTGAGTGAATTTGACAAAAAGGATAGACATCTAGCCATGTCTTTATTAAATTCAATTATCACTCTTTCCTTAAGACAAAGATGAAATTTGTTGCCGATAAGCATCTATTGATCTCTTAAGAATCTCGTGGTCTTGAAGCACCAGGGCATCATTGAAATGATTCGCTGCGGGAGAATCAAGTTCTCCACTGGCTTCCATTGCAGCCGCTTTATCGATATAGGAGTGGCGATCGCTAGAGGCAATATTCAAAGCCTTTGATCCACTACTCTTTATAAAATCCTCCATAATTCCCAAGAAATTGGAGCGGTTTGGATTTTTCTGATATTCTCCTACTGCATTAATGAAGTGCCACGACTCCGCACAGTATATTCTTTCTAACTCAAACCCAAGATCAGCCCATGTCCAGGGTGACGATGCTAATTCTGTAATGAAGGGTTTAGCATTAACTGCCGCAGTGACATTATCTTTAACCGTCTGAGCCGATAAACCCGGATTTTTCACTGAAAAAACAGGCACAGGCGCTGCCATTGCTGATGCGCTACCCATCATCATCTCTAATAGACTTGGATTCCGTTGAATGGTGGGCGGGGTGGATTTTCGCTGGACGGTGGTGCGTTGGGCGACATGGCTAAAAGGGGTGTCAATGGCTTGGCGTTGGGTGGCGGGGGCGTGAAGTTCCTGAACCACATCGGCGGCAACGCGATCGGCTTCTTGTTCGTATTTGTCGCCCACTGCTCCGACGGTGAGTTTCGGTTGAATGGGGGTGGTGACCTGCTGAACATTATTCATTAATGCGCCGGGTGGGAGCGTGGTCGCGGGAGGTGCGATCGCCCTCCGTTGTGCTGTCTGCTTTGAGGTTGGGAAATATTGGGAAAGTTTACGGGAAATTTGATCGTGAGAGGGCATAATTGTTTAGGAATAAATAACTTCAAAAAGTACCGTTCAACGCAAGCCTAAAATTCAACTAGCGTAGAACTGTGCTGATTAAGATGCGGCTGCACTCGCTGAGTCTGCACTCGCATCACCCCGCCCACGTCTTTCACGACCCCCTCCGACGCTATATCCAAACGCATCGGACATCGCAATGTAATCTACGGCAAATGCTGGCTTCGTTCGTTCGCCATGAATGACCCCTCTTACAGATCCGGCTAACTCTTTCAACACCTCTTCTATATCGGCCATCGTCAAATTATCGCGACCTTGGGTGGTCAATCGAGTTCTGAGGGGGAAGCCAATATTGACAAAATCAGGCGCACCATCGGGAATATATTGATCAAAAACAGCAGGTAAGCCAATAGATGAATGATATACATCCCGAATAATTCTCAGATTTTCACCCGCAAGGTTTTTATCTGTAAACTCTAAGGTTGCCTCACATAGTGGCCGATCCATCCGGAGTCGAAACCAAAAATCATTAAAGTTGTCTCGGATGAACTCTGCTCGCGCAGCTTGATCGGCAGCGGGATCAGGGGAGGTGAGGTGTTTTGATGCATCTGCTAACCCGACGCGCTGAATGAGCGGGTCAGGGCGGCGTTGCACCGATGCGCCGGTTTGCTGGACGACGTGGGTGAGTTCGTGGGCGATTAGTTCTTGGCCGCCTTTGCTGCTGGGGTTGTATTCGCCTTGGCGAAAAAAGACATCGCTGCCGGTGGTGAAGGCTTTGGCTTGGAGAGCGTGGTTAAGATTGTCTGAGGTGCGATCGGTGTGGACTTTGACATGGCTAAAGTCTGCGCCCATCGCTTGCCCCATCGATCGCTGAAGGTTTGGGTCGAGGGTTTGACCACCACCACGGGCGCGGTGAATGTCGGATTCAACATCCATCGGGGCGATGCTTTCGCCGTTGGCCTGGCGTTGGATGGTGGGTTTGGCCTGGACTGGGGTGGTGACGTGCTGGACGTTGTTCATTAATGCACCGGGGGGAAGCGTCGTCGCTGGAGGCGCGATCGCACTCCGTTGTGCCGTCTGCTGCGGCGGTGGCATTAATGGGGCGGGTTGACGAGAACGTTCGGCGTGAGAAGACATTATGATTGAATGAGCGAACAATGTCAGCATCCCAAGGGTTTAAGACTGCGATCGCAAACCATCGATCGGTGATCTGTGGTCTAGATCCCACTTTTAAACAAGCCCCAATAGTGCTGTTGTTTGCATTATGGGGGAGGCATCCCCAAGTCAGGTTGGCCAAAAGCGCCAAAAATTTGACTTTAGGCACAGTTTTTGGTGACGTTTTATTAAAATTGTGCTGATTCTTAAAGCAATGTCCCACCATTCCCCCACCGTAGCCGCCGCGATTATCTATGCACATTTACAAATGGCCAAGGCCCACGGCATCGATATTGATGCCGTCACTCAACGGATCGGCCTCGATCAAACGATGCTGCTCTTGCCGGGGGCGCGGCTCCGGGTGCAACAGGGCTGGGCGATGTGGGAAGAATTTGCGGCCATGACTCAGGATGAACAGATTGGGTTAAAACTCAGCCGCTACTGCCGTTTGAATGGGTTGGGTGTGTTGGGCTACATGATGATGAACGCGCCGACGCTCAGTAATGCGCTTTTCGTTTTGACGCAGTATGAACGGTTGACGGCGGATGTGCCTCGGTTTGTGATGCGGCAGGAGGAGGGTGCGGTGGTGTTGGCGATTCAGCCGAGCGCGTTGGGGTGGCATCCAGCCGAGCAGTATGTGGCGGATTTCATCATGTCGGCGGTGAAACGGGTGTTTGATTTTTTGCGGGGTCAAGATGTCCCCATGATCCAGGGCATGGGGTTTCACTACGGAGCGCCACAGCATGATCCGCGCTTGTTGGTGCATCGGGCGACGTTTGGCAGTGTGCCGTTTCGGTTCGACGAGGCGGAAACCTATTGTGTGCTCGATCGCCAATTGTTGGAGCTGCCGGTGATGGGGGCGAATCCAAATTTTTTCAAATTTTTTGAGCAACAGGGGCGGGAGTTGTTGGCGCAACTCTGGGGCGATCGCACCAGCGATCGCGTGCGTCAAATTTTGGCCGTCATGCTGCACGGCCAATTACCCACGGTGAAAGACATCGCCAACCGTCTGATGCTCAGCCCCCGCAGTTTGCAATATCAACTAAAAGCGGAGGGCACATCTTTCTCTCAGCTTCTCGACGAAGTGCGCCAAGACTTAGCCGCAACGTTCCTAGAGCGTCAAGGATTAACCAAAAGCGAAGTTGCCTATCTTTTGGGATTTTCTGACCTCAGCGCCTTTTCGCGGGCCCTCAAACGCTGGGAGGTGCGATCGCTTCAGTCCTCCGAGCCGCAACGCTAACCCTTAATTCGTCGGTGCCGGATCTCCCGGTAATGGTGGTAAATTCGGGGCGGGTTCCGGTGCAGTGTTGGGCGGGGTCGTGTTGGGCATCGGGGGCGCACCTAAGGGCGCGAGGGGATCGCTAGGATTCGCCGGGTTGGGGGTTCCGTTCGGACTCGGATTTAACGGATCAAATCCCGGTTGCCCCAATTCCGGCGGCAGGCCATTATTGGGCAGGCTGTCGGGGTCGAGGGGGTTGGGGTCGAGGGGGTTGGGGTCGAGGGGGTTGGGGTCGATCCCATTGGGATCAATAGATTGCGGGGTTTGACCTTCGGGGAGGGTGGCCAATGCGACGCGATCGCCCCCCACTTCCCGCAAAATATCCAACACCTGAATCACCTCGTCATACCGCGCCTCCTTCGAGGCATACAACACCATCAACCCATCCGGGCGCGTCGCAAAATAACTCTCCACCGCCTGAAACAATTGGTTTCGCGTTGATACCGGATTTTGCTCCACATACACCTGCCCAAAATCATCCAAACTGATGATCAGCATTTCCTGCATCTGGGCTGTCCCGGTGGTCGCCTTCGGCAAGTTCAAACTAATCGCCTGCTGCCGCGACACCCCCACCGCCGCCAAAATGAAAAACGTCAAAATACAAAAAATCACATCAATCAGCGGAATAATCTCAATCCGCACTTCCTCTTGTTTGTGGTTATCTTGCCAAAGTTGAAGCGGATGGGCCGCCGGGGCCGGGGCACGTTTTTTCGGAGGCGTAGAGGGGGATTGACTCATCAGAATTTAGGAGCGAATGAGAGAAAATTTTTACGAGTTCACTGAACACTGAGATGACACTCCGCCAGGGATTTAAATCCCTGGCTCATCGCGAAAGTAGGCTAAAGCCTACTGCATTCTGAACCCGTTTTAATGGGTTTCCGCTATGAGCCAAGAACTTCAGTTCTTGGCGGTGGTGAGCTTTGAACGATTTCAGGTTGTATGAGGCAATCAATCTGGACATTTCAGGATTGTGGCTGACGCTTAGAGCATCTTGCTCATTTAAACAGTGAGGGTCTCTTGTGGAATTTAAACAGGCGGGACACCTATCCCACCCAATTACCGGATTTAAATCTCAAGGATTTTTTTCGGGCTAGGGGGCTGTTTCATCTGTTCTGCTTCGATCCACCGTTGGCGATAGAGCACTTCGAGATCACTGCCGGCCTTGCGGAAGACGCGGATTTGACCAAAGAGAAAGGCTTGGAAGAGACGATAAAACGCGAGACTGATAATCGCCACCACCAACCCGGCCGCCGTGGAGATGAGCGATTCCCCGATCCCTAAAGTCACGCCAGCAGTGGAGGCGGTTCCGAGGTCGCTAATGCTGATCGAGCCGAGGGAATTAATCAGCCCCAAGACCGTACCGAGGAGGCCGAGTAAGGGCGAAAGGGCGATCACGGCTTCGAGGATTTTGTCGCCTCGGCGCATCATTGCGAGTTCGTCATCGGCGGCGGCTTCGAGGGCGAGATGAAACACCTCCGGTTCGGGTTGGGTGAGGTGGAGGGGGGTGTAGAGAAATCGACCCATGGGGTGCTCGCGGTAGTCGCGGGCGACTTCGACGGCGGCATCCCAGTTACGATAGGCGGTGTCCATGACGCTCATCAGAATTTGACGCTCTTGGAGCAGGACACGCGACCAAAACCAGAGGCGATCAAAAATTGCCCCCATGGCGAGAACGGAGAGGAAGAGTAAGGGCCAGATGGCGACCCCGCCTTTATCGATGATGTCTTGAACTGTCACGGTGCTGTGCTCCCCTTGACCAATTGCATGATTAATCGTTGATTTTGACATATTTTCCTCGCAACCCCACGGGGGGTAGGGCTGAGGATGGGGGAAAATGGGGCGGAGCTTGGCTTAGGTTTGGCGCAGTTCTTGGGCGGTGGTGCTGGTGGCGGTGTTGTTGGCATAGCGGCGATAGTCTTCGACATATTGGGCGGGGTCGTTTTGCCAGGTTTGGATCGTGGGGTTTTGTTGGAGGGTGTGGAACCAACGTTGGAGGCGCGGACAGTCGTCGGGGAGGGGAAATTGACGATGGGCAGCGATCGCAGACCACCGCTCCAACCAGGGATAAACGGAAATGTCCACTAAGCTCAAGGTGTCGCCGAGGATGTAGGGCTGATCCGGTTGGAGGGCTTCGGTTTCGAGGAAGCGGCAATGGTGGTGCAGTTCTTCGCGCCACTGGTCTTGGTGGGCGGGGTTTTGGGCGAGGAGGAGTTTATAAAACGCGGTCGTTAACTTGGTGTTCACGAAGTCGATCCAAATCCGAGCGATCGCCCGTTCTCCCGGTAAGGTGGGCAGCAGGGGCGGATTGGGAAATACTTCATCAATATATTCATTAATAATTGCGGATTCCCAAATGCGATCGCTCCCCACTACCAACACCGGCACTTTTCCATAGGGTGAAATTTCGTGGAAATTGTCCGGTTTATTGTCGAGATCAATTTCGACTCGTTCAAACTCTACCCCCTTAGCTGTCAAGGTCAGGCGCGTGCGGTGGGCGTAGGGGCAACGATTGGAACTATACAGGGTTACAGAGGGCATCGTAGGTTTACGGATGGAGTCTTTGCCTCTAGGGTACAGGATGGAGCCAGTACCAATCGATGCAAAAATCCCCCGTCTCCTGGCATGAGGAGACGGGGGAACCAGCGTGAACCAACTTGAAAATGGCCTTAATGCACTGTGGCGCGTTGGGCTTCCGCGTCAATGGATTTGAGGAAATAGAGACGCAGGATATTCCCAGCGATGCGGGCCTGGAGGGGCAATTTTTGCAGGGCTTTGAGCCAAGCCGGGCGATCGCTGTTCGCAATCCGCGTTAACTCCAAATTCGCATCGGAACAGTCTTCCATGAGGCGGAAAAAGTCCGGGTGGCTCGTATCCAACACCGCCGGAAACGCCCGCAGCGAGGTTTCATTGGTGTTGCGAATCACATCCCGGTTATAGGTTTTCGCATCAAGGCCAATCATTTCATAAAAGTCCGATCGCTCAAACACTGTCAAGGTATGAGTAACGAACACAATTAACAGGAAAAAGCGGGCCCAGAGGCGAGATGTCCAGGTTTTCCAGAGTTTAGGCTGCGATCGCAACAACACCTTAAAGAAATCCCCATGGCGGTTCTCATCTTGACACCACTGCTCAAAATAGCGAAACAAGGGATAAATTTGATATTCCGGCTGCTTTTCCAAATGGCGGAACGTCAAAATATAGCGCCAATACCCGATTTTTTCCGACAGGTACACCGTATAGATCACCCATTCCGGCGGGAAAAACGTATAGGAACGTTTTTTCGTCAAATGGCGCAGATCCAACGACACCCCAAAATCCGCCATCGCCTTATTTAAAAAGCCCGCATGCCGTGCCTCATCCCGCGCCAACAAACCAAAGGCTTCTGCTAACTTCGGGCTGTCGGTTTTGAGGCGGCGCGACAGTTCTTTAAACAGCAAAAACCCGGAAAATTCCGACGTACAAGACCGTTCGAGAAAATCAATAAACACCGATCGCACATGTTCCGGCAGATGATCCCAGGCCTGATTAAACTCATCATCGCGGACAAAGTGATGGCGATTGTAATCGGCTCTCAATTCATCGATCGCCGCTTCAATTTCGTCAGCTTGGGAGGCGAGGCTCATTTTTGCGATCGCCTCAAAATCCGTCGTATAAAAGCGTGGTGTCAAAAGAGTTTCCTTCACCGGAGCCTTCACACCGGGGCGAATCTCATCGATTTGGGGAGTCGGCAGCGCAGTAACCATAGGGTGCAATCAGCAAGAAAGGTCATTCAAGTTTCCCCATCCTTGCCTAAGCTCCCCAAGCCGACAAGAGGGTTTCCGGCTCTGCCCCTAAGTTTCCAGAGGGAAACGATTGCGATGCCCTCAGGGGTTGAGGGGGATTCTACAAATTATTAAGTTTTCCGGGCAAAGGGCGACAGTCCCTCCTCGAATCTGGATTAATCAAAAGAAACACAAGGTAATCCGCATGGTAAACCCAGACCGTTGCGCCGCCCCCGTGACCCAATGCCCGATTCAATATGTGGTAGATCTCTTAGGCAATAAGTGGTCAATCCTGATCCTGCGGGAATTGTTTGGGGGCGATCGCCGCACCCACGAACTCCTCAAAGCCCTCCCCGGCATCAGCACCAAAACCCTCAGCGCCCGCCTCCGCACCCTCACCACCCACGGCCTCGCCGAACGCCGCGTCTACGCCGAAGTCCCCCCCCGCGTCGAATACGCCCTCACCCCCAAAGGCGAATCCCTCCGCCCCGTCCTCGCCGCCCTCCACACCGTCGGCTCCCAATGGCTCGCCCAAGACCCCTGCGCCTGTCCCCTCACCGGAGTGGAATCCCGTCCAACCCATACCCCCCTTCTATAAAATGTCGAGAATTGGAGCGGAGTCGATTCCGATCGCTGTTAGTTAGGGCGATTTTTTTGTGTGGGGCTTCAACCTTGAATTTATGGTGCGATCTCATGCTGACTGAGTTGATCAAAGGCCAGTATTTTCTCAGAGAGGCTGTCTACCGTTTCATGTTGGAACTGTTCCTCTCGGTGCTGAAGATAATCGCCGCCATCCGACCACCAACGACTCATCAAAACGATCATCTGTGACGGTTGCATCGTTTGACTCAACTGGTGCATTGCTTCTTGAATAATGGCTTGTTCATTGGGTAAAGCGATCTTCATTCGGATACCTCTGTCAGTTCTAAAACTAATGTAACGGGATTCATGGCTCGCAGTGGGCCAGAGTAACGTCGCAGTAAGCGATCGTCACAGGTCAGAAAAACCTCACATTGGGCTGCTTCTGCGGTAGCGACATGCAGCGCATCAATGGTTTTGAGTCCGGTTTGTTCTAGGGCTTTTGCTCTTTGGATAATGGTATTTTGGAGCGGTTGCGATGTTGTGGCAAGTGCTAAACATTGATGAACCCACTTTTGACGAACAGGGCTAGTATTTCGACTATTTTCATAGGCCAAGACTGAGGAACTCATTAGCTCTATATTTCCCATTTCAATCAATTTTAAAATAGTCCGAAGTGCTTGAGTTTCAAGAATAATTCGAGGTTGAGTTTGGTCATCAAACGGGCGATTAAAGACGTTGGTGTCGAGATAGATTTTCATGGACTTGAGCGTTTGCCATAACAATGGTCATGGGCTTAAGCATTCACCATTTTTTGGACTGTCCCTAGCAATGATCATACCCAACGGTGCGATGGATGACTGGCGCGATCATACTGAAGCACCTATAGCAATAGCCACCGATCGCCCTCTAATTCGGCTGGAATTTGGGTGGGATTGAACCAGCGGAGGCCGAGACTGAAGCGATCGCACCTCATCCCGACCCGTACCCCGCTGCGGTGTAACGTCCCCCAATGCACCAAGACCCCGTCCCCTGGCTCTAATTGCACAAGCTCCGGGGGGGTGGGGGCGAAGTGGGCGGCTAAGTCTGCGTCATTGAGGGCGTGATAGTGGAAAAGCTGCGTTTGGGGGATGGGGTAGAGTTCGAGGCTGGGGGCATCAATGCCGCAGGGGGTGAGGGGGAGCCACAGCGTCACCATGGGCGTGGGGGGTGGGGTGCAGTAGGGCGGTTGATCGGGTGTGGGGGGAAACGTCACACCGTAGGCCCCTTCTTGATGCCAGCGGTTGGGGTGGTGGAGGGGATGGGCGCGATGGGGGGCGTATTGGTGGCGGAGGGTGGCGCGGGTTAGGGTGCAGTGGGTGAGACCGCCGATCGCGTCCAACAATGCCAGCCCATCCGGGGTAGCGGTGAGACAAGCCCGGAGCGTAGCGGCGAAGGAGGCGAGGCCGAAGTCTTCGAGGGCGATGGGGTTGAGGGCGGTGGAATAGGGGTCAAACCGATAGGACGGGGGGAGCACAACGTGAGCCGCGCCGTGGGTTGCGATCGCACCATTCACCGCCTCAAAACAGGCCGCCGTTGCGGTGGCGATCGCCGCCAACGCCGCCCCGCTGAATTGACCCCGCACCACCGCAAACCCCCACTGGTGATAGTTCTGCACCGCTGCGTCCATGCCGTCCTCCTGCCCTCAGATCGCCCATTAGCTCCGATGATCTCCGCTGCACCGTTTTGAGGCTGCACAAAAAAAGCCCCTACACCGTAGGGACTCAATCAACATAACGCACAGAAACAACAGGGAGCCAGAGCACCATCTAGATATCAAAATCAATCGGTAAACCCTGGGGAGTGGGGCGACGATTGGCGGGAGTGGTGGGGGTCGGTGCAGAGGAGCGGAGATTTAACTGTTCACCGGTGCCGCGATCGGAGGGGGCGAGGAAGGGGCGGAGGTTAATGCCGCCGAAGTTGGAGCGGGAGGGTGCGGGATTCGCTGCACCGCCACCGGGTAAATCCACGCCAAAAATATCACCTACTTGACGGAGATCGCCGAGAATATTGCCGGGACGGTTGCGGTCTTGGAGGGTGGGCACGCCTTGGGTTTGTTGGCCGCTGTTGGCGAGGGTGAGGTTATTGAAGACGCTGTCGCGGGTGGCGATCGGGTCTTGACCGGGGGGAACGGTTAAGACGATGCGACAGGTGGGATCATCCTCGGTGGTCACACAGATGGTGTCATAGCCGTTTTCCATGCCGGTGCTGAGTTCCACGAGGCCATCGGGGCGGTATTCTTCGAGGCGGCGGCTAATCTCTGCGCAACGCCGTTCTGCGGTCCAACCGCCGCCTAAGCTGCGGGGGGCTGCCCAGGCGTACTGTTGATTGGGTTGTTCGACGGGGCTGTAGGCAACGGTGGGGGTTGCCTCCATGGATTGACAAGAAAAGCGGGGATTGTCTACGGGTTCAACAACGACATCGGCTTCTTCTGCCGCTGGCTCGTTGGGGGATTGGGCCGAGACTGAGAGCACATGACCGAACACCATCGTATTGAGGAGGGAAAAGCCAAGGGCGGTGAGAGAAAGGCGAGATAAACGCATAGTCATTTTTTTAAGGAGCGACCGATAACAACAGGGATTGAGTGACGGCAGAATTAACCCGATATCTTCTATAGATTGCGGACGTGGTTGAGGGGGATTAAGTTCCAAGGGGGTGCGATCGCACGGAACCAACGCGCCCATGCTCACACCCAAAAAATCGAGTCCCTGCCATGATGACAGAGACTCGATTTTTCTGGGGTTCAGGGGTGAAAGAGTGCGATCGCACTCCTCTCTCCCTCTCAAGGATTGAAGCTAAGGATTGAAGCGATTAAGCATCGAACCATTCTAAAGTGGCTTCTTCCCGCGTATTGGTGTGGCGGGATGGCGTTTGGCGTTCAAATTCCATGTGAATCGCACGGGTTTGTTCACCATCGGCAGCCACAGCCATGATCGGGTAGTCCAGTTGGCCATCTTGGAAGGACATCTGAAACCGGAATGTACCGTCTTCATTGAGTTTGATCGGACGGCCGCCAATCGTAACGGTGGCATCGGGTTCCGTTGCACCGTAGACGATCAATTCCGCGTCAGCCACGAGCCAGAATTTGCGGGGTCGAATCGGGGGAGCAGAGGCGGAGAAGCCAACGCCGGACATATTGTAACCAGACATGGTTAAGCCACTGAGGCCCGCCCCGGACATCGTTAAACCTGCGCCGGACATCATACCCATGCCGGAACCCGAAGCGGTTAAGCCTGCACCGGACATCATGCCCATACCAGACATTAAGCCTGCCCCAGACATGCCATAACCGGACATCGTTAAGCCTGCCCCGGACATCATGCCCATGCCGGAACCTGAAGCGGTTAAGCCTGCACCGGACATCCCGTAACCGGACATCCCATAGCCGGACATCATGCCCATGCCGGAACCCGAAGCGGTTAAGCCTGCACCGGACATTAAACCCATGCCGGACATCATGCCCATGCCGGAACCCGAAGCGGTTAAGCCTGCACCGGACATCATGCCCATACCAGACATCCCATAGCCCGACATCGTCAATCCTGCACCGGAAGCGGTTAAGCCCATGCCGGACATCGTTAAGCCTGCCCCGGACATCATGCCCATGCCAGAGACGAGAGTTTCGCCCATGCCATAACCGGACATCATGCCCATGCCAGACATCATCCCCATACCGGATACGAGGGTTTCACCCATGCCGAAGCCGGACATGCCATAACCGGACATCGTCAATCCTGCGCCGGAAGCGGTTAAGCCCATACCGGACATGGTTAAGCCTGCCCCGGACATCATGCCCATACCAGAGACGAGGGTTTCACCCATGCCATAGCCGGACATTATCCCCGCGCCGGACATCATGCCCATACCAGAAACGAGAGTTTCACCCATGCCATAACCAGACATCATTCCTGCACCGGATATGCCTGCACCGGACATGGTTAAACCTGCACCGGATATGCCTGCACCGGACATGGTTAAACCTGCACCGGATATGCCTGCACCGGACATGGTTAAACCTGCACCGGACATGCCTGCACCGGACATGGTTAAACCTGCACCGGACATGCCTGCACCGGACATGGTTAAACCTGCACCGGACATGCCTGCACCGGACATGCCTGCACCAGAGGCCCATTGACCGATTCCAGAGGGGAAGATGTAGGAACTGAGGCTTTCTTCGGCGCGGAACATGGAACCGGCTTGGCGTTTGGTGGCGGCGACTTCTTCAAGTTCGCGCATCCGGCGGCGAATTTCGTCTTCAATGCTTTCGCCGCCCATCTGCTCGAAGTGATGGATGGATTTTCCGGCGAGTTCTTGTTCCCATTCCACGGTCATGAAGCGGTCTTCGATCCAGTCGGAGGGGTAGACGGGGGGGACGCGCACGATGCCGGAACGGGCGAGGCTGAGCCAACGGCCATCCATGCAGCGGTAGCCGATTTCGACCATGTAGTCGCGATCGCTGATCGGAATTGGTAAATACCACTCACGGGCGAGTTCGTCGCAGGGGTATTCTTGGGTGTTTTGGGGGTTTTGGTCGTCGAGGTTAATGTTGGTAACATCGTAAATGCGGAGGGCAAGCTGTTGACCCCCTTGACGACGCAGGCTTTCTTTCTGGTCGCTGGGAATATCCCAGTAGGCGTAACACCATTGGGGATCACGAGGCATTAAAACGATACAACTCTCACCGTAGCCGCTGGGTAATTCGGGTAAGTCTGCATCCACAGAAGCTAAATCCGGGAGGGCTTCGTCGTATTGACCCACTTCAAACTTTGATGCTTCCACTGCTGTTTTTTCCTCGGTTGGTTGACTCGCTAAGTTAACGGAAGATGAAAGGGGGGGAGCTAGGCGTTCAATTTCAATCGCTTGGATAGCAGCGAGAAGTTGCGATTTCCGCATTCTGCTGTATCGGGAAATGTTGTAGTCACTGGCAACTTTACGCAGTTGCCGCAAGGTAAGTTCTTCTAAGGATTGGCGTTGTTCGGCCATCGGTACGTTTTGTTTGTTATCAGGGTTGCTATCAAAAAAAGCATTTGGATGAACAGAAGGTATCGCATCTTGAGACAGCGAGTGCGATCGCTTGCCTATATCTAAGAAGCCTAATCCTCTAGGGTCAAGGGGCGGATGGCATGAATTCATTCCCAGCACACGAGAGGATGGGCATGGCGGGGATCATTGCGTCAATAAACCGTAACAATTGATCCCAGGTCTGGATTGGGGGGTGCGATCGCGCCACAATTCCCTAACCTTCTTGGGGAGGATCGCTAGACTGTATAGATGTAGATCGTGATGGCTGCGGCCAATATTTTTACACTATGGGTTTATTTGGTTTTGGTAAAAAATTAACCTTGCCGGCCCCCGGCGAAGCCTTACCGGGACGCTCCCAAGCGATGCCGGTTCCGAAACAACACTTTGTCAACGGTCATCCCCTCAAAGCTCCGTTTCCGGAGGGGATGGAACTGGCGATGTTTGGGCTGGGGTGTTTTTGGGGAGCCGAACGAAAGTTTTGGCAGTTAGAGGGCGTGTATTCCACGGCGGTGGGCTACGGGGCGGGTTTGACCCCTAATCCGACCTATCAGGAAGTTTGTACGGGGCAAACGGGGCATAACGAGGTGGTGCTGGTGGTCTACGATCCCCAGGTGATTCCCTACGAAATGTTGCTTAAGGTGTTTTGGGAAAGCCACAATCCCACCCAAGGCATGCGCCAAGGGAACGATACGGGCACGCAGTACCGGTCGGGGATCTACACCTATTCCGAGGCTCAAAAGCAGGCAGCGATCGCCGCCAAGCAAGCCTATCAAGCGGTAATCCAAGCCGCGAACTATGGTGAAATCACCACGGAAATCCTAGCTGCGCCGGAATTCTACTACGCCGAAGACTATCACCAGCAATACCTCGCGAAGAATCCCAACGGCTACTGTGGTCTGGGGGGCACGGGCGTAGAATGCCCCATTGGTTTGCTGCAAACTCAAGAATAGGGTCACACCCTCTGCATCGGTGGGTTACGGCGGATTGCTCAATGGCAGTGATATCGGAAGTTTAAGCCGCCTAACCCACCCTCCTGAATTGACCCCTCACCCTCACCCTCAACCCCTCTCCCCCTAGGATGAGGGGTTTTTGCTTATCGTTCGATCCAGTGGGGTTCGGGGATGGGGTGTTTGAGGTGAAGGGGGAGGTGGAGAGGTTGGAGGTCGGTGTGGGAAAGGAGGGCGGGATCGATGTGGTTGAGGGTGGCGACGAGGGCCTGTTGAACGCGGGGATGGTTTTCTTGAGTCAGGGAGAGGAGGAAATATTCGCGCAGATGGGCGCGTTGGCTGCGGCTGTAGCTGGGGTAGGCTTGGCTCAGTTTACGGACGGCGAAGAGGCGTTTGATCGGGTTGGGGTGACTGAGGGCCCAGACGAGGCGATCGTAGCGGTGGTTGAGGTGGTGGCGGTGTTGGTGGAGAAACTGGGTGATTAGCAGGCCGAGAATAGCCACGATCCCAACGCTTTGGAGAATTTCGCTGGTGGCGAGCCAATGGTTTTCGGTGGTGAGCCAGAGGGTGCTGGCGAGATAGGTGGCGATCGCAATGCCGCCGCCGCTGGCCACCGCAATCACCAGGGGCTGTTGCGGGCCATCTAGCACCCGCTGCACCGTGGCCCAATATTGCCGCCATTGGCCCGTTTGCAGCCAATAGACCGAGAGCATCGCCCCAACTCCGGCACTGGTGGAGAGGACGAGTTGCCAATTCCATAAACAGAGGGCGATCGCGCCCCCCGTGCCGATCCCCCATTGGCCCAAGCGTCGAGCTTGGGGATCACGCCAAAGACGCACCCCCTGAGCAAGCAGGGTTAAGGTGAAGCGTTGCCAAGCCGGTGAGCGAGAAGAACGAAGCGAAGCCACAGATTTTAGTCCGCAGAGTTGAATAAACAGAGGGCCATCAGCCCATAGCCCAGTGTACCACCCTGCTTTAAGGG
The DNA here is from genome assembly GCF_001890765.1 of Spirulina major PCC 6313. Classification (NCBI taxonomy): domain Bacteria; kingdom Bacillati; phylum Cyanobacteriota; class Cyanophyceae; order Spirulinales; family Spirulinaceae; genus Spirulina; species Spirulina major. The sequence continues at coordinate 2,136,121 of NZ_KV878783.1, read as the reverse complement.
TTTTCGGGTGGGGTGGGATTCGGGGGGGTGGCTTGGGGCTTGGCGCGGCGGCCCTGGAGTGACACGACTTCGGCAACGGTGCTTTCGCGGGCGACGCGGATCAGGAGGCCCGCGATCGCTAAACTCGCAATCACCGAACTGCCCCCATAGCTAAAGAACGGCAACGGTAGCCCCGTCGTCGGCAGCATCCCCGTAGCCACCGCAATATTAACCAACGCCTGCCCCACCAGAAAAATCATCGCCCCCATCGCAATCAGTTGATGCACCGCGTAGCGAGACTTCAGCGCCACCCACACCGCCAGCGTCGCATAGCAGCCCAAAAGGAGCAGCAGCAAGATCCCGCCCACGAGGCCAAATTCTTCGGCGAAAACCGCAAAGATAAAGTCTGTGTATTGAATGGGCAAGTAGAATAATTTTTGTTGCGACAGGCCATACCCTGATCCCCACAGGCCCCCCGACCCCACCGCCAAAAGACTTTGAATCAGTTGATAGCCGTCCTGCATTGGGTCAGCCCAGGGATTGAGGAACGAGATCACCCGACGGCGTTGGTAGTCTTGGATGCCGATACTGAAGAGTCCCAAGACTAAACCAGAACCAGCGGTTCCCCAGAGGGCAAGCCAGGGCAGACCCGCAGCCAACGCCATCAGCCAAAGACTCATGCCACAGAGGGCGGCGGTGCTGAGGTTGGGCTGGAGGAGAATCGCCCCTAGCATGATGGCAAAAATGCTCAACCAAATGCCCCGCAAAATCCACGGCAATTTTGGCCAGCGACCGAAGATCGAGGCACTTTGCAAGATAAGGACGGGTTTGATCAGTTCTGAGGGTTGGAGGGGAATGAAGAAGACCGTGAGCCAGCGGGTGGCTCCGTTGACGGTGGTGCCGATGCCGGGAATGAGGGTGATGACAATGAGAAGGACAAAAAAGGGCATCAGCCAGCGGGCCAGATTGAGGAGGCGGCGGATGGGCGATCGCACCACCACACTAAACCCCACCATCCCCAAGGCAATCCAGACCAGTTGACGCTTGAAGTAGTACAGTCCATCGCCATATTCGGCATCGGCCACCGGGAAGGAGGCGGAAAACAGCACCATCAACCCCAAAAATAACCAGAGAAACGTTAACCACCGCAGCAACCGCGCTTCCATCGACCAATGGGCCACATCCCCATCCAGAAAGGGGATCAAGTAGCGAAAGGCTTGGGTCCACGATCGCGGTTTGGATTGAGTGGGTGAATTTAAGGTCATCGGGTTGGGTGGGGGTAGGGAATCGCGCCCCTAGGCGATGGGCGACGCTTCAGGATCAGAATCAATGACTGGGGATCAGGATTTATTGTATGGGGCGGGGGATTCATTGTTGTTGATCCCAGGCGATGAGGGCGGCTTGGTGGACGGTGTGCCAGGGGATGCCGTGGGTTTGGGCGTGGGCGGCGCAGTCGTCGTATTCCGGCTGAACGTTGAGGATGCGATCGCCTTGGGAGGCAATTTTCAGGGTGATATCGCCGTAGGGGGTGGTGACGGTGTGGAAGCGGCGGGCGAGGATGCGGCGGCGTTGGGGCGATCGCCGAATCCCCAGGGTGGGCGTTTCTTGGAAGAGCACCCCTTCACAGGCCGCCACAGCCGCCGGGGGACAGATGACGGTGATCAACGTGCCGAGGCGGGATTTTTTCATTTGGATGCCGTGGGTGAACACATCGAGGGCCCCAGCGGTAAAGAGTTGAGTTTGGGCATAGGCGATCGCTTGGGGCGAGGCATCGTCAATCTGGGTTTCGAGGACGATCACCGTTTCGAGGTCGTCAACGTTGGGATCAGCGGCCAATGTCTCAGCGGCAGTGGTGGGTGTGCCAATCCACACGCGCACCATATTTGGCAGTGGTAAGGCCTTCGTCCCCGCACCCCAGCCGGTTTTCTGGATCTGCATGGGCGGTACAGTGCCAAAATTCTGGGCTAAGGTGACCATCAACGCCGCTCCCGTGGGGGTGACGAGTTCGCCTGTAAGATCATTGCTGTAGATCGGGACGCGGCGGGTTTCCCACAGTTTCAGGACGGCGGGGACGGGCACAGGGAGGCGACCGTGGGCGGCCATGACTGTGCCGCTGCCCGTGGGGAGGGCGGAACAATAGACCTGACTAACTCCAAGCCAATCAAGGCCAATGCAAGTGCCGACAATATCCACGATCGCATCCATTGCCCCCACTTCATGGAAATGAACCGTTTCCGGGGGGATGCCATGAACCGCGCCTTCGGCGATCGCCAACTGTTCAAAGACTTGGATCGCCCAGTCGCGGGCTTGGCGGGGCAGTTTTGCACCCTGGATGAGGGCGGTGATTTCGGGGAGATGGCGATGGGGGGGATGGTCGGAGTTCTGAATGTCCACCTGGACTTTCGTGCCCTGTTGGCCGTGGTGGGTGATCGGGTGCGATCGCAGCGTATATTCCCCCGCCATGCCCAGCCCATGCAGTTGATCAATCAAGTACTCTAGGGGAACGCCAAGATCCACCAATGCTCCCAAACACATATCGCCCGCAATCCCCGTCGGACAGTCAAAATAGGCGATTTTGGTCATTGTTCACCCTACCTCCATAAGCCATAGATTCAGCTTAACGCGCTGGGGTAGCGGGTCTAGGGCTGATTGTTGAATTTTTCACGTTCTACGTTATGGCGATTCTGTATTCAATCCATCCGGATAATCCGCAAACTGACCGAATAGAGACTATAGTTCGAGCGTTGCGGGGAGGGGCTGTAATGTTGTACCCCACCGACACCGTGTATGCGATCGGGTGTGACCTCAATGCCCCCGCCGCCGTGAAGCGAGTGCGACAGCTAAAACGGATGGCCAACGACAAACCCTTAACCTTCCTCTGTTCATCCCTATCCAATATTGCTGAATATGCCCTTGTTGCTGACCAAGCCTATCGACTCATGCGCTGCTTAATTCCGGGGCCCTATACCTTTCTCTTGCCGGCGACGAAGCTCGTACCTCGCGTGGTGATGAATCCCAAACGGAAAACCACCGGGATTCGTGTCCCGAATCAACCCGTCTGTCAGTCGATTTTGGCCGCTTTGGGCAATCCAGTGATCTCCACTTCGGCCTATGTACCAACGGATGAGGACGGGACATGGCCCACCTTGGGTATTGAACGGATGCGGTTGTTTGATGCCTTGGATACGGTGGTGGACATCATCATCGATACGGGGGTTGAACTGGGGTTTAAGAGTTCAACGATTCTCGATCTCACCACCGATACTCCGCGCATGGTGCGGGCCGGGTTGGGGGTGGAGGCCCTTGAAGATTGGATGATTGACCGTGACTAGGGTTAGCGATCGCCCCCCTACAAAACAACCCGTCAGGATTTCGGACGCTTGGGGTTTAATAACCCAATTTTTCAAGTGTCTCATCAAACCGGGAGTGATGCTCCGGCCGCTTCACCACAGTCAGAATGCCTTAAACCCGCTCTGGCTCCTTTGTTGTGGGGGTCGAGGCTGGGGAACTGCGATCGCTCATCGGCTCGCGTTCATTGACAGGTTTGAGGTTGTGACACAAGCACAGATCCAGGAGCCATGGCATCACCATACAGTCAAAGTGTAGAGCAGGGCGGAAGTCCAAACCCCCTGCCTCACCACTCAATACCGTTACTACTGTGTTAGGGGCATTACCATGAACGTTGAAACTGTAAACTCTTCTTACTCGACTTCTCAAGCTTCGCCAGCGATTGTTGACTATCCGGATAAAGACGGCCCGTCTTCCTTTTCCTTAGAGCGGATTTTAATTGATGACATTCGCCGCCAAGTGGGGTCGGTGTCCCGGTCAGCCAAAGCGGTGGTGGCACGGATTACAACGGAAGTGGAGCGCGTCTGTAGCAAGAGCGATCGCATCCAAAAATCCGGCGACATCACCTCCCATCTCCTCTATCTCGGTCAGCACCGCCTCAAAAAATGCCTCGCCTACCATCGCCTCGGCTCCAAACAAGGGCGCGTCGAACTCCACAGCAATCTGAGCGTGATGGTGTATCGACATATCGCCCCGACCCAGGCGCAACTGGGCTTCTCCGGTCGCTATGTGTTGATTGAAGACTTCTTACAAGATTTCTATGTGGAATCCTTGAAAGCCTTCCGCCGCGAAAATGATGTGCCCGAAGACTACCAACCCCGCACCCCGATGCAGTTGGCGGAATACATGGCCTTCACGGAACAATACGCCAAGCGTCGGATCACGCTCCCCAACGGCTATTCCCAACAGTTGATCATCCTGCGGGCCCAAACCTTCGCCCGTCGTCAACCGAAAGAAACAGCGGTAGACATTGAGCAGGCGGTGGAATTTCCCAAAGGTGCAGATGCAGAAGCCCATCATCGCTCGGCCACGGTGCAACAGGTGCGCAGCCAAATGGTGACGGAAACGCCGGATCTGTGGGAAACGGTGAAGCGCGATCGCGTCGTCCATGCCCTCTTCAACTACCTCAAAAGCCAAGGTCACGAAGACTGCGCCGACTACCTCGCCCTCAAACTCCAAGACCTCCCCGCCTCGGAAATTGACGAAATCCTCGGCCTCACCCCCCGCCAGCGGGACTATCTCCAACAACGGTTTAAATACCATGTGGAAAAATTCGCCCGCACCAGCCACTGGGAATTAGTCCACCAATGGCTCGATGCGGGGGTGAGCCAACGCCTCGGCATGACCCATCCCCAATGGGATGCATTTCAAGCGCAGTTATCGGACAGCCAATTGCAACTCCTGGAGTTGAAGCAGCAACAGGTGAGTGATGCGGACATCATGGCGATCACAGGCATGACCGCGAAGAAAGTGCAAAAGGGTTGGACGGATCTGTTGACGCTGGCGGCAGAATTCCGGAATGGCAATGTGTAGGCGGCGGCGCAGAGGGTGCGATCGCTCCCCCCGATGGGCCCACGCTATCCCCCCCCGGAGTCAACTCCCTGATCCCAAACTCGAAAAGCCACCCCCTTAAACCCCCTGACGCTCTCGTCAGGGGGTTTTTGCTTGGGCAAGAGGCTTGACCCCCTTCCCTGTAGGAGGGTTGAGCGGAGTCGAAACCCGGTCGCTCTGACTTCGACTCTACTCAGCCATCGCTATGTTTTAGTATGCAGGTCGGCTTGAGGCTCAAAGCTTCGCCCTGACCGTGAATTCGTAATCACCGCCGGGTTCGAGTTGGTAATCGCTTCGTTCTAAAAAACGGCTCAAGGGTTCAAGAATTAACGCTCGCCCTAGGGATGGTTGGACTTGTAGCTGGCCCTGACGAAATTGCCATTGAAATTCCCAGGCATAATCCGAGGCTCGCACCTCACCGGCAATGCGACCCTGTGGCCATGATTGATGGGTGATGCGGACATGGGCGGTGGTGTTGGTAACACGACTCATGGATTCGTCAAAATTGGGAGTAAGCATCAGGATGTATTGTGACATTTTCGACGGCGATCGCATCTGTCCAGGCCAAGCATTTTACCCAGGATGCCCCGATGCTACAGTTTCATTTTTTTAAAAATAGGTTCGGGAATGGATCGAATGATCATCATAATTCCCCACCAAAACCAGGGCAAATACACCGTATTTTTGCGCATTTTCAACGCCGTCAAAATATCCTCAGCCACATCATTGGGGTCAGCCACGAGAAATAAACCCGGCAGGCCAAAGGTCATTTTGGTGTCCATAAATCCCGGTTTCACCGTCATCACATGCACCCCCACTTTACTAAGGCGACTCCGTAAACCCTGCAAAAATAACGCCAATGCTCCCTTGGCTGAGCCATAGACATAATTACTTTGGCGACCGCGATCGCCCGCCACGGAACCAATCCCCACAATCCAACCTGAGCCTTGTTTTTCCAGAGCATTGGCTAAAGGAGTCAACACCGAAACCGCCCCGGTATAGTTAGATTGGATAATGGCAAGGGCGCGATTTATATCTGTTTGGGCAGTGGGTTGATTGCCCAGTTCACCCATGCAGATAATCACACCGTCGAGGGGGCTGGCTTGGGCGAGAATGCGATCGCAAATTTCCCCATGGGACTCAAACGCCAACGCCTCAAACTGACTCCAATTCACCGCAACTTGATAGCGAATTTTTAAATCTTGGGCAATCCGTTTGAGTTCCGCTTCATCCCGCGCTACTAAATATAAATCCGTACCTCGCCGCGCCAACTGATGCGCCAACGCCCGCGCCAAACTCGATGTTGCTCCAATAATCACTACTGATTTAGTCATGGCTGAATCTCCAATCGTTCCGACAACGTTGAGCGAAAATGATTATCGGGATCAACCTGTCGCTTAATCGCTAACCAATCCTCATATTGGGGATACATCGCCCGAAAACTCGCCGGACTCACCCGCGCATCTTTCGCCAAATACAACCGCCCCCCACACCGAATCACAATCTGATCCAACTCCTCTAAAAATGTCCACAATCCGATCTTAATCGGAATATCCAACGCCAATGTATAGCCCGGCATGGGAAAGGATAATAACTCCGCTTCCTGTTGTCCCATCCGTTTTAATACCGCTAAAAATGAAGCCCATCCTTTTTGGCTCGAACGCTGTAAAATTTCCGTCAAGCCATCATGACTTGTCTCCATCGGTAGCACACATTGATACTGCACAAAACCCCGTTTACCATACAAGCGATTCCAATCATTAACAAAATCCAGGGGATAAAAGAACGGGTCATAATGGCTAATTGCCCGCTGCTCTTTTTGCAGTTGACGATGATAATACAGTTGGTTAAAACTGCCCATCGTGTAGCGATTCAAAAACACCGACGGTGCATCTAAAGGAATCGTTAACTTCGATTTTTCATGAATGGGCAAGGGATTCGCCTGTTGTTGCGGCGATAAATCAGCCACCGCCGCCGTCTCGCCAAACATTAAAATACTTCGCCCTAAACTACGCCCCGTCGCTAGACAATCAATCCATGCCACCGAATAGGGATAGAGGGGTTCATATTGGGTAAAGAGTGCGATCGCTTCATCTAAATTTTTCGCCTTAATGTTAAAGCTATTAATATAGGACGAAGCGATTTTTTTCAGTTTCAACTCGGCTTCTAAGATAATTCCGGTTAACCCCATGCCGCCCACGGTTGCCCAGAATAGATCAGCATTTTCTGTGCGCGAACAGGTGATCACCTCTCCACTGGCAATCAATAGCTCAAAACATTCCACATGCCGCGCAAATGACCCGGCACAGTGGTGATTTTTACCATGAACATCGAATGCGATCGCGCCCCCCACCGTCACGAATTTCGTCCCCGGTGTCACCGATAAAAACCAACCCCTCGGCACAAACACCGCCAAAATCTCATGGAGTGGCACCCCCGCCTCACACCGCAGCATTCCCGTTGCGGCATCAAACGCCACCATCCGATTGAGACGTTCCATCAACACCGTTTGCCCCGACCCATTCAACGGCGCATCCCCATAACTCCGCCCCAACCCTCGCGCCAACTGCGATGAAGGTTGAGCCACGATGGAATCAAGGGCAGACATTTTTTCAGGACGTTGTACGTGACTTTCCACCACCGGATAGCGTCCCCATCCCGTCAACGTTTGCTGAACCGTACCACTCTTTTGGACTTCAACCATTGTTCACCCGACTGAATACTACACATACAAAAAATAGCCAAAAGTGATCACCCACGCCCCAATAATACCTTGTAAAAAATGATCATGCAGGAGAATTTTGGTGGGTGAGGCACTTTGTGTAAAAACAAGAGTTTGTTGGAGATATCGTAAAATTCCCAATACCACAAAGATTGTTGTGATATAAAGACTAGAATGCCCAATTCGTTGAATAACTTCATCGGATACCGTGTACATAATGTACGTTACAACTGTCACAGATGCCGTCAACATCATCGCCACATTAATGAAGTCAATATTATAGCCTTCAATAGATGTTCTCGTACTTTTTCCTTGTAAATAAATCAAATATTCATCACGCCGCTTCGCCAACCCTAAGAACATCGCTAATAAGAAGGTCAGCATAATTAGCCAGTGCGAAATAAAAACCTGCGTTGTTACACCCCCTAAAAATACCCGTAATAAAAATCCAATCGCAATAATTGTAATATCAAGAATCGCAATGTGTTTAAGCTTAAAGCTATAGAACAAATTCATCACAAAATAGCCCAAAACAATCCAAATTGCTGGCCAAGGCAGCGTTATGCTTAAAGCGACAGCAAGAACCAGTAAAAGCAATACAAGCCCCTTTGCCTGTGGCTTGGTAATTGCACCTGAAGCTAAGGGACGTTGACACTTTGTGGGGTGGAGGCGATCGCGCTCAATATCCACATAGTCATTAATTACATAAATACAACTCGCCATCAAGGAAAATGCTAGGAATGCGATCGCCATCTGTCCCCATACGGCACTTTGATTTAACCGCGATGCAAAAAATACCGGCGCAAAAACAAACCCATTTTTAACCCACTGATGGACACGAATCAGTTTTAAAACCGAATAAATCATAAAAACTTAAAGCAATGATTGATATGCCTTGAGTGTTTCCTGGGCTGTATATCGCCATGAAAACCGAGTCGCTTGCTGCTGACCACGTTGAATTAAGTCACGACGGAAGGTGCGATCGTGAATCACCTTAAAAATGCCCTCAGCTAATGCTAGCGGATCATCCGGATACACCATTACCGCCGCATCCCCAGCCACTTCAGGTAATGATGACGTATTCGACGTGACGACGGGAGCCCCAAACATCATCGCTTCCAAAACAGGTAAACCAAATCCTTCATAATGGGACGGATACACCACCGCATCCGCATGATGATAATACTGCGCCACCACCTGATCAGCAACATAATCAAGATGGTGAATTTCTTCACAGTAGGGCGATCGCGCCAATGCCTCAAAAATAGGTTCATAAAGCCAACCCTTGCGCCCAATGAGCACTAATTGATGGGGGATTTTATGATGTTCTTTTAAGTAATTAAAGGCTCGGATCAAGCTTAAAACATTCTTGCGCGGCTCAATCGTACTCACAAAAAGAAGATAGGGCGTGGGGTGATTGAAAGGCGATCGCATCGCCTGATTTTCTTGTGTTAGGCGCTGAACATCGTTGAACGTATAGCGACTCGCCAACGGCGTCACCCAGACCCGTTCCGGTTCAACTCCTAAATACTGCACAATATCTCGCTTAGAACTCTCCGAAATCGTAATCACTAAATCCGTCCATTGCAGGCATTTACGCACCCTCCGCTCGTACTGCTGCACCACCTGATTTACATACTGAGGATATCGCGCAAAGGTAACATCATAAATTGTCAAAACCTGGCGGCTCCGCTTCAACGGAAACACCGTGTAATTCGTGCCATGAAAAATATCTGGGTAGCCCAACCTTGGTTCTAAAAATTTCGCGAAAAACTGTGGCCAATAGTCCAGCAGCAGATTAGACAGACGGACAGGGCAGGGGAAAGGGTGGATGCGATCGTTAAACGCCCGCAACACCCCCGGCAACTCCCGCCTCCCCCGCAGCCAATTCTTCAACCCCGGCTGATACACCCCCCAAACCCCACAATCCAACCCCCACAACTCCCGCACCAAATGATACACATACAACCCCACCCCACTCGGCCGCCCATCCACTGGTGTCAAATCAATCAGAATACTATCTATCACAAATTTTGTGGCTCAATAGGTTCAATTTTCAGCTTTCGAGTCGGATAAGCTAATACATCAAATACTGGACAAGTGATTACTACTTCCGGCTCTCCATTCAGCTCAATCAAAGATTTTCTATTCAAATTAAACCCCGGATCATAATTTTGTAGGGTAATAATTAGTGCAAAATCATATGTGTCTCTGTACCATCCGTCACTTGTAATCCATGTCATTGGCTTATGATTATAATCATACTGTGCCATTGTAATGTCATGTTTGCTCAAAATATAGGCCCATTTTGCATGCCAATAGCCTGAAATTCCCTCTTTTAAGTTGTATTTTTCAACTGCTTGATCTAAGCACTGAATCTCACTTGGATAATATTCTGTATATATTTCTCCAGCCAATGTTTTGTCCAAAATGCTACTAGCTAAAGTTGATTTTGATGTCATTACAACTATCAATAAAACTACAAACATAGTATGCGAGTATTTCCTAACTTTATTTGACAAAGAAAATATTTTATTTGTGATTAAAAAGTACTTAATTAAAGGAAAAAGCGAAATAAGCGGAATAATGAATATATTAATGACATATCTGTCTCCTACATACCAGGATTCATTCATACAGACTACAAAAACAGTGACAAAACTTCCTCCTGTAGAAATCAAAGAAAGCATAGCTATCTTTTTTTTCACTAGATTCAAAGCACTTTTTTGATCCCTGTGTGACTTTGATGTGAAAACCAGATAGTGTATTAAAATACATAAACCAAGAACCAGAGAAATGACAATACATGCAAATGTAAGTATATCTTTATTCAAAAGGTCATCAAAGAACTGTCTTATAATATCTAAGCTTTCATTGAATTTTTGAAATCCGAATACAAGATTTAAGTATTCAGTTTCATGCACAACAAGAATTTCTGTAAAAACAACACTAGAGATAAAAGAAACTAATAGCAGCAATGATATATGATCAAATTCTGATAAATTTTGATTTTGTTTTTTTACTTTTCGTTCAAGATAGTAAAAGACAAGTGTCAAAATAATGCTGCCAATTAAACCGATTAAGAGTTCTTCAGTGGCAATAGCTTTATCTCCCGTTAAACCCGTCCAAATGATAGTGACTGTCAAGGCGATAAGAGAGTTACGAATTAAAATACCTGTCTTAATCTTAATAGATAAATGTCGTAAAATAAGAATTAATTTGTAAAGCCAGTATGTCAAAATTGGGGCACAAAAAATCAATAAAAATAGTTTGTCAGATGCTATAGAAATACCAATCACAGTAGAGTATAAGAAAAAAAACGATATTTTCTTGATTTTCCTTGCCTTTTTATTTTGATTACAAAATAAGTCTAAAAAATAGAAGAGCATTAATATACATAATAAAGAAGATAAAGTTGCTCCATAGTGAAAAGCACTAAAGCCTGCATACTTAAAAACTCCAAAGCTTTGAATCACTAATGGAATTAAAAGAATACTTGAAAAAGCACAAAAAATCAGTGAAAGTGTTGTATCAAAAAAAATCCTAAAAATAAGATATGAAACTAAAAATGTAAAACATAGCTGAAGTATTCCAAAAGTTACGATCGCATTATAGGAATCATCATCATGAAAGACAGATGCAGCAATATAAAGCAACATATCAGGAAAAAAATAAGGTGCTGGTGTTAAAAACCAATCCCAAAATGATCCATTACCATAAAATAAATCTTTATATAGTGATGGAATATAAAGAGAGTCACTATTAAAAAAGTAAAACTGATTGATAACTCTTGTGTAATAAGATAATACAAAAAAAGTGATATTAGCAGCTATCGATATCACTAGTACTAATTTCGTTAAAAGTATATTCATATCTATAAACATTAGAATTTTGAATTCTTGATATTTTTCAAATCTGTCTTACTGTAACATATTTTTCCGATATATATTAGAGACATACTGAGCATCAAAAATAAGTAATTAGGAGGATGACTAGCATAGGTTTCAAGATCATGATAATAAGGTAGTAGTTTTTCAATTTCAAATATGTTTCCAGTGAGACCCTTGACGGGCAGAAAAACTTCTTTGTACAAATTATTAGTTGTATTTTCAATGTTTTGAATATTTGTGTTGTATAAAAAATGATTGTAAGTGAGAGCTACGCGATAAAATGATACTTGAGTTAACATATTTATGGTCATTAAAAAAATTAATATTCGGTTGAGTTTAATTGATTGAAAAGATAAAGCTAAACGCACAGCATAAGCTAGTGGAAAAAGCCATAAACCAATAGAACTCCATGCAAATCTTCCAACAAAAGATAATCCTCCATACAAACTTGGAAGAGTTAGCATTGAATTAGGTAAATTGATTGAAACATAGAGACTCAATACTAGTAACAACCCATTTTTATTATTTTTATAGAACAAAAATAATCCAAAAAAACCAATAATAAGCAATGGATTTTGTAAAAGTGAACCTTGCTTTTGATCATATACCAGCCCTAAAAAAGCTAATCCGATTTCATTAATGGTGAATGTAAAAACTTGCTTTCCATATGGATTTAGGAAATTCTGAAATGCAACTTTATTGTAAAAAGCAATGAGAACAACAGACAATACTGGAATCAAAAAAAGCAATTTATTGGAAATCTCATAAATCCCATCAACCCTTCTTGTGTTCAAAACAACACTGTAGAAGGTCAATATAGAAAATGGGAGTATGAAACTCATTCTGAGCCAAGGCAAAAATGAAATTAAAAGCAATAATATAATCCAGGATTTTACGGATTTTCGTTTTGGCTCACAAAGAATCAGACAATACGTTGCATATGTGATAATTACTCCGGTGATCAAGTCTGGAAATATTTGGTTACTTGCTGCATAAAATGGTAATGAACATGAGAAAGCTAGCGATATCACAGTAGACCATCGCTTTGATTTACTAACCTCGGATACAATTTTATAAGAAATAAATGGAATGGATATACCAAATAAGACAGCCAAAAATATTTTGGTTCCTATTACTCCTGCAATATAATATGGAAAAGCCAACAGAATTGCTATTCCAATACCATGAATACTATAACCAGATGGTGAATAGTAGGCATGTGGTGCTAGACTGCCACCAAAAGATCTTGACACAAGTGTTTCTTGCTGATAATTATTTTGCACTTTTAGATCAAAATCATTAACGATTGAATCTACAGTGATCAGGTAGTGTGGTTCGTCTCCTGTGATGTTGTAAAAATCATTAATGTGCCAAAAAAATAAGAGAAAGAGATAAAGGGTTACTGGCATCAAAAAAATGAGAATCGAAAAGTCAATTTTAAGTATGTTCTTCATGCTAGTCAGAATTTTTGCCACAAAATATTATTTTAAATAGTTGATTTGAGCTTTGTGACCAAGTTAGCCAAATTATTTTTTGCGATATTATCTTCTGACTTTCATCTAGTCTTAGCCAGGCTTGCAATAACTGGCTAAAATCTTGAGGGTGGTTGGCATGGAAGTAATGTATCGATTGACCGGCGATTTCGCGGAAGACGGGGATGTCGCGGGCGATGATGGGGAGGTTGCGGCGGGCGGCTTCGATGAGGGGGAGGCCAAAGCCTTCGCCGTAGGAGGCGGCGAGGAGAGCGGTGCTGGATTCATAGATTTTTTCGAGGTATTCGTCGCTGATGGATTGGAGCCAAAAGAGGTTTTGATGGAGTTTGGGGTGGGTGTTGATTTGGTGGATAAGGGATTCGACGAGCCAGCCTTCTTTGCCGACGATGACGAGGTTGATATCTAGGTTATCTTGCCAGAGTAGGTTGAATGCATCAAGGGCTTGCTGATGGCCTTTGCGGGGTTCTAGGGTGCCGACCATGAGGAAGCTAGGGCGTTGTTTGAGGAGGGTGAGGACGGTGTTGGCGTTGTTGGGGAGTCCGGTGGTGGGGACACTGTTTTCGATGTCGGCTCCGAGGTGGAAGTGGGTGATTTTGGGGAGGGGGTGGGGGAATGAGGATTCGTGTTGTAGCCAGTCGGTCACGTCGTCGGCGACGGCTTTGGAGATACAGATGAGGCCGGTGGCAATTTCGGCGACGGTGACGAGCCAATGGCGGAGGAGGTTATCGGCTCCGGGGGGCCACCATTCGGGGTGGCGGATGAGGAGGATGTCGTAGACGATGAAGTAAATTTTGAGGTTGTGGTGTTTGAGTTGCCACCAGGCGCGGGTGATGGCGGGCATGAAGCGAAAGTTGAGGTCGAGTCCGAGGAAGATGTCGTGAGGGGCGATCGCTATTCTCCGATCATTCACATCAGCCTGCTCAATGCCGAAGGTGTGATGGGTGAAGTGGCGGGCGTAGCGGTAGGTTCGGCCGTCGAAGTAGATGGGTTCAACTTGATAACCGTCGGGTGGGTTTTTGAGGAATTCTAGGGTGATACTCCGAACGACTCGCTGGATGCCGGACTTAACGTCTTCTTGAACTAGCTCGGAGATGTCAACTAGAAGTTGTGGTGTTTGGTGTGAGTGGCTTTGATTCCCTAGGGTTAAAATGATTTGGATTCTCAAGAAATCCAAAAATTGAATAATTTTGAACCCCAGATTAATGAGTTTGATTTTGATTTTTCGCGCAATTGATTTGAGTCGCTTCATTTTTTTTGAGTTTCACAAAATCAAGGCGTGAAAGATGACATAATATGGTTTGCTCTGGTGCTGCAAGGAGCAGGTTGCATTGCGGTATAAAGATTGATTGATTGATGGTGGATTAAGATGAAACGGTATTTATGAATGTTAAACAGTCTTTAACGGTTATTTGGGTTGGCGATCGCCCCTCAAATGATGAACTTGAGATCTTGCGATCGCAAGACTTCCATATTTTGGTGATGTTTACTTCAGCTCCGTCAATCAGGCAGATTGTAGCATCAAATCAGCCGATTCTCGATCACTTGGGGCTACAGCCAGATTTTTTAGAACACCTCTACGGTGACTGGATACAGCAAGGGGCGGGCAATCCAGCGGCAGACGCAACACCGCGCCACTATTCTGAGATTGATGTGGTGATTGTTTCCGATCCTCGTTATTTAGGGCGCATTCTGACGCGCTATGCTGGTCGGGTGTTTTATCGTTCATATGATCTGCCGGGTCAACTTTCGCAGAGATTTTGGCAGTTAAACTATTTTCGGGTGATTCAGGAGCGGGGTGATTTTTGGATTTTGCCCTATGATGCGTCAGCGTTGGTGGGTGAGCATGACTGGTTAAAGCAGCGGATGCGGGTTGTGCCGTTGGGATCAGGTCAGGCGTGGCGGGAGGCGATCGCTACATTGCAGCACGATCGCACTTCATCACAACCTGTTTTATTGCGATCGCCTGCGAGTCGTGAGGCGGAACCATCAGAGCAGTTGCAACGGCTTTATGTGCTGTTTCATTTTCCGGGGCCGATTGTGCGGTTGAATGAGCAGGGGCAATATTTGTCGTCGGAGGGGATTCCGCGTGTGGTGCGGAAGTTTGTGGAGGCGGCGTTGGCGAAGACAGAGTATCAGGTGGTGATTACCTGTCGGGCGGGTCAGTTGGAAGCCTGTTATGGATTTTTCGAGGCGCATCGCTACCCAGGGCGGATGAAATTTTTGCTCCTTGATCCAGAAGATACGGAGTTACGGTATCAGTCCAAGGTACGGAAGGCGCTGGTGCAACTGCGTCGCCAGTATACGACGACGTGGCGGTGGTTTTGGCCGTGGATTCAACAGCGATCGCAATGGACGGCCCAAGTTGTACATCGGCGTAAAAATATTAAGGCGGGTTGGTTGCGGTTTTGGCAGTGGGTATGGTTGAAGCGGTTGGCGATTCATTTTACAGCCTTGCCGTTTTTGGCTCTTGGTTTAGTGGGATTGAAGGCGGGAACGGCAGTGATGAAACGCCTTAAAGTGCATCCGAAAATCATCAAAAAATATAGTAATATTGTCAACCGTCGTTATGACCATTTGGTGGTGTATAACGAGTTGGAATATTTAGAAACGGTGAATCAAGATGAGCAAGCGGCTTATGTTTGGGTTCCCCATTATTATCTATTTCCAGAGAGTGCCTTAATTCAGAAAAAGACGATCGTGTATTTGCCAGACTATATGCCGCACTTTTTCGGGGGGCAAAAGTTTGCGGGCAGTTTAGACCATTGGCACGATCGCATCGGTTACACCATCGTTCACCAAGCAACATCGATTTTTACACCTTCAGCATTTACACAGTCCTATTTACCCAATACGGTTCTTGAAGTTGATCCCAAGAAGATCACAATGTTTCCAATTCCGCTACTGACCCAGAAAACGGAAACTATTGATCCAGCAAATGAGCGCCAGTTGATGACGATCATTGGCGAGGGGCGGTACTTGTTTTATCCGACTCAGGATCGGCCGAATAAGCAGTTATCATTTTTGCTGAAACTATTCCAGGATTTGGGTGAAATGCTGCCAGATTTAAAGTTGGTCTTGACAGCAAATATTCGAATTCATCCGGCAACCTGGGCAAGATATACCCAATTACCGTTTCAGGAGCGGGTGATTTTGCTCGAAGATGTATCTGATGGAGAATTGAACTGGCTCTATCAGCATGCAGCGGCGTTGCCGTTTACTTCGACGATGGAGGGGAATTTTCCGCCGCAAATTTTTGAGGCGTTGACGCTCAATACGCCGGTGGTGGCGACGCGGATTCCGTTGATTACGGAGGCGTTGGGGGATGCGGCCGATCGCATCTTGCTCTGTGAACCCCTTGACCTTGAATCATTTCGGGAAAAGTTGATCTATGCGCTGCGCTATCCGCAACAGGTGCGCGATCGCCAACGGGTGGCCTATCATCGCATTTTGGAACAATATAATGATGCGCAGTTTGCGGAGTCGGTGGCGGAGTTTTTAGCGAATTTGGATTAGCCCTTACCTCTGGAACCCTCGCCCCTAGCCCCTCTCCCACGGGCGAGGGGAACGGCTCAAAGTCTCTCTCCTGGCGGGAGAGAGATTTAGGGAGAGGGCTACTGCAAAGCGTCGCGCAGTTGGGTTTTGGCGGTGTCGAGGGCGGCGGGGAGTTGGCTCGCGTCGCGGCCGCCGGCTTGGGCGAGGTGGGGACGACCGCCGCCGCCGCCGCCACAGAGTTTAGCAATACCGCCGATAAATTTACCCGCTTGGAGTTTTTTCGCCTGATTGACCTGGGGACTGAAGGCCGCCACGAGGGAGACTTTATCAGCGGCAGGGGTGGAGGCAAGAACGACGGCACTTTCACCCAGTTTTTGTTGGAGGCGCTCGGCGGCAGTTTGAAGGGCCTTGGGGTCGAGGTCGCCGAGATTAGCCACCAGAATTTTGAAGTCGCCCACGGTTTCGGCATCGTTGAGGAGTTGGTCAGATTTGGCGATCGCTAATTCTCCCTTCGCGGCTTCTAGTTCCTTCTGGGTTGCTTTCAAATCCGTTTGCAATTTCTCGACCCGTTCAACGAGTTCTTCGGGTTGGGCTTTGAAGCGATCGCTCAACTCCCGCACCACCTGATCCCGCACCGCGAGATAATCCAGAATCGCCGGGCCCGCCACCGCCTCAATCCGCCGTACCCCCGACGAAATCCCCGCCTCGCTGATAATTTTAAACGCGCCAATTTCCGCCGTATTGCGCACATGCGTCCCGCCACAGAGTTCCATCGACACCCCCGGAAAATCAATCACCCGCACGTCCGCACCATATTTTTCGCCAAACATCGCCGTCGCGCCCTTAGCCTTGGCTTGGTCGATGGGCATTACCGCCACATCTGCATCGTGGGCTTCGGCGATCCAGGTATTAATTTGGGCTTCGATTTGGGCCAATTCATCCCGACTCACGGCCCGATTCAGATTGAAATCGAACCGGAGCCGATTGAAATCCACCAGCGAACCCGCTTGGGACACCGCCGGATCGACGAGTAATTTTAACGCCGCTTGCAGGAGGTGAGTGGCGCTGTGGTTGGCTTGGACGCGGCGGCGACAGGCGCGATCGATGGTTGCCGTTAGGGTTGTGCCGGTTTGCACCGTGCCCCGTTCGACGCGCCCGTAATGGATGAACATCCCCGATTCCTTTTGCACATCGTCAATGCGAATCACCACGTCATCGCCACTGAGGAAACCGCGATCGCCAATTTGCCCCCCCGATTCCGCATAAAAGGGCGTTTCGTTGAGGACAATTTGCACCGCTGCACCCGCGCTGGCTTGCTCCATGGTTTTACCATCGATCAACAGTGCCACAATCTGCGCGGTCGCTTGCACTTCGGTATAGCCGAGAAATTCCGTCGGGTGGACGTTTTGGGCCAGTTGATCGAGGCTTTCTTGGACGGTGAGATCAATGGTTTCGTGGGCTTGACGGGCGCGATCGCGCTGCAACTCCATTGCCGCCTCAAACCCCGCCACATCGACGGTAATCCCCTGCTCTTCAGCGATTTCCTGGGTCAATTCCAACGGAAACCCGTAGGTATCGTAGAGGGTGAAGGCTTCCACACCGCTGATCTGCTGCGGTTTCGCCGCGAGGATGTCCGCCACCAGTTTTTCACCCCGGCTCAGGGTTTTGAGGAATTGCGTCTCCTCCCGTGTGAGTTCCGCCTCAATCGCCCCTTGCCGTTCGCGCACATTGGGATAGGCCGATTCAGAAACAGCGATCGCACTGGCCAGCACCTGATTAATAAACGCCCCTTCAATGCCAATCAAGCGCCCATGACGCACCACCCGCCGAATCAGTCGCCGCAAAATATAGCCGCGATCGGTATTTGAAGCCGTGATGCCGTCGGCAATCATATGCATCACCGATCGCACATGATCCCCAATCACTTTTAAGGAAACTTGGGTGCTTTTATCAGCTTTTTCGTAATCAATCCCTGCAATTTTAGCCGCTGTTTCAATAATCGGAAAAATTAGATCCGTTTCATAATTGTTCGGCACTTGTTGGAGGATTTGCGCCATTCGCTCCAAGCCCATCCCCGTATCAATATTTTGCTTGGCTAAGGGCGTTAAATTTCCCTCCGCATCGCGGTTATATTGCATAAATACGAGGTTATAAAACTCAATAAACCGCGTATCATCTTCGAGATCAATCGCCTCATCACCGAGTTCAGGATGAAAGTCGTAATAAATTTCTGAACAAGGCCCACAGGGGCCCGTGGGGCCAGATTTCCAAAAATTATCTTCCTCACCCATGCGCTGAATCCGATGGGCCGGAATGCCAATCTGATCGCGCCAAATTGCAAAGGCTTCATCATCGTCACGGAACACACTCGGCACGAGGCGATCGGGCGGTAATTCAAAAACTTCGGTGGAGAGTTCCCAGGCCCAGGCGATCGCCTGCTCTTTGAAATAGTCCCCAAAACTAAAATTCCCCAACATCTCAAAAAATGTATGGTGGCGGGCGGTACGTCCCACATTTTCAATGTCGTTGGTGCGAATACATTTTTGCGATGTGGTGGCGCGATCGCAGGGGGCGGGCTTCTGACCGAGGAAAATCGGCTTAAACGGCAACATCCCCGCGATCGTCAGCAATACCGTCGGATCTTCGGGCACCAGGGAAGCACTGGGGAGAATTTTGTGCTGCTTGGCGGCGTAGAAGTTGAGAAATTGCTCACGGATTGCTTGTCCAGTCAGGGATGGAGGGGTCTTAGCCATCGGTCGTTTTACGGGTGCAGAGAATAGAATCAATGCCTTTCATTGTGACATTAACCCGGACGAAGCTGGTAGGGTGCGATCGCCTAGAATTACGTCGGGGCAAACCCAGGGTTAAGGTCACATTCAGGCCATCCCTCAATCCCGCTCCCGTGAGATAGTGTGGCTGTCCATCGACTCCGGAGCTATGCCAAAAAATCACTGAATCCCCTGACAATCTGATTCTAAAATTGCCATTCCCAACTCACGCCCTGGGGTGTTTTCATCCGCAGGCGGTTCCGTAAAGGTCGAAAAGGTTTCGGCGTGAACGAGATACCAGCCCGTATCTGTCGCACCGTCCACCTCAATCGGCAGGGGGTCTTGGGGGGTGATTTGGAGGGTTTCTTGGCTGAGGGGTTTGGTGATGTTGCCGAGGGATTGGCGCGAAAATTGCCCGTCTATTGGGAGTGAATAGGTAGTCAATTCAGCCGCGATCGCACGATCAGACTCCAGATCAGGCCGAGGAGCGGCGAGGGTTAGATCGAGGCGATCGCGCACCCCGCAACTTTTCGCCACAAACCAACAATCCGCACCACACCAGCGCCCCGTTACGCCCTCAAACTCTTCCCATGGTCCCATCCCCCCCGACCAGGCCATCCCTAAATTGGACTGCACAAAGGGCGGCGGGGTCAGCACACTCACCCACCGACTCCCCGACCCAAATACCGGGTCAAAGGTGTAGGTGTGATGCTTGGGCCACAACACATTGCCATTTTCTGGCGAGAGCCACAGTTCATCCGCCGCACTGTCTACCACAACCGTCAAACCATCGCTCATCTGGGCATTCATGGGGTAAATCTGCGGCCCCGCCGAATAGATCGAATAGGATTTATTCGCCAAACTGCCAAAGGATGCCAAACGAACTTGGGGGCCAAACCACCGCGCAATAAACCCCGCTTGGGTCACATCCGCTTCAAACACCGACGCACCCAAATTAAAATTCAACAGGCAAAATATTAGTCCTAAACTCGCAACACTCGTCAACGAAATGAGGCCATGTTTATAGCGGGGATGAATCCCGATTTTGTGCAACAGGGTGAGGAGCGATCGCGTAATTCTTGAGAGGATTACGGTGATCGGCATATTGAACAAATCACGTCTGAATAACTCGATAGTTTGCAGTCGTGTGTTGAGTTGGTATCGCCAGGATGTGATTAAGCCCCCTTTTTGATTTGAACCTGTTTCCTGTTTTGATGCGGACTCATCATTGAAGCGAGTGCCGATGAGCGTTCCCCAAAATAGGGTGTGCATGTAGAAAATAGGTCGTAAATAGTCGATTTCCTGTACTGCTGTGGGTACGATAAAGGCGACAACGCCTAAGCTGATCAATAAAAGGGGTTGACGCTGATCATTACGGGCGGGGAGGGCTGCGATCGCAATCAACACCAACGCAATCCAAATTAACAGCGTATGAAACAATCCCAATTCCGCCAAAATCTGCACGTAGAAGTTATGGGCCGTATCAAACAGTCCCACGCCAGTATCATAGCTCTTCAAAGTTTGAAACCAACTGGCGTAACCATGACCAATAACAGGAGAATCGCGAAACATTTTTAACGCTGATCCCCAAATCTTGAGGCGTTGTTGCTCAATAAAAGGATTATTCTGGGCAAGAATGGACTGAATTAATGCATCGTTTCTCAGTATCCAAACAAGAGCTGCAACCAATAGGCCACTCAGACCCCAAAAAATGCGCCGCGAGTTCAGATACAACGCATAGCCATTACAGGCGAGAAAATATAACCCGCAGAGCACTAACCCGCCGCTTTGTTGTGACCAAACGATGCCGCTGATCAAGAGAATCCCCCCATTCATGGCAATTAACCGTTTGCCATACTGTTGAGCGGCGAAAACATACCACAGAGCGATCGCGAGTCCCGGCGCACAATAGGGCCAAACCCAACTCGGATTCCCAAACACTTGCACGAAGCGACCAAAGGCAAAACCCTCAAAGCTGTTATACATCAAGACTTTGGGCAAGGCTTGTTCAATGCCCAAGGCGATGCAGGTAAATGAGACGATCGCCACCAAAACCGGCCCAAATGCGATCGCGCCTAATAATAACCTCCCCCCTTTCCGCACCATCCTCGCGAAGAAAAATGCCAAGGTTCCCAACAGAGTCGCCATGACGAGGGTGAAGTAAGTCCGCAGGCCGTAGGTGTTGCTGTAGCTAGCTTGGAGGAAACATTCCAGTTTGAAGGCGAGACCGGGGACGGCGAGGCAAGGATTCCAGACTTGGCCGGGAGTGAAGAAGAGCGACCACAATGCCCGCGGCCCGGTGATTAGCAGCACGATCGCCCAAATATAGCCCAGCAGAAATTTTTCGCGGGGGCGGATCACCCAATGGGAGCGGCGGAGGGATTTTGCACCGTAAAGGGCGTAGTAGAGCAGACCGCTGAGGACGGCGACGCTGAAGAATTCAGGGATACCGGGAAGACTGTATTCCGGATTGATCGGGACGAGGAGATGGCTCACGACAATGCACCCTAAGCCAAAAATCAGGACGAGATAGGGGGCTTTGGGGTGAAATTTGGGCATGGCGGCTAGGGGGAATCGGGCGGGGTGAGGGTTTCGATCTGGAGGGTCATTTGGGTTTGACCCTGTTGCAAGAATGCCTCACATTGTTGCAGGTGTTGGGTGGCGGTTTCAAATTGTTGAAAAACTTGTTCGAGGGGGAGATTGCCGGTTTCCAGTTGAGTGATCAGGGTTTCGAGTTCAGCGATCGCTGTTTCGTAATTCCACGTTGTCATGGCTGTTGATTAATACTTTTGCACCAGTATAGCCACAATTGTGTTTCAAATTCGTTACACTATGGGCGTTTTTCATCCCCATCGATCACTATGCGCAATGCTTTTCTTGCTGCGATCGCGGCCTGCTGTACCATTCTGTTTTGGGCGATGGTGCAAGCACCGGAATCCATGGCCCAAAGCGATCGCCTCCATACCCTGCACCGCAGCGATCAGCCCATCGCATCGGCCATTACTGAATTTGCCCCCAGTCAAGCTGTCCTCGCCGGAACTGTCACCTACGGCATGACGGATGAAGATCTGCCGATGCAAGGCTATCTCGCCCGCCCCGCCGACAGTGTTGAACCCAGCCCCGCGATCATCGTCATTCACGAATGGTGGGGGCTGAATGAAAATATTGAAACGATGACGCGCCGCCTTGCCGGGGAAGGCTACACCGCCCTCGCGATCGATCTCTATAACGGCGCAGTGGCCGAAGCCCCCAACCAAGCCCGCGCCCTAGTCGGCACAGTGCAAAACAATCTAGAGGCCGCCCGCGCCAACATTCGCCAAGCCTACGCCTATTTAGATGAGACTCAGCAAGCCCCGAAAATTGCTAGCTTGGGCTGGTGTTTTGGTGGTACTTGGTCGCTGAATACGGCGTTGCTGTTCCCCGATGATCTTGATGCAGCGGTGATTTACTACGGCGGTGGCATCACCACTGATCCGGAGCAACTGGCAACCCTGGAAATGCCGATCATTGGCTTCTTTGGCGGGGAAGATACCAACCCGACCCCGGAAACCGTGGCAGAATTTGAGCGCGTCCTCAAGGATTTGGATAAGTCCGTTGAGGTGCATCTCTATGAGGGTGCGGGTCATGCCTTTGCGAATCCGTCGGGGACGCGCTACGTGGCAGCGGCGGCGCTGGATGCTTGGGAGAAAACCCTTGAATTTTTAGCGGCGCATCTGTAGCGATCGCCTCCCGTCTGGGGCTGGATTTGGCGGCGGCTACGGTAAATCTAGCCAGATCAGAGTGCAAGCTGCGCCAATTTGCCCCTCTAACTGGGCTTGGGCATTGCCGCCATTAATCGCAATTTCAACCCAGCCATGGCTCCCGATTAAAGCGATCGCGCTCCCCCAGGGCCGATCGCTGTAGCTGTGGGCGGCGGGGAGGGTGCGATCGCTCACCTTGATCCCCCAGGCGCGATCACGTAGCCGTTCCCCCGGAATTGTCGTGATTAAATTGCCGAAATGATCAATATGTTGAATCGTGCCGTGGAGTCCGGTGGGGTCTTCTGTGACTGCGGGTAACGGCAAGGAGACTAAGTGTTTTGGATTGAGCGAATCGCCGAGTTCTGTGAGCGGCACACCTAAGGATAAATGCGCCCCCACGGGTGCGAAAATATCCCGACCGTGGAAGGTGGTACTGGGGTGAGGCGTGCGCCAATAGTGAGGATTATTCAAGGTAACGGCAGCGAGGGGCGGCGAGGTTTGCAAAACACCACTAAACAGGCCATTATCCGGGCCCACAAGCCAACCCTCCTGAATTTGAATCGCGACAGCGTGGCGATCGCTCCCCACCCCCGGATCAACCACCGCCACATGCACCGTACCCGCCGGAAAATAGCGATAGGCATTGAGCAGGCAAAACCGGGCCGCTGCGATATTTTGCGGGGGAATCTGGTGGGTGAGATCAACGATGGTGCAGCGGGGGGCAATGGATGCGATCGCCCCTTTTAAGATGCCGACGTAACCATCTTGAACTCCAAAGTCAGTGAGCAAGGTCAACATTATTGTGTGATCGAAAGAAAATCCTTGGAAGCCGAAAGAAAGTACTGCTAAAATTCTGTAGCAATTGTTACTTTTTTTGTTACAAAACCCGATTTATCAGAGAATGGTGATATCTTAAAAGTGTGCCCCAATGATTTAGACCATTTTATTTCGATCGAGGGATTAATTATGTTGAACCAAACACGCAAAGAAGTACTCCGCAACACGGCAGCCAACCACCGCGACAATCTTCGCAAAAGCCTCCAACAACGTTTAGAATCTGCCCGCTCTTCTGGTAACGAAGCTTTAGTGAAGCAGCTTGAAGCTGAAGCTGAATACCTAGGGATGAACTAGCCCCAAGGTTCGACTGTAGCCATGAAGCTGAATTAACAGAAAAAGAGATCCCCTGTGGGATCTCTTTTTCTGTCTCAGTGCATAGCCTGATTGACTGACAAAAGAAGTGGTAGGGATAGCTAAAGAGGTTGCCCTGACTGAAATACAGAGAATTAAGAAATGGGAGTCAGTCCTCTAGAATTGAGTTACCACAACAAAACTCTGGAGAACTGTGAAAAAAACTCCCAAATTTACAATGCCCTGAAAACCTGGTTGGGTCAAGACATCCCCTGGGCGCATCTGAGCCACCTGACTACCTGCATCTGGATGGTCATCGCCGTCATCCAAACCGGAGCAGTCAACCTCACGAAATGGCTGCCGTATCTGCCCTGTCGAGGATTGTTTGCCCAAAGTAAACAGCGGCGAGTCCGACGCTGGCTGGGCAATAGCCGCATCAATATTCATCGACTCTACAAACCCATCATCAAAGCCGCCTTAGCCGATTGGCAGG
The DNA here is from genome assembly GCF_001890765.1 of Spirulina major PCC 6313. NCBI lineage: Bacteria > Bacillati > Cyanobacteriota > Cyanophyceae > Spirulinales > Spirulinaceae > Spirulina > Spirulina major. Next base: position 2,111,517 of record NZ_KV878783.1, on the reverse strand, counting down.
ATGAGGTGATGTACCTGAGCTTAGACACCTCACTATTTTGGGATGAGTATTGTCTGATTCGGGTGGCTGTGGTGCATCGCGGTCGTGCTTTACCCCTAGGCTGGCGTGTGTTGGCTCATCCCAGTGCCTCGGTTGCCGCCAACACCTACCGAGAACTGCTCCAAGATGTCGCTCGACTCCTACCGCAAGGGGTGAAGGTGGTGCTGCTGGCTGACCGTGGCTTTGTGCAGACGGAGACTATGACGCTGGTGCGCACCTTCGGCTGGCATTATCGCATCCGCATCAAAAGCAATACCTGGCTTTGGCACTCTGCCAAGGGCTGGAGCCAACCAAAAGCGTTTCATCTCAAACCCGGTGAAGCCCTCTGCTGGCACAACGTCAAACTTCACAAAGGTGAATGGTATGGTCCGGTTCATGTCATTTTCGGTCGCAACAATGTCAATGGCGAGTTTTGGGCGGTTGTCAGTGATGAACCGACCCACCTCCAGACTTTTGCTGAGTATGGTCTCCGGTTTGATATCGAGGAGGCGTTTCTCGATGACCAGTCTGGGGGTTGGCACCTCCAATCTTCCCAACTTCGCTCAGTTTGTGTTCTTTCCCGTCTCTGCTTCATTCTGGCTCTGGCGACTCTCTATGTCTCAGCTCAGGGTCTTGAGGTTGTCCAATCGGGCAAGCGTCGCTGGGTTGACCCCCATTGGTTTCGCGGCAATAGCTATTTTCGTATCGGTCTTGAGTGGATTCGTACTGCTCTCCTTGAGGGCTGGCGCTTGATTCGGCTTGTTGCTTTCTTTTCTAATTCTGACCCTGAACCGGCTATGGCTTCTCGTCCTCAGCATCGGCAACGCTCTTATCGCCTTGAATTCCAGTTTTGCTCTTTTTCTTACTCCCCTGACTGAATCTTTTGTCCGTCAATCAGGTGCATAGCTTGCTTCTGTCACTCTGGGAGATTTCAGCGAATTTTTCTGATCACAGCTCAGAAAAGAATCAGCGTTTGAACCCAATCTGACAAAACAAAGATAGACTTGCTAAGGGATTCGCAGACAGACAACAGACGAAGCCGGGCGAGTCCATAACTCCCCGGCAACTCGAACATTTAGACTCAGCGCCTCACGTTGAAAACAGCGATCGCCTATTGTGGAGCTACTTCGATTTCCACCATCGCGGTCACTTCGGCATGCAGCTTGACTTCCACTTGATACGTTCCCAGTTGATTGATTTCCGGCAGGGTGAGATTGCGCTTATCAATCTCTTGACCCGCTTTTTCGAGAATCACATCCGCCACATCTTGGCTCGTGACGGTTCCGAAAATGGCGTTGCCTTCCCCAGCTTGCTTGTAAATCCGGAGCCGTCCCACCGTCGCCAATGCTGTTTTCCGGGCTTCGGCTTGGTTCTTGACTTCGATTAACCGTAGCCGTTCTTTTTCGCGGCGCTGGGCCACCATTTTGAGAATGCCAGGGGAGGCGGGAATGGCGAATCCTTGGGGAATGAGGTAGTTCCGGGCATAACCGGGGGCTACTTCAACGACATCGCCATTCGTGCCGAGTTTTTTAACATCTTGATTGAGAACAACTTGTACACGCTTTGCCATAGTTACTCCTGTGGGCGTTGAGTCACGATCTTGTAGTTTATCGGCTGGGGGGGTGCGATCGCAACCAGTCCCCGCCCCCCATTGCCCCTAAATACCGCTGTAAATAGGGTGAAAACACTTCATAAATGAGCGTCAAGGGCTGGCCACTGTGCCAAAACAGATAATGCCGCCCCCAGAATGGCCCTGTCTCTTGAAATTCCGCCGCCAACGCTGCCGAATCGCCGTAGTAAATCCCCTGAATATCCCGATAGAGTTCGCTATGCAGTTGCGAGAGATTATCCCAAATTGGCAAGGCGCGATTTTGTAGATACTCATCCACATGGTTCGCATCCCACCAGGACACCGCATAGGCCAACCGTTGCCCCGATGCCGTGCGGAGCCACACCTGACGACGTAACCGTGGCCCTGGAACCACCTCAATTTGAGCGGGTGCGTCATCGGGAGCCATTCCAATCGAAGCCATGTCGATTACATCCACTTCAATCACTTCGCGGGTGAGCAGCGTTAGATGGCGCGTCGGTGAACCGTCGCCGAGCATCAGGATTTGCCAGGCGGGGGCGAGTTGCTCGTGGGGAAGTCCGGTGTGAATGGCGGGGGAGTGACCTTGCCACAGGGGGGCGAGGGCGTGCCATCGGGTTTCAAGGGTGGGACTGGTGGATCGGCTCAAAACAAATCACCCAAATTACAACAGATTAACGAGGTGTTTACGAAACTTAACTGTTTTTAATCATGATACCGTGATTGCTAAGGCTTCAGTTTTGCCAAGCATGAGAAGTATTGGGAGGAATTATGCTGAATGTTGGTGTCCTAGGAACAGGGTTTGGTCAAAAAATTCATCTGCCGGGATTGCAACACCATCCCCAGACGCAAGCGATCGCAGTCTGGAACCCCGAACTCGGCAAAGCGAAAGCCATCGCGGATCAGCACCACGTTCCCCATGCCTTTCATCACCTCGATAAGCTGCTGAGTTTGCCGGAACTGGACGCGGTGACGATTTCCACGCCGCCGTTTTTACATTATGAGATGGCCAAGCAAGCGATTCTGGCGGGGAAACATATCCTCCTCGAAAAGCCGATGACGATGACGGTGGCCGAATGCCAAGAACTCCATCACCTTGCCCAGGAGCGCGGCGTGATTGCCGTGGCGGATTTTGAATTTCGCTTTGTTCCGGCCTGGCAACGGTTGGCAGAACTGCTCGCTGATGGGTTTGTGGGGAAACCTCGGCTGATTAAGATTGATTGGTTGGTGGTGAGTCGGGCTGATCCGAGTCGGCCCTGGAATTGGTATGCGCGGCAGGATCAAGGCGGTGGCGCGTTGGGGGCGATTGGTTCCCATGCGTTTGACTATATTCATTGGTTGTTTGGGCCGGTGCGATCGCTCTGTGGTCATCTCAGTTGCGCCATCCCGGAACGCCCCGATCCCAAAGATGGCAACCAACTCAAGCCCGTCGATGCCGATGATACCGGGTTGATCCTGCTCGAACTGGCCGACGGAACACCTGTGCAACTCTCCCTTAGTTCCGTCACCTACAACGGCCGCGGCCATTGGCTGGAAGTGTACGGCGATCGCGGCACCCTCGTCCTCGGCAGCGACAACCTCAAAGACTACGTCCACGGCTTCAAACTCTGGGGCGCACCAGCGGGCCAACCCCTCACCGAACAGGAGATCCCCAAACGTCTCGCCTTCCCCCAATCCTTCAGCGATGGCCGCCTCGCCCCCTTCATCCGCGTCGTCGATCATTGGGTCCACTGCATCGACCAGGGCAAACCCGCCGCCCCCTCCCTCGCTGAAGGGGTCTATTCTCAACTCTTGATGGATCTCACCCACGAGTCCCACCGTCGCCGCGCTTGGGTGGATGTGCCGACATTGGCTGCGATCGCATAGATCCCTGCCGGTCTGAAGCTTCTGTCGTGCGAGCTTCTAGCTCGCTGCTCGCTCCGGGGGGAAGTACCCCGCCGGGGGGAGGTGGGTTTGCGATCTGTTGGGTTTATTCGGTGATCTGTTTAAACAGCACTTGAGAATTGCGCTGATAGTTATATAGGGATTTTTTATTCGGGGGAAGGTCTTCAATACTGCCCTTGATAAAACCCCGTTCCCGAAACCAATCGGTCGTGTGTGTGGTTAGGGCCACCAGTTTAGTTTTGCCCTGTTGGTGAGCAAGTTGGGTAATATGGTCGAGCAATTTATCGCCCCGTTGAGAGCCGCGATATTGAGGATGCACCACAAAACAGGCTAACTCACTGACTTGATCATCATCGGTGTTGTACAACGCAGCACAGGCAATCACTTGATCATCACGGGTGATCACATGGAAATTATGAATTTCTATTTCTAAATGTTCGCGCGATCGCTTCACCAACGTGCCTTTATTTTCCAACGGACGAATCAGATTTAAAATGCTGCTGATATCTTCAACATTCGCCGATCGCAACTGTTCAAACTTATCCTCAGAAATCATCGTGCCCACCCCGTCACGGGTGTACATTTCCAACAACAACGCCCCATCCATTTCCGCATCAATTAAATGCACCCGATCCACCCCATCATCTAGGGCTTCGAGGGCAGGCAGCATAAATTCATGATCATAGGTTTGGGCTTCATCAAGGGTGAGCTTACGCGGCATATTGAGGGGTTGATAACTGAGGAAAATCAATTTATCCGCCGTGAGGGCCTTGGCCGCCACGATCGCCACATGTTCATAGCGGAGGTTATAGGCTTCGCCGGTGGGGGAATAGCCCATTGGCGAGAGCAACACAATATGATTCGCATCAAGCTGTTGTTGAATCAGGCCATGATTAATGCGGCGAATCAGCCCGGTAAAGCGATAATCCACACCGTCATGAATGCCCATCGGGCGAGCGGTGATGAAGTTCCCGGAAATGATGCCGAGGCCATGACTCGAAATGGAGGGCTGATTGAGAATGTGGGTGAGTTGATTTTCAATCCGAATTCGCAAAAACCCGATCGCTTCTTGGGCAGCGAGGAGAGTGGGTAGATCTGTGACGCGGATACCGTTGTGAATCTGGACTGGGGTGTTGGTGTTGTGGAGGCGTTCGTCAATTTGGGGGCGAGTGCCGTGGACGAGGATCAGCCGCGCCCCTAGGCTGGAGATGATCGCTAAATCCTGCATGATTTGGGGAAATTTCGGACTGGCGATCACTTCTCCGGCAAAGGCAACCACGAAGGTTTTGCCGCGATGGGAATGGATGTAGGGGGCGGCTTCGCGAAAAAAGGAAACCCGATTGATCGCGTGGCCCTGGGACTGCAATTCGTTCATGGCACTCTCTGGAAGATGGGGGAACCCTTGACCGCTTCCAAGCTAGGAATCACAGCACGGGTGAAGTTGGTCGGCGATCCTAATTTTGGAATGTGCTGAATCGGGGCATTGTGACCCCCAAAGCAACGCAGTAGGATGTTGACCATAATTGAAACCTTACCGACTTCTACGGCTGTGGCGACGTTGTTGACTTTGATTATTTCTATGTTCTCTAACATCTCTTAAGAATACTGATCTAACAACTGGATTATTTTTGAGGCGCTTTAGATTGGCAACGATATATAAGGCCGACAAAGCAAGAAATAGATAAGGGATAAGCACTGCCAGAATTATTTGTATTGATGGAATATTTTGCCTTCCGCATAGAATGATTCCAAGCCAAGGGGATACCGTTGCCAAAAAACCAAGTACGGCAAGAGACATCATTGATGGCCCAAAAATCTCATCACGAGGTAAAATCCCTGACCAGAGTGCTGACTCCCAATTCATGATAAATCGTCCAAGTTTTCGGTTAATTCGAGCTTCCATTTCGGCTGTCAGAAAATAGCCGACACGCTGAGCACGCATAGCTTCACCAGCCCAAACAAACAACACGAATATAAAAACTAATGGAATTGCACCAGAGAATATGGAATAAATCAAAATTCTACTAGATTGTGGATCTTGAATTGTCAAAGAACCACCAATTAGCGCAGATATTGCTGTAACCCCAAGCAATAAAATTTGCGCTCTGTTGTTAATACTTTGCATACTTTCTTCACGCAGACTGGTGTACTGTACTATAAGAGCATTGAGTTCAGCATCATCCTTCTCGTTCCATCTACTCTGACGACTAAATTCGTCTAAATAATTAGACAATTCAGACATTCTTATGTAACTATTTACTGTGTGTCTATTTGATAATGAGAGAAGTTCAAAAAGTTCATTTTCATAGTCTGAATACCTACTTTGCATTGAATTGGACAAGCTGCGACTGTAACTATGTTGATTGCTTGAGCTAGAGTTTTCTGGCATAAATGTTCTTTCAAGAAGTTATTTGACAAGAAATCTTGACTTAATTCAATATCTATATATCCTATGGTTTCTGTGCCTTAGTTTAGAATAAATAGTTTTTAGAATATATGTCAAAATCACAGATAGACAAAAAGCACATTATCACTACTGTTCATTAGCCTCAAGTTCTAATTTTACGTGCTTTTCTCAAACAAATGGACTTTCTACGGGAAAGGATTCGCTAAAATCAGGCGTGGCACATTCTCCTCTTTCCATGACTCAACTTCCTGACCAGCGTTGGCAGCTTGCCCCGTCCCAGCCCGATCGCATTCCCGCTTTAGTGGCGGCGACGGGCCTCTCGCCGCTCTTGGTGCAGGTGTTGCTGAATCGGGGCATTACGACCCCAGAGGAAGCACAGCAGCACGTTGATCCGGAATTGACGACCCTGCCGGCTCCGGTGGATGAATTCCCCGATTTGGCGAAAAGTGTCGGGATTTTGCAAGGCGCGATCGCAGACCACGACCCGATCGTGATTTGTGGCGATTACGATGCCGACGGCATGACCAGCACCGCGTTATTAATCCGCGCCCTGCGCCATTGGGGGGCGGAGGTGACCTACGCGATTCCGAGCCGGATGGATGAGGGGTACGGCATCAACGAGCGCATCGTTGAAGACTGCGCCAATGCGGGCGTGGGGGTAATCTTGACCGTAGATAATGGCATCGCTGCCTATGACCCGATTCACCGCGCCGTGGATCTTGGCATTAGCGTCATCGTCACCGATCACCACGATTTACCCCCGAAACTCCCCCCAGCGGATGCCATTCTCAACCCGAAACTCCTGCCGGAAACCTCCCCCTATCGCACCTTAGCCGGGGTGGGGGTGGCCTATGTGTTGGCGGTGGCCACGGGTCAGGCCTTGGGGCAGTTGGGCGGGCTGACGGTGACGCTGTTGGATCTCTGCACCTTGGGGACGATCGCAGACTTAGCCGCCCTCACCGGCGTGAATCGACGCTGGGTCAAACGGGGTTTAAAAACCCTGCCGCAATCATCCCTAGCGGGTTTACAAGCCCTGATGCAGTTGGCGCAGATGGACGAAAAGCGCAAACCGATGCGACCGGATGCGATCGGGTTTCGCCTCGGCCCACGGATTAATGCCGTGGGACGGATTGGCGACCCAGCCCATGTGATCGAACTGCTCACCACCGATGATCCTGCGATCGCCCTCACCCAGGCCACGGAATGCGAAACCACCAACCGCCGCCGCCGCCAACTCTGCGAACAGATCGAACAGGAAGCCGTGGCACTGGTGGAAACCCAAGACCTCCCCTGGCGGCGCGATCGCGTCCTCGTCGTCTACAAACCCGATTGGCACCATGGCGTGATTGGCATCGTCGCCTCGCGCCTCGTGGAACGCTACGGCGTGCCCGTCTTCATCTGCACCCAAGAAAACCCCACGACGATTCGCGGCTCGGCCCGCAGTATTCCGGAATTTCACGTCGCCCAAGCCCTCGATTTTTGTGACGATTGCCTCCTGAAACATGGCGGCCACCAAGCCGCCGGGGGTTTTAGCGTCAACCTCGACCAGTTCCCCACCTTCCAACGTCGCCTCAGCGAATTCGCCCACCAACACCTTGAACCCGAACACCTCAAACCCTGTGTCTTCGTCGATGTTGAGGCACAATTGAGCGACATCACCGCCGCGCTTTATCAGCAAATTGAGAGCTTGCAGCCTTGGGGAATGGGGGTTAATGCGCCGGTCTTTTGGTCGTCGGAGGTGGCGATCGCGGATCAGCGCGTCCTCAAAGGCAATCATCTCAAACTCAAGCTAGCCCAGGGTGAAACGGTTTTAGACGCGATCGCCTGGCGTTGGGGTGATTACTTCCCCCTCCCCAGCCCCCTCGACGTGGCCTACACCGTCGAAGAAAACCACTGGCAGGGCAACACCACCCTCCAATTGCAACTCGCCGGCCTCCGCGCCACCCCATCCACCGCCGCCCATCCCACCACCCCACAGCCTACGCTGGCCGCCCTGCCACCCCCCACGCCCCGCAAAAAAGCCGCCCACTTCACCTATAAAAACCGCCCCTATCAATGCAGTCTCGCCAACGCCGAAAATGAACTCCGGATCAGAAATGAGCAGGGCCAAGTTTTAGCGGTGCAACGGGGACAGCGCACGGGCTTACTCGGTGAAAGTCGTGAGGCTGCAAAACCAGTGGATGTGACCAAACCCCATTTTTATAGCCTGATCAAGACTGCGATCGCTGCCCTCGAAGCTGAGTAATTGATGCTGAATCTCAAATCTCGTGTCATGGCTCCGCCGTGGCACGGACAATCTGCGGCTCTGCCACCTGTGTAGAGATCGTCCATCCAGACTGCCTGTGTTAGGGACTATCCTGCTCGTTTTGGCAATCATCGACCGCTTGCATCAGAGCATCTGTCATCAGCTTACGGACATGGCACTCAGTCCGAAAATTCTCCTGCATATCCTCAATGGGTAGCATAACTGAATCCGCTGATCCGGGCACCACGTTCACGTCCCAATCGGGAAATTCGGCATTGAGGGCGGACTTCAGGTTCTGGGCGTACCGTTTCCCGATGGGATCAGTCGTGTAGCTTGTATTGACTTGGATTGTTGCGGTGGGTCGAGTCATTGGGCGTAAGAGATGAGCTGGGATGCCCAAATTGGGCTAAGCTCTCACCAGATCAAACGGTTAGTAATCAACGTGAGTTCTGGATAAGAAAAGGAGGAGTCATCTAAGCTGAAAGTGTTTACTTGGCTCTGCCAAGTAACGAGGGAGGGTGAGGGATTAGCTCGGATCACTCGTGGAGCGTCGTCCGAGTTCGTAAATGCCACAGCCAACACAGGCGAGGATGCCGCCGCTGACTCCCCAACTCTGACCCAAGCTCAACTCCACCAACCAATGACACGCTACACCCCCCACCAGGAAAGGAATTAAGGTCATCAGGACAGCGGATAAGCTGTTGAAGGATTCGCGGGCGGGGCGAGAGGCTTCAAAATCTTTCGCGGACATATAGAGGGAGCGATCGGCGAAGTTAAACCAGCGGGTTAGTTGGTGTTCAATCCAGTGGCGCAGGGTTGTTAAACTCAGGTAGAGCGCGAGCGACCAGAGGGCTGCACCCGCTAGAAAGACGGTATCGACGGGGATAACAAAGGGGAGGAGATCGCGCAACATGGGGCAGTGACCAGATTATTTAATCCTATTTAAAGAATTTTGAGTGGATATGGAGATGATTGTAACAAACCCTTACGATGTAGACGCTGGGGGCTGGCAGGGGGAATTAGAGCTTGACTATGGTGCGATCGCAGGCAAAACGGTTTTACAACGCTCGTACCATCGTGCGCCGCTCAAAGTGCAACGATCGCTCTATCCTGAAGGCGATCGCTGTTGTCACACGGTCATGCTCCATACCGCTGGGGGGATCGTCGGGGGCGATCGCCTCTCCACCCAGATCACCCTCGCCCCGGACAGTCACGCCCTCCTCACCACCGCCGCCGCCACGAAACTCTACCGCAGCAATGGCCCGGAGGCAGAGCATCGCATTACCGCCCAGGTGAACGCGGGGGCGGTGCTGGAATGGTTGCCCCAAGAAGCGATCGCCTTTAACGGTGCGAACTATCGCCAGACGATGCGGATAGACCTTGAACCGGGGGGCATCTTTGCGGGCTGGGAAATGACGCGATTTGGTCGCACGGCGCGGGGGGAACAGTTTCTCAGCGGGATGTGGCGATCGCAGTTGGAACTGTATCAAAATGGCGTACCGATCTGGTGCGATCGCCAAGGCCTACCCGGCGGCATGGACACCGTCAACCACCCCCACAGCCTCAACCAACAGCCGATCATCGGTAGTTTTCTCTGGTTCGGCCCACCCATCACCCCCGAACTCCTCCACACCCTGCGCCAACTTCCCCCACCACCCCAGGGCGAATTCGGCCTCACCACCACCCAGCACCAGGGTCTCCTCGCTCGCTATCGCGGTGCATCCACCACCGAAGTCAAACAATGGTTCATCACACTCTGGCAGTATTTACGACAACAGCAACTTGACCGCCCGCCCCTTAAACTACGCATCTGGGGGTAGTTATCGCCTCCATTGAGATTTTGTCCGATCTTGGGAGATTAAACCAATGAGTCGATTGGCTTGGGCCGTGGTGTGTATTGCCTATCTAAGTGGCGTTTTGGCGGCGCAATTACCGATCGCACCGGAAGCGATCGCCCTCGTTTGGATCAGCCTCGGTTTGATCCTCAGTCGCATCCTGCCGTTCCGGTGGCGGGCTGGCCCCGATTGGCGCGTTTGGTGTAGTGCCGGACTCATCGCCGCCCTGGCCGTGGGCTACGTTCACCTCAGTCAACCCCAGCCCAGCCCCCAAGATATTCACCATCACCAAGCCCAACTCGACGGCAAAAATGTGGTGATCGTCGGTCGCATTACCGAACCCCCCAGCATCACCCGCAAGCAAAAAATCCGCCTCATCCTCCAAGTCGAGCAACTCAACGGCAACGCCAATATTGCCGGCAAAGTCTACGCCACAATTCCCCTCCTTCATGGCACCGGCCTCGTTCCTGGCCAACAGGTGCAACTCCTCGGCAAACTCTATGATCCCCCGCCCCCAAGCATTCCCGACGGCTTCGACTTTCGCGCCTATCTCCGGCAACAGGGCATTTTTACGGGCTTTACCGGGCAACTAATGAGCGAACCCACGGAGCGACCCAAGGGACTCTGGCAAATTCGGCAACGGATTGTGAAAGCGTTGGTGGAAGGCTTGGGGAGTCCGTCGGGGTTTTTGGTGGCGGGGATGGTGTTGGGGCGCAAGGCGGTGGATTTGGCGGTGGATGTGCAAACCCAATTTATCCAAGTTGGCCTCGCCCATACCTTGGCCGCGTCTGGGTTTCATGTGTCGGTGTTGGTGGGGATGGTGAAAGTAGTAACGGGGAAATTGCCGCAATGGGTGCAGTTGGTGGCGGGGGTGATGACGCTGTTGATTTACGTGAGCCTGACGGGGTTTCAGGCATCGGTGGTGCGGGCGGCGTTGATGGGTGTGGTGGGTCTGATCGCGTTGGTGGCGGGGCGACGGGTGCGATCGCTCGGTCTCATTCTCGTCACAGCGACGGCGTTACTGCTCATCGATCCGCTCTGGATTGTTGATGTGGGGTTTCAACTCAGTTTTATGGCAACGGTGGGGTTAATTTTAGTGACCCCTTGGGTGATGGATCGGTTTGCTCAGTGGGGAACGTTGCCGCCATCGGTTGCGACGCTTGTTGCGGTTCCCGTCGGGGCATTGGTATGGACGTTGCCACTCTTGATTTACCATTTCAAAACCGTTTCGCCCTACAGCATTATTGTCAACATCATCACTACGCCTTTGATTTTGATCATTAGTATCGGGGGCTTTGCCAGTGGAGTTTTGGCGTTGATTAGTCCGGTGGTGGGTTCCTATGGCGCAATGTTGCTGGGGTGGCCCGTGCTGGTGTTGCGGGACATTGTGGCGTGGTTTTACGAGTTGCCGGGCAGCTTGCGGGCCGTGGGATCGGTGGATTTGTGGCAAGTTGGGGTGATGTATAGTCTGTGGATCATGCTTTGCCTCACGGGGCTGCGGCAGTGGCGACGCTGGGGGGTGATTCTGGCGGGGCTTTTGGTGTTGGTGGTGCCTTTGGTCTATCAACGGGCGATCGCAGTCCATTGGACGCTGTTGGATGCAGCACCTGATCCGGTGCTCTTGATTCAAGATCGGGGCGCGGTGGGGTTAGTGGGCACAGGCGATCGCGATGTGATTGAGTATCAACTCACCCCGGTCTTGCAGCAATCGGGGGTGAATACGTTGGATGCGGTGCTGCTGTTGCGGGAGAGCGATCGCGCCAATCTGCCCAGTCTGGCCACCAATCGCAACCTAGGGCAACTTTGGGAAACTCCCCCCGCAACTCAAGGAAAATCCCTTGCGTCAGAGGCCTTGACGGCGATCGCCCCCCTCACCCCCAATCAAAGCCTGCAACTCCAGTCAACCACCGTCACCAACATTAACGCCGATGGCTCACTCCTCTGGCTCCACCATCCGCACCAAACCTGGCTCTTGATCCTCGCGCCCCAAACCCAATGGCCAACCTTTGAAACGCTACCCGATGCGATCGTCGTCACGGAAGACGCAGTAACGCCGGATCTCTTTACGCAAATTCCCGCCCCGCTGGGGATTATTCTCAGTCGCCGCGAACCTGATCCGGATCAGACCCTCTCCACCCCCCAGACTCAAATCCTCTGGACCAGTGACACCGGCCTCGTGCAATGGACACAACACCAAGGGTTGAGCACCGCTCAATCGGGACTTAATCTTGAGTGATCGATAGGGTGTAGGCACTCGCTGCCCCATTCACATCGCCCACATAGATAGCGTGTTCCCCCGATGACCACAGGCCGGGAATTTTCGCCATGCCGCCGCTCCGAGTCGCGATCGCATAAAAACACCCATCCGGGCCCACAATCATCAAACTTGGTTGACCGCTGCCGCCGTTGGCCGTGGCGCTAATTTCCACCGCCATCGCGCTACTTAAACTCATGCGATGGCTCGGATTCGCCGGAATCGCATTACAACTGAGGGCATTATTTTGAGAGGTTCCCACACATTGGGATGGGCCGCCAAACACATTGGTGCTCGATCCACAGGCTGAATTTTGAGCATCTACAGCACCCGTCAACACTGTGCCCAGCAGCGCCGTAGAAAATAACATAGAGGGGATAAGGTGCTTAAACATGATGAGTTTCCTAACTCGTGATATCTCAATCATGGCTGATCCTGAAGGCTAGTTTGCACACCATAGACCTGTTGATCAATTGGATCAGACCACGATTAAACAAAACAGGGGAGAAGCGATCGCCCCTCCCCTGTTTAGACGCACAGCCCATCAATAATGTTCATTGATGGTGTGTATCCCTGAATTCACTGGAGCGGGTTAACGCGCCAGTGGTGTCTGTCTCGGCTTAGGTTCCCACCGTCCAGGAGTTGATGTACTCTTCTTGGTCGGGGGTGAGGCTGTCGATGGCAATATTCATCGCGGCCAATTTGAGGCTGGCGATTTCTTTGTCCACCGCTTCGGGAATGGAATGGAGGCCCGGTTCAAGTTTGCCTTTATTTTTCACCAAGTATTCACAGGCCATCGCTTGGTTCGCAAAACTCATGTCCATCACGGCACTGGGGTGACCTTCCGCCGCAGCCAAGTTCACCAAGCGACCTTCACCGAGGACGATGACGGATTTGCCCGTCTTGAGCTTGTATTCTTGGGTGAAGTTCCGGGCTTCGAGGACTTCGCTGGTCATGGTTTTCAGGGTCGCCAAGTCGATTTCTAAGTCAAAGTGACCAGAGTTACAGACCATCGCGCCATCTTTCATCACCTCGAAATGTTCGGCGCGAATGACGTGCTTGTTGCCGGTGACGGTGATGAAAAGGTCGCCTTGGGGAGCCGCTTCGGCCATGGGCATGACGCGGAAGCCATCCATGGCGGCTTCGATCGCACGGGTGGGATCGATTTCCGTCACGATCACGTTTGCACCCATGCCTTTCGCTCGCATGGCCACACCTTTACCACACCAGCCGTAGCCGGCCACGACGACATTTTTCCCAGCAAGGAGCACATTGGTGGCGCGAATCACACCGTCGAGGGTGGATTGACCGGTGCCGTAGCGGTTGTCAAAGAAGTGCTTGGTGTCGGCATCGTTGACGTTCATGGCGGGGAAGGTCAACACACCATCTTTGAACATGGCGAGGAGGCGGACGATCCCGGTGGTGGTTTCTTCGGTGGTGCCGATGATTTCACCGATTTGGTCTTGGCGTTCTTTGATCAGGGTGGCGGTCACGTCGCTGCCGTCGTCGATGATGATGTTGGGGCGATGATCGAGGGCGATTTGGACGTGGCGGTGATAGGTGGCGTTGTCTTCGCCTTTGATCGCGAAGACGGGGATGCCGTAGTCGGCGACGAGGCTAGCGGCCACATCGTCTTGGGTGGAGAGGGGGTTACTGGCGATCAAAATTGCGTCGGCTCCGGCATTTTTGAGGGCGATCGCTAAATGTGCAGTCTCAGTAGTGACGTGGCAACAAGCGACGAGGCGAATTCCGGCTAAGGGCTTTTCTTGAGCAAACCGTTCTTGAATCTGGCGCAGCACCGGCATTTCGCGGCCTGCCCATTCGATCCGCTTTTTCCCTTGGGGAGCAAGATTAATATCTTTGACCTCGTACTGAGGCTTGGTTATGGTTGCAGTCATACTACTTAAGATCTAAAGAGGGTGTAATTCAGTCTCGCCGATTTTAACTAAAATTTTCCATCGGTGGCAGTGAGTGAAACCGTACCCGCTTAACGAATGGCGTGGGCGATCGTTTGGGCATGGGCATAGAGACGATGCCCAGCGTACCAAGCATGGGCGTTGTCGGCGATACATTGGCCGGTGGCGAGGGAAATACTATGGCCGGGATTGCTTACCCAGTAGTGTTTACCGATGAGCAAACCGTCCATGGGTTTATTGCCGCGTTGGGCCAAGATGGGCAGAAGACCATGGGCACAGTAGGCGGCAAAGACCCCGGATTTGGCGAGGTAGTCGGGGGGAATAAAACTGATGAAGCCGGCGATCGCATCTTGCATGATGGCGCTAATCTGGGCCGGGGCGAGAATGCCCAATGCCAACATCTTCACATTGGGAATCGGGGGGATTGGGTTGCCCATGGGAACGCCAATATCGCACAGTTCCGTAATGCCGAAGGCTTGACAGGCGTGGACAAGGGCAGCGTAGTCGCGCTGATACACGAGGCGGCGGCTGTTGGGATGGCCAAAGACGACGAGGCGACGGGCGCGATCGCGCAAGGGTCTTAGGCCAGTGGGTTCGCCAATATTGCTACAGACCGGCAAGGCGGTAATGGGGGTTTTGCGATCGCGCCGCAACTTCAGCAACAGTCGCCGATAACTTTCTTTACTCGTCAGTGCGTAATGACTACCCCGCACCAGTTGCCCCGCCAAATGCCGCTGCCACGGCGACAACCAAAAGGAACTCGTCCAAAAAGGGCCATGATCATAGGGATACACCTCATGGAAGATCGTCACCCAGCAGGAGGCCGTTTTTACCTGCCAATGATGCAACCCCTGCCACAACCAAGCTGGATATCCCCGCCGCGCATAGCCATAGCCCTCGTACTGCAACACAATCGGCGAACTATTCAACTGCGCCAACAGCCCCGCCCGACTCCGCTGCAAAATTTTCTGCACCGGAAACCCATCCACGTCCACATCACCCCGCCATTCAGGATTTCCCAGCACAAAATAGGTCGTGAGATCAAACTCGGAGCGCAACACCTGCGCCAATAAAAAAGCATAGTCCCCTAACCCACTCACATCAGGCGTTAAGGTCGGGACAATTTGCGTAACTTGATTCGGACTCATGACACCACAGCCTGACAGAAAAGCAACGATGGGCGATGGATTCTCATCCCCCATCCATAATCGTGATTCCGATGCCCTCTGATGCCCTCAACACTTCGTCTGCACAACAGTCCAAACAAAACGCGCAGGATAGTTTCATTATCATGGGGTGATGGTGTTTCACTCCAAAACGTCGAAAATATTCACAGATTCAGTCCCCATTCACGGCGGCCTAGCCCCGGCGCACATTAAAACAGCACCATTCGCCGCGTTTCCAGAGGGTGGCGATGATCCAGCCGTGGGCTTCGAGGACATCGGACACCTCTTGGGCTTGTTCAAGGAGAATGCCGCTGAGAATCGCCCAGCCTTTCGGTTTCACAAGGTTCGCCATCTGGGGAATCATCGGCATGATGGTTTCGGCCAGAATATTGCACATCAAACCGTCTAAGCTGTCGTCTAGGCCCGCTTGCACGAGATCAATGCTGCCCTGTTTGACGGTTAAGCATTCTGAGGGGATGTTGTTGAGATTGCAATTGTCAACTGTGGCCTTGACGGACATGATATCGGTATCCACGGCGTAGACATGACCTGCGCCGAGGAGGATTGCCCCGATCGATAAAATGCCGGAACCGCACCCGATGTCAGCGAGGACGGTTTCAGGGGTGCATTGCGCTGCGCGCATTTCGAGGGATTCAAGACATAGCTGGGTGGTGGCATGGGTTCCTGTTCCAAAGGCGGAGCCAGGATCGAGGCGGAGGGGAATCCGATCGCTCTCTGGAACGGATAGCCAAGCCGGGCAGATCACAAAGCGATCGCCGATTTCTTGGATCTCCCAATGGTCTTTCCAACTGCTGGACCAATCTTCTTCGCGGATCAAGTTCCAGGTGACTTTAGGGGGCAGGATTTCAGCCGCGATCGCATCCTGTTGCAGCCAGATCGAGAGCGCCGACAGATCCAAGGTGTGGGCGGTCGCTTCCGGCAGATAGGCCCGCACCCGTAACGCTCGTTCCGTCCCTAGCGTTGGCAGTTCTTCCGGTGGGGTTGGAATTAAATCCGTGGCCATCCCCTGACAGCCAAACTCCGTTAAACGCCAAAAGATTACATCTTCAGCAGCCGGATGGCCAATAATTTGCAGTTCCCACCAGCGGTTTGTCATGGACTGTCCTCAATACATCAACATGGCATCATCATCCAGTATCCCCCTCAACCCTGGCCGGAGGGGCGCGATCGCACCCCATGCTCAGGATTACATCCCACCAGCGGCCCTAGAGAGTGACGGTATAGGCATCTTCAATCCCCGCAATTTGGGTAATTTCCGTCAGCAACCCATCCGGCAGCGGATCATCCAAACTCAAGGCCATCACGGCATTACCGCGCACAATTTTCCGCCCCACCTGCATACTGGCAATATTGACATTGAAATTACCCAGCATCGAGCCAATTTGACCAATAATTCCCGGCATATCCCGGTGCAGGGTAAACAGCATATGACCACTGGGGGGCAGGTTGAGGGGGAATCCATCCAGATTCGTCACCCGAATTTCTCCATCGGATTGCAACACCCCCGTCACCGAATGCTCACCCAAGGAACCGCGCACCTCCAGATGGAGCGCACCGGAATAGTCCGACACAGACGCATCCTTCGTTTCTGTGACATGAATGCCGCGTTCTTTCGCCTCGATCGCAGCGTTCACGTAGTTAACCCGCTCCCGCAGCGCTTGGGAGAGCAAACCCTTTAACGCAGCCACCACAATCGGCTGACTTTGGGCCATGGCGAGATCCCCTTGCAGGCGCACATTGAAGCGATCGACCCGACCGCCGGCCAACTGCCCGACGAGATTTCCCAAGGTTTCCGCCAGTTGCAAATAGGGTTTCAGTTTTTCCATCACGTTGGGATTCAACCCCGGAATGTTCACCGCCGATCGCGCCTGTAACCCCAGCAGCACATCGCGAATCTGTTCAGCCACATCAATGGCCACATTCACCTGTGCTTCTGCCGTAGATGCGCCCAAGTGGGGGGTAATCACGATCTGTTCTTCGAGGTCTCGCAAGGGAGATTCCCCCAGGGGTTCCGCATCGAATACATCCAGGGCTGCCCCTGCGATCGTGCCTGCTTTTAACGCTTCGTAAAGGGCTTGTTCATCCACAATCCCACCGCGAGAGCAGTTAATGATCCGGGTGGTGGGCTTCATTTGGGCGAGGGCATCACGCCCAATGAGATTCGTCGTTTCCGGGGTTTTGGGAACGTGGAGGGTAATATAGTCCGCTTCTTTGAAAATGAAGTCAAGATCCACCAAACGGCAGCCCAGTTGTTCGGCGCGTTCGGCGGAGATAAAGGGATCATAGGCAATCAGGTTCATCCCCAAGGCTTTCCCAACGGTGGCTACATGGGAGCCGATTTTACCCAGCCCCACAACCCCCAAGGTTTTTTTATACACCTCTGCACCCACAAACCGTTTACGCTCCCACCGGCCCGCCTTGAGGGAGCTATGGGCTTCGGGAATGTGGCGCGAGAGGGACAACATCATGGCGAGGGCGTGCTCGGCGGCGGCGGTGGTGTTGCCTTCGGGGGAGTTGACGACAACGATCCCGCGCCGGGTGGCGGCGGGAATATCCACGTTATCCACCCCCACACCTGCCCGGCCGATGATTTTAAGTTGTGTCCCGGCATCGATCACGGCTTTGGTGACTTTCGTGCCGGAACGAATCATCAAAGCGTCATATTCCGGAATAATGGCAATCAGTTCGTCAACGGGTAAGCCCGTTTTGACATCGACTTTGGCCACTTGAGATAGGATATCGATCCCCGCTTGATCGATAGGGTCAGATACTAGGACTTTAGCCATAACAAATAACGTTAAGAAAATCTGTAACGCTGCCGACGGACGGAGCATTGCAGTAGGCATTGTATCGGGAAACGGGGAACTGCGGGGAATGCTTGGGAAAGAATTCACAACTGGGCGGATGGGGGGCGATCGCACCTCGGATTCTCCCCCCCACCTGTAGTGTGTTCAAGGTTCGCTGGTATTCTACGAAAGAGTATGGGATCTCTAAATCCCCATCACCATTGCCGGATTGATCATGAACTATTTAATTGCTGTATTTCCCGATCGCATCACCGCCGAAGCCGCCTACACGGCCCTCGAACAGGCTAAGCTGCCGATGAATCAAGTCACGATTCTCGGCCGGGGCTACAAAAGTGCGGATGAGTTTGGCCTGATTGACCCTAACCAGAAAGCCCGCGAACAGGCCAAGCTGATGGCGATCTGGTTGGTTCCCTTTGGGTTTGCGGCGGGCTTTACCTTCAATGCCATTACCCATATCAACCTCTTTGCCTGGGCGGGGGAAGTGGGGAATCATCTTCTGGGGGGCTTGTTTGGAGCGATCGGCGGGGCAATGGGCAGTGTGTTCGTCGGCGGCGGGATTGGGATTTCCGCCGGCAGCGGTGACGCGCTCCCCTATCGCAATCGCCTCAATGCGGGTAAATATTTGGTGGCGGTGAAGGGGTCGAAAAGTATCCAACAGCGGGCCACCCCTGTGCTCGAAGGGTGTCAGCCGGAAAACATCCAGGGCTATTTTGAACTCTAGGCAGAGCCAGGGGCTTCGTGGCCTTGCCTCGGAGTCCTGAAGGCGCGGCTGAAACGGTCTGATCGCGTCACCGGTTGAAGTTCTGGCGGGCGATCGCAGTGCAGGCAAGATCTCAAAAATTTTGTAGGCTGAGAACAGGAAATTTGTGAAAAAAGATTCTGTTGGCTAAAAATTAGTCATGAAAGTTAAATCGTAAGCCGAACCATCCCCTCGCCGTGAACCCGCCATGACTGAGCCTCACCTGCTTGATATTTTTTCAGAACGCAATGGTACGGAGCCAACGACCCCGGCGGCGGGTCAAGGTAAACTGCTGACGGCAACGCTCCACTCGGAAACCTGGGAACTCTTGGCGGTGAATGGGGCTTTAGCTCAGTTGGTGGGGTTACCGACAGATCCGACGGAATTAGCGGCGCGATCGCTCAATTTCTTCGACCTCTGCCCCCCGGAATCGTCCCGCGATCGCCAATCTCTCCAACGACGGCTACGGCTTCCCCTCATTTTGCGCGATATTGCGGCGATCGCCCCCCAAGACTGGCGACTTTGGGACGAGCCGCAAATTTTCACCCTCCACAGCCCCCACCATGCCAAACCCCGCTACATCCAAGGCTGGTTCCGCTGGGAACACCTCCGCGCCCACCGCATTGATCCCACCTACGACGAACTCGCCGACCTTGACCTCCACCAACCCGCCAGTCTTTCTCAAACCAACCTCGAAACCCGCATCGCCTGGAATAACTACCAAATCGAAGGGGATGTCATTTGGGAAGGTATCGACATCACCCCCCAGGAAACCCTACGCCGCCTCAATCATGTCTTAGTGGATGTGGGCAGTGCCGTCTTTGATCCTGAACATCTCCACTGCGTCGGGCACAAGCTCCACGCCCTCTTTCATGCCACCACCACTCTCATCCTCAGCATGAAACAAAACCGGGTGCAGCCGTTCCTCTTTTGCAAAGGGCAGGCTGAACCCTTGGAAACCTTGACCCTGAAGGACTTAGAACAAGCCCACGCCCTGCGAGCCATTCAAGCCCATCGCGTCTGGAATGTGCCCGACCTCGAAGCCGATTGCCCCACTCCCCTAGAGCAGATCTTGCTAGAGCGGGGCTGTCGATCGCTGCTGTTGATTCCGGTGTCGCAATCCCTGAGCACGGGCGGCCCAGAACAGGTGCTAGGGGTGGTGATTTTGGGCTGTCCCACGCCCCACCAATACGATCAACTCGATGCCGCCTACGCTGAACAATTGATCCCCGCCTTCCGTACCGCCCTGCGTCAGGCTAATCAAAACAAACTAATGCGGGTACATCCGGCGGTGGAGTGGCGCTTTGCCCAGGAAGCAGAGCGGCGCAGTTTGGGGTTGCCGCCGGAGCAGATTATTTTTCGGGGCCTGTATCCGATGTATGGGATGTCGGATATTCGCGGCTCTTCTGATGAGCGCAATCGAGCGATTCAGGCGGATCTGTTGGCGCAGTTTAATTTAGCGATCGCAATTATCGATCGCGTCCTTGAAAACCAAGCGATCGCCTTTCTCCAACAGGTGCGAGCCGACCTACAAGTGCAAATCGATCGCCTCGCTGAGGGGATCAAAGTCGAAGACGAAGTCACCGCGTTGGACTATCTTCACGACCATGTGGAGGCCTATTTTGACTATTTCGAGCAATGCAGTCCAGCGGTGAAGCAAGCGATCGCCACCTACGAACAAGCCTGCAACAACGATCACCACTGCATCTATCACGCCCGCGCCCGCTACGACAGCACTGTACAGCAAATCACCGCCCACCTGCGCGACACCTGGGAACAGTGGCAAACCCAAATGCAGACCATCCTACCCCACTACTGCGACACCGAAGTCACCGATGGGATCGACCACATGATCTACCTCGGCAAAGCCATTCATCCCCAATTTTCCCAATTCCATCTCCACAGCCTACGATATGAACAACTCCGCGCCCTCTGTGACTGTGCCCGCACCTGTTTCAACCTCCGCGACGAGCAAGATAATCCTCTCCAAGTAGCCCATTTAATTTTGGTACAAGATATCACCGTCGATATTTTCCACGACGAACAAACCGAAAAACTTTTTGACGTGATGGGCACACGTGACACCCGCTACGAAATCGTTAAAAAGCGCATTGACAAAGCCATTTCCACCCAAGACCAAGCCCGCATCACCCAACCCGGTATGCTCACCATTGTCTATTCCACGGAATCAGAATGGCTCGAATATCAGCATTATTTACGCTACCTAGAGCGCGAAGGTTGGATCACTTGCGATCGCACCATGGGAGCCGTAGAACCCTTACAGGGAGTAACCGGCCTGAAATTTGCACGAGTCGAAGTTATTCCGGCAGCAGAGTCAGAGATTCATCAGGCTTGAAATGAAGAACGGTTTAATTGAAAAAACTTGAAAATAAAGGTAGTCTCAAGTCCTGACTGATGTTGTGCTGGGTAAGCTTAGATGCGATCGCCACCGTCAACCCCACCGCCCCTAGGCTGGAGTCAACCTGCAACGGATCATCTCTTGGATTTAACAAGACCGGCCAATAAAATGCATCAGCAAAAATCTACTTCATTCCCTATACAAAACCTTGTTTCGGAGTCCCATAGATGTAGTGATCATGTTCCACTGCACTATCACTCGGTAATGTGTCTAAAACACTTGGGGGAATATCGGCAACTAATTCCTCAATAAATTCCCACAATGGCTGTTCTGTTTGACTGTGATGTCTCATCTTTGCCAAGCGCAGAAAAACCAATAATTCACTAATTAAAGAATCGGGTGCTGCTTCAAGTTCATGCACAAGTTGTTCTTTGGGAGTCATAATTGTTTTAATTGAGTATTTTTTAACTTGCCTATGAGTTTAATGATGATTTTTCAAGAATCTGTTTCAAGTCTTCAGCATCAGTTCCAACATTCTTAACATTAAATGGTTCATTCAAGAATTGGTCAACATCCCAGGCAAACGAACTTTGTCCACCATGTTTTTCTGCTAATTCACTAAAATAGTTTTCGAGTTGAGCACATTGAGCACCCGTCAAGACAACCCTGGACAAATGAACTTTAACCCCGCAGCAAAATCCAAATATATTTTCAACTTCATTTGATATATGATGATTTTCTAGCTCTTGTTGAATCGCGGTTATACCTTGCTGAGCTTGTTCACGATTGGATTTATCTATTGGGAAAGAAAGTGTTACATTTAGATCTGCAAAATATGCACACCAGCGAGGTATCCATTTCTCTTTTTCTTTTCTTTCAGATAACTGAATACTTTGGGAAATCTGTTTATATTCATATTTTTGTTTTACTTCAAATAACTGAATACCTTGAGAGACCTTTTTATATCCATAACTGATATTTTCATTGTTTATTTCAAGACTTAAAACAGTGGCTTTAAGTTGCGGAAAACATTTATTAAACCTTTTGTCAATCCACTGAGCAACTGACATTTTGCCAGGGGCTGCTTTAGAATAGTAGTAGTCTACAGGATTAGGACAGTATGAAGGATTTCTATGATCTCGGTGTTCAACCTTGACGATAATGCTCTCAATTGAAAAAATTCGTCTAAAGATTGGATAGCAAACAACTGACGAGGGACAATCCATGAAGCTGTTAAAAGTAACGCCGTACCATAGTTGTTCATGTTTTTTCTTCTTCTGCAAGTGATCGATTATATCGCTTAGCTTAGGCATGATTTTCACCTCTTTGAATTTTTGGGGTTTATAGTTGGGTCTGTACAATTCAATACATAGGCACACTTTAACTATTAGTAGTGATAACGAAGCTGGGCGATTTGGATCGAATTGTTGTCAACCTTGTAAATGATGCGATGTTCGTCTGTGATTCGCCGTGACCAATAGCCAGAAAAATCATGTTTGAGCGGTTCTGGTTTGCCAATCCCCGTAAAAGGGTGTCGCTGAATATCTTTGATAAGGGTATTGATGCGTTTGAGGATTTTGCGATCGCGATCTTGCCAATATAAATAATCAGCCCAAGCATTTTCGGAAAAAATCAGCGTCACTCGATCAACTCCCGTTCTTGGCCGCCACCAGAGCCTAACTCTGCAATGGAATCGAGTAATCGTCGGGCATTAGTAGGACTGCGCAATAAATAGGCCGTTTCTGCCAAAGATTCATACTCTTCTTGTGAAAGCATCACCACCGCTTGACCATCACTACGAGTGATTGTGATCGGTGTGTGACTGTCACAAACCTTATTTAAGGTTGCCGCTAAATTAGCGTTAAGCATTTGATCCGTAATGTGCTCCATTAGACCGTTAGCCTCCAAGAATTGTGGATGATCATCCGATCATTATGCTAACGAAATTAGCAGCTATAGACCCGAAAAAAGGCACAGGAGAGCGTCCTATGCCTTAAACCTAAACGGTTAGTCATCGAGTGGCGATTTACTCCACGCCTTCGATGCGGTCTTCGACTTCTTGGTAGAGTTCTTGGAGGCGTTCGATGTTTTCCTCGGAGGTTTCCCAGTAGCCGCGACCGTTGACCTCAAGGAGTGTGCCGACCATACGGCGGAATGAGTTGGGGTTGAGATCCATGAGGCGTTTGCACATTTCGGGGTCTTCGATGAACGTGCTGTTGGTGTCTTCATAAACCCAGTTATCCACCGCGTCGGCTGTGGCAGACCAGCCCATGGTGTTGACGAGGCGTTTGGAGAGTTCGCGCACCCCTTCGTAGCCGTGGGAGAGCATCCCTTCGTACCATTTCGGGTTGAGCATCTTGGTGCGGGCATCGAGGCGGACGGTTTCGGAAAGCGATCGCACCTGGGCATTGGCCGTCGTCGTGTCGGCAATGTAGGCAGCGGGTTTTTTGCCGTCGTCCCGTAGACTCGACACCACCTTCGTAGGGTCAGAATCGAAGTAGTGGGACACATCCGTGAGGCTGATTTCCGACGAATCCAGGTTTTGGAATGTCACATCAGCAGTTTTTAATGCCGACTCAAACACCTCGCGGTTTTCGTCCATGATGCCGGGATTGTCAGAGTTGAAGGAAAAGGATTTGCGGTTGAGGTACATATCTTGTAATTCCTTCTCTTCTTCCCAGGAGCTATTTTCAACGGCTAGGTTGATGTTGCTCGAATAGGAACCGGAGGCATTGGAGAAAATCCGGGTGGCAGCTTGGCGGAGGTTGATCCCCATTTCCTCGGCTTGTTCCATCGCATGTTTGCGGATGAAGTTCATCTCTAGGGGTTCGTTGGCTTCGGCGGCCATTTTCACGGCTTGGTCGAGGAGCGCCATTTGATTGATGAATAGATCGCGGAAAACACCGGAGCAGTTCACCACCACATCAACGCGGGGACGGCCCAACTCTTCGAGGGAGAGCAGTTCGATCTTGTTGATCCGACCGAGGGCATCGGGGACGGGTTTCGCGCCCACCATCCAAAGGATTTGGGCGAGGGATTCGCCGTAGGTTTTGATGTTGTCGGTTCCCCAGAGGACGCAGGCGATGGTTTCGGGGTAGTTGCCGCCGTTGTCGAGGCGTTGCCGTTCGAGGAGGCGATCGACGACGATTTTGGCCGATTGGACGGCGGCAAGGGTCGGGATCGACTGGGGATCGAGGGCGTGGATGTTTTTGCCGGTGGGCAAGACGAGGGGGTTCCGGATCGGGTCACCGCCGGGGCCGGGGAGAACATATTCCCCTTCGAGGGCTTTGAGGAGCGCACCGAGTTCGTTGTCGGCGCAGACTTGCTCTAGGCAATATTCGAGGTATTCAAATAGGGGTTTGAGGTCGTCTTCGCTGACGTTGGGATAGCCGGACTGGTGGAGGGATTCGACCCAGGGGGCTTTTTTGCCGAGGTTGAAGAAGTTGAGTTTCGAGAGCATCGAGACGCGGCCATCGCTATCGACTTGGGCTTGTACTAAGGCTCCGACGGCGGCACGGGTGGCGGTGGTGATGTCTTGGAGCAGATTGACATCATCGAGGATGCCGCGATCGCTGTTCCGATAGACCTCTTCCATATTGCGACCAATGCTCTCCGCGATGATCCGCATTAGACTTTTCAAGCCCTCTTCTTCGCGATCCAAGCTGGCGATATTCACCAAGGTGGCCACGGCTTCTTCGGCTGTGGGCGGTTTGCCAATCACATGCAGCCCACAGGGCAAGAGGCGCGACTCGATTTCCATCAAGCGACGATACACCGAACCAATGAAGTTATCACGGATTTCGCCTGCATCGGGATCTTGGAGTTTCGCTTTGAGGGCATCGGGATCGGCCAGTTCGGGGATGTCTTTGTCAAGGTTGAGGATGATGCTTTGGTCTGCGATGGTCAGGGCGATCTGAATCCCCCGGCCGCCTTCTTTCAAGCCTTGGTAGGAGCCGATCAATTCGCTCAGTTCCTTCAGCCCTTTGTAGAGCCCGGCATTTTCAGCGGGGGGGGTGAGGTAGCTGATGGTTTCGGCGTAGCTGCGCCGTTTAGCGATCGTGGCTTCGCTGGGGTTGTTGGCGGCGTAGTAGTAGAGGTTCGGGGTTGACCCGATCAGGCTGTCGGGATAGCACGCGCCAGACATCCCCATTTGCTTACCGGGCATGAATTCTAGGGAGCCATGGGTTCCGAAGTGCAGCACGGCATCTGCTTTCCACACTTGTTCTAAATAGGTGTAGTAGGCGGCGAACCCGTGGTGGGGGCTAGCGGAACGGGAGAACAGGAGGCGCATCGGGTCGCCTTCATAGCCGAAGGTGGGCTGTACCCCGATGAACAGATTGCCGAAGTGTTTCCCGTAGATCAAGAGGTTTTGACCGTCGGTGTTGAGGTGTCCCGGCGGATCACCCCAGTTTTCTTTGAGGCTTTCGTAGTAGGGGGTGAGGCGTTCATATTCCATCACCGACATTTTGTAGGCCACGTTGAGTTCGGGGCTGGCCAGTTGGGCTTGGGCATCGTGGATCACCGCTTCCATCAGGGCTTGGGGAGAGTCGGGGAGTTCGTCGATGTCGTAGCCGTTGTGTTGCAGGGCTTGCATCACTTCGTAGATGGAGCCGAATACGTCGAGATAGGCCGCAGTTCCCACGTTGCCTTTGTCGGGGGGGAAGCTGAAGACGGTGATCGCGACTTTTTTATCCAGTTTGGGCTTTTTGCGGAGGTTGGCCCATTTCATGGCGCGTTGGGCGATCGCTTCGACCCGGTCTTGCAGTGCGATCGCTCGTCCCGTTGCCCCATCCCGGCCAGAGAGAATGATCGGCTCGATCGCCCCATCCAATTCCGGAATCGCAATCTGTAACGCCACTTGGATCGGGTGTAAGCCCAATTCACTCTCTTCCCATTCTTCCGTCGTTTGGAACACCAAGGGCAACGCCACCATATAGGGACGGTTCAAGCGTTTCAGGGATTCGATTGCCTTCGGATGATCCTGACGCGCCGGGCCACCCACCAGGGCAAACCCCGTCAGAGACACCACCACATCCACATAGGTCGTCGGTTCAACGCCCTTAATCCGCTTATCCCAGAAATATTCATCCACCGGCTTCGCAAAATCCAAGCCCCCAGAGAACACCGGAATCACCCGCGCCCCCATCACTTCAAATTCTTGAACGATTGCCACATAATGAGCATCATCGCCCGTGACGAGGTGCGTCCGCTGCAACACCAGACCCACACAGGGCGCAAGGGGATCGCGCAATTCTTCGGTAATATCATCGCGGCTATTGAACCATGCCCAATATTCATCGGCATTCTCGAACATCTTCGGCGCGAGGGGATGCCAGATGCCCATATCCGGATACACCACCGGATCAGCATATTGCAGTTGGTGCTGATCGTCCTTGCAGACATATTTATCCGCCAACATCAGCAGGAAGTTTTCCAGGTTATCCGCCGAACCCCCCAGCCAATATTGAAAACTGAGCATGAAGTTGCGGGCATCTTGGGCGCGATCCACCGGCAAATATTTCAACACCTTCGGCAGCGTCCGCAGCACCTTTAACATACTGTCTTGGAACGAAGAGCCGGACTGCTTTTTGCGGTTGCGCATGAATTGCGCGATCGCACTCTTCGATTGCCCCAAATTCTCCATCGTGAAGCTGCCCATCTTATTGAGGCGCATCACCTGGGGCATCGAGGGAAACACAATCGACACATCCAAATGCTCCTGATGCGGTTGCACCGCTGCCACCACCTTATCGGCAAGGTCTTCAATGAAAATCAACGAGGCGATGAATATATTCGCGTCGGCAATATCCTGCTTAAACGCCTCGTAATTTTCTTCACTGCGTAATTCCTCGATTAAGTATCCACTCACCTGAATGGCAACGTTCGGATTGTTCTTATTGATCGAACGAACGGCAGCGGTCAGCGTGCTTTGATACTGGGGTTCAAGCACGACATAGACCACCTTCACGATGGAGCGACTGTCCTGATCGGCGGGCGTTATGCTGCGAATGGTGGACTTGACGTGGGTGAACATAAATAACCGGTCTCCTCTGGTGTTCTGTCATGGGGTCAGGGTTAATCAAACGTGGAACTGATTTAAACCCTGAATTTTTAGATACTCAGTGTTAGGTTTTACCAAAAAATGTCCCCCCGATCCCTGATGCCGTGGGACTTTGACATAATTTGATAAAATAAAATCACATCTTCGTTACAAAACTTGACATTTTTAAGAGCGTTTACTTCTTAATTCCTTCATCTTTACCACCATGGGGTTCTTGCATTCTGATCCGGAACGGAACAAGCACACCATCGCGATCGCACCATGACCGAACCACCCCACATCACCGCCCACACCCATTCGATTCGCCATTACGACGCAATCCAGCGCAGCGACACCTGCGGCTGCTTTTACTGCTGCCAGATTTTTCCACCGTCCCAGATCAAAGAATGGGTGCAAGACGGCGATCGCCCCGCTGACCAAACCGCCCTCTGTCCCCACTGTGGCATTGACTCGGTGATCGGCTCCGCTTCCGGCTACCCGATCACCCCTGAATTTCTCCGCACCATGCAGGCTCATTGGTTTTGAGCCAATGCTAGTCAAGGGGCTTTAGCCTCTTGTTTCCGGATGGAATCCTTAGGATTTTTGGGCGAGGATTTGGCGGACGGCGGTATGGGCGGAGTAGCTAACTCCGGCTGTGCCTTCGCCGGGGTGGGTGGAGTCGCCCACGAGCCAAAGATGGGGGAACGGGGTACGTGTGCCAAAACCGAAGGGGCCAAAGGTGGCGAGGCGTTGACTCAGGCCGCCGACGTAGCCCTGTTGGCGGGCGGTGTAGCGGGCGAAGGTGCGGGGGGTGGCGGCTTCAAAATGTTTGATTGTGTCGGGGGTGAGGTGAAAGTAGCGGTTGAGTTTCGCGATCGCATCTTCTGTCCAGTGCTTTTTCTGGGCGTTGTAGGTGGCGCGATCGCAATCCCACCAGGGCGCAACATCCACAAACGACGACGCGATAATCGTGGCTTGACCCTCCGGAGCGCGACCGTCCCCCGGCTGACTCACGGACACAAAGAGCGAATTATTTTCGCCAATCTCTCCCGCCGGATCGTAGAGAAATTGCAGATGGGGCGCACAGTCGGCGGGAATGGCAGCGCGATCGACCCCTAAATAGACCACAAACGCGCCGCTGGGTTGGGGCAGTTGGGTGATGCGATCGCAATATTGCCGCTGATTCAGCCAAGTGGTGGGGGGGAAAATCGGGGCGGGCGTGGGTTGTGGGCTGGGGGTCGGATCGAGCAGCTCAATCAAATTATGCGCTGTCACATTGGCCACCACCTCATCGGCTCGATATTGCTCCGTTTCTCCCGTCTTCCCCTGCTGAATCGTCACGCTTTGGACTGTGCCGCGATCGTGATGAATGGCCATCACTCGATGATTGAGGCGCAATTGACCGCCGTGTTTTTCTAAGGCGGTGACGAGGCGATCGCTCAACACCTGCATACTGCCGTGGAGGTGAAATAATCCCTGGGGCGTTTGGGATACCGCCAACGCCGTCGCCGCGTAAAGAAGAGCCGTTTCGTTTGCGTCCACCTGGGAATAGAGTTTCAATTGCAAATCGAGAAACGTCCGCAACCGCTGATCCGACCCCAACCCCAAAAGACGCAGGGCATCCCCCACCGTCAGCGCCGCAAAGGGAGCCGTCAGCAATGTATCGGGCCGCAACGCCCCGATCAATTGCCCCAGATCCCAGCCATTACGGGGCGGCAACACCGGATCGCGCCCCTGAAACCGCCAACTAATTTGGAACAGTTGATTTAACAGCCACCAAAACTGCTCACTGCCGGGAAATTGGCGCGATCGCTCCTCCCGCCACCGTTCCGGATCACGCCACACCCGAATCGGCTCCGTCTCCCCCGGCAAAAACACCGCACAAGCCGGATCGCAAAACGATGCGGGCGGCAACTCCACCCCCAACTCGTTAAAAATCCGGTGATGAATGCCCCCCGGTTCCAAGCCCGCCACTTGAGTCGCCCCCACATCGAAGGTAAAGCCCCGCCGCTGAAACGTGGACGCGCAGCCCCCCGGCACGGCTGCCTGTTCTACTACCACGGTTTGATAGCCTGCTTTAGCCAGCAATGCACCAGCCGTTAAACCGCCAATCCCCGCTCCGATCACAATGGCATCCGACATGATCTCAAATTCTGTAAACTTTTGTAACGCTTTTCTCAGTATAGAGCGCACCCTAAAAACCTTGAGCGTACCCTGAGCCTGTCGTTGGCGAAGCCTCCCGCTAGGGATAGGGTAAGCCCTCGGTAAAACCCTCGGACATTTGCGATACATTGGAACTCGTGCCTGCTCTGGGCTGCCCTCACCTTGCAAACGCTGATGACCGAGCCTAACCCTAGTCCTGTTCCCCAATGGCGAGCCTCGCTCTGGGAGAACGTTAAAACGATCGCGATCGCACTTTTCTGCGTCTTTTTAATTCGCTCCTTTCTCGCGGAACCGCGCTATATTCCCTCCGATTCAATGCTGCCGACCCTGGAAACGGGCGATCGCGTCGTTGTCGAAAAGGTGTCCTATCATTTCCATCCCCCCACCATGGGCGATGTGATTGTGTTCAATCCCCCCAGTCTGCTGCAAGAATACGGCTATCTCCCCAAACAAGCCTTCATCAAGCGCGTCATGGCCACGGGCGGCCATCACATCAGCGTTCACGATGACCAGGTGTACCGCGACGATGAACCCCTCACCGAACCCTATACCGCCGCGCCGCCCCACTACGAACTGAGCGATCGCACCGTCCCAGACCATCGCCTCTTCGTCATGGGGGACAACCGCAACAACAGCAATGATTCCCATATTTGGGGCGTGCTGCCGGAAACCAACGTGATTGGCCGCGCCGTGTTCCGCTTTTGGCCCCCCAAGCGCATCGGCTGGCTTTAATTAACGCCATAACGAACCGTAATCCCAACCGCCTCGGTCAGCGTGGCACAATGTAAACAGATTAAATACTGTTAACAACTGTGAAGGAGGTTGTCGCATGGTTGCCACCGCCGAACAAGCCCAAAAACGCCTAACCATCCAAATCGCTGAGGTTGCCGCCGATACCACGGTGATCCGATCGCTGGATTGGGATCGCGATCGCTTCGATATTGAATTCGGCCTGCAAAATGGCACAACCTACAACGGCTACATCATTCGCGGCGATAAACTGGCGATCGTCGATACCTCCCACGCCAAATTTAAACAGCTTTACCTTGACGCTCTCACGGGTCAGATCGACCCCAGCCAAATTGACTACCTCGTGATCAGTCACACCGAACCCGATCACAGCGGTTTAGTGAAAGATGTCCTCGCAATGGCTCCAAACGCGACGGTTGTGGGTTCAAAAGTGGCGATCCAATTTCTCGAAGGCTTCATTCACCAAGATTTCCAACGGCAGATCGTCAAAAGTGGCGACAAAATCGACCTCGGCAAAGATCACGTCCTCGAATTCGTCAACGCCCCAAACCTCCATTGGCCCGATACAATCCTCACCTACGACTGGGGCACGCAGACCCTCTTCACCTGCGATGTGTTCGGGCTGCACTATTGCAGCGATGACCTGTTTGATGTGCAGTTGAGCGCCATCGAGCCGGACTATCGCTTCTATTACGACTGTTTGATGGGCCCCAATGCGCGATCGGTCTTAGGGGCGATTAAGCGGATGAAGAATTTAGGCGAGGTGGAAACGGTAGCCAATGGTCACGGCCCGCTCTTGCGCCACAATGCCCACGAGTTGATCCAGCGTTACCACGATTGGTCAGTGTCCCAAACCAAGGGCGAAACGGTGGTGGCGGTGTTTTATGTGTCGGACTATGGATATAGCGATCGCCTCTCCCAAGCGATCGCCCACGGCATCACGAAAACCGGTATCGCCGTCGAAATGATGGACATGATCGGCGAAGATCAGCAGGAAATTCGGGAATTGGCCGAACGGGCCGCCGGGCTAGTGATTGCGATGCCCCCCGCCGCTGGGGACAAGGCTACCGAAGCATCCACGAGCCTGAGCACGATCCTCGCCTCCGCCAACGATAAGCAGGTGGTGGGCTTGCTGGAATCCTACGGCAGTGATGATGAACCTCTTGATCCGCTCCTCACCAAATTCCGCAACCTGGGCGTAACCGTGGCGTTTCCCAGTATTCGGATCAAAGATAATCCCGATGAAGCGCTCTACCAACTCTGTGATGAAGCGGGGACGGATTTGGGGCAATTCCTCAGCCGTGAGAAGAGTATTAAAAAGCGCAAATCCCTCGATAGTGATTTGGATAAGGCGATCGGGCGGATCAGTGGCGGCTTGTATATCATTACGGCTCAAAAGAGTGATGTGAAAGGGGCGATGTTAGCCTCTTGGGTGAGCCAAGCGAGTTTTGAACCCTTTGGGGTGTCGATCGCGGTGGCCAAAGATCGCGCCATTGAATCCTTGATGCAGGTGGGCGATCGCTTCGTCCTCAACGTTCTTGAAGACGGCAACTATCAACCCCTGATGAAACATTTCCTCAAGCGGTTTAAGCCCGGTCAAGACCGTTTTGAAGGCATCGAAACCCGCCAAGCCAACAACGGTGCGCCGATTCTCGCCGATGCTCTTGCCTATTTAGAATGCGAAGTGGTGAGCCGCATGGATGTGCCGGATCACTGGATTGTTTACAGTCAAGTGACCGATGGCCGGGTGGCGAAAACCGAGGCCCGCACCGCCGTCCATCACCGCAAAGTCGGCAACTACTATTAAGTCCGGGGTTAACGCTGGCTGCACTTCTGGCAGAGCAAGGCGAAGCTAGCGGCGGTGAGCGTGATTAAGATCGCGTGGAGCGGATGTTGTCCCTGGCTAATCGCAAAAGAGGTGACAATTCCGGCTCCAACCGTAGCAAGGAGTGCAGATTCTAACAGTCCACTGTTGCTATTGTGATTGTACATAGGGTAATTTCATCGGTCTAGGGCGCAGGGTTGCGCCCTTTTTCAATGACGCGAGGGGTTAAATTTGTCCCTTAGCCTATCACTGGGCTTTTGGTGCGATCGCACTCCCCGCCCTTTTCGCAATCCATCGTTAACCTTCGCCATCTTTCGTTACATTAGGAGGCACTTCAAAAACTGTCCACTCTGCTTAGAGCCTGATGCAGACCGAGTGTTATTCACGGTGAATAAACGTGACAAAACCCTGCTGATGTATAAAAATGCAGGATCAAGCCAGACTATATAAGCGAAGATGGAAAAGTCTTCTCGTCCGCAATTGAGAATTCTTGAGTATATTAGAGACCGAACCACTGGAATGATGAAACCAATGAACTGCTGGACTCGTCTATTTGCGCTGCTCACACTAACGTTAGGAACACTGGCAGAGGGATCTGCGATCGCAGCTCTCTCCCGAACTTCATCCCCTCGTGACCTTCTCCCGGATCAAACTGAGATCACTCAGCGATCTTTCAGGAATCAATGCGCCTACATTAAAGAAGAGACAGGTGTATTCAGGAGGTCCTCAACAGCCGCTCCAATACCAGGTGTCAGTTTAAATCGGGAAAATATTGTTCGTATAATCGAAGATTATCCAGATGGCTGGGTCAAAATTGAAGATGCCGAAAACCCTAGAACTTCGGGTTTTGTCCAAGCGCGGTCTGTAGATGAACATGATGATTGTGATGAATTCGACATTTCAGTTCAGGCTACCCCAACTAATTTGCAACAGCGTGGACAATGCTACCGAGTCAATAAAGATCTAATCGTTCATTCTTCACCGCATATTCGCCGAAAAACCAATCAAGAACTGTTCTCTGGTGAAACTGTTTATCAACAACTGAACACTTCCATTGAACCAGATGACCTAGATTCAGATCGCTGGTGGATCAAAGTGATTCTTTTGGACGCAAACTCTCCCATTGAAGGATGGGTTGAGTTTCGTACACCTGGAAATGATGAGAATAATTTAAGAGAATGTTGATAAATTCAGGGAAAGGTATAGATATGATAAAAAATTGGCTCAACATTGGCGCAGTAAGTATCCTTTCTGTCTCAGGCATAGTGCAACATGTATCTTTGACCTCTCCTGTTGCTCATGCAGCTTCCTTCGAGGTAGCTCAACTTGAAAGGGATATGACGGGGGAATGCCGACAGGTACACAATGATCTTGCGATGATTCACCAATCTCGCACAGAGTCAAGTGGTATAGTTATGGATTTGAGTCGAGGTGATAAGGTTATCTTAGGTGAAGATGGTGACTTATCCGGTTGGATTGCAGTCCGGCTCCCTGGTGAGGGGTTTGTCCAGGCACGCTATCTGATATCGGATTGTGAACGCGAGTTGCCAGACGTGAGACCCAATTTAACGGCTCCTGATACATTGTGTATTAACTATCGAGTAAGTAGCACAGTTGGACTTAATGCCTACGAACTGCCAAATCCTAGCACTGATGAACGTGGTCGTGTTTATCCGGGCGAACGTATTGCAGTAGTGGGAAGCCCGTATTTTAGTGAGGATACTCAAACAGAATGGTTACGAATCAACCATCCTGAAAAGGGTTGGATTGAGAACGGTGATCCGGATACACGTATTTTCAATACAACGTTATGTAGTGAGTTGGGAATATAGCTTCTAGTCGATCACAATTTCCAGTATAAGTCCAGCATTTCAAAAGACAAGAAATCTCCCTAGTGATATTCACTAGGGAGATTTTCAATAACGCTTTAATTAATGCGATGAAGCTACTTGATCGTGGCTTTTGCGCCAGCTTCTTCAAGCTGCTTCTTGATCGCTTCGGCATCGTCTTTGCTGGTGCCTTCTTTGAGCGCCTTGGGAGCAGATTCCACCACTTCTTTGGCTTCTTTGAGGCCCAATCCGGTGATCGCACGGACAACTTTGAGGATGGCGATTTTCTTGTCAGCGGGGAACTCTTCGAGAATCACGTCAAATTCGGTCTTCTCTTCTTCGGGTTCAGCGGCTGCCGGAGCGCCAGCGCCCGGAGCCATCATCATCATGCCGCCGCCAGCGGGAGCGGCTGCGGTCACGCCAAAAGCGTCTTCAATTTGGGTCACGAGTTCAGATGCTTCCAAAAGGGTTAGACCCTTGAGCTTTTCCAAAATTTCGTCGGTTGCTGCGGACATAGTTGATCTCCTGTATCAGTGTAAATCGTCGTAATGTTTGAGTTTTGTTGGCTCAGCACCGAATCGGGTTGGGCCTATTCGTCGCCTTTGGCGGCGATCGCGGCGATCGCACGACCCAAAGAACTGGGTACTTCGTTGATACCCCGTGCAATGGATGACGGGACTTCTTTGACACCCACGGCAATCTTGGTCGGGATCGAGTTGATCGCGCCCGCAATTTGTGCCATGAGTTCCTCTTTGGAGGGCAGATCAGCGATCGCTTTCACCTGCTCTTCATTGAGGGCCCGGCCCTGCATCACCCCGCCTCGGAATTCCGTTTTCTTGGTTTCCTTCTTAAAGGCTTGGAAAGCACGGATTGCACCGCCAATGTCATCTTGGACTAACAAAAACGCATTGGAACCCGACAGAAATTCTGTCATCGGTTTCCATTCGCTATCCTCAGCAACAGCCAGCTCCATCAACGTGTTTTTCGTGATTTTGCACACCGTACCGAGGGGACGCATCCGATCGCGCAGATTGGTAATCTCCGCAACGGAGAGGCCCTGATAGTCAAAAACAACAGCCAATTGCGACGCACTCAAATGTTCTTTGAGGTCGGCAATGATTTCGGCCTTATTTTCGCGGGTTCTCCCCATAATCTGGTCTCACCTCCTTGTAATTAGCATCGCTTCGCCCACACAAAACCCCGACACGGGGGCCGGGGTCGCGTTACGGAAACAATGTGCTACGGAGGGTATAGTCCGCGATCGCACATCATTCCCGGAACAAACCTCGGCAGGCAATTAAGCCATCTGCACCTGCTGTCTTTAGCATGTCACAGAGAATGAATCATTCAATTGTGTCGGAATAATGGTTCGTCTAAGCCGCTTCAGTTAACTTCAGATCCCGTAACCCACTGATATCGACCTGGATCGATGGCCCCATCGAAGCAGAAACATAGATACTGCGCCAATAGCGACCTTTTGCACCAGAGGGACGGTTACGATCCACCGTTTCCTGAAGGGCTTTGAGATTTTGTAATAAATCTTCGGCCGGAAACGATGCCTTACCAAACATAACATGAACGATGCCGGTTCGGTCGGCCCGGAATTCTAATTTCCCGGCTTTAAATTCAGCGATCGCACTCGCCACATCCGTCGTCACCGTGCCCGCCTTCGGCGACGGCATCAAGCCCTTCGGCCCCAACATCCGCCCCAACTTCGCCACCTTCGGCATCATGTCCGGTGTCGCAATCAACTTATCAAAATCCAACATGCCTTTTTGGATTTCTTCAATCAACTCTTCCGAACCGAACAGATCCGCCCCAGCATCTTCTGCTTCCTTCACCTTTTCACCGCGACCGATCACCGCCACCCGCACGGCTTGCCCCGTACCCTTCGGCAGCGCCACCGTCGTCCGCAACTGTTGATCCGTGTACTTCGGGTCAATTCCCAAACGGATATGGACTTCAGCCGTTTCATCAAACTTAGCCGTTGCCGTCTCTTTCAACAATGCCAATGCCTCTGTGGGTTCGTAGGGCCGATCTTCCACCTTCGCCCACGCAGCCTGTAACCGGCGTGATAATTTTTTAGCCATGAATTTTATTCTCCTTTGGGTGCAAACGAAGCCGTGCTTCTCCCCGCTATCGTGTTCTAGTCTGTAATCGCAACGCCCATGTTTTTCGCCGTGCCCGCCACAATCTTCATCGCCGCATCAATGTCATTGGCATTGAGATCCGGCAACTTAATTTCAGCGATACTGCGCAACTGATCACGGGTAATACTGCCCACCGTTTGGGTATTCGGTTGAGCGGCTCCTTTATCGATACCGGCTTCTTTTTTAATCAAAACCGATGCCGGAGGCGTTTTCAGAATAAAGGTGAAGCTCCGATCTTCGTAGATCGAAATTTCCACCGGGATAATCAAACCCGCTTTATCCGCCGTTTTTGCATTGTATTCTTTGCAAAACGCCATGATATTCACCCCATGCTGACCCAAAGCGGGCCCCACGGGAGGGGTCGCAGCGGCTTTACCTGCGGGTAACGCCAGTTTAACGAGCCCAACAACTTTCTTTGCCATAGTTAGCCTTGTTTTTCGACCTGTGTAAATTCCAATTCAACAGGGGTATCGCGCCCAAAAATCGATAGGAGGGCTTTGAGTTTACTCCGTTCCGGACTGACCTCAATCACTTCTCCTTCAAAATCTTTGAACGGCCCCGACAGGACCATGATCTTATCACCAACGGCCATGTCAATTTTGACAACGGGTTCTTGATCTTCAGCATGTTTGAAGATCCGCTCGACTTCTCCCGGACTGAGGGGAACCGGTCGCACGTGACCCCGCCCTCTCCCGGTGGGGCGTTTTTGCTCAGCGCCGACGAAGTTGATCACATGGGGCGTATTTTTCACCGCTTGCCAGGATTCATCATCGAGGAGCATTTGCACTAACACGTAGCCGGGAAAGACTTTTTCTTCGCTATGCAGCCGGACTCCGTCCTTACGGACTTTGACTGTGGGGGTTTGGGGAATCTGTACTTGCAAGACGCGATCAGCAACATCTAAGGTGTGAACCCGTTGCTCTAGATTCGTTTTCACCCGTTTTTCACAACCGGATGCGACTTGAACAGCATACCAACGCGGTTTTTCGCGGGTTTCTGGGGACTGTTCGGTTTGATGTTCATCTTCGGGTAGAAAACTCATGAAAATACCGCTTTACTCAACCACACAAACAAGTTATCCACGAAATAAATCGTGGTCGCAACGAGGGTCACCATTAAGATGACGGCTGCGGATTCACTGATCAATTGCTGGCGCGAGGGCCAGACGACTTTGCTTAATTCTTCTTTGGATTCGCTTAAAAAGCCGGTCACACTGAAGTCTTCGCTTCCTTTGCCGTCTTTTTTGGCATCAGGTTTGCCGCCTTTTGGGGTTGCTGTTGCTTTGGGGGTGTTGTTGCTTTGGGGGTTTTTTTTAGCCACGATAACCAGAATCTCCCGTGATACTTGGATGACCTAAACGGTGTTATTGGGGGATATTGCACGGACTCAAGGGGGTGGGCCGAGGTGCGATCGCAATTCGCGATCCACTGACCCGATCATCTCACCTCAAGAGTCAGGTGTCCCTTCTCTTCACGATACCCTAAATCCAGGGTATTTCTGGTCGCCAGAAGACCCACCCGCGCCCAGCCATAATGACAACTGAAGCATCGGGATAGAGCACTGCGCTGCCGACGGCGTATCCCAGTAAGCATGGTGACGCGCCCTGGAGGACTTGAACCCCCGACATCAGGTTTTGGAGACCTGCGTTCTACCAACTGAACTAAGAGCGCACAGGGAGTCGATGAAGTGGGGTGCTTCAACAGGTTTCTCCACTGGATTTTCATTGTAATGCAAAGCGGGAACGAATGGCTAGTAACGCAGGTAAACCGTCAACAGTAGGCTGGAGACTACTTGAGGGGGCGATCGAAGCGTTGTTTGATCCGAGTCGCTTTCCCGACGCGATCGCGCAAGTAGTACAGTTTCGCCCGCCGCACTTTACCGCGACGCACAATCTTAATCTCACTGACCTTCGGAGAATGAAGCAAGAAAACCCGTTCAACCCCCACCCCTTGGAAAATCTTCCGCACGGTGATGGTCTCATTGATCCCGCCGTGACGCTTGGCGATCACGGTGCCTTCATAGGGCTGAACCCGTTCTTTACCGCCCTCTTGAATACGGATACCGACCCGCACCAAGTCCCCCACATGGATCGTGGGGATATCATCCTTAATAAATTCCGACTCAACGGAACGAATAATTTCTTCTGCGTGCAACATTCGTTTTGCCCAAAACTCACAGTCTCCTATAGTACCATGAATCCTAGAGTACGAGTAGGCCGTCTATTACTGGCCGGCCTGGGTAACATCCAGAATTAAGCCTTCTTTTGCCATCACTGCCGTGGGAGACGCAGCCAACACCTCATGGCTGAGATCATCCAGAAACACATCGCTATGGTTTGGCTCATGGTGAAAAATGACTAACTGCTTCACCCCAGCCGCTTCAGCCACCCTCACTCCTTCTTGCCAAGTGGAATGACCCCAGCCCACTTTTGGAGATTTCGGGTTGTGGTATTCCGCATCAGTGTACATCGCGTCGTAGATGAACACATCCGCATCCCGCGCTAGGTGAACCACATTTTCATCGAGGCGATCGGGTAAATGCTCGGTATCCGTGCAATAGACTGCCGTATAGCCGCGCCAACTGACCCGGTAGCCCATGGCCCCGTTGGGATGATTGAGGGGCTTAGTTTCGATGGTGATGTCATCGAGTTGGAAGGCTTCACCGCAGACAATATCGTGAAAACGCAGATCGGCGGAAATGTCAGCGATGGGGACTGGGGAATTAACATGCAGCACCCGTTCTTTAAAGTGCCGCTCCATCGTCATCAGTTCCCCTTCTGGTGGCACTTGGCCATGGATATGAAACCGATCTTGGGGGCTGAAA
The DNA here is from genome assembly GCF_001890765.1 of Spirulina major PCC 6313. Classification (NCBI taxonomy): domain Bacteria; kingdom Bacillati; phylum Cyanobacteriota; class Cyanophyceae; order Spirulinales; family Spirulinaceae; genus Spirulina; species Spirulina major. The sequence continues at coordinate 2,072,698 of NZ_KV878783.1, read as the reverse complement.
TAGGGAAAGAAAAAGGGAATTCCTTGGATGTGATCCCAGTGGTAATGGGTGAAGAAAACGTAGGCTTCGATGGGGGACTGTTTCAGCAGGGACTTACCCAAAACCCGAAGACCGGTGCCGCCATCAAAGATCAGATGTTTACCCCCAATGCGCATATCGACGCAGGAGGTGTTACCGCCGTAACCGACAGTGTCAGAGCCAGGGGAGGGAATGCTTCCCCGAACTCCCCAGAATTGGATCAGAAATTCATTAGAAGGGTTAGTTTCCATGGAGCACTCAAGGCATTAAAACAGTACATTGACCCTGATTCCGCAGGAGGTGATCGCACAGGACTAGGGCCACCATTGCTTCCACCATGGGGACAGCTCTGGGTAAAACGCAGGGGTCATGACGACCTTTTGCGGCCAGGACAGTGGCCTCACCTGTGGTTGTCACCGTTTGCTGTGCTTGTCCTATGGTAGCAGTGGGTTTAAAGGCAGCCCGTAAAATAATCGATTCTCCGTTGGAGATTCCCCCTTGAATACCGCCGGAACGGTTGGTGGCCGTGCGCATTGTTCCCTGATCATCGAGGCAGAAAGCGTCATTGTGTTCTTTGCCGGTTAAGACGGTACCGGCAAAGCCTGACCCGATTTCAAAGCCTTTCGTGGCTGGTAAGGACATGATCCCTTTGGCGAGGTCGGCTTCGAGTTTGTCAAAGACGGGTTCGCCGAGGCCCGGAGGGACGTGGCGGGCGACGCATTCGACAACGCCGCCGAGGGAGTTTTGATCGCGCCGGGCTTGGTCAATTAGTTCTATCATTCGGTCGGCGCATTCGACATCCGGACAGCGGACGATGTTGGCTTCGACCTGGTCGAGGGTGACGGTTTCGGGGTCGATCGCACCTTCAAGATTTTGAATTCGTTTGACGTAGGCGACGATTTCAACGCCGGCCACTTGATGGAGAATTTTTTTAGCGATCGCCCCTGCTGCCACCCGGCCAATTGTCTCCCGTGCGGAGGAACGCCCCCCCCCCTGCCAATTACGAATCCCGTACTTGGCATCATAGGTGGCATCAGCATGGGAGGGGCGATATTTGAGGCGCATTTCCTCATAATCCTGGGGGCGTGGGTCTTTGTTGCGCACCATAATCGCGATCGGTGTACCGAGGGTTTTCCCTTCAAACATCCCCGACAGGATTTCGCATTGGTCGGCTTCTTTGCGAGGGGTGGTGATTTTGCTTTGGCCGGGGCGGCGGCGATCGAGTTCAAACTGAATCTCATCGCGGCTGATCTCAAGCTGGGGGGGACAGCCATCAATCACCACGCCCACGCCGCCCCCGTGGGACTCGCCGAAGGTGGTGATCCGAAACAGATGCCCAAATGTACTGCCCATAGTCTTGTCGCTGAGGAATGGCCACATTTTATCCTAACCTTTGGGGGGATGCGGAATTGGGACACAATTCGGATTCACGGTTCGGATTCACGGTGATGCGATCGCCCCCCTACCCCAGACCCAAGCCGTCCCTTGGGCCATCGATGGTAATCCGGGCAGGCTTAATAAAGAATTAATGGGGTTAAACCCTCACCATTCTTTTCACCCAACCCCGTTTGTCCCCCACCGGCCACCATGGGACACATCATCGGCTAACTTAGATGGAATAGTGGCACCACCGTTCAGAGCAAGGCGCGATCCTGCCTTCCTCACGATTCCATCGACCTGATTTCACCGCACCACAGCCCTCGATTTTGCCCCAGCATCGGCTCAAGCTTGATCCCATCCACTGCCAATTCTGGCTGGTCTGTGGTATCTCTGAAAATAGGTAAATCATTTACCCCTGACCTTGAAGTTATTAGCCGACTGTTTCGCAATCTCTGATAACTCCATTCCTTGATAACCGACTTATGTCCACTCTTGTTATTGTTGAATCTCCCACAAAAGCCCGTACCATTCGGAACTATCTTCCCAGTGACTACATAGTCCAAGCCTCCATGGGTCATGTGCGGGATTTGCCCTCATCCGCTGATGAAATTCCAACCTCCTACAAGGGACAAGATTGGTCGCAACTTGGGGTCAATGCTCACAACAACTTTGAACCGATTTACGTCATTCCGAAAACCAAAAAAAAGATTGTTAAGGAATTAAAAGATGCCCTCAAAAATGCCGATGAATTAATCCTGGCCACTGACGAAGACCGTGAAGGCGAAAGTATTTCCTGGCATTTGTTGCAAATTTTAAAGCCGAAAACTCCCCCCAAGCGGATGGTTTTTCATGAAATCACCGCCGAAGCCATCCAAAAGGCCCTAAATAACTGCCGCGACATCAACGAAAATCTCGTCCATGCCCAAGAGACCCGCCGCATTCTCGATCGTCTCGTCGGCTATACCCTCTCACCGCTGCTGTGGAAAAAGATTTCCTTCGGACTGTCCGCCGGACGGGTTCAATCGGTATCGGTGCGGCTTTTGGTACAACGCGAGCGCGAGCGGCGAGCTTTTCAAACCGCCTCCTATTGGAATCTCAAAGCCCACTTGCAGGCCAAAAAAGGTAAATTTGAGGCGAAATTAGTCACCCTAGCGGGGAAAAAGCTCGCCACCGGGAGCGATTTTGATCCGAGCACCGGCACCCTCGCCAAGGGTAAAAAAGTCGTTGTCCTCAATGAAGCCGAAGCCCTCGCCCTCAAAGAGCGCCTCGAACCCCAAACCTGGACGGTGAGCCACACCGATGAACGGCCCACCATCCGCCGCCCGTCGCCCCCCTTCACTACCTCCACCCTGCAACAGGAATCCAACCGGAAACTGGGGTACTCAGCGCGGGACACGATGCGCATTGCCCAAAAACTCTACGAAGAGGGCTACATCACCTATATGCGGACGGATTCGGTGCATTTGTCGGAGCAGGCGATTTCGGCTGCCCGCGATTGTGTCACCCATAAATATGGCAACGAGTATTTACCCAAGAAGCCGCGCCAATACACCACGAAAAGTAAAGGGGCCCAAGAAGCCCATGAAGCGATTCGGCCGGCGGGGTCGAGTTTTCGGACACCCCAGGAGACGGGATTGAGCGATCGCGAATTCCGCCTCTATGACCTGATTTGGAAACGCACCGTCGCCTGTCAAATGGCCGACGCTAAACTAACCCAACTCAGCGTTACCGTTAAAGTCGATGATGCCGAATTCCGCGCCAGCGGCAAACGGATTGACTTTCCCGGTTTCTTCCGTGCCTACGTTGAAGGCAGCGATGATCCCGATGCCGCCCTTGAAGATCAAGAAATCACCCTCCCGGATCTCAAGGTGGATGATGTGCTGAACTGTCAGGCCCTCGACCCCCTCAGCCATGACACCCAACCCCCCGCCCGCTACACCGAAGCCTCCTTGGTGAAAGTCCTTGAAAGTGAAGGCATTGGCCGCCCCAGCACCTACGCCAGCATCATCGGCACGATCATCGATCGCGGCTATGCCCAGATGCGCAACAAAACCCTAATTCCCACCTTCACCGCCTTCGCCGTCTCCCGTCTCCTCGAAGATCATTTTCCCGATCTAGTCGATACTGGCTTCACCTCCCGGATGGAGCAAACCCTTGATGAAATTGCCGCTGGCGATGCCAAGTGGTTGCCCTATCTAGAATCCTTTTATTTAGGGGAACAGGGCCTCGAAAAGCAGGTCAAAGTCCGCGAACAGGACATCGAAGTGGGCAAAGCTAAAACCGTCATCCTCGACAACCTGACGGGGGTGGTTAAAATCGGTCGATTCGGCCCCTATATTGAAGTCCCCCACGGTGATGATGTGGTGACCGCCTCCATTCCCCCGGACTTAACCCCGGCGGATCTCACCCCGGAGCAAGTGGATCAACTGATTCGCCAAAAACTGGAAGGCCCCGAAGAATTGGGCGTTCATCCGGAAACGCAAGAATCCATTTATGTCCTCGTGGGTAACTATGGCCCCTATGTGCAACTGGGCGAAAAAACCGATGAAAATCCGAAACCAAAACGGGCCTCCCTGCCCAAGGGAGTGAAGACGGAAGATGTCACCCTGGATTTGGCTCTGGGACTGTTGGCGTTGCCTCGCCTGTTAGGGGAACACCCGGAAACCGGTGCGAAGGTGAAAGCCAGCTTGGGACGGTTTGGGCCCTATGTCGTTCATGATCAAGGCAAAAATGGTAAGGATTATCGGTCGATTAAAGTGCCGGATGATGTGTTGGAAATTACCTTGGAGCGGGCCTTGGAACTGTTGGCCCAACCGAAGCGGGGCCGGGGTCGCAATGCGAGCAAAACGCCGCTGAAAGAGTTGGGGGTACATCCTGAGGATCAAGAACCCGTCAACATCTATGCCGGCCCCTATGGAAATTATGTGAAGCATGGCAACGTTAATGCGGGTTTACCGGAGGGTGAAACGATTGAGACGATGACCCTGGAAAAGGCTCTGCCCATTTTGGCGGAAAAGGCGGCAACGAAAAAGAAAACCACCCGCAAAAAATCCACCAGCACGACGGCGAAAAAGTCCACCACCGCCAAAAAATCGACGACGGCGAAAAAGTCCACCACGACGAAGAAAACCACCACCCGCAAAAGCTCAACTCGCAAGAAAGCTTGATTCTCAAGGGTCAGTCTTGCTTGTCTTGATCGATGGCGGTGGAGTTGATCGGCGGTGGTGCGATCGCACCTCCCCGCCTATTGGCCTTCGAGTTGTTCGATCTGTTCTTGGCGGGCTTCGTTGGGGTCAAGTCGGTTGCTGGGGTCGAAGATGCCGCTGATCCAGTTGACGGTTCCGGTGCGGAGGCTGTAGCTCCAGCCGCTGAGGGGTTGGGGGAGAAATTTATCGCCCGATGTGAAGAAAACGATCGCAGCCAAGGCCAGACCGAACGTAATTGAGCCTTTAATTTTGAGGAGTACCATGATCACACCATCTAACGTTAGAGTGGGTCTCTTTCATCATCGGAGTTTAGGGCTGTTCCTGCCAACCTGAGAAACACTCAAGTTTGGACGGGGTGAGGCTCTAGGGTGATGCGGCGACTCGATTTTCGAGACGGAGGGCGGCGATCGCAAAAATTTCTGCTAATGCCTGGGCTTGTTCCTGCTCTGGGCTGTTTTGCAGACGGGTTTCAAAGGCGGCGAGGATGCTTTCTTTGGTGTGGTGACCCACGGCGATGATAAATGGGAAGCCAAACCGCTTTTTGTAGGTATTGTTTAACGCGGTGAACTGGTCATATTCCGTGGGACTAAGGTGATTGAGGCCGACGCGGGTTTGTTCTTGGACGGAGGCATCGGCCATTTTGGTGCGACTGCCGAGGTCGGGATGGGCTTTGATCAGGGCGAGTTGTTCGGATTGGGGAAGCGATCGCACCACATCCACCATCGCCCCATGGAGGAGATCGCGATCGCGAAAGGGTCGGGCGTGCCAGGCTTGACAGGCGATGCTGGGGGTTTCTTCAAAAATGCCATCGAGCGCCGCCGTAAACGCCGCTTGGTCGAGGGCGTTCAATTCTGCGATCGTGTAGTGATGGAGCGTAGACATGGGTGTTTCCTGGGTAGGGGTTCGGTGTATTGAGTTCAGCCTATCGTTTTCATCCGTGATGCTCAACTGCACCATTCACGATCCAAGGGCTGTACCGCTGCGGGACAGGTTCGATTCGTCCTGGTTGGGGCCTTGTCTTGCTCCTGATGGTGCTGCCAGCGGATTGCACCCGCCCACAATACTGCCAAGAGCAACCCCGCCGCGAACCACAGTTGCCGCCACCGACGCGATCGCGCCTCCCGCTGCCGCAGGGCTACACTCGCCGCAATCCATTCCCGTGCCCTGGGGGCTAACTCTGTATCCCGTTGGGCAAGCCACTGTTCTGCTTCGGTGAGAGCCATACCCTGCAAGAGCTTGTCTTCGTCAGATCTGGCTTGATGCCATTGCTGCCACTGGGAACGCGATCGCTCCTGCCAGAGTTGAAACCCCCGATCCTCCAGGAGCCATGATTGAAACCGATCCCAGGCATGAATTAACACCTCATGCACCAATTCCACCCGATCCGACTCCACCACAAGTAACTGATGATCCGCCCAATAGGTGAGGAGATCGCGATCGCCGAGATCGTCGAGGGGGATGGAGCGACGGGCAGGGGCTGTCCCCTGGCCGGGTTGGACTAAGCGGGTAAACAGGCGGCGAGTTTGTGCCTGTGCGGCTCTGTTTAAGTGATGGTAAGCCTGTTCCGCATAGCGAGCGATCGCCTGCTCCACGCCCCCGATCGCATCGTAGGCGTGGTGGGTGAGTTGGTGCGATCGCAACCCTTCCGGCTCCTGCTCCCGTTGGTAGTCCCAAAGACGGGTCAGGGCAAATTCCAACCACGGTAACCGGCCGGGTTCATTCTCCACCGCCGCGATCATCCGTTCTGTCAAACCCGATTCCAGGCTCACACCCACCGCCTCGGCAGGCTCGACAATCGCAGCATGGCACGCCTTCGGGGTCATGGGCATTAATAATTCTGGCTGATGGCGACAGAGCAGCGGCGCAAGCTGGGCATCGGTCAGGGCCGCTTCGAGAAAATCGGCCCGCAGGGTGAGAATAACGGTCAATTTAGGGGTGTGCCAGGGTGAGGCCGTGGTATCAGCCGCATGGACAGGGGACAGAAAAACCTCCAAAAATTCCGCTTGGGTGGTGCGATCGCACCCCGTAAACAGTTCTTCAAATTGATCCGCGATCAATAGCAAACGAGGTTGCTGCTGATGCTGCAACGCACTTTTAATCACCGCCAAAAAATTCGCCTCCCCCGTCGCCAACTTTAACGCCAGCAGGGGATCAGGCTCCGGCAGCAGCTTCATTAAAGCGGTGGCAAGATTGTGGAGCGGTGTCGTGCCAGGACGAAAAATTGCGATCGCCGCCTCCGATGCAAACTGCGGGACTAACCCCGCCAACACCAAGGACGATTTCCCCATCCCCGCCGCTCCGATCAACGCCACCAACGGCTGACTATAGACCCCATAGGCCAAACGCTCCACCATCGTTTGCCGTCCCCGAAATACCGCCGCATCCGCCGCCGTAAATGCACCCAACCCTCGATAGGGACAGGGCAGGGTTGCCGTCGGATTCAGATCATCCCAGGTTAAAACCCCATAGCTCTGGGAGAGTGATCCCCCCATCGCCGGGTAGTACACCATCGGCAGCCCCATCCCCTCCAAACCGTCCCAGTCCACAGCCTGTAACTGCGCTTGAGCCGTACGCACGGCTAACGAAAGGGGCTGTCCCCGTTGAAAATTCCGTAAAATCTGATATAAAACAGTTTGCGCCACGGCATCCGACACCGGCTCACGCATCACAATCGTATACAACCCCAAGGCCGCTAAGGTCGGGACGAATGCTAGGCCATCGATAATGTTCAGCAGCACCACTACAAGTCCCTGTTTTACCGCTTTTTTGAGGCCATGGTGTAGCATCTGAGCGGTATTTTCTGGGTTGAGGTGCGCCCCCGACAGGCAGAGGATATCCCATCCCTGAGCATCCCAGAGGTGCTGATGGAGTTGAGCGCGGCTCGGTTCAATTAACCGACAAAATTCGATGGCGGGGAGGGGGCGATCGCGGTCTTCCGGTTCAGACTGCTGGCCCAACACCATCAAGATGCGGAGAGGCTGGAGGGCGGTCCGATCGCGTGGCTTCAGTTCCCGTGCTTCGGCCCGAGGGTCAGGGGTACGGAACGCGATCGCAGCCTTGGGATACTGCGTCAACCAGTCCCACTGCTGCCACGGTAAACCCTGTAACCCCACACTCGCCTGCACTAGCACCACAATGTCATCCGTCGGATCGAGGTGAGTGCGCAGGGTATCACCAAGATTGTCATGGGATTCGGATCGCAGCCACTGATTGAACTCTTGGATTAGGGTGGCGGTGAGGGCTTGTCGTTGGGCGAGGTGTTCCGGAGTCGAGGCGCAGGGGTGAGCAAGCGATCGCCACTGTTCATAACATTCGGCCAAAGCCAGATTGGGGGGTAAACGGTCAACAATGCGGGGCGGTGTTGCCTGGCCCTCAGCCTGAATTTCGAGGGTTAGCGTGACGACCTGGTTTAAATTTCCATCACAGTCGAGCAGAACTAACACCATAAAATCGGCGCGAAGGGAAAATAGACAACTCACCTTCATCCTATCGGTTCCCTTTCCGCTCCGGGTGAGTTTGCCTCAATCTCCACAGTACAGTTGAAGCAGATGGAGACAAGGGCAAGGCCTGATTCTGTCCCTAGAATGTTAGACGCAGCCCCAGAATGGGCGTTGAGGCTGCCCCCACGTTATCTGCCAATGAGATTGTTTCTAATTTGCATTTCCTGAAAACAAATAGTATTACAAGGTACAAAAGTTTGTGTTTTTCATGAAAAATTGATAAAAAGAGACCCGAAGGAACAGACTACCCCGTCACGCCCTACACTCAAATTTGGTCTGAACGGATACTAAATAATGGTTGAACATATTGTTCTGTTTAAATGGCAGCCGGATGCAACGGAGGCGGCGATCGCCGATGTTCTCGCGGCATTGCGGGGCATGGTGGGGAAAATTCCCAGCATTGTGGCGTTATCCTGTGGGGAAAATTTTTCGGCGCGATCGCAGGGCTTCACCCATGGCTTAGTGGTGCGATTCCACGATCGTCAAGGTCTCGCCGACTACCAACCCCACCCCCTCCACCAAGAAATCATCGCCACCAAAATCAAACCCATCCTCGCCGAAACCCTCGCCGTAGACTACGACTGTTAAGCTCGTGCTTCTGTACACCAAATCAGGGGCTGACTTGGCAAAACAAGGGGCTGACGCTGCCTTATTTTTTGGGTTTACTTTGCCTGAAAAAAACAAGGGGCTAAAGCCGCCTTGTCTAAGTGGGTGGATTGCCAGGCAAAGGGCTTCAGCCCCTTATCCGTGTGGAGATGATTAAACGTCCTTAAAGGGATCGTAATTAGCTAAGAGGCGTTCTAACTTAGCTTCATCAATGCGGCTGATCATCCGTTTGGATTCTTCAATGTCGCGCACTGTTTTCGACAAACTCACCGTTGAACCCACGGAAAATAGCATTCCCATTAATAGATACCCTTTAACCCAATTATCTTGATTCGGCATATACAAAATGCCGAGGAGAGTAGCCGCGATGGAAATAAAAAAACAAAGATAGGTTTGCAAGACCCAAGCATTGGTATGGACAGGTGCGGTTTGATGCTTTGTTGTTGTTGCCATAGAAACCTCGAATGGATCATGAATTGCTGAACTGTTTTCACTATGCCAAAGGGAATTGTGAGGAAACAATGAGTAACCCTGAGCCACCCGAAAGCCGAAGAGCAGGGTGTAGGGGGGTGAAGCAGGATGTAGGAGAGTGCAGGAAATTTGCTTAGAATAGGGAAAACGTGAGGCGTGATTGTCGGCCATGTTCGAGTTGGAGCAGTGGGTCAGTGCGGAGCATTATCAGGATTGGGTGGAACGTTTAATTCAGCGGGTGGGGCTGACGCGGGTGCGGGCGGAATGCTTGGTGCGGCTGTGGATCTATGCGTTGGCCCACGAGGGCAGACCGGCTCCGCTGACCCAATTAACCCAACCGGCGGGCCTGGTGACCTGTAGCCATCGGCAGGCGGCGGAATTGTTCTACAGCGATAAAGAGCAGGGGAGCGATCGCTCCGCCGGGATGATGCTCGATAAACTGGCCGCCCTGGGGTTCATTGGCAAACGCTTCGACGGCAACACCACCCAAATCACCATTCAACCCCTCGCCCTCACCCTATTTGCCGAAACCCAAGGAGAGCACCGCATCTTACCCCCGCTGCATCTGGATGATTTTGATCCCCGCTGTGATGCGATTCCCGTGGCGCAGTTGTTGGCCACAAACTACAACTGGATGAACCACAATACCGAAGCCGTACCCCATCGGATTGCGCGGTTGTTGCGGGGCTGGGCACGGCAGTATTCTGTGGGGATGCGGGTGTTGCGGCGGGACGATAATCAAAATCCGGTCGGGTTTTTCTTGCTCTATCCGGTAACGAGTGAGTCGGAGGCTAATTTTTTTGGCCCGCCCAATCGTGGCCTGCATCTGAGCGCAATTCGAGAAGTAGACCGGTTTAAGATGGCAACCCCAGGAGATACAAGCTGTGTGGCGGTGTTTATTCGCAGTTGGATGATTGCGCCGGACTATTTAAATGCCTATCGTCGGGTGTTTGTTCAGGATGTGCAAAGGACGTTGGAGCAGATGACGGTGGATTTTCCGAATTTATGCGATATTTATACGCTGATTATTCATCCCAGTTATGAGGCGTTGACGGCGGCGCTGGGGTTTCAATCCATTGGCCGCGATCCGCAAACGTCGATTCAGTGGATGTATTTTGCTTGCGATCGCTTCATGGATTTGGACCTAGATAAAGCTTTGGCCCAGTTGAATAACGGGTGACATTTTCAACCCCTCTTGCCCCATGAATAGCACATGAGGAGAGGGGGAATAGTCGATATCAGGCAATACTCACTGCCCCAATGATCACCGCGTCTTATGTTGCCTGCATCGCGTCATAGGTTTTGTATCCGCCGGTGAGGTTGAAGGCCTCGAAGCCATTTAAACGGAGAACGCGAGTGGCATAGTAGGCCCGTTGTCCCACTTGGCAGTAGACATAAATGGGCTGATCGAGAGGGAGTTCGGTTAAGCGATCGCGCAAGTCATTCAAGGGCAGATTGATCGCCCCTTCCACTGCCCCCGCTGCAAATTCAGACACCGTGCGCACATCAACAAGACAATGCGATCGCCATGCCTGATCCGACCATTGGGCGATCGGTGCATCGCCCCGGAGATGGTTCGCCGCAATCATGCCGGCAAAATTGACAGGATCTTTTGCCGCGCCAAATTGCGGCGCGTAACATAGCTCTGCTTCTTCGAGGTCGAATACCGTCGCTCCTGTTTGAATTGCCATTGCAATCACATCAACCCGCTTTTCCGTGCCCGATTCTCCCACGGCTTGCACCCCCAAGATTTTGCCCGTTTCGGGAGCGAATAGGAGCTTAATATCAATGGGGGTTGCACCGGGAAAATAGCCCACATGATGCCCTGGGTGGAGATGGACTTTTTCGTAGGGGATCGCAAGGCGTTGCAGCAGTTTTTCGCTGGCTCCGGTGCTGGCAACGGTGAGGTCAAAAATCCGACAAACGGACGTACCCTGAACACCGCGAAAGGTACTCGCACGGCCAGCGATCGCATCCGCTGCGATTCGACCTTGACGGTTAGCCGGGCCGGCTAGGGGAATTTGGGTCGGCGTTTGGGTGACAAAATCCTGCACTTCCACCACATCCCCCACAGCCCAAATGTGCGGATCGCTGGTTTGCATTTGGTCATTGACTTGAATGCCGCCCCGTTCGCCAATGGCCAGATCTGCCGCCTTCGCCAGTTGATTTTCCGGTCGCACCCCGATCGCTAAAATGACAAGATCTGCTGTATGCCTTTGCCCTGATGCTGTGCTGACTTGGATGCGATCGCCCGCCGTCGCAAACCCGCTCACGCCATCCCCTAAACACAGGTTCACCCCCCGTTCCCGCAACAGATCATGCACTGCGGCCACCATTTCCGGGTCAAGGGGCGGCATCACTTGGGGGAGTTGTTCTAATAACGTCACCTGAATATCCCGATGGATCAAGTTTTCTGTCATTTCCAAGCCAATAAATCCCCCGCCGACGATCACCGCTGTTTTCACCTGGTGGGTCGTAATCCAGTCCCGAATCCGCCGACTATCGGGGATCGTCCGCAGGGCAAAAATTCCTGGTAAATCAATTCCCGGCAAGGGGGGACGAATGGGGGCAGCACCTGGGGCAAGCACGAGGGCATCGTAGGCTTCTTCGCGTTTTTCACCGGTTTTTAAATTTTCTACGGTGATGGTTTGGCGATCGCGATCGATCCCGCACACATTATGCTCTAGGCAAACTTGAATATTGAAGCGCTCTTGAAATAAGTCTGCATTAGCCACTAAGAGCTTAGACTCATCAACGATCACATCCCCCACATAATAGGGCAGACCACAGTTGGCAAAGGACACATAGGGGCCGCGGTCATACATGATAATTTCGGCATCTTCGTCTAAACGACGCGATCGCGCCGCACAGGATGCCCCGCCAGCGACACCCCCAACAATTAAAATACGCTGCTGAGTCATGGCTTCTTGTTCCTGTGCTCAAATTGAATGATTACTGTTGATCCTAGACAATGACCCAGGGCGATCGCGCTTCCTTCAAGCTCTTTTAACGTCCCCGTTGCAATAACTGTGGCTCTGCCAGGGTTCACCCTGGGCGGCCCAGAGGATTCGATCGGCTCATTCTGGAACTGCAATTTTGTATGGTGTAGTGGGACAGTGGGCGGCACAAACTCGGTAACAGGGAATCAATCGAACCATGCACCCAATCCTCTCCAACCATAGCGACACCCTAGGGATTCATGAAACGAAAATTGCAGCGATGGTATGACTGGCTAGAGTCCAACGGAGCCGCTCCGGCCTTTGGGGGCGGCGTTTTGTTGACGATTGGTCTTTGTTTTTTCGGGGCAGCCACGAACACCATGGCGGGTTGGCTCTATGTGATTAGTGGGTTAATCCTGGCGTTACTGATCTTGGGGGCGGTCTTACCGATGCGATCGCTCAAAGCCCTCCAAGTCCAGCGGCAACCGATTACGCCGGTGAGCGTCGGGGACGTGATCAGCCTCGATGTGCAAGTGACGAACCCCACCACCCAGCCGAAAGCACTGCTGCAATTGATCGAACTGCTCCCCAAAGCCTTGGGACAGCCCCAACCCATCACCATTGAAGCGATCGCCCCCCAGCAAACCCGCACCTATACCACCACCACCCAAGCCACCCAGCGCGGCCTGTACCATTGGCCGGGCCTCTTTTTTCGCACCGGCAATCCCTTAGGCCTATTTTGGTGTCGGCGGTGGCGATCGCTCCCCGCCCAAGTCATCATTTACCCGCAGATCCTTCCCCTGCGCCGTTGTCCCCTGATCGATACCATCCAACAAAACGAACAACTCAACGTCCAACAAGAACACCGCTACCAAGCCGCCACCGAAGGCATCACCAAAGCCCTCCGACCCTATCGCTTTGGTGATCCCACCCGCCTGATTCACTGGCGCACCAGTGCCCGCCTTGGCAATCTACAAGTGCGCGAACTCGAAATTCTCACCAGTGGCCGCGAGGTACTGATTGCCCTCGATAGCCATGCCGTTTGGTCTCATGATGACTTTGAGCAAGCCGTCATTGCCGCGGCCTCTCTCTACTTCTACACCAGCCGTGCGCAACTTGCCGTCACCCTCTGGACAGCCGCGACAGGAACCGTACAGGGCAATCGGGTCGTGCTTGAAACCTTGGCAGCCGTTCAATACCAAGAGGCACTCCAATTCGAGCGCCCCGCGACTATGCCTCTCCTATGGCTAACACCATCCGGGCAGGCTTCAAGCGCCTTACCCCCCGGTAGTTTAACTCTCCTCTTTGGCTCAACCTCAACCCAAACCACCCAAACACCGACATTAGTGATTGAGCGCGATCGCCCCCTGATCGAACAACTCAGCCAACCCATTCAATTTCGCTAATCGCCTAGGCAACCGCCACCCCATGGCGTGTCATCGCCAATTGAACCAGGTGATCCACTAAATCAGGAAACGGAATACCAGAACATTCCCACAGTTGCGGATACATACTTAACGCAGTAAAACCAGGCATCGTATTGATTTCATTAATGAAAATCTCCCCCGTTGCCTCCACATAGAAAAAATCCACCCGCGACAGTTCCGCAGCATCCACCGCTTGAAACGCCTGGATCGCCATTTGCTGAATTCGTTGCACAATAGCCTCCGGTAATTGTGCCGGAATCGTTAACGTCGCCCGCCCATCGGTGTACTTCGTTTCATAATCGTAAAACTCAGCATCAAAGGTAATTTCCCCCACCACCGACGCTTTGGGGTGTTCATTTCCCAACACTGCACATTCCACCTCACGGCCCACCACCCCAGCTTCGACAATCAAGCGACGGTCAAACTGAGCCGCTTCCTTCAACGCCACTTCCAATTCAGGGCGCGTCTTCACCTTAGCAATCCCCACTGAAGATCCTAAATTCGCCGGTTTCACAAACGCCGGATAGCCCAGTTGGGTTTCAATCTCATCACAACATTTATTCAGATCGGCAGCAGGGCCGGAAAGTTGCGATCGCATCATCTCCACATACTTCACCTGCGCCAACCCCACCGCTGCAAACGCCGTCTTCATCGCCAACTTATCCATCCCCACACAAGACCCCAGCACCCCACTCCCCACATAGGGCACTTGCATCAACTGCAACAACCCCTGAATTGAGCCATCCTCGCCATTGGGGCCATGCAAAATTGGAAACCACACATCCACATCAGCCGCCTGGGGAGGGAACTGCCACCGCGATCGTTTCACCTCCGACGAGAGCGGAATATCCGTCACCTCTAGAGCATTGTCTAAAACCTGTTGAGCCAGTTCCGGGCCCTGCCATACCCCATCCTTTTGGATGTAGAAGGGCATCACACAATACTTACTTTGGTTTTCAGGTGTTGAGAATCCTTGGGCGATCGCCCGAGCCGAAACAATCGAAACCTCATGCTCCCCCGAACACCCCCCAAACAACAACCCCACATTCAACTGCTGCACCATACCCATACAATCCTCCTGCCACATATAGAACGAAAGACCCTCTTGCAAAATCACTTACAAGATCCTCGCGATTCTACCACCACCCCCTTCCCACAGCAGTCCTCCCCCAAAGTAGGTCAAACGCTCTACCCAATCAAACATCATGCCCAAAATCAGGAGAAAATCAAAAATATTTTATGCCTTGAAACCCTTGCTATCTCTGGCTTACATCGATTTCCTCAAGCAACCCCCAAAAATTCATTCCAAAAAGGGGTTGACAGTTCAGGGGGGAGTAGATATATTGATAAATGCGCGGCAAACAAAACGCGCCCCGAACCTAGAAAAAAGAATAGTTTGAGAGCCGACAAAAAGGTTCCCCGTTAAACAAGAAACTAAGCTAAGGATAAACCAAAATGGAGAGTTTGATCCTGGCTCAGGATGAACGCTGGCGGTATGCCTAACACATGCAAGTCGAACGGTCTCTTCGGAGATAGTGGCGGACGGGTGAGTAACACGTGAGAATCTGGCTTCAGGATGGGGACAACAGTTGGAAACGACTGCTAATACCCGATATGCCGAAAGGTGAAAGATTTATCGCCTGAAGATGAGCTCGCGGCTGATTAGCTAGTTGGTGGGGTAAGAGCCTACCAAGGCGACGATCAGTAGCTGTTCTGAGAGGAAGATCAGCCACACTGGGACTGAGACACGGCCCAGACTCCTACGGGAGGCAGCAGTGGGGAATTTTCCGCAATGGGCGAAAGCCTGACGGAGCAATACCGCGTGCGGGAGGAAGGCCCTTGGGTCGTAAACCGCTTTTCTTAGGGAAGAAACCTGACGGTACCTAAGGAATAAGCCTCGGCTAACTCCGTGCCAGCAGCCGCGGTAATACGGAGGAGGCAAGCGTTATCCGGAATTATTGGGCGTAAAGAGTCCGTAGGTGGTTCATCAAGTCTGCTGTTAAAGCGTGCAGCTCAACTGCATATAGGCAGTGGAAACTGTTGAACTAGAGTATGGTAGGGGTAGGGGGAATTCCCAGTGTAGCGGTGAAATGCGTAGAGATTGGGAAGAACACCGGTGGCGAAAGCGCCCTACTGGGCCATAACTGACACTGAGGGACGAAAGCTAGGGTAGCGAATGGGATTAGATACCCCAGTAGTCCTAGCCGTAAACGATGGAAACTAGGCGTAGCTTGTATCGACCCGAGCTGTGCCGAAGCTAACGCGTTAAGTTTCCCGCCTGGGGAGTACGCACGCAAGTGTGAAACTCAAAGGAATTGACGGGGGCCCGCACAAGCGGTGGAGTATGTGGTTTAATTCGATGCAACGCGAAGAACCTTACCAAGGCTTGACATCCCGCGAATCTCTTGGAAACAGGAGAGTGCCTTCGGGAACGCGGAGACAGGTGGTGCATGGCTGTCGTCAGCTCGTGTCGTGAGATGTTGGGTTAAGTCCCGCAACGAGCGCAACCCTTGTCCTTAGTTGCCATCATTAAGTTGGGCACTCTAGGGAGACTGCCGGTGACAAACCGGAGGAAGGTGAGGATGACGTCAAGTCAGCATGCCCCTTACGTCTTGGGCTACACACGTACTACAATGGTTGGGACAAAGGGCAGCAAGCTCGCGAGAGTAAGCGAATCTCATCAAACCCAGCCTCAGTTCAGATTGCAGGCTGCAACTCGCCTGCATGAAGGAGGAATCGCTAGTAATCGCAGGTCAGCATACTGCGGTGAATCCGTTCCCGGGCCTTGTACACACCGCCCGTCACACCATGGAAGCTGGCAACATCCGAAGTCGTTACTCCAACTGTTTACAGAGGAGGGCGCCGAAGGTGGGGCTAGTGACTGGGGTGAAGTCGTAACAAGGTAGCCGTACCGGAAGGTGTGGCTGGATCACCTCCTTTAAGGGAGACCTCAAAGGGATGAAGTCATCAGAAACCAAAGCGAAAGCAGAGGAATCTAAAAAACTAACTTCACTCAATGACATCCCAAGGTCGTTCGGAGAACCTGATTATCAATAAAGCTCTCAAACTATGGGGTTCGGAAAATGGGCTATTAGCTCAGGTGGTTAGAGCGCACCCCTGATAAGGGTGAGGTCCCTGGTTCAAGTCCAGGATGGCCCACATTTAACCGAGTCAGAACCAGAAAGACAGTAGCACCTATGAGGTAACAGCAAACTAGTGTCAAGACATAAGTTTTCACTGTGAAGCTGCATGATATCTCTAAGAGTGAATCAGAACGCTGTCGAAGAAAAAAGTAAGGATAAGATTCAGCACTGCTCGAAAGAAGAGTAAATGCTGGATTTCAAGTCCAGCCCAGAACCTTGAAAACTGCATAGTCAAGAATCAAAAAGTGTAGAGAGTCCTGTTTAGCAGGAATCTTAAAACAAGTTAGGTCAAGTTACAAAGAGCTAACGGTGGATCCCTTGGCACACAGAGGCGAAGAAGGACGTAGCGACCGACGAAACGCTCCGGGGAGCTGGAAGCAAGCATTGATCCGGAGGTGTCCGAATGGGGCAACCCTGCATACTGCCCGCTGAATATATAGGCGGGAAAGAGCGAACGCAGCGAACTGAAACATCTTAGTAGCTGTAGGAAGAGAAAGCAAAAGCGATTCCCTAAGTAGCGGCGAGCGAAATGGGAACAGCCTAAACCTATCTCTAAGGAGATAGGGGTCGTGGGACAGTCACCAGAGACTAGAAAGGTTAAACGAAATAGTTGAAAGCTATACCAGAGAAGGTAAAAGTCCTGTAGTTGAAAACTAGACTAGCTCGACTGAATCCCGAGTAGCACGGAGCACGTGAAATTCCGTGTGAATCAGCGAGGACCACCTCGTAAGGCTAAATACTCCTGTGTGACCGATAGCGAACCAGTACCGCGAGGGAAAAGTGAAAAGAACCCCAGTGAGGGGAGTGAAATAGAACGTGAAACCGTTAGCTTACAAGCAGTGGGAGGACGATTTAACGTCTGACCGCGTGCCTGTTGAAGAATGAGCCGGCGACTTACAGGTTCTGGCAGGTTAAGACGGAAATGTCGAAGCCAAAGCGAAAGCGAGTCTGAATAGGGCGTTAGTCAGAATTTGTAGACCCGAACCCGGGTGATCTAACCATGTCCAGGATGAAGCTTGGGTAAAACCAAGTGGAGGTCCGAACCGACTAATGTTGAAAAATTAGCGGATGAGGTGTGGTTAGGGGTGAAATGCCAATCGAACCCGGAGCTAGCTGGTTCTCCCCGAAATGTGTTTAGGCGCAGCGGTTAAGAGATTGCATGGGGGGTAAAGCACTGTTTCGCTGCGGGCTGCGAGAGCGGTACCAAAGTGAGGCAAACTCAGAATACCCATGTAAAACTTAACCAGTAAGACGGTGGGGGATAAGCTTCATCGTCAAGAGGGAAACAGCCCAGACCACCAGCTAAGGTCCCCAAATGGACACTAAGTGAGTAAGGAGGTGGGAGTGCATAGACAACCAGGAGGTTTGCCTAGAAGTAGCCATCCTTGAAAGAGTGTGTAATAACTCACTGGTCAAGCGCTCCTGCGCCGAAAATGAACGGGGCTAAGTGTCCTACCGAAGCTGTGGACTTACTACGTAAGTGGTAGGGGAGCGTTCTGTATGGTGAGAAGCATTAGCGGCAAGCAGATGTGGACTGTACAGAAGTGAGAATGTCGGCTTGAGTAGCGAAAATATGTGTGAGAATCACATACCCCGAAACCCTAAGGGTTTCTCCGGAAGGCTCGTCCGCGGAGAGTTAGTCGGGACCTAAGGCGAGGCCGAAAGGCGTAGTCGATGGATACAGGGTCAAAATTCCCTGACTTCTAAGTGGGAGCTGCATAAGGGACGCATGAAAACTAGCCTTACCCTGATTGGATTGGGAGGAGTCTACGGACTCTGCAAGGTGAACGATAGTGCCAAGAAAAGCTTATGTAGTGATGAAAGCTTAGAACCCGTACCCGAAACCGACACAGGTAGGGTGGTAGAGAATACCGAGGGGCGCGAGGTAACTCTCTCTAAGGAACTCGGCAAAATTACCCCGTAACTTCGGGAGAAGGGGTGCCACCGAGAGGTGGTCGCAGTGAAGAGTCCCAGGCGACTGTTTACCAAAAACATAGGTCTCTGCCAACTCGCAAGAGGAAGTATAGGGGCTGACGCCTGCCCAGTGCCGGAAGGTTAAGGAAGTTGGTCAGTCTTCGGATGAAGCTAGCGACTGAAGCCCCGGTGAACGGCGGCCGTAACTATAACGGTCCTAAGGTAGCGAAATTCCTTGTCGGGTAAGTTCCGACCCGCACGAAAGGCGTAACGATCTGGGAGCTGTCTCGGAGAGAGGCTCGGCGAAATAGGATTGTCTGTGAAGATACGGACTCCCTGCACCTGGACAGAAAGACCCTATGAAGCTTTACTGTAGCCTGGCATTGTGTTCGGGCCTCAATTGCGCAGGATAGGTGGGAGGCGTTGAAGTAGCTCTTGTGGGAGTTATGGAGCCACTGGTGAGATACCACTCTATTGAGGCTAGAATTCTAACCCTAACCCGTTAGCCGGGAAGGGGACAGTTTCAGGTGGGCA
Organism: Spirulina major PCC 6313; assembly: GCF_001890765.1. Taxonomy (NCBI): domain Bacteria; kingdom Bacillati; phylum Cyanobacteriota; class Cyanophyceae; order Spirulinales; family Spirulinaceae; genus Spirulina; species Spirulina major. Next base: position 2,053,560 of record NZ_KV878783.1, on the reverse strand, counting down.
GTTTGACTGGGGCGGTCGCCTCCAAAAAGGTAACGGAGGCGCGCAAAGGTTCCCTCAGGCTGGTTGGAAATCAGCCGCAGAGTGCAAAGGCAGAAGGGAGCTTGACTGCGAGACTGACAAGTCGAGCAGGGACGAAAGTCGGCCTTAGTGATCCGACGGCACTGCGTGGAAGGGCCGTCGCTCAACGGATAAAAGTTACTCTAGGGATAACAGGCTGATCTCCCCCAAGAGTCCACATCGACGGGGAGGTTTGGCACCTCGATGTCGGCTCATCGCAACCTGGGGCGGAAGTACGTCCCAAGGGTTGGGCTGTTCGCCCATTAAAGCGGTACGTGAGCTGGGTTCAGAACGTCGTGAGACAGTTCGGTCCATATCCGGTGCAGGCGCAAGAGCATTGAGAGGATTCTTCCTTAGTACGAGAGGACCGGGAAGAACGCACCTCTGGTGTACCTGTTATCGTGCCAACGGTAAACGCAGGGTAGCCAAGTGCGGAGCGGATAACCGCTGAAAGCATCTAAGTGGGAAGCCCACCTCAAGATGAGTGCTCTCATGGCATAAGCCAGTAAGGTCACGGGCAGACTACCCGTTAATAGGTGCTAGGTGGAAGTGCAGTAATGTATGCAGCCGAGGCATCCTAACAGACCGAGGGCTTGACCTCTATTTTTGATTCTTCTATGCAGTCTTGAAGGGATTGCTGGTGTCTAAGGCGTAGTGGTCCCACTCCGATTCCATCCCGAACTCGGTTGTGAAACGCTACAGCGGCGACGATACTTGGAGGGTTGCTTCCTGGTAAAATAGCTCGATGCCAGCTTCTATTTTTTGAAAAAAGTCCTACTGCTTATTGCGGTGGGACTTTTTTGTTGGGTGTTTGCAGGATATTTTGGATGACTTATGGCTGTTACAGCCTTTACTAATAACATCAAGCACACCCTAGTGCTGCCATCCTACGAGGGTGCTGACTTTAGCCCGCAAGAGGAATGCTTACTGTGATTGATAATTCGGGTAAAGGCTGTAAGTGCTTAAATTCTCTATCACCCCTCGGATAAAATGGGCGGTTATTGAGTGAATAGCCGTCTCCTATGTTTCCTTTCTTTTTTCCGTTAGAACCGACGTTCCTCGTTCAGACGATCGCGCCTCAACCCCAAGAAATTCTGCGCTCCCAAGAGGTACGTGCCCTGCCGAATGGGTTGGATCAAGTGCCGGTGTTTAATAGCAACAGTCCTGAACTGGTACTAGAACCGGGTATTTTACTCTCGACGTTTCCGGGCGATCGCAAAGCGCACCCCGATGCACACCTCAACTATCAGTTTCCGCCGGGTCGTTTTGATGTTTTCGCGCACCATATTGCCAAGGCTGATCCCCCTGAGGATCTCCGCACTCTTTACATGGCGGTTGTGGCCCATAACCCTACGGATCAAGCGATCGCCATTGATTTCCTGGCCGGGGCGAGCTATCTGAGTCAGCCCGATGCGCCGTTTTTGCCCATGGACCCCTTTTTGAAAAATCCAGCGGGTCAAGTGTATGCGGGGCCGGGAAGTCGGGTGATGAGTGATTTAATTCGCGATCGCCTCCAACCATCGTTTCCGCTGCGGGTGATTGTGCCGCCTGGAGCGACAAAACTCTTGCTCAATGCCCCCATTCCCGTGCGGGAACTTGACCCCCCGATTAATGGACGCTCGACCTACCTGCGACTCCAGAGTAATGGCCCCCTGTACTTGGCAAGTTTGGCACAGTTTGCCCCCACCAATGCCCAAGGGGAGGAACGGGCTCCGAGGCTCCGGGAATGGGTGGATCTGTTGGAAACGGGGAATGTGGCGGGGCCACGCGATCGCGCCGCTACCCCTCTTGATACCACCGGTCAATTTCTCTATGGCCGGGTGGCTGGGGTGGCGATCGGGTCGCAATGGGATGCCCGCTTAACCGATGGTGCAGAATCTACCCGCTTAACGATTCCCGCCCCTGGTGCAGCGGTATCCTACGGGGTAAGTTTGTTGGATCGGGGTACGTTGGGGACGGGACAGGTGCAAAGTGCTGAATTGGTGCGACGCTACCCCGACACCGCCTATCGTGCCCATGGTAACTATGGCGTGGAATATAACCTTGATTTTCCCCTCCATAACCCCACGAACATCCTCCAAACAGTGACCGTCGCACTGGAAACGCCGATTAAGTTTGACCAACCGGCTCCCGGTCTGCGCTTTTTCGAGCCGTTACCCACGCCCACGTTTTTCCGGGGTACGGTGCGGGTGCAGTATCGCGATGATCAGGGTCAGGCACAGCGGCAGTATTATCATTTGATTCACCGTCGAGGTCAGGCGGGAACGCCCCTGGTGACGGTGACGCTGCAACCGGGCGAGGAGCGTCTCGTGACTGTGAATCTGGCTTATCCTCCGGATGCGACCCCGCCGCAGGTGGTGACGATTCAAACTCTTGAATAATTGAATAATGCGCCGCGCCATGATGAGGGCTGGCGGTTTGGGGGAGAGTTTTGGTGTTGGGTTGATCCTCGCGAAATTCTGGCTATGGTGTTGCGATCGCCACGTCACCGTTCAACCCGTTAAATGATATCGGCAAAGGTGCGCTCCATCCGTCGAAAATACCAAATTCCTCCCAGCAAAACCCCAAATAACAACAACAAGGATAGGAAAAACCCCGGCAGGTATAGCGGCGAGGCCTGCCCCAGAATGGCCCAGCGAAACCCATCAATCACCCCCACCATCGGATTCAGGGAATAGAGCAAGCGCCACCGTTCTGGAACTACATCACTGCTAAAACCCACGGGGGAAATGTAGAGACCAAACTGCACCATAAATGGCACGACAAACCGAAAATCACGGTACTGCACATTCAACGCCGCGAGCCATAGCCCCACGCCCAAACTGGCCAAGGCTGCGATCGCCACCAACACCGGCAACAGGACAATCCGCCAACTCGGCACAAAGTTATACCACGCCATTAAACCCAGCAAAATGATCCCCGAAATCAGAAAATCCACAAAACTCACCACGATCGCACTCGCAGGCACAATCAAACGGGGAAAATACACCTTTGCCAGCATATTGGCATTGGTCACCAAGCTATTACTACAGGCCGAGAGAGAATTCGCAAAAAACTGCCACGGCAACATTCCCGCAAACACCAAAATCGGATAAGGAACCCCCGACGAGGGCAACTTCGCCAAATTGCCAAACACCACCGACAGCACTACCATCGTCAAAAATGGCTGCAACAGCGCCCAAATCACGCCGATCGCCGTTTGTTTATAGCGCACCAGAATGTCACGCCAGGCCAAAAAACCAAACAACTCCCGGTAGCGCCACAGATCTTGCCAATAGTGCTTTTCAACTTTGCCAGCTTCAATGATCAATTCAGGAGGGCGAGACATGGGCAGGGCAGAACGGGAGGAAAGTCCGCACTACTATAACAGGTGGGGCCGGTTTTCATGATCATCACCGGGAAACCGCATCCTCTTGTGGGCGGGGTAATTGATATTGATCAGGATTAACGCTGCATCTTTTGCCCTCAGTTAAGGATTCACTTGTTCCCACAACAGACTGAGCCGGGTTTGCCATGCGAGTAAGATACGGTCTTTCACCTCTTCGGTGGGGCCTAGGTCGCCGAGCATCCCTTCGCTATACATGCGATCGAGGTTTTGTAGGGTTTGGGTGAGGGTTTGACCTTGGGCTTTGGCAGCGGCGATGATTTGGCGCAGTTGGCGGTCGGATTGGTAGCGGAAGGCTTCGTCTCGCCAGGATTGAGCGAGTTTTAATAGACGAGCGATCGCTGCTTCAAGATCTTCTGGGGTGAGGGTGAGGCGATTGAATTGAAACACCCCCCAGAGCACTTCTTGATGGAGGGCAAAGCGGACTTCTTGGGTCAGATCAAAATTCAACGCTAAGAGGGATTCGAGGTAGGGTGCAGCCTCTGGTTGTGGGGCGAGGGGCAGGAGCAACCGTAGCCACGCTTGATCCTCCGACAGCAAGATCAGCAGCCGCGCATCGGGCAACTCCACTTGCCAGGTGTTGGGGGTCGGGGCGGCAATAGCCACGGCGGGAAATAGGTTTGTGAGTAGGGGAGCGATCGCAGCAATATCCATGCAATACCAGGTAGAAACAACCCTTCCATTGTGAGCACAAAACCCAATCTAGCGGGCGGTGTTGCGCCAGAATTGCTGTGAATTTGGGGTTAGTTGGCTTTGATTTCCAGTTCGTAGATGTTCCAGAATGCGCCACCGAGGGCGGTGAAGTTAATGTTTTCGATGCGATCGCGCACCGCTTCTAAGGACAGCGCATTGATCAAGTAGATAAACGGCACTTGTTCAGCGACGATTTGCTGAAATTCGCCGTAAATTTCCTTGCGCTTGGCCTCGTCTAATTCCCCTGCCCCTTCCAGAAAGAGGCGATCGATTTCCTTTTCCCACTGCGACACCTGCCAATTTTGGATTGGGTCTTCGCCGGGCATCGGCCCTTGGTTAAATTGATGGAGCGAGCCGCCACTGTACCAGATATTAAACCCGCTGTGGGGTTCCACACCGCCGCCACCAAACCCGCCCACATACACCTCCCAATCGCGGTTTTGGAGTTTTTGAATGACGGTATTAAAATTCAGCACTTGTAAATCCGCTTGAATGCCGATCGCTTTCAAATCTTGCTGGGTTTGCACCGCCGCATCGACGCGGGATTTTTCCTCGGATTTCACCAACATATTGAACCGCACTGGATTGCCCGCCTCATCTTCAAGCTCGCCGACACTGTTGTATTGAAACCCATTGGCGAGAAGGAGATCTTTGGCTTTTTCGGGGTCGTAGCGGTAGGTTTTGAGACCGTCTTCGGGGCCGCGATAGTAAGGGCTGCTCACGCCAATCGCCGAGTCTTGAATTTCCCCTAGACCACGATAGACACTATCTTTCATTTTTTCGCGGTTGAGGGCGTAGGCGATCGCTTGGCGAAACTCCGTTTTTTGGAACCAACTGGACACCACCGGATCAACAAAAGGCTCACCTTGGGCGTTCTTCGCTTGGGACAGGTTAAAGCCCACAAACCGGCTATCGGACGACGGCCCGCCGTTGTAGATCGTGTAGCCGCCCCGGTCTTCTTCTCGTTTCAGAAGACTAAACACCTCCGGCTGTACCGAAAGGCTATCCAGTTCTCCGGAGCGAAAGGCGATCGACTGGGTTTCGTCCGATTCAATAGTGCGCACCACGACGCGCTCAATGTAGGGTTGGGGGTTGCCTTGGTCATCTTTGCGCCAATAGTAGGGGTTGCGCTCGAACACCACCCGCTGACCCGGCACGTAGCGCACCATTCGGTAGAGACCCGCGCCAATAATAGCGGTGGGGTCGGTGTCCGTGCCCCAAGTGGAGAGAAATTTGAGGTTGCCCTCGCTGTCGGTTTCGTTAATCGCGTCGATCAGGGCGTGTTTAGGGAGGATGGAAATACCGCCCGCGTAGCGCAGGAAGGGGGCGAAGGGTTGCGGCACGGTGAATTCTACGTCGCGATCGCTCAAGGCCCGTACCGTCGGAAAACCATCCCCAACCCGAAGAATATCTTTTAAACCCGTGGGGACTTTCGGATTCAGATACACATCGTTATAGGAAAACACCACATCCTCGGCGGTGAGGGGTTCGCCATCCGACCATTGCAATCCCTCGCGTAGGGTGAAGACAATGCGCAGATTATCGTCGGAGATTTCCCAGGATTCGGCGAGGGCGGGTTCGAGTTCGGCGGTTTCGCCGTTTTGGGTGATCAGACCAGCATTGATGTAGCCGAACACGCTGTAGGCGGAGGTGTTGAGGGGCGCGTTAAAGGTGGCCGGGTCACTAGGGCTGGAAAACACCAATTGGGGGGCATTGTCCACGCTAGCGGTGATTAAGCTGCGACATCCGGAGAGCGCGATCGCACCCACTAACACCAACCCAAACGCGATCGCTCGCCATCTCAACCCACGCATAGTGTTACCGCTCGTACTCTTCACCGATCAAACTTAGCACGATTGCCCAAAGGTGCGAGGGAGTTGTGGGGATTGACCGACATTTCCCGCTCTCCCAAACCAGAATGATCGAACTGTCCTGACTTTTTGTGTAACACATTATTGAGGGCGATCGTAAAGATTTTGAAATCAGTAGATTCACAGTTTGTGCTGTGCATTACTGTTGTGATCTATCCAAATTGCAAGGAGTACTCAATATGCCTTTAGTGAAACGGTGTATTGCTGAGTTGATCGGAACCTTTTGGCTCGTGTTTGGCGGCTGTGGTAGCGCCGTTCTCGCCGCAGGTTTTCCCTACAGTGCCGCACCCGATGGGGCGAGCAACTTTTTCGGACTGGGCTTTTTAGGGGTGTCCCTGGCCTTTGGTTTAACGGTGTTGACGATGGCCTACGCCATTGGCCATATTTCCGGCTGCCACCTCAACCCGGCAGTGTCCTTCGGTCTTTGGGCCGCGAAACGATTTCGTGGGGCAGATCTCTTGCCCTACATTGCCTCACAAGTGTTCGGGGCGATTATTGCCGGTGGCCTACTCTTCGTCATCGCCAGTGGTCGTGAGGGGGGCTTTACCCTCAGTGGCTCGAATCCCTTAGCCACCAACGGCTTCGGTGCTCATTCTCCGGGAGGATATAGTCTCCTGGCCTGTCTGTTGATTGAAGTGGTGCTGACCTTTGTGTTTCTCTTTGTCATCCTGGGCTCCACGGACGATCGCGCCCCCGCTGGGTTTGCCCCGATTTCCATCGGCCTCTGCCTGACGCTGATTCACCTGATCAGCATCCCGATCACCAATACCTCCGTCAATCCGGCCCGCAGTACCGGTGTGGCGATCTTTGCGGGGCCGGAGTTGTTCAGTCAAGTGTGGCTATTTTGGTTAGCTCCCATTGCTGGCGCTCTGATCGCGGGCTTTGTCTATGCCACATTTTTCAGTGCTGACGCGGATGATCCCGCTGAACCAACGATTACGCCCCAAGCTCCCTAGAACGTGGTCAACACTCCCATCGCGTTCCTATTGTGTTCCATCAGTCTGACTCCATTAACGGTCTGCATCCAAGGTAGGGGCTGATTCTGCCTCACACCCTTGGGTGGAGACCGTTCCATCGGGCATCACCGCTGCACAAAAGATTGCCCCTTCAATCTGCGCCCCACTGATCAGCGCATCCTGTAAATTGGCTCCGCTCAGATTCGCCCCACTGAGATCCGCGCCCCGGAGATCGGCATGGTCAAAATTTGCCCCAGTGAGATCCGCGCCGTGAAAATTCGCCCCTTGGAGATTCGCCCATACAAAATTGCTGCGGAGTGCGATCGCCCCTTGAGCTTGCACCGTTTGAAGCCTGGCCCGGTTTAAATCCGCATCGGTTAAATTTGCCCCCATCAGATCCGCCCCCGTCAGATCCGCCTCGCTCAAATCTACCCCCTGCAATTGGGCATCCACCAACACCGCCTGAGTCAACACCCCCTGACGCAGGGAACTCCCCATCAAGATCGTGCCCCGCAAATGGGCCGAGGTGAGATCCACTTCCTGCAAGCTCGACCCGCGTAAATTCGCAAAACTCAGATCCACAAACTGTAGATTTGCCCTCCTTAAATCGCTCGTTTGCAGCGACACTCGTTCTAGGTGTTTTCCTCCTAATTGGGCTGCTTGGAGATCACAGCGATCGCAACCCCGCGTTGCCATTAACCGTTGAATATTTTCATCCAATTGGCGGATATTTTCCTGCACCTGTGCCGTTGCAATTTCTGATCTCAGGATCAGCAGACCCAACGAAATCCCCGATCCAACCTGCCCCAGCCATCGTCTCATCATACATTCCTGCCCTGGACAATCCTTTTATTTCAGTGTAAACGCTCCCCACCGAGACCCATCCGCCCCTGCTCCATTTTCTAAAAGAGAATGCCATACTAAATACAGACAATCTGCAAGCCGTTTCAAGTTTTATGCGCCATCAGGATGACGGGTCCGTAACCGCCGAATTAAAAGCTCAATTCAAAATCCTCGGTTTTTTTATCAGTGTTTTTTGGAGCCTTGAAATTCTCGATCAATTCATTTTTCAAGCCGTGGTGCCTGGGGGTTTAGATCGCTTTGGGATTCGTCCTCACAGCTTGATTGGCTTACGCGGCATTTTGTTTGCGCCGTTTCTCCATGGGGGCTGGGGTCACCTGATTGCCAATACTATTCCGTTTTTGATCTTGGGCTGGTTCGTGATGTTTCAAGCAACCCGCGACTTTTGGATGGTTACCTTCACCACGATCGCCGTTGCCGGTCTTGGGACTTGGTTATTTGGGATGCCTGGGGAAGTGCATATCGGTGCGAGTAGTTTGATCTATGGGTATTTAGGCTTTTTGCTGCTCCGGGGCTATTTTGAGCGTAATATTCCCTCCATTATTATTTCAATCCTGGTGTTTTCCCTCTACGGCGGTGTAGTGTGGGGCGTGTTTCCCAGTCAGTCGGGGATTTCCTGGCAAGGTCATCTGTTTGGATTTATCGGGGGAGTCTTAGCCGCCCGCTCCATTAGCAAATCGCGCCGCGCCGTCTGAGTCTGAGTCGATTGCTCCGGGGCGTGAGAAAATTCCCTCGCCACAGACGGCCCTTATCCTTCGATAATCTTTTAAAATTGCTCTAAACTTCGGGAGTCCTTGGCTAAATTACGCCAAGGATCTGGTTTGCACAGCAATAATTCATGTATTGTTGAGTGCAGTTTACCCTATGCATAATCCCTGGGTCATTTCCTCCATCCCTAATGTAACGATTGACGATGAACAACCCGCAGCGACTCGGCCTCCTTTTCTTTAAAACGACGCTTCTTTCCCTCCTCGTCGCGGGCACTGGGATTGGCATTCTCTATCGCCTGGCTCTGAAGGCGTATCAGGCAGAATTGGTGGCGGCTCTCGATGCACCGCTGCAAGCATTAGCCGCAGACCCCGCCGTGGCGATTCAAACCTTTAAGACCCAAGGGACGGCTACCCCTGATCCTGATGCTCCTGAGCAGTTTTTGATTGTGGGTCGGCAAGATGGGGAGGCGGTGTCGATTTCGCTGGATCAAACCAATGGGGATGATGGGGCTGAGCCACCGGCGGTATTGACGCAGGCGATCGCAGGCGAAAGCGGCACGGCTACCGATTGGAGTACGATTTCGGCCTATGCCCCGGTTCCGGATCAATCGGGCTGGGGGGTAGTGCTGCAAACACAGCAGCGGGAATTCAGTTCGAGCTATCTGCAAGTGGCGATGATTACGATCATCGTGGCGATTTTGCTTAATGCGATCGGGACGGCGATCTATTGGCTGATTAATCGGGCCTCGGTACGGCAATTAACCCGCAGTGAAGCCCGCCACCGTACCATTGTGGAACATGCCCCCGAAGGGGTGATCACGATTAACGAAAAGGCCAAGATTGAAACCTTTAACCCCGCAGCGGCGGCCATGTTTGGCTACAGCGAAAAACAGGTGATTGGCCAGGGGATTGATAGTTTGATGCTGGCGTTTGCCGATGGGGAAGTAGAAGCGGCACTCTTCGGCACAGCAGCAACGGCTCCTCCCACCACGGCCCAAAATTCGACGCAGATCCAAACTGTACCGGCGGCGGCCTTGAGTCCGATGACCACCACGAAACGGGAGTTAATGGGCCAACGTCAAGATGGTTCGATTTTTCCGGTGGAGTTGGCGGTGTCGCGGTTGACGATGGGGAAAACGAAGCGATATTTGCTGATGGTGCGGGATATCAGCGATCGCAAACAGATCGAAGAAACCCTGCGCAAACGCAACGATGAACTCGAATTGCGGGTCGAAGAGCGCACCAATCAATTGACCCACCTCAATGAAGAACTGCTCCACGAAATCGCCGAACGGAACAACGCTGAAGAAACCCTCCAGGAAATGGAAAAGCGGTTCCGCACTCTGTTCAATCAGTCTGAAGTGGGGGTGCTGCAAACCAGTGCCACGGGTCAAATTCTCTCCGTCAATACCCGGCTGCTGGATCTCCTCGACTACACCGAAGCGGAACTCCAAGCCCAAACCTTCCAAGACATTACCTATCCTGACGATCTTGGGGTGGTGGTGAGCCAGTTTCGCCAATTGATCGCGGGGGACATTCCCGATCTCTGCGTTGAGCAACGCTATCTCTGCAAGGATGGGGGACAGGTTTGGGTGCAGGTGAGCGGGTCGGTGGTGCGGGATTTGGCCGGGGATGTGGAATATTTCCTTGGTGTGGTGGAGGACATTAGCGATCGCGTCTCTACCCAAGCCGCCCTCGCGGCCAGTGAATCCACCCTGAGCAGCTTTTTTAACAGCACCTCAATGATGATGGGGGTGATCGAAGTGGTGGATGATGACATTCGCCATCTGTCGGACAATGCCGTCAGTAGCGAGTTTTTCCGCCTCTCGCCCGTGACGATGCACAACCAAACTGCCAGCGCCATGGGCGTGCCCGAAGACATTCGCCGCTATTGGATTGACCATTGTTTGGAGAGCGATCGCCAAGGGTCTCCGGTGCAGTTTGAATATACCTACGAGCCGGATTACGACACAAATAATGGGGTGGCGGTGCGCTGGCTAGCGGCGACGGTGTGCTCCATTCCCGGCCAGGGGAAATATTCCTACATGGTGGAAGATGTCACCGAACAGCGGGCCCAAGCCGAAGCCCTGCGCCGCGCCAATGCTCAACTAGAAAGCTCCACCGTCCAACTCAACGCCCACCGCCGCGAGATGGACAAACTCGCCGAACTCAACGACTACCTGCAAGCGAGTCGCAGTTTAAGCGATGCCCATGATGCGATCGCGGAACTTGTCGGCCCTCTTTTCCCCGACTGTTCCGGAGCGGTATTCCTCTGCAATGATGCTGGAAACCTCCTCGAAGCCCTCACCACCTGGGGCGACCACTTCAACAGCGAACCTATCTTCGCCCCCGAAGACAGTTGGGCCATCCGCCGCAACCGCACCCACTGGGTGGATCACGAACACCCCCGCCTCCTCAGTAAACATATTCACCGTGAACCCCTCCCCGCCGAATGTCTTAGCATCCCGATGATCGCCCAAGACAGCCTCCAAGGGATGCTCTACCTCACCTCGCCCCAAGCCGGGGTACTCACCGACGGCAAACGCAGTTTCGCCCAAACCGTCGCCGAACAGTTAGCCGCCTCCCTCGCCAACGTCAAACTGGGGTCAAACCTGAAGATTGACCGGGTTCACGATGCCTTAACGGGTCTTTTCAACCGCCGCTACCTTGAAGAAGCCTTAGAACGGGAAATCTACAGCGCCGCCCGTCAACAGCGCACCATCGGCCTGATCTTGCTTGATATTGACCATTTCCGGCAGTTTAACAATACTTTCGGCCATGAGGCGGGGGATGTAGTGCTGCGGAGTTTGGGGGGCTTCCTAAGTCGGACGCTGCACAATAACGATATTGCGGGCCGGTACGGGGGCGAGGAAATGGTGGTGATTTTGCCCAATGCCGCTTTTGATGACATTCGCAGCCGCGCCCAGCAACTTCTTGACGGGGTGAAGCAACTCCATTGTGAGCACGCGAACCAACACCTCGACCCGATTACGGTGTCGATCGGGGTGGCGATTTTCCCGGAGAATGGCATGACCTGGCAATCCCTCTGCCAAAGTGCAGAAATGGCGGTGAGTCGGGCGAAAGTCGAAGGGCGCGATCGCATCTGCATGATTGACGGCGATACCCCCCGCTAACATCGTGTCGGGAACTTTGCCCTGCTCTTGTGGGGTCTTAGGGTCAATAACAGCATTGAGACTGCGATCGCTGCGATCATTCTCCCCAAAACCTATGCGCACGTCCCCCCTTGCCCTTCTCCTCGCCCTTCTCCTCCCCAGTCTCGATCTGGGAAATGTTTGGGCCCAAGTTCCCCCGCCGGAACTCAGCCCCGTAGCGGAAGCAACCGACACCGACACCATCACCGAAACCGGCGCAATTTTCGGCGACTTCTTCACCGTCTCCGTCACCGCCTGCACCCTTGACGAAAAACTACTGACCACCCAAGACACCAAAGCCCTGGCCGAGCAAGGGATCTACACGGCTCAAATGGTGTCCCAAGAACGGATGCCCCATCCGAGTCTTTGGTGGGCCAGTGAACAATTGTTAGGCGATCGCCAAACCCTCGTCGAAGACTGGTTTATTCTGCCCGACGAAAAACGCATCGAACTGATCGTCAACCGCTTTCAATGGTCTCAACTCGATTCCCTCGAACAATATCGCATCGTCAATCATTTCGGGGCCGTTGCCCGCGACGCAGGCTATCAACTCCGCATCTTCAACCGTCTACCGAAATGCCTCGCCATCTATGCCTGCGAAACCGAAGCCGATGCCCTCCAATGCGAAATTGATATGCAGCCCTCCCGCCGCGATCCCTTCGGTTTTTTCTAATCTTAGTGGCATGACCCACCTTGCAAGGTGGGTTACGGCGGATTGCTAGATTGCAGTGATGGCGAGAGTTTAAGCCGCCTAAACCACAACAGAGCACTATTTTAGCTGTGTCGTGACCTAGGCTGTTTTAAACCCTCAATGATCAGAACACCCATGCCACGCGGTGCAGAGAATGCGTCACAGGGGTGTCTTGTTCGTCTCAGTTCAAGATGCGAAAAAATTGACAGCGCAAAACCCACCTAGCGGACATCAAAAAGAGAATAAACAACTGATGCTAGATGGGTTTTTAGTTGTCGATCAAATGACTAGAGTTAGAAGAAAAAACGTGAAAAATGATTAGCAAATTAGTTGATGAAAATGAATGACTTGTGGTTTGCAATAACCCTTTTTTTCATTCAGCTTTTAGCAGTCACTTCACCGTTTCGGATGTGGGGATTGTGGTTTCCAGGGTTCATGCAGGAATAGTTCTGGAACGTTCGCCACCCTATTTTTGGAGCTGCTATTGTGTCAACGAAAAAGCGGGGTGATCAAAAGATGGAGAACACAACTCTTTTAATCTTGGGTTGGAAACAAGGGGTTTAAACTTGTCTTGTGCTCTATGTCATAAAAGTAGCATTGGGGATGAGAAGAACACAATGGCATTTTACGAAACTTCATAATTTTGACTCCATTGTATTCGTTGAACGGGGCGATCGCTCGGAACGATTCCCATGGGATCTTGATGGGTGATGGGGTGTCGATCTTTTGGAATGATTTAAGGGTGTTGTGGTTTAAACCTGAGACTGTAACGCTATATTAAGTGAGTCTGTTGATTTTTTTCTCTTCTTTCAATTTGGTATGACCGCTTTATCTTCCCGTCCCGCAGCACCCGCCCATTCCTGGGTCGGATTAGCGATCGCCCTAGTGATTATTACCGCGTATCTTGGCAGTTGGTATGGTGTGCTGCGGCTCGATTTAGCGACCTTACCGTGGGGATTGATCCTCTTAGCGATCGCGTTTCGCACCTTTTGCCATACGGGGCTGTTCATCACCGCCCACGATGCGATCCATGGCACAGTGTTTCCGCAAAATCAACGCCTTAATGATGGGATTGGTGCGATCGCGCTCTTTCTCTACGCCCTGTTCCTCTATCCGGTGATGCGCGAAAAACACCTCCAACACCACGCCAACCCCGCCACCGCCGACGACCCCGACTACTACAGCGATGCCCAACGTAACCCTGCTCTTTGGTATGGCCGTTTCATTTGGGACTATCTCCAAGGCCCGCACCGCTGGATTGTCTTGGGTGGGATGACGCTACTCTTCCATAGTTTGTTTTGGCTGGGTCATGTGCCCTTAAGTAACTTGCTATTGCTGTGGGTGCTGCCCAATGTGATTAGTTCGATGCAACTGTTTTTCATTGGGATTTATCTTCCCCACCGCGATCCCCCTGATGGCCATCAAAATCAACACCGCTCCACAACTTTGCCATTACCGGTATTCTGGTCATGGTTGGCTTGTTATCATTTTGGCTACCATTGGGAACATCACGAGTATCCCCATGTCCCGTGGTATCGCCTCCCGGCCTACCATGCTCACCCCCCCCAGGGCTAAGGCTGGGCAGCGGTTTTGACGGCAGTGGCGATCGGGGTTGGGACACCGTTTTGATCAGGAGTTTGTCTGCGCCATGCCGCGATCGCTATGAAAATTTTAGAGTTTCAACTCTCAGTCACGCCCCTGGGAGAGGATCGGTATCTCATCCGCACGGAAAAAGTGGAGCCGGGTGTGCCGTTGGCGGAAGAGCAAGTCTCGTGGCCGGTGGCGGATTGGATCGCCTTAACGCGACAGTTAATGGATGATCCCATTGTGCAATTCCTCAATCCGGCAGAGTCCGACTCCTCAGCCACACCGCGCCCGGATTTATTGACTCTGGGCCAAGAGTTTTACCGCCATCTGTTCCACGGCAGTTTGTACGACAGTTGGATTGCATCGCGGAGCATTGCCTATCATCAAGAGGCGATGTTGCGATTTCGACTGGGGTTAAAGGGCGATCGCCTGCCGCGCCTCCCCTGGGAAGTGCTCCACGCCCCCCCGACGGCCAGCGGTTCGGATCGGTTTCGTCCCCTGGCTACGGGGACAGAGGTGCTGTTTTCCCGCTACCACAGCGGCCCCCTGGTGGATTTCAAAGGGAGCGACCCGCTCACAGAATCTGAACCGGTGCGGGTCTTGATGGCGATCGCGCAACCCAGCGACCAAGCTAACCTCACCCTCGCTCAAGAAGTCAAACACCTCAAAACCGAACTCGCCCACCAACATCCCACCCCGATCGAACTCACCCTCCTCCAACAACCGGGGCGCGAAACCCTGACCCAAACCCTCGAACAAGGTCACTACCATGTCTTTCACTATTCCGGCCACAGCGGCTTAGGCAATTCCGGCGGCGATGTGTATTTGGTCAATCCCATGTCTGGCTTGGCCGAGCAGATTGACGGCGATGATCTGGCGGGGCTGTTGGTCAACAATGGGATTCAGTTGGCGATTTTCAATTCCTGCCGCAGCGGTCACACGATTTTTAACAGCGAGCAAGAGCAAAGCCTGGCTGAGGCTCTGATTCAGCAGGGGGTTCCGGCGGTGCTGGCCATGGCGGAACGGATTCCCGATGAAGTGGCGTTAACCCTGACGCGGTTGCTCTATCGCAATTTGAGTCTGGGTTATCCCCTGGATCTCAGCCTCAGTCGGGCGCGGCAGGGGTTGCTCTCGGCCTACGGGTCGTCGCAGTTGTATTGGGCGTTACCGGTGCTGTATCTCAATCCCAGCCTCCAGAGCCGCTTAACGATTCCCTTGGCTGTGCCCGATGACGAGGATGTGTTACCGGATTGGTTAAAGACGGAAGCGATCGCAGCCGAACCTGCGGACGATACCGAGCCGGATGATGCGGAGTTGGCGACCCTGATTAAAGATATTTTTCCGACCTTAGATGAGAGCGATCGCCCTCCGGTCTCCACTCCCGCCGCCGAGCCCGTGCCCGCCCCGCCCCCGACTCCGATCGCCCCTACACCCCAAGTCCGGATCACCCCGCCCAAATCCCGCCCGATCTGGCCCTATGTGGTGGGAGGGATGGGTGCGATCGCTCTGGCGTTAACAGGGGGCTGGGTGGCGCAACAGGTGGGATCACCCACGCCGGAGGCGGTGGAAGCGTCGCCGGATTTGCAAAATTTAGACCCCGTGAGCAGCGATCGCGTCACCAGTTTGGCCATTGAATCTTTCAGCCAGGGCAATATTGAAGATGGCCTGCAAGCGGTGACCGCGTTGCTCGATCGCAATGCTTTACCGTTGGCGGAATCGGCCCTCGCTGCGGTGGCCGTGGAACGCTTAGATGATCCGGCGGTGAGTTTTCTCCGGGGGCGGTTGGCCTGGCAAGCGATCGCCAGTGGCAACACCACCTACGCGATCAGCGATGCTCGCCGCTATTGGGAAACCGCCGCCAAGGGTGCGCCCGATGTCATCCCCTACCACACGGCTCTCGGTTTTGCCTATTACAGCGAAGGCTTGATCGACCGGGCGAATCAGGCTTGGTATGATGCGATCGCCTTAGTCGAAGCCGCAACCAACACCCCCAGCGCCGCCCAACAAACCCCCTACGCCGGTCTCGCCTTGGGTCTCAATGCCCTTGCCACGGAACCCGACGCCCGCAACAGTGACGAACTCCGCCAGCAAGCGATCGCCCTCCAACGCCAAGTCCTCACCGCCCAGCCCCAAGCCTTCCAAGCCCAAGCCCTCAGCCAAGACTGGATCTGGACAGACGCAATGATCACCACCTGGCAAACCCTCGCCCCCTAATCCACCACGACGCGGAACCGCAGCGTTGCCATCGCCTCCGGCTCAAGGGTCAACCCCTCCAACCACACCGCCCCATTGGGATTATTCCCATTACTACAGGGAGCCGTGACCGGGTTCAGCGCCGGGAAATAGCGTCCCAAATCCCCATCCGCCCCATTACTCAACCGCGTCTCTTGATCCCCCAACTCCAAGACCATGCCCCGCCCCGTGCCGTAGGTATCGGTTAAAAATGTCGTATTTTCGGGAATCAAATCGCACAGTTGCACATTCTCCACCGCCGCCGTCCCATCGGACAGCAAATACAGCGCATATTCCACCACATCCCCACTCTGCAACTGAATCGAATCGGGAATCGTTACCACGCCGAGCAAATCACCCCACCCCGCCGCGTTATCATCCGCATCGCTCGGATCATCCACCACCTGATCAAAATCCACCCCCGCCAAACGCACCCCATTCCGCAACACCTCCGTAATCCGCTTCACCAACCGCAAATTTGGCTCACCCACAAATAGCTCTGTTGTTTGCTCCGCTACGTTATTGGTGGGGACGCTGTCAGGATTGCTGAGGGTTACATTACCGGTGGCGGTGATCGTGGTGGCGCTGAAGTCTTCAGGCACACGATAGGTCACTGTAATGGTGCGAACTTCCCCCGCAGGTACTGTGCCAAAGTCGCAGGGAAGATCATTAGTACAACTGGTGCTCACAAACTCCAAGCTATCCGGCAGGGGAATATCCAACGCAACTCCTTCAGCATTAATGCTGGGGCTGTTGTTGGTGAGAGTGTAGGTGAAGGTAATCTCTTCACCCGGTTTGAAGGAGGCTGGGGGTTGAATCTCAAGCTGCACATCCGTGGGTTCGAGGGGGACGATGGTTTCAACCTTGGCGGTGTCGCTGCTGCCGTTGTTGTTGTTGGGGTCGGTGTCGAGGGTGTCGGAGGTGCTGCGGGCGATGTTGGTGTAGGTTCCGTCATCACTGAGGGTGAGGGTCACAGTACGAACGATCGCATTTTGTGCGCCGGGGGCAAGGCTGGCCAGATCCCAGAGGATGCGATCGCCCTCCTGCCGTCCGCCATCAGAGATCTCTTTCACCGTTACCCCGGCTGGGATGGTGTCGTAAATTTGTACATTAGTGGCGGTATCGGGGCCGAGGTTTTCCGTCCGAATGGTGTAGGTATAGTCACCAAGTGGGCCACTCCGCTCCCCTGTTTTGGTGGTGATCAGATCAGCATTGGCCAAGCGGGTGGGCGAGGTGGCGGTGGGGTTCGTGTCCGGGGTGGGATCGTTGCTGTAGTCTACGACGGCGGTATTGGTGAGGGGGGTGGTGAGTTCGTAATTGTCGGGAACTTTGAACGTGAGGGTAATCGTTTCGGTGCTGTTGGCGGGAATCGTGCCCAGATTACAGGGCAAGGTTGTACAGCCGTTTGGATCAGGGATAAAGGTAAACCCGGCATCACGTAAGGAAGGGTTATCCAGCACTGCATTCAAGGCATCAACATTGTCTAGATTGCTGAGGTTAACGGTGTAGGTAATTGTTTCGCCAGGGTTAAAGGTGGTGGGGCCATCGGTGGCGATCGTCAGTTCGGCAGGGGGGGCGGCGGGTGTAGTCGTCACCTGAGCATCACTCCGCGACCCGTCATTATTACCCAAGTTCGGATCAGGAATATCCGACGACCCAGACGCAATGTTGGTATAGGTGTTGTTATCATCAGGCAGGCTGACCGTTACCGATCGCGTCACCGTTTGTCCATTGGTGAGATTGCCAATCGTCCAGTTCACCCGATTAGTCGTGCTATCAAACGCCCCTCCATCCGAAGCCGTTTGGAACGTTGCCCCCGTCGCTAGTCGATCCTGAACCACCACATTTTCAGCCGTATCCGGGCCGTTGTTCCTGATGGTGAGGAGGTAAGTGTACTGGCCTGGCTGCCCATTGTTGGACACATCTTTGGTCACGACAACATCAGCACTTGCGACTGTGGTAGGGGCAACTGCGGTGTTGTTGTTGGGGGTGCTGTCAACAATGGTATTCGGCGGCTCAATCCGCGCATTGTTATTCAGAGCACCACTAAAATTCGCCGGAACCGTCCCCGTAATGCGATACACCGCACTCCCCCCGTTCAACAAATCCACCGTCGTATCTAGATCTCCCGTGCCATTGGCCGCGCTACAGGTTCCATTGGTGGCGACACAAGTCCATGTGACGTTAGCGATCGCATCCGGCACATCATCAATCACCCGCAACCCCGTCACATTCGCCGCCCCTCCATTCGTCACCGTGAGTTCATAGACCACCGTGGTTTGATTATTACTCACGGTTTTATTCACCGTTTTTGTAATCCCCAAATCAGCAGTATTCACGGGTAACGTAATCGGCGCATCATCACGATTATTCGTATTCGGATCAGTTTCATTCGGGTCAGTAATCCCCGCCGGCGGGCTAACACTCGCACTGTTGGTTAATGTCCCGTTAAATGTACTCGCCACATCTCCTGTAATCGTATACACCGCTGATCCATCTTTAGGTAGATCAACCGTTGTACTCAAATCCCCCGTCCCACTCGCTGCACCACACGCACTCCCTGTACTCGCGGTACAAGTCCATTGCACATTAGTCAACGTATCCGGCACATCATCAACAACAGCAGCCCCCGTGACATTCGCTTCTCCCGCATTGTTAACAGTGAGCGTATAGGTGACTGTAGTGGTGTTGCCGACTGTGTTCGCGCTGACGATTTTATTCAGACTTAAATCTGCTGTGTTGAGAGGCAGAATAATGTTTTCCGTATCATCGTTATTCGCATTATTCGGATCGGTAATTCCAGAGGGCGGCGCAACACTAGCATTATTTGTCAGTGTCCCGTTAAACGTACTCGCCACATCCCCTGTAATGGTGTAGACTGCTGACCCATCTTTGAGCAGATCAACCGTCGTACTTAAATCCCCTGTTCCACTCGCTACACCACACACACTTCCTGTACTCGCGGTACAAGTCCATTGCACATTAGTCAACGTATCCGGCACATCATCAACAACAGCAGCCCCCGTGACATTCGCTTCTCCCGCATTGTTAACAGTGAGCGTATAGGTGACTGTAGTGGTGTTGCCGACTGTGTTCGCGCTGACGATTTTATTCAGACTTAAATCTGCTGTGTTGAGAGGCAGAATAATGTTTTCCGTATCATCGTTATTCGCATTATTCGGATCGGTAATTCCAGCGGGCGGCGCAACACTAGCATTATTTGTCAGTGTCCCGTTAAACGTACTCGCCACATCCCCTGTAATGGTGTAGACTGCTGACCCATCTTTGAGCAGATCAACCGTCGTACTTAAATCCCCTGTTCCACTCGCTACACCACACACACTTCCTGTACTCGCGGTACAAGTCCATTGCACATTGGTCAACGTATCCGGCACATTATCGGTGACAGCGGCTCCTGTGACATCATCAATACCAGCATTCTGGACAGTGAGGGTATAGGTGACGGTGGTGGTGTTTCCAACGGTGTTAGCGCTGACGGTTTTGTTCAAGCTTAAGTCAGCTTGAAAGACCCGTGAAACTGTTTCAGTTGCATCAATACCGATGTTGGGGTCGATTGCATTCCCGTTGCTGTCTTCAAGGTTTGTCCCAGTGACGGTGGCGGTGTTGGTGATGTCGTCGGAGCCACTATAGTCAGCGGGGACGGTGTAGGTCAGGGTGACGGTACAGGTTTGGCCGCTGGGGAGAGTGCCGCTAAAGGTGTCGGCGCAAGTGTCTGTTTTGCTGTCTAGGGTGAGACCTGGGGGGGTGGGGTCGGTGACGGCTACACCATAGGCGGTTGCAGTTCCGATATTTTCGATGGTAATGGTGTAGTTGATCGTGTCGCCAATTGTGAATTGATCATCGGCATCCCCCACCTCATTAGCTTCTTTGATGATGGTCAGTTCGGTTGGGTCGAGGGCAGCGACGACAATTTGGGCATCGTCTGTGTTTTCTTTTTGGCTGTTGGGATCGGTGCTGGGGTCGGTGACATCGTTGGGGACGCTGGATGTGGCGCTGTTGGTGATGGTTGTGCCAGCGGTGATGGTGGATGAGATCGCACCTGCGATCGCAAAACTAGCCTGCTCCCCAGCAGCCAAGCCAACATACTCATCAATATCACCAGAACCACTAGGAGCGTCACAAGCCCGCAGGACAGTGTTAGGGTCAGCGATAGTGCTAATCGTACAAGTCCAGGTGACGTTTTCAATACCGCTGGGAAACGTATCAGTAACACGGGCGCGATCTTCACTCGGCGGCCCTGTATCTGGATCGTTGGCGGTGGTGGGGAGTAAGTCACTGGGGCCGTTGTTTTGAACAGTGAGTGTGTAGTTAATCACTCCACCTGGAAAAAAATCAGAGCCTTCGGCTTGTTTGTCGGTGACGAGGTTCGCTTCTTTGATGGTAATTGAGTCTTGGAGGGGAATGGCTTGGCTGGGAATGGAGACCCAAGTATCAATCCCCCGTTGATCGCCAAAGTTCGTTCCCCAAGTGTGAGGATTTGTGGTGCTGCTCGTACCTAGGATGGCTTGATCACCCCCTAGATCCGTATCGTTGTAAAAGATTTGGTCGGAGACAGAACTACAGGTGATTCGGATTGATTCATCACAACGGTTGATAATGATGCCGCCGCTGTTGGTTTCCACGTCAATGAGGGGAAAGTGCGCTTCACCACCGGAGAGAGTGACTTCAGCTTGATAGGTCAGGTTGCTGGCGGGAAGGTCAACCCCTTGGCCGTCTTTACCGTCCCAGTTCACTTGGTTTGTGCCCGGTTCTGCTGTCCCAATCAGGATTACATCTCGTCCACCTGTGGTGATTTGCCCATCTTGATCTACGTCCAGGCCGATGGTGTAGGTGAATTCGCGGGTGGTGGAGGGGTTGTTGAAGTAGAAGGAGCCTTTGAGGGGGCTGGTTCCGGCTTGGCCAACGGTTCCTTCTTCGCCGATAAATTTAAACTGTTCTGGATCGGGGGGAGGATCAGGCGATCGCAACCACCACTCACCGTTACCCACCACATCATTTTCAGTACTGCTGTCGGGCAGATTGAAAAACAGCTTGTGGGTAATATTGCCAGATGTATCACCCGTAGCCGGATTATGGAGGTCGAAACTCCCCCCAATGGTGTTGGCTACGATGGATTGAAAACTGGCATCCCCAACTTTGATATCACGGTCAGGGTCAGAGGTGGTAGTGGTAAATCCTTTGTTATTGGCAAAGAATGTGAAACCTTGGGGGGCAAGACCATTGAATTGCACATCGTATTGATAGCCATCACGGGTAAGGGCGAGCAGTTGGGAGGTGATTTGTTTGCCAAGATTTTCAGTTCCATTAGAATTAACCGTGCTCAGACGGAGGGGAAGGTAGTTGGCAAAAACCCGACCGCTTGGGGCTTCTCGAACAGTGACATCCCAAGCCGCCACAAAAAAGTCATCACTATCTTGGGCAATCCAAT
This sequence comes from Spirulina major PCC 6313, assembly GCF_001890765.1. Classification (NCBI taxonomy): domain Bacteria; kingdom Bacillati; phylum Cyanobacteriota; class Cyanophyceae; order Spirulinales; family Spirulinaceae; genus Spirulina; species Spirulina major. Next base: position 2,031,916 of record NZ_KV878783.1, on the reverse strand, counting down.
CATCGCCGGAGGGTGGCTCAGGAGGGGCAGCGCTTTGACCCGATCCCCCCACGTTTGGACTGATAAAACGGACTTGCCAAATGCCGCCTTCACCAGCCGTGACGGTGCAAGGACTGTAGCCACCTAGAGTGTTATTGGGGTCGGGGCCAGCCGTTTCTTGGGCTTTCGTTTCAATAAAACCGATCGCACGCCCAAAAGTATCAAAACTATTAGAGGGACACGAAGCAACAGCACCACTGGGAGAAATATATTCAATGCGGCCGTTACCGATGTCCACGGCGGATGATCCCATTTGGATGGTTTCACCGACTTTGGCATAGACTTTGATCACATTTTGGCGTGGAATAATGCCAGAATCGTCAAATCCATTGCGGCCCAGTAAAAAAGGGCGATTTTCACCATTCCTGACCAGATCCACGCTCCCTTCAGCATGAGCGATCGCAGGCGAGAGCAACAACGTAGCGAGGGTTAAAAGGCAGGCGCGGGTGCGGAACATGAATCTATGGCTAGATCGTAGCGAATCGGAAATATAGCATCAAACCGTGAAAGCGCACCCTAACCCGCCCATCATACCCAAGAATCAGCGAATTTTTATACGTGGGGAATTTAATGCAGTTTAGCTGATGGTGCCGTTGAGGGGGGAACTAGTGTCCAGTCAACAATCAATTGACGGATAGAGATGTTGTAATTTTAGCCTGGCATCAGCCGTTGTAAATCGCCAATCAATCCATGTTTCCTGATGATTGCGCTCGTCTTGCCAGGCATCCACTTCACGCTTGAGTGTCTCCTGATCAGGAATCCGGCGACTTAAGCACTGACGACTCAAAACACTCAGTTCAATCTCGGCCATATTCAGCCAACTGCCATGTTTGGGGGTATGGCAGAATTCCAATCGACTCAAGATGCGTTGTGCTTCTGCCGGTTCAAAGGCTTTGTAGAGTGAGGCCGGGGAATGAGTATTGAGATTATCCTGAATGACAATGATTTTTTGGGCTTGGGCGTAATCGATATCCACTAACGTTTTGAGCAAGTGGGCATAATCTACTGCGGTGCGACGCTCTGTGACCGTCACGCGCCGCCACCCAATCATCGGTTCACAGACCATAAACAGGTTGGCTGTCCCGTTGCGCTCATATTCATAATCCACCCGTTCGGGCTGCCCCGGTTGAGCCGGAATGGGTAGGCGGGTTTCTTTGACTAACTGTTTGCTCGCTTCATCAATGCAAATCACAGGCATGTTTGGGGTGTAATCCGTCTGATAGACCGTCAAGACTGCCTCCATATGCCAGACAAACTCTGCGCTTTGGCTCGGTGGAATTACCCAACAGCTTTGTCGCCAGGGTTGGAGTTCGTTTTTTTTAGCAGTTGCCGCACGCTTTCATGGCTGATGTCATCGACATAGTCCAACTCCACCATCTGCTGTGCTAATAAACGTAACGTCCATCGCCCCTGACCTGCGGGCGGTTCACTACAGCACAACGCCACTAAGTGTGCCTCCGTTGTGCCATCCAACTTTCGGGGGCGACGGGGATGGGGACGAGGGCTTAAGGCTGCCTCTAGCCCCTCTTCGACAAATCGTTTCCGCACTCGCTCAATGGTTCTAAGGCTAATATCAAGGGCTTCTTTTATATCCTGATCTCGCCAACCGGGGGATTGCTGGCAATCGGCTTTGAGGAGAATTCGGGCATGATTGATCAGAGCCGCAGCTCGTTTCCCCGTGGTGACAATTTCCTGGAGGTTTTGTCGTTCTTCGTCGCTTAAGCGCACAACGTATTTTTTGACCATGTCAGCCTTGGTTGAGAAACTGACTTCATCTTACTCTTCTCACTCGGCACTATCTCTTTGACTAAGCACTAGCGATGTTGCCAACCGGTTAGCCTTCCTCCTCTAAACCTTGGGGGGGCTGAAGACGAGGTGCAAACGAAGTCAACAACGCCTCAACCCCAGCGATAGGCAAATCGAGGATTTGGGCGATCGCCGCTGTATCATAGCCAATCGCCTGCAAACGCAACGCAAAATCCCGTTGAGCCTTTTGAAGTCCCTGCTGAAGTCCTTGTTGAAGTCCTTGTTGAATTCCCTGTTGTTCTCCTTCGGCAAATGTTTCCTTGTAAAAGCGCGTTTCTTTCCATTCTGCAAGTCCGAGCATTGTTGCAATTTCCTCCCGACTGGCCTGGGGTAATTTGTAGACCACGATGGTTTCAATTAGTTCAATGATATCCCGTTGGATAGGACTTGGGGGCAGCGTCTCACGAGCCTGTTGGAGTAACACCCGCGCTGAATCCACGGCTGTTTGAGCCGATGCCACGACCAATTGAATGAGGCTGATCCCGAAGCTATTCGCAGACGTATCCAGTTCGTCGAGGTAAAGGCGAGTCACCCGCCCACAATCTAAAAATTCTTGAAACTGATGGGGCTGTTCTCGTTCCACACTCCGACTGGCGTAGAGGATCAGAATTCGCCAAGGATGACTGGGTTGATATTGGCGGAGATAAAGACCGAGTTCCGCAAAAATGCGGTAATAGAGGTCGTCATCCGGCTGAAATTGCACTTCAGTGATGTAGAACGGTGCATCCGGGTCAGTCGGTGAGGGCAAGAAAATCCCATCCAAGCGGAAGGCCAGTTGTTTCACTTCAATGGAGGTGAACTGATACTGACTGCTGACGCTTGGACAGCCCAGCAACTCGAAGAAACTCTGGGGATAGCATTGAAAAATGCGATAGAAGATACTATCGGTTTTCATGATGGTTTGATGCTATTCCCTCAGCCTGTGATCGTTCCGGTGAGGGGGGAACTGGCGGCGGCGTAGGCTTTGATCGGGATGCGACCGGCTTGGTAGGCGAGACGACCCGCGATCGCAGCCATGCCCATCGCTTGGGCCATCGCAGGCGGATTTTGGGCGAGGGCGATCGCACTATTCACCAACAACGCATCCGCCCCCGCTTCCATTGCCGCTGCGGCTTCACTGGGCGCACCAATGCCCGCATCCACCACCACCGGAATCTGAGCCTGATCGATGATGATTTTAATATTGGCGAGATTGTTCAACCCCTGCCCCGACCCGATCGGCGACCCCAAGGGCATCACCGTGGCACAGCCCACCTCTTCGAGGCGCTTCGCCAAGAGGGGATCGGCGTTGATGTAGGGCAACACGGCAAACCCTTCTTTAACCAATTGTTCTGCCGCCTCTAACGTGCCGATGGGGTCGGGGAGGAGATATTTCGCATCGGGGATCACTTCGAGTTTGACGAAGTTGTTATCTTCTTGGCCGAGGAGTTTCGCCATTTCCCGACCGAGGCGGGCAACGCGGATCGCATCTTCAGCGGTTTTGCAACCGGCGGTGTTAGGCAACATCCAGATTTTGCCCCAGTCGATCGCTTCGGCGAGGCCTTCATGGCCGGGGGCTTGGGTTTGGACGCGGCGCACGGCGACGGTGACGATTTCGCAACCGCTGGCGGCGATGCTCTGCTGCATGGTGGCAAAATTGCTATATTTGCCGGTTCCGGTCATCAGACGCGAGGTGAAGGTGCGACCGGCGATCGTGAGGGTGTCTTGGGGGGTGGTGAGGGTGGGAGTGGCAGTCAACATAGGGTAGTCCGGATGCAATGAAGGTGATTATGCCCACTTGAGCAAGGGTTTTTTATTGTAGCGGGCTGGGATGGCTGGCAACGCTGCGCCTCGGATTTCAACCCGAATCTGAGGCGCATCATGGGGCAATTACCACGCGGCCCCGACGGTTATTGATAGTACCAATCGGGATGTTGAATCAGGGGGTTGTCGCCGTTGATGTTGCCGGCGTTGTGATAGGTACAGGCGAGGAAGTATCCTTCTGGCCAGGTTTGACTACTCCCCGGAAAGCGCACCGCCCCGCGATGCACGCCGCAGCCGATCGCGGTACTTTCGCGCCAGACCATTTGCGTATAGTGGCCGCAGACCCCGCTACAGTCGCCATTGCTGTGGTTGTAGTCGCTGCGTTCAGCGTCCCAGGCGATGACGCTACTGAGTACCGGCTGAATGATCGAGGCGTTGCTACCGCCTGCCCAGCCAAGATTTTCTCCTAAACCGGCGGCATTGCCTCGGAGGGAGGTGCGATCGCTGAATTGTTGCTGTCGCCATTGGTTACTGCTGTGGCCTTGGGTTCCCTTACTTTGGTTGGCCCAGGTTTGAGCGACGGCGGCAGCATCACAGTTCCAGGCGACGGCGGGTAAAGGGGGGAGACCCTGGGGAACGTGGCGATCGGCATCCATCCGGGAGCGGTTGTGTTCGAGGAGGATGGCTTGGATTTCGGCGCGGCTGAGTCCGGAGGTGGTGGTGGCGCAGTCGGGTAGGGGGATGGCGCTGGGATTGTCTTGATGACGGCGATAAAAGTCGGCGGCGGTGGTCACTTGCGCGATTTGGGGTGTGGAGGACGGGGGCGGGGTTGCGGGGCGATCGCGCCCAGTGGAAACCAGTGGCGCACTCAACACAGCACCGATCGCAAGAACTGACACGATTTTGAAAGACACCATGGAACAGTTTAGGAAACAATATGACTATGATCATGATGCTAGCAAGCTGAATCGGGGTTCTTGCCCCTTCGATCATCAAATGTCACGATCGCCGCTAGATGCGATCGCACCGATACAGACACCCCGACGTACAGGTTTCCCGAATTTCCACCCCATCCAAACCCGGTAATCCTGCCGTTTCAAGGTGGTGATAAATCCATTGAGCGAGGCATTCACTGGTGGGATTGGCGAGGCCGGTGGTGTCGTTGAGGTAATGGTGATCCAAATAGGTTTCGAGCAGGGGTGTCAGATAGTCCTTAATCTCGCTGAAATCCATTAACATTCCCGCTTTTGGCCCGTGGGTCGTGAGGCGATCGCCCCGCACATAAACCCGCCCCACCCAGCTATGGCCGTGGAGCCGTTGACATTTCCCATCGTGGTCTGGCAAGCGGTGCGCCGCCTCAAACCGGAACTCTTTATAAATCGTCCACGTTTCAGTCATACCAACCTCAGGATTAACGCACCCCTAAGAGTTTGTGGGTTTGCAGGCTCATGCGCCAGCGGGGATGGTGGCGCACATAGTCAAAAATCAACGCCTGGCTCGTGGGGGTCTGCCATTCCGGTTGCAGATAACAGAGGGTAGACTCTGGCACTTGGGCGGCTTGGGTTTCGGCCCAATCGAGGTCAGTGCGATCGCACACCACCACCTTCAACTCCTGAGCTTGGGGATAGATTGACCCATGGGGCGGCTTAAACCGTTTCGGCGACAGCGTCACCCAATCCACCACCCCCCGCAACGGATAGGCCCCCGACGTTTCCAGATGCACCCGCAGCCCCGCCTCTCGTAACTGCGTGGTTAATGGCGCTAGATCATGCATCAAGGGTTCTCCCCCCGTAATCACCACCATAGCCGGTGCTGCCGCTTGCGCCTCAGTCACCAACGCCGCCACCGTCTGCCGGGGATGATGATCCTGGGGCCAGGATTCTTTCGTATCACACCAAGGGCAGCCCACATCACACCCCCCCAACCGGATAAACAACGCACTCACCCCCGCCCACGCACCTTCGCCTTGAATCGAGTGGAACAGTTCCACGATCGGATAGCTCGGCGGGGCGGGGTGAGGGGTTAGGGATGGAGTGACCATAATCAACGCTGCGGAATTTTCTTCATCTTGACAGGTTCAAGCATCGCTCAGGACAAGACCCGCGATGATCTTGAGTCCGGAGGATCGAGATGATCTAAGATAGGGCTAAAAATTACAGGGTTACAGAGGAGAATGCCTGAGTGCTTATGCCACGCTCCGTATTCTACGCTTCGTGATCACATCGGCGCAACATGTCCGATCCATTGCCTCCGGGTCGGTGAGGTTGCTCGTTTCAATCACCGTTCACTGTTGATGGCTGCTCTATGTCCCTTGTCCTTGTGTTTGTTTTGGGGTTATGTACAGGGTTGCTGATTAATGCGTGGCAACAGTACCGTTTTGCCCAACAGGTTGAACAACTGCTCCAAATTTTGCCCGTTGCGTTGCAAGATACGTCATCCCTCGCCCCGCTCTATCGACTGCGGCGATCGCTTCACCGCCTCCTCGAAACCCAACAAACCAGCCAACAACAAGGCCAACTTTGGACAAAAATCCTTGAAGTGGCCCCCATTGGTTACCTGCGCGTTGATGCGATTAACCAATTACTCTGGTGTAATCCCATCGCCCGTCAAACCCTGAACATTGACCGCTGGCAACCGGGACAGGTGCGCCTCCTGCTCGAACTTGTCCGCTCCTACGAACTGGATCAACTGATTGAAACCACCCGCGCCACGGGGCAATCTCAAGATCAAGAATGGATCTATCGCTCGACCACGGTGGCGAAGGAAGATTGGGCCGTTCCCACGCCCTATGCGATCGCCCTGCGGGCCTCCACTCTGCTCCTTCCCGATAACCATGTGGGGGTCTTCTTGGAAAATCGCCAATCGATTCAAGAGGCCTTGCAGGCCCGCGATCGCGCCTTCTCCGACCTCACCCACGAACTCCGCACCCCCCTCACCTCGATCCAACTCGTCGCCGAAACCCTCCTGCGCCGCCTTGACCTCCCCGAAAAACAATGGGTTGAACAAATGCTGCGCGAACTGAAACGCCTGATGGATCTGATCCAAAGTTGCCTTGACCTCAGCCGCCTCACCTCCCATCCCGATCAACTCCTGCACTGTCGCTCCGTCCGAGTCACCACCCTAATCTTGACCGCCTGGCAAACCCTCGTTCCCATCGCCGAACAAAAAAAACTTCGACTCTGCTACCACGGCTCAGCGGAACTCGAACTAGAAGTAGATGTCGAACGCTTCATCCAAGTGCTGCTGAATATTTTGGACAATGCCATTAAACATAGTCCCGAAGGTGGCGAAATTCTGGTTGCCTTAAATACCCCCGGCCCCGATAGTGATTTAGCAAATTGGCATACAATTGATGTTATTGATAGCGGCCCTGGCTTCCGCGAGGACGAAATTCCATTCATTTTTGAACGTCTGTATCGAGGCGACACCTCGCGCCAGCGTTTAGAGACCCACCCTCAGATCAAATCTCCCTTAACCAACTCCGGCAGCGGTCTCGGCCTTGCCATCGTTCAACAAATTGTGATCGCCCATGGTGGACTAGTCACCGCCCAAAATCATCCCCACACTGGGGGCGCATGGCTGCAAATTCAGTTACCAAACATTCACTAAATCTTAATCTTGTCTGATCAACTCCTGTCTAAGATAGAAAGAATTCATAAAAGCCCTTAACAATTAAATAGTATTTTTCGGATATGACTTTATCAGCTTCCGCTTCCACTTCTCCCCATGCCACCCAACTTGAACGTGCTTTAAAACAGTTGAGTCAGGAGGTATTACGGATGGGAACCTTGGTCGAACAGTCCTGCCGCCTGGGTCATCAGGCCTTCTTTCACCACGATTTTCAGGCGATCGCAGATATCACCGCCGTTGAAGGCCAAATTGATCGCTACTATCGCAGTATTGAACTCGAATGTGCGCGACTGATGACCCTCCAACGCCCCGTTGCTAAGGATTTGCGGCTGCTCAGCGCCTTTATGCAGTTGGTGCGTGACCTTGAACGGATTGGGGACTACGCCCAGGATTTAACGGAATTAGCAGTCAAACTGTTTAACTATCCGCCCCATGCCTGTCTCGGTGAAATTGAGCAAATGTCGCAACAGGCCCAGGGAATGCTCGCGGTGAGTCTCATTGCCTTGGCGGATCTCAATCCGGGGGCAGGGGCGGAGTTAAAAGCCATGGATGACACCATTGATGATGCTTACGATCGCCTCTATCGCACCTTGGCAGAATCACGGGATATTCAAGGGGTTGTGGAGCCGATTTTGCTGATGGTGTTGGCGATTCGGCACATTGAACGCATGGCGGATCATGCCACGAATATCGGCCAGCGCGTGGCCTATATTGTGACGGGAAAACGGGGTTAATGATTGTGATTTCGCCGGATTAGGCCCTAACTGTACAAAACCATTAAGATATGGGGCAATCTTGCTGATTTCTAGCCTGGTTTGCGGCAAAATTGGGAACCGAAGCAATGATTTCAAGGTGTTTTTAACAACCGTATTTGAACTATGAATGGCAAGGTTTTAGAGTGGATTGATCGGATTTTGGTGTTTGATGTGTTCCTCGTGTTGGGGGGGTTTATTTGGTTTGCGATCGCGCTAATTGGTCGTTCGGCGGGGATTCCCCTCGGTTGGGATCTTTGGTATGCCCTATGGCAGCCATTGTTTAACCCGGCGATTTCGATTTTAGTGATGGGCGCGGTGTTGAGTTGGGTGTTTCGGAAACTAGGTCAACGGTTTGCCAAGCCGGACGGCGACGAGGGTTAAGCCCCACAGCCAGCGATGGTGGCTTCGCGATCGCGCCCCACAGCCAGCGGCCAAACACCGCAAGCCACGCTAGGATTTGAAGGGTGTTTTTGGTGCGATCGCATGGGCATTCGACTTTTGATTTTGGATATTGACGGCACGATCGCAGGTCAGAGTAATGCCGTGTCGCCGGGGGTTTGTGCGGCCCTAGAGGCGGTGATGGCGCGGGGGATCTTGGTGGCGATCGCCACCGGGCGAATGTATTGCTCGGCCCAACGGTTTCGCGACCAAATCCGCAGCCGTGAGCCGATCATTGCCTATAACGGTGCGTGGATTCAGCACCCCGAAACGGGCGATCGCCTCCTCCATCGTCCTGTCCCCCCGGAACGTCTCGCGGAACTGCTGGATCTCGCCGATCATCCCGATTGGGTCGATAAAATTGATGTCCATGTGTACCATGACGATCGCCTCTATGTGCGGGAGATTACGCTCCAAACCGAATCGTACATGGCGCGATCGGGCTTGCCGGCCCATCCCGTCGGGGATCTGCGGCAATTGTTGGATCGCCCGTTGACGAAATTGCTGATGCTCTGCGCGGATACGGAGGCGATCGCGACCCTGCTTACCCAGTGCCAAACCGCCTACCCCCCCGATCACCTCTACATCACCCAATCCTCCCCCACATTTTTAGAATTCACCCATCCCCAAGCCAGTAAAGGCCACGCCGTCACCCATCTCGCCCAAGATCACTACGGTTTTGATCTTCAAGAAGTCATGGCGATCGGGGATAATTACAACGACCTCGATATGCTCCAAGCGGTCGGCTTGGGAATTGCGATGGGGGATGCACCGGAGGCGGTGAAGGCGGCGGCCGATTGGGTCGCGCCGTCGGTGGAAGCCGACGGGGTGGCCGTGGCGGTACAAAAATTTCTTCTTAGCCCTCTCCAGCGGGAGAGGGTTGGGTGAGGGAAACTCTATTTTCTGCTCCTGTGCTGACCCATGGCCACACCACTGCTTCAAAATCCTGAACGGTTAGAAACGCGACTCAAAGAAATTCCCACCGAGCCGGGAGTGTATTTGATGCGCGATCGCACCGATGGGATTTTGTATATTGGCAAGTCGAAACGGTTGCGATCGCGGGTGCGTTCCTATTTTCGAGAGGGGCAACACCATACCCATCGGATCGCGTTGATGGTGCGGCAGGTGGTGGAGATTGAATTTATTGTCACCGATAGCGAAGCCGAAGCCCTGGCCCTCGAAGCGAACCTAATTAAGCAGCATCAACCCTACTTTAATGTGCTGCTCAAGGATGATAAGAAATATCCCTATGTTTGTATTACCTGGTCTGAAGACTATCCGCGTATTTTCTTGACGCGGAAACGGCGGTTTAAAAATGAGCGCGATCGCTACTATGGCCCCTATGTGGATGTGCGATCGCTCCGGAGTACCCTCAACCTCGTTAAGCGTATTTTTCCCCTCCGTCAACGTCGTCGCCCCCTGTTCAAAGATCGTCCCTGTTTAAACTATGACATTGGCCGTTGTCCGGGGGTCTGTCAGGCCTTGATCACCCCGGAGGACTATCACAAAATTGTCCAAAAAGTGGCGATGATTTTCCAAGGGCGATCGGGGGAATTAATCACCCAACTCACCGCCCAAATGGAGCAGGCAGCCCAGGATTTAAACTTTGAAAAAGCGGCTCGATTGCGGGATCAAATTCAAGGCTTAACCGCCCTCCATGGCGATCAAAAAATGACCCTGCCCGACGATACCGTGTCGCGGGATGCGATCGCCCTTGCCGCCAATGATCAGCACTGCTGTATCCAACTTTTTCAAGTGCGGGCGGGGAAATTGGTGGGGCGTTTGGGCTTTTTTGCCCAGTCCCAATCCTTGACCCCCGGCGCGATTTTACAGCGTGTTTTAGAAGAGCATTATTGGCGCGTCGATGCTGTGGAAATCCCCAGCGAAATTCTCGTGCAGCATGAGTTACCCGCCGAGGACATACTCACGGATTGGCTCACCCAACGCCGGGGCCGCAAAGTCACCCTCCTCACGCCCCAACGCCAACAAAAAGCCGACCTGATCGAACTCGTCGAACGTAACGCCCAATACGAACTCGATCGCACCCAACGATTGAGCGATCGCAACACCCACGCCCTCCAAGACCTCGCCGACCTCCTCGACCTCCCCGACCTGCCCCAACGCATCGAAGGCTACGACATCTCCCACAGCCAAGGTTCCAACGCCGTCGCCTCCCAAGTGGTCTTCACCGACGGGATGCCCGCCAAACAGCATTATCGCCACTACAAAATCCAAAACCCGGATGTGCGGATCGGTCGTTCGGACGATTTCGCCAGCCTGGCTGAAGTGATCGGTCGTCGGTTTCGTAACTATCGCGATCGCAACGTGCCCCGCCACGAAGACCCCGAATTTCCCGATCTGGTGCTGATCGATGGTGGGAAAGGGCAACTTTCCGCCGTGGTGCAGATGTTGCAAAAACTCGATGTGCTCGACGATCTGCGGGTGATTAGTTTGGCCAAACGGCGCGAGGAAATTTTTGTACCCGGTGCATCGGAGCCGCTCCCCACTGACCCAGATCAGCCCGGTGTGCAACTCCTGCGCCGCGTTCGGGACGAGTCCCACCGCTTCGCCGTTAGTTTCCACCGCCAACAACGCTTAAAAAGTAGTCGGCGATCGCAACTCGACCAAGTCCCCGGCCTCGGCTTTCACCGCCAAAAACTCCTCCTCGCCCATTTCCGCTCCGTGGATTACATCCGCGCCGCCAGCCTCGACCAACTCCAAGCCGTTAACGGTGTTGGCCCCCACCTCGCCCGCGCCATCCATGACTATTTCCACCCCACCCCCGACGAATCAACCCTCTCCTAAACCGTGCTCATCCCCCCTCAACTAATATTGAACAACTGCTGTAATCGCTTACGCACCAATGTCATAATGCTCGCGTTTTCGTCCGGTGAAATTAACCCCAACTCCCGCAAATAGTGTTGACGATCTTCAAGTTCAGCTTGGTGATTTTGAAATTCTTGAATAATCTGTTTTCCCAGTTGAGGATGTTGCTGGAGTAAATTTTGGAACCCATGCTGATTGATGGCAAAAACGAGGGTTTCTTCTAACGCTCGCACCGACGCTGTGCGCGGAATGCCCAACATTAAGGCCAATTCTCCAAAGAATTGACCCCGTTTTAAGGTTTGAAGCGATCGATCAAGATTCTTCGCAAATACATCCACTGACCCCGACAAAATAATATAAAAACTGTCCCCCTTATCTCCTTCCTGGAAAAGAATTTCATCCGCTTTTAAACGCTGCCGGTAGCCCTGTTCGATTAATTGGCGCATTTCTAAATCATTAAAATGCTCAAAATAGGGAACTTGATACAGGTAATGATGAAGATAATGTGTGGATTTTGGTTCCTCTGGTGGTGGGAATGTGGTGGCATCAATGGTATTACGGAGGGGGCGATCAATTCTGAGATGAAAGGGTTCAATGCGTTCGAGTTGAATCCGCTGCTTGGCTAAGTTGATATTGGCTTGGCGGAGAAAATATTCGACAGAATAGTAGAGAGAACTTTGAATGGAATAGTATTGCGCAACTTCAGGAGTCCACGCCCACAGCACAAAGGTATAGCCAGTACCGCTAACCTTGCAGAGGGCGACTTCGGGTGTGGGTTGAGTGGCAATATCACGTTCTAAGCTGGCACAATCCAGTAAGATTTCGGTCACAACTAATGGATCACTATGTTTATCTACATCAATTTCAATAGAAATCCAACCCCCGTTTTTTCTTGATGTCCAGTTTGTGATTTTAGTGGTGGTGAGGTGGCTATTGGGAATAATTAATTGCTTTTCATCTAGGGTTTCAATAATGGTTGTTCGAATAAAAATTCCTGTGATTGTGCCTGTGACTTTTTCAAATTCGACAAAGTCGCCAACTTTGACTTTTTGATCGAGTAATAATGTGATTCCACTAATGATATCGTTGGTGACATTCTGCAAGCCAAACCCAATCCCAACCCCTAGACCTCCCGCAATAATAATCAGTGATGAAAAGTCAAACCCCGTCCCCTGCAAAACGAGAATCAACCCCAGAAATCCAATGATATAACTGCCAAAGCTTGAGATGGCTTCCCGACTACTGAGGTCAATATTTAAGCGGGCCAGGAGTTTGTATTTAATGAATGTCTTGAGGGTACGTGAAACGAGGAAGACGATTAAAAAGGCAAAGATAATTTGCAGAATCCAGAGCAATGTGACTTCGGTGTCACCGATCTGTAGTAATGGATTCTGGAGGGTTTGAATGATGGTGCGCTGGATTTGAGCAAACATAATGGCAGTCTAGAGATGATCCATTATGGCTTAAAGCAATCGGAATATCGATGATTCCTACCATAAAAAACAGGGTGAATTTGCTTCACCCTGTTGCTTTTAATACGAGTTCAATTGAACCGGCTTAATGTTGTGATGCGATCGCCGCCGCCGCTTTGTCGGGGGTTTCTTCGATCACCTTGTCGATGATGCCGTATTCGAGGGCTTCATGGGGCGACATGAAGTAGTCGCGATCGGTGTCTTTTTCGATTTTTTCCAGGGGTTGGCCGGTTTGCGCCACCATGATTTCGTTGAGTTGCCGCTTAATGCGCAGGATTTCGCGGGCTTCAATTTCAATATCAGTGGCTTGACGACGGCCTTGTGTCCCGCCGAGGGGTTGGTGAATCATGATCCGGGCGTGGGGGAGAGCGAGGCGTTTGCCCTTGGTTCCGGCTCCGAGGAGGAAGGCTCCCATGGAGGCGGCCAGCCCGACGCAGATCGTCACCACTTCAGACTTGATGTGTTGCATCGTGTCGAAGATGGCGAGGCCAGCGGTGACGGAACCACCGGGGGAGTTAATGTACAGGTAGATCGGCTTGCTCGAATCTTCGGAATCCAGATAGAGCATGATCGCGATGATTTGGTTCGCGATACCGTCGTTGATGCCGCGACCGAGGAAGATGATTCGCTCCCGGTACAGGCGATCGTAGATGTTGATCCAGTCAGAATAGGGCTGACCGGGCATTTGATAGGGGACTCTCGGAACACCAATGGGCATGATAACAGTGAAGAATGAGGAACAGGAATGCAATGGGGGAAGGGTCTAGAGAGCCGGTAAGGCTTTGGGTAAGTCTTTAGAACTCTCCAACACTTTATCGATAATGCCGTAGTCTTTGGCTTGGGGGGGGGTCATGTACAACATGCGATCGGTGTCTTTTTCCAGGCGCTCGATGTCTTGCTGGGTACTTTTGGCTAAGATGCCGAGCATGGCGCGTTTGTTGGCCAAGACTTCTTTGGCGCGGATTTGAATGTCGGAGGCTTGGCCGCGTGCCCCTTGGCGCGGTTGATGCAGGATGATCGTGGAATGGGCGAGGCTGGCACGACAGCCACGAGTCCCGGCGGCGAGAATCATCGCAGCAGTTCCCATCGCTTGACCGATGCAGATCGTATGGATGGGGGGTTTGATGTAGTTCATCGTGTCGCAAATGGCGAAGGCTTCGGTTTCAAAGCCGATCGCATCGCCGCCGTACCAGGAAGTGCCGGTGGAGTTGATGTACATGAAGATGGGTTTTTCCGGATCATCAAACTGAAGATAGAGCAATTGCGCGATGATCAGTTCGGTCACATCCAAACCCATCTGCTCTTTGTACTCATCGGAGGAAACTAGGGGTAAACCTAGATAGATGATCCGTTCTTTGAGTAGCAGTGAGGGTAAATCCGGGGGCGGGGTGCGATAGTTCGTCCCGCCGCGATAGGGGGCTTGAACGGCCTGAATCGGTAAGTTCATTTCTAGGTCTGACTCGATAGGGCAAAGGGGACGTTTTAAAACGTGCTCAATGGCTGATTGATAAGTATTAAGGCATTTTAACGTATTTGCTCTGGGCATTTGGCGATCGCGCCCTGGATGTGTCCCCTGTGCGATCGTCCCTAGGCCTGAAAAATTTGGGCAGCGGTTAGTTGCAAGTCCGGAAACGCCAAGGATTCGATCGGCTCATCGCCTCGAAACTGCTTCACATCATATTCCCCATCCACCATCTGATACACCGAAATCGTCGGGGTTTTCTCTGCCCCAATGAATCGCCGTCCCCCCAAGCCCCGATAGTCGATGATCCAATATTCCGGGATACCCAGCACCTCATAGTCCCCGGATTTTCTGCCGTAATCATTCTGCCAATTTGTGCTCACCACTTCCACCACGAGCCGCACGGAACGACCGGAGGTAATCACCGATTCGGGTTGCCAGCGGGGTTCGTTGGCTAAAGCGGCGCGATCGAGGACAACAATATCGGGCAGATAACCGGATTCGTCTTCGGCGTATTTGATTAAGCAATCCCCCGGAATTGAGTAGGGCAGGTTAAGTCGTCGGATTTCAAAGTGTAATTCGCCTGCAATAAATCCGGTGATGTTCGAGTGCTGGCCAGTTCCAAGGGGCATTTCGACAATGACTCCACTGTGTAATTCATACTTGCATGATGAGTCGGTGGGATACCATGCCACGAATTGATCGAAGGAGATCGGTTTGGTGAGGGTTTGGGTCATGGTGGTTATGCGGGATTGGGTTGGTGTTGAGGGTTTGGCTTTAGATCATACGAGATAAGTTTAGGAACCGCTATCGGCCGGAAGGGTTGACCGATCGCCTCTCCTGCTCAGCCAACCCCGGCGGGGGCTGAAACAGAGGGCGAGGAGAAAACCGGCGAAAATCGCCATCACGATCGCAGGGCCCGACGGTAGATCGAGGTAGTAACTCGCATACATGCCGCTGATGCTGGCGATCGCCCCCAACACCGCCCCCACCCACATCATCTGATGCAGTTCTTTGACGAGTAAATAGGCCGTAATCGCGGGCCCCACCAGCAGCGCCATCACCAGCAACACCCCCACCACCTGCATCGTGGCGACAATCGTCAGGGTGATCGCACTAATTAAACCCATATACAAACCTTGGACGGGGAGACCGCTGGCCTGCGCACCGAGGGGATCAAAGCTGTAAAACAGGAGTTCTTTATAAAAGAGTTTGACCAAGGTGATGATCAAGGCCGCGATCGCGATCGTCCGCCCCAAATCCCCCCGCGTCACCCCCAAAATATCGCCAAACAGAAGGCTAGAGAGATCCACCTGATTCGTTTTCAACAGGCTAATTAATAAAATGCCAAACGCGAGAAACGTCGTCAGGGTGAGGGACATGGCGGCATCGACCTTGAGGCGCGATCGCTTCTCCAACAGCGCCACACAGATCGCACTCAACACCCCCGCCACAAACGCCCCAATCCCCACATCAATCCCCAGGAAAAATGCGATCGACAGGCCCGGCACAATGGAATGGGAAATCACCCCGCCGATCATGCTCATCTGCTGCACGATCAAGTAACTCCCCGTCACCGCGCAGAGCACCCCCAACACCACCCCCATCGCCAGGGCATCGCGCATGAAGGCAAATTGCAACGGGTCCAGGAGCCATTCTAGCAACGCAGTCATGGCGATCCCTAGGCCGCAGCGAGGTAGAAGCGTTTTCCGTAGGCTTGTTCGAGGCAGGCGGGGCAGATCACTTCACTTTGGGTTCCGGCGGCGATCAGGGTTTGATTGAGTAAGAGAAATTGATCGTAATGGGCGAGGGTGTCGCCGAAGTCGTGACTAATCACCAACAGGGTTTTACCGGCGGCTTTTAATTCGGCGAAGAGATCAAATAGGATCGTTTCGGTGGTTTGATCAACCCCGGCAAAGGGTTCATCGAGAAAAAATAGATCGGCTTCCTGGGCGAGGGCGCGGGCGATAAAAACGCGCTGTTGTTGGCCGCCGGACAGTTCCCCGATTTGACGGTGGGCATAGTCGGCCATGCCGACGCGATCGAGGGCGTGGTGAGCGATCGCATTAGAAGCCGCCGAAAAACTTCGCAACCATCCCGTTTGCCGCGTCCGTCCCATCCGCACCACATTCTGCACCGTGATCGGATAGTCCCAATCAATCACCGTCCGCTGCGGCACATAGGCGACCCGCTGCCGATAGGGGGCGAAGGGCTGGTTATGCCACAGGATCGACCCACTCACGGGCGGCACTAACCCCAGCATCACCTTCATTAACGTGCTTTTCCCCGCCCCATTGGGCCCTAATAGGTTCGTCGCTTGTCCCGGTTGCAGCACAAAGGATACGTTTTGAATGGCCCAGCGATCGCGATAGGCGGCGGTCACGTTGCGGACTTCGAGCATGGGGAAGTGAAAATGAGAATGACTATCATTAATATACTCTAGGATGGAGGCGGTGGGGTGGGGGGGGTGAAGCGATCGCTCTTCCAAAGTCGAGAATTGAAATCCCCGCCTCAGACCGAAAACTCGTTAAACCGGGTTCCAGAGTGGGCTTTAGCCCACTTTCGCTATCCGCCAAGAACTGAAGTTTTTGGCGGAGCAGGGTTCAGCGCGATCGCGCGAGTGTCTCCCTCGCTACCTTGATCCGGGGGATCATATCGGTCAACCTTGGCGCGTTATGAATCAGCCGTAGCTTGCGATGGGGGGCAAAATTAACTAGGATGATAATCATTATCATTTTTTATTGCCATGCGTTTTGCTGTTTGGATGACCCTCGGTTCTCTCCTCTTCGCCGGGTGTACAACCCCAGCCCCTGATTCCCAAGACTCGGCCGCCTCAGCGTCGGATTCTTCTCCCGACTCCCCCGCCGTGACGGTGGTGGTGTCGAGCGATATCCTCTGTGACTTAACGGAGCAGGTGATGGGGGCGACGCAAGAGACCACTGATCTCACCTGTTTAATGGGCCCTGACCAAGATCCCCACACCTATGCCACCACCCCATCGGATCGCCGCGCCATCGCCCAAGCGCAACTCTTTTTCTATGACGGCTACAACCTGACACCGACGATCGCACAATTGGCGGACTCTGCGGAAACGGGGGTGAAAACGGTGGCGGTGTTTGAAATGGCTGTGCCGAATCCGTTGATGTTTGACCATGACCATAACCATGATCATGATCATGGCCACGAAGACGAGCATGGGGCACATGATCACGAGGAACCGGAGCATGAGGATCACGGCCATGAAGGGAATGACCAGGAAAAGGAAACACAACAGCCCGACCCCCATGTGTGGCACGATGTGGAACAAGCGATCGCCGCCGTTGAGGTGATCGCCGCTGAATTGAGTGCGATCGCGCCCCAGCACCGCGACACCTACGCCCGCAACGCCGATCAATTTACCCAAACCCTCACCACCCTCGATACTTGGATCGGGGAACAAATCGCTACGATTCCCGCTGACCAGCGCATTCTCGTCACAACCCATGCGTCGTTTAACTACTTCGTGGCTGCCTATGGGTTAACGCGAGCCGAAGCCCTGCAAGGCCTCAGCACCGAAGATGCTCCTAGCGCCGCCACGCTTAAACGTCTCGTCGAGCAAATTCAAGCCACCCAAGTCCCCACGGTCTTCCCAGAAAACATCGCTAACAATACGGTCCTCGACACTGTGACGCGGGAAGCGGGAGTTAAGTCCTCAGCAACGCCACTGCTCACCGGGTCTAGGGGGTCTTTGGGGAGCTATGTAGACATGATGGTGTCGAATACCTGTGCGATCGCCACGGGTCTCGGTGGGCAATGCCAAGACTTTGCACCGCCTAACCCCACGAATTAACCTGATTCCCCTCGGTCTACCCAGCAATTCTCACTTGGGTTTGTTCTTGGGGTTCGCTCAATGGCAATGTTAATGGAGGCTTAGTTTGCACACAGTATTGAGTTAAAGGGTTGTTAATCTCCCGTTTTTAGGATTGGTTTTGGCTATCCTGAGCACCCCCATTCCCTGAACTCGATTCAGGAACCTGACCCGTTGCATGGGGGCAAAGGGTAGCCCCTTACGTATCCAATACCAAACGCTAGTCCTATGACACCACATCACGATCGCTCACCTTGGGAGCCGGAAGATCGCGGCATGAATCCGTCCGATAATGAGTCTTTTGTCACTGTTTTGCAGCGGGCAACCCTGCGCCGTCGTTCGTTTCTGAAAGGGGGATCATCCCTGATCGCTGCGTCAATGGTAGGGATGGGGTTAGCAGTGCTAGGGGATACCCTCAAGCCCGATAAAATTGCTGCGAGGGCGGCAACCCCTGAGGGTCTAGATCTGAACTTTTCCCCTGTGGCGAAAACCCTTACTGACCAAGTGACTGTCCCGGCGGGCTATACGGTGAATGTTTTGATGGCGACGGGCGATCCCCTGACGAATCGTGTTGCGCCCTATAAAAACGATGGCACCGACACGGATTTTGAATTCCGCAGTGGGGATCACCATGACGGGATGCATTTTTTTAGCTTGAATCCGCGTAATGTCAATCGGGGCATTCTCTGTGTTAATCATGAAGTTTGCGAAGATTTGGGCTTTGTCCATGCCAATGGGCCGACAGATTATGGTGCGGACAACACTAATGCTCGCCCGATGGCGGAAATTGACAAAGAAGTGAACGCCCACGGGGTGAGCATTGTTGAAGTGGTGAAACAGGGAAATTCCTACGCCATCAATAAAGGTTCGCGCTATAACCGTCGCGTCACTGCGGCTACGCCCTGCGACTTGACGGGGCCGGTGCGCGGTCATCAAAAAATGGTCACGTCCTATTCTCCCCAAGGGGTCGCGACGCGGGGCACGGTGAACAATTGCGCCAATGGTTACACTCCCTGGGGAACTTATCTCACCTGTGAGGAAAACTGGTGGGGGTATTTTGCGCGTCGGGAAGGGGCGGATGTGCGTCCGGCTCAGGAAGAATACGCGCTACAACGCTACGGCATCAAGGGTGATACGTCGGGACGCTATAACTGGGCGCGGTTGGGGGCGAACGATACGACGGATGTTTATGCTCGCTGGAATACGGCGAAAACGAGCGATCGCCCTGATCGTGACTTTTCTAATGTGGCGAATACCTTCGGCTGGATTGTGGAAATTGATCCCCTCGAACCGGACTCGCGCCCCCAAAAACGGACGGCGATGGGTCGTTTTTTCCATGAAGGCTGCTGGCCTGCTCCGGCTCAGGCGGGGCGGCCGGTGGTGTTCTATTCTGGGGATGATGCCCGGAATGAATATGTTTATAAGTTTGTCTCGGCTCAAATGTGGAGCGATCGCGACCAAGAGGGCGGCCTCGAAGCGGGGGCGAAATACCTCAATCAGGGCACATTGTACGCGGCGAAGTTTAACGCTGATGGGTCTGGGGAATGGTTACCTTTGACGCTGGATAATCCGGCGATCGCCACCTACACCAACTACACCTTTGCCGACCCAGCCGATGTGCTGATCAACTCCCGGATCGCCGCCGATGCCGTCGGGGCCACGAAGATGGATCGCCCCGAATGGGGAGGCGTGCATCCGGTTAATGGTGAAGTCTACTTCACCCTCACCAACAGTGTTTCTAGCAGCAGCGGACGGGGCACAAAAACCCCCCTTGATCCAGCCAATCCCCGCTTTTACCGCGACGAAAAAGGTGATGCAACCAACGCAGGCAACGTCAACGGTCACATCATCCGCTGGCGAGAAGCGGGGAACGATCACGCCGCCACCGCGTTTACCTGGGATGTGTATTTGTTTGGGGCGCAGGCCGATGCGGGCGATGAGGTAAACCTGTCCGGCTTGAGTGCGGAGAATGATTTCTCTAGCCCCGATGGGCTGTGGTTTAGTGACGCTGCCCCTGGTCTCCTCTGGATTCAAACCGATGACAGTGCCTACACGGATCAATCCAACTGCATGATGTTGGCGGCGATTCCTGGCCAAGTGGGCGACGGCGGCATGAAGGCGATCGCCAACAAAGCCGTTCCGGCCAACGGGGGCGCGGATCAAACCGTCACCACCTACGCCGGACAGGCGGCAAACCCCACCACCTTACGCCGCTTTTTAGTGGGGCCCAAAGATTGCGAAATCACCGGAATCACCGAAACCCCCGACGGCACAGCAATTTTCGTCAACATTCAACACCCCGGCGAAAACAGCACCTCTGCCACCAATCCGGCGGAATTTACCAGCCACTGGCCCGATGGCGGTTCGGCTCGGCCGCGCTCGGCCACGATTGTGATCACCCGCAATGACGGCGGCCGGATCGCACGGTAAGGGATTCTGAACACTGATGACAGGAGAAAGAGAGGGCGTGAGATCACACTTCCTCTCTTTCTCCCGAACCATACCCGTTTTCGAGGCAAGCTCGACAATTGACCCTCACCCTCAATCCCTCTCCCAGCACGGGCGAGGGATTTTGGGTGACGGAGGTCTGACATCAAAAAGCCGGGAGATTCCCCCCAGCTTTTAAGTGGCTATTATTCATGTCCGTGGGACGTTAGCGTTGAATCAAAATTGATTGACCCCGACTGACTTGCGGAACGGGAAAGGACATTCCCTGAGAGAGAACCGCCGCCGGGCTAAGAGAGCAGCGGCAGAGCATCTCTATTGCGAATTAGCCGCCGGCCATCAGTGCTTGGGCCAGTCCGACATAGAGGGGGATGCCGATCGCGATCGCAACGGGTGTCCCGACGGCTGTAGATGCACCGATATAGGCAGAGGGGTTAGCTGACGGGATACCGGCTCGTAACGTGGGCGGCCCGGAGATATCTGAACTGGAAGCCGCAATCACTGCCAAGATGGCAACGCCGCCAAAACTGAACCCTGTGGTGTAATGGGCGACCATACCGAAACCAAAACCAATGAACCCATGGAGCAGAGGCGCGATCGCAGCATACAAAGCGTACCATTGAGCCACCTTGCGCAGTTCGTTAATTCTGGACCAGGCTTCCATCCCCATCACCAGCATCAAGATGGAAAGAAGTCCACGGAAGAGGGGTTCGTAAAAGCTTTCAACAACACTTTCTGGGCGGGTGAGCAAACCAAGCGCAAGACCCAGTAACAGCGCCGATAAGGCAGAACCTTGCAGACTTTCCTGCACGATGGGCCAAATCTTGACCCCGTGGCCTTGCTGCATACGATACTCACTAGCGGTACTCGGATAGTCGCCTTTTTCGCTGCCCTGCTCGCGCTTCTTCTTACTGGTATAAATGCTAGCCAAGACAATGGCCGTCACGAGCGCGGGGATGTCCATGAAGGGATAGAGTGCACCGGCCCAGGCCTCGAATTCGAGGTCAACACCTGGTCCTTCCATGACCGTGATGCCAGCGGCGAGAGTCGAGCCACTCACCGCACCGAACAAGCCTCCGGTCGCGAGGGCATCCGTCATTCTAATGCCCGGCAGATTGGCCAATGTGTAACGTGCGATGAACACAATGAGAATTCCTGTTGCCGCAGCGAACAGCGCGGGCAACAGCATTTCTTGCAGATTGGACGAGCGGATCGCAATGCCGCCCTTCAAGCCGACTTTGATAAGCAGCATGAAGACGATGAACTTATAGATCGCATCGGGAATTGCCAAGCGGCTACCGAGGGCGGCAACGATGATGCCACCCAGTAAAAATCCAAGGGTTGGGGACTGTAACTGCGATCCAAATTTTGTCAAGAACTCCGTTAGAAAATCCAATGAATACCTCCTTCAGCCTCCTCGAATGAGGAGCAATTAGTGTGAATACATGAGTTTTGAAAACATTGGGAGTGAAGTGCTTCACTCCGACAACGCAGGGACGACGAGGGAACCTATCGCTAGGGAGTTCAAAGAGAGTGACTCTTTGAGCAGGGCAGGATGGCGATCGCGGTTTTGCGTGCCTTCCATACACCTTGGTCTATCAAGATCTAAATCTCTATGGACTTAAGTCTATCCTGAAACTCGCAAATTTTTGCAGTCCTGGCGTTGAATTTGAAACGCAATCTCAAATTCAAATGATAAGTTTTGCTTTTACATAGCAATTTTTATCGTGGGCAGGGCTTGTCCTTCTGCGCCTACCTGCGGGAGTTAAGGCATCTCAACGGCGGGAGCATCCCAGTTTCGCTGTGAACCCACCCCGCACTCCGCACACCCCTTTCGAGGAGGGGATTAGATCAAAAATCTCCTCCTGGGAGGAGTACCCCGCAGGGGGGAAGTGGGTACATTGTCAGTCAACACATCACTGGTCAAAAATGGGATGCTCCCTCAACGGCGGTGTCACAGCCATCCCGCCCGATCACGCACAGTATCGATGCAACAATCCACACGCTCTAACGCTCTGGTAGGTTGTGGTTGAATCGTGTCAGGTTGATCGGCTCAAGGGGCTTTGTCTTCCCGATCAGAGGTGCTGTGTGGGCAACAAAATTACTGGGCTGGATCAAATGAGCGATCAATGACCTCTGTTGCTTGCTGGGATCGGTCATTGCGCAACACAGATAAGTGTTTTTTATAAAATGATTCCGCTAATCTGAGTGGATCTTTTGCGGCTGAATGTCGTGGGTTTACCGATCTTTGTCATAATCTTAAGGATATGGTTCAAGATAAAACCATAGATTCTTGCCTTGAGTTTTTATCAAACACATCAAGAGGTAACTCACATGACCCAAAAAGCCAGCAAGCTCGTGATTGTCACGGAAAAGGTGCTATTGAACAAGGTCGCCAAGATCATTGATGAGGTTGGTGCTACCGGCTATACGGTGGTGGCGGCTGGCGGTAAAGGCAGTCGAGGCGTGCGCTCGTCGGGACAACCTGCCGTTGGCGATACTTACACGAATGTTAAGTTCGAGGTGCTGACTCCTAGTCGAGAGATGGCCGTGCAAATTTCGGATGAGGTCGCTAAGCAGTTTTTTGAGGACTATTCAGGCATTAGTTATGTCTGTGATGTGATGGAAGTGCTGCACGCGCACAAGTTTTAACTCAGCCTGCCTGAGTTCTCCAGCACATTCATGCGAAAAAAAGTGATTGTGACTTTGGCGCGATCGCTGTGACCTGATGTTGAGGATCATCCCCAACATTGATGCAATATTTTGAAATCGTTATTGCATCCTTCAATGACCCCCACCTGGCATCCGCCGAGGTGGGGGAGTGACCGGAGATAACCCGGTCGTAGCTGCGAATAGGCCACCAAGGTTAGTACGGCAACACTTCCGGTTGCTTCTCTAAATCGGATTATTTGTAAGGCCCTGGAATCTCAGGGAGTGGGTTCAGCCCAGAAACACCGTACTCACTGGCTGAAGAGACCTATAGTTTTGGAATTATCTTCCATGCAACGCATCCCAGTCCAAAACCCTGATGGTACTCCTGCCATGCCCACTAAGAGTAGTCGCGCTCAAAAGTGGGTAGCGCAGGGCAAGGCCCAATGGGTGAAAACCAATCTACGGATCAAGGCAGTGCGCCTGAAAGCGGAGCCATCGGGTCGTAATACCCAGCCCATCGTGGTCGGGGTCGATCCCGGCAAACTCTATTCAGGGATTGCCGTTCAATCCGCTCAAGCGACATTATTCCAGTCCCACCTAGAACTCCCCTACCCCAGGGTGCGTGAACGGATGGATCATCGCAGAATGCTACGGCGTTCTCGCCGCAGTCGGCGGATTAATCGAGAGTTACCCTTCCAGCTACGAAATCATCGCCAAAAGCGATTTAACAACCGTAAACAGCAGAAAGTGCCCCCCAGTATCCGAGCCAACCGAGACCTAGAGTTTCGAGTTGTTCAGGAGTTGTCCCAACTATTCCCCATTGCCACCATTGGCTACGAGAAAGTTCGCGCCGACGTGGACTTAACCTCAGGTCGAAAGGGAGCAAATCTGGGAAAGGTTTCTCTCCGGTCATGGTGGGGCAAGCCTACGCCATGAGAAAATGGGAGCAGATTGCCCCCGTCTACACTCGCTACGGGTGGCAGCAGGATGGCAATGGCACCGCTCAACTTCGCTCTGCTTTGGGATTGAAGAAGTCTCAGGACAAAGCAGAACAAATTCCCCAAACCCATGCGGTAGATGGTATCGCTTTAGCCTGTGGATACTTCATCGAGTATCGTCCCTTCCACCGGAAACGCAGTCACGGTTATCTTTGGTTTGGAGAGGTTAAGCTCACATCTGCCCCATTTGTGGTGATTAAACGGCCACCCATCAGTCGCAGGCAACTGCACCTCATGGTTCCCCGTCAGAAGGGTCTACGCCGCAAATATGGGGGCACAGTAACCCGCCATGGATTCCGGAAGGGCGATCTAGTGCGGGCTGAGATGGCAGGTCGCGTCTCGGTGGGCTATGTGAGTGGGGATACAACTCGGCAAGTTTCTGTTTCTGAGTTCACTTGGAAGCGTATTGGGCAGTTTAGTGCTGCCAAGGTTGAGCTACTCTATCGCGCCACGGGTATTTTGGTCAGTTGCCCGCAGAGATTGTCAGTCAGTGGGGCATTTAACCCCGCTGCCTGACGCTTGTTTCCTCCCCCACCTGCGGTGCGAGGTGGGGGTTTCCACAAGGAGTTTTTGATGAATCTAAACGGGGCAATTACCACGGGGGCAGCGTCTATTCCCCTGTGATCGTCAGTTTAATGCATGAGTTGAAAGCGCACTGTAGATAAAACTACAGTGTGCTTTTTTATCCCCTTTTTGAAGGGTTGATGGAAACAGACTAATTGGGGCGATGGATTGGGGATTAACGGTTCACAGACCAAGCGCACCATCGTGAATCACGATGGTGCGCTTGGGTTGAAGCCCAGGGATTATTCAAACCTTAAGGATCAAGGGTCTAGAAATTCATCTCAGCGGCTTGGACTCGTTCGATTTGTTTCTTCTTCAGGACGAGGAAGAGTTGCGAGAGGGCGATCGCAGCAAAGAAGACCAGTAACCATTGAATGCGCGTCGGGTCTTGGAGAACGATTTCCGCTTCCTCTTGGCCGAAGCCACCTACGTTCGGGTCGCTGGTCAGGGCTTGACCCGATTCAACGGTGTCACCGGTGGCCACAATCAACGCAGGGCCCGCCGGCACAGCCACATCAACACTGCCATCAGCCGTATCAATGGTCACGGTCGAACTGCCGTCATCCGCTGATGCGATCGCGCTCACCGTACCCGCTGCACTGGCTTTGAACACATTATTATTGGTCAAATTACCAGCGGGATACACTTGGCCGCGGCCCCGGTTAGCCCCGACATACATGGCGAATTTGCCAAAGTGAACATCCTTATTTGTGGCCGGGTCAGGAGAGAGTACCGGGAAGACAATCTCTTGGTATTGCTCACCCGGCAGCGGGCCCACAATTACCACATTTTCTTGATCATCGCGGTAGGGTTGGAAATAAACCCCGCCCACTTCTTCTTTCAATTCTTCTGAGATGCGATCGGCCGGGGCAATCTTAAAGCCTTCGGGAAGCATCACCACCGCACCCACATTCAAGCCCCCTTTGGAACCATCCCCCAACACCTGTTGAGCATCTAGATCGTAGGGAATTTTGACCACGGCCTTAAACACCGTGTCCGGGGAAACCGCGAGAGGCATTTCCACCTCAGTGGGTTTAGAGGCAAGGTGACAGTTCGCACAAACGATCCGTCCGGTGGCCTCACGGGGCGTTTCTGGGGCCGTTTCTTGGGCCCAAAACGGATAGGCGGCAGCCGGTTGAGCCGCAAAGCCTAACAGGACAACCGTAGCCAGGGCAACTATGGCGAGGGTCTTCGCAGCCCGGCGAATGACATTCTTAAGCAAGTGTTTCATCGGTAACGTTACAAAAAGTCCTAAAGCAAAGGGTGATTGATCTAGCAAGTCAAGGGGGTCGCTCCCTAAGTCCACCAGGGTTTTTCGCCGGTGCGGAAATCGGTTTCTGTCCAAGGGGTGAGAATGACTTTGTCGTCACTGACTTCAGCGTGGGCTAAAGCGAGGGAGAGGGGGGCAGGGCCACGCACCACTTTGCCTTCGGCGTTGTATTGAGAACCATGGCAGGGGCAGATGAATTTATTTGCACTGCCATTCCAGGGCACAACACACCCTAAGTGGGTGCAGATGGCGTTTAAGCCGTAGGAGGTGATTTCGGATTCTTCGTTGACGATTAAGTAAGTGGGGTCACCTTTGAGTCCCTGACTGAGGGCGCGATCGCCGGGTTTGCGATTGGCGACGAACTCACTGACTAGAACATCATTACCGAGGGCATCTTTGGCGGTTACGCCACTGCCTGCGCCACCACTAGAAGGTGGAATAAAATATTTAACGACCGGATATAAGGCCCCTAAGGCTGTGCCGGTAATGGTGCCGAATGTCAGGAGGTTCATGAACTGACGGCGGCCCATGCTGGGGGCATCAGAAGCTGAAATTTGTGTCATAACTCAACGGATCAAGTTTATACTTTTGTTAAGTGTTAGGGGTCTGATGCGTACAATCAGACTGGCTTCGTTGACATCGACAACGCGAGCAGCGTGCAGGTATGGATTAATCAATCATTGCAGCGTAGCAACAACGCTCGATCAGCCATGGAAGTCCTAAGACTCTCGTTAAATTATTACAGAAAAGTTGCATTTACTGGCGATTGATCGCTTCTCAACATGACTGGACAAGATCTTCACCAATGGTTACTGGACAAATGGGGGCGTTCTTACGCGCTGCAAGTTCGTCAAACGAAGGGCAAAATGTATGTGCAAGTGATGTGGAAATATCGGGAGCAGGCCTCTTTCCCGATGGATGAGGCGGAATATTTCGCCCATTTGGATGCCGTGGCGAATTATCTCAATGCCTGGGATGCGATCGCCCAAGTCAAAGCCTATCTCGATGCCACCCGCGAACGACCCCGCCTCGGTAAAGCCGTGAGTATTCCCCTGGACTTGGGCGATCGCGCCTCGGAATGGCTCCTCGATGGGATCTAAGCTCCGAATCATTTAGATTCTGCCCAGGCTTCGATACAATACATGGGACTCTTACCCCCACACCCTGAAGCCCAGGATTATCTTCGCGTTTTTCCCGTTCCTGTTGCACGTCCTACCCCTGCTGCACCCATGGCTACCGCCGACACCAAACCCAAACTTCCCCCCGATCCTGACCTCACCGTCAACGAAGTCCCCGACGACGTTGAAATGTCGATCTTTGAACACCTCGAAGAACTACGCCTACGCCTCTTTGTCTCGCTGATTGCCGTAGCGATCGCCTGTGTTGGTTGTTTCCTCGCCGTTCGCCCCCTCGTTGAATGGCTCGAACAACCCGCCCAGGATGTGAAATTCCTGCAACTTGCCCCCGGTGAATTTTTCTTCGTCTCCTTCAAGGTCGCAGGCTACAGCGGGCTGATTATCTCTAGCCCCTTCATCATTTACCAAGTCATTAAATTTGTCCTCCCCGGTCTCACCCGGCGCGAGCGGCGGCTGCTTGGCCCCGCTGTCCTGGCTTCCGGTGTCCTCTTCTTCGCGGGTCTTGCCTTTTCCTATTGGGTGTTGACCCCCGCCGCGCTGAGCTTTTTCATCAGCTACGGTGCGGATGTGGTGGAGCAAGCCTGGTCGATTGAGAGTTATTTTGAATTTGTGCTCGTGTTGATGTTCTGCACCGGATTAGTGTTTCAAGTGCCGGTGTTGCAGCTTATCTTGGGCCAGCTTGGGATTGTCTCCTCTGGGCAAATGCTCCAAAGTTGGCGCTACGTAATCCTCGTCGCCGTCATCCTAGGAGCCATTCTCACCCCCTCGACCGATCCTGTAACTCAATCCCTGCTTGCAGGCGCGGTGCTGGGTCTCTATTTTGGCGGTATCGGTGTTGTACGGCTAATGGGTAAATAAACGCTCGAACAGGTCTTCGCCATCGGTGACGCGACCTTGGGCGATTTGTTGACGGAGTTCTTGGATGGGTTCACGATTCTTGACTTCTCCCCGTGATTTTAATCCGGGGAGAAGTTAAGGGTACACCCAGAGCGTTGGGAGGTGCTGACCCCAACACAACAAAAGGCTTTTGCACCCCTATGTCCAGATTTTGGGGTTGAGTTGCGCTCAGAAACTGACAGTCTCAAACATCTACAGGCAAAGATGCAGGAGTATTTAGCGAATGGGGCACAATTTGGCTGGTTAATTGACCCGAACAATAAGCGGGTTGAAATTTATCGTCCGGGTCAAGACGTTGAGGAATTAGAGAATCCGATAACCTTGTCTGGAGAGCAGGTTTTGCCAGGGTTTACGTTAACTTTGAAGCGGGTTTGGGCGTGAAGGAGAGAGTGTTTACAATGCAGAGTCAGGTCAATCCAGAGGTACAAGCAATGAGTTCGCTCAAAACATCTTCAGAATCCGCATTACCGACTAATACGTGGATCGCGGCATCCTGGGAAGACTATCTTCAAATGGTTGCTGAACCAACGCTGGCCAAAGCCAAAGGCTATTATCATCACAACCACATGAGGATTGAAATGTCACTCGTTGGCCATAATCATAATGATTCCTTGGGGCACAACGATTGTGGATTTAAATCGCTATCCTGCGCCGGATTTGGTGGTTGCGATCGCGGCTAGTTCGTTGTTGGATGATCAGGGCAATAAGCGTGCTTTGTATGAGGTACTGGGTGTCAAAGAATATTGGGTTGTGGATGTCCAGGCGATCGCTATGTTAGCCTATGCCCTCACCCCCCAGGGTAGCCAGCGGCTGGATGTGTCAAAGGTTTTAAATGGCTTGCCGATGGCGGTGCTGACCACAGCATTGGAGCGCAGTCGGCAGCAGGATCAAGGACAGGTGGGCGCTTGGCTGTTACGGGAGTTTTCGGGGTCATAGCTCATCTTTGTAGTTATTGAGCGGCGACGGGCATCGCCCACCCTACAATTAAAGTCCGTAATTTGTGCATGAAATTGCAGTATCATGTAAAAGTATTGCATTCTATGCAAATATCTATTTACTCATGTGGGCTAAACGTATGGTATTTCGAGCAGACGAAGCAGCACAACGAGGTTATGAGCAGGTAGCAGCGTACTTCATCCCTGGACCGCAGTATGCAGACCAATCCGCTAGGGCACGTAGCAAAGAGGCACTAGCAGAGATAGTTGACGAAATTGGCCCTGTGGTTGATTCCTACCCAACATGGCATCCGCTGGTCTGCAATCATGAACGTCAATATCCTGTGACTACACCCCAGGACTGCTGTGGTTATAAAGGGCTCGACCATACTCGATACTTCGCCAGGGGATTCATCACTTGCCCATACGGCAACGGTCAGGATGTCATCGATTCGGTGAAGTCATTGCTTCCCCACCCGATTGCATATATCACCGCCGAGCGAATTAATGCAAAGTTATATCATCCAGACACAACTCCGATTTTAGTTAAGTGCAACTGGGATAAGCCTCTCGGTATAGATGGAATGATACCGCTGTCCATTGCTATGCCCCTAATTCTTGAGCAAGAGCTTCCATGCTGGCGGTGGTCCCAGGTTGCAGAAACCTGGGAAACGATGCGGTACTATTTCCTGGGTAGCCCTCATGGAGCTCGTTCATCACTCTTTGTGAACCAAGAGACAGGGCAGGCCATAAAAAAAATTTGGAACTCCCTTATTAATACCGGAATGTTCGGACCAATCAAGGTTTGATAACCCAAAAGTCAAAGTTATAATGAGTGAGTTTGATCGCACTTCTTGTCGGATGCGTTAATACGGGGAGTAATTTATCAAAAAATAGATGATTATCGCTCCTGCGTAACGCACAAAACCCCTTGCGCAAGTAGCTGAAAGTCAATAATGAGGTAATTAGAAACGAAGGGATAAACGATGACAGGTCAACTTACACAAGCCATTCAGATTGCCCAATCGCTCTCGTTAGCAGAACAGCTAGAGTTGCTGCAAGCCCTCTCTGAAATCATTCAGCAAACTCATTCCCAAAACACACAGACTCAACCCACAGAATACAATACGGGCTTCTCTACGGAAAGTTTGCAGAGATCCTGGCAGCAGGCAATGGCAGGCGAAACCTTGCCCCTTTCTCAACTCTGGGATGGTGATGAACATTAATCTCACACCTGACCAAGAACGCTTTATTCAAACCAAGCTGCAAACAGGTAAATACCGCTCTGCCGAAGAAGTATTGGAGATTGCATTACGGCTATTGGATGAATACGATCGCGCCGAAGCTGAATGGGTTGAAGACATTCGAGCCAAAATTGATGCAGCGGTTGAAACCTCAGAGCATACCGCTCCAGTGGATGGCGAAACGTTTGTTAACGGCATTCTGGAACGGTTCCAGTAAGCACAGCAGCCATGAGCCGCTACGTTATCAATGTCCTTGCCAGTCAAGACCTCAACGCAATTGCTGACTACTTTACAGAAAATAGTATTGAAGCGGGGGAGCGATTCTTTCAGGCATTTAACCGCAAATGTCAACAACTTGTTGCCTTCCCAAACAGTGGAAAGAGCTATGAATCTATCCGTCCTGGGTTGCGAGGGCTATCTTTTGAGAAATACATTATTTTTTACAGAATTCTCAACAATGGGATTGAAATTCTCAGAGTTGTCAGCGGACGGCAGGATTTTCCATCCATGTTTGCGGAGTCTAGTTAGGGCGATCGCTGATCTCGTAGGGTGCGTTAGCAGGGGAAAATTTGATCAAGAAATAGATAATCCCTGCTCCTGCGTACGGTTTATGAAGTGCTGGAGTATCTAGCGTCCGAGATGACCGAAGCAGAAATTCTCGATGACTTTCCTGATTTGACACAAGAGGATTTAAAAGCCTGTATTGCTTATGCAGCCGACCGTGAACGGCGATTTATGAGTGTTCCATTCTCTGCATGAAATTACGGTTTGATGAAAATTTAATTCACGCTCAGAACTTCTAACTTAATTGTTAAGAAGCAATTTTAAAAGTGCGATCGCTGATTCTGTCGCGCAAACCAGCCTCTAGGGTGACGGAGATTAATCCGCTACGATTACACTGGAGTGCAAGATGTCCACATCGTGAAGAATTTCGACGGATGAGCGATCGCAGTCCCCGCCATGATCCCCCCGCCCTTTGGTGGTTTTTGATTGTCCTCTCTGGGGGTGGCCATCTGTTGCTACTGTTGTTTCTGCCGTCCACAGCCGTCCAAATCGCCATGCCCACGGGTCTGCTTACCCCGGACTGGATACCCGTCACCCTCTACGATAGCCCCGTTCCCGCTGCGCCCCAACTGGCCCCCATTCCCGTAGAACCTGCAACCCAAGCCCCCGCCACTGCACCCAATCCATCCCCAAATCCCTCACCCAGTCCCTCACCCAGTCCCTCACCCAGTCCATCCCCATCCCCAAATCCCTCACCCAGTCCCTCACCCAGTCCCTCACCCAGTCCATCCCCATCCCCGAATCCCTCACCCAGT
Source organism: Spirulina major PCC 6313 (assembly GCF_001890765.1). Lineage (NCBI taxonomy): Bacteria > Bacillati > Cyanobacteriota > Cyanophyceae > Spirulinales > Spirulinaceae > Spirulina > Spirulina major. Next base: position 2,000,438 of record NZ_KV878783.1, on the reverse strand, counting down.
CCCTCACCCAGTCCATCCCCATCCCCATCCCCATCCCCATCCCCATCCCCAAATCCATCCCCATCCCCGAATCCATCCCCATCCCCCCGACCCTCGCCCCCCGTGTTACCGCCGCCACCGGGGACTAATGAGGGAGTGAGTCCGGGCAATGGGGGGACTGCTGACGCGACGGAATTTATGGCGATCGCAGCCAATCCGACGCTACCCAGTTTTACCAATGCCTACGGGGAAACGGTGCAGCGGGATGTCCCGGATCAGCTTGCCACGGTGCGTACGGCGGAAAAAAAATTAGCGATCGCGCAATATCTCGCGCCGTTGGGGTTAACCTTGACCGAGCCGCTTATTTTGGATGTGGTGGTGATTATCGATGCCACAGGACGCGCCGAAGTTTTGCCCGACAAAACAACGGTGCTAGCGGGATCGCTAACACCGTCACAGGCGGGAGCCGTAGCGGCCAAAATTATTGAAACCTGGCAATTCAATCCAACGTTGGATCAAGGTCAGCCGAAAGCCTTTGACTACACGATTCGGTTAACCCTGCGGCCCTTAGCGTGAGGTGAGGGCGGTTTCGTCGTCGGATTGCAGCAGACTATTCAACAAACTGGAAATAAACGAGAGCGCCAGGGACCCGAAGAGCGCCGGGAAAAAGCCCGCCACGGTAAAGCCGGGGGTGAGATAACCCACTAAACCAAAGGCGATCGCATTCACCACCAGCAAAAACAAACCCAACGACAGCACCGTCAGCGGCAGGGTGAACAACACCAAAATCGGCTTCACCACTGCATTCACAATCCCAAACACCGGAGCCGCAATCAACGCAGAGGTCAACCCCGCCATGCTCAAACCGGGAATCAACCACACGGTTAAAAGCACCGCTGCCGCTGAAACTAACCACGTGACTAAAAATTGCACCATAGGAACCTCCCAAATCAGTACGAGCAGTGTGCGATCGTGGGGATCTTCTGCCCTTTTCCTAACGGTATCAATTTTCTCCCTCGGTGCGCCCCTCGTAATTTCCGAACCGGAGCACCACCAGACGCACATGGACAAAGGGCTAGGACGTGTTGACGTTTTAAGGAATGAATCGATGGGTTGTCAGAGTAGCCACTCAATCGGTGGAGTCGCAAAGGAATCTGGCAAAAAGTAAGTCATGCGATCGCTAAGCTAATCGACTGGGAGACTCTGAACATAGACAGCACCTGAATACAGGACAAAAAATCAGGCTTTGGCTGAAACCCTGATGATTTCGTAGGTTGGATGGAACAATGGCAAAACTCAACACGCTCCCTAAAAATCCATAGTCTGTCGTGCGGGCATCTTGCCCGCTAGGACTCAGACAAAATAGGGAGCAGGATGCTCCCACCCCCGCTAGGACTCAGACAAAATAGGGAGCAGGATGCTCCCACCCCATCAAAATCAAGATGCCGCCGTACATTTCAACGTTTGTCCTGTACTCAGACAGCACAACCGTCCGCGCCCATCCCTGTATTGAGCTTACCTACTTAGTGGACTGCTTTTTCAATAAAATCAAGAAAATCAAGCGATTCCGACGAATCTTTACTCGTCATGAAAAACTGTTGAGAAATTACGTTTGCCTACTTGGAGGCAATCCACAATTTGGCTCAGATGAAATGTCCACACGTCCTAGCCCCCAATTCTCCCTGGGACTTTCACCCCCTAACGCTGCACATTCTGCCAAGACTCGCGGCCCTGGGAAATTTTCAAATTCACTAAAGATAGGCTAAAAATTACCAAAAACAAGACTAAACCAATCGTACAGGCATAGCTGATTTCCAAATTTTGAAACGCCTGTTCATAGAGGTAATACACCACCGTTTTTGAGCTATTCAACGGCCCTCCCTGGGTCATGATGTAGATTTCTTCAAACACTTTCATCGCCGAAATTGAAGAAATGACCGTCACCAAAACCAGGTATGGCCGCATCAAAGGTACAGTAATATCCCAATGCTGACGTAATCCTGTTGAACCATCCAAGGCAGCCGCTTCGTAGAGATCATTGGGAATCCCTTGTAAGCCGGCTAAATAGATCACCATGTAGTACCCCAACCCTTTCCAAACCGTCACCACCATCACACTCCAGATTGACCAATTTGGACTCGTTAACCAAGGAATTTGGCTCGAAAATCCCAGGCCTTGCAGCAGTTGATTGAGCAGTCCATTAGATGAGTACAGGGCATTCCAGGCAATCCCAGCCACTACCATGGAAATCACCACTGGCGCGTAGAAGGCCATCCGAAACCAGTGAATTCCCTTGAGTTTCTGATTGACCAAGATGGCTAGTCCTAACGGTAAAAACACGAGGACAGGCACAACCCCCACCAGATAAATCAGTGTATTCCCTAGGGTCTGCCAAAAAACGGCATCTTGACTCAAGCGTTGAAAATTTTCCCAGCCGATCCATACGGGGGTTTGGGTGATGTCATATTCGTAGCGGGTAAAGCTGAGGGCAAAGGCTTGGAGGGCTGGAAAAAAGACTGTTAATGTCAGTAAAAAGAGGGCAGGAAATAAAAAAAGATAGGGAGTCCATCGAGATGAATTAAAGGGCCACAGCATTCGCATCGGTTGACGTTCAGAAAGAAGAATTGTATTAAGGTTAACAGTCAAGGGAGAATTTTTTGCGGTTCAATCAGGCCAGGAGCTTGATGGTGACTCTACAGTTTGTCTCTTCTCTGCTTGTTCAAGCTGAAATCATTCATTCTGGAACTACACTGGTGGTTAAGTCGGAACGGCGTGAAATACTGTGCAACCTTTTAGTCAGGGTCTGGCTGCTTTGAATACATTATTTGCATCAGAGGGACATTCATCGACCCAGATTGCCGTCACCCAAAACGAGGATCTGGCTTTTAAGCTGTTGTTGGGGATGCCCGTGCCGATGCTGGTGGCGCGACTGGCAGACCGAGAGGTGCTGTATCGTAATGACCATTTTGATCAGGTGTTTGGGGTTGTCCAGACTAAAACTTACTTGGACATGTATTTTAATCCCAGTGCCTGGCAGGTGATTCAGCAGGCGTTGTTGCAGTGTCATTTCCTCTCCAATTATGAACTGGAATTGCGGCGGCCGGATGGAGACTCGTTATGTGCGGTGGTGTCGTTACAGTTGTTGCAGCACCAGGGCGAAGATCTGGTGTTGGGGACGTTTTTGGATACGACGTATCCACGGGCGATTGAGCAGGCGTTACAGGCTAATCAACGGCGTTTGGTGGCGATTACGAACCATCTGCCGGGTTTGATCTATCGCCTCTGTCTCACGACGCAACGGCTGGAGTTTATGAGTGAGGGGGGAGAGGGGTTGACGGGGTATCGGACGCGAGATTTTACCCACGATCGCAGCATCACGTTGAGGGATTTGATCCATCCGGAGGATCGCGTCCAAGTGCAGCGGATGCTTGAGGCGGCGTTAGAGCAGCAGGTGTCCTATCGGATGGACTATCGCATGGTGACGCGCACGGGAGAGCAAAAATGGGTGTGTGACCAGGGGTATGGGGTTGTGACTCCTCAGGGCAATGTGGCGATCGAGGGGTTAATCACGGAGATCACTGACCAAAAGCGGGCGGAGGAGGAGCGCCAACTGTTGCAGGAACTGAGCCAGATGATTGGCGAGGCGGCGGATTTAGAAACGGCGTTGCAGGGGGTGTTGGCGCGGGTCTGTGAGACGACGGGGTGGGCGTTGGGGGAGGTGTGGTGTCCGGGGCCGTCGGGGCAGGTGTTGGAGTTGCATCCGGCTTGGTATCGGAGTGCGTCGTTGCGCCATGCCCAGGAGTTTCGCATTTACAGTGGGGATTTTCGGTTTGCGCGGGGGGTGGGGTTACCGGGGCGGGTCTGGCAGTTGGAGAAGCCCCAGTGGTTTCCGGATGTGTCCCTTGATCCGACGTTTGTGCGATCGCAACTCGCCCTGCGTTGTGGGTTGCGATCGGGGTTTGGTGTGCCGATTATTGCCGAGGGGACGGTGGTGGCGGTGCTGGTGTTTTTCACGATGGAAGCGCGGTTACGTGACCCGCGCCTGTTGGATCTGATTAATGCGATCGCCACTCAACTCAGTGGCATGATTCGCCGCAAACAGGCCATTGACGACGCGCTCCACTCCCAGCTTGCCCTCCAAGAAAGCCAACGCCAACTGACGAGCCTCATTGATGCCTTGCCGGGAGTCTTTTTTCGTGCTTCGGCCCAGGTAGATTGGCCGATGCTCTACCTCAGTGAAGGCTGTTACGGCATCACGGGCTACACCAGTGCTGAATTAATTGCCAGTGGGTTTCATTCGTTTAATGAGTTGATCCACCCCGACGATCGCACGCGGATTCTCCAGGCGATTCGCCGGGCCTTAGCCCAACGGAAACGCTACAACCTGGAATATCGGATCATCACCAAAACGGGGGAAGAGCGTTGGGTGTGGGAGCGGGGCCATGGGGTCTATGATGAGGCGGGCGAGTTGGGGATGATTGAGGGGCTAATCACCGATATTAACGATCGCCACCAGATGGAACGGGCGTTACGCAATTCGGAAACCGAGCAGCGGGTTTTGATGTCGGCGATGAGTGATGTGATCTGTGTGTTTGATCGCCAGGGGCGCTGCTTGCGATCGCAGATTCCCCCCACCTTAACCCCCTTCTTTGCGCCCCTCGGCACTCCCCCCACCGCCCCCGTTGCCACCCTCCTCAACGCCCCCCAAATCGCCGCGCACCAAGCAGCGATCGCCTTCGTCCTCACCCACCAAACCCCCCAAGTGGATCTCGAACTCACCCTCAGCCACGCCGGTCAAAACCGCTGGTTTGCCGCCAACATTTCACCCCTCGACTGCGATCGTGTCATTTGGGTGGCGCGGGACATCACCCTTTGGAAAGCCGCCGAAGCCGAACGCCAAACCCACCTAGGGGAACTCGAAGCCCTCTTTGCGGCCATGACCGATCTAATCCTCGTGCTCAGCGCCGATGGAACATATTTAAAAATAGCCCCCACCAATACCGCCTTGCTCTACCGCCCCGCCGATGTCTTACTCGGACAGTCGATCACCGATATTTTCCCCCCCGACCTCGCCGCTCTCTTTCTCCGCACCATCGATCAGGTGCTCGCCACCGGTGAGACCTTACACGATCTGGAATATTGTTTGAACATGGGCGATCGCTCCATCTGGTTTGTCGCCACCGTATCCCCCACCCGTGAACATACCGTCGTCTGGGTGGCCCGCGACATCACCACCACCAAACTCGCCCAACAGGCCCTCGCCGAAGCCGAACAAAACTATCGCAGTATTTTTGAAAATGCCCTCGAAGGGATCTTCCAGACCTCCCCCGATGGCATCTACCTCAGCGCCAACCCCGCCTTGGCCCGCATCTATGGCTACCCTTCCCCAATGGAGTTAATCAGTTCCCTCACCGACATCGGCCATCAGCTTTACGTTGACCCCCAGCAGCGGGAAGAATTTCAAGATGTGATGCAAAAACAGGGGGTCGTGATTGGGTTTGAATCCCAGGTCTACCGCAAAGATGGCACGGTGATTTGGATTTCAGAAAATGCGCGGGCCGTGCGGGATGAACGGGGGAATATTCTCCGCTACGAAGGGATGGTGATGGACATTACCAACCAGAAAGCCGTCGAAGCCGAACTGCATCGCCGCGCCTTTTATGACCCCCTCACCCAATTGCCCAACCGGGCTTTGTTTCAACTGCGCCTCAATGAAGCGATCGCCCGTAGCCAAACCTCTGCGGCCGATGTTGATAGCGAACTGTATCATTTTGCGGTCTTATTCTTAGACCTCGATCGCTTCAAAGTGGTTAACGACAGCTTGGGGCATTTGGTGGGGGATCAACTCCTGATCGCCATTGCTCGCCGCATTGAAGACTGTTTACGCACCGATGACATTGTGGCCCGACTCGGCGGCGATGAATTTACGATTTTGCTCGATGCGATCGAAGACATCAACACCGCCACCCGCATCGCCGAGCGCATTGAAACCGCCCTCCGCGCCCCGTTTGATCTCAACGGCTATCAAGTCTTCACCGGGGCCAGCATTGGGATTGTGCTCAGTGGTAATCTCAACGTGTCGGAAACGGAATGGGAAGGGCAAACGGCAGAAGAACTCCTGCGCGATGCGGATACCGCCCTCTACCAAGCCAAAGCACGGGGCAAAGGTCGGTATGAACTGTTCACGCCCACGATGCACGACAAAGCCATGAGTCAAATGAAGTTGGAAACGGAACTCCGCCAAGCCATTGAAGCTCAACTCTTCCAACTGCACTATCAGCCCATTATTAACCTGAAAACTGGGATGATTCAGGGTCTAGATGCCTTGCTCTATTGGCATCACCCGCAGCAGGGTTTGATTCCGGCCCTTGAGCATTGGCAACAGGTGGAGGAAACGGGCCAATGGTTGGCGATGACCCACTGGATGATCTCCACCGTCTGTGAGCATCTGCAACAGTGGGAATTAACCACCGATATTTTTGTCCATATCCATTGTTCGGCGCGGCAATATGGTCATCCTGAGTTTTTAAAGCAGCTCGACACCATTTGTGCGCAAACCCAGGTGAAGCCGAGTCAGCTTCGGTTGGCCGTGACCGATGGGTTTTGGGAGCATCAGACAGCAGGATGGCATGAGCAGTTAACCGCCCTGCGCGATCGCAATATTCGCCTCTGCATTACGGAATTTGGCACGAGTCATACGAGTTTGCATCGTTTACAACAGTCACCCATCCAGAGCTTTAAGCTCGACCCCGTTTTAATTCAAGAGCTTGGCGACCCAGGGGAAACCCGCGAAACCCTCCGCATTTTGATTATTTTGGCCCATCAGTTTCACCTTGATGTGATCGCCTCCCATGTCACCACCGCCCAACAGGTGGAAATTTTGCGGGAGTTGAATTGTGATTTTGTCCATGGCCCCCTCTTTGCGGAAACCTTTGATGCCGTGGCGATGAAGCACCTGCTCCACCAGTCCCCGCCCTTAATGCTGTGATACCTCACCCATACCGGATCGGGTGTGGGTGAGCCAGAGGCTCGCACTCCTTCCGGGAATCCTCTGTAGTGCGAGCTTCTAGCTCATTGCCCTGATCGCAAAATTGGCAGCTTGGTGCAGGAATTAGGTTTGATTATCTTTGATAAAGTTTATTTATATTTAATGGGTCTTTATATTCTCTGAAATTATAGATATAGTATGAACAACGCAGCAAACCAATGCACTGCACGGAATTCATTCACGTTTGTTAGAGGCTGAATTATGTTGAACTCAACCCACTCGTTACCATCATCCCACCCTCGCTTTGCACCCTTGCAACCCGTGCGCACTTGGCTTCAGAGTATGGCGATCGCCAACGCAACCATGGCCCGCCGCCTCTGTACCGTAATCCCCAATCAATGCCCCTTCGCCCGTGAAATCCGGATCTTAGGCCGCAAAGTCGCACAAATCCCGCCTTTGTGCAAACTCAACCCCCTCTACCCCGAATTGATGGAACTCCGGTTCCGCGCTCTCTGTTACTTAGCCGATGAATGCAATGAAGACATCAGCGCCTATTGCTAATTGGGGGTAGACTGTCCCCGCGATCGCCCAGGCGGTGCTAGGTGCGAGCGGCACAATAGGCACGCCATCCCCCGTATTCCGTAATCTCCCGTCCCTGCTCACAGCAGATCGCTTCTCCCACTACGCCTAACACCTCTTCACCATCCACGAGGCGCACCTTTCCCACAGATAATCCTGGGGGTTCCTGCTGCAAAATCTGTGCAATCCCAGCGGCAGGAACGGCCCACAGTTCGACGGCTACCGCAACGCCCCCTTGGGCAACGCGCTGCATGGCAGGATGGCGATCGCCAATCGTCCAAAGGCGGTAACAGGGTTCCGTTGTCGTTTCGCGGACAAAGGTGGCATTGACTGCGAGGAGATTGCCATTAAGTTCTAAACCTCGCATCAGCGTGCCATTGACGGCTAATAAAATGGTGTCGGTCATAGTGTGTTCTTGAAAATCTCACAGGATGCGGCCTGATTTTAGCGCGATCGCCGCTTCCCCAAATCCCCCGCCATCCTCACCCTGCCAGCAACCCGCCCCCCCTACCCCTCCGGGTGATCAATCCGTCGGAAACAGGATCGCATTTCTGCCTTGGGGCCGCTAGGATTAAGATGCGGTTCCTTCGTCCTGTGCAAAAGACCCATGACCTCCCCTCTTGTGAAACGGTTTCAAGTCAGTTTGGATCGGAATAAACTCTTGGGTGTGGCAACCAGTGGCTTTGTCTTGGGCTTGGCAACGGTGGTGGCCCTGTTACCGCCCAAACCACCCCCCAATCCTGAATATGCGGCGGCGGCAACCTTAACCTACAGCAACCCGCCCCCCACCGCCACAGAAACCGGCCGAACGTTGTTTGAACAGGGACGCACCTCCATCAGTAGCCCAGAATCCTTGCTGACGGAGCAGGTGGTGTTTGATGTGGTCACTGAATTGGACATCAAGAACATTGAGCGCTTTGTCAAAAAGGTTGAGATCAAGCTCCCGAAGAAAGAGAACGATCCGCCGATTATTCAAATCAAGTTCACTGATAATCGAGAAGAGCGGGCTGTGCGGGCCTTGGAACTCTTGCTAGAGGCGATGGTTGCTCAAAGCCGAACGGTGAATACGTCTCGCTTGCGGGCCCAGATTGCGGCGCTAGAAATTCGGCTGGCAGGGGCGAAAGAGGAGTTACAAACCGCAGAACAGCAGTTTTATCAATTTATGAGTCGGCAGGGGTCATCATTGGTGGCGGCCCAGGATGGAAGCTTATTCACGGCGATCAGTACTAGCCAGCAGCAACAGCGGGATCTGCGGTTTCAACTCGAAGGGGTGACGGCGCAGATTGATAGCATTGTGGGGCAATTGGGGTTAAACCCGTCCCAGGCGGCGTTGGCATCAGCGTTGAGTGCTGATCCGATTATTGCGAATTTGCGGGCGCAGATTTTGCAGGTGGAAACGCAGTTGGCGTTGCGATCGCGCGAACTCCGCCCGGAACATCCGATCATGGCGGACTTACTCAAACAAAAGGCCACCTTTGACCAACTGCTGCGAGAGCGGGCCGATGAAGTGGTGGGGACGGATGGCGTGTTTCGGGCCCAAGTCAGTGAAATTCGTCGCGACAGCAGTTTAGATGTGACGCGCCAACAGTTGGCCAATCAGTTGGTAAATCTGCAAACCCAAAAAGACGGTTTGACAAAACAGTTAACCCTCGCTCAACAGACGGAACAACAACTGCGCCGCGATTATGAACGGTTCCCCAATCAACAATTGGATAAAGAGCGACTCCAACAACAGTTAACCCTGAAGAAAAATTTTCACGATTTTCTCCAAGCGAAGTTAGTGGATGCCCAATCGGCAGAGGCGGAAGCGGTGGGCAGTTTAACGATCGCCCAGCCGCCCCTAGCGCAATTGGTGCCGAGTACCTATTCACCGCCGCCGGGCCCGCTGATTATCATGAGTGCGGGGGTTGTGGTGGCGATCTTGGCCGGGGCGGGGGTGATTTTGGTGTTGGGAATTCTTGACCCGCATCTGTATACGGCAGGTGAGATTCGGGCGGTGTTTGGCGATCGCGATGTGCTGGTGCTGGGGGAATTGCCGATCTTGAATGCTCCCCCCTACCCGGAAGATCTGCCGCTGATCCAGGGATCGAATGCGGTGTATGGGGATCAATATGAGCGGTTTCGGAGTACGCTACGCCGCGTGGCAGGGCCGCAGGGCAAGGTGGTGTTGATGACCAGTGTGGAGGAAAACGAGGGCAAAAGTCTGACATCGTATAATTTGGCGATCGCATCGGCCCACGCCGGTCAGCGCACGTTGTTAATTGAGGCAGATTTGCGATCGCGCTCCCGCGTGTCCTCCCTTAACTTGGCGGTGGATCTCGATGCCGTGGCGGAACCTCTCAGCTACTATGGGGCAGCCCAGTCCTGTACCGTCCTCGCTCCGGATGTGGCCAATCTCTACGTCATCCCCAGCGCGGGCCCCCAACGCAATGCTGCGATGCTCCTCGAATCCAGCGAACTACTGCGCCTCCTCCAAGATGCGCGGGTGCGGTATGATTTGGTGATTCTCGACACGCCCCCCCTCGACCATTGCAACGATGCGCTGCTGCTCCAACCCCTCACCGATGGCATGGTGATCACGACGCGGCCTGGGGTGACCCAGAAAAAACCCTTGGGGATGATGTTGGAACAGTTGCTCGATGCGGAAATTCCGATTTTTGGCGGGGTGATTAATGGCAGTGAAGATGTGGTGGCCACGGAACCGACTCCACCCGGACGCGATCGCACCTTCTTGCCCACTGCACCGGCCGCCGCCCCTCTCCCGCCCGATGTCCCAACGCCCTTAGCACGGCCCCGCACCTGAAAACCGCAGGCATCAACGCCCCCACAGGGTTAAATAGGGAGACGTTGATGCTCTTTTCGCGATCCGGTGCGCTATGGTTGATCCCCTCTTGACTGATTTTCTGATCCTCTGTGCGGCGGCGGGGTTGGACTATGCCATTGGTGATCCCTGGGCTTGGCCTCACCCGGTGCAGGGGATGGGCTGGGTGATTGGGCGATCGCAGTCCCTCATCCTCCGTTTAGCACCCGGTTGGCCGCGTCAATTGGGGGGCGTGGTGTTGGGGTTGGGATTAATCAGTGGGTGTGGCGGGTTGGGCTGGGCAATTCCAGAATGGGGGGCGCGACTGCATCCGGTGTTCGGGGCGATCGCTCAGGTAATTCTCCTCGCCAGTTGTTTCGCCGCACGGGGTTTACGCTGGGCGGCGTTGGACGTGCTCGAACCCCTCGCATCCGGCGATCTCGACCAAGCCCGCCACCAACTGAGCCGCTACGTGGGCCGCGACACCGATCAACTGGATGCCGGGGAAATGCGCCGCGCTGTTTTAGAAACCATTGCCGAAAACACCACCGACGGCGTGACCGCGCCGCTCTTTTATGCGATCGCGGGTCTTTGGTTGGGGATTGGGCCGCTGCCTTTGGCGATCGCCTACAAAGCCGCCAGCACCCTCGACTCAATGATCGGCTATCGTCGCGACCCTTTCCATGATCTCGGCTGGTTCAGTGCCCAACTCGAAGACCGCTTAACCTGGCTCCCCTGTCGCCTCACCGTCCTCCTGATCGCCCTCCTGTCCCGCCACCCCCGCCACGTCCTCACCCTCTGCCGTCGTGATGCTCCCCAAGACCCCAGCCCGAATTCCGGTTGGAGCGAATGCGCCTATGCCGCAGCCTTGGGGGTGCAGTTGGGGGGCTTAAATACCTATCGGGGCGAACTCCGTCCAAAACCGTTACTCGGCGACCCGATTCACCCGATTACCTCTGATGTTATTGATCAGGCGTTGGCCTGGATGCGATCGCTCTTTCTCTGGGAGCTAGGGATCGGGGGGGTGGGGGCTTTTCTGATTCTCAGGTTGTAACAAACGGATTTAAGGTTCGCTTCAGATTCCTGTGAAGCAGGATGGGGTTTGGGTTAGGGTGATTGGGTAGGGGTGCGATCGCCCCCCAAACTGAGTACGGACATCCCCAATTGTTACAAACACTTTACATTCCTTAACTTTCTTGCTATTGTTGTACCCAAGGGAAACAACTTCCCCCATACATACCTTTCTCGCAATTATCTAACCATGACCACAACCATTCAGGCACAACAAAGCGGCTCCATCTGGGAACGCTTTTGCCAATGGGTCACCAGCACCAACAACCGCCTCTACGTGGGCTGGTTTGGTGTCTTGATGATCCCCACCCTCTTGACCGCCACCACCTGCTTCATCATCGCTTTCATCGCTGCTCCCCCCGTGGACATTGACGGCATCCGTGAACCCGTGGCCGGTTCTCTCCTCTACGGCAACAACATCATCTCCGGTGCTGTTGTGCCTTCCTCAAACGCCATCGGCTTGCACTTCTACCCGATCTGGGAAGCTGCTTCCCTCGATGAGTGGCTGTACAACGGTGGTCCCTACCAGCTCGTCATTTTCCACTTCCTGATCGGCATCTTCTGCTACATGGGTCGTCAGTGGGAATTGAGCTACCGCCTCGGCATGCGTCCTTGGATTTGTGTTGCATACTCTGCACCCGTCTCCGCCGCATCCGCAGTGTTCCTCATCTACCCCATGGGTCAAGGGTCCTTCTCCGACGGTATGCCTTTGGGTATCTCCGGAACCTTTAACTTCATGCTCGTGTTCCAAGCCGAACACAACATCCTGATGCACCCCTTCCACATGCTCGGTGTGGCTGGTGTCTTCGGTGGTGCTTTGTTCTCCGCCATGCACGGTTCCCTCGTCACCTCTTCCTTGGTGCGGGAAACCACCGAAATCGAAAGCCAAAACTACGGCTACAAATTCGGACAAGAAGAAGAAACCTACAACATCGTTGCAGCCCACGGCTACTTCGGTCGTCTCATCTTCCAATACGCTTCCTTCAACAACTCCCGCGCTCTGCACTTCTTCTTAGGTGCATGGCCCGTGATTGGGATTTGGTTCACCGCCTTGGGTGTGTCCACGATGGCATTCAACCTGAACGGGTTCAACTTCAACCAATCGGTGCTCGATTCTCAAGGTCGCGTCATCAATACCTGGGCGGACATCCTGAACCGCGCTAACCTCGGTTTTGAAGTGATGCACGAACGCAATGCCCACAACTTCCCCTTAGATTTGGCTTCTGCTGAGTCTGCGCCTGTGGCTTTGACCGCTCCTGCGATTAACGGTTAAGATTTCTGGGTTTAATAACCTAATGTCCTAACTAACTGAACAAAGCTCCCTCGTGATTGAGGGGGCTTTGTTTTAGTGGACATTGTCACCGATTGGGGTTGGCAGAGGAGTGGGCTTAGGTTCCCCCCCGCACTACCACCGAACATCCTCATAAATCTCTGCCATTGTCAGCTTCAAATCTACAGACACTAAATGTAAATTGTGATCTGCCTTCAGCACTTCCACTGTCCAAAAGCCCGAAGCTTGGCGACGATAGACTTCCACTTCAATACAGTTCTGGGATACTAATACATATTCCTGTAAACTCTCTAGGGTTTGATAGTGCATCAGCTTTTCACGCCGATCCGTCGTCTCAGTCGTTTTTGAGAGAACTTCAATGATTAACGTCGGTTGAGTTTTGAAATAGGGCTGATTATCCTGGGGGTTGCAGGTGACGAGGAGATCTGGGTAGTAAAAAATATCATCCTGGATTTTTACCTTCATATCAGATACGAAAACGCGACAAGTGCTGCCACGCAAATGGGGCCGGAGTTGGGCGACAAAATTGCACGCGATCAGGTTGTGGGCTTCGCTTGCTCCGGCCATGGCGAATACATAGCCACTCACATACTCATGGCGGATGTTGCTGGCGGCTTCAGCTTCCAGGTAGTCTGCCACTGTCCATAACCGAAGGGGCGATCGCATTGGTCTTACTCCTCAATCCAAGGGGTCTTAACCCTACTGTAGAGCAAGCCCCCAACCAAATCTACGGGGAAACGCGCCCATCGGGAAAACCCTACCGACTCAAGGGGGATAATCCCTAAACCAGGGCAGGCCTCCAACGCCTTAAAATAATAAGCATATTCGCCTTACATTAAATGAATATCCTATGCAACCCACCAATCCTAATCAATTTACCGAAAAAGCATGGGCTGCGATTGTAAAAACGCCGGAAATTGTGAAGCAAAGTTATCAGCAGCAATTGGAAAGTGAGCACCTTTTCAAGGCTTTGCTGGATGATAATAGTCTCGCGATTAGCATATTTACAAAAGCAGGGGTGAGTTTACAACACCTCAACGATCGCACCTCGACATTTATCAAGAATCAGCCCAAACTGAACCAAGTCAGTGATTCGGTTTATCTTGGCCGGAGTTTAGATACATTACTCGATCGCGCAGAACAGTATCGTAAAAATCTTGGAGATGACTACATTTCCGTCGAGCATTTAGTTTTAGGCTATGCCAAAGATGATCGCTTTGGGCGGCAGTTGCTCCAAGAGTTTGGGCTGAATGAAGCAAAACTGACCGATATTATTAAACGTATTCGAGGCAATCAAACTGTGACTGATCAAAACCCTGAAGGTAAGTATGAATCGTTGGAAAAATATGGTCGGGAACTGACGGAATTAGCACGGGCGGGAAAGCTCGATCCGGTGATTGGTCGGGATGATGAAATTCGCCGCACGATTCAAATTTTGTCTCGGCGGACGAAGAATAATCCGGTGTTAATTGGTGAGCCAGGGGTAGGAAAAACCGCGATCGCCGAAGGTCTCGCCCAGCGGATTGTGAACCGGGATGTACCGGATTCCCTCAAAGATCGGCAGGTCGTGGCCCTAGATATGGGGGCATTAATTGCCGGGGCGAAATATCGGGGGGAATTTGAAGAACGCTTAAAAGCAGTTTTAAAAGAAGTGACCGAATCCAACGGTCAAATTGTCCTGTTTATTGATGAAATTCATACGGTGGTGGGGGCGGGTGCAACCCAGGGGGCGATGGATGCGGGAAACCTTTTGAAACCAATGTTGGCGCGGGGTGAATTGCGCTGTATTGGGGCGACGACGCTGGATGAATATCGGCAATATATTGAGAAAGATGCGGCCCTTGAACGGCGGTTTCAAGAGGTGATGGTGAATGAGCCGAGTGAAGTGGATACGATTTCGATTTTGCGGGGCTTAAAAGAGCGTTATGAGGTGCATCATGGGGTAAAAATTGCTGATAATGCCCTAGTGGCAGCGGCAACGTTATCAAACCGCTATATTAGCGATCGCTTCTTGCCAGATAAAGCCATTGATCTTGTCGATGAAGCGGCGGCAAAGCTCAAAATGGAAATTACCTCGAAGCCTGAGGAATTGGATGAAGTTGATCGAAAAATTCTGCAACTGGAGATGGAAAAACTCTCGCTACGGCGCGAAGATGATCTACTTTCTCAAGAACGACTCCAAAATCTTGATCAAGAACTTGCCAATCTCAAAGAAGATCAATCCCGACTGAATGCTCAATGGACTTCGGAGAAAGAAGTTATTGATAAGTTACAAACGATCAAAGAAAGCATTGATCAAGTTAATGTTGAACTTCAACAAGCTGAACGTGATTATGATCTCGGACGTGCCTCAGAATTACGGCATGGAACCCTGATTAGCTTACAACGAGATGCACAGGCTATTGAGCAGCGTTTAACCGAAATTCAAACCACTGGGAAATCTTTGTTACGAGAAGAGGTTTTAGAGTCTGACATTGCCGAAATTATTTCTAAATGGACGGGAATTCCGATCAGTAAATTGGTGGAATCGGAGAAAGAAAAGCTCCTCCATCTTGAAGATGAACTTCATGAAAAGGTGATTGGCCAGGATGAAGCGGTGACGGCGGTGGCGGGTGCGATTCAGCGATCGCGGGCTGGCCTGGCTGATCCCCATCGACCGATCGCCAGCTTCATTTTTCTCGGGCCTACGGGGGTGGGAAAAACCGAATTAGCCAAAGCATTGGCTCACAATTTATTTGATACGACCGATGCGATGGTGCGGATTGATATGTCGGAATATATGGAGAAACATAGTGTTTCGCGGTTGATGGGTGCGCCTCCGGGCTATGTGGGCTATGAACAGGGGGGACAGCTAACCGAAGCGATTCGCCGCCGTCCCTATTCGGTCATTCTGTTTGATGAAATTGAGAAGGCCCACGCGGATGTGTTTAATGTGATGTTGCAGATCTTAGATGATGGGCGGCTGACGGATTCCCAGGGGCGAACGGTGGATTTTCGCAATACAATTATCATCATGACGAGTAATATTGGGTCGCAATTTATTCTGGATTTTGCCTTTGATGAATCCGATGATCAGTATGAATCAATGCGCAGTCGGGTGATGGATGCGATGCGGTCAAGTTTTCGCCCGGAATTTCTCAACCGGATTGATGAAATCATTATTTTCCGGAACTTGATGAAGTCCCAACTACGCAAAATTGTGACGCTGCAAATTGAGCGACTCAATCAACGGTTGGGTGAGCAAAAATTAGCTCTCAATTTGTCCGAAGCGGCACTGGATTATCTGGCAGATAAGGGCTATGACCCGGTCTATGGGGCGCGACCGTTGAAGCGGGCGGTGCAGCGGTATTTAGAAACAGCGATCGCTAAAGAAATCCTCCGGGGTCAATATAATCTCGGTGACACAATTCATGTGGATGCCGAGGGCGATCGCCTCATCTTTAAACAGTCCGCAGCGGTTTAAGGCATCATCTGGGCGATCGCACCTCAGGCTCTAACCTTGCTTTGCTGAGGAGTCCCTTTCTACAATGAATGGCCAGAGTTCAGCCCATGCTGAGCAACATCAAGGAAATGGCTGTTTATTAAGGATGATGTGCTAATGCTGCGATTTCGCTTAGGATTTGGCTTGCTGTGGGTGGCGTTTTTGGGCTATGCGACGGTGCTCGCACCCCCAGATCAGCCGGAGACTTTGGATTTAATTGTGAACATGAGCACCGGTGCATGGGACGGCATTAACCCGGCGATCCTCGCGCTGTTTAACTTGATGGGGATTTGGCCGTTCCTGTACTTGATGTTTATGTATAGCGATGGGCGGGGGCAACGGCTACCGGCGGCGCTGTTTGCGGTGGTGAGCTTCGCGACGGGAGCGTTTGCGATTTTGCCCTATTTGGCGCTGCGTCGGCCGAATCCGGGATTTGCGGGGCCGGTGGGCTGGTGGTTACGGCTTCATGATTCGCGCTGGCTGGGGGTGGGTCTCCTGGCGGGATCAGTGGCTCTCGTCGCCTGGGGCATCACCGCTGGGGATTGGGGAAATTTTGTCACCCAATGGCAAACTTCCCGCTTTATCCATGTGATGAGTTTGGATTTTCTGATGCTGTCGGGCTTGATTACGGCGTTGCTAGGGGATGATATGGCGCGGCGGGGTCTGGAGCATCGGGCGATCTTTTGGGCGGTGGCGTTGGTTCCTCTGTTTGGCCCGCTGTTGTATGTTTGTTTGCGGCCCGCGTTGCAGGATCAACCGACGATGGCACCGGAGACGGCGATCGCGTAATCGCGCCATCTGCCCCCCAAGCCTAAACGTGCTCCCACGAGCCACGCACATTATACTGAAGTGGAAAATCGCGATCGGCCCATCCCCTAGGGGTCAAGCCGAGTTTTCGCGCCTTTTTGGCCAGTGATTGCTGTGACACCAATACCATGACCCTGAACCCCCAATTAACCCGCGTTGCCTGGCTGCTCAATTCTGCCTTTTTCTACTGGCATCCGTCCCTTTACGAATTAAGCCGCCAGTTTCCTCAACTGAAGATTTTTACGGCGTGGTGGCGGGGATATGCCTATGGCTATGAGGATAAATTAAGCGTGGAAGTGGTGGGCGATCGCAAAATTGTCGCCCTGCAAAAATCCACCGAAAGCTACGGCTCCAACTACACCGCCCTCTCCCCCAGCATCGTTAACTACCTTTTCGCCTACAAACCCCACGTCATTTTCTCAAACTCCTTCGGGATTTGGACCATTCTCGCGCTTCTCTTTAAACCCCTTGGCCGTTGGCGTTTAGTCATTGCCTACGAAGGCAGTTCCCCCGGCGTAGACTATCTCCATTCCCCCGTGCGCCTCACCGTCCGGCGGCAAATGGTGCGCCTCGCCGATGCCTGCATCACCAACAGTCAAGCCGGCCGCCGCTACCTCCTCGACACCCTCAACGCCGACCCCGCCAAAGTCTTCAACCAACCCTACGAAGTCCCCAACGCCCAAGCCCTCGCCGCCAGCACCACCGAGCACCCCCTGGATTGGTCAACCCTCACCCGCCCCGTTTTCCTCTTTGTTGGTAGCGTTGACCCCCGCAAAGGCTTAAACTTTCTCCTCGATGCCTGTGGTCAACTGAAAGCCAGACAGATCACCGGGTTTCGGCTGTTAGTGGTGGGGGATGGGCCGCAACGGGCGGCATTGATGGCCCGCTGTGATGCCGAAGGATTAAGCGAGTTGGTGCAATGGGTGGGGAAAGTGACCTACGACGAAGTGGGGGCCTTTTTCCGGCGGGCGGATGTGTTTGTGTTACCCACCCTCGAAGATACCTGGGGGGTGGTGGTGTCGGAGGCGATGGTGTTGGGTAAGCCGGTGCTCTGTTCTCGGCAGGCGGGGGCGGTGGAATTGATTGAAGATGGTGTGACCGGCTATGGGTTTGATCCGCGCAATCCGACCCAGTTGGCGCAGTTGATGGAGCAATTGATCAAAAATCCGATGGCCCGGCAGCAGATCGGGCAACAGGCGCAGGACTATATGGCACAGTATGACCCAGCGGCAGCGGGGGAGTTTCTGGCTCGTGTGACACGCTATGCGTTGGGCGATCGCACCCTATCCCCATCGTAATTCATGATCTCGTAGCCGTTGCACCATGACCTCTTCTGTACCCCAAGCATGGCAAACTGGCGATCGCCACTTCAGCATTGACCTGCTCCGTGCGATCAGCATCAGCGCGGTTGTTTACTACCATGCCCTCTTTGCCCCGATCAACGCCTACGGAGCCGTCGCCATCTCGGAATTGATTCTGATCGCGCCCCTCCGCTTTTGTGTGCCGATGTTCCTCACCCTCTCGTTTATCCTCTTTGAACATCGCCTGCACTCCGTGCCCCACCGTTCCCCCCTGGAGCACCTTAAGTTCCGGATCTGGCGGCTGTTGAAGCCTGTGGGGTTTTGGTTTGCGATCGCGATCCTCCTCGAAGCGATCGCCACCGACAACACCCGCCGCGACATTGCCCAAGAAACCCTCACCGGCACGATCTTCATCGGCTCCGACTACCTGCTCATCCTCCTGCAACTCACCCTCCTCTATCCCCTCCTGCGTTCCCTCTTCCGGCATCCCCTCACCCTCCCCAGCCTCGCCCTACTGCAAGGGTTAGTCTTTATCGGGGTTCACGGTCTCCTCTGGACACAAACCCATCCCGCCTCTGCCCAGGCCCTAACCATCCTCACCACCCTTCAACGCCCCCTGATCCTCTACTGGCTGCTTTACCTCGGCCTCGGCCATTTTTGCTACACCCATTGGGATCAACTGCTCACCTGGTCCCGTCGCCTCACGCCACAGATTAAAATTGCAGGGCTGTTGGGGTATGCGATCGCCGCCAGCCTAGAATTCTACCTCCTCACTCAACCCGGCTTTGCCAACCTCTACCCCTTTGAATACGCCCTGATCACCGCCAGCCTCAGTCCTCTGCTGCTCCTCCTCTGTTGCCTCAACCTCACCCCCCATTCCCTCCCCCCCTGGGCCGTCACCCTCATCCGCCAACTTTCCCGGTATAGCCTCGGCATTTACTGCATTAATGGCATTGGGAATAAATTTTTTTCAGTGCTAGCACGCCCTCTCTTCGCAGAACTCAGCCTCAACCTGTGGCAAGTCTCCCTCATTCGTTTTGGGGGGTGGTTGATCCTCTTGAGTCTGTCCTACTGGCTCGCCATTGGCCTGGCCCACTGGGGCTGCAAACCGGTGGTTCAATAAACCCGATTTAATCGTTAAAATGTGGAGTCATTTACAATGCATATCCTTTCGGTTCACAACTACTACCAAGTACGCGGAGGAGAAGATGTTTCCAGTGAAGCCGAAGAAAATATGCTGCGAGAAATGAATCATACCGTCGGGGTCTATAAAAAACACAACGATGAGATCAAAAACTTGAGTGGTTTCAAAATTTCGCAAAAAACAATTTGGTCGCGCCAAAGTTATCGCGAAATTCAACAATACATCACCACCCATCACCCCGACTTAATCCACGTTCAAAACTTTTTTCCCATCATTTCCCCCTCCATTTACTACGCGGCTCAATCGTTAAAAATTCCCATCGTTCAAACCCTGCGAAACTACCGCCTGCTCTGCCCCAATGGCCTCTTTTTTCGTGCAGGTCGTGTCTGTGAAGATTGTCTCCACAAACCGATCCCCTATCCCGGTATTATCCATGCCTGCTATCGTGAAAGTCGCCTTGCCACCACCGTTACCGCGAGTATGTTGGTGGCCCATCGCGCCCTGAAAACATGGTCAAAACAAGTTTCCATCTACATCACCCTCACCGAATTTGCTCGGCAAAAGTTTATCGAAGGGGGATTTCCCCCGGACAAAATTGTCACGAAGCCGAATTTTGTCCATCCTGATCCGGGGGTGGGCAGTGGTGCTGGGGGGTACGCCCTTTTTGTGGGGCGGCTTTCGGTGGAAAAGGGGCTGGATACGTTGCTGACGGCTTGGCAACAGTTGCAAACTCCGATCCCGTTGAAAATTGTTGGGGATGGCCCGCTGGCGGAGCAGGTGAAAGCGATCGCTGCCACCAACCCCGCCGTGGAATGGTTAGGGCGTAAAGCCATGCCAGAAGTCCATCACCTGATGGGAGAAGCCCGGTTTTTAGTTTTTCCGTCCCAGTGGTACGAAACCTTTGGGCGCGTTGCCGTTGAAGCCTTTGCCAAAGGAACCCCCGTGATTGCGGCTAAGATTGGCGCGATCGCGGAACTCGTCACCCACAATCACACCGGCTTCCACTTTCAACCCGGTGATCCCCAAGACCTCGCCCGCGTCGTTCAATCCGTCCTCCAACAGCCGGACAAACTCGCCGCCATGCGCCACACCGTGCGCCACGAATACGAAACCAAATACACCGCCCCCCAAAACTATGCCCGCCTCATGGACATCTACCACCAAGTCCTCGCCGCTGCCCCCGCCATTCGTTAAGGTGTAGCCAGAGAATCGAGGGCGATCGCACGACCTCAAATTCCACGACCGCTCTCGTTTGCGGGCATCACCCGCCCCACCTGACCCCCTCCATTGTTCATCCCACGACCTCATCACCCGCCGTCCCATGGGATACATTCCACAATCACGCTTCTCCAAACCAGAAGGCAGCGTTTACATCCCCCTAATCCCCCTCGTTGCCCTATCTTTTAGCTCCGCCTTTCTCGTTCGCGCCTTAACCCTGATCAAATTCCCCTCCGTGATCAACCTCGCCCACTTGGGCATCATTCCCCTCGTTTGCTTCCTCGCCCTCCGCAAAGCACGGGTTAAAAACCGCACCCAGATTAAAATCACCTATCATCTTCTCATCGCCATCCTGCTCTTTCTCTGGGTTAACTTTTGTAGTGCGCTGCTCAACGATGCTGGCATCATCAACGCAGTGATGAACTTTTTATTTTTTGGCGAGCATTTTCTCTTCCTTCTCACCCTCATTTGTATCCCCTTAACCGCAGAAAAATTCTACACGCTCCGTGCCTTTCTCGTCGGCTGCGCCGCCCTTAATACCCTCTTTGCCTATGCCCAGCACTATGTCTTTCAACTCCACCATAAACCCGGACTAGAAGACAACATTAAAGGCGTGTTTGTTGGAGGAGGAGCGGGTCATGTGGTGGGGGCTTCAGTGGCCCTCACCTTTGGGATTTACTACTGTGTCGATGCTCAAAAAATCCCCCTGTGGGCCAGAGTATTGGTCATGGCCTTAACCTTTTGGCACATGAATATGGCCGATGCTAAACAAGTCCTTTTATCCTTGGGGATGGCAGGAGGTTGTTTACTGCTCACCAAATTCAATAATCTGCTCGAAGCCATTAAATTCGTCATTGGTGGGGCATTGCTAGGGTCGGGATTTTGGTGGTGTATGCAAAATCTAGAAGCATTTCGAGCCTTCAACACCTGGATGCGACCGGAAATTTACGGCCCCAACGGTGAAGCAACACTGTTAAAAACAGCGGCGATTAGAATTGTTTCCGGCTATCACACTGATTGGTGGCATCCTTGGCTTGGTATTGGGCCGGGGCATAGTGTGGGGCGTTTGGGGGGCTGGATGCTAGCGGCCTATGAAAGTCTGTTATCACCGTTAGGCTCAACAGTCCATCCTGCGAGTCAAGAAACGTGGGTAGCGGCGGGGCAGAGTTGGCTGGGGGATCAATCGAGTATGTTTAGCCCGTTTTTTGGCTGGGCGGGGATTTGGGGGGATGTGGGTTGGTTGGGGTTATTCGCGTTTTTGTATATTTGGTGGGTGGTGTGGAAGTACCTTTGTTTTGATGATTTATCGCGATTTTTGTTGTTCTGTCCGTTAATGTTTGGGTTGATTTTTACTCAGATGGAAGAGCCGGGCTATATGGTCTATGTTGCCACGTTGATCGGGCTGCGTTGGCAGCAACATCATTTAATCCAACAGGGTATTTTACCCCCCCCAACAGTTACCTTTCAGGAACAGCGATCGCACCCCAAGCAGAAAAAAACCTGGCGCGATCGCATCCGAACCATCCTCCTCGGCGATTGATCCCCATTCCAGATCCCCAACGGCTCACGTCCACAGCATCGTTAACCCCACCAACCCCAAGGCCTCAGTCCATTCCACCACCGCGCCATAGGTATCGCCGGTATGGCCCTGAAACTGCCGCGCCAACCAGGAGCCAATGCCCACGGTGAGCACGGCGAGGAAGCCATGGCCGAGGAGAATGATGATGTATTTTTCTCTGTGCAGAGATATATGCAATGCCGCGAGACTCAGGAGACACACCAGGCCCAGGAGCACATCTTGGGGCAATTTTTGGTGAGTTTTATGGATTGCACCTTTCCCCGTGGGGCGCAGATAGGGATAGGCCGCGATCGCCACCCCTTGGCCCCAACGCCCCCAGCCCGCCACCGCTGCGATCGCAAAACCAGGGTTAGCAAACTCAACCAAAGCGGCCGTCTTGAGGGCGAGAATGGCGATCGCCGCCATCACCCCAAAGGCCCCCGCCGCACTGTCGCGCATCACTGCCAAGCGCCGCTCCGGGTCGAGCACCGCCAAGCCATCCGCCGTATCCATCGCCCCATCGAGGTGCAGTCCCCCCG
Organism: Spirulina major PCC 6313; assembly: GCF_001890765.1. Classification (NCBI taxonomy): domain Bacteria; kingdom Bacillati; phylum Cyanobacteriota; class Cyanophyceae; order Spirulinales; family Spirulinaceae; genus Spirulina; species Spirulina major. The sequence continues at coordinate 1,977,682 of NZ_KV878783.1, read as the reverse complement.
TCCACCACACCCAAAGGAGGGCGAGCGCGATCGCCCGCAACAGCGACGACAATCCCCCCTGCATCAGCCCCCAATCAATCGCCCCTAATCCCCAGCCCAAAACGATTCCAATCAGCGGAGCCCAGCGAGCAATCCGCTCAAACCGGAGGGGCCAATGGGGGGGCAAGGGGAGGCGTGTATAAAAAACAAGAGCACTACTGAACGACCAGAAAAATTTTTTGAACATCCTGAATCCGAAAATTTACGGGTCTATCTTTGGTCATTGTTTACATTTAGGGGCATCGCCAACAAAAACGGAGACAAATTAAAATCTTGGGTTAAGATTAATCCAAGGGTAGATAGTTTAACCTAAACTCAGGATGCCGAGTATCCTGTCATTATGGGTTTAAACCGTCAGTAACCCGTTTACCTTTTTATTGAAAGTTTGTGATTGCCAAGTCAACGGCTTGTGTAAGGTAAAGCGTTACCGTTTCCTTGCCAAGGCATTGTTGATTGGCATCTCCTCCACCGCATCCGTCCGCATCAACGGCGTTTTCTCATGAGTCATAATCAACTCCCCCACTCTCTTCCTGCTCCTTGCATTGTCGATAATGGCATTGTGGTGAATAAAGACGATATGCGTCGCTTACTTGCGGCTTTAAACCGAGTGAGCTATATCCACTCCCTCGATCATCAGGTTCAAAGTGAGGGAGAAGGAGTCGTGCTCGATGTATTTCTAGACCCTCAGCAAGCAACGTTAGTCGCCAATCATGGCATCTATCTAAATGTGCAAAGTTTCGATTATTTACACCTGCATCAATCGCCCAACTACGAAACCTATTACGATTTAGTCCAAGACAATCGTCTGCTCCGTTTAGTCCCCTTGAACAATCCCCTGCAAGAAGACGTAACCGCCCAAAATTTGGACGAAGCGGCCCTAGAGGCTATGCTCAGTGAAGTGTTGTCGGCGAAGTGGGATGTCCAGATTGATGATGATGATTGTCCGTTTTAGAGGGGTGCGATCGCGCCTGTGCCAAGGCGCATGAGTAGTCCAGTTGCGAGCGCCTTTCAGTTTCACATTGATGCGACCTGCTCCCAAACCCAGGCCCGAGCCGCCACGTTTCAGACCCCCCACGGCATTGTCGAAACGCCGCGATTCATGCCCGTGGGAACCGTGGGCACGATCAAAGGGTTGACCCCCGCCCAGGTCGAAGCAACCCAAGCCCAAATGATCTTGGCGAACACCTACCACCTCCATCTCCAACCCGGCGAGGCCCTGGTGCAGGCGGCCGGTGGGCTACATCAGTTTATGGGGTGGCAGCAACCGATTCTGACGGATTCGGGCGGATTTCAAGTCTTTAGCCTCAGTAAGCTGCGCAAGTTAACGGAAGATGGGGTCACGTTTCAATCCCCCCGCGATGGTCGCAAAATTCACTTCACCCCCGAAAAGTCGATCCAAATTCAAAACGCCTTGGGGGCGGATGTGATTATGGCCTTTGATGAATGCCCGCCCTATCCTGCCACCCGTGAAGCAGTGGAGGCGGCGACGCAGCGGACGTTTCGATGGCTGGAGCGATCGATCGCAGCCCATGAGCGTCCCCAGGATCAAGCCCTGTTCGGTATTGTCCAAGGCGGGATCTACCCAGACTTACGGATTGAGGCGGCGCAGCAGTTGGTGGCGTTGGATCTGCCGGGCTATGCGATCGGCGGGGTGAGTGTGGGGGAGCCGCCAGAATTGATGTATCCCGTGGTGGAAGCGACGACCCCGATTTTGCCGGCCCATAAGCCCCGCTACCTGATGGGAATGGGAACCTACCGGGAGATGGTGCGAGCGATCGCCGCTGGGATTGACCTCTTTGATTGCGTGATTCCCACTCGCTTCGGTCGCCATGGGACGGCGATGGTGCAGGGTGAGCGGCTGAATTTAAAAAACGCCCAATTCCGGGAAGACTTCACTCCCCTTGATCCCACCTGTCCCTGCTATTGTTGCACCACCTTCAGCCGTGCCTATCTCAACCATTTGGTGAAGGCGAAGGAAATGCTGGCCTATATTTTGCTCTCGCTCCACAACGTGACGGAGTTGGTGCGCTTTACCCAACAGATTCGCGCTTCGATTTTGAGCGATCGCTTTGTCGAAGACTTCGGCCCCTGGCTCACCGACCCCGATCCTAAGGACTGTGGGCAGGCAGACTAGCACGCGAAACCCTGGCGATAAAATGATGATGCAGAAGGGGACTCAGTCGGATTGGCAGATTCGGTTGCTCTTGGGGGCCATTCTTTGGTTGATGGTGTTGGTGGTGTGGGTGAAAGGCTCCCTGGGGTGGGAGGTGCGATCGCTGAGTTTGATCGTGCAAGCCTTCCATACCTTGATTATTTGTTTTAATACCCTCTTTAGCCTGCTCTCGATTGTCAATGCGGATCATCCCGATGGGCGGATGATTTACGGCCATGGTCAGCGGGAAACCTTGGCCACGTTTGTCTTGATTGCCCTGTTGACGTTGATGACGGTGCTGTTTGCGTCGATGTTTGTGCCGCAACTGATGGCGATCGCCCAACGTCAACCCCTCCCCTTTGACCTCCAGATCGGGATTCCCCTCGTGCAACTGTTAGGCATGATCAGCGCCATTCCCCTCGGTCTTGCCTGTTTCTGTGGTTACCAAGCCCGCCAACTCCATCACCCCATCCTCGCTTTTAATACCAAGCAGCTTTTTATTGAAACGGGGCTATCGTTTTTCGTGATGGCGGGGCTGTGGGGGGTGTGGTTTGGCGAGCCGTTGATTGATTTAATCGTGGCGTTGATTTTGTGGTTAGTGGCGTTGGATCGGGTCTGGCAGGTGATCGCCTGGCAATTTCCCCTGTTGGTGGAACAAACGGCGATCGCGCCGGATGTGCTGGCGGCGATCGCCCGCAATGTGGATGGGGTGAAACGGTGCGATCGGATTCGGTCGCGGGGCATTGTCGGTCAGTTTGTCTATCTCCAAATGCACCTGATCATTGACCACCACTACGAACCCCTCACCCATGAACTGGTGCGGGAACTCGAAGCAGAACTACGCCGCCGCTATGGGGCGTTGCAGGTGACGTTTTATGTGGAGAGCGATCGCGAATGATCAGCCCGGATTGTCAGCCCGGAGAGCATCGTATTTGTCCCGAATCGCCTGGATATCCTGCCACATCAACCATTTCGGCTTGCCCTTCTCCCGCGAGGGGTTCCGCAGTAAATAGGCCGGGTGAAACAGGGCCATGCAGTCGTAGCCGTTCCAGTTCAACCATTGACCGCGAATTTTGGTGATCGCTTCTTTTTTTCCCGTCAGGGCCTTCATGGCTGTAGCCCCGGCAAACAGGATGATTTTCGGATCAACGAGGCGAATTTGTTCGAGGAGATAGGGGCGACAGGCCTCCACTTCGGCGGGTAAAGGGGTGCGATTGCCGGGGGGACGGCAGTTATGCACCACCCCCGCCAGGGTGACAAAGTTGGCCGTTTCCGCCACATCAATGCAATACACCGGGGTGTCGCTGGCTTGGGGGGTGAGGAGTTCTTTTTTGACCGGGGCCCAGGTGGTGGGTTGGCCGAGATAGTCGTGAAAATCCGCTTCGGGGCGATCGCTGCTGCGCCCGGCCACAACGGGACGGCGTTGGGGGATTCCCGTCGCGACGCGATCGCCCGCCGTCAACTCATCCACCGGAACCCAACCCCGCCGCGTCAACACCGGATGATCCCCCGTGGCAGTATAACCGTGGAGTTGATCCACAAAACTGACCCGATACAACCATCGCCCCGCCAAGGGTGACGTATACCAATGGGTCACGGGCCGCCACACCAATTGCCGCTGCTCATCCACCGTCAGCACCCGCCCCGCCCAGCGCGTTTCCACAATCCAACCCAGGGGCCGATAGCCCAATTCCGTAGCGATCAGGGTGTCCCCCGTTAGGCATTTCACCACGTTGGCAATGTAGACATCCTCGGTCGTGTTGAGATTGACCGAGGCGAGAATTTTTTCGAGCAATTGACCGGAGCGACCGACGAAGGGCTGGCCGGTTTCGTCTTCCTGTTGGCCCGGGCCTTCCCCGACGATCAAAATATCGGCGTTGGGGTTGCCCCGACTCACCACCACATGGGTGCGATGTTCACTGAGGCCGCAGCGATCGCAACTCCGGCAATGGGTCGCCAATTGTGTCAAATCATCATAGGTTCCGGGGGGAATGGGGAGATCGGCCCGCGTTGGGATTAACTCAAACGGAACCGCTGGGGTGGGTTCACCAGCGGGAACAGGTTCGGAGGCTCCGAATAAACTCAGTTGCTCTTCTTGGGTCATCGGCTCACGGCGATAGCTCGGCTGTTGGCCATCATATAGCAATCGTTTCCCCACCCTGCGATCGCCCCCCATCTCCACCGCCAAACTAGTAAAGCTGTGCTAATTTTAAGCGTGAGCCCCCCGACCTAATTCAGCTTCCCCGCCTGGATGAAACGCCCCCCTCGCCCCCGTCGGTCTCTGCGCCGTTGGTCTGCCACCCGTGACCCCCTGGATTGGCACATTGCCATGGGAACCCTGACGGTGATTATGCTGCTCTGTGTGATTGCCTCGCCCCCCGTGCGGACGCTGCTGCTGGCCTTGCCCGGTTCTCTCCATCAACTGCTCACCACCACGAAACCCCTGCCCCCGATGACCGAAGACCTGTTTGCCTCGGTGGATGCAGTGGGGGTGTTGGCCATTGGCCATGCGGAAGGGAATTTAACGGTATCGGGCGATCGCACCTCCCTCTATTGGGGCCACACCGATCCGGGCAATTTTCGCCGCAATCAAGGCTGGTGCTCCGACCAAGGGCGGGGCGGCGGCGATGCGAATCGTGCCGACCAAAAATGCTTAGAACGGGTTCAGCAACGGTTGCCGAAACTCGTGGCGGATCTTGAAAGCGCGGGCCTTGATCCGGGCGTTCACATCGAAGTGTTTATCAATGCTGTGGATCTCTACAATCAAGCGAGTCCTTGGGTTTCGGTGCAGTTTCCCGCTCAATATGCCGCCGCCCGTGCTCAGGGGAAAACCGGGGAAATGGCGATCGTTTGGGCGCGGGTGGAAGCCTTTCGACGGCGCGATCGCATTGATGCCAGCGGTTTAATCGGCATTTGTCGGCGCGAAAATCGCCCCGTCAGCGATTGGGACTGTGTCGCCCAGGATCAACGCCGCCGCGCCCAAGCCATTCACCGCGTTCTCGAACACCACACCATTCCCCACGGTAATTAAACGCCGGTTAATGTTCCGCTCTTGGGTAAATTTCGTTACCCTAGAAGTTTGGGGCTATCCTTCCATTGACCTCTTAAATTAGTAAGGAAGTACTATCCATGGCAAACGAGCAAGACCGCATTATTATCTTTGACACAACCCTCCGGGATGGTGAACAGTCTCCCGGTGCAACCCTGAACGTGGACGAAAAGCTGACGATCGCAAAATCGCTGGCGCGACTGGGTGTAGATGTCATTGAAGCGGGCTTTCCTCGTGCGAGCCTGGGGGACTTTGAAGCGGTGCAGAAAATTGCCGATCAAGTGGGCATCGAAGGCGGACCGACGATCTGCGGGTTAGCGCGGGCCACAAAAGAAGATATCCGCCAAGCCGCCGAAGCCGTCAAACCCGCCGCCAACGGTCGGATTCACACCTTTATCGCCACCTCGGATATTCATTTAGAATACAAACTCCGTAAGAGCCGCAAAGATGTTTTAGCGATCGTGCCGGAGATGGTGGGCTATGCGAAATCGTTGATCAACGATATTGAATTTTCCCCCGAAGATGCGGGGCGCAGTGATCCGGAATTCCTCTATGAAGTGTTGGAAGCGGCGATCGCCGCCGGGGCAACAACGGTTAATATTCCTGATACCGTTGGCTACACCACCCCCGAAGAGTTCGGCGCGTTGATTCGCGGCATTAAAGAAAATGTCCCCAACATTGACCAGGCGATCATTTCCGTCCACGGCCATAATGACCTCGGTTTGGCGGTGGCGAACTTCCTCGCAGCGGTGCAAAACGGGGCGCGACAACTGGAATGCACGATCAACGGCATCGGCGAACGGGCCGGCAATGCCGCCCTCGAAGAATTGGTGATGGCGCTCTATGTGCGGCGCGGCTTCTACAATCCCTTTTTGGGACGGCCCGCAGAATCCACCGAACCCCTGTGCAATATCGACACGACGCAGATTTACAAAACCTCGCGCCTGGTGTCGAATTTGACGGGGATGCTCGTGCAGCCGAATAAGGCGATCGTCGGGGCTAATGCTTTCGCCCATGAGTCGGGTATCCATCAAGATGGGGTGCTGAAACATCGCCTCACCTACGAAATCATGGATGCGGAATCCATCGGCTTAACGAAAAATCTGATTGTTTTGGGTAAGCATTCGGGCCGCCATGCGTTTCGCGATCGCCTCCAAACCTTGGGCTATGACCTGTCGGAAACGGAATTGAATAAGGCATTTTTGCGGTTTAAAGATCTGGCCGACAAGAAAAAGGAAATCGGCGATCTCGATTTAGAAGCGATCGTTAATGACGAAACCCAACAGGTTCCCGAACTGTTCCATCTCGAATTAGTGCAGGTCTCCTGTGGCGATCGCGCCCGGCCCACCGCCACCGTCACCCTCCGCACCCCCAGCGGCCAAGAACTCACCGATGCCGCGATCGGCACTGGCCCCGTCGATGCCGTTTACAAAGCGATTAACCGCGTCGTTAATATCCCCAACGACCTGATCGAATATTCCGTCAAGTCCGTCACCGAAGGCATCGACGCGATGGGCGAAGTCACGATCCGTCTCCGCCACGAGGGCCGCACCTTCTCCGGCCATGCCGCCAATACCGATATTATCGTCGCCTCGGCCCGCGCCTACATTGGGGCCTTGAATCGCCTCAGCGCCGCCCTCAACAGCAGCGAAACCCCCCTCCACCCCCAAGCAGCGGCGTTAACCTAACTGCCCTCACCTAACCCTCTCCCACGGGAGAGGGCTTATGCATCACTTAAGCTGTGAGCCTCTATAGCAAGAGTGAGTCAGAGGCTCACACTTAAGGACTTTGGTGTGCTGAAATCCGAGAGTTCACGAATGAAAGAACCTTCGATGATTTTCAAGATGATCGAAAGACAATCCGGGCCGTGTTGTATAACCTTGCCGTTATGGGTGAAGCCGTTCGCGATCTTCCACCCGAATTAGAATTTGGTTAGAAGCCTCTCTGCAAGAATTGATCAGCCTTTGAGCTATGGACGACAGCCCCGCGTTGTACCGCTTGCGGTCAACGTCGGGAAGGATAGTCCGCCAAAGCAACGAAGTGAAATTGGCAAGTTCTCCAGTGGAATGTCTACTGAAGAGCGTGGCAAATATTGAGCTGAGCTGATTTCCCTTCTACGCCTTTCTTTCGGGCAATGCACAGAGTAGACACCCATCGCTGGAATACGTTTTCTGGAAAAGCAAAAAACGTAATTAATGCAGAGAGAGAGAATTAAAAAGTGGGGCTGGGCATCTTCCTCACTCTAAAAAGCTCGAATCCTACGCTCTAGAACTAGAGATCGTTACAGATGCAGTAGGTGGGAGAAGCCAGAAGCGTATACTTGTATTGCTGTCTGGAGTATGTCACCAAACGATTGTGAGCTTCAATGACCCCCACCTGGCATCCGCCGAGGTGGGGGAGTGACCGGAGATAACCCGGTCGTAGCTGCGAATAGGCCACCAAGGTTAGTACGGCAACACTTCCGGTTGCTTCTCTAAATCGGATTATTTGTAAGGCCCTGGAATCTCAGGGAGTGGGTTCAGCCCAGAAACACCGTACTCACTGGCTGAAGAGACCTGTAGTTTTGGAATTATCTTCCATGCAACGCATCCCAGTCCAAAACCCTGATGGTACTCCTGCCATGCCCACTAAGAGTAGTCGCGCTCAAAAGTGGGTAGCGCAGGGCAAGGCCCAATGGGTGAAAACCAATCTACGGATCAAGGCAGTGCGCCTGAAAGCGGAGCCATCGGGTCGTAATACCCAGCCCATCGTGGTCGGGGTCGATCCCGGCAAACTCTATTCAGGGATTGCCGTTCAATCCGCTCAAGCGACATTATTCCAGTCCCACCTAGAACTCCCCTACCCCAAGGTGCGTGAACGGATGGATCATCGCAGAATGCTACGGCGTTCTCGCCGCAGTCGGCGGATTAATCGAGAGTTACCCTTCCAGCTACGAAATCATCGCCAAAAGCGATTTAACAACCGTAAACAGCAGAAAGTGCCCCCCAGTATCCGAGCCAACCGAGACCTAGAGTTTCGAGTTGTTCAGGAGTTGTCCCAACTATTCCCCATTGCCACCATTGGCTACGAGAAAGTTCGCGCCGACGTGGACTTAACCTCAGGTCGAAAGGGAGCAAAATCTGGGCAAGGTTTCTCTCCGGTCATGGTGGGGCAAGCCTACGCCATTGAGAAAATGGAGCAGATTGCCCCTGTCTACACTCGCTACGGATGGCAGCAGGATGGCAATGGCACCGCTCAACTTCGCTCTACCCTGGGATTGAAGAAGTCTCAGGACAAAGCAGAACAAATTCCCCAAACCCATGCGGTAGATGGTATCGCTTTAGCCTGTGGATACTTCATCGAGTATCGTCCCTTCCACCGGAAACGCAGTCACGGTTATCTTTGGTTTGGAGAGGTTAAGCTCACATCTGCCCCATTTGTGGTGATTAAACGGCCACCCATCAGTCGCAGGCAACTGCACCTCATGGTTCCCCGTAAAAAGGGTCTACGCCGCAAATATGGGGGCACAGTAACCCGCCATGGATTCCGGAAGGGCGATCTAGTGCGGGCTGAGATGGCAGGTCGCGTCTCGGTGGGCTATGTGAGTGGGGATACAACTCGGCAAGTTTCTGTTTCTGAGTTCACTGGGAAGCGTATTGGGCAGTTTAGTGCTGCCAAGGTTGAGCTACTCTATCGCGCCACGGGTATTTTGGTCAGTTGCCCGCAGAGATTGTCAGTCAGTGGGGCATTTAACCCCGCTGCCTGACGCTTGTTTCCTCCCCCACCTGCGGTGCGAGGTGGGGGTTTCCACAAGGAGTTTTTGATGAACACCCTAAATTCAGTTGAGGGTTTGATCGGACATTAAGGGGCATCCTCCCATACTGGCGCGAGGGTTTGGTAGTCGTAGGCACGGGCGTTGGTGTGACAAAGAACGCAGGTTTGCACCGATACCGTCGGCGGACAGCTTAACGCTTCATTTTGGCGGCAATAGTCGCCAACTTTGGGATGGAGAGCGCGGAAAAATCGTGAAGCGGAGAGGGTCGAGGGGAGGGTTTCTTCTCGCCCGGCGGGGCGGGAAAAGTTGCGCACGTAGTCCCACATCAGGCGCACGTCAATATTAGACAGCGGGGGGATATTGCCTTGGCTGCGGCGGAGGTTCACGCCAAAATGCTGCATCGGGTTTTCGAGGAGTTCCACCCATCGCTCACGGGGCAATAAAGCGGGTGGGACAGCCACATGGCAACTGCCGCAGCGGGCTACATAGACATCTCGTTTAAGGGTCAGTTCAGCCGGGACGGGATCGACGGATTTGGTCGGATCGATCGCAGCTTGGACGGGTTGGGGATGGAGGGCGATCGCTAACCCCAACCCCAACACTGCCCCCATAAATAGCACCAATACCCCCGCCAACCATTGCCGTATCCCTTGAATTCTTTGCATATCAATCCACCGGCACAGTATCTAACAATCGTTCAATAATCACCTTAGCCTGCTTTCCACCCGCCGGAATCATCCGATGGGCTAATACATAGGGCGCTAACACCTTGACATCATCCGGTAGCGTATAGTCGCGCCGATCAATTAAGGCATAGGCCTGGGCCGCACGTTGGAGGGCCACCGTTCCACGCGGACTCACCCCCAAAACCACCTCTGCATCCGATCGCGAGGCTCGTACTAACCTCAGAATATACTGTTGCAGCGCCGGAGTCACGGCGACTTGACGCGCTTGGGCTTGGAGTTCGAGCACTTCTTCGGTGGTGATGCAGGGTTCGAGGGTTGTCATGCTCATGGTTTGATGACGCTGCAACATCACCAGTTCTTCGGATTCCGTGGGATAGCCCAAGGACAGGGAGAGGGTAAAGCGATCCATCTGGGCTTCGGGGAGGGGGAATGTGCCTTGGTATTCGATGGGGTTTTGGGTGGCGATCACGAAAAAGGGCGCGGGGACGGTGAGAGCCACCCCGTCGATCGTGACTTGGGCCTCTTCCATCACCTCTAAGAGGGCGGATTGGGTGCGGGGGGTGGCTCGGTTGATCTCGTCGGCGAGGAGGATGTTGGCGAAGGCGGGGCCCGCTAGAAATTCAAATTCGCGGCTGCTGGGGTTCCAAATATTGGTTCCCGTCACATCGGAGGGGAGCAGGTCGGGGGTGCATTGGATGCGCTGGAATTTGCCGTTAATCGATCGCGCTAAGGATTTTGCGAGCAGAGTTTTCCCCACACCGGGCACATCTTCAAGGAGGGCATGGCCGCCGCTGATCAGGGCAGTGAGCACGAGGCGAATGGCGTGATCTTTGCCGACAATGACGCGGGCGAGGGATTCGGTAAGACGGGTGATGCGATCGCTCATAGCGGAAGAGGGAGGACTAATCATGGTTTGGATTTTAGGGGTTCAGGGCAAGATTTGCACAACTACACGGACGTTTTCGCCAATTTCTGGCCGCTCAGGCTTGTCTCTGTCCGCTTTTAGACCCGGGCCCCTTGGCAGTCGGCTGCAATTTGCGCTTTGAGGGCATCGAGAGAGGGAAACTTTTGTTCAGGGCGGATGAATTTTTCGATCGCGATCGCGAGGGTTTCGCCGTAGAGATTCCCCGACCAATCGAGTAAATGCACTTCAATCGTCGGCTTGGTTCCGGAGACCGTGGGACGACAGCCGATATTCATCACGCCGGTTAGGTTCCTCAGACCCGCCGCACTGGACACCCGCACCCGATAGACACCGTGGCGCGGCAGCAGCTTATGGTCGGGAACCTGCAAGTTGGCGGTGGGGAAGCCGATGGTGCGGCCCAGTTGTTGGCCTTGGACGACTACGCCGTTCAGGGTGTAGGGGCGACCGAGGGCCGCAGCGGCGATCGCCACATCCCCCGCCGCCAAGGCCTGACGAATTCCGGAACTACTCACCCGTTCAGTGTCGTGACAATGGAGGGGTGTGATCAACACTTCACAACCAGAGGCGGCAGCGATCGCTTGCAAGGCCGTTGCCGTACCGCTGCGATCGCGCCCAAAACAAAAATCCGCCCCGACGCTAACCCGTTGGGCCTGGAGTTGGGCGATTAAAATCTCGTCTACAAATGCCTGGGGAGTCATCCGCGCCAATGCCGCCGTAAAGGGCAACAGCACCAATTGCTCAATCCCAAAGGCTTCTAGCTGCTGGACTTTTTCCGCTAAGGGGGTAAGGAGGGGGCGGCGATCGCCGGAAAAAAACTCGCGGGGATGGGGGTCGAAGGTCACCACCGTAGACACCAGGGGGCTTTCGCCTAATTGCGGGCGAGCGATGGGGGCCATCACGGTCTGATGCCCTCGGTGAACGCCGTCGAAGTTGCCGAGGGCGAGGGCAGTGGGGGTTAGTGCTTGTTGAGTCGAAGAAGTGATCCACACGCTTTACATTTTGACACAATTGCCGTCAATTCCTCACAGCAGTGCTCAACTCTGGCTAAATCCCACCTTCAATAGCGCACCTCAAACGTCTTAAACCCTTGCACCGCCCGATATTCAACTTCTACCCGCTGAACAATGGCAGCATCTGACCCAGAATGACACCAATCCACCATTTTTTCCACCCTTACCTTGGGCCCCTCAAAAATCGCTTCAACCCGGCGATCGTCAAGATTGCGTACCCAGCCCCGGATGCCTGCTTGCTGTGCCCGTGCCACTGTGGCGAAGCGATAGCCAACCCCCTGCACTTTGCCAGAAATCCAAACATGGGCATGGACAACAGAGGGTTGGGATGAATAATTCATGAGCATTTGAGGCAATTTTAGGGATAGATTCACAGCCACAGGGCTATTCTCAGATCTACGGTACGGTATCATGGGCGGCTTTCAAAAAATCTTCGGGTCATTGCCGGTTCCACTGCGATCGCATCAGCCTGCACACCCATTGCTTGGGAACATCCCAGTTACGCAACCCCTCACCCTAAATTCCTCTCCCAAGCAGGGCGAGGAATTTCTGAATCCGTCTCCCCTTCCCCCTTCTTGAGAGAAGGAGTTGGGGGATGAGGACTATACAATCTAGATGTGCCAAAGTGGGATGCTCCCCATGGGTTAGAACCCCAAAGCTCCGAGTACATCTTCAACGGTTTCAATCCCGTCGCCCGCCGCTTCAATCATCGGACGCGCCCGCTGCACCGCCTCCATCAATTTTTCGCCATCCACATACATCGTGTCGGTGGGATAATTTTCAAAAAATTCTAACAGGGACACTCGATTATCTTGGGCTGAGGTAGCGATCGCCGCCCGCAACGCTGGCACACTTTCCTCGCGGCTATCCGGGTGAACCACCTGGCCCGCTTCCGCCAAGATACTATCCCCGTGGGAACTGTTCAACGCGCCTTGCAGCACAAGATAATTCACCGGCACAGTCCGATTCAGAGCCTCCCGGAGCAGGGCGGGGTCTTGTTGGCTCAAGCTCACCAATAATCCCAAGGAGGGGGATTGTTTCCCCGTTTCCGCAAAGCGGGTAATCTCTGACACTGGGATCGAATGGCGCAGAAAGCCGTAGGTCAAAACAATATCCTTAGCAGCATAGGCGGCCGTGCTGGGTAGGAAGGTCGCCAGGGTGACAACCATCGCAAGACTCGCCGATTGCACCACAGTCCGCAGGGAGGAGAACGCCATAACAAAAAACCTCAACCAATTTAAAAAAAGATAGCCATCAGCGTCAGCTAGACAGGAAAACCCCTAGGGCTGATTGATATTCATGATGACGGATTAGAGCGCGAAAAGATGCCGATCCTCAACCACTTTCTCGATCGGACTCTGGCAAATTAGCCGCTACATAGTCGGCCCACATTTGGTCGTAGGCGGCTTCCATATTGCGGGCAAATTGCCGACCGTTCCAGAGAGGAGCCGATCGCCGCGCTGCCCGTAATTTCAACATCACCTGCTGACGTAATTCGGCATCCGTGCCCAACTTCACCCCCCAATCCACATAGTCGGCGGCGCTGTGGGCGATGCCTTCGGTGATTCCGGCGTTGAGCATCATGGTGTAGCTGTTGCGGGCGGCGAACTGTTGGCCGACGCGGGTGACGAGGGGGATGCCCATCCAGAGGGTTTCCATGGTGGTGGTTGCGCCGTTGTAGGGGTAGGTGTCGAGGATGATATCGGCGATCGCCATATTGGCGCGGTGGTTGGCTTCGGCTAAGTCCACACCGAGGAATTTGAGGCGATCGCGCTCCACCCCCACCACATCCGCGAGGGCCAAAAATGCCTTTTCCATATCTTCCGTATCGTTGGAGCCTTTGATTAAAAAGTAACTACCGGGAACATTTTTAATAATTTCCAACTGAAAACGCATCGTGTCGGGGTGGCGTTTATAGCCTTTTTGGACGCTATAGAATGTGATCGCCTCCGTCGGTATGTCTAAATCTTCCCGGCGCAGGGTCGGCAAGCCCACCTCAAACCCATCGCAGGCAATATAACTATTGGGCAGCCGCACAATTTTTTCCTGATAGTAATCCTGGGCATCATCGGGCAACACATAATCATCGGCAATGAAATAATCAATCGTCGGAATCCCCGACGCATCCCACCCCAACCATGTCACCTGAATCGGCGCAGGCTTCAAGATCACCACACTACAAGTTGTGTCTACAGTAATGCTATCCAGTTCGATTAAAATATCAATTTCATCCTCAAAAATCGCATCGGCTAAACTGGCCACATTCGTTGATTTGAAAGCACCATTCACTTGGGAAATATACCAATCTTGTAGGGATTCTTGGTGCTCTGGCATCGTGACCAAATAGGCGTAAGTGTCATATTTTTCGCGATCGCTATGTTGAAATAACGCCCGTGCCAACCAGCCTACCGAATGCCGTCGCAAACAAAAGGAAAGATAGCCAATTCTCAGCTTGCGATCAGCCGGACGAGTGGAGAGGCGATCGCGGTGGCCTTGGCGGAAGCGGGCTTGGCGTTGGGGAGTGTGGCGGGCGGTATTTTCGGCGCAAATTTGGGTGATTTGCTGTTGAATATGGTGGGTTTGTTCTGGTTGGTCATGAAAATAGGGAGCAAAGAAATAGCTATTAAATAGTCGGGACACTTGTTCGAGGCTTAAATCTTGAGGCTGAATCCTAACAAATTTCTCAAATAATGTCTGTTGCTCTTGAAAAACCGCTGTACTTTCGTCCCAGCGTCCCCCCGTGATCACTAACGACTTCAATACAAGCTTCATAGCATCAATGCGATCGGCTAAGGATGTTACTAGCGCGAGATGTTTTTTGGCTGCTTCAATTCCTTTATAGTATTGGTCACCATTTTGATAAAATTCGGCGCGTGAGGCTGTTAGTTCGGTATTGGTTGGATCAAGTTGTAGGGCCGCTTCACAAATTGCGGCAGCAATTTCGGGCTGATATTGAATATAGCCAATATTTTTAGCTGCTTGTCCCAGAAGATTGATATAGTCAAGCTGATGCGAAGATTGTTCAAAGAAAGGAATACTGAGTTGAATTAACTCTAAGAGTGGTTCATGGGTCGGATCAATGTTCAATAGTTCCTGGATCACTACCATGAATAGCAAATGATCGAAGGGTTCAGCATGGTGTTGAATAAGTTCGATTAAATTAGCCGCTTCTAGCTGTTCTCTCTGGTAAGTCTTGCGCTGTAGATGGAGGCGCAGAACCTGGAGGTTATTATCTAGTAGATCTGGAAACAGCTCTTGAATTTTCTCTCGAATAATTAATCCATGGTTAACATCAACATTGATTTCTTGAAAGAAGGCTTCATGCTTGAGAATATCTAGTAATTCATGTTGCCATTGCTCGATTTCATAATCCTCACCTCCAAACATTGCCATTAACCATGTTGCCTGAGCTTCTTCGTGTTGTCCCCCCAACAACAGTACGATTCCTAAGTACCAGTAATTCTCTTTACAGTCCACATTCTCTTGAATAGCGGTTTCATACTGTTGAACAGCTTCGGCGTATTGACCGCTGCGATAGAGGCTGTGAGGATGATCAAGAGACATAATAGGTTCACAAGGTTATTTCCAGAGCCTTTAAAAACAAAGATGAGTTGCTAGCAACTCATCTTTGTTTTTAAAAAATATTTAAACGTTAGCAGCTAACAGTTCAGCGTTAACTTAGCTACCTAAGTCTTTCCAGCCAGCGCTCTCAACATCAGGCAGCTTAGCACAATCTAACTCTTGAGGACCAGTACCACCAGGTGCTGGTAAGCTGGCCACAGGAGGTGAACCTGTTTTGATTGTTTCGCAAAGTTTTGCAGATGTTGTGGACTCTCCTGATTGGTTACCTGTACCGGCATAGAGGGTGGCTACAATACCAACATAGGATTTCAAAGCAGGCTTAATTGGAGTGGCATAGACCCGAACTGCCTGGGAACCGATAGTTGCACCTGCAACTTGAATAGTACCCCCAGTCACCATCCTGTACTGATAGTTAACTGTTTGGGTTTGAATACCTAAACCAAGGGCTTCAACACTGCTTGTGAATCCTTGGTTTTCAAGAAACGCAGCCTGTTGACCCCGCATCATAGCGCCGACGTTATTGCGGGCTTCTGATTGTTTGGCTTTGTTGGCTTGACCCAGGAGGGAGGGCAGCGCGATCGCAGCAAGAATACCGATGATGATGATCACAACGAGCAGTTCGATCAGGGTGAAACCCTCATCTTCCTTGCGGGTGCTATTGAGATATTGTAAAAATTTGGCCTGAAATTCTGGTTTCATAGGACGTTTTGCCTCAACGCTGGCTAGCTTCATGTGTGTAAGATACCCAGTTTAAACCCGCGACCCATCATCGACGCTAAATTTTTTTAGATTGTTGCATTTCAAGGAGTGATCAGGAGGTAGCCCCCCGCCTCTAAACCTTGTGCCGCGCTGTACAGGGTCGATCGCGCCTCGTCTGGTGTTGTGGGCGCTTGGGTGATTGGGTTGAGGGGATGGAGGGTTTGCCAGTGTTCGGTAAGGGCTTGAAAGGGTTGGGGCTGCTGGAGTAGGGGAATGAGTAAACCGGCGGCCAACGTAGCATCAATCACCGCCGCCGTGCCGACATGGCGTAAAAATGCCCCCAGATTAAAAGGCTGGAGTTGGGCCACACACCGCTCTAGCTCAGTCCGGACGGCGGGGATTTGGAGTTGGGGGTGTAGATGGATCGTAGACCGAAGCCAATCGGATTGGCTCCAGGTGTCGAGAGGTTGAATCGTGCTGGGGGGTTGAGGATGACAGCACCAGAGATCAATGAGGCGGTTGCTGGGGTGCAAAAGTTCAATCAGAGTGAGTTGGTCTTCGAGGCTAGCTTCGGGAAGGGCGAGTTGCCAAAACACAGGGAGATCATCGGGAGTGTTGAAAAGATCAAGAAGATTCCAATTTCGCCATTCCACCATGCTGATAAATTCAAGGTTTGTTTGGCGAAGAAAGTCAAAAACCTGCGGAATGGAAAAACCGCGATCACCCATCAGCAAATAATTCGCCAAAATTGACTCTTTCGACTCGCCTGCCTTGGGCCAATTCGTCAGTTGCTTCAGCATTGTGTTATCGTGCAAAGCATCAAAAGTGTCTCGCACAATATCGACCTCAGTATCTTCTGGATTACTTTCCATCAAGCCCATAATCCGAAATACTTCCTGGGCACGCAACATCATGCCACGGCCATATAAGCTGTGGAGGTTAAACCGTAGAATGCCCGTCGGTTTTAACACCCGACTCATGGCAGCCAAACCCGCCGCCGGATCATCGAGAAGATACAGCACTTCATCACAATTGATGTAGTCAAATTCAAGGCCCAAACTGGGTAAATCTTCAAGATCTAACACTTGAAATTCAACGTTTTCAATACCATGATACTGAATTCGCTTTTTGGCAAATTCCACCGATTCCGGGGACAGATCAACACCGATCACCTGGCTGCTCGGATTGGCTTGGGCGAGGCCGAGGGCTTTGATGCCGGAACCGCATCCCGCATCTAAAATCACCATGCCGGAAGGGTCGATCACGGTGCGATCGCGCCGATAAAACGCCGTGATCAGGTTATGAATATACAGAAAATCCGGATTATTCGCGTAGGTGTGATCGATAGGCGTGCTGGGATAGGGGCAATGGTCGAATTGACGGCGAATTTTTTCGCGGAGTTCGGGATCGGGGGTAGACATAGGAAAAGATGATACGACGGGGCAGAATGCCCTCATACCCAACCCTTCTCCCGTGGGAGCTTCTGCTGATACATAATCTTCACTTGTTGACTTAGCCTGGGCTTGATCCCCCTAAATCCCCCTTACTAAGGGGGACTTTTTTTTGAGTTCCCCCCTTACTAAGGGGACTTTTTTTCGAGTTTCCCCCCTTACTAAGGGGACTTTTTTTTGAGTTCCCCCCCTTACTAAGGGGACTTTTTTTCGAGTTTCCCCCCTTACTAAGGGGACTTTTTTTTGAGTTTCCCCCTTACTAAGGGGACTTTTTTTTGAGTTCCCCCCCTTACTAAGGGGACTTTTTTTCGAGTTTCCCCCTTACTAAGGGGACTTTTTTTCGAGTTTCCCCCCTTACTAAGGGGGACTTTTTTTTGAGTTTCCCCCCTTACTAAGGGGACTTTTTTTCGAGTTTCCCCCCTTACTAAGGGGGGTTAGGGGGGATCAAGCTAGGGTGTTCACTTGTGCGATCGATTGGTGTATAGGCAGAAGCCTGCGCGAGAGGGTTGGGGTGAGAGGTTTCTCAATCCTGCCTGTATTTTAGCGGAGGCGACCTATGGCACAATCAAAAGCGGTTTCGTTGACAGGATCAATCTGTAGAGTGATATGGGAAAAACACGGGGCGGAGTAGCAGCCGGACATCCACAGACCGCAGCGGCGGCGATGACGGTGTTTGAGGCGGGGGGGAATGCATTTGATGCGATCGCAGCGGCCATGCTCGCCTCCTTTGTCACAGAACCCACCCTCACTTCAGCGGCGGGGGGCGGGTTTTTGTTGGCTCATTGTGGCGATCGCCCCCCCATCCTCTACGACTTTTTCACCCAAACCCCCCGCGAAAAACGACCCGTGGCGGACTTGGATTTTTACCCCGTTGATGTGAATTTTGGCGATGCGGTGCAGTCGTTTCATGTGGGCCTAGGGGCGATGGCCACACCGGGAAATTTAGCGGGGGTGTGGACGGTGCAACAGGAGTTGGGGCGGTTGCCCTTTGGGGTGGTGGCTGAACCGGCGATCGCCTACGCCCGTGATGGTGTACCCCTCAGTGATTTTCAAGAATTTTGCATCAATACCGTCCTCGCGCCGATTTTACTCGAACGGGCCGAATCCCGCCGCATCTATGCGCCTACGGGTCGCCTCGTGCGCTACGGTGAACAGCTTGTGCATCGAGAGTTTGCCCACACCTTAGCAGCGATCGTGAGTGAGGGGATTGATCTGTTTTATCGGGGGGCGATCGCCGATCAACTGGTGGCCGACTGTCAAACCCACGGCGGTTATCTCACCCATGCCGACCTCGCCCATTACCAAGTGATCAAACGGCAACCCTTACGCATTAACTATCGCGGTCAAACCCTTCTCACCAACCCGCCCCCCAGTTCCGGCGGCGCGTTAATGGCCTTTACCCTCCAACTCCTGGCCACCGCAGGCTTAGACACCCTGCCCTGGGGCAGCGAAACCCATCTCCGCGCCCTGATTCGCGCCATGCAACTCACCAACCAAGCCCGCACCGATGGCTACGACGATCGCATCCATGACCCCACCATCGCCGCTGAGTTCCTGGGCGCGGATCACTTCGCCCCCTATCAAGCCGCCCTCGCCGCCGGGTTAAACCGCTGGGGCAGCACCACCCACATCAGCGTCATGGATGAATGGGGCAACGCTGCCAGCGCCACTACCTCCAACGGCGAAGGCTCCGGCTACATGATTCCGGGGACGGGGATTATGGTCAACAATATGCTCGGCGAAGCGGATCTCAACCCCCAGGGGTTCCATGCTTGGGCAAGCGATCGCCGCATGTCTTCGATGATGGCCCCAACGATGATCCTCACCGATGGTCAGCCCACCCAGGTTTTTGGTTCCGGGGGGTCGAACCGGATTCGCACGGTACTCACGCAGATCGTGACGAATTTGGTGGACTTTGGGGATGATCTCAGGACCGCCATTGCTCGCCCGCGTTTGCATTGGGAAAGCGGCACATTGAACCTCGAACCGGGCTTAGGCGAAGGGCTGGAGTTGAGCGATCGCTACACCGATCATCAACTGCATTGGCAAGCCCAAAATATGTTTTTTGGGGGGGTGCATGGGGTGGAACGCCTCCCCAGTGGCGAGTTTGCCGGGGCCGGGGACGATCGCAGAGGCGGCGCATTTTTGCCCTAAAACCTGCATTTTTTATTAAGAAGATGATCAAAAAACTTTAAAAATCGTTACAATGTAAGGAATAATTGAAAGCAAATTTAGAAAACTCGCGATCAAGCCCGAAAACTACCGTTAAAATTAAGTTAGGTCTTGCAGGAGCACTTTGTTCAATGGACTATCTAGACAAGGTATTGGAACAACTCAAAGATTGGGCACGCCGGATTGTGGATGCTCTCTTTGGCCCGGAACCGGAACCCGAACCTGAGCTCATTCCGATTCCTGTGGACAATCCACGCCGCCATGTACGCTAGTCCTTCGAGTGCTCAGTGCAAACTGAGTTCCTCTTTGAGGCAATAGTCATGGCACACCACCCGAATACTCCGTTTAAACTCCTGGTTTTGCACGGTCCCAATCTCAATCTATTGGGCCGTCGTGAGCCAGGAGTTTATGGTACAGTCACCCTCGACGAAATTAACGCCGCCCTAGCCACGGATGCGGCGGAGTTGGGGGCAACGGTGGATTGCCTGCAATCCAATCATGAAGGGGTCTTGGTGGATCGGATTCATGATGCTTGGGGGGATATCGATGGCGTGATTATTAATGCCGGAGCTTATACGCATACGAGTGTTGCGATCCGTGATGCGATCGCCGGGGTGCAGATTCCCACGGTGGAAGTCCATCTCAGTAATATTTACCAGCGCGAACCCTTTCGCCACCATTCCTATCTCGCGCCGGTGGTGCTTGGGCAGATTAGCGGCTTTGGGGCGATGAGCTATCGCCTCGGTTTGCGGGCGATCGTGGCCCATCTTCAGGCCCTCAATGCTTAGGATCGAGTCCGTTTCGGGACGCATGATCAGAATATTGGTCAGGTTTGGCAGGATTCGCCGCTAAAATTGGGTGTGCATCCTGAACATTGCTGTCCTATGCCTGATTTATCCCCCCTGACTGTAACGGAAATTGGCGCGATCGCTGACCCCCGCGATCGCGCCCTCACCCTCCAAGCCCACCTCCCCCACCTCAGCACCCGCTCAGACTTGCTCGAAACCCTCCAAACGTTCATTCAGCAAGAAGCCGATCCCGGTGTCCTCTCGATTGCGATTCGGGCATTAGCCCATTACGGGACGCAGGATCTCGGCGTGTTGAACTGGTTTAAAACCTATAGCCAATATGCCCAGAATCCTATGGTGCGATCGCTGGCGGTGCAAGAACTTGCCCAAAATTGGACGACGGATTTTAACGTCTATGAAATTCTTTCCAAATGCGCCTTTGCCGATCGCTTTCGTCGCCAACATCCCGATGAGGTGAATCCCCGCTTCTCTGCCTTAAAAGCAATGATCGAGCATTATCACGACCTGCCCCAAACCTGGGAGTTTGTCAGCGATCGCGCCGCCAACGACAACGACCCCCAAGTGCGCGACTTTGCCCAAACCCAACTGGATCAGCGATCGTGAGGCATGGCGATCCAATAGCGCAATCGATGTTTTATGGCAGTAGTCGGAACAGTTAGGACATTCAACCAGCGCACCCTGAGCGGAGTCGAAGGGTAAGCGGCCGGCCGGGCTATCTCCTGCGGAGACGCTACGCGAACGACTCCGCTCAGCCCTCAGCAGTCTCTTGTGATTAACAAATCTTAGATGTCCTAACTGACGTGACCACTGCGATATCACCGTTTTTCGTACTGTTCGTAGGCTGCCACAATCCGCTGCACCAAAGGATGGCGCACCACATCCGCCGCCGAAAGTTGGCAAAATGCGATCCCCTCCACCGCTTTTAAAATCCGTTGCGCCACCACCAAACCCGAATCCTGCTGATTGGCTAAATCGGTTTGGGTAATATCGCCCGTGACCACCATTCGCGACCCGTAGCCTAAGCGCGTCAACACCATTTTTAACTGGGCTGGCGTGGTGTTTTGGGCTTCATCCACAATCACAAAGGCATTTTTTAAGGTGCGTCCCCGCATATAGGCCAGGGGAGCCACTTCGATTTTGCCCCGCTCCATCAAGTCGGGGATTTTTTCCGGGTCGATAAATTCGTAGAGGGCATCGTAGAGAGGGCGCAAAAACGGATCAACTTTTTGCTGCAAGTCCCCCGGTAAAAAGCCCAGTTTTTCCCCGGCTTCCACGGCGGGACGGGTGAGCAAGATCCGCTCACAATCATCATTGAGTAAGGCTTTCACCGCCAGCACTGCCGCCAGGAAGGTTTTTCCGGTTCCGGCAGGGCCGATGCAAAAGGTGACGCTGTGGGATTGGATGGCGTTGATGTATTGGCGTTGGCGGAAGGTTTTGGCGCGGATCGATTCGCCGCGACGGGTGACGGCGAGGATGTTTTTTTGCAGGTCGCGGTAGTCATCGCTGCGCTGGGTATCGACGGCATGAAAAGCGGTTAAAATATCCGGCTCGCCGATGGTTTGCCCTTCGTCCCAGAGGGGTTGCAGCGATCGCACCACCTGCCGACACCGTTCCACGGCTTTCGGTTGTCCCGTCATCATCAAGGCTTGCCCCCGCAACACAGCGGTTACACCCGTCTGGCGCGAGAGCAATTTTAAATGGGCTTCACCAATGCCCGCGAAGGCGATCGCCGTCTCAGGGTTAGGGAACTCGATCGTTTCCGTGATCACGGGATCAACTTATCCATTACGGCGAGGGCGAGACGGACGTGGCAGGGACGGCTTGGGCGTTGAGCGGTTGCTACTGCGTTGGCGCGATCGCCCCGCCGGACGCGAATCCGTCTGGCTGACGGGTTCCGGTGGCTTCCCGAAAACTTCGAGACGAGCCGTTTGTCCCGCATTTTGAGCAGTGGCCGCTAGGACGGTACGGATGGCTTCGATGTTGCGTCCCCCGCGTCCGAATACCCGCCCATGATCCGCCTCTTCAAAGGCAACGCGCACCAAAACACCCAAATTCCCACGAACATATTCACAATTAATCCGCAGCGCATCGGGGGTATCGAGCAAGGGTTCAATCAAAAACCGCACCAACTCACCATAGTCGGGATACGAGCGTTCGAGATTGATCGACTCAGACATTAGGCATTTTTGAGTTGTTCAAACACTTGAGCTTTGGTCAACAAATCCCGCACGGTTTCCGTCGGTTGTGCTCCTTGCTTGAGGCGGGTGACAATGGCCGGAACATCAAGGCGGGTTTCGTCGGTGCGAGGATTGTAGAAGCCTAATTCTTCGAGGGGACGACCATCACGACGGGTGCGGCTGTCCATAGCCACGATCCGATAGCTGACTTCACGCTTTTTACCGTACCGTTTGAGGCGAATTTTGATCATGGGAGCTGGATTACTTTTGTCTAAAAAGTTGTGCTTTACGATTGTACGAGGTTTTGTGGGAATTCGGAAAGGGGTAGACCGCAGCAACAGCAATTCTCATTTGAGAACATTTGTCCTGAAATCATGGCTTTCTGAGGCTTTCCATCCCGATAGTCTGAACGACAGAATGCGGGTTTCAATCGCTAAAAGGGCCTAAAAATAGGCGCTTCAGCAAGAATTATTTTTAAAATGAGAATTGCTGGAATGAAGAAGCGCCCTCCTCTCATCATTGACCCCAGGCACCGCCATCTTTCTACGGCTAGGACGTTACAGGAGTATGCATCTGCTCAGTTGTTTAAATGTTTGCGTTGAAAGGGTTGGTTGCCTCTGGCCAAAGGGCATGAATTTCGTCAGCCTGCTGTGCGGCGCTGAATCGTTCCCAAACGATGCCATTCACATCCACATCACTGGAAAACTCGTCAACCGTTGAGTCTTCCCAGCCTAAATGACGCAACGAACCCGGCGCACAGGAGGCATCTTGACGCACAGAAAGATTCAGTGTCTCTGTGCGCCACAGGGCATATTCACCCGGAATCGCAGCGCAGGGACGTTGGCCGAGTCGTTGGGAATAGTCTTCGATGGTTGCTTCAATCTTGGTTGTGGAAATCGCAAGATGTAGTTTTCTGGTCATGGTTTCAGGGTGGAGAAGAGATCAAGAGTGCAGCGATCGCTTACACTCCCTCTGTCATATCCCAATCTTGCGCCACCCGTGGCCCCATGGGAGAGACTTGATCCAGACAAATCAGCCCTACTCTCTAGACGCAGCACCCAAGCTGTAGCAAGATACAATAGACCATAATGGCTTAACATTTGTTCAGAAACAACGCATGGGAAGAGTAGTCGGCATCGATTTGGGAACCACAAACTCCGTCGTTGCAGTGATGGAAGGCGGTAAACCGCTGGTTATTGCCAACGCGGAAGGGATGCGTACCACCCCGTCTGTTGTCGGATTTAATAAGGACGGGGAACTTGTGGTCGGGCAGATGGCCCGGCGGCAAGCGGTTCTCAATCCGAAAAACACATTCTATGCCCTCAAACGTTTCATCGGGCGCACCTACGGCGAACTCACCACCGAATCCCGCCGCGTCGCCTACACCGTGCGCCGCGATGAGAATGGCAATGTGCGGATTCCCTGCCCCCGGCTGCGGCAGGATTTTGCGGCGGAAGAATTGTCGGCGAAGATTTTGCGCAAACTCGTCGAAGATGCCGAGCGGTATTTAGGTGAACCCGTGACCGGAGCGGTGATCACTGTACCGGCTTACTTTAACGATTCCCAACGCCAAGCCACCCGCGACGCGGGCAAAATTGCCGGCCTCGATGTGCTGCGGATTATTAATGAACCCACGGCGGCATCGTTGGCCTATGGGTTAGATCGTCAGGATAATCAGACGATTATGGTGTTTGACTTGGGGGGCGGCACCTTTGATGTGTCGATCCTTGAAGTGGGGGATGGGGTGTTTGAGGTGCGGGCCACCAGTGGCGATACGCAACTGGGGGGGAATGATTTTGATCGGCGGATTGTGGATTGGTTGGCTGAACGGTTTTTAGAGCAGGAGGGGATTGATCTGCGCAAGAGCGATCGCCAAGCCTTCCAACGCCTCACCGAAGCCGCTGAAAAAGCCAAAATCGAACTCTCCGGCGTGGCCAGCACCGAAATTAACCTCCCCTTCATCACCGCCACCGATGACGGCCCGAAACATATCGAAACGACTCTGAATCGCGCCGACTTTGAAGAACTCTGCGGCGATCTCCTCAGCCGGATTCGGCGACCGATTAAACGGGCGATTAAAGATGCGGGCCTGAGTCCGCGCCAAATTGACGAAATCGTTTTAGTGGGCGGTTCGACGCGGATGCCGATGGTGCAAGACCTGGTGCGGATGTTGATCGATCGCGAACCCAACCAAAACGTCAACCCCGATGAAGTGGTAGCCGTGGGGGCAGCGGTGCAGGCGGGGATTCTCTCCGGCGTGGTGAAAGATGTGCTGCTGCTTGATGTCACACCCCTGTCCTTGGGTTTGGAAAGCATTAGTGGCGCGATGAAAAAGTTAATCCCGCGCAATACAACGATTCCGGTGCGGCGATCGGAAATTTTCTCCACGGGGGAAAACAATCAAACCGTGGTAGAAGTCCACATCCTCCAAGGGGAGCGGGAAATGTCCCAGGATAATAAATCCCTCGGTCGGTTTAAGCTGGCGGGGATTCCTCCCGCGCCGCGTGGTGTGCCGCAAATTCAGGTGGCGTTTGATATTGATGCCAACGGAATTTTGCAGGTGACGGCCATGGATAAAACCACGGGCCGCGAGCAAAGTATTGTGGTGCAGGAAGCCTCTACCCTGAATCAAGGGGAAGTGGATCGGATGTTGCAAGAGGCCGAACAGTTTGCCCAGCAAGACCGGGAACGCCGCGAACGGGTGGAAAAACGCAACCGGGCTAAGGCCTTGGTGGATCAATCTCAACGCCGTTTGCGGGAAATTGTCCTCGATTTCGGCACGCAGTTCGCGAGTTATTATCGCCGTCAGATTGATGCCTTGATTCAGGATCTTGAAGCGGCGTTAGCGAAGGATGATGAACGGGCGATCGATCGCACCTATGCCGATCTTCAAGACGCGCTCTATGAGTTGAATCGGGAAGTGCGGATGCAGTACGAAGATGA
This sequence comes from Spirulina major PCC 6313, assembly GCF_001890765.1. Taxonomy (NCBI): domain Bacteria; kingdom Bacillati; phylum Cyanobacteriota; class Cyanophyceae; order Spirulinales; family Spirulinaceae; genus Spirulina; species Spirulina major. The sequence goes on along the minus strand of NZ_KV878783.1, from coordinate 1,952,234 downwards.
AGAGGATGATGGTTTTTTTGGCTCGGTGAAGCGCACGTTTTCCGGCGATAAGAAAGCCCGCGATCCCTATCGCGATCCCTATCGCCCGGCTCCCTACGCGCCGCCCTACGGTGCGCCGAATAATCCCTACGATACGAATCCCTACGATTTTGATGATCCCTACGGTGCGCCGCCGCCGCGTCGGGGAGCGCGATCGCCCTACGATGCCCCCGCTCCACCGCCGCCGCGTTCGGCCCCACCACCCTACGATGATCCCCGTGGCTCCCGTCGCCCGCCGGATCGACGCAGCACCGACGGGCGCGACTGGAACCGCCCCAGCAATAGCCGCCCACCGAGCGATCGCGCTCGGTCTCGGCCCAGCTACGATGATTGGGATGATGATGATGACTGGTTCTAAGTCGGGGGCACACCACGCGGAGAGAGGAATTGAATGACAAAAATGCAGAACTTTCGCAACTACTACGAGATTCTGGAAATTGAAACCCAGGCGACACCGGAGGACATTAAGCGGGCATTTCGGCGGTTGGCGCGGCGTTATCACCCGGATATGAATCCAGGGGATAAGGTCGCCGAGGATAAGTTTAAGGACATTAACGAAGCCTACGAGGTGCTGTCCGATGGGGGACGGCGATCGCAATACGACCAGTTCACCCGTTTTGTCCAAACCGGCACGAAGCGCAAACCCAGCCGGGGCGCAAGTAATGGCCAAGACCCCAACGCCTACACGGATTTTAACCGCTTTGTTGAAGACCTCCTCACCCAAGAGCGCAACACCAGCAGCGCTCGCATGGATGCAAATACCCCCGAAGCCTACCGCCAGCGACGCACCAAAACCGAACGCCCCGCCGGGCAACCCCGCCCGGAACGCCCCCCCACCAGCGCACCTCGTACCCAAACCCGCCGCCCGGAACCTCGTCCGGAACCCCGCCCCGAACCCCGCCAACGTCCCCGCGATGTGGAGGCAAATCTCTCCATTCCCTTAGAAAAGGCGTTTACCGGGGGGCGGGAACGGATTCGCCTCGATGATGGGCGATCGCTGGAGGTGGATATGCCCGCCGGAATGATTGACGGCCAAAAAATCCGCCTCCGCAACCAGGGCATCAACGGCGGCAATTTATATCTCAAAATCACCGTCGATCCCCACGATCGCTTTTCCCTGCGCGATCGCGATGTGCTCTGTACCGTACCCGTAACGCCCAGTGAGGCAATTTTAGGGGGATTGGTGGAAGTACCGACCCTCGATGGGTTGGTGAAAATGAATGTGCCAAAGGGGGTGCGATCGGGTCAAAAATTGCGCCTGGCCAATAAAGGTTTCCCCCTCGAAGACAGCGACAAACGGGGCGATCAAATCGTCGAAATCCAAATCCTGATTCCCCCCAACGTCTCCCCGGAAGAGGAAGCCCTCTACGCCCAGATCCGCGAGATTGAAACCTTCAAGCCCCGCCATGATTTCGTCGCATCGTGAGGCAGGATCATCACAGCACGACAGCGAGCTAATCTAGGGTTAAAGTAGCGAGCTAATCTAGGGTTAAAGTAGCGAGCGGGACGCTCGCACTCCAGGGCATCCATGGGAAAAGTTCGATACAGTAAGGACGAAAACGCGATCGCACCCTCAACCCATGCCCCAAACTGTTTGGATTGCCCGTCACGGAAATCGGATTGATTTCGTCAATCCGGACTGGTTTCTCACCGCTGAACGCCGCTACGACCCACACCTTTCCGGCGATGGCATCGTCCAAGCCCAAGAACTCGCCCAACGACTGCGATCAGAACCCATCGATCGCATTCTCGTTTCACCCTTCTTCCGCGCCATCCAAACCGCCCACGAAATCGCCCAGGTGATTAACTTACCCCTCTACATCGAACCCGGCCTAAGCGAATGGCTCAATTCGGAATGGATGACCGCCATGCCCGAAACCCGCACCATGGACGAGTTAACCGCCCAATTCTCCGAAATTGACCCCACCTATCCCCCCTGTCTCCTCCCTACCTTTCCCGAAACCCAAGACCAACTCATCGAACGGGCAGGCGAAGCGGCGCGGCGCATCGTGGCACGGTTCCCGACGGAAAATCTGCTCCTGGTGGGCCATGGTGCATCGGTGGTGGGTGCGTCCTGGGGGTTATTGAGCGATCGCCCCAAGATTCACGCCTCTCTTTGTTGTTTAGTGCAGTTGGAGCGACAGGATTCCCCATGGCAGTTAATTCACGACGGCAGCGACGTGAGCCACCTCACCCATCCTCAAACCCAAGTTCGCCTCGTTTAGTGAACGTGATGAGGGGTTACTGTCGAAGGGTGAACAAGAGCGATCGCAATCCCTGAGGATTGATTGAGGAGCGCATCGAGCTTAGGGGGAAGGGTCGGTGCTAGGACGCGGCCAGAGATAGATCGCGCCAGAGATCAGGGTGAGGAGAACGGCGATCCAAAAAATGAGTTGGGCAATGATGGGCCAGGGGGCGGGTAAGGGGGCGATCAGCAGGGCGATCGCGATAATCTGCACCACGGTTTTCGCCTTGCCCCAAAGATTCGCCCCGGAAATTTGGGTTTGATTGACGCGCCAACCGGCGATCGCTAATTCTCGCCCCAAAATCAAAAACACTCCCCAGGCTGGAATCAACCCCATTGCCACCAAACTCAACAGGGGAGCCAACACCAAGAGCTTATCCACCAGGGGATCAAGAAATTTCCCCAAATCTGTCACTTGGTTGAGGCGACGGGCGAGATAGCCATCGAGCCAATCTGTACCAGCGGCGAGGAGAAACACCCCCACCGCCCACCAGCGATGGGAGGCCGTGGGAATATAGAGCCAGTAGAGCAGAAACGGCACACCAGCGAGGCGAGAAACAGTGATCCAAGTGGGTAGATTCAAGGTCTTGATTGCGAAAGGAAGGGGGCGATCGCCTCACGCCCTCGACTGGCTATGATGAATCGCCGCTTGGATAAATTTTTCCACACGGGGGGGCACAACGGTGAATTGCACTTGGATGGTTTGGGTGGGAGCGTCGAGAACCGTGACTTTTGCATAGAGGGGCGTGAGGGGTGACGCGAAGGCCAACTGGAGCGAGCAGAGTAACTCCGGGACAAATTCCGTTTGGAGTTGGGCGGCGTTGGTGCTGATGCGGACAATTTCCGCCCTGAATTGATGGTCACTAATATCTTTGTCTTGAATCATGGTGCATTGCACCGGAATCGGCGATCGCAACAACACCAACGGCTCCCGTTTCTGAGGCAGGGCTAAATCATAGGGCGCACCGATGCCCGTCACGTCATAGAGCGTGACGGCGGTATCAAAGCCCTTGGGGTGCACTTCCCGCTGTTGGCACACGGTTAAAGGAGGAATGACAGCGGTGAGGGTTGACCAAGAAATGAGCACCTGATCCCCAACGGTATAGGACTCAATCCGCGATGCAAGGTTAATCTGGCTGCCCACCACAGTCCATTTGGCATATTTTGCCGAGCCAATATTCCCCACCACCACCGACCCGGTATTAATCCCAATTCCCATTTGGATCGTGGGTAGCTCGGCGGCTTGGAGGCGTTGATTAACGCGGGGCATGGCCAACTGCATCGCGATCGCACAGGCCACCGCCCGCTCCGCATCATTGGGTCGTGATGTTGGTGCGCCAAACAGGACTAAAATCGCATCCCCGATGAATTCATTAATCGTGCCACCGTACTGGTTAATCACATCGGTCATCTCCTCAAGGTAAATGTTGAGGAGAGCCACCACCTGTTCCGGGGAAAACCGTTCAGAAATATTAGAAAACCCCCGCAGATCCGACATTAAGATCGACACCTCTTGACGCTGGCCACCCAAATTCAAACCGGCCGGGGTTTCAAGCAGCGTCGCGACAATTTCATCACTGACATAGCGGCTAAAAATCGAGCGCAGACTAGCGGTGCGATAGGCGAGATACCCCATAATCCCCAAGGCGGCCCCGGCAATGCCCAACAGTGGCGGCACAAGGGGCAACCACCACCCCGCCAAAAACGCGCCATAGCTCCCAAGGGCTAAGGCAGCGATCGCCCCCAACAGCAACCCGATCGATCGCCACGAAAGGCGCTTCTCCGTCTGGGGATAGCGTCCTTGCCAACTGATCACCGTCGCCAGGGTCGTCCAAGCCGCCAACCAGAGAAATTCCAGCCATTCGGGCCAACTCCGCAGGGGAGCGCGTTCCCCCAAGGCCGCCGCAACAATCTGACTGGCAAGATGGGCATGCACCAGCACCCCCGGCACACTGTCGATTTTTTCGAGGAGGGTTCTACTGTAGGGGGTTTGGGTGAGGTCGCGATGGCTGTGGGCAGTGTAGCCAATCAGGACGATGCGATCGCGAAATGCCTCCGGCTCAATCCGTCCCTCTAGCACATCCACCATCGACACCAGCGGAAACGGCAGGCGATCGCGCTTGTGGGGATGATAGCGAATCAACACCTGATAGCCCCTATGATCGAGGTGAGTATAGCCGCCACTGTAGGGTCCTAAAGCCGGGAGCACCGTCTCTTGAAACTTGATGTAATACTGCGGGGCTGGGGTTTCCCCTTCCGTGATTCCCCGGCGTTTGAGGTACAAACTCGCCAGTTTCATCCCCAACCCATCCACAATCGTGCCATCGTGGGCTGTCAAGTACAGCAAACCCCGGCGAGCCGTCCCATCCGCATCCACCGGCACATCACTAGCCGCCACTTGCCCCAACTCAGCCAACACCGGCGGCGGCGCGATCGGGGCATCTTCCCCATCCCGCACCGCCTTACGAATCCCGATCAGGTTGGGGGTGCTGCGATACACCTGCACCAGTTCGTCATAGCCGGGTTCGAGGGGGAGCGATCGCACAATATCCAAACCGATCGCAGCGGGATCATGGGCGCGGATTTGGCGAATTAAGCGGGCGAGGGTGGTATCGGTGGGAAAGGGTTGGGCGAGGGTATCGAGATCCGTTTGAGAAATGCCCACAATCACCACCCGTTGATCCGGTGGCAGCACCGGCTGCCAGCGCACAAATTGATCAAACCAAGCCAATTCTAAAAACTGCAATAATCCCGCCCATCGTAAGCAAAGCACCACAGCCGTAACGCTAGGGGCTGCGACAATAATGCCACGCCACGGCCAGAGATAGGCTCGGAGCTTTGACCCAATGGCGGCTGCTTTCTTGATCACAACTAGTGTCCAGTCAACAATCAATTGACGGATAGAGATGTTGTAATTTTAGCCTGGCATCAGCCGTTGTAAATCGCCAATCAATCCATGTTTCCTGATGATTGCGCTCGTCTTGCCAGGCATCCACTTCACGCTTGAGTGTCTCCTGATCAGGAATCCGGCGACTTAAGCACTGACGACTCAAAACACTCAGTTCAATCTCGGCCATATTCAGCCAACTGCCATGTTTGGGGGTATGGCAGAATTCCAATCGACTCAAGATGCGTTGTGCTTCTGCCGGTTCAAAGGCTTTGTAGAGTGAGGCCGGGGAATGAGTATTGAGATTATCCTGAATGACAATGATTTTTTGGGCTTGGGCGTAATCGATATCCACTAACGTTTTGAGCAAGTGGGCATAATCTACTGCGGTGCGACGCTCTGTGACCGTCACGCGCCGCCACCCAATCATCGGTTCACAGACCATAAACAGGTTAGCTGTCCCGTTGCGCTCATATTCATAATCCACCCGTTCGGGCTGCCCCGGTTGAGCCGGAATGGGTAGGCGGGTTTCTTTGACTAACTGTTTGCTCGCTTCATCAATGCAAATCACAGGCATGTTTGGGGTGTAATCCGTCTGATAGACCGTCAAGACTGCCTCCATATGCCAGACAAACTCTGCGCTTTGGCTCGGTGGAATTACCCAACAGCTTTGTCGCCAGGGTTGGAGTTCGTTTTTTTGGTAGTGCATTAGATTATTGTGGGGAAGGAGAGGATATCCTGCCAACTCCAGCGATGGTCAGTCAATCCTGCTCGTTGTGCCGCCGTGCTCTTGTAGCGACTGTGCTGCCAGATCCAGTTGAAATAACTCACCACTAAACGCACCGTCACCTTTGTCTGCTGCCACAGTTTGCCAAACTTGTTCTGTCGCTGATTGACTGACAAAACTTTGAAAACTCTTGTCCCATAGGCATCTCAGCGATCACCTCTGTAGAGAGCCATAACTGAGTACTGGCAAGGCTTCTGCCAATTCCAATCCAGTGCCAAGATGGTTCACGATAAGGGGGCTCCGATTATAAAACGCTGAAATCCAGGCATAGTGAGGGTTTTTGAGGTTTGGGCACAATCTTTTGTCAGTCAACCAGGTTCTGTCGTCGATGCCACCTACCCGTCTGCTGCCTGATAATTCCATTGGTACGCTCCAACCGTTGCGTTTGGTCTTTGCCAATGTAGTGCTCAATTTCCAGCGGCAGTACCCGCTCATATCCTCCCCAGTTGTCACTATTCCATTGCTGGCAATGGGTCTTTCCCTCCGTGCTCACCACCAGTTCTTCAATCAGTTCATCGGTGTGTTTCCCCACTCGTGCTGTCAAGATTAACCCGCTCGAATCTGCCAAACTCATCGCAATCCAGCAATCGCCTACTTCAACTTCTTCGGGCAAGCATTGTTTGTTTTTTTTCACGAATGACCACATCTCATCAGCACTCACGTCCTCCGTTTCCACGCCCTGCACTTGGTCGTTATGAACCAGCAAAGCTTTAGCACTGGCGGCACGAATAATACTGACCACGGTGTTATAGGCTAATCCGCTGATGCGGCTGACTCCTCGCAAGCTAGTGCCTTCACTGTGGGCTTGAAGTACTTGCTCAATCTGCTCCGGAGTAACATGGCGATAGTAGTAGAGGGTGTCAAAACTCTCGGCAAAGGTTTGCTGGCAGTGAGGGCAGAAGTAGCGTTGATGACCATTGGGCATTTTGCCGTGTTTGTGGGTTTTGGGATGACCGCAGAGCCGACATTCCATAGTTTTAGTGCAGTGGTAACGATTCCTCTACTTTACCAAACCCACATCATTTTGACGCACTACCGTTTTTTTTAGCAGTTGCCGCACGCTTTCATGGCTGATGTCATCGACATAGTCCAACTCCACCATCTGCTGTGCTAATAAACGTAACGTCCATCGCCCCTGACCTGCGGGCGGTTCACTACAGCACAACGCCACTAAGTGTGCCTCCGTTGTGCCATCCAACTTTCGGGGGCGACGGGGATGGGGACGAGGGCTTAAGGCTGCCTCTAGCCCCTCTTCGACAAATCGTTTCCGCACTCGCTCAATGGTTCTAAGGCTAATATCAAGGGCTTCTTTTATATCCTGATCTCGCCAACCGGGGGATTGCTGGCAATCGGCTTTGAGGAGAATTCGGGCATGATTGATCAGAGCCGCAGCTCGTTTCCCCGTGGTGACAATTTCCTGGAGGTTTTGTCGTTCTTCGTCGCTTAAGCGCACAACGTATTTTTGACCATGTCAGCCTTGGTTGAGAAACTGACTTCATCTTACTCTTCTCACTCGGCACTATCTCTTTGACTAAGCACTAGCGATGTTGCCAACCGGTTAGCCTTCCTCCTCTAAACCTTG